>NZ_JAUSCF010000006.1 GCF_030651625.1 Hydrogenophaga sp. | reverse complement strand
CGGCTCGCCTTTCTTTGGCCTACGTTTGGTGTTTGCGTAACTTTGCTTCGCAAAGTGAGCAAACCCCGCGCGGTACGCGCCTTTGGCGAACAAAGAAAACCCGCTACGGGGGTTTCATCAAAGGCAGGTTGCCTGCCGGGGCGAGACCCGGCCAAACCAAGCTTCCAGGGAAAAAGGCCAATGGGGGAGAGGCCCCACCCAGCCCTCCCCCAGCGGGGGAGGGAGCGAACGCACGCTCGTCTGGAGAAAAGTTCTATCCGGAACCCGCCTTCCGCGCTTCCCTGATTGAGTGCATACAGCAACCTATAAAGGGATTGGCGCCGTAGGCAACGCGGATGTTCTTCTCTACCCTGCCTGAAACCCGTCTGAACGGTAAGTCAGCACCAGCGTATCTCGCCAGCCCATGCTGCCAACCTCCAGCGGCTGAATCGGCGTGCTCTCATGGATCACCCGAGCGTCATCCAATAGCAGCAGCGACCAGGGCTCACGCAACGTGAAGCGCTGGCCGCTGGGGCCGTTGGCCTCGAACACGCGGCTTTCACCGCCCTTGATCAGATGACGGTTCACCATGAAAACGGCCACCAGATCCACGCCGTCGCGGTGCGCGCCTTCGGGCGTGGGGCGGCCAATGCCGTCGGTGGTGTCGATGCGAAACGGGTGCGCCTCCACAAACCAGGTGCGCGCGCCACGCAGGGCGGCGGCCGCGTCGCCCAGGCGCACCAGCAATCGCCTCCACAGGGGCAGCGCCACCACCTCTGCAGGCATGGGTTCAAACCAGCGCTGCATGCCACCATGCAAGGCGTTGTATTCCAGCGGCTGCCAGTGTGCGCGGTGCGGCACCTGTTCGGCCAGGCCGTCGTTCACTGTGAAACAGCTGTGCCGGCGCCGCCGGTAGCGGCCGCCATCCTTGAGGTACTCATCCGGTGGCAGGTCGTCCCACGCCTGGTGCAGGCGGTCCAGATCAGCGTTGGACGCGCCCAGCCAGGTCCTGACATCGTCTGCACTGAGGAGCGCAAACCCGTGTGCAAGAAGCATGCTGTCCCTCTGGGACAAGGGCACATAAGGGGGTTGGAATTCGCTGGTCATGGGCGCCCAGTTTAGCGACCCCACAGGCGGCAGTCAGGGAAAACACCAATCATTGAAGCAGCCTGACTGCGCACTTCCTGCGCTGGATCAAATTCGCGATGGGGAGGCACTGTCAAGCTGTCGGCAACACCCCTGCCAACCCCGCACGAGGACAAGATGGAAACAGTCGAATGGTCGGAGGCCTTGCAGCTCGACTTTGCCCCGATGGACACCGCGCACCACACATTCGTGGACCTCCTCGCACAAGCCCAGACTGCGACCGACGAAGCACTTCCAACGGCGTGGGCCGCCTTGCTGGTGCACATGGAGAAACAATTTGGTGAGGAAGACCAATGGATGCGTGAGACCCATTTCGCGTCTGCCGGCAACCACCTGCTGCAGCATCACGTGGTGCTCAATCTGTTGCGCGAAGGGGCGGCCATGGCGCGCCGCGGGCAACTGGCGCCTGTGCGGGAAATGGCTGGCGAACTGGCTGGCTGGTTCTTCAAGCACACCCAGTCGATGGATGCCGCGCTGGCCTTGCACATGCGGCGCCAGGCAATGCCCAAGCTCCGCCAGCGGGATGGGGTAAACCATGGGAAACCGGACTGAGGGCAACGTTATATATTTGGTCAGACAGGAGACTCCTCATGACCGATGCCGTTGAAGCCGAACCCCCGCAGGCGTCGGACACACCGACCGAAGAAATCAGTGAAAGTGCCAGGCTGCTCGCTCGCCGTGAGGCAGAGCGGCAGCGCACACCGTCGGTGTTTTCGCTGCCCCTGGCCAGTCTGAGCTTTGCCGATCCGTTCAAGTGGCTCCGCCTGGGCTGGGCCGATTTCAAACGCTGCCCGCGCATCGGGCTGTTTTACGGCCTGTGTTTTTTTGTGATGGGTCATGCGCTGCTGGCGGTCTTCCAGAACGCGCCAGCCTACGTGCTCGCCTTGAGCGCAGGCTTTCTGCTGATGGGCCCCTTCCTCTGCCTGGGTCTGTACGACGCCAGCAAGGCGATGCAGACGGCGTCGCACCGACCTTCCCTGAAGGCTTCTCTGCTGGCATGGCGCCCCACCCAGGGCACCATGGGTATCTTCGCAGGCGTGTTGCTGATCCTGGAGCTGCTGTGGGGCCGCGCCTCGCTGGTGGTGTTTGCGGTCACATTCAACACCATGCCATCGACCGAGAAACTGCTGCCTCAACTCATCAACCCGGACAACCTCGGGTTTCTGATCACCTACACATTGGTGGGCGGCCTGTTCGCAGGGCTGATCTTCGTCACCAGCGTGATATCGATTCCCATGATCATGGACCGCCGGGTCGACGCCATTTCCGCCGGGCTGACCAGCATCCGCGCCTGCCTGCAAAACCCGGGCGTGATGTTGCTCTGGGGCGCACTGATCACGGCGCTGGTGGTGCTGGCCATGCTGCCGCTGTTCCTGGGCCTGTTTGTGATCGGGCCGGTGATCGGGCACGCTACCTGGCACGCCTACCGCCACATCGTGCCACCCGCCGCCGCTGCGTCCTGACTGTGAGCGGCCGGTCCTGGTCGGCCTTGGGTATGCTCGCCCCACCATGAACCTGCCCTACAGCCAATTCCAGTACGCGGTGCTGATGCTCAGCGCCTTGCTGCTTTTCCTCTACGGTCTGGAGCACTTCAGCAAGGAACTGCAGACCATCGGCCGCGATCGACTGCCGCGGTGGCTCGGGCTGGCCACTCGCTACAGGCTGGGTGGCTTCGCTCTCGGTGCCGGTGTCACGGCGGCGGTACAGTCCAGCAGCGCAGTGAGCGCGCTGGTGGTGGCGCTGGTCAATGCAGGCACGCTGAGCTTCGCTGGCAGTCTGGCGGTGCTGCTGGGTGCCAAGGTGGGTACCACCTCCACGGCCTGGCTGGTGTCGTACGAGCTCACGCACATCGGCCCCTACCTGATCGTGCTCGGGGGCTTGCTCACCATGCTTCCGTTCTCGATTCGGGTTGCGGGACGGGCCATTTTCTATTTCGGTTTCATCTTTTTCGCGCTTGACCTTGTCAGCAGCTCCCTGGAGCCGCTGCGTCAGGCACCCTGGATGCTGGACTTGCTCGCACGCGCTCAGGCCCCTTTGCTGGGCGTGCTTCTGGGCGTGGTGATGACGGTGCTGCTGCAGTCGAGCAGTGTCGTCAGCGGGCTGGCGATCGTGCTGGTTCAGCAGGGCGTTCTGGAACCCATGGCCGCGGTGGCCGTGGTGGTGGGTGCCTCGCTGGGCACCACCGCCACCGGCCTGATCGCCAGCATTCCAATGGACCGCTTTGCGCGCCGCACCGCGCAGATGAACCTGGTGTTCAACGCGGTTGGCGTAGGGCTCATGCTGCCCTTCATCACGCCGTTTGGCGAATGGGCGGTGCGCACCGGCGGCAGCCCCGGGCAAGCCGTGGCCATCGCCAACCTGAGTTTCAACCTGGGGGTGGCGCTGTTGTTCCTGCCGTTCACAGGCTGGATGGGGCGGCGCTTTGCACCCCCCGGCGAGCCCACGCCATCTGCCGAGAACGCACCGGTCTGACAAGCCGGGGACGTGGTTTTGTGACCGACCGCCCCACAGCCTGCTTCAACGGTTCACGTCCACCACCAGCCGGCCGCGCACCTTGCCGGCCAGGATCTCACTGGCCGCATCGATGGCATCGGCCAAGCCAATTTCCCTGGAAAACGCTGCCAGTTTCTTGTGGCTGAGTTGAGCGGCGAGCTGACGCCATGCCGCCTCGCGCCGGGCCATGGGCGCCATCACGCTGTCAATGCCATAGAGTGTCACGCCGCGCAGGATGAAGGGCGCCACGCTGGCGGGCAGGTCCATCCCTTGCGCCAGACCACAGGCCGCCACCGCACCGCCGTAGCGTGTGCTGGCACACGCATTGGCCAGCGTATGGCTGCCCACCGAATCAACCACCCCGATCCACCGCTCTTTCTGCAGGGGCTTGCCGGGCTCACCAAGGGGTCCCCGGTCGATCACATCGGTCGCTCCCAGCCCCTTGAGGTAAGCGGCTTCTTCGGGCCGTCCGGTGGACGCCACGACGCTGTGACCCAGCTGGGCCAGCAAGGCAATCGCCACACTGCCCACGCCGCCGCTGGCACCCGTCACCAACACCTCGCCACTGCCTGGTGCAACACCTTCATCCGCCCAGTGCCGTTGCAGCGCCTGCACGCACAGCATGGCCGTGTAGCCAGCGGTACCGATGGCCATGGCGTCTCGCGCGCTGAAGGCCTTCGGCAGTGCCACCAGCCAGTCGCCCTTGACCCGGGCCATTTGTGCCAGGCCACCCCAGTGCGTTTCTCCCACGCCAAAGCCATTGAGCAACACCCGGTCACCGGTGGCCCAGCGCGGATGCTGGCTCTCAAGCACCGTCCCGGCAAAGTCGATCCCGGGGACCATGGGAAAGCTGCGCACCACCGATGATCGGCCGGTGATGGCCAGGCCATCCTTGTAGTTGATCGTGGAGCATTCAACCGCCACGGTCACATCACCCGTCGACGGAAGTTCGGACTCCTCAAGCTCGGTCACGGCGCAGCGGTAGCCGCTGGCGGGTTTGGTGATCAAAAGGGCTTTGAACATGAAGAATCCTTGGTTATTCGATGCGGGCAGGAAGCAGCAGGGGCTGGCAAAGTGGACGCTCAGCGCGCCTCCTGCTCCGGTCCTTCGCGCCACAGGCGCACGGCCAACCACCACCCGAGACCGGCGTTGATCAGGGCCAGCAGGCTCAGCAGCCAACGCAGTCCGTCGGCCGGCTGGGCCAGGTGAATGAACCAGACGATGACCGAGGACAGTAGGTTCAGTGCCACCATAGCCCAGAACAGGCCACGGCGAGGTTGCCAGATGCGGGAGACCGATTGCCATTCAAAATGCATGAGGCGAATGATCACATGGTTTCCACAGGCCCTGGGGAAGACAGACAGGCCAGGCTCAACGGGCCACGCCAGAAGCCGCCTTCCGGGACTCCTGCTCCTGCAGCAGGCGCCACATCACCTTGCCGCTGCCGCTCTTGGGCAAGGCGTCCACGAAAGAAACCGTGCGTGGGCACTTGTAGACCGCCATGTGTTCGCGGCACCAGTCCACGATGTCCTGCTCGGTGGTGTGCCCGCGCGCTGCGTCGCGCAGCACCACCACGGCCTTCACGCTTTCTCCCCGGTACTCGTCGTGCGTGGCGATCACGCAGGCCTCGGCGATGGCCGGATGGCGGAACATCAGCGTTTCCACTTCGGCTGGCCAGACCTTGAAACCGCTGGCGTTGATCATGCGTTTGAGGCGGTCGGTGATGAAGAAGTAGCCGTCCTCGTCGACACGGCCCAGGTCACCGGAGCGGAAGTAGCGCTGGCCCTCAAAGGTGACGAACGCGGCCTCGGTGGCCTCCGGGCGCTTCCAGTAGCCGGTAAACACCATGGGACCGCGAATGATGATCTCGCCCGCTTCGCCCACCGGCATTTCTTTCAGGGAGTCGGGGTCGACCACGCGCGCATCGACGCTCATGAACGGGATGCCCAGGCATTGCTGCTTGGGTGCGTCAGGCGGATTGTTGTGGGAGGGAGCCGCGGTTTCGGTCAGCCCGTAGCCTTCCGAATAGCGCAAGCCATACTGCTCGAACAGGCGCTGAGCGATGGCCTGCGGCATGGCCGCACCGCCACCGCCAATGACCTTGAGGCTCGACAGATCGAACTGCGCGAAGTTCGGACTGGCCAGAAGATCGATCACCATGGTGGGGATGTTGGCCCAGTGGGTCACGCGCCAGCGCGAAATCAGGCGACCCGCCAGTTCGCGGTCCCAGCGAGGCATGAGCACCAGTGTGGCGCCCGAATACACACCACTGTGCATGCCCACCACCATGCCGGTGATGTGAAACATGGGCACCACCAGCAGCCCAATGTTCTCGGCCGTGCCATTGCTCCACAAGCTGCCCGCCACCGCGTTGTGCATCACGCTGGCATGGGTGTGCATGCATCCCTTGGGCAGGCCGGTGGTACCGCTGGTGTAGGGCAACACCGACAGGTCCTCCGGCGTGCGGTCGTGCGCCGGCGCCGGGTCGGTACAGGCCAGCACATCGGCCCAGTCGACCACGGTGCCTCCTTGCAGCTCGGGTAGCGCATGGCGCTGCAGCAACCAGCTCATCCACGGCGACGGCACTTCGGCCTGCGGACCCATCGCGTCGTGGTAGTGCGCCACCACCATGTGCTTCAGGCGCTGCTCTTCGGGCAGTTCGGCATTGGCCTGCAGCAGCTCGGGCGCCAGATCTGCGGCAACCACGGCCACGCGCGCGTCGGGGTCGGTGATGTAGTGCTTGAGCTCCTCGGCCTTGTTCATCGGATTCACCGGCACGACCACGGCATTGGCACGCAGGATCGCGAAGTGCGCGACCACCCACTGCGGGCAGTTCTGCATCAGCAGGATCACCCGGTCACCTGCCCTGACGCCCTGGGCATGCAGGTGCGCGGCCATGCACTCGACCTGCTCGAACAGTTCGCGGTAGCTGACCACCCGATCGAAAAAGACCAGCGCGGCCTTTTCCGGGTAGCGCTGGGCGCTCACCAGCAGGTTGAACCACAGCGATGTGGCAGGCGAGGTCAGCTGATGCGGCAGGCGGGCGGGCCAGAAGCGGTGGTGCGGCCGCTCGGGCGCGCTGCCGGGCGCTGCACCGGCTGGTGTTGGGCTGGTCATGCGATGTCTCCTGTTGCCACTGTTTTGAAGTGAGGATACGTGGGCCTGCGCCCGACCAAAAATTCGGCTTGTCGCGCGCGGGACCCGATACCGAGTCCGCTCGATCGCCCGCGAGGCCCGTCGCTCACGTGCCTTGATGCATTGGCACGGAACCTGCAAGAGTTTCAAGCGGGGGCCGGCCAACAGCCGGCGCGATGGCGTCATGAATTATTTGCATGGACCAACCACGTAAACCCCGATGCTCGGCCCATTCGGCCGGGGATAAAGTCGCTTGGCGGCAATGTTACGCACATTTACGGTGCGTAACCGGGCCGACAGACCAACACCCAAACCACAAATTGGAGAGACCTGATGAAATTGAAAACCCTGAAACTGACCGCCTTGGGCCTGAGTGCAGCCGCCACCATGGTGAGCATGCCTGCCCACGCTGGCAAGGACCTGGACGCGATCAAATCGCGCGGCACCCTGGTCTGTGGAGTCAGTACCGGTCTGGCAGGCTTCTCGGCCGCCGACAGCCAGGGCAAATGGAGCGGGCTTGATGTGGACGTGTGCCGTTCGGTGGCCGCCGCCGTGCTGGGCGACGCCGAAAAGGTGCGCTATGTGCCCCTGAACGCGGCGCAGCGCTTCACCGCTCTGCAGTCCGGCGAAGTGGACCTGCTGCCCCGCAACACCACCTGGACCCTGACCCGCGACGCCACACTGGGCCTGCACTTCACCGGTGTGAACTTCTACGACGGCCAGGGCTTCATGGTGCCCAAGAGCCTGAACGTGAAAAGTGCCAAAGACCTCAAGGGCGCCACGGTCTGCGTGCAGTCCGGCACCACCACCGAGCTCAACCTGAGCGACTACTCGCGTGCCAACAACCTGAACCTGCGCCCTGTGGTGTTCGCTGAACTGGCCGCCACCAACGCCGCCTACTTCGCCGGCCGTTGCCAGGCCTACACCACGGACGCATCGGGCCTGGCCTCGATCCGTTCCAAGGAAGCCGCCAAGCCGGACGATCACATGATCCTGCCCGAACTGATCTCCAAGGAACCCCTTGGTCCGGCCGTGCGCCGCGGCGACGACGAGTTCTTTGCGATCGTGAAGTGGGTCGGCTACGCGCTGCTGGAAGCCGAAGAACTGGGCATCACCGCAGCCAATGCTGACCAGATGCGCAAGGACAGCAAGAACCCCAACGTGCTGCGCCTGCTGGGTGGTGGCACCGAAGACACCGGCAAGTTGCTGGGTCTGGACAAGGAATGGGCTTTGCGCGCCGTCAAGGCCGTGGGCAACTACGGTGAGTCCTACGAGCGCAACATCACCCCGATCGGTCTGCCACGCGGCGTCAACGCGCTGTGGAACAAGGGTGGCCTGATGTACCCGATGCCCGCTCGCTGATCGCGTAGCTTGGGTGGACAACGCCGGCTTGGATTTCCTGCCGGCGTTGTTGTATCTGGGGTTCCTTCCCCCGCCTCCTCCAGGAGATCTTCTTGAATTCCTCCATCAAACCTCCACGACCGCCCTGGTCGTGGCGCAGCCGCGCCGCGCGCGGCCTCATTTACCAGACCATTGCCCTGGTGCTGATCGGCCTGGGTGTCTGGTTCCTGGCCCACAACACCCAGGAAAACATGCGCATTCGCGGTATCCAGAGCGGATTTGACTTCCTGGGTGCCTCTGCCGGATTCGACATCGGCGAAACCATGGTCGCCTACCACCCGAGCGAGTCCTACGGCAAAGCCATCTGGGTCGGTGTGCTCAACACGCTGCGGGTCGCCGTGATCGGCATCATCCTGACCACCATCCTGGGCGTGCTGCTGGGGGTGGGGCGCTTCTCGCGCAATGGCCTGGTGCGAGGCATCTGCTATGGCTATGTGGAGCTGTTCCGCAATGTGCCCATCCTGCTGCAGATGCTCATGTGGTACCTGTTTTTTGTGGAGGTGCTGCCGCCACCAGGCGATGCCTGGAACGTGGCCGACCTGTTCTACCTCAGCAAGGACGGCTTCGCTTTCCCCCGCCCCATGCAGGGCACGGGCTACCTGGTGATGCTCGCCGGCCTGGTCGCTGGCGTGGTGCTCTCGTGGGTCTGGCGCCGCTGGGCCCTGAAAGAGTTCGAAAAGACCGGGCGCCTGCGCAATCCCGGCTGGCCCACCGTGGGCATCATTGTCGGCTGTACCTTCCTGGGCTGGCTGGGCGGTGGCATGCCCACCGAATGGGCCATACCGGAAGCAGGTCGCTTCATGATCGAAGGCGGCGGCAGTGTCTCGCCCGAATTCATGGCGGTGCTGATCAGCCTCACGTTCTACACCGCCGCTTTCGTGGCCGAAGTGGTGCGTGGTGGCATCCAGTCGGTGAGTCTGGGACAGAAGGAAGCCTCCGCCGCACTGGGACTGGCCCCACGCCAGACCATGAACCTGGTGGTGTTGCCACAGGCCATGCGCGTGATCATTCCACCCCTGACCAACCAGTACCTCAACCTCACCAAGAACTCGTCGCTGGCGGTGGCGGTGGGTTATCCCGATGTGGTGTCCATCGCCAACACCACGCTGAACCAGTCCGGGCGCGCGGTGGAGTGCATCGCGATCATCATGCTGGTGTACCTGACCACCTCCCTGTCCACGTCGCTGTTCATGAATTGGTACAACGACCGCATGGCCATCAAGGAAAGGTAATCCAATGCCCAACACCTTCGTGCCCATTCCCGCGCGACCCTCCCCGGTGCGCACCAGCGGTCTCGTGCCCTGGATCCGCACCAACATGTTCGGCGACTGGCGCAGCAGCACCACCTCGCTGTTCCTGATTGGTCTGGCGCTGTACATACTGCCCAACTTCTTCAGCTGGGGCATCTGGAACGCCGTTTTCGCCACCGACGCCCAGGCCTGCCAGGCCGTGCGCGGCACCGGTGCCTGCTGGGGCGTGGTGGCCGAGAAGTACCGCATCATCCTGCTCGGCCGTTACCCTTTTGACGAGCAATGGCGACCGGTCGTGGCCACGAGCCTGATGGTGGTCGGCCTGATCGTGAGCTGCATCCGTGTGTTCTGGAAGCCCTGGCTGGCGATCATGTGGGTGGCCATCATGGCCGTCTTCTTCATCCTCATGGGTGGCGGCGTGCTGGGTCTGAGCCCCGTGCGCACCGACCTCTGGGGCGGCCTGCCACTGACGGTCCTGCTGGCCACGGTGTCGATCTTCCTGGCGTTTCCGCTGGCCATTGCGGTGGCGCTGGGGCGGCGCAGCAACCTGCCGGCGATCCGCTCGGCCTGCATCGTCTACATCGAGCTCATCCGTGGCGTGCCGCTGATCTCGGTGCTGTTCATGGCCTCGTTCATGTTCCCGCTGTTCATGCCGCAGGGCGTGACCATCGACGTGCTGGTGCGGGTGATCGTGGGCATCACGCTGTTCGCGGCCGCCTACATGGCCGAGATCATTCGGGGCGGCCTGCAGGCCATCCCGAAGGGTCAGCTGGAAGCCGCCGACACGCTGGGCCTGAGCTACTGGCAGACCCAACGCAAGATCGTGCTGCCGCAGGCCCTGGCCATGGTGGTGCCCAGTGTGATGAACAACTTCATCTCCATCTTCAAGGACACCTCGCTGGTGACCATCGTCTCGATGTACGAGCTCACCGGCGCACTGTCGCTGGCACTCAACTCGGACGTGCACTGGCGGCCATTCAAGATCGAGGCCTACCTGTTCATCACGCTGGTCTATTTCATCTTCTGTTTTGCCATGTCCCGCTACAGCCTGTGGGTCGAGAAGCAACTTTCTGCAAGCAAAGCCAGGTGATGGAGCCCACCCCCGTTTCTCGCTCACTGCGTGTAGCTCGAATCCCCCCTCAAGGGGGCGGCACCCTGTGGCCCGGCGAAGCCGGTTCCACGGTGCCCCTTGATTCGGCTTCTTCGCTCACATGACCCATGACAAGGAAATTCCTGTGACTGAACCCATCATCCGATTTGACAAGGTCAACAAGTGGTACGGCAACGACTTCCACGTGCTCAAGGACATTGACCTGGACGTGGCCAAGGGCGAGCGCATCGTCATTTGCGGTCCGTCCGGCTCTGGCAAGTCCACGCTGATCCGGTGCATCAACCGCCTGGAAGAGCATCAGCAGGGTCATCTGATCGTGGACGGCACCGAGCTCACCGACGACATCAAAGCCATTGACCAGGTCCGCAAGGAAGTGGGCATGGTGTTCCAGCAGTTCAACCTGTTCCCGCACCTGACCGTGCTGGAAAACCTCACGCTCTCCCCCATGTGGGTGGGCAAGATGCCGAAGAAGGAGGCGGAAGAAAAGGCCATGCTGCAGCTGGAGCGCGTTCGCATCGCCGAACAGGCCGGCAAGTACCCACTGCAGCTCTCCGGAGGTCAGCAGCAGCGCGTGGCCATTGCGCGCGCACTGTGCCTTACGCCCAAGATCATGCTGTTCGACGAGCCCACCTCGGCGCTCGACCCGGAGATGATCAAGGAAGTGCTGGACGTGATGATTGAACTGGCCAACCAGGGCATCACCATGATCTGCGTGACCCACGAAATGGGATTTGCCAAGGCCGTGGCCGACCGCGTGATCTTCATGGACCAGGGGCAGATCGTGGAGCAGAACACGCCCCACGATTTTTTCAACAATCCGCAGAACGAACGCAGCCGGGACTTCCTGTCCAAGATCCTCGGGCACTAGAGGAACACCCCCCTGCGCTGGATTCGGCTCTCCCCCCTGCGCCGCTGACGCGGCCTCCCCCCTCCGTTGCGCGCCTTCGGCGCTTCGAGGGGGGACGCACCTAGTGGCCCGGCAAAGCCGGTTCCACGGGTGCCCTGGACTAAGGCATTTCGCTCCAGATAGGCTTCTTCGGTACGGCCCCTGTGCCGCCGCCGACTTGGAGGGGAATAGCCCCTTGGCGCCTCTGAATTGAAAGCACGTTGCTCCTCGTGCAATTGTGCTGGAGCGACCCGAATCAGAAACCTCTTATTACATGTGTATCGCTTGGTGCGGTACCGACTTGTAGGGGTCACGTGGCGCTGCCACAATGCGCGAAATTTCTGCAAGGACTGCGAATGACTTCCCAACCGCCTTTTGCCGTTCAACGCCTCACCTGGCTGCGCTGGAGTTGCACCACCGCTGTCGGCCTGTCGTTGTGGTGCGCCGGCGCGGCGCTGGCGTTCGATGCCCAAGGCCACCGTGGCGCGCGAGGTCTGGCGCCTGAGAACACGATCGGTGGGTTTGAACAGGCGCTGGCCATCGGTGTGAGCACGCTGGAATTCGATGTGGTGCTCAGCGCCGAAGGTGTCCCGGTGGTCTCGCACGACACCGCACCCAACCCCGACATCACGCGCGACGCCAGCGGCCAGTGGCTGAAGTCGCGGGGCCGGTCATTCAACACCCTGAAACTGGACGAAATCGCGACGCTCGATGTGGGCCGCATCAATCCCGGCAGCCGCTATGCACACGACTTTCCCAGCCAGGTACCCATCGACGGTGAACGCATTCCCACGTTGGCCGCTGTGTTTGAGCGCGTCAAGGCGCTAAAGGCAAAACACACGCGCTTCAACATCGAGCTCAAGCTGAACCCCAATCGACCCACCGAATCGCCTGAACCGGCCGAATTCGTGCGCGCTGTGCTCGAAGTCATCCAGCGGCATGGCATGGCATCGCGCACCACGATTCAGAGCTTCGACTGGCGGGTGCTCCATGAAGTGCACCGGGTTGCACCTGACATGCCGCTGTCCCACCTTTCTGCGCAACGCCCGCGCTTTGATACCCTGAGGACAGGCGACTGGACGCGCGGGCTCAAGCTTGCCCACTTTGAAGACGCCCCGTCGATGGTGGCCGCCGCCGGCGGGGAGCTGTGGTCGCCCCAATACCAGGATCTGAGCCAGCCGGTGCTGGCGAAAGCTCGTGAACTGAACCTACGCGTGATTCCGTGGACCGTCAACGAGATCCCCGACATGGGGCGCCTGATCGACTGGGGCGTGGACGGCATCATCACCGACTACCCTGATCGCTTGCGCTCCGTCATGCTGCGCAGGGGCATGGCCTTGCCTCCCGTGGTGGACGTTCCCGTCAACAAGCAGGCCGAAGCCATCCAACCGGTCCGCGAGCCAGTTCCGTTTGGTGTTGCCCCTGACCTGCGCTGAACTGCAACGTCCCGAGCAAACCTGAGCTCAGAGGGTTTGCTTGGCCGGTTCAGCGGACGGTCCATCCCATGCGCTGCCCTCCATGTCGATATCGGCATGGCGCGCACCGCCCCCTGAGCCCCTGTCCGCCGAAACCTGCTGTTGCATGCATGGCGGAAAACCGTGTGTACAGGCGTTATGGTCTGTTCGCCAAATGTGTGGCTCCTGCAATCCGCGAGGCGTGATCAACGGCACCACACAGCCGACAGAGGCCACCACCGCCCGCAAGCGGACACACCCTGCCGCTCGCCCAGTCTGCGCGCCTGCGCCTGCCAGTCGGCCTTGCGCGCATCCGACGCACCCAGCACCGGACCCATGCTGTGCACCCGCACCGGTCCGACACCGCAAAAATCCAGAATGGCGCGCTTCATCTGTACATGGGCGGGCATGCGGGTCACCCACCGGTAGTACCAGGGCGGTGAATCCATGGTCACGAGCAATTCAGCGGTGCGTCCTGCCAAAAGCCGATCCCACGCGCGGCTGCCCTTGCGGTAGCGGAATGCAAAACCCGGCAGGAACACGCGGTCGATGAAGCCCTTGAGCAAAGCCGGCATGCCCCCCCACCACACCGGGTACACCCACACCAGATGCTCGGCCCACAGGATGTCCCGCTGTGCCTGTTGCAGGTCGGGCTCCAGCAACTGTTCTTCCCGGTAGCCTGCCGCCAGCAACGGGCTGAACTGCAGTTCGCCCAACGCCAGCATGCGCACGTCGGCACCTCCGTCCCGTGCACCGTCGGCATAGGCACGGGCGATGCGCGCACACAGACTGTTCGCAGCCGGGTGCCCCAGCACCACGAGCACTTTTTTTGCCATCCATCATCTCCAGAAGAAAGAAAGACGGCAGTGTGGGTCTGCCCCGCGGGACAGAGTCAAGGCATGGTCGCGGCCTGGACGCTTTGGATCAGCCCACATCAGCGGATTTATCGGGTCCATTTGCCAGACTGGGCGATCAGGTGCTCCATGAACACCCTGGCCACGGGCGAGGCTTGTTTGCCCTTCTGGCGGACCACGTGCCAGTGGGATTCAATGGGAAATCCCGCAACATTGAGGACCGACACGCCGTGCTCATGGGCCAGACCATGCAGGGCGTGGCTGGAGATGACGGACACGCCCAGGTTCCCGGCCACGGCTTCCTTGATGGCTTCGTTGCTGCCCAGTTCAAGGCGGAGGTTCGGCTTGAACCGGAAGCGCTTGAAGTGGGCGTCCACCGCCATGCGGGTACCCGATCCACGCTCACGCAAGATAAAGCGCAAAGAGCTCAGATCGGCCAGCTCAAGTTGGCGCCGCCTGGCCAAGGGATGCGCGTTCGCAGCAATCACCACCAGCGGATTCGGCATCACCACCTGATCCTCGAGGTCGATGTCGGTGGGCGGCGTCGACATGATGTAGAGGTCGTCCTGGTTGTCTCGCAGCCGTTGAACAACCCCGTCGCGGTTCAAGACCTCCAGTGAAATGTCGATCTCAGGGTACTGTGCACAAAAAGTGCCGAGCAGGCGCGGCACGAAGTACTTCGCGGTGCTCACAACAGCCACCCTCAGTTGGCCGCGCGTCAGGCCCTTGGTCGCGTCGATCCGCTGTTCGAATGCGGCCCAATCGTCCGCAATGGAGCGCGCGGTTCTGGCGAGGTCCCTGCCCGCCTCGGTGAGATGCACGCGCCTGGAAATCACCTCATAGAGCGGCACCCCCACCGATTCGGACACCTCCCTCAACTGCATGGACGCCGTGGGTTGGGTCACGTGACACGCTCGCGCCGCTCGGCTGACGCTACCGGTGTCTGCCAGCGCGAGAAAGAGTCGAAGCTGTCGAAAGGTGATATTCATAGACTTTTATCTATTTATTCATATCTAAAAATCGATTTTACTTAATGTATTTAGCTCCATAGCATGGGCGCCAGAAGGACAAACCCCATGCAAAACCTGCTCGATCCCGCGATTCTCTTTTTCCTCTTTGGCGTGCTGGCCGGCGCGCTCAAATCCAATCTCGAAATTCCGCCACCGATCGCGAAGTTCTTGTCGCTCTACCTGTTGATGGCC
The DNA here is from genome assembly GCF_030651625.1 of Hydrogenophaga sp. Lineage (GTDB taxonomy): Bacteria > Pseudomonadota > Gammaproteobacteria > Burkholderiales > Burkholderiaceae_C > Hydrogenophaga. The sequence goes on along the minus strand of NZ_JAUSCF010000006.1, from coordinate 299,913 downwards.
CTGGGTCTGAAGGGTGGGTTTGCGCTGGCGCAGTCCGGCTTCAGCCCCTCTGTGATGGTGAGCCTGGCGGCAGCGATGTTGATGGCTTTCATCGTGCCTGCACTGGGTTACCAGTTGCTGAAGAACCGTGTGTCGCGCTTTGATGCAGCGGCGATCGCGGGGTCCTACGGTTCGGTGAGCGCCGTGACATTCGTGACTGCCATGCAATACCTGGAAGCCAGCCACATGAGCCCGGGCGGCCACATGGCCGTGGCGCTGGTGGTCATGGAGTCGCCAGCCATCGTCATGGCTGTGCTGCTGGCCAACATGCTGCGGCACACGCAACAAAACGCCGTTTCGCTCTCACCGTCTGGCGGCGCGGTCGTTGCCACAATGGGCGGGTCCAGCAGCACCCCACCCCTGGGCAAAATTCTTCACGAATCGTTCACCGACGGCGCGCACCTGCTGCTGCTCGGTGCCATGGCCATCGGTTATCTCAGTGGCGATGCCGGCAGTGCCGTGATGGCACCTTTCTCAAACGATCTCTTCAAAGGCATGCTGGCGTTCTTTCTGCTCGACATGGGACTCATGGTGGCGAGGAATTTCGGCTCTGTGCGCGGCCAGTCGCCTGCACTGATCGCCTACGCCAGCCTGGGGCCGCTGGTGCACGCATCGATCGCGCTGGCGCTGGCTGTGCTGCTGCAACTGCCTGCAGCCGATGCCGCCTTGTTGATGGTGCTCTCGGCCAGCGCTTCCTACATCGTCGTGCCCGCTGTGTTGCGCTATGCCATCCCGGAAGCGAACCCCTCGATCTACTTCGGCCTTTCGCTGGGCATCACGTTCCCACTGAACATTCTGTTCGGTATTCCGCTGTATGCCTTCGCCGCAGCGCAGGTTCTGGGTTGATGTGACGCTCGGCGCTGCAAGGCAAGACAGGTTCAACCTCTGGCGGCATCGTCCCGCTAAAGGGTCAACGCGTCACAAGACGGCAACAAAGGCGCACCCACCGCGTCGCATTTGCGCAGCGTCGCTTCCAGCTCCGCGATCTGCTCGGCCACCTGCTGCAGTTGCAGCAACTCCTTCGCCACGGTTGCACGGCGCGTTTCCAGCAAGGCGGCCATGCGCGACCATCCCTTTGGCGTGTGCATTTGCGCCAATCCATCCAGCTGAACCAGGCGAAAGCCCAGCGCCTGTGCCTTGCGAATCAGCTGCACCCGGGCCACGTCTTCATCGCCATACTGCCGGTAGCTGCCCTGACGTGTCACAGCACCCATCAGACCGCGAGCCTCGTACAAACGAATGGCCTTGGGCGTGGTGCCCGTCAAACGGGCCAGTTCTCCGATGCGCAAAACCTGTCTCCTTCAGTGATCTGGCCACATTGTCGGTCTGGCGGCAGCATTTTTCCCACGGCCAGTGGCTTCCCTACTGCCATGATCTCCCTCTGACAGCTGGGGCCAATGTGCCCCAACGGGAACCAAAGCACCAGCGCCGTATCATTCATCACCATGCGTCGCCTGCTGCTCGTCTTCATGATCGCCCTCCTGCCACTGCGTGGCCTGGTGGGTGACGCCATGGCGGTTGCCATGACCACGATGCCGACACATGAGCATGTACAAGCTGCGACCCAGGGCATGCCCGGCCCCGATCACCTGGCCACTGCGGCGCCCGCGCACGAAGGCACCCACGGCACATCGCCGCACCATGCGGCGCATGGCGACCACAGCCCTGCCGACACCCCGGAGCACCAGCACGCGGTTTGCGACCTGTGCAACGGGCCGGCCATGACACGTGCCGTGCCGCCAGAATTGCAGCTACCGCTTGAACACCGCTTGCTGGTGCCGCCCGTCGAGCACTTCGCCAGTTCGGAACCCCACAGAGGCATCAAGCCACCCATTTCCTGAGCACACACACCCGAAGTGCGTCCGCCGCTCACTGATCTGGGCTTGAGGCGGGCGCTGTTCAGTGCTCCTGGAGATGCTCATGACCTGTTTTTTGCGGCGTTCGCCGCCCAACGCGCCTCTCGTCGACCCTGTCCGTCGATGGCGCCCTCCTCACCTACTGCCCGCGCTGATGGTTGCGCTGATGGCAGCCGGGGCCAGCCCCGCCTGGGGCCAGACGTCCCCGGTTCCGGGCCTGCTGGCCGCTGATCCAACCGCCACCGTTCCAGCCCCGCCCACTCTGACCCTGCCCACGCCGGGCAGCCCGCAGCCAGTGGAAGCGCCGGCTGACATACAGCAGGCGCGCGAGATATGGCGCCGCGCCAACGAACGGGTGGCCGAGTTCCCTCGAGGCCACATCGACCTGCTGCGTTGGGAGGCCGCCAACCCGGATCGGGTGCGCCCCACCCCTTTGCCCACCAATGCCAACGCTGGCTCTCTGGGCGTAGGTGAAGCGCTGCGCATGTCGCTGCGGCATCGCCCCGACCTGTACACCCGCACAGGCATGAACGCGCTGGCGCGCGCCGAGGTGCAGGTGGCCTTCGCCCAGCACCGGCGTGCGCTCGAAAGAGCCTGGATCGACGCGGTCGCAGCGCGACAGGCCGCGCGGCATGCGAGCGAAGTGCTGGACGCCACCCAGGTGGGCAGCGAACTGGGTCGCCGCATGGTTCAGGCCGGCAACTGGAGCCACGCCAAACTCATGCGCGAACAACTGACCGAAGCCAGCGCCTGGCAGGCCGCGGCCAATGCCCAGATCGCCTCCCTGCAAGCGCGTGAAAAACTCGCCGGCCTGATGGGCCTGTGGGATGCGGCCTCGGTAGCCGAGTTGGACCAGCGACTGCCCGACAGCCTGCCCGCTCTGCCCGTGAACGCGCTGCCCGGCCCCGGTCTGGCCGAGGCCGACATCGAGAGCGCAGTGCTGCGCAGCCACCCGACGCTGGAACAGGCCTTGCAAGACGCCCAGCGGCGCTTTGCGGGGCTGAGCGGCGGCCGTTGGGATGCCTGGGTCAAGGCGTCCGAAGCCGCCCTGCAAGCCATGCCTGAACAGGCTGGCGCGGGCCTTGCCACCGCGCCCCATCTGGACGATCTCGCCCTGTTGCGCGACCACCCCCTGGATGGCGCGGTACAGGCCCAGGCCAAATTGCTGAACAAGGCTGCACAGCGCCGATCGATGGCGCGAGAGTCCTGGGCACAGGTGCGGTTGCGCCATGCCAGCGCCCGGCAGGCGCAAGACGTGGTGAGCAAGCTGCAGACTGCGCTGGAACAGGAAACCCTGCTGCGCTACAACGGCATGCTGCAAAGCAGCTGGGACCTGCTGGCCAGCGCCCGCGAGCGCATCGGGTCGCTCGACACGGCCCTGCAGGCGCGGCGCGACTTCTGGCGTGCGCACAGCGACTGGCAGGCCCTGCTGGCCGGTGCCGACTACACCGGCCCCGATGCCCCGACTGCCACCGGCGCGGGCGCGGCTTCGGCGGGAGGACATTGACATGGACCCACCACGCAACGTCGAGACCGTCCGCAACTCCATGAATCACTCCATTGAAACAGCCCCCACGCTTACCTCGTTCGCTGCTCCCCGAGCGCATGCGTCAGCGCTTTCGGGCGGCGGGGCATCACTGACATGAACCACACATTCAACCGAAGACATTTTTTCGCCGGTGCCGCCGCCACCGCCGTGGTCGCCACCAGCGTGAGCCGCGTGGCGCTGGCGGCCATTCCCGAAGCGGTGCAGCAGACCTCGGCCGATACCGCCGGCCCCTGGACACCACCCGGCGTGACCGGCGCTGGCCGGCCCTACAACCCGGTGGTCACGCTCAACGGCTGGACCACGCCCTGGCGCATGAACAACGGTGTGAAGGAGTTCCACCTGGTGGCCGAGCCGGTGGTGCGCGAAATGGCACCCGGTTTCCTCGTCAACATGTGGGGCTACAACGGGCAGAGCCCCGGACCCACCATCGAGGTGGTCGAAGGCGACAAGGTGCGCATCTATGTGACCAACCGCCTGCCCGAGCACACCACCATCCACTGGCACGGCCAGCGCCTGCCCAACGGCATGGACGGCGTGGGCGGTGTCAACCAGCCCGCCATCCCGCCAGGCAAGACCTTCGTCTACGAGTTCGAGGCCAAGCGCCCCGGCACCTTCATGTACCACCCGCACGCCGACGAGATGGTGCAGATGGCCATGGGCATGATGGGCTTCTGGGTCACCCATCCGCGCCAGAAGCACCCGTTGATCGAAGACGTGCAGCGGGACTACTGTTTCCTCCTCAATGCCTTCGATGTGGAACCCGGCAGCATGACGCCCCAGATCAACACCATGCTGGACTTCAACATCTGGAGTTTCAACAGTCGCGTGTTCCCGGCCATTTCGCCGCTGGTGGCCAGGCTGGGCGAGCGCGTGCGCGTGCGCGTGGGCAACCTCACCATGACCAACCACCCGATCCACATTCACGGCATCGAATTCGAGGTGAGTGGCACCGACGGCGGCCCCACGCCCAAAGGCTCGCGCTGGCCCGAGGTCACCACCGACGTGGCGGTGGGTCAGATGCGGCAGCTGGAGTTCATCGCCGACGAACCTGGCGACTGGGCCATGCACTGCCACAAGAGCCACCACACCATGGGCGCCATGGGTCACAGCGTACCCACCATGATCGGTGTGGACCACAGCGGTCTGGTCGCGCCCCTGCAGCGCGCGGTGCCCGACTACATGGTGATGGGCGAGCGCGGCATGGCCGACATGGGGGAGATGGAAATGGAACTGCCCGCCAACACCTTCCCCATGATGACCGGTACCGGCCCCTACGGCCCCATTGAAATGGGCGGCATGTTCACCATGCTGAAGGTGCGTGCCGACCAGAAGCCCGGCGACTACACCGACCCGGGCTGGTACCCCATGCCACCCGGCACGCAGGCCCGCCTGGTCGACACCGGCGACGCACCTGCGGCCAGCCGACCCGCCGCAACAGTCCAGCCCGCCAACGCCACCGCCCGCAAACCCCAGGCCGGCACCGGTCACAACCATTGAATCCATAGGAAAACCGCATGAAGCACACCCCCAGCCGCCGCCAGTTCCAGCTCAGCCTGCTCGCCCTGCCCTGGGCGCTCGGCTCCACGCTTGCCCATGCCCACGGTGAGGCACACGGCAAGCCCGCCGGGCCGGTCGTGAAGGAGCAGAAACCGTGGGGCATCGCCGCCGAACCGCGCCAGGCCCAGCGCACCGTTCAGATCCTCATGACCGACGACATGAAGCTCAGCCCCAGCCACCTGAACGTGCGAGAGGGCGAGACCCTGCGCCTGCGGGCGGTCAACAAGGGCAAGGTCATGCACGAGATCGTCATCGGCACCTCGGCCGAACTGGCCGAACACGCCGAGATGATGAAAAAATTCCCCAACATGGAACACGAAGAACCCTACATGGCCCATGTGCCGCCCGGCAAGCAGGGCGACATCGTCTGGACCTTCAACCGACCGGGCGATTTTGAATTTGCCTGCCTGATCGCCGGCCATTTCGAAGCTGGCATGCGCGGCACCATCCGTGTCGCACCCAAGACCTGAATACCCACCTAGGAGCTCCTCATGCAAAGACGCACCCTGCTCACCGCTGCCCTCAGCCTGCCGCTGCTGGGCACCCGCGCACTGGCCCAGAATTCACCCACCGCGCTGCCCGTGCTGCAGGTCTGGAAAGACCCGAACTGCGGCTGCTGTGGCGACTGGGTGACCTACCTGGAGGCCGATGGTTTCCAGGTCCAGGTGTTTGACACCGGCAACACCGCCGTGCGCAAGCGCCTGGGCCTGCCCGACAAATACGGCTCCTGCCACACCGCCCTGATCGGTGGCTACGTGATCGAGGGCCATGTGAACGCCCGCGAAATTCGCCGTTTGCTGACCGAGAAGCCGCAGGCCATCGGCCTGTCGGTGCCCGGCATGCCGGTGGGCAGCCCGGGCATGGACGGCGCCGTCTACGGCGACCGCCGCGATCCCTACGACGTGGTGCTGGTGCTCAAGGACGGCAGCAGCCGCGTTTACCAGTCCTACTTCCGCAGTTGAGTGGCCACGGCCACGACTTGCATCTTCACATCAGAACAGGAACCCCCACCATGACCCGACCACACCGTACCGTGCACCTGGCGACCGCCCTGCTGCTCTCCACCTTCGCGCTGCCCGGCATGAGCCAGACCGGCGGCCACGCCGGTCACCACGCAGCGCCACCTGCCGCATCTGCCGATGCCCTGCCCATGGCCGAGGCCGAAGTGCGGCGTGTCGACACCGCTGGCGGCAAGATCTCGCTCAGGCACGGCGAAATCAAGAACCTGGACATGCCCCCCATGACCATGGTGTTCCAGGTCAGTGACCCGGCGCTGCTGGAAAAAGTGAAGGCGGGCGACAAGGTCCGTTTCACTGCCACGCAGGTGAACGGGGCCTACACCGTCATGAGTATCGAACCGGCGCCCTGACTTCCGTGTGTGCTGACCACTGCGCCGCTGGAGGCATGGGAAAATTTCAGGGGTGAGGTGCACCGATCCTTCCTGATTGACATGGATCGGTATTGAACGGGATTTCACCCCTTTTTTCGCTCAAGTTTTCCGCAGCCGTGTCGATACTTCTGGCGTGAGGTGCGCAAGGTGTGTGTTGGTTGCAGATCCGCAGGCTCACGGTAAAAATTCCCGCAATGGCATCGATGCGCAGCAATCTACCTGTTACCCAGAACGAGTACATCATTCCCGACGGTGTCACCATCGTTTCCACCACCGACCTGCAAAGCCACATCACCTATTGCAACACCGCCTTTGTGGCGGTAAGCGGCTATGAGCATGACGAGCTGATCGGACAGCCGCACAATCTGGTGCGTCACCCGGACATGCCTCAGGAGGCCTTCAGGGACATGTGGGAAACCTTGAAGAGCGGCTCACCCTGGTCGGGCATGGTCAAGAACCGGCGCAAGAATGGCGACCACTACTGGGTGGTGGCGAATGCCACACCGATAGTGGAAAACGGACAGGCCGTGGGCTACATGTCGGTGCGAACCAAACCCACCCGCGAACAGGTGCAGGAGGCACAAGCCCTGTACACCCAGATGCGCGCCGAGCGCGACAGTGGCAACATCAGGGTCGCACTGCATCGCGGCAGCGTGGTGCGCACCGGCATGCGAGGCATGCTGAACCGCCTCACCGAACTCACACTCGGGCGCATCATCGGCGGCATCTGCGTGGCGTTGGCTTTGTCTGGTCTGGCCATTGGCCAGTTGGCCTCCGGAATGAGCAGCACCGCACAAATGGCCCTGGCCATTCCGTTGCTTGGCGCTGCTGTGCTGGCTGCCTGGCTGTTGCGTCGCTCCATGAAAAACCCATTGCAAGAGGCGATCCAGTTCGCCAACACCATGGCGGCTGGCGATCTGTCCACCCGCTTCAAAGGTGCTGGCAGCGGTGAATTCGGCGAACTGGCCAAGGCCCTGAACCAGCTCAACGTGAACCTGCAGGCGGTCGTCTCCGACGTGCGCCACGAGGTGGAGGGCGTGCGGGTGGCATCCAGCGAGATTGCCAGCGGCAACCAGGATCTGTCCTCCCGCACCGAAGCGCAGGCCAGCAGCCTTGAACAGACCGCGGCCTCCATGGAACAACTCGCCAGCACGGTAAACCACAGCACCGAGTCGGCCCGCGAAGCCGCTTCCCTGTCCCAGCGGGCCGCCATGGTGGCGCGCGAAGGCAACGAAGCCATGGGCCAGGTGGTCAGCACCATGGACGACATCAGCCGCTCATCCAGCCGGATCGGTGAAATCATCCAGGTGATCGAAGGTATCTCGTTCCAGACCAACATCCTCGCACTCAATGCCGCCGTGGAAGCCGCCCGTGCCGGTGAGCAGGGACGCGGCTTCGCCGTGGTGGCTGCCGAAGTGCGCAGCCTGGCCCAGCGCACTTCCACCGCCGCCAAGGAAATCAAGGTGCTGATCGACGAGTCGGCACAGAAAGTGGCGCAAGGAACCCAGCTGGTGCACAGCACCGGCCAGACCATGAACAACGTGGTGGGCGCGGTCGAGCAGGTCAACGTGCTGATCACCGACATCACAAGTGCTTCGAACGAACAGTCCATGGGCATTGCGCAGATCAACCAGGCGGTCGGTCAACTCGATTCGGTCACGCAGCAAAACTCGGCCATGGTCGAAGAGCTTGCTGCCGCCGCCAGCTCGCTGCAGGCGCAGTCGGTGGTGGTGCAGGATGCGGTGCGCATCTTCCGGCTCAACAACCGGGGCAGCGCTGCTGCCGCGCGCGCCTGAGCACCACACCTGCACGCCCGTGAGGCGGTGCCAGAGCCCCGGAGCGGGTGTGGTGGCGTGATAACGTAGCGGGATGCCGAAAAACATCCGCTACACCCTGCTTTCGCTGCGCGACCTGGTGGCGTCGATTGGCCCGTTCGCCCTGCTCACGATCGCGCTGCTGGCCATCACTTATTGGTGGCTGAACCCCACCCCACCAAAGAAGGTGGTGCTTGCCACCGGACCCGAACAGAGCGCCTACGACGAATTCGGCAAACGCTACGCCGAGGCCCTGAGTCGCTATGGCATTGAGGTGGAGCTGTTGCGCTCGGAAGGTTCTTCAGCCAACCTCGCGCTGCTGCGCAATGGCCAGGCCGACCTCGGTTTCGTGCAGGGCGGCACGGCCGACATCGGCTTCGACGACGAAGACGCCATCACCTCATTGGGGAGCCTGTTCGTGGAACCGCTCTGGCTGTTCTATCGCGAAGACGCCGCACAGCGCCTGCGCCAGAACGACACCGTGAGCACCCTGAGCGAGTTGCGCGGCTGGCACGTCAACGTGGGCACACCCGGTAGTGGCGTGCCACGACTTTTTTCCACGTTGCTGGACGTCAACCGCATCGCGGTGAGCGAACTGCAGCTCAGTGAGCTGGAGCAAACGCCGGCAACGGTGGCGTTCCTCAACGGTGAGATCGACGCCGTGGTGTTCGCTTCCGCGCCGGAGTCGCTCATGGTGCAGATGCTGCTGCAGACGCCGGGTATCCGCCTGCTGGATTTTGCGCAGAGCGAAGCGTACTCACGCAGGTTTGGCTACCTCACGCCGGTGGTGCTGCCCCAGGGCGTGGTGGACCTCGCCGCCAACAACCCCGAACGCGACATGCGCCTCGTGGCCTCCACCACCAGCCTGCTCGCCACCACCCGCACACACCCGGCCATATTGCAGCTGTTCGCGCAGACGGCCACCAATCTGCATGGCGGTGCCGGCTGGTTCAGTCGCACCCGTGAATACCCCAGCCTCGAACACAGCGAGGTGCCCGTGTCGCCCGAAGCGGTTCGAGCCATCCGCAACGGCCCGCCCTTCCTGCAACGTTACCTGCCGTTCTGGCTGGCCAACCTGATCGAACGCATGTGGCTCGCCATGGGCCTGATCATCGCGCTCGCGCTGCCCCTGTCGCGCATCGTGCCGCCGCTCTACACCTTCCGCATCCGCTCCCGTGTCTTCCGCTGGTATGCCGAGCTGCGCGACATCGAACAACGTGCAGAAACACATACCGAAGACGACAGCGACACAGTGCAATCGCTGCTGGAACAGCTTGACACACTGGAAAGCAAAGCCGAAAAAATCGTGGTGCCCCTATCGCACACCGACGAACTCTACGCGCTGCGCAACAACATTCACTTGGTAAGAAAGAAGCTCCTGCGGAAGGCATGAAGCCAGGGAGGTCAAACGGAAATCAGGGCGGAGCCAGACACCGAGCGCTTTCCGGCGCGAAGTGCCCTTTCCAGGGCACCCGTGGAACCGGCTTTGCCGGGCCACAGGGTGCGTTCCCCCTCCCAGCGCCAATGGCGCGCAAGAGAGGGGGGAAGCCGCGTCAGCGGCGCAGGGGGAAGTACCGAATACCGGGGTGCTACGCACCCCGACTGCTGTTGATCCAGGCCTGCCGCGCAATCTCGTCCAGCGCGTCATCAATCAGACCGTGGTTGGCCACCACGCGCAGGCGGTTGTTGGCGAGCAGGTTGTCCAGGCCACGCCGCGTCATAGACAGTGAGCGCCCGCTGCCTGCTGTAAACAGGAACATGGTGTTGTGCGGGCTGGCCCAGGTGAGCTGCGCCCGCATCGGCTGCCCCTCGTGCCAGACGTCCACCCAGGTGCCCACCGATATGGCCTGGTTTTTTTCCGCCATTTCGGCCTTGATGTCGGCCCAGTCGTGCTGCATGGGTTGGGTGTCCTGGAACGAGGGCTGGGTGGTGCTCTCCAGAAACGCGTCCTCCATGAAGCCGGACTCTTTCGCCTCCACAGGATGGATCCAAGGCTCCAGATCCTCTTCGACCTGCAGGCTCACAGGCGCATCCGGGTCGATTTCCGGCCGCAGGGTCTTGTAGGCCGCCTCGTGCAGACCCATCAGCGTCTGAAAAAATGCTTCGGTCTTGTCGCGCGGGTAGTCGATCGAATCGAGACCTTCGCGCAGGGTTCTGAGCAAACCGGGAATCACTTTGATCAGGCGAGGCCGGTTTCGACTGGCCTGGGCGAGCTGGCTCGACCAAAGCAGGTCGGGAAGGATATCGGTGTAACGCAGCGCCGCAGAACTGGCGGGAGACAGGTCTGCAGAAGGGGAATCAGGCATATCCATGCGCGCCTGGGCCACCACCTGTGCCCAAGGACCCGTCAGGAAGCGGCGAACCACTCCGGGCACACGATCGAAGTCGTTGCGTGCCCTGAATTCGGCAGCCACGCGCTCGGCCAGCATGTTGCGCTGTTCCACCCGCACCAGGGTCTTGACGGCCAAACCCCTGGCCTGGGCCTGTTCCGGGGCCAGCGCCTGAGACTGAGTCAACTCCTCCAGCAGTTTGGGGAACCGGCTGGCCAGATCGGCGCCGGGTTTCTCCAGCGCACGCTGGATGTCACGCACCTGCCGCGCGAAGGTTTCGTAGCCCGGATCCTGTTCGCTGGTAAAAGCCAGGCTGCGCGCCGTGACCGTGTCCAGCAACCGCCGTGCAGGGTTCTGGCGGTCGGCGAAGAACCGGGGCTCGCTCCGGGCGAGCTGCAGCAAGGCCGGTTTCATGTCGAGCAGCACCTGGCGCACAGACGGCATCAGGCGCTTGTCTTCATGAATGCGTTTGAGCATGAAGGTAACCACCTCTGCGGCCAGCGTGCGCACCATGGCGTTGCCCGAGCCGGACACGCCCTGATCGCTGGGCCGATCACCCGACTGATCAAGATTGCCGATCAGCAACTGGTGCAGATGGTCCAGCGTGAGCAGCGCATTGGAGCCCAGGACGGAGTCGGCGGTGACTGTCTCAGCGTGCAAAGGCGCCGCAGCCGGGCTGCGCACATCGGGTACCTGTACGACCTTGTAGCCTGCGGGGCGTACCCCCATGTCGTCCAGCAGGCGGCTGAGATGGGCGTACATCTGCTGCAGTTCACTGCCCAGCCCAACTGCACCCATCTGAAGCCAGCGTGCGCGCACCACCGGATCCACATGCAAGCCATTGATGGCGCGCATCAGCGCGGCGATGACGATCTCGGTGCGCAGGGGGTTGGCCTCAGGGCGCACCCGCGAGTGCCCCAGCACGCTGCTCATGCGCGTATCGAGCGCCACCAGTTCTTCATCGGCCGCCATCTTCACGACCTGCTGCACCCGTGCCAGCTCGACCGTTTCCTGAACCTGCTCATCACCCATGAGTTCAAGTTCATCAAAACTCATCGTATTCAGTTTGCGCGTCGAGCCGCCTTCGCCTCCCAGCGATCCATAAACCGACTCCGCGAAGAACTCCAGAAAACGCGAGCTGATGCGATCCCGGTAGCTCTCCAGGGTGGTTCTTGCGTCGACCAGCGCCTGCTTCTCCTGGAGGCCTGCAACGGTGCCTTCGCGGTTGTAGAGGGTGTCCCTCAGCTTGTCCAGCCAGCGAGGAGTCCACTCGCGGGTCTGCACAAGGGCTTCTCTCAGGCAGGCGTCAAACGCCTGTGTTTGGCTGGCATCCATGTGGCGGGTCTGCTTTCTGCTCCAACGAGGGGTGTTTTATGTCCCCATTATGTCCAACAAGGCACCCAGCGAAGCCTTGGTCCAAGGGCAGAAAGACCGTTCAAATCAAGGCTTTTGTAACAAGTTGCGCCAGCCGCTTGTCCCCAGATTGCGCAGTGTGTCGAGGTTTCGCGCCACGATGCCTTCGGCGTCGCCGCCTTCCGACGCCACCGCACGTTCCACGCTGTCCTCGCGCAAGAGGTGCAGCACCGGATAGGGCGAGCGGTTGGTGAAGTTGGTGACGTCATCCGCTTCGGTTCCCTCGAACCGAAATGCCGGATGGAAATGCGCCACCTGAATGACACCTTCCAGCTCATGCTCGGCAACCACGTCATCGACCACATTCTGGAAATCATTGAAGACCTCGAAGTGCGGAAAGAGGGTCGGGTGAACCAGCAACGTGGTGTCGATCTGATCGGCCGGTGTGTTCACCAGCAGATCGAGTTCCCGGTCCAGATCATCAAGAAACGCGTCCAGGTGCCGCGCCTGACTCACCACGATGCGCACCTGGTTCTTCACATACACCGAGCGCGCGAACGGGCACAGGTTCAGGCCAATGACGGCTTTTTCCAGCCAGTGGCGGGTATCGGCAAGGACTTGTTCTTCGGTCATGGGAAGAGGCGAAACGTAAGTATTGGCAGAACAGAGCGCTGTGGGAAACACCCAACTTTCCGGCGCGAAGTGCCCCATTCCAGAGATACCGGGGATCCGGCTTCGCCGGTCCAAGGTATCGCCCCCTTGATGGGGACGCGCGAAGCGCGGCAGGGGCGGGCCTACTTCAAGGCTTTGTAGCGGAAGCGTTTGGGCTTGGCACCTTCTTCGCCCAGGCGCTTCTTCTTGTCGGCCTCGTACTCCTGGTAGTTGCCGTTGAAGAACACCCACTGGCTGTCACCCTCGGCGGCCAGAATGTGGGTGGCAATGCGGTCGAGGAACCAGCGATCGTGGCTGATGACCAGGGCGCAACCGGCGAACTCCAGCAATGCGTCTTCAAGCGCACGTAGGGTTTCCACGTCCAGGTCGTTCGAGGGTTCATCAAGCAGCAACACGTTGCCGCCTTCTGCCAGCGTCTTGGCCAGGTGCAGACGCCCGCGCTCACCGCCAGAGAGGCTGCCCACGCGCTTTTGCTGGTCGCCGCCCGAGAAGTTGAAGCGGCCACAGTACGCGCGGCTGGGCATCTGGAATTTGCCGACGGTGATCATGTCAAGACCGCCGGAGATGTCCTCCCACACGGTCTTTTCGTTCGCCAGGTCGTCGCGGCTCTGGTCCACCACGGCCATCTTCACGGTCTGGCCGATTTTGACTTCACCGCTGTCAGGCTGCTCTTTGCCGCTGATCAGCTTGAACAGCGTGGACTTGCCCGCGCCGTTCGGGCCAATGATGCCCACAATGGCACCGGCGGGGATCTGAAAGCTCAGGTTGTCGATCAGCAAGCGGTCACCAAAGCTCTTGCTGACGTTCTTGAACTCGATCACTTCATTGCCTAGGCGCTCCGCCACAGGAATGAAGATTTCGTTGGTTTCGTTGCGCTTCTGGTAGTCGACATCACTGAGCTCTTCAAAGCGTGCCAGGCGCGCCTTGCTCTTCGCCTGACGGCCTTTCGGGTTCTGGCGCACCCATTCCAGCTCCTTCTTCATGGCCTTGGTGCGCGCATCCTCGGTGCGCTGCTCCTGCTCCAGGCGGGCTTCCTTCTGCTCCAGCCAGGTGGTGTAGTTGCCCTTGTAGGGAATGCCGTGGCCGCGGTCAAGTTCGAGAATCCACTCGGCCGCGTTGTCGAGGAAGTAGCGATCGTGGGTGATCGCCACCACGGTACCCGGGAAGCGCTTGAGAAACTGCTCCAGCCATTCCACCGACTCGGCGTCCAGGTGGTTGGTGGGTTCGTCCAGCAGCAGCATGTCGGGTTTGGAGAGCAACATGCAGCACAGGGCCACCCGACGCTTTTCACCGCCCGACAGCAGGCCGATCCTGGCCTCCCAGGGTGGGAGGCGCAGGGCGTCAGCGGCAATTTCCAGCTGGTGCTCGCTGTCGGTACCGGCTGTGGAGATGATGGCTTCAAGCTGCGCCTGTTCGGCGGCCAGCGCATCGAAGTCGGCATCTTCTTCGGCATAGGCTGCGTAGACCTCGTCCAGCCGTTGCTGGGCCGCGCGCACGGCTCCCATGCTCGCTTCGACAGCCTCCCGCACGGTCTGTTCCGGGTCCAGTTGTGGTTCCTGCGGCAGATAGCCAATGCGGATGCCCGGCATCGGGATGGCTTCGCCTTCGATCTCCTTGTCAATGCCGGCCATGATCTTGAGCAACGTGGACTTGCCCGAGCCGTTGGTACCAAGCACACCAATCTTGGCGCCGGGGAAAAAGGACAGCGAGATGTCCTTGAGGATCTGGCGCTTGGGCGGCACGATCTTGCCGACCCGGTTCATTGAAAAAACGTATTGAGCCATTTTGCTAAAACTGTTGAGTGACCAAAGGGAACGAATGCCTCTGCGTCAGCAGAGGTGGCTCCGTTTCATCAAGACGTATTGAGCCATGAGAGTTTCGCCTGAGATAGCTGCAGCCAGGAGGGCTGCACGACCTTTGATTATCCCCTTAGAGCACTCTTCGCCTCCGTCACGGAACCTTGGAAGAGGCAAAACCCACACTCGTGCGACAATACGGCCTGTTGGGCACTTCAGTTGGCCCGGCACCAGCCTTTTGCTGGGGTGTGCACATGTCACGTGTCGGCACCAATTTCCTGAATCCATCTGCCCCAGACTGACCGGGAGCCGTCTCCAACAAAGAGGCGGTCACCGGAGTGGCCGATGCCCCCAGCGCCCTGGAAGGGCGCCTCAAAAAACAATGACCTTTGACGATCTGAAACTGGCCCCGGCCATCGTGCAAGCTGTGCGCGAGCACGGTTACGAAACCCCCACCCCTATCCAGGCCGAGGCGATTCCCGCCGTGCTGGCCGGGCGCGACCTCCTCGGCGGTGCCCAGACCGGCACCGGCAAGACAGCTGCCTTTACCCTGCCCCTGCTGCACCGACTGAGCGAAGGCGAACGCGCCAAGAACCGCTTTGGTGGCGTGGCGATCCGTGCCCTGGTGCTCACCCCCACCCGCGAACTCGCCGCCCAGGTGGAAGAATCGGTGCGCACCTACGGCAAACACCTGACGCTCACCTCTGCCGTGGTGTTTGGCGGTGTGGGCATGAACCCGCAGATCAACGCCATGAAGCGCGGTGTGGACGTGCTGGTGGCCACCCCCGGCCGCCTGCTCGACCTGCAGCAGCAGGGTTTCCTGGACCTGTCCGGGGTGGAGATCCTGGTGCTCGATGAAGCGGACCGCATGCTCGACATGGGCTTCATCCACGACGTCAAGAAGATCCTGGCTCTGGTGCCGAAGGAAAAGCAGAGCCTGCTTTTCTCTGCCACTTTCAGCGACGAGATCCGCGACCTGGCCAGCGCCCTGCTCAAGGATCCGCAGCACATCCAGGTGACCCCGCGCAACACCACGGTGCAGCGCATCACCCAGGTGATCCACCCTGTGGGTCGTGGCAAGAAGAAAGCCCTGCTGGCCCACATCATCAACCAGCACAACTGGAGTCAGGTGCTGGTGTTCACCCGCACCAAGTTCGGCGCCAACAACGTGGCCGAATTTCTGACCAAGAACGGCATCCAGGCCATGGCCCTGCACGGCAACAAGAGCCAGGGTGCACGCACCCAGGCGCTGGCCGGTTTCAAGAGCGGCGACATCCGCGCCCTTGTGGCCACCGACATTGCAGCGCGCGGCATCGACATCGATGAACTGCCGCACGTGGTGAACTACGAAATCCCCAACGTCAGCGAAGACTATGTGCATCGCATCGGCCGCACCGGCCGCGCGGGCAACGACGGGGCAGCCGTGAACCTCGTGAGCCTGGATGAAGAAGGTTTCATGATGGACATCGAACGCTTCACCAAGCAACAGATTCCGGTGCAGATCTTCCCCGAGTTCATGCCCGAGCCTGGCGAAAGGGCGGAACCCATCGCCATGGGTCGCCAGACCATCTGGGGCGGTGCTGGCAAGCCGCCGAGCCGCGACGTGATGGCCGCCGCCGCCAAGGCAGCCCGCACCGAAATGCTTCAACGCGTGCGCGAGAAGAAAGCCGGCGAACCTCAAGGCCGCGGTGGTGGCAATGGCGGGGGTGGCCAACGCCAGCGCCCCGCAGGCGATGGTGCCCAGATCGATGGCCCACGGGGTGAAGGCCGCCGGAGCGGCGGTGGCCAGCGAGCCAATGGCAATGGCGGTGGCAATGGCCAGCCGCGCAGCGCCGGCAACCGCAACGGCGGGTCCGGTCAGCGTCCACCCCGCCAGCAAGCCGATCGGGGCGACCGCATGGACCGCCCACCGCGCGAAGACCGTGGCCCACGTGAGGAACGCGAACCCGGCGCCGAGCGACAGCCAGGCCCGAACGCCCACTTGGGCAGTCTGCGCATCCGCGAGCCCCGCCCGCGCTCAGCCGCGCCGGGTGGGCAGCCCGACCCGCTGCGCACCAGTATCGATGCCATGCGCTCGGGCAACCGCAGCGGCAAAGGCGGCGGCGGTGGGGGTGGTGGCCGTGGCGGCTCCGGCCCGCGCAGCCAGGGCGGCCCGGCCGACCCATTGCGGACGAACTTCGGCAGGATCAGGTAACCCCCCCGCGCCGCTTCGCGTCACCCCCCCAGGGGGGCGATGCCTTGGACCGGCGGAGCCGGATCTTCGGCATCCCTGGACGAAGGCCCGCGCTCCGGAAACTGCAGGGTGGGAAATACCCTAGCGATGCCGGTGGCCAGCCCTGAGCCTGTCGAAGGGCGGTTCCACTGCATCTCTGGATCAGACACGTCGCTCCGGAAGCGGGGCTGGACCTACCTCACAAACACCGTGACGAGCGGCTCGTCACCCACCTGCCGGCTCCAGTGGCCATGCACATTGGGGTCGAACACCGCCCCTTCGGGCAGGGTATCGGCTGAATAAAAGTGCTGGCCTGGTCCGAAGACGCGTGTGCTGCCGTCCTGCAGACCAATCTCCATCTGGCCTTGCAGCACGAACAGCCACTGGGGTGTGCCTGTGCAATGAAATTCGCTGCGGAATCCCACCGGGCTTTGGCGCAGTTGCAGGCCGCCTGCGGGCATCGGTGGTGACAGGCGCGCAGCAGGTGAGCCTTCACTCAGCTCGATGGTCTCTTCGCGAAAGCGGGCACGGCCATTGGTATCGGTGAACAGAACAACTTGCGTGAATGTGGTCATGGTGGCCCTCTGTGATGAGCGGGTTGTACCAGACCCAGGCGGCAAAAAGCCCGGGAGCCTTTGCAGGCCGCCGGGCTTGGAGCGCGTTCGTCAGATTCTGATCAGTTGACCGAAACGGGGTACTCGTTGCCGTTGACGTTCAGGCTGCCATTGCGGCGTGCTTCGGCCACTTCGGCGCGCACTTCTGTACGGGTCTTGCCTTGTGCGGTCACCTCGGTGGGGTACAGGTCAGGGTTGATCTGCTTGGCCGTCAGGCCGATTTCACCATTGGCCACCACATCACCATTGCGCTGGGCTTCGGCCAGTTCGGCCTTCACTTCAGCCCGGCTCTTGCCGGCCACAGCGTTGGCGCTGGCGTAGCGCTGCGGATCCAGATCGCCGAGGGTCTGGCCGCTTTCGGCCACCACCACCACGGTGCCGCTGCGCACCGCTTCGCGCAGTTCGGCCTGAACCTGGGCGCGGCTGTTGCCTCGTGCGGTCGCCTGGGCCGGATACAGGCCAGGGTTCAGTTGCCTCGCGGTCAGACCAAGTTCGCCATTCACGATGAGGTCACCGTTGCGCTGTGCGTCGATGTATTCGGCGCGAACCTGCTCACGCGTCATGGCAGCAGCGGGATCGGCGGCCAGAGCCTGGCCGGCGACCAGAGAAGACATGGCCAGGGCGAAGACAGAGATGCGTGCGTTTTTCATGAGAAGTTTCCTTGCAGTGTGTTGAATGTGCCGGCCAACCAGAGGTGGGTGGACTCGACTTCGACGCCGTTACTGAAGTGGTTTTCGTCGATGGATGGACTTTAAAGTTTCTATCAACGATAAAAAACAGCACCAAAACCATCATGGTATTGCTGAATACGAAACAATAGACCACTTGAAAATGCCGCCACAGGTCATAAAGGAGCTCTATGGATCGACTTACATCAATGCGTGTTTTTCAGAAAGTGATCGACGAAGGCGGGTTCGCAGCCGCCGGGCGCGCCATGGACATCTCGCCAGCCGTGGTCACGCGCCTGGTGGCCGACCTGGAAGAGCACCTGGGCACCCGTCTTCTGCAGCGCACCACGCGGCGCATGTCGCTCACCGAAGCCGGTGAGACCTACCTGGAGCGTGTGCGCGGCATCCTGCAGGACCTGGACGAGGCCCACGGACTGGTGAGCTCCCAGACCAAGGAGCTCGCGGGGGTGTTGAGGCTGCTTGCGCCGCCGGTGCTGGCTACGCATGTGCTGGCGCCGCTGGTCAGCGGCTTCCGCCAGGCCTACCCGAAGATCCTGCTCGACATCGACGTGGAGGCCCACCGCGAGCCCCCGATCGAGGATTACGACATCACGCTCATTGGCGCCAAGGACTCGTTCGATGCCAATGTGATCGCGCGCAAGGTGATTGCCACAGAGGCCATTCTGCTGGCATCGCCCGAGTACCTGCAGCGCAAGGGCACGCCACACACACCCGAAGACCTGCGACACCACGACTGCCTGCGCCTGAAGCCCGTGGCCGGCCGCACCCGCCACTGGCGATTGCTGCATGCCACGGAACCAGACCGTTTCGTCGACCTGGAGGTGCAGCCCGTGCTGTGGGCCAACCACACCGACACGCTCATGCGCGCTGCGCTCGACGGTGCCGGCATCACCGCCACCTCGGTCGAGCTGGCCGCACCGCTGCTCAACAACGGCGACCTCGTGCGGGTGGTTTCACCCTGGATCACCGACCGGCTGACCATGTACGCCGCGTTGCCCAGCCGCAAGTTCATGCCCCGACGCACCCAGGTGTTTCTGGACTACCTCACCGAACAGACCCGGCTGCGGGTGGCCAGCGCGATAGCGGCGTGCGACACCTGCTGACTCCGGGTGCAGCGACAAAGCAAACCGTTACACATTTTTGAATGCACCATCAACCCCATCGAGTGGTCTCGTTCGTTTCACACAGCTCCTACCCAACCACTTGGAGCCTTTCATGGTCTTTAGACGCACTTGCCTCTCACAGCCTGCCCTGGCCATGCTCGCCGCACTCGCCATGCTGACCGTCCCACAGGCGCACGCTGTCGGCCGGCTGATCGACGTGCAGGTGATCGACCGCGACAGCGGCGAGACCATGCCGGTCTACCGCCACCACGGCGAGCACTGGGTGGCCGGCCGCCCTGGCGCGCGCTACGCCGTCTCTGTGCGCAACGCCAGTTCCGCGCGTTTGCTTGGGGTGGTATCGGTCGACGGTGTGAACGTCGTGTCGGGCGAAACGGCTGCACCCCACCAGACCGGCTACGTGCTTTCGCCTTGGCAGCAATACAGCGTCTCCGGATGGCGCAAGAGCAACAGCGAGGTGGCGGCCTTTCACTTCACAGCGCCTTCTGCATCGTACGCAGAACGCACGGGGCGCCCCGCGCATGTGGGCGTGATCGGCGTGGCAGTGTTTCGCGAAAAAGTGGTGCCCCCGCCGGCGCTATTCATGCCCGACTCGGCGCCCGTCCCTCACAACCGGTCACAAGAGCGCGGCCGCTATGAAGCGCCCCACGAACCGCTTCTGACCAACCCCCACGTGCCGCAAAACGCCGACCTTCTTGAGTCGCCTGCACCGGCGGAATCCATGGCGATGGAGCGGCGCATGGCACCCGCCAGCCCTGCGCCCAGCCTGGGCACCGGGCATGGCGCGAGGGAACGCGACTGGATCTCGCACACCACGTTCGACCGCCGCAGCCAACGCCCGGATGAACTGGTGCGCATCCGCTACGACAGCCATGAAAACCTGGTGGCCATGGGCATCATTCCTTCGCGCGGACTGCCTCCACGGCCCAACCCCTTTCCTGGCGGTTTGACACCTGGCTACGCTCCTGACCCATATTGAAACCGCAGTGCCAAGAGCGAGGAAACACTGCGTGTCAGCATAATGTGGAGGATGATCCCCGCCACAGGCGAGCCCGCTGATGAGAGCCTGATGCTCGCCTTTGTAGCGGGTGACGCCCAGGCGTTCGAGATGCTGTACGACCGCCATGCGATGCCCGTGTGGCGCTTCGTGCAGCGCAGTGTGCAGAATCGGGCTGTGACCGACGATCTGGTGCAGGATGTGTGGTTCAACCTGCTCCGGCACGCGCCGAGCTACCAGCCCCGCGCCCGTTTTCGCACCTGGCTTTTCACCCTGGCGCACCACCGCTTGGTGGACCACTGGCGCACACACAAGCTGCACGATTCGCTGGATGCAGATTCCGAAGACGGCGCAGCCTTGGCCGACACGCTGGCGGCCGAGTCGGGCTTTGGCCCGGAACGGCGTCTGGGCTCGAGCGAACAGGCGCAGGCCCTGCTGGATGCATTGGCCGCCCTGCCCGCCGCCCAGCGCGAGGCTTTTCTGCTGCAGGCCGAAGCGGGCATGAGCGTGGCGGACATTGCGCAGGCCACGGACGTGCCTCTGGAAACCGCCCGCAGCCGGTTGCGATACGCACGCGCCCAATTGCGCGCTGCGCTGGAGAGTTTTGCATGACCCCATCCCAGGACGATCCGAACACCACCGACGCCGCATCGGACCCCTTGCTGCAACGCTACCGGGAAGCCAATGCGCTGGACGATGGGCGCCCCGCAACGGGCTTGCGCGAAGCCGTGCTGGCCCAAGCCCGTGCGCAAGCGACAAAGGCCACCTCCGACGCCCCATTCAAGCCGCCACCGACTTCCGCAGCCAACGACCGGACCTGGACCCTGCGCGCCCTGGGCACCCTGGCGGCACTCGGTCTGGTGGGTCTGCTCGTGATGCAGTTTGACCAAGGAACACCAGAAGAACGCGAGGTCGCTTTTGGCTCGCCCCCCTCGGCTTCGACGCCCAGTGCCTCCCGATCATCCGCACCATCGCCTGCGCCAGCACCCGCAGACATCGCCACCGAGCCAGCAACTGTCGAAGCACCTCCAGTTCTGCAGGCGCCAGCGGCCGAGTCCAGAGCCGAATCGCCACAAAGGCGCCCAGCCCCAGCCACTCGGCTGAAGCCAGAGTCTGCATGCGAATTGCCCCCCCAAGCCAGTTCTGCCGCGCCACCGCCGAAGGAAGCCCCTGCGCCGCAACCGGATCGCCGCGCTTCCGAGCCCGGCGCCGACTTGTCGCCTCCAGAATCTGCCGCTGCACACTCTCGTGCCGCGGCACCGCCTGTGGCCATTCAGGCACCCGTTCCAGCAGCATCTGGCGAAGCATCCAGACCTGCGCTGCAGAGGGCGCCTGAATCGCTTTCCTTGCCAGCGCTGCTGCGCGCCGCGCAGGTGGGTGACCTGGCAAGTGCACGCGAGGCCATCGGCCGGGGCGACGATCTCAACACGGCGGATGTGAACGGTCGCACAGCGCTCATGACAGCGGCCGCGCGTGGTGACCTGGCGCTGGTGCGGCTGTTGCTCGACGCCGGCGCCGACACCGCCCGCACAGATCAGAAGGGTCTCACCGCAGCGGACCTGGCCCGCCAGGCCGGCCACGATTCGGTGGTGAATCTGCTGTAAAACCCTGCGCTTCTGCCGCTTTGGCTGCGCGAAGGCAGAGGGGTTGGTGCAAAACAGCCAGACGCAAACGGAAGCAGTCCCCTTGGCGCCGTGCCAAATCGCGGTGCCACTTTGCATGCACAGAGAGCCGGTACCATCGGCGAATGAACACCCCCGCGACTTCACCAACATCTCCTTCACGCACCGCCCATTCGGTGCATTTCGGTCATCAGGACCGCGTCGTGATCGTCACAGGCGGTGCGCAAGGCATTGGCGAGGCCTGCGCCCGGCGCTTTGCCCGGGAGGGCGCGAGAGTGGTCATCGCCGATGTGGCCAATGCACCGGGACACGCACTGGGCATTGAACTGGGTGCCACCTATCGGCGTTGCGACGTCGGCGACAAGATCGACGTGGACGACCTGGTGGCCGCCACGCTGCAACGCCATGGCCGCATCGATGTGCTGGTCAACAACGCCGGCATCTTCAAGGCAGCCGATTTTCTGGAAGTGACGGAAGATGACTTTGACGATGTGCTGCGTGTCAACCTCAAAGGCTCGTTCCTCATGGGTCAGGCGGTGGCCCGCGTCATGGCCGCCCAGGGGGGTGGCAGCATTGTCAACATGAGTTCGGTCAATGGCGTGCTCGCCATTCCCAATATCGCCAGCTACAACGTGAGCAAGGGCGGCATCAACCAGCTCACGCGCGTGATGGCGCTCGCGCTGGCCGACAAGGGCATCCGTGTCAACGCGGTGGCGCCGGGCACCATCGCCACCGAGCTGGCCGCCAGGGCCGTGCTCACCAGCGAAGAAGCGAGGCACAAGATTCTGAGCCGCACGCCCCTGCGGCGGCTGGGGGAGCCCGGTGAAATTGCCGATGTGGTGGCCTGGCTGGCCAGCGACGCCGCCAGCTATGTCACCGGGGAAATCGTCACCGTGGATGGCGGGCGCATGACGCTGAACTACACCGTGCCAGTGGCCTGAACCACCGCACCCAGGATCGGCTCGGGAACTCTGACCCGGCACAGGCGTCCATCTTCGAGCCACTTGCCAGGTGGCGCGCCCAGCCGGGTGCGCTCCGACTGGCTTCCCGGGCCGCAACAGCGGCCTCTTGTTTTTTTCTGCACCAACTTGCTTCGTCTTCCCTCCACCATCACACTGGCCGCTGCATTGGGACTTGTCCTCGCATGGACGCTGCCGTCCCAGGCCCAGGCCCCTGGAACCCCACCCAGCGCGCCGCCGGTGATTGTGGCCATGAGCACCGAAGGCAGCGACAACGTCGCACTCAATGTCATCGGCAGCGGGGTGGCACGGCAATCGGTCACACTCTACCCGGCTGTGGCTGGCGAAGTGGCTCAGGTGAACTTTCGAACCGGCCAGAATGTGAAAGCGGGCCACGTGCTGTTCCGCCTGACAGACCGCAGCCAAAAGCTGGCGGCCGATCTGGCGGCGGCACGGGTAGATGCTGCGCAGGCACTGGCGCGGCGCTATGAGGGCACGCGCGGCACCGGCGCCGTACCCGAGAGCGTGGTGGACGAGGCCCGCGCCACCTTGCGTGCGGCCCAGATCGAGCGTGAGCAGGCGCTTGAGGCCGTGGCGGACCGTGTGGTGCGTGCGCCGTTCGATGGTGTGATGGGGCTGGCCAATGTGGAGGTGGGCGACCGGGTCACCACCGACACGGCCTTGGTCACGCTCGACGACCGTCGCGCCTTGCGACTGGACTTTGAAGTGCCCGAGGCTTACCTATCGCGCGTGGCGGCCAGGCAGCCTCTGAGCGCCATCAACCCGGCCTACCCTGCCCGGACCTTTGAGGGCGAAATCACCGAGGTGGACAGCCGTGTCGACCCGGTCACGCGCAACGTGCGGGTGAGGGCCACACTGCCCAACAGCGACGACGTATTGCGCTCGGGCATGTCGTTTCAGGTGCAGTTGCAGCTGTCTGGCCAGACCCATGTGAGCGTGCCGGAACTGGCTTTGCAATGGGGCCGCGACGGCTCCTTCGTCTGGGCGGTTCGCGATGGCAACTCGGTACAGGTCATGGCGCGCCCGGTGCGCCGCATCGCCGGGCGCGTGTTGATCGACAGCGAACTGAAGGTGGGGGAAACCGTGGTGATAGAAGGTGTGCAACGCCTGCGCGCAAACCGGCCCGTGCGGGTGATCGGCAACGGTTCTTGAAAGCCATGCCTGCATGAACCACGACCGCGCAGGCGACCTGCCCGCTCTGGCCATCCGCCGGCCCTGGCTGGTGATCGTGATCAACCTGCTGATCGTGATCGCAGGCATCAGCGCGTGGATGGGTGTGGAGGTGCGAGAGCTGCCCAACATCGATCGCCCCATTGTGGCCGTGCGGGCCGATTACCCCGGCGCAGCGCCCGAGACCCTCGATGCGGAAGTGACCCGTCTGCTCGAAGCCGCAGCCTCCCGTGTGCCCGGCGTGTTCCTGGTGCGCTCCGTCAGCGAGGAAGGCAACCTGAGGGTGATCATCGAGTTCAATCCGGGTGTCGACCTGGTGACGGCAGCCAACGATGTGCGTGACGCGGTGGCACGTGTGGAACGCAACCTGCCCACCGGCGTTGTAAACCTGACCGTGGTCAAGGCCGACGCCGACGCCGACCCGGTGATGCAGCTCGCGGTCACCAGCTCAACGCTGGCGGTTGACGAACTCTCGCGTCGGGTCGAGGAGCAGATCGAACCCGAACTGATCTCGGTGGAGGGCGTGGCCGACATCACCCTGTTCGGCACGCGCCAGCGCGTCATGCGGGTGCGCATCGACCCCATTCGCCTCGCTGCCTTCAATGTTTCGGTCGACGACATCGCCGACCTGCTTCGCA
This sequence comes from Hydrogenophaga sp., assembly GCF_030651625.1. Taxonomy (GTDB): domain Bacteria; phylum Pseudomonadota; class Gammaproteobacteria; order Burkholderiales; family Burkholderiaceae_C; genus Hydrogenophaga. The sequence goes on along the minus strand of NZ_JAUSCF010000006.1, from coordinate 275,514 downwards.
CGGCACGGGTCGATGTGCCGGCAGGAAGCCTGGAGTCACCCAACCAGGAAGTGCTGGTGCGCGCCAACGCCTCGGTGACCACGCCGGAGCAGCTTCGGGCGCTGCGCCTGCGCGCCGGACTGGCCCTGGCCGACGTGGCCGACGTGTTCTACGGCCCGGCCGATGCCAACTCCTATGTTCGCCTCAACGGCGAGTCGGTCATCAGCCTGGGCGTGGTGCGTCAGGCGCAATCGAACAGCGTGGCCATTTCCGACGGCGTGCGAGCAGTGGTGGAGCGCATCAACCGCAGCGGTGGCGACCTGCAGATCACGGTGGTGTCGGACGACGCCGTCTTCATCAGCGGAGCCATTCGGGAAGTGCTGTTCAGCCTCATGCTCGCGGTGCTGATCGTGGTGGCCGTGGTGGGTGCCTTTCTGGGCCAGTGGCGGGCCACGCTGGTTCCTGTGGTGGCCATCCCTGTGGCACTCATTGGTACGCTGGCTGCCATCTGGCTGCTCGGCTATTCGATCAACCTGTTGACCCTGCTGGCGATGCTGCTCGCCACCGGACTGGTGGTCGACGACGCCATCGTGGTGCTGGAGAACATCCAGCGTCGGCGTGGCCAGGGCCGGCAGCCGCGCGCGGCCGCCGTGCTGGGCACGCGCGAGGTGTTCTTTGCCATCGTGGCCACCACCGCCACGCTGGTGTCGGTGTTCGTTCCCATTTCCTTTCTGCCCTCGGCGGCGGGCCGGCTGTTTGCCGAGTTTGGTTTTGTGATGGCGATTGCGGTGGCGATCTCCTCGTTCGTGGCGCTGTCGCTGGGTCCCATGATCGCCTCGCGCCTGCCAGAGGCCGCGCCGCCCGGGCCACTCTGGCGCCGCCTCTCCGGCTGGGGCCAACGTGGCATTGACACCTATGGCCGCTGGCTGTCGCATGCGCTGCGGCGCGGCTGGTGGGTGCTGGGACTGTGTGTCTTGCTCGCAGGTGGGGCCGTGTTCACGTACACCCAGCTCAACCAGGAACTCACCCCTACCGAAGACCGCGGGGTGCTCTCGATCCGGCTTGACGGACCCGATGGCGTGGGCCTGGCTTACAGCGATCGCCAGCTGGAAACCGCGCTGGCGGCCGTGACGCCGCTGAAAGACGAAGGCCTGGTGACCAATATCTTCACCATCACCGGGCGCTGGGATTTCAACCGTGCCGAGATCACCGCGCCGCTGACAGACTGGGCAGATCGAAACGTCTCGCAGGCCGAACTGACCGCCCGCGTTCAGGCACAGCTCGACGACCTGCCCGGTGCACGTGTGCGCATCCGCGGGGGCAACAGCCTGGGGGTGGGCGGCGGCGACGGCAGCGTCCAGATGGCAGTGACTGGCGACGACTACACCCGCATCGCCGAAGCCGCTTACGCGTTTGCTGCGGCCATTGAAGACCGGCTGCCCGGCCTGCGCGACGTGCGCGTCAACTACAGCGCCTCGCAACCCCAGCTCACGTTGCAGATCGATCGCGAACGTGCCACGGCGCTGGGCGTTCCGGTGGATGGACTCGACACCGTGCTGCGCGCGCTGGTGGACGGCACGGAAGTGACCGACCTCACGGTCGACGACCGCAATGTGCCGGTGATCCTGCAGTCCACCGCACGCGGCGCCACCGACCCGCAAGACCTGCTGGCCTACAGCGTGCGCGCGAGCGGGCCGGACGGCGACCGGCTGGTGCCGCTGTCGCAGTTCGTGCGCTTTGAAGAAACCGCCATTCCTTCCGAGCTGGAGCGCCTGGGTCAGCGCCGGGCGGTGCAGCTGAGCGCCATCGCTACCGACGACGTCTCGCTGCAGCAAGCTGTCAACGATCTGCGCGAACTCGCGGCAGCCGAACTGCCCGATGGCATGGGCCTGCTGTTTCGCGGCGACGCCGCCACACTCGAACAGACGGGGCGCGACGTCGCCATCACCTTCGCCATTGCGCTGCTGGTGGTGTTCCTGGTGCTGGTGGCGCAGTTCGAGAGCGTGACCAGCGCGGCGGTGGTGCTCATCAGCGTGCCGTTCGGTCTTGCCGCCGCCGTGTTCGCCATGGCGCTCAGCGGCACCTCCCTCAACATTTACAGCCAGATCGGCCTGTTGCTGCTCGTGGGTGTGATGGCGAAAAACAGCATCCTGATGGTGGAATTTGCCGACCAGTTGCGCGACGCCGGGCGCAGCGTCCTGGAAGCCGCGCAGGAGGCAGCCGCCACGCGCCTTCGCCCGATCATGATGACCATGGCGTCCACGGTGCTGGGCGCACTGCCGCTGGTGCTGGGCAGTGGCCCCGGGGCGGAATCGCGAGCGTCCATCGGCTGGGTGATCTTTGGCGGCCTGTCGCTGGCGGCGCTGTTCACGCTTTTCCTCACGCCCGTGGTCTACCTGGGCATCGCCCGCTTCTCCAGGCCCCGCGCCAACCAGGCCGAACAACTGGACCGCGAGATGAAGCAAGCCGCCGTCAACGAACAGAGCGAACCCGTATGAACCCCCGCATGCCTGCGCATGCGCGCCTGGTCTTCCTGTCGCTGTGCGCCGGATTGGCAGCCTGCGCCAGCGCTCCACCCGCACCCGAAGCGCCCACCCTGGGCCTGGAAGCCGTCACCCGCTTCGAAGGCGCAGCGCTGGACGCCCCCGATGCCCAGGAGGTCGACCTGCGCTGGTGGCATCGCTTTGACGATCCTGTCATGGCCCAGTGGGTGGAACGCGCCCTGGAACACAGCCCAGACATCGCCATCGCCCGCGAAAGGGCGGTGCAGGCGCGCGCCCTTTTGCGCGGCGCCAGCGGTCAGCGCAACCCTCAGATCGGCGGCGAACTGACGCTGCAAGGCCGTACCCGCCGCAACGCCGACACCCGCGCTGTGGCTCCCTCAGCAGCCATCGGTCTGGAATGGGACGCTGACCTTTGGGGCGGCCTGCGTCAGGCCGAACGCTCGGCTGCTGCGACCGTCTTGCGCAGCGATGACCTTGTTCAGGTGGCACGTCTGTCCACCGCCGCGCTCACCGCGCGCGCCTACGTGGCGTGGCGCGAGGCCCTGCATGACGAACGCCTGCTGACCGATGCATTGGACCTGCAGGCCGAGGTTTTGCGCCTGGTGCGGGTGCGGGTGGATGCGGGCCTGTCACCCCAACTCGACCTGAATCGCGCCGAAGCCGAAGCCGCGTCCTTGACCGCTGAATCCGCCGATGCGGTGGTTCGTGTGAACCAGGCCGGCGCGGCCCTGCAGGTGCTGGCGGGCGAGCGACCGGGTTCGCTGGATGGTGGCGATGCACCACGCCTGCCATCGGTGTCTGGCGCCCAAGCCGTGGTACGCCCACTGGATCTGTTGCGCCTGCGCCCGGACCTGCGCGCCGCCGAAAACGCCCTGACCGTTGCAGCGGCCGATCTGGGCGTGGCAAAGTCCGACCTGTATCCACGCCTGCGCCTGCCGGGTTCGATCACGCTCACCTCCAGTGCGCTCAGCGGTGGCGCTTTGAACATCGTCACCGCCAGCATCGCCGCCGTACTGGACGCCACGCTTTTCGATGGCGGCCAGCGCCGCGCCGGCGTGGAAGTGGCCGAATCGGTGCTGCGCGAGTCGGTGGAGGTGTACCGCCAGACCTTGCTGCAGGCTCTGCAACAGACCGAGGCGGCATTGGTGGGCGCCAGTGGTGCTCGTCGGCGCGCCCTGGCCCTTGATCAGGGCCTCACTGCCGCCAGTGCCGCCGTGACCCAGGCACGCGTGCTGTACGACAACGGTCTCTCGGGGTTTCTGGATGTGATCGACGCTCAGCGCAGCGAACTGGACACCCGCCGCCGCCTGCTGGTGGCGCAGGCCGACGGCGCACGGCAGTCCATCGCCACCTTTGAAGCCATGGGTTTGATTGCACCTGGAATCGGCCTTTAACAGCACCGACGGGCAGGTCGGCGCGCACCAACCAGCTTCAGTGCATGGAGGGCATCGGCTCCACGATCGGCAACGCGTACTCCCGGCCGACGAGAGCACGGGCACCCAGGTAGGCATTCTTCAATCGCTCGGAAAGCTCGTCCATGTGCACTTCGCCGTGCGCGTCGCACGGAACAGAAATACCACGGCCGGGATGGAACAGCGATGCAAAGAGCAAATGGTGTTCGCTGACGCGCATCTGTGAGGTCATGTCGATCCCCTGTTCTGAGCGGCCACCCTTGAATCACGGAAGCCCGCACCCCTTGCAACAGGCCTCATGTGCCTTCAGTCGCTCAGTCAAGGCACAACGCAATTTTCGGCATTCTGCATCTGGTCTAAAGGGTAGAAAGTGGCATCGGAATCGTGCTTTATTGCCGTTCTCACCAGCCGCCACACCGCGCCTGAAATTTTCCCAGGTCTGGCACCACCCCTCTCAATGGAAGATGTCAGCGGGCCACATCCCTCTGCCACCGACTTGTCACACAGGTACGTTTCAATGAGCGGGTTCAGGTGGATAGGGCAGCATCGTGGTGCCCATCCATCCCCGTTGGGCACACTTTCCTGGAGGTTCGACCCGTGGTCCATACCAAGACGGTCGATCTGGTTTACTTCAACGCCGGTGGCGGTCACCGTGCATCGGCATTGGCTTTGCAAGCGGTCCTGCAGAGTCAGGGTTGGCCATGGGCCGTGCGACTTGTCAATCTGTTCGAAGTGCTGGACCCCAAGGACAAGTTCCGAAGGCTCACGGGCAACGCCCCCGAGGACTGGTACAACCAGCGCCTCGCACGCGGCTGGACCATCGGTATGGCGCAGGAGCTCAGGCTGCTGCAGGGCCTGATCCGGCTGGCCCACCCGGCGTTGGTGCGCCGACTGCAGCAACACTGGCTTCGTACCGAGCCCGACCTCGTGGTTTCACTCGTACCCAATTTCAACAAGGCCATGTTCGAAAGCCTGGCCTCGGTCCTGCCCGGCGTACCTTATGTGACGGTGCTCACCGATCTGGCCGACGTGCCACCGAACTTCTGGATCGAACGGCGCCAGCCCCAACACTTCGTGTGCGGTACGCCGCGTGCGCTGGAACAGGCCCGCAGCATGGACCATGACGAATCGCGCCTGCACGCCACCAGCGGCATGATCATCCGCCCAGCGTTCTACGAACCCCTGGCACTGGACCGCGCCAGCGAGCAGCGCCGCCTGGGTCTGGATCCATCCCGGCCCACAGGGCTCGTGCTGTTTGGCGGTCACGGCTCCAAGGCGATGCTGGGCATTGCGCGCCGGCTTGCAGACAGCACGCAGCTGATTCTGGTTTGCGGCCACAACCAGGCGCTGGCCCGGCGCCTGAAAGTCTTGGCCGGCAGCGCACCGCGCGTGGTGGTGGGATTCACAACCGACATCCCGCGCTACATGCAACTGGCCGATTTTTTCATCGGCAAACCCGGACCTGGCAGCCTGAGCGAAGCGGTGCAGCAGGGGCTGCCGGTGATCGTGGTCGACAACGCGCTGACCATGCCGCAAGAGCGATACAACGCGCAATGGATTCGAGAAAACGAACTCGGCGTTGTGCTGCGCAGCTTTCGTCGCGTGGACGTGGCGGTGGACACCCTGCTGAGCGAACTGGCCCGTTGGCAGCGCAGCGTGCGGCGCATGCGCAATCGCGCGCTCTTTGAAGTACCTGACATCCTGGCACAAATCCTTCAGACCGCCCAGCAGGTCCAGCCAGACCTGCGAAGCACGCCGCAGCCTGCGCAGCACGCGAGCAGGTGATCACTCAAGCCACAGCGCTGGCCCGCTTCAGACGGTGATAGCTGCCATGGCCGCGCGCAAACACGCGATCCACTGGCAATACGTCGCCGGGCTGATGTTCCGGTCCAAGGGCCGCGCGCTGGTAGAGCGGCGCGAAGTCGATCTGCGTGAATTCCAGCAGTTCATTCAGATCGCGGATGACGAAGTAGCTCTCCTGAAAGTCGTCGATGCGGTAGTGCGTGCGCATCACCCGCTCAAGGTCGAAGCGGATGCGGTTGGGTGAGGCACTCTCCAGACAAAACTGGGATTCGGTGAACGACGACGCGATGCCCGCGCCATAGAGCCGAAGGCCGTCGCCCTGCTGCAGCAGGCCAAACTCCACTGTGTACCAGTACACCCTCGCCAGCTGGGGCAGATACCCGAGTTGCTGCGCGCGCAGCCCGCCCTGGCCATAGGCCTGAATGAAATCGGCAATGGCCGGGTTCATGAGCATGGGCACGTGACCGAACACGTCGTGGAACACGTCGGGCTCTTCCAGGTAGTCAAGCTCGTGCGGCTTGCGAATGAAATTGCCTGAAGGAAAACGCCGGTGCGCCAGGTGATCAAAGAACACTTCATCCGGCACCAAGCCGGGCACCGCCACGATCTGCCATCCATTGCGCTGCATCAGCACCTCGTTGAGACAGCGGAAATCGGGAATTTCGTCTGGTCCGATGGGCAGGTCTTCCATGCCCTGCACGAATTCGTCGCAGGCACGGCCGGGCAGCAGCTCCGTCTGGCGCTCGAACAGCGTCTTCCAGGTCGCGTGATCTTCAGCGGTGTATTGCTCCCAGCCCTGGTCGATGGTCCAGTCCGGGTTCTCCGGTCGACCTGCGTCTCCGGCCGCCAGGCCGTGCTTGCTGGGGCTGTTCATACGGCCTCCGAAGCAAACCTGAAGGCAATGTCCGCGCGAGCGGCCCAGTCAAGATCGCGCGCAGTCAGGCCGTTCGCATCGTGCGTGGTGAGGCGCACCTCCACCCGGTTGTAGACGTTGAACCACTCGGGATGGTGGTCCATCTTCTCTGACACGATGGCCATCTGGCTCATGAACCCGAAGGCCTGCGCAAAGTCCAGGAAACGAAAGCTGCGCGAGATGGCGCGTTGTTCCTCGTCCAGCTTCCAGCCGGGCAATGCTTCCATCCGCGCGCTCAGGATGGTGGGGTCGATGGGGTTCATGTGGATGTCTCCTGGAGGAATGTTCAGAGCGTCGCCGCTGAAGCTGTGCAGTTTGCACCGCATGACGGACAATTTGCTCTCATGTTCCGCGTATGTGGCGTGATTTACAAGAGACCCTTTCATGAATGACGATATTCACGGCGATTCCTTGCATCCGTCCACCCTCGACCGACTGGACCGGCGTATTCTCTCGGTGCTGCAGCAGCAAGGCCGCATCAGCAACCAGGAACTGGCGCAGGCCGTTCACCTGTCGCCTGCACAAAGCAACCGGCGCCACAAGCGGCTGGAATCGGCTGGCTACATCCAGCGCTACGAAGCGCGGCTGGACGCGCACCGGCTGGGCCTGGATGTGACTGCCTTCGTGCACGTATCGATGGAACGGGGGCAGCACAAAGAGGTGCTGAAGTTCCAACGCACCGTGGGCAAGATGCCCGAGGTGCTGGAATGCTACGCCGTGACGGGCGACTTCGACTACGTGTGCAAGGTGGTGGCGCGCGACCTCAAAGGCCTGTCGGATTTCCTGCTGGGCACGCTGGCGCAGTTGGCCGGCGTGAGCAGCGTGCGCTCCAGCATCTGCCTGAACGAGTTGAAATGCACCAGCGCACTGCCACTGGAGTGAGCACGACCTGCCCTTCAGCAGGTACCGCCGCACTCCCCTTGCAAGCCAATCGGCAGGAGCAGCGGGGCACAGACAGGCAAATTCAAAAAGTCTCAATCGATCTTGATGTTGGCTTTGCTGACGATGCGGGCGTAGCGCTCCTGCTCGCTCTTGAGGAACTTGGCGGCCATGTCGGGCGAGGTCGGGTTGATGACGTTGTTCTGCTTGTCCATGGCGGCCTTGACTTCGGGGTCATTGAACGCGGCCACCACCGCCTTGTGCAGCCGTTCCACTTGTGCGGCCGGCAGGCCCTTCGGCCCCACCAAGGCAAACCAACCTTCTACGTCCACATCGGGGAAACCTTGTTCGGCGAGTGTGGGCACATCGGGCAGCGCAGCGATGCGCTGCTTGCCCATGATGCCGATCGCACGCATGCGACCGGTGGCCAGGTGCCCCTGGGCCGCAGCCACTGCCGCCACACCGAACTCAACCTGGCCGGCGATGACATCCATCATCATCGGCCCCATGCCCTTGTAAGGAATGTGCTGCACTTGCACACCCGCCGCATCTACAAACATTTCGCCCGCAAGATGAATGATGGTGCCGTTTCCCGATGAACCCATGTTGAATCCACCGGGTTTGGACTTGAGCAGTGCCTGCATTTCCTTCGCATTGCTGACCGGCATTTTGGCCGGGTTCACCACCAATACGAAGGGTGAACCGCCCACCACACTGATGGGCGTGATGTCGGCCAGACTGTCGTAGGGCATGTTCTTGAACACACTGGGATTGACCGAGTGATTGTTCGAAATGAAGGCCACAGTGTTGCCATCGGGTGCTGACTTCACCAGCGCTGACGTACCGGGAATGCCTCCCGCACCGGTGAGGTTCTCGACCACCACCGACTGACCACCCAATGCTTTTGACAGCGCACCTTGGGCCGTGCGCACGATGGTGTCCACGCCTGAACCGGCGCCCACAGGCAAGATCACGCGCAGCGGCGCGCTGGACTGTGCCCAGGCAGGCGCGGAGGCCAAAAGGCAGGACGCGGCCGCAGTGGTGAGCGCTCGAGCGATGAGGGTGCGGCGATGGAATGTATTGGTCATGGTTGTCTCCTGTTAGTAGGTGAAAGGGGGCAAACTCAAACGGATGCAGGAAGGGATGCCTTGGCAAGGCTGGCCAGCACCTCTTCGGTGTGCTCGCCAATAGCCGGCAGCGGGCTGCGCACACCCGGGCGGCGACCACCCATGAGCAGCGGCAGCAACACCACCTGTGCGGTATCGCCGTTTTCGGTGCCCATGGGCACCAGACCGCCACTGGCGATCAGGTGTTCGTCGTTCACCAGTTCGTCCGGGCGCACCACCTTGGCGTAGGGCAGGCCGGCGGCCTGCAGGCTGGCGCACAGGGTTTCCAGATCCTGGTGTTGCAGGGTCTCGCCCAGTTTCTGCAACAACGCGGGGCGCACGGCCACGCGCTGGGCGTTGGTGGCCAGCTCGGGATCGTTGGCCAGATCGGGCCGGGCGATCACCTCGCACAGCGTGGCGAACTGCTTGTCGCTCACCGCACCAATGAACAGTTGCTCTCCACCGGCCACATCGAAGGTGTCGTACACGCTCCAGGCCGACACGCGGGAAGGAAACGGCGGCGGCACCTCGCCCGTCATCTGGAACTGCTGCATGTGCTGCGATGCCAGCAGACAGCAGTTTTCAAACAGCGCGCTCTGGATTTCCTGGCCCTGGCCTGTGCCACCCTGGCGATCGCGTTCGCGCAGCGCGGCCAGCACGCCGATGGCACCGAACATGCCACCCATGATGTCGTTCACCGACGACCCCGCGCGCAACGGGCGCCCCACCGGGCCGGTCATGTAGGTCAGGCCGGCCATGTTCTGCACCACCTCGTCGAGCGCCAGCCGGCTCTCATAGGGACCAGGCAGAAAGCCCTTGTGCGAGACATAGATGAGGCGGGGAAACTGCTCGCGCAGCGCCTCGCTGCCCAGGCCCAGCTTGTCCATCAGGCCGGGCCGGAAGTTTTCCAGCAGCACGTCGCACTGACCGATGAGTTCCTTGGCCGTTGCCAGGCCCTCCTCGGTCTGGATGTCGAGCACCACGCTCTTCTTGTTGCGGTTGAAACTGCGGAAAAAGCCGATGCCCAGGCCTGGCAGATTGCGCGTCTTGTCGCCGCCGGGGGGCTCGACCTTGATCACCTCGGCGCCCAGGTCGGCGAGGATCATGCCGCAGGTCGGACCCATGACCATATGGGTGAATTCAACGACGCGCACGCCTTCAAGCGGAAGACCAGTGGATGCTGTGTTCATGGGCAGGTGTGAGTTCAGATGGAAGGTGCGCGTCAGTGGGGGAGCGCAGCGGGTGCGGTCCTGGGCAGGCCAGCCCGCCAGAGTGCGCCGTGCGTGGGCTCGCCCGGCATCCAGCTCACCACCTTGGCACGCAACGCCAGCAACTGTTGGATGTCGACTCCGGTGGACACGCCGCAGGCCTGCAGCATGAATGCCAGGTCTTCGGTGGCGGCATTGCCGCTGGCGCCGGGCGCGTGCGGACAGCCGCCGATGCCGGCCAGCGATGCGTCGAAACGGGTCACACCCACTTCGAGCGCCGCATACACGTTCGCCAGCGCCAGGCCCCGCGTGTCGTGGAAATGGCCGCAGCAGAAGCGGTCGCCCGCGATGTGCAGTGCCTGCTCGAACAGCTGACGAACCGAATGCGGGTCGGCATAGCCCACGGTGTCGGCCAGGCTCACGCGGTCGGCACCGGCGTCGAGCAGGGCCTGCATCAGGCGCAGCACTTCGCTGGTCTTCACTTCGCCCTGGATCGTGCAGCCGAAGGCGGTACCCACACCGCCCTCGATCAGCGTGGCGCTGCCGGCGGCGTCGCGTGCGGCCCGGATGCGCTTCATCTCGTCCACCACCTCGTCGGGTGTCTTGCGCAGATTGGCCAGGCTGTGTGCGTGGCTGGCCGAGAGCGGAAGGATCATCAGGTGGGCACCGCCTTCGATGGCGCGTTCGGCGCCCTTGAGGTTGGGTACCAGCACGCTGGCCTTCAAAGCTGGCAGCGCACGGGCGAAAGCCAGCAGTTCGGCGGTGTCGGCAAGCTGGGGCAGCAGCCTGGGGGGTACGAAAGACCCCACTTCGATCTCACACTGGCCAGCCGCAAACGCATCGGCGATCCATTCGCATTTGCGCGCGGTGCTCACCAGGGTCTGGATGCTCTGCAGGCCATCGCGAAGACCGACTTCCCGGATCACGGCCTGGGCGGGCAAACCGGTCAGGGAATGGGCACCTGCTGCGTGGGAGATTGATGATGAAGACATGTCCGCCAGTTTATGGATTCCCTTTTGAACATCAAGTGAATCCTGAGAACCATTAACATTCCAATCTGGAATTTAAAGCAAGGGTATTCCCGATGAGAGACCTGGACCTGAAAACACTGCGCCTGCTGGTCGCGGTGTGCGACAACGGCAATATGCGCGACGCCGCCGCGCAGGAACACATCGAACCCTCGGCCATCAGCAAGCGCATTGCCCAGCTGGAAGACACCATCGGCACCCCGGTGCTGGTGCGCGGGCGGCGCGGCGCCGTGCCCACGCCGGCAGGGCGTGCGCTGCTGGAACACGCACGCACCCTGCTCTTCACCATGGACCGCATAGACGCCGACATGGCCGCCTTCAAGGGCGGCATCAAGGGCCAGGTGCGCGTGGTGGCCAGCGCGTCCGCCATCGCAGAAACGCTGCTCGACGACCTGGCGCATTTCATGCGCGAGCCCCTGCACCAGGACATCAAGGTCGACATCGAGGAGCGCTTCTCCAAAGACATCGTCACCATGGTGCGCGAAGGCGTGGTGTCGCTGGGCGTGTGCTGGGGCAACATCGATTTCGGTGGCCTGGAGCACCGGCCATACCGGCGCGACGAGCTCACGCTGGCGGTGCCGCTGGACCATCCGTTGGCGCAACGCGATGTGGTGTCCTTCGAAGAAACGCTGGGCTACGAGCACGTGGGCCTGCAACCCTCCACGGCGGTCTACACCATGCTGCACCGGGCAGCCGCGAAGGCTGGGCGCACCATGAGCTACCGGGTGGTGGTGTCCAACTTCGATGCGGCGTTCCGCGTGGTGGGCGCTGGCCTGGGCATCAGCGTGGTACCGCGGCAAGTCAGCCAGATCTATGTGTCGGCGGGCCAGGTGCGCATCATTGCCCTGAGCAACGACTGGGCCCACCGCCGCTTCGCCGTGTGCTTCCGTCGACAGGGCGATCTCACACCGGCCGCTGAGCGCCTGCTGGATTTCCTTTGCCAGCAGGCGGCAGGTGCCGAGGAAGCTGCCACATCCACTTGACCAAGCGCGGCCGATTGCCGCTCACACAAGACCCCAATTCGGAGAAGGTTTTTTCCACAAAAGGAGCAATTTGCATTTCAAGCAACAAGTTTTTTGCATGAAATCAAACAGCCAGCTCTCCGGTGTGTTGCACGTGCTGATGCACATGGCTCTGCGCGATGGACCGACCACCTCGGAGTCCCTGACCCGGGCCATACAGACCAACCCCGTGGTGGTGCGCCGCCTCATGGGTGGCCTGCGCAAGGCTGGCTTTGTGACCTCGGCCAAAGGTCATGGCGGTGGCTGGGTGGTGACCTGCCCGCTGGATACCACCACGGTAGGCGACATCCATCAGGCGCTGGGCGCTCCGCACCTGCTGGCCGTGGGACACCGCGATGAAAACCCGGAATGCGTGATCGAGCAGGCGGTGAACACCGCGCTCTATGCCGCCTTACCGCGATGCCGAACGGTTGGTGCTGGAGCGCTTGCACGGCATCTTGCTGGCCGACCTGTATCGGCCTTTTCAACAACGCATGGCGACGGATCCCCGCGCCAGAAAGTACACGGACCACGCACACCGACGTGATCATCATTGGCGGCAGCTACGCTGGCCTGTCCGCCGCCCTGCCACTCGCGCGCGCTCGCCGCAATGTGACTGTGGTCGATGCGGGCCGGCGGCGCAACCGCTTTGCCCGTCATTCGCACGGCTTTCTCGGCCGCGACGGTCATGCGCCCGCAGCCATTGCGCAAGGAGGCGAAACAGCAGTTGCCGACCTACCCCAGCGTGCGCTGGATCGCAGGCGAAGCTACACACGCAACACCCAACGCCGAAAGCTTCGACGTGCTCGTCAATGAACAGACGCTGTCGGCCAGCCGTCTTGTACTGGCCAGCGGTGTGGTCGACCAGTTGCCAGAAGTGGAAGGCTTGAGCGAGCGTTGGGGCCGCAGCGTGTTCCACTGTCCCTACTGCCACGGCTATGAGCTGAACCAGGGCGTCATTGGCGTGCTGGCCACCAGCGAACTGGCCATGCACCACGCGCAGCTGTTGCCGGAATGGGGCACAGTGACGCTGCTGCTCAACGGTGCCTCTACACCCGACGACGCGCAAAAGCAGTTGCTGGAGCGGTGCGGCGTGCAGGTCGAATCCAGCCCGGTGCTGCGCCTGGTGGACCACGGCAATGCAGTGCTCTAAGACGGCCGCACACTGCATTTCAACGGCATGTTCACCATGCCGAACACCCGCATGTCCAGCGAGCTGCCGCATCAGCTCGGATGCGCGCTGGAACACGGACCGGTGGGCAGCTACCTGAAAGTGAATTCGCTCATGGAGACCTCCGTGCCCGGCGTGTTCGCCTGCGGAGACACCGCACGCGGTTTTGGCAATGTGGCCATGGCGGTGGGCGATGGAGCCATGGCGGGTGCGTCTGTGCACCGATCATTGGTGTTTGGCCACTGAACACCAGCGAGCGCCGCCGGTCAGGGCCTGTCAGAATCGCCCCTCCCCTGCAAGCGCCATACCGGCACTTCGTCCCACTCCAGCCCTTCGGCAACCATGACGCGTTCTTCTCCCGGCACCCTCGGCATCGACTTCGGCACCTCCAACTCGGCCATGGCCTGGGCCCCACCGGGAGGTGTTGCTCAACCCATCGCGCTCGAAGGTGACGCCGTGTCGATGCCCACGGCGGTGTTCTTCAACGCGGAAGACCACCTGACCCACTTTGGTCGCGATGCGGTCGGCCAGTACCTCGCCAGTACCGAAGGGCGGCTCATGCGCTCGCTCAAGAGTCTGCTGGGCAGTTCGCTGCTGCAGGAAAAGACCGAGATCAACCACCAGACCATCAGCTTCCAGGACATCATCGCCACCTTCCTGGCCGAGTTGCGCCAACGCGCTGCGCAAGCTCTGGGACACCTGCCAACCGAGGTGGTGATGGGACGGCCGGTGCACTTCGTGGACGACGACGCGGAGCGCGATGCGCAGGCGGAGCAATCGTTGCGCGAAGCGGCACAATCGGTCGGCTTCCGTCGGGTGCGGTTCCAGCTGGAACCGATCGCGGCAGCACTCGACTACGAGCGGAGACTGACCCGCGAAGCCAGGGTGCTGGTGGCCGACATCGGGGGCGGTACTTCGGACTTCACCGTGGTGCGACTGGGCCCGGACCGCGCCGATCGGCCTGATCGCAGCGCCGACGTGCTCGCAACCACCGGTGTGCACATCGGCGGCACCGATTTTGACCAGAAGCTCAGCCTGGAGCGAGTCATGCCGCTGCTTGGGCATCGCCATATCGGGCCGCAAGGGCGAGAGGTGCCCAGCCGCGTGTTCTTCGACCTGTCCACCTGGCACCTGATCCAGTGGTTGTACCTGCCACGTGCCATGGCCCAGGCGCAATCGCTCCGGGTGAACTACAGCGACACCCTGCTGCACGAGCGCCTGATGCGGGTGCTGGACCAGCGGGACGGCCACCGCGTCGCCCACGAGGTGGAACTGGCCAAGATCCGCTGTTCAGAAATGCAGGCTTCCACCATGGTAGACCTGCAGGCGGTGGAAGCCGGTCTGATGGCCGAGCTGTCCACCGATGACATGCATCAACACCTCGATGCCTTGTTGCAACGCACCGTCGCGTGTGCGCTTGAATGCGTGCGCCGTGCAGGCCTGAGGTCAGAAGGTGCACTCGATGCCATCTACCTCACAGGCGGCTCATCTGCGCTAAAGCCCTTTCAGAAGGCCCTTCAAGCGGCGTTTACAGGCGTGCCCCTGGTGCAAGGGGATCTGTTTGGTGGCGTGGCTTCGGGACTGGCTTACAGCGGCGGAAGCTGAACGTCAGGTTTCGTCGAACGTGTGGAACGTGGCCAAGCCTTGGTCCAGCAGATCGTGCAAGGCGACCACAGTGGCAGGTCCCAACATTTGGTTCAGCGCCACCTGGGCCGCCTTCCAGTGGCGTTGGGCCTGCCGGCGCAAATCGCGTCCGGCATCGGTGATGGTCAGCACGCGACTGCGCCCGTCGACCCCCTCACCCATGTGCACCCATTCCGCCACCAGCAGCGGCCGCAGGTTGCGACTCAGGGTGGAAGCGTCCATGTCCATGCGCCGGGCCAGTTCACCCGGTGGCAGCGGCCCCAGCCGATCCACGTGACTCAGCAACGAATACTGCGTGGTCTTTAGTCCTGAATGAGCGAGGTGCCGGTCGTAGTGCTGGGTGACGCGCCGGGTGAGCTGGCGCAGCTTGAAGTTCGTGCAACCCACCGGCCGTGGCAGCACATCAGGCTCAGGAGGTGACACGTTGGAGTCAGATGGCATGAGTTCATTGTATCTACAATAATTGCATATGCAAATTTTAAGGAGAAGAACATGACCAAGATCAACCATATCGACGCATGGCTCGCCGAAGAAGCCGAAGCGCTGCAACACCTCAACGCCGGCCCTGGCCCCGGCGTGGCTTCGTCCGAACAGGTCGCCGGGAAGTCAGGCATGGAGTTGATGCAGGCCATGCTGCGTGGCGACATCCCGTATGCGGCCATCGCGCACACGCTGGACTTCCTGGTGATCGGCATCGGCGACGGCACGGCCACATTCCAGGGCACACCCATGCCGCGGCACTTCAACCCCATGGGCACGGTGCACGGCGGCTGGTTCGCCACCCTGCTCGATTCCGCACTCGGTTGCGCGATTCACACGAAGATGCCTGCGGGACGTGGCTACACAACAGCCGAACTCAGTGTCAACATCGTGCGCGCCCTCACACCCAAGGTGCAGCGCGTGCGCGCCATTGGCCGCGTCATCCATTGCGGTCGCCAGCTCGCCACCGCCGATGCACAGCTCATCGGCCCTGACGGCACGCTTTACGCCCATGCCACGACGACCTGCCTGGTTTTCGAGATGAAGCCACAATCGGGCACATGAGACTTCTACACACCATGCTGCGCGTGGGCAACCTCCAGCGCTCGATCGACTTCTACACCCAGGTGCTGGGCATGCAACTGCTGCGCACCTCGGAAAACCCCGAATACAAGTACTCGCTGGCCTTTGTGGGGTATGAAGGCAACCCGGCACAGGCCGAGATCGAACTCACCTACAACTGGGGCACCGAGAACTACGAACTGGGTACCGCCTACGGCCACATTGCCCTGGGCGTGCCCGATGCCTATGCGGCCTGCGAAAAAATCAAGGCCGCCGGCGGCAACGTCACGCGCGAGGCCGGCCCGGTCAAAGGTGGCAGCACCGTGATCGCCTTCGTGACCGATCCCGACGGCTACAAGATCGAACTGATCCAGCGTGCCGAACAGGCGGGCGGCCAGGGTCTGCGCTGACACACAAAGCCGAAAGCCCGGCATCGACCGGGCTTTCGGCTGAACGGGCAAGGGGATCAGTCGGCGATGACCACTTCCACCCGGCGCGCCTCGGCCAGGTTACCGCTGCCGGTGGTTTCCTCCGGCCTGTTCAGCTCCACACTTGACTCGGCCACCCCAGCTCCCACCAGCGCGTCGCGTACAGCCATGGCACGCCGCTTGGCCAGTTCGATGTTGAAGGCAGGGTCGCCCGTCGAGTCGTGGAAGCCGGAAATCACCAACCGCTTGCCGGCTTTCGCGGCGGCGATGGCATCACCCAGAACGGCCACTGCGCCACTGGCGAGCTCGGCCTTGCCGGTTGCGAAGTAGAACACCACGACACCGTCTTCAACCACGATGCTGGCGTCTTCGCTTCGTGGGGCCGCACTCGCGGCACTGGCGACCGTGCCGGCAGTGGCAAGCGCTTCGACCGGCGCAGCCGCAGGAGCGACCGAGGCTGACACACTGGCCGGCATGCCGCCGCTGCGCGTCTTGTGAATGCCAATGCCCAACGCCAGACCCACAGCCAGCAGAATGATGAGGATCAGCACCACCGCAACCACGCGGTGTTCGATTTCGGTTTCCTGGGATGACATGGGTGAGAAACTCCTTGAAGAATAATGCGCTGAAACAGGCGATTCAGCGGGTGCGGACCGGCGAAACGAATGCCCCGGTCCCGCATGGGCAAACACACGATTCTAAATGGCCGACCCCAGACAACAAATGACACACCCGAACGACCCGGCCCTGCGCGACGGCGCCCGCATGATGGCCGACGCCTTGGCGCAATGGCGCGCACAAGGACCCAGGCCGGACCTTTGGGTTTTTGCCTACGCTTCACTGGTCTGGCGGCCCGAATTTGAAGCCGTTGAGCAGCGCATGGCCCGTGTGTACGGCCACCACCGCTGCCTGCAGATGTGGAGCCGCGTCAACCGCGGCACACCCGAGCGACCGGGCCTGGTGTTCACCCTGCTGCCCGGGGGCAGTTGCAGCGGCCTGGCGCTGCGCGTGCCGCACAAACAGGTGGAAGCACTCATGCCCACCTTGTGGGCGCGCGAAATGCCCAACCCGGTGTACGACCCCAAGTGGCTGCTCTGCCAGACCGCTCTGGGCCCCGTGCGCGCCCTGGCCTTCACGCTGTCGCGCCGCAGCCCCAGCTACACCGGCCACCTCAGCCCGGAACGCTACCGCGAGATCTTCACCCATTCCCGCGGACGCTACGGCACCACACTGGACTATGCACGTCAGACTTTTGAGGGCCTGCTGCAGCACGGCATTCACGACCGAGCGCTGGAACGGCTTCTTCGACTCGCGCAGTGATCCCCGCGCTTGCGGGACCTGGCATTGACCCGGCGCAAGCCGGCGCCTCACTTGCGCTCCTATACTGTTTCGATGAACATCGCCGACCTGCGCAAGAGCTACGAAAAAGCCGAACTCAGCGAATCCGCTTCACACGCCGATCCGTTGCGCCAGTTTGCCCGCTGGTTGGAAGAAGCCATCCAGAGCGAGGTACCCGAACCCAACGCCATGACGGTGGCCACTGTGGGCTCCGACCTGCGGCCCAGCACGCGGATCGTGCTGATCAAAGAGTTCGACGAGCGTGGCATCGTCTGGTACACGAACTACCAGAGCCGAAAAGGCCAGGAACTCGCCGGCAACCCTTTTGCTGCCTTGCAGTTCCACTGGGTGGAACTGGAGCGCGTCGTGCGCATCGAGGGATCGGTCGAGAAGGTGAGCGATGAAGAAAGCGACACCTATTTTCACAGCCGTCCGCTCGACAGCCGCATCGGGGCCTGGGCCAGCCCGCAGAGCCAGGTCATTTCGGGGCGCTCGGTGCTGGTGACCAACGCCGCCCGCTACGGCGCCCAGTTCCTGCTGCAGCCGCCCCGCCCACCGCACTGGGGGGGCTACCGCTTGCGACCCGAGCGCTGGGAATTCTGGCAAGGCCGCAAGAGCCGGCTGCACGACCGCCTGCGCTACCTGAAGCAGGACGACGGCGGCTGGCTGCGTGAGCGCCTGGCACCGTAGCTCGGGGCCACAGCGCCGGGCCACCCCAAGCAAGGCCAGCCCCTTTGGGGGGCAGCGACCCGCGCAGCGGCGGAGCGTGGGGGTTGGGATGACTGCCCCCGCGTCGTTTCGCGCCACCCCCTCAAGGGCGATACCTGTGGCCCGGCAAGCCGGTTCCACGGTTTCTCTGGATTGCGCCTCTGCAGGCGTGAACTGTGGCGCTCCGGAACCTCGTCCACCTGCTATCGGGCAATTTACCGCTCTCGCAACGGCGTTCAGACTTCCAGCGACTCAATGACCTGCTCGGCAACCGTTGCGAGCTGATGCGCACTCACCAGGTGCGGCGCCAGTTCGGCCAGCGGCACCAGTACAAACGCTCGCTGCCACATGCGCGGGTGTGGCACGGTGAGCCTGGGAGAAGAAACGCTGGCGCTGCCGTACAACAGCAAGTCCAGGTCAAGCGTGCGCGGCGCATGTCGGTAGGGGCGCAATCGACCTGCGTGGTTTTCGATGGCCTGCAGGGCATCCAGCAGGTCGGGCGCGGTCAGCACGGTGCGCAGCTCGACCACGGCGTTGATGAAATCGGGCCCGCTGGCATCCACCGGTGTCGAACGGTACAGGCCCGAGCAACGCACTTCAGAAACACCGTCGGTCTGAGCCAACGATTGCACCGCTTCACGAAGTGCACCGGCGGCATCGCCCAGGTTGGCACCCAGCGCCACATAGGCGGTGACTGGTTCGCGGATCATGGACGCCATGTCATCGGGCCAACACCTGGCCCGATCGAACGTGATCAGCCGGGATCGCCCGGTCCATCACCACCGCTGCCGCCTTCGGCACGCGGGGCACCGGTGGGTTTGCGGCGACGGCGGCGGCGCTTTTTGGCTGGGGCTGTGCCGTCGGACGGCACAGCGTCCGTTGGGCCATCCGATTCGGGAGCATCGTCTTCTTCGCCATTTTCTGCTCCAGCCACTGGGCGGAAACGGGGATCAGGCGCCGGAGCGTTCACAGGATGTTCAGCATCGCTGCGCTTGACACGGCGCGCAGCGCCCGGACCACCGGGCTTGGCCAGGTTGGCGCGCCGCTGGGCGTCGATCATGTCTTCGCGCATTTCGTCACTGGCGTGCTGGAAGGTTTCCCACCAGTGGGCCAATTCCTCCTCGACCTCACCCACCTGGGCCCTCAGACGCAGGAAGTCGAAGCCGGCACGAAAGCGCGCCTGGTCCACCAGACTGAACGGTGATGAACCCACGCGCTTGTCGAAGCGCGGCTGCATCATCCAGATCTCGCGCATGTCCGCTCCCAGCTTGCCGCGGCCCGACACGTCGCCGATGCGGGCATCGAAAGCATCGTCCACCGCGTCCTGCAGGGCAGCCACCGGCGGGGTCGGGCGCTGGTTGGGGCGTGGCTGCAAACGCTGGCTCCAGCCCTTGCGCACATCGGCCCACAGCACGCAGGCCAGCAGGAAGCTGGGCGCCACCGGCTTGCCCTCGCCCACCCGGCGGTCGGTGTCCTGCAGCGCCAGTTTCACGAACGGGTCGTCGGCGCGCTGCACCACCACATCGAGCAAGGGATAGATGCCATTGGCGAGGCCGTGGGCCTTGAGCTGTTCGATGCTGGCCAGCGCGTGGCCGGTCTGCAGCAGCTTGAGCATTTCGTCAAACAGGCGGCTCTGCGGCACGTCGGCCAGCAGGTTGCGCGAGGCCACCAGGGGCTCGCGGGTCTTGGGGTCGAACTGGAAGCCCAGTGCGTTGAGCTTGGCCGCAAAACGCACCGCGCGGATGATGCGCACCGGGTCTTCGCGGTAGCGGGTGACCGCGTCGCCGATCATGCGCAGCGTCTTCTTTTTTGCGTCCCGGATGCCGTGGTGGAAATCGACCACGGTCTGGCTTTCCGGGTCGTAGTACATCGCGTTGATGCTGAAGTCGCGGCGAGCGGCGTCGTGCTCGATGGGGCCCCACACGTTGTCGCGCAACACCCGCCCGCTGGCGTCGACCGCGTGCGTCATCCCCGCGAGCTGGCCCTTGCTGGTACGCTCGTTGCCGGCCACCTGTTCGGCGTCGGCACTGTCCAGGTAGGCACGGAAGGTGGAGACCTCGATCATTTCGTGTTCGCGACCGCGCCCGTAAATCACGTGCACGATGCGAAAGCGCCGCCCGATGATGAAAGCGCGACGGAACAGCCCTTTGACCTGTTCGGGCGTGGCGCTGGTGGCCACGTCGAAGTCTTTGGGGCGCAGGCCCAGCAGCAGGTCGCGCACGGCGCCGCCCACGATGTAGGCTTCATGCCCGGCCTGCTTCAGGGTGTGCACCACGTCCAGTGCCCGCTGGTCCACCAGTTGGGGGTCGATACCGTGCACCTGTACCGGCACATCCTCGCGCTTGCCAAACGGGCTGGCGCGGCGGCTGTTGCCACTGTCGGTCTTGCCCAGCAGCCTGTTGATGAATTTTTTGATCATTCGAATAGGTTCAATATGCGCCAGCCCCGCTCCAGGGCAATGGCCTTGAGCCGGTCGTCCGGATTGGTCGCCACAGGCTCGTGCACCTTCTCCAGCAGCGGCAAATCGTTGATGGAGTCGCTGTAGAAAGTGCTGTGCGACACACTGGCCCAGCTCAGGCCGCGCGCGCCCAGCCATTGTTCCACACGCGCCACCTTGCCCTCCCGGAACGAAGGAACACCCCGAATCGCACCGGTGGGGGCACCCGTTGCATCCATCTCCAGGTCGATCGCGATGAGTTCGTCCACGCCAAAAGCGGTGGCAATGGGACGGGTGACGAACGCATTGGTGGCGGTGACGATCACAACCTCGTCGCCAGCCGCCTGA
Organism: Hydrogenophaga sp.; assembly: GCF_030651625.1. GTDB lineage: Bacteria > Pseudomonadota > Gammaproteobacteria > Burkholderiales > Burkholderiaceae_C > Hydrogenophaga. The sequence goes on along the minus strand of NZ_JAUSCF010000006.1, from coordinate 254,566 downwards.
TGCGCCTGAACCGTGGCCATGGCCTGGTCTTGCATCGCTGGGCGAATCACCTGCTGCATGAAGCGCTCATGCGCATCGTTGGCAGCAGCCATGCCTTTTTCGCGCACAGCCGCGATGGCGAACTGCACGTATTCATGTATGTCAAGCGTGCCGGCCTTGTAGGCGGCGTAGAACCGATCATTCGCCTGCGAGAACGTGGCCGCATCGCGCCAGCCCAGCGACACGGTGAACTCGCCCCAGGCGTGGTCGGAGTCCAGCGGAATCAGGGTGTGATCGAGGTCAAAGAGGGCGAGCCGAATGCCTGGGTTGGCTGGGGAGCTGTTCGTCAAAGCGTCAGGGTTCGTTGATGTCGTCATTCGTTCTCGAGCATGGATTTGATCAGCGGGATGGTGATGGTGCGCTGGGTGCGCAAGGCATAACCATCGAGCTGATCCAGCAGCAGCATCAGACTGGAGAGGTCGCGTGCAAAACGGGTCAGCATGAAGTCCATGACCTCGTCGCTGAGGAACACGCCACGCTCGTCAGCCGACCGGCGCAATACCGCACGGCGTTCGGCTTCGCCCAGCGCCCGCAACTGGAACACATGTCCCCAGCCCAGGCGGGTGCGCAGGTCTTCACGAAGTTGCAGGTCGGCCGGCGGTCGGTCCGCAGCGGCTAATACCCAGCGGGCCTGGCCATGGGGCGGATTTTGCGCATTCACGAACCAGTTGAAGGCGGCGGCTTGTTGTTCGGCGGTGTAAAGATGGCAGTCATCAAGCAGCACCGCATCCCAGTGCTCGTCGTATTCAGGGGGGTGGAGCGTGGTCGGGTCGATCCAGCCCACGCGGCTGCCCTGCTCCCGAAGAGATTCGCGCACCCCGCGCAACAGATGCGACTTGCCGCTGCCGCCTTCACCCCAGATGAAAGTGGGCACTGGCGAGCGCAGGGCGTTGCCCGTCCAAAGGCGCAGATGCTCGAGTGCAGCCTCGTTGCCGGCGGCGACAAAGTTGCTCAATGTAGGCACCGGGGCCAGGCCAATGTCCAGGGCCATCTGCTTCATCGAAACGGGGTCCATGCTCACGCTTCGCCACCTTGGGAAGAAGGCGGGAGGGCCAACGGGGGCGAAGGCTGGGCGGGCGCTTCGTCAAGGTAGAGCTCGCTCCTGAGGTACTCGTTGCGAGCGCGGCGAATCGCCACCAGCAGCACCGCACTGGCCGGCAGCGCGATCAACACACCCACGAAGCCAAACAGGTGACCAAATGCCAGCAGGGCAAAGATGACGGCAATGGGGTGCAAGCCAATACGCTCGCCCAGCAGCCGCGGCGTGAGGTACATGCTTTCAAAGGCCTGCCCCAACATGTAAGCGCCGAAAACCAGCGCCACCCCAAGAAGGGTCTGAAACTGCAGTAAAGCCGCCAGCAGGGCCAGCATCAGCCCAAGCCCGAAACCCAGGTACGGCACGAAGCCCGCCAACCCGGTGAACACGCCAATCGGCAAGGCCAGGTCCAGCCCCACCAGGACCAGCAACACGGTGTAGAGCACCGCCAGCAAGCCCATCACGACCAACTGGCCCCGCAGGTATTGGCCAAGCACTTCGTCGGTTTCGTCCAGGAAACTCTGAACGTTTTCGCGCCAGCGCGGCGGAATCAAGCCCTTGGATCGCTGAACCAGATTGTTCCAGTCCAGCAGAAGGTAAAACGCCACGATGGGCATGAGAAACAGATTGCCCACCACCGCAGCCAGGGCGCTGCCACCGATGCGCAATGAAGACAGCAGGCTGTTGATCAGTTCACCCTCGTGGCCGCTGACGAGTGATTTGAGGCCTTCTCGGACCACGGAGACGTCGACCTGGGCATCCACGCCGAAGCGGGCCGCGAAGGGCACCACCCAGTCGTTGAGACGCTCCAGCAGATCAGGCACCTGGTCTCGCAGCAGCGGGACCTGCTTGGTGATGACAGGCACGATAAGCAGCACCACCGCCAGCAGCACCAGCATGAGCGAGGTGATGGCCAGGCCGGCACCCAGCCAGCGAGGCACGCGCTTTGCCCGCATCCACTCCACCAGGGGGTGCAAGACATAGGCAATCACCGCCGCCAGCAGGAACGGCATCAACACCGGCGCCAGCAGCGTCAGCAGGAGCCAGCTCGCCACCGCGATCGAGGTCCAGACGGCGGCGCGGATCTGGGTGGGGGTGAAGGTCATGGATGCTGTTCGGCGTGTTGACAGGACGGGCGGCAGGAGCAAACCCTTAAAATCCACCCCAAATTCTATTCCGCCCCCTTGTTGTCGACGCCGAACGCCCCCGGCGCCGGCTCCGCCCCGCCAAAAGGCGCTGCGCCGGTGACTTGAGTTGCCTACTTCCTACCCCCTCGCGGCCCACGCCGCCCTGCCCACATGACCTCCCCCACCCCTCCCATTTCGTACAAAGACGCCGGCGTCGACATCGACGCGGGTGATGCGCTCATCGAACGCATCAAGCCCCTGGCCAAGAAGACCATGCGCGAAGGCGTGCTGGCCGGGATTGGCGGATTTGGCGCCCTTTTCGAAGTGCCCAAACGCTACCGGGAGCCGGTGCTGGTCAGTGGCACCGACGGCGTAGGCACCAAGCTCAAACTGGCTTTCGAATGGGACATGCACGACACCGTGGGCATCGACCTCGTGGGCATGAGCGTGAACGATGTGCTGGTACAGGGCGCCGAACCCCTTTTCTTTCTGGACTACTTTGCCTGCGGCAAGCTGGATGTGGATACGGCCGCTGCGGTGGTGGGCGGGATTGCCAGGGGTTGTGAGCTCTCCGGCTGCGCTCTCATTGGTGGTGAAACAGCAGAAATGCCCGGCATGTACCCGGCCGGCGAATACGACCTGGCCGGCTTCTGTGTGGGCGCGGTTGAAAAATCCAAAATTCTCAGCGGCCAGAGCGTCAAGCCTGGCGACGTGGTGCTGGGCCTGGCCTCGCATGGCGTGCACTCCAACGGCTTTTCCCTGGTGCGAAAGTGCATCGAACGCGCCGGCACCGACCTGCCATCCACGCTGGACGGCCAGCCGTTCCGGGAAGCCATCATGGCCCCCACGCGCCTGTACGTGAAGAACATGCTGGCTGCGCTGGCCGCGTATCCGCATTCGGCAGATGCCGCCTCACCCGGCGGCATCAAGGCCCTGGCCCACATCACCGGTGGCGGCCTGCTGGAGAACATCCCGCGTGTGCTGCCCGAAGGCACAGCCGCCCACTTGAAGAAGGGTAGTTGGCCACAGACCGAACTGTTCGCGTGGCTGCAGAAAACCGCTGGCATCGACGACATCGAGATGAACCGCACCTTCAACAACGGGATCGGCATGGTGGTGGTGATCGCGGCCGAAGAAGCGCCTGCCTGCGCCGCCAAGCTGCGCGAGCTGGGCGAAACGGTATTTGAGATTGGTGCGATCGCCGAGCGTGGCACGGGCGCGGCGGTGGTCGTGGCCTGACAGCCACCATCAACCTGGCCCCCCTCAGACCGTCGTTGACGGAGCGATCAGACCGGGCCGCTGGTAGCCCCACATCGATGGGGTCGCGCATGGCGCGGCAGGGATGTTCTGCTTCAAACCATCGCTTCAGACGGCACCACATGCACACCGTGGCGGGCCGCCAAGGCGGCCTGAAGCAAATGGTGAGCGATGCTTTCGGCCGGCACCACGCGATAGCGCAGCGGCAGCAGCGGGCGCAGCCACTGCGACAGCGCCACACCGATCTGCTCGGCCGGGCGCGACTCCCCGCGATCGCCGCCAATCAACCCCGGCCGCACCAGGGTGAGGGAGGGATAGCCCAGTTTCTGCAGATCGCGCTCCAGCTCGCCCTTGGTACGCGAATAGAACACCCTGGACAGCGGGTCCGCGCCGAGCGCCGAGTTCAATGCATAAGCCCGGGCACCGTGCGCCCGCGCCAGTTCGGCTGCGCGCAAGGGCAAATCGTGGTCCACCCGGTAAAAAGCCTCCCGGGACCCCGCTTTGGCGATGGTCGTACCCAGCGCGCAAATCACCGCATCCACCTTCCACCAGTCTGCGTCGGCGGGCAATCGCTCGAAATCCGGTTGCGGATTGAGCAGGCGGGCATGGGGTGGCAAGGGTTTTCGGGTGGGTGCGACCACACGCCCTACAACGCGGTCGGCCAGCGCCTGGCTCAGCACCGATCGGCCCACAAGGCCGGTGGCGCCCAGAATCAGCAATTTGGTCATGGGCGAAGCGGGCTCACCCGGTCAGTTGAGCGCGCGGCGCAGTTCCTGCAGGCGCAGATCGATGGCATCGCGCTCCAGGGTGTCTTCGGTGTGGTCGATGTAAATCTCGAGGTCGCTCACAGCCAGTCGAATTTCGCCCATTTCGGCCCAGGCCAGACCGCGGTCGCGGTATTCGCTCCAAGCATCCGGCAGCAGCACCAGCAGGCGATCCTGCACCGCGATCAGGCGCAGCCAGTCCTCCTGGGTGCGGTGAATTTCCTTCAGATTGCGCAGGATGCGGGCGAGGATGTCGCGGGGGGCAGCGGCTTGCAGGTACAGCCCCACCGGCACATCAAAATCGTCGACCAGGCCATTGCGCCGCTTGTAGGGTTCCAGCCGTTCCGACAGGTCTTCTCGGCTGAGCGACTGCCCACTGAAAGGATCGATCACCACTTGCCCGTTCGGCAAGTTGACCTTGACCATGAAATGTCCGGGGAAGTTGACGCCACGCGCCTTGAGCCCCAGCCCCTGGGCCAGCTCCAGCCAGAGCACCGCCAGCGTGATGGGGATTCCCCGGCGCGTGCGCAACACAGCATTCAGATAGCTGTTGTCCGGGTCGTAGTAGTTGTTGACGTTGCCGCCAAACCCCATGTCATGAAAGAAAAACTGGTTCAGTAGCCGCAGACGTGGCAACTGTTCGGTCTCTGACGCACAGCGCCGACGCACGCGGGCCAGCAGTTGATCCACATCACCCAGCACGGCCTGCACATCAAGATCGGGGTATTCGTCCTGCGCCACAGCGGTGGCTGCTTCCAGCAGAGGCAAGGTTTCGTCATCCCCCACCAAGGCAGCGAAGTACCCCAGAGGCGTGGGCGCCAGATAGTCGTAGGCGTCAGACATGGTGGAAGGGAGGTGGAAGCGGTTCGGCTATTTTCGGACGAATTGGCGCAGGTTCAAACCCGACAGCAGCAAAGTCACAAAATACACCAGAACGGCCCCCAGGATACAGAGGGTCAACAACCCCACGCGACCAAGAGCGCGCCCTTCAAAACCCAGCCAGTTCACCTGGGTGGTCATCGCCATCAAGAAAACCGCCAACAACGCGCTGGCAGCCACCACCTGCAAACCAAAGCGACCCCAGCCGGGTGACGGTGAGTAGGCACCTCGCTTGATCAGACCCAGCAACAGCCACAAGGCATTGACCATGGCGCCAATGCCGATGGCCAGCGCCAGCCCGGCGTGTGCAAAGTACGGGACCAGCACCAGATTCATGCACTGGGTCAGCACCAGCACCACGATGGCGATTTTCACGGGTGTGCGAATGTCCTGGCGAGCATAGAAACCGGGTGCCAGCACCTTGATGGCGATCAGCCCGATCAGGCCCGCACCATAGCCCATCAAGGCCAGCGCCGTTTGCTGCACATCGGCATCGGTGAAAGCGCCATAGTGGTACAGCACCGCGACCAGCGGACGGGCAAAGGTCAGCAAGGCCACCGCACTGGGCACCGCCAGCAGCACCACCAGGCGCAGACCCCAGTCCAGCAGGCCGCTGTAGCGATCGGCATCGTCCGCAGCCCGGGCCGCCGCCAACTGGGGCAGCAGCACCACGCCCAACGCCACGCCCAACATGGCGGTGGGAAACTCCATCAACCGGTCGGCATAGGTGAGCCAGCTCACGCTGCCCACCGTCAAATGCGACGCAATCTGGGTGTTGATCAGCAGCGATATCTGCGCCACGCTCACGCCCAGCAACGCTGGCAGCATCAGCGTGGTGACGCGGCGCGTGCCAGGGTGCTGCCACGCCGTGCTCAGCGCCGACCAGCGCAAACTCACCTGGGGCAGCATGCCCAACCGACGCAAGGCGGGTATTTGCACCGACAACTGCAGCGCCCCACCCAGCAGTACCCCTGCGGCCATGGCGTAAATGGGCTCGATGCCCATGCTGCCGAACCAGGGCGCACCCCAGCCGGCGGCGGCGATCAAGGCCACATTGAGCAGCACCGGCGTGGCGGCCGGCACCGCGAAGCGCTTCCAGGTGTTCAGAATGCCTGCGGAGAACGCCACCAGTGACATGAAGGCGATGTAGGGAAACATCCAGCGGGTCATGAAAATGGCGGCCTCAAAGCCTTCGGGGGACTGTTTAAGTCCGCTGGCCATGGCCCAGACCAGCACCGGTGCACCCAACACACCCAGAATGCAGGTGAAGGTCAGCGCCCAGGCAAGCACCGTGGCAATCTGGTTCACCAACTCCTTGGTGGACGCATCACCATCCTTCTCCCGCACGGCAGCCAGTACCGGCACAAAGGCCTGACTGAAAGCGCCTTCAGCGAACAGACGCCGGAAAAAGTTCGGAATGCGGAAGGCGACGTTGAAGGCGTCGGTCAGGGCGCTGGCACCGAAGGTCGATGCCATCAACAACTCGCGCACCAACCCGGTGATGCGCGACGCCAGCGTCAGCAGGGAGATCAGGGAGGCGGATTTGAACAGCGTCACCGCAGGGAGTGTAAGAGAACCCACCTGCGCCGCCTGCGGCGTCTTCCCCCCTTTCTGGCGCCTTCGGCTTGAAGGGGGGACGCAGCCTGTGGCCGGGCGAAGCTCGATCCCTGGCTGCCCTGGACCAAGGCAGAGCTCTCCCCCGGCGCGAATGGTGGCTCATGCTAAAATCGCGGGCTTTGCTGGCATCATCCCAAACACGTAAAGGAAACTCACCATGGCAACCAAGCCAAAGAAAAAGAACCCCCGCCTGGCCTCAGGCCGCAAGCGCGTCCGCCAGGACGTCAAGATCAACGCCGCGAACACCTCGCTGCGCTCCAAATACCGCACCGCCGTGAAGAACGTGGAAAAAGCCGTTCTGGCTAGCGACAAGGAAAAGGCCACCGAACTGTTTGCGAAGATGCAAAAAGTGGTGGACATCGTGGCAGACAAGGGCATCTTCCACAAGAACAAGGCCGCTCGTGACAAGAGCCGCCTGTCTTCCAAAGTCAAGACGCTGGCCACCACCGTCGCCGCCTGACACCCACGGTCTGCCCCGGCAGACCACCAGCCCGGACCCTTCCAGGGGTCTGCCGTTTGAAACGGTGCGCTGCCAGCAAAAGCAAAGAAGCCGTCGCCAGACGGCTTTTTTGCGTCTGGAAGGACAACCATCACACGGAGCGCGGGCATCCAGAAACACCAAGCAGCTGGATATGCACACCCCCTCCAGAGCGAAGTGCCCCATCCAGAGATACCGTGGAACCGGCTTTGCCGGGCCACTGGTATCGCCCCCTTTTGAGGGGGTGACGACGAAGTCGGCGCGGGGGTGCTTCTGAGCTTTTCCGGAGCGAAGTGCCCCATCCAGAGATACCGTGGAACCGGCTTTGCCGGGCCACTGGTATCGCCCCCTTGAGGGGGTGACGACGAAGTCGGCGCGGGGGTGCTTCTGAGCTTTTCCGGAGCGAAGTGCCCCATCCAGAGATACCGTGGAACCGGCTTTGCCGGGCCACTGGTATCGCCCCCTTGAGGGGGTCGCGCGCAGCGCGGCGGGGGTGGACCTATCTGTCCGGGAGCAAACACCCCTCGGCCACCTGCAGGTCGTTGTCGCGGGCGAAGTGCATCACGAAGTCCCATGCCATGGGCTCTGCGTCGCGCAGATCGGTGTGCACCACCACGCATTTCACCCCGTTGATGGTGTTGGGCACGCACCAGGGGGAATAGCTCAGGTGGCTGCCCGGCTGTGCACCACCTGGTCGAAAAGAACTCATCACGCCCGCCAGCCGTTCGGCCCAGTCGCTCGGGCGAAAGGTGCGACCACTCTGGGTGACGCCCTGTATGAACACTTGCTTGGCGGAGGGAGTAACCATCGGGGAAGCCTGCGGGTGGAGGGCCCAGAAAGGGGGAAATGGCCGGCACCAGCGCGAGGATCGCTCGCCACGTTGGCCGCCAGGTATTCTATCTTATATAAGACTTGATCTAAGGGATAACCCGCCCACCGTACGGTGCTCTGAAGCCACGTTGTGCGGCATGACTGCAATGCAAAACAAGCAACGATGATGCCCGTCGCTGCGCCTAGAATCACTTTTCAACGGCTCAACCTGCGTTGAGCCGCTTTCTTTTTGGCCCTTTCCCTTCGGAGTCTCAAGCATGAATGCCGCCGCCACAGTCCTGGCCTCTTCGCCCCACGTGATGAACACCTACGGCCGCCTGCCGATTGCGATGTCGCACGGGCGAGGCTGCCGCGTGTGGGACGTGAACGGCAAGGAATACCTGGACGCGCTGGCCGGCATTGCGGTCAACACGCTGGGTCACGGCCACCCCAAACTGGTGCCCGCACTGCAGGACCAGCTGGCCAAGATGATCCACTGCTGCAACTATTACCACGTGCCCGATCAGGAGCGGCTGGCGCAAATGCTGGTGGAGCGCTCCGGCCTGACCAACGTGTTTTTCTGCAGCACCGGGCTGGAAGCCAACGAGGCGGCGCTGAAGCTGGCGCGCAAGTACGGGCACGACAAAGGCATTGAGCGCCCGGAGATCGTGGTGTACGAAAAAGCCTTCCACGGACGCAGCATCGCCACGCTTTCTGCCACCGGCAACCCCAAGATCCAGGCGGGCTTCGGCCCGCTGGTTGAAGGTTTCATCCGTGTACCGGTGAACGACATAGAAGCCCTCAAGAAGGCGACAGCCGGCAATCCCAACGTGGTGGCCGTGTTTTTTGAAACCATCCAGGGTGAAGGCGGCGTGAACCCCATGCGTGCGCAGTACCTGCAAGACGTGCGCGCCCTGTGCGACGCGCAAGACTGGCTGCTGATGATCGACGAAGTGCAGTGCGGCATGGGCCGCACCGGCAAGTGGTTCGCCCACCAGTGGGCGGGCATCAAGCCCGACGTGATGCCGCTGGCCAAGGGACTTGGCTCGGGCGTGCCCATCGGCGCGGTGGTGGCCGGCCCCAAGGCGGCGAACATCTTTGCCCCCGGCAACCACGGCACCACCTTTGGCGGCAATCCCCTGGCCATGCGCGCAGGGGTGGAAACCATCCGCATCATGGAAGAAGACGGCCTGCTGGCCAACGCCGAGCGGGTAGGCGCCCACCTGCGCGGTTTGCTGGACGCGAGCCTGGCCGGCAAGCCGGGCGTGAAGGACATTCGCGGCCAGGGGCTGATGATCGGCGTGGAACTGGACAAGCCCTGTGGCGTGCTCACGCAGCGCTCAGCCGACGCCGGCCTGCTGATCAGCGTGACCGCCGACAGCGTGATCCGCATCGTGCCGCCGCTGATCCTGACCACCGCCGAGGCCGACGAAATTGCTGCCATCCTGCTGCCGCTCATCCACGCCTTCCTCGCAGAATGAACACGCCATGAAGCTCAAGCATTATCTGCAGTTCAACGACCTGAACGCCGACGAGTACGCCTACCTGCTCACGCGCGCGGCCTTCATCAAGGCCAAGTTCAAGGCGTTCGAGAAACACCAGCCGTTCGCCGACCCCGACCGGACGCTGGCCCTGATTTTTGAGAAGGCCAGCACCCGCACCCGCGTGAGCTTCGAGGCCGGCATGTACCAACTGGGCGGCTCGGTGGTGCACCTCACCACCGGCGACAGCCAACTGGGCCGCGCCGAGCCGATTGAAGACAGCGCCAAGGTCATCAGCCGCATGGTTGATATGGTGATGATTCGCACCTACGAACAAAGCAAGATCGAGGCATTTGCGGCGCACTCGCGCGTGCCGGTGATCAATGGTCTGACCAACGAATTCCACCCCTGCCAGATCCTGGCCGACCTGTTCACCTTGGTCGAACACCGCCCGGCCGCCAGTGGCAACCCGCTGGATGCGCTCAAGGGCAAGGTCGTGGCGTGGGTGGGCGATGGCAACAACATGGCCAACACCTGGCTGCAGGCGGCCGAACTGCTGGGCTTCACCGTGCACGTGAGCACGCCCAGCGGCTACGAGGTCGATCCGAGGCTGGCCGGTATCAGCAACGCCGGCTGCTACAAGGTATTCAAGGACCCGAAAGAAGCCTGCAAGGGCGCCGATCTGGTCACCACCGACGTGTGGACCAGCATGGGCTTTGAAGCCGAAAACGAAGTGCGCCGTGCCGCCTTCTCACAATGGTGCGTGGACGAAGCCATGATGGCCGTGGCCAAACCCGACGCGATCTTCATGCACTGCCTGCCCGCGCACCGCGGTGAAGAGGTGAGCGCTGAAGTCATCGACGGCCCCCAGAGTGTGGTGTGGGACGAGGCCGAGAACCGCATGCATGCGCAGAAAGCACTGATGGAGTACCTGTTGCTGGGCCAGCTGGGCTGATTCGGATTGTGAGCAGCTGTACGTCTTGCGGTGCCTGCTGCGCTTGCTTCCGGGTGGACTTCTCGGTGTTCGAAACCCAGTCTGAAGGCGGCAACGTGCCAGACGGGCTGTGGGTGCCCGTGACCGACCACATCGCGCGAATGCGCGGCACCGACCATGGCAAGCCGCGCTGTTCGGCACTCAGCGGCAATGTCGGTGAAAAAGCCACCTGTGGCATCTACGAGTGGCGGCCGAACCCCTGCCGCGAGTTTGAAGAAGGTAGCGATGCCTGCGATCAGGCACGCCGCCGCCATGGGCTGCCACCGCTGGCGCACTGAGCAAACCTCCAGCTCATGCAAGCCCTGCTCAACGCCATCGCCACCATGGCCATGCCCACCGATGCCCAGCGCATCTTCCATGGCCGAGGCGGCCTGCACCCCGGCTGTGAAGCCTGGACGCTGGACGCCTTTCCACCCGTCTGGCTGATCACCAAGTTCGGCGAAGCAACGCTCGAAGAACAGGCCGTACTCACTGCGGCGCTGCAGGCACGTCATGCACAGATCGCGCCCTATGACGCGCTGAATGCCGTGCTACAAACCCGGCACGAAGGGTGCAGCGAGACTGTGGTGCTGGCGGGCAAGGTGCCCGATTCGCACGTGGTCACGGAGGACGGTGCGAAATACCGAGTCAACCTGCAGCGCGGCCAGAACCACGGCCTTTTCCTGGACATGGCCGAAGGCCGGCGCTGGGTGCGTGCGCACGCGCAGGGCCACAAGGTGCTCAACCTGTTTGCCTACACCTGTGCGTTTTCGGTGGCGGCGCTGCAAGGTGGTGCCAGGGAGGTGATCAACCTTGACATGGCGCAGCCCGCGCTGACCACCGGTCAGCAGAATCACCAGCTCAACGGCATCCTCAGCGGCGCCAAGTTCCTCGCGCACGATCTGTTCAGCACCTGGGGCAAAGTCAACCGCATGGGGCCCTACGGCCTGGTGATCATGGACCCGCCCAGCTATCAGAAGGGCAGTTTCGTGGCGACCAAGGACTACGCCCGGTTGATCCGCCGCCTGCCCGACCTGCTTCGCCCCGGCGGCCATGCCCTGCTCTGCCTGAACGCGCCAGAAATTCCCGAGCAGTATCTGCGCGACCTGCTTGCCCAAGAAGCGCCCGCGCTGGCGGTGTTGCAGCGCCTGCCCAACCCGGGGGTTTTTGCCGATGTGTCCAGCGACCGGGCCTTGAAAGTGCTGGTGGTGCGCCTGCCGCCTCTGGCATAGAGGAAATTCGTTTAGACCTGAAGTATTTTTTCAGGCCGTTGGAAAATACCGACACCATGGTTTTTTTGCTGGTGCTACCTTCAAAGCACCATGAAAAAGATCTGGGACATCTCACCCCCCGTTCAAGCGACATCGCCGGTTTTTCCGGGAGACACCGCATACAACCAGCAGTGGGTGGCCAGCATCGGCCCCGGCTGCCCGGTCAACGTGAGCGCGATCACACTCTCGCCGCACGTGGGTGCCCACGCCGACGCGCCCCTGCACTACGACCCGAATGGTGCGGCCATTGGCGCGGTGGATTTACACGCCTTCATCGGTCACTGTCGCGTGATCCACGCCATCCATTGCGGACCACTGGTTTTGCCGGTTCATCTGGCACATGCGATGGACGGACTCCCTGAAAGGGTGCTGGTGCGCGTCTACCACCACATGCCGCAAGACCGGTTCGACCACGCCCTGCCCGCCTTTGCGCCAGAGACCGTCGCGCTGCTGGCCGACCTGGGCGTGAAGCTGATCGGCATCGACAGCGCCAGCATCGACCCCGCCGACAGCAAGACCCTGGACAGCCACCAGACCATTCGCCAGCGCGGTCTGCGCGTGCTGGAGAACCTGTTGCTCGACGACGTGCCCGAAGGCGACTATGAACTGATTGCCCTCCCCCTGAAGCTGATCACCGCCGATGCCAGCCCGGTGCGCGCGGTCCTTAGGGAGTTGGAGTGACCCACCGATGCGCCTTCGGCGCCTCCGCCCAGGGGGCCACACCAGCGGCCCGGCAAAACCGGTTCCGCGGTGTGCCCGGAAAGAGCAGAACCCGTTCTAAAACGTAACCACAGTGACATGACCACCCTCCAAGACTGCATCGCCCTCGACGCGAAGGACCCGCTGCGCGCCCTGCGCGATCTTTTCAACATTCCAGCCGGCACCATCTACCTTGACGGCAATTCGCTGGGCGTGATGCCCACCGCCACGCCGGCCCGTGTGGCCGACACCGTGGCCCGCGAATGGGGCACCGACCTGATCCAGAGCTGGAACAAGAACGGCTGGTTCGGTATGCCTCAGCAGGTGGGCGACAAGATCGCCCGCCTGATTGGCGCCGGTGCAAAGGAAGTGGTGGCCACCGACAGCACCTCGATCAACCTGTTCAAGGTGCTGAGCGCAGCCATGAACATCGCTGCCGCCGACGCGCCGCAGCGCAAGCAGATCGTGAGCGAGCGCAGCAACTTCCCGACCGACCTCTACATCGCCGAAGCCCTGTGCCAACAGAACGGCATGGAACTGGTGCTGGTGGAACCGGAGGACATTGCCGCCTCGCTCACCGCGAACGTGGCCATCCTCATGCTCACGCATGTCAACTACCGCACCGGCGCCATGCACGACATGGCCGCCGTGACCGCCGCTGCCCACGCCGAAGGCATCCTGACCGTGTGGGACCTGGCGCACAGCGCGGGCGCCGTGCCGGTGAACCTCACAGCCGCCAAGGCCGACTTCGCCGTGGGCTGCGGCTACAAGTACCTCAACGGCGGCCCGGGCGCACCCGCTTTCGTGTGGGTGAACCCGCTGCACACCGACCGCTTCTGGCAACCCCTGGCCGGTTGGTGGGGCCACGCCACACCCTTTGAATTCACACCCGACTACCGCCCCGCCCCGGGCATCACGCGCTACCAGTGCGGCACGCAACCCATCATCAGCCTGGCCGCGCTGGACTGCGGCGTGGACACGCTGCTGGCGGCCGAAATTCACGGTGGCATGGCTGCGCTGCGCACCAAATCGCTTGCACTGACCGACCTGTTCATCTCATTGGTCGAAGAGCGCTGCGAAGCACGAGGCCTTGGACTGGCTACGCCACGCGACCACGCGCAACGCGGGTCTCAGGTGTGCTTGACCAGGGAAGAAGGCGCCTACGCCATCGTGCAAGCCCTCATCGCACGCGGCGTGATTGGCGACTACCGTGCCGGCGACGGCGGTCGTCACAAGGACATCCTGCGATTCGGCTTCACGCCGCTTTACATCGGCTTCGAAGACGTGTGGAATGCTGTGGAACACCTGTGCCAGGTGCTTGAAAGCGGCGAGTGGCAGCGCCCGGAATTCAACACCAAACATGCGGTGACTTGATCATGTGCCCTCACCAGCCCGCCCCCAACAAGCCCGAAGACATCGTGCGCGAAGAAGGCGCACAGCTCGACTTCAGCCGCGACATGAGCTACGGCGACTACCTGCAGCTCGACGCCATCCTGGGTGCACAAAAACCGCTCTCCCCCGCGCACGACGAGATGCTGTTCATCATCCAGCACCAGACCAGCGAACTCTGGATGAAGCTCATGCTGCACGAACTCAAAGCCGCCATCGCACACATCGCTTCGGACGAACTGCAGCCCGCGTTCAAGATGCTGGCGCGCGTCTCCAAGATCATGGAGCAGCTGGTGCACGCCTGGGACGTGCTCGCCACCATGACACCGCCCGAATACAGCGCGTTGCGCCCCTACCTTGCGCAGTCCAGCGGCTTCCAGAGCCACCAGTACCGCTGCATCGAATTCGCCATGGGCAACAAGAATGCCGCCATGCTCAAGCCCCATGCCCACAGCCCGGAGCGGCTGGCCGTTGTGCAGGCCTCATATGAAGCGCCCTCCCTCTACGACGAAGCCTTGCGCCTGCTGGCACGCCGTGGGCTGGACGTGCCAGAGAGCCATACGCTGCGCGACTGGACGAAACCGTATGAGGCCAGCGACGCAGTGGAGCAGGCCTGGCTAGCGGTCTATCGGAACCCCAAGGACCATTGGGACCTCTACCAACTGGGCGAAGAACTCACCGACCTGGAGGACGCATTCCGCCTCTGGCGCTTCCGCCACGTGACCACGGTGGAACGCGTGATCGGCTTCAAGCGAGGTACCGGCGGCACGGGTGGCGTGAGCTACCTGCGCAAGATGCTAGATGTGGTGCTGTTTCCGGAAATCTGGCGCTTGCGCACCGATCTCTGAACCGGACGCGAAGCCGTCGGGCGCGCACCGGTGCGACGGTAGGTCAGCAGTTGCCCTTTTTCGCCTGCCCAGGTGGACAGAATTTGCCACCGCTCTTGCCGTGAGAATGACCCGGGTCCACCACCACGGCGCCCGAGGGGGTGTAGACGGCGCAACCGGTGAACGACGCTGCCACGAACAGCAGAGCGATGAGTTTTTTCATGGGTGCCTTTTGTGAGTTGGAGCGGGAGCCCATGCAATGGGGCCCCAGCGAACCGCCACCCTTCGACCACCGGAACAGAAGGACATTCCAGAACCGACGGGCGTGCAAGCGGCAACAAAGGCCCGTTCAGCCCGGCCGGATGTTGTTGCGCTGGATCACTTCCGTCATGGCCTTGGTGTCGCTCTGAATGCGGCGTGCCAGGCCTTCTGGCCCGGTGCCGGCCACCTGCCAGCCCTGCACAAAAATCTTTTGGCGGATGTCTTCGCGGCGCACGAATTCGGACAACAGGCCGGCAAGCTTCTGCACGTGCGCCTTGGGCATGCTGTTGGGTGCGGCCACGGCGTTCCAGATTTCCAGCTGGAAGTCGCGCACGCCGGCTTCAGACAGACTGGGCACCTCGGGTACCACGCTGCTGCGCCCGGCAGAGGTGACGCCAATCGCGCGCAGCTTGCCCGCGCGCACCTGGGCCATGGCCAGGCCCGGTGGCAGCAAAGACATCTGGATCTGGTTGCTGAGCATGGCGGCGATCACCTGCGGGTTGCCCGGGTAGGGCACATGCACGGGTGCGATGCCGGCCTTGGGCTTGAGCAGTTCCATGCCCAGGTGGGCCACCGTGCCCACGCCAGGGGTGCCGTAGTTCCAGCGGTCGCCGCCCTCGCGGGCGGCGGCAAAAAAGGCCGCGCCGGTGGTGGTGGTTTCGGCCGGCACACAGAGCACGAGCGGCGCCACGGCAATCAGCGACACCGGAGTAAGGTCCTTGAGCGGGTCGTAGGGCGTGGCCGGGTTGAGGATCTTGGCGATGGTCATGTTCCCGTTGATCATCAGGCCGATGGTGTGGTCGTCGGTGGCGCGCGCGACCAGGTCGGCCGCGATATTGCCACCTGCACCAGGGCGATTCTCGATCACCACGGGCTGGCCCAGCGCTTGAGAAAGTGGCTCAGCCAGAAGGCGGGCCATGAGGTCGGGCGACGAGCCCCCCGGGAAGCCCACCATGATCTTCAATGGCCGGTTCGGCCATGCAGAGGACTGAGCCTGCGCCGAGGGCAGCACCAGGGAAGACGCCATGGCCGCAGCCACGACCAATGCTTCGCGGCGGTTCGGGGGGGTATCGAGGGTGGAGGTTCTTTTCATGGTTGTCTCTTTTGGGTGGGAAAAGGCGAAAGATGTTTCATCGTATCGGATGGGGTGGGCCGCTGTACAGCCAGGGGTTGTCCATGAGCCATTCACCCATCAAACCCAGGCCGAGGTTGCGCCCAACTCTGAGCAGGCCCGTGGCATGAAAGATGGTGCCATTGCGTTGTGAGCGGGCTTGTACGCGTGCGTTGCGCTGCCAGCGTGTGCGGGCATAGCGGGTCAGCAGGGGCGGCCAGTCCACCGGCCCTTGTTCGATGGCTTCCTGCAGCAAACGGCCCAGTGTCCATGCGTCTTCAATGGCCATGGCGGCGCCCTGCGCCAGGTACGGCCGCAGCGGGTGTGCTGCGTCGCCCAGCAGCGCCACACGCCCCTGGGCGTGTTCGCCGGGGCCACGCATGGGAGGGCGATCGTTCAGTGCCCAGAGCTTCCATTCCGGTACAGCATCAATCACACCGGCGAGGCTTTCGCAGACCGATCCCATCGCCCGTTTCAAGTCGACCGCATGCGCCTCATGGTTCCAGCTTTCAGCAGGCTCGCCATGGCCCTTGCCCAATACACCATGCACCACGGCCACCACGTTGAACCAGTCGCCGCTGCGCACCGGGTAGTGCACCACATGCAGTCGCGGGCCCAGCCAGGCTGTCACGACATTGCCCCGACACCCGATCGGCATATCGTGCGAAGGCACCATGCCGCGGTAAGCCAGATGACCGCTGGAGCGCACCGGCTGGGCGCCCAGCAAACTGGTGCGCACCTGGCTCCAAAGACCATCGCAGCCTATCAGCGTGTCGCCGTTCACGTCACGACCGTCTTCGGTGTGCACACACACGCCATCGGCGGTGGTCTCGAAACTCGCGATCCGGGTATTGAGCGAAAGGGCCACCTTGGGCTGGTGCTGCACCGCCTCCAGCAGCAGTTTGTGCAGATCGGCCCGGTGCAAGGTGGCGTAGGGTTGGCCGTAGCGCGCGAGCACAACCGCACCCAGCTTCAGGCGACCGAGTGATCTTGCAGAGCGGGCATCGCACACGCGCAGGCTCTCAGGAAAGGCGGCGCAGGCGCGCAGGGTATCGGTCAGACCCCATTCGTGCAGCACCCGCACCGCGTTGGGTCCCAACTGCAGGCCCGCACCTACTTCGCCAAACGCGCCGGACTGCTCCATCACGTTCACCGAAGCACCTGCGCGTGCCATGGCCAGTGCGCAGGCCAGACCACCGATGCCGCCCCCGGCCACCAATACGTTCTTGTTCATCTGCTCGAATTGTCCCCCGGCAAGCTTTCCGGGCCTTGACAAAGGGCAACCCAGCGCAGCTTCACCGCAGAAATCACCTCGAGACCGGCCACGAAGGGCGCACCGCCTCCGGAGTGGGTATGCGTTTTCAGGCCACGCGGTTGAACCAGAGCAAAGACAGCCCCGCAGACACCATCACCAGCAGTGAGGCGAGCAGGGCGAGCAGGCCGGCGATCTCGGTTTCCTTCTTTTCCACCGTCAGGCGGGTACTCAGCGATTCGTACACCTGCTTGAGGTTTTCTGCCGTGCCCGCATAAAAATACTCGCCCTGCGTGGTGGTGGCGACTTCCTTGAGGCTTTCTTCGTCCAGACGCACCCGCATGGACCAGCCTTCGAATCCGATGATCTCGCCATCGACCGTCCCCACGCCCACGGTGTAGACGCGCACACCGCGATCGGCCGCCATCTTGGCTGCTTCTGCCGTATCCACGCCGGTGGTCCGCTGCCCGTCGGTGAGCAGGATGATTGCGGCCGAAGAGTAGGAGCCGGGTGCCACAGGCGTGAAGGGCGTTTCGTCGGCTCTGGGCTGGTCCAGGGAGCGGCCTTTGGGAGCAAATGGATCGGTGTTACGGCTGTAAGTCATGTCGCCAAGGTTGATGCGCTGCTCGGGAAAGAGCTCCGAGAGCGACACCACGATGGCGCTGCCGATGGCCGTGGCACGCTGCAGCTGGAACTTGTCGATGGCGGTCACCAGGTCCTCGCGACTCAGCGTGACCGGCTGCACCACCTGGGCGGTACCGGCGAACGCAACGATGCCCACCTTCACATGACGTGGCAGCTCGGCCAGAAAAGCCTTGGCTGCGTTCTGTGATGCGACCAGCCGGTTGGGCTGTACATCTTCGGCGCGCATGCTCCCCGACACGTCCATGGCCAGAATGATGGTCTGCTCCTGCGACGGCAATGCAATGGACGCCATGGGCCGGGCCGAGGCCAGCAACATCGCGGCGAACGCAAACAGCAGCAGCACCGGCGGTATGTGCCGCCGCCAGCCGGGGCCTTTGCCCATGGCCTCACGCACGATGGACAGGCTCGCGTAACGCAAGGCGGTGTGCCGGCGGCGGCGCAATATCCACCAGTAGATCAGCACCAGCAGGGGCAAGGCGAGCAGCAACCACAGGAACTGCGGCCAGATGAAGGTGATGGGCAGGTTGTTCATGCACGGACTCCCAGATGGGCAGGCAGACCGGCACGCAGGCCGCTGCGGCGCTTGCGTAGGTCCACAAAACGCAGGATGGCGTCGGCCAGATCGTCGTCGGTGGCCAGCTCCAGCGTGTCCACGCCAGCGCGGGCCAGGCTGGTGCGCAGCACCGCTTCGCGTTCGGCGGCGATGCGGGCAAACCGCTGACGAAAGCCGGCGTCGTGGGTGTCCACCAACAGCTGTTCACCGGTTTCGGCATCGCGCATGGTGAGAAGGCCCAGGTCGGGCAGGTCCCGTTCCAGCGGGTCTAGCAAGCGCACCGCAACCACATCGTGGCGTCGCGCCAATTCGCCCAGTGGCTTCTCCCAGTCGGGCTCACTGATGAAGTCGGACACCACGAACACGGTGCTGCGCTGGCGCACGGTGTGGGTGGCCGCGTTCAGCAGATCCGACAGACGGGTGGCGCCAGCGGGCGCTCCCTTTTTTCCGGACTTGGCCAATGGTTCGGCAGGCTTCTGGATCAATTGCATCAGACGCAATACCTGGGTACGGCCGCCACGCGCCGGCAACACAGCGTCCACCGCCGCCCGTCCGCGCGAGCCATAGAGCACAGCACCCACCCGGTTGCCATGGCGGCTGATGAGCCGTGCCAGCACCGCCACAAAATCGCGCAGCACCTGGCTCTTGTGCTGGTCCCCGGAGCCGAAATCCACCGACGGGCTGAGGTCAAGCAAAAACCAGGCGGCCATTTCACGGTCTTCAGTGAAGACCCGAACAAAGGGCATCTGCTGACGCGCGGTCACATTCCAGTCAATGTGGCGCACGTCGTCGTGGTGCTGGTACTCGCGCAGGTCGGCCAGGTCCAGCCCTGTGCCGCGCATGAGGGTGCGGTAGTCGCCCTGCAACAAGCCATCGAGCCGGCGGATCACTGTCCACTCCAGGCGGCGCATCAAGGCATCTGCGCGTTCGGGAACCTCGGCAGGCACCACCGGAGCAGGCACAGCCGACGCTTCGGGCGGGTGGGACTTGAAGAGACCGAAGAACATGCCTCACCCTCGCATTTCAGTTCTCCACCACGCCGGAACACGATCCGCAACGCGTGAAGCGCCCCTTCCAGGGCTCGCGTGGAACCGGCTTTGCCGGGCCACAGGGTGCGTCCCCCTCCCGCCAAAGGCGAGCGAGGGGGAAGACGCGAAGCGGCGCAGACAGTGGCACCACCTTTCCGGAGCGCGTGTCCCGAGACCAGGGCTCCCGTGGAACCGGCTTTGCCGGGCCACAGGGTGCGTCCCCCTCCCGCCAAAGGCGAGAGAGGGGGATGACGCGAAGCGGCGCAGGGGGTGATTCATTTCACGCCGCCCGTTTCTCGTGTTCGAGCGGCTTGGCCGGCGGAGTGACCGCAGCCATGATGCGTCCGATCAGTGCATCGGCATCGAGCCCTTCGGCCAGGCCTTCGTAAGAAAGCACCAGCCGGTGCCGCAGCACATCGGGTACCAGGTCGGTCATGTCTTCAGGCAATGCGTAGCTGCGCCCCCGAAGCATGGCAAGTGCGCGAGCGCCCTCCACCAGGCCGATGGTGGCGCGCGGGCTGGCGCCGTAGGTGATGAACGCACCCAGGCCCTTGAGGCCATGCTTTTCCGGGGTGCGCGTGGCCGACACCAGCTTGACCGCGTACTGCACCATGGAAGGGTCCACGTAAACGTTTCGGCACTGTGCCTGCAGGGTCGCCAGTTGATCGGTGGTGG
The DNA here is from genome assembly GCF_030651625.1 of Hydrogenophaga sp. Taxonomy (GTDB): domain Bacteria; phylum Pseudomonadota; class Gammaproteobacteria; order Burkholderiales; family Burkholderiaceae_C; genus Hydrogenophaga. The sequence goes on along the minus strand of NZ_JAUSCF010000006.1, from coordinate 234,394 downwards.
CCACCGACTGCACCGTCACTGCAGGGCCGGTGACGCGCTCGACGATCACATACTCTTCCTCGTCGGTCGGGTAATCCACCAGCACTTTCATCATGAAGCGATCCACTTGCGCTTCAGGCAGGGGATAGGTGCCCTCGGTCTCGATCGGGTTCTGTGTGGCCATGACCAGAAACGGCGCAGGCACCTTGTGCGATTCCCCGGCAATCGTCACCTGCCGTTCCTGCATCACCTCCAGCAGCGCGCTCTGCACCTTGGCGGGTGCGCGGTTGATCTCGTCGGCCAGCAGCAGGTTGGCAAACACCGGGCCCAGAGAGGTGCTGAAGTCGCCTGTTTTCTGGTTGTAGATGCGCGTGCCAATCAGGTCGGCCGGCACCAGATCGGGCGTGAACTGGATGCGCTTGAAGCGGCCACGCACCACATCGGCCAATGTCTTGACTGTGAGCGTCTTGGCCAACCCCGGCACGCCCTCGACCAGCAAGTGCCCTTGTGCCAGCATGGCGACCATCACGCGCTCCAGGAACCGGTCCTGGCCCACCACCACGCGCTTGACCTCATAAAGGATTTGTTCCATGAGCTGGGCGGATTCTGGGCTGTGCGAGGTTTCCATAGGTGCTCCTGAGAATTTCAGCCACCGCTTTACAGCGAGGGCAAGGGTGCTTCGAACAAGGGCACCGCCGGGCCGGCTTTGCCGGACGGCCAGTGCCGCCTACCTGAGGGGGTGGCGCGAAGCGCTGCGGGGGTGCTCATATCCAATCAGAACGGTGGCAGGCCAGCCGCGCTCGCCGCGCTTTCGATCGGCACAGCAAAACCAATGCCAACAAAGGTCCGGTGACTGGTGGGATTCAGAATGCCGGTGACCACGCCCACCACCTCACCACTCATGGTGACCAGTGGACCACCCGAGTTGCCGGGGTTCGCCGCCGCATCGAACTGGATCAGGTTGGAAATTTCCTGCTCACCTTCGGGTGAACGAAAGGACCGTCCAAGACCAGACACCACGCCCGACGACACCGACGGACCAATGCCGAAGGGAAAGCCCACCGCCACCACCTGCTCACCGGGCAGCAAATCGGCGGTGGAGCGCATGGTGGCTGCGATCAGGTCGTCCGGGATCGTGTGGGCCTGCAGCACCGCGAGGTCGTTCTCGGGCTGCGCACCCACCACACTGGCGGCGGACTCGGAGCCATCAAAAAAAGTCAGTTTCAGGGTTGCAGCGCCTTGCACCACATGCAGATTGGTCAGGATGATGCCTTTGTCCACGATCACCACACCGGTGCCAACCCCTTGCTCTTCCTCTTCGCCCTTGGCGTTCTTGCCGAACGACATCACCCGAACGACGGCCGGGCGGATGACCTCGGCCGCGCGGGCAGGCGCAGATGGCAGAACCTGGGTGCTCAGGGTGCGCAAAACAGCCGCGTCTATGTCTTTCTGGGTCAGTGCATTGTTGCCCGTCGCTCCTTGCTGCAGGTTGCTCGCCAGGAGCAAGCTCGCCAGCAATGCCAGCGCCGCCCACATCAAACGGGGGTTGATGGCTGCGCGGCCCAGACTGGCGCGCAATCGCTGGATGCGACCATGGCGTGCGGGCGTCTCGCCACCCATGGCCGCCGGCGCGGGAGCACCGTCCACCCCAGGCCTTGCACGGGCCGTTCGGCTGTAAAGAGCAGGCTTTCGCATGGCAACTCCTTGGGGGCTGACGGAAACACATCATGCCGCTTTGCGGCAGCCGGCTCAAGCGGTCAACAATTGCCTGAGCACAAAGGGGAGGATTCCCCCGTCACGGTAATAGTTCACCTCCACGGGTGTATCGATGCGCAGCGTCACCGACAACTGGCGCGTCTGCCCATCCGGGCGGGTGATCACCAGTTGCGCATCGCTCTGGGGGGTCAGGTCGGGATGCGGAAGCACGTCGACGGTTTCTTCGCCCGTCAGGCCCAGACTTTCCCACGAGTCACCGGCTTTGAACTGCAGTGGCAGCACACCCATGCCCACCAGGTTGGAGCGGTGGATGCGCTCGAAGCTGCGCGCGACCACCGCCTTGATGCCCAGCAACTGCGTGCCCTTGGCCGCCCAGTCGCGGCTGGAGCCGGTGCCGTATTCTTCACCGGCAAACACCACGGTGGGCACCCCGGCGGCCTGGTAGCGCATGGCGGCGTCGAAGATGCTCATCTTCTGCCCATGGCCTGTACCTTCTGCCTGGTAAATGGTCCACCCACCCTCCTCGCGCGAGCCGCTCGGGTCAGGGGCCAGCATGAGGTTCTTGATGCGCACGTTGGCAAAGGTGCCACGCATCATCACGTCGTGGTTTCCGCGCCGTGCACCATAGCTGTTGAAGTCCGCCTTGAGCACGCCGTTGTCCAGCAGCCACTGACCGGCAGGCGAACGCTCTGCGATGTTGCCGGCTGGTGAAATGTGGTCCGTGGTGATGGAGTCGCCGAACAGCGCCATGATGCGCGCGCCCTTCACCGACGGGGGCTCGGTGGCGACCGGGGGCGCCAGCTCGAAGGTTTCGAAGAAGGGTGGCTCAGCGATGTAGGTGCTCTTTGGCCAGGTGTAGGCGGTGCCGTCCACGCCGCGAATGCGTTCCCACAGCTTGCCGGGTTCGCTGGCGACGCGGGCATAGTTGTCGCGGTAGGCCTTTCCTTTCATGGCGTACTTCATCAGCGCATGGATTTCGTCACTGGTCGGCCACACGTCGCCCAGGTAAACCGGCTGACCGCCCTTCCCCTTGCCCAGCGGCTCGGTCATCAGGTCCTTCATCACATTGCCGGCAATGGCATAGGCCACCACCAGCGGCGGGCTGGCGAGGAAATTGGCCTTGAGGTTGGGGTGGATGCGGGCTTCAAAGTTGCGGTTGCCAGACAGCACCGCTGCGCACACCAGTTCGTGGCGGGTGATGACTTCGTTGAGTTCAGGCGCCAGATCACCCGCGTTGCCAATGCAGGTTGTGCAGCCGTATCCGGCCAGGGAGAAGCCCAGTTTCTCCAGGTAGGGCAGCAGCCCCGTTTCGGTCAGGTATTCGGTAACGATGCGCGAGCCGGGCGCAAGCGACGTCTTGATGTGCGGCTTGACTTTCAACCCAGCCTCCACCGCCTTCTTGGCCAGCAGTCCCGCGGCCAGCAGCACGCCGGGGTTCGAGGTGTTGGTGCAACTGGTGATGGCAGCGATCAGCACGTCGCCATTGCCCACGGTCAGGGCGGGGCTGGATGCGGGAGCAGCGGTCTTGGCGCTGGTGCGGGCCGGCTTGTTCGCTTCCATTTCGGCCACGAAGCGCGGCGCACCGGGTGGTGTCGGGGTTTGCCGTACGGTGCCAGGCACATCCGATCGTCCCTCTGGCTGGTATCGCACATGAAGCAACTCTGCCGGCCGATTGAAGCCGTTTTGTGCATTGGGCAGACTGAACAGTTCGGCGAACTGGCGTGCCACCTGGCCCAGCTCGATGCGGTCCTGCGGGCGCTTCGGCCCGGCGAGACTGGGCGTGACCTTGCCCAGATCGAGCCGGATCACTTGCGAGTAGTCGATCTCTCCCGCTTTTTGAGATGCGCCCACGGCGCCAGGCACACCGAACAGGCCCTGCGCGCGGAAGTAAGCCTCAAAGGCTTCAATTTCCGCCTTGTTGCGGCCCGTGCCACGGAAGTAGTCCAGCGTCTTGTCGTCCACGGGGAAAAAGCCCATGGTGGCGCCGTATTCGGGCGCCATGTTGGCAATGGTGGCGCGGTCGGGCAGCGTGAGCGAAGCCGTGCCGTCACCAAAAAATTCCACGAACTTGCCCACCACCTTGTGGCTGCGCAAGATCTCGGTCACGGTGAGCACCAGATCGGTCGCCGTCACGCCTTCGCGCAAGCGACCCGTCATCTCGAAACCCACCACGTCGGGCGTCAGCAGGTACACCGGTTGACCCAGCATGGCCGCCTCCGCCTCGATGCCCCCCACGCCCCATCCCACCACACCTATGCCGTTGATCATGGTGGTGTGGCTGTCGGTGCCCACCAGCGTATCGGGGTAGTACAGGCCACCTTTCATGTGCACCCCGCGCGCCAGGTGCTCCAGATTCACCTGGTGCACGATGCCGAAGCCCGGCGGCACCACACCAAAGGTGTCGAACGCCTGCATCCCCCATTTCATGAACTCGTAGCGCTCGCGATTGCGCTGGAACTCCAGCTTCATGTTCAGATCGAGTGCGTTTTTGCTGCCGTAATGGTCGATCATGATCGAGTGATCCACCACCAGGTCCACCGGCACCAGAGGCTCGATGCGCTTGGGATCCTTGCCCAGTCGTGCGGCCACGCTGCGCATGGCAGCCAGATCGGCCAGCAGTGGCACGCCGGTGAAGTCCTGCAGCACCACTCGGGACACGGTGAACGGAATCTCGTCGGTGCGCGATGCGTGCGGCTGCCATTGGGCGAGCTGGGCCACATGCGCGTCGGTCACGCGTTCGCCATCGCAATGGCGCAGCACACTTTCCAGCACGATGCGCAGCGAAACCGGTAGACGCTTGACAGAAGGGAACTGCTTCGCGAGTTCAGGAAGCGAATAGAAGCGACCGCTCTTGCCCGAAGCGGTCTTGAACGATTTCAGTGTGGCGGCGAAGGGATGGGAAAACGGGGCGCTGTGTGCCATGGGGGTTCCTGCAATGTTCGGAAGATCGCACACCCATTCTGTCAGTAGCATCCATCACCGCGCTGTCAGCATGGTTTGACACGGTTCGGGCGCATGGCCCGGCGCCCCGCCCGGCCTCAGGTCATATGCGCCCCATGAGCAACAGTACCACCACCACCACGAGCACCAGGCCCAGGATGCCGCTGGGCCCGTAGCCCCATGACTTGCTGTGCGGCCAGCTTGGGACAACGCCCAACAGCAACAGCACCAATACGATCAAAAGAATGGTTCCCACGCTCATGATGTTTTCCTCAAAAGGTTGATCAACCGGATCAGTTGGTGGTGGCGGGTGGAGCCGGGACGACGATCACGCTGGTGTCGCCGCCGGTGCGGCCTTTTTCACCAGTTTCACCCTGTGCACCCGCGCTACCGGTTGCGCCAGTGCTTCCTGTATAGCCGGTGTTGCCGGTGTTGCCTTGTGCGCCCGTATCGCCGGTGCTTCCGGTGCTGCCGGTGCTGCCGGTGCTGCCGGTCATGCCCGTGCTACCCGTGTTCCCGGTGCTGCCTTGCGCGCCATCGGCGCCGGCAGGGCCGGCAGGGCCGGGAACCACCACGGTGGCTGGTGGTGGGTTGTTGACCACCACAGGTTCACGGTCGCAGGCGGCCAGTGCGAGGGTCGACAGCACGGCTGTCAGCAAAAGTGCGTTTTTCATCAAAGTTCCAGGTTGGGTTCACGGAACCTGCCTCAGGCCTTTGCCCGCAACAGGTTCAACAGGTCTACATGACCTGATGGATCGCAGCGTAGACCTCCCGTGAGACGCCGTCTGTTCGCTGTCACACATGACTATCAGGCCTTCGTTCCAGCCTGGCTCCACCCAACCATCAACGAGCGGTCACCTGACAGACCCAACCCCCACCATTCGGTCAGCACCGCGACCCATACCTCCTGCCAAATCAGTCAGGTCATTCCCCAGGCAGACCCTTTGGCAGTGCCCTGGACCTGCTGCGCGCACAAGCACAGACGTGAAAAAGCCGCTGCAATCGCAGCGGCTTTTCAGGCCAGGGTGCCGGGGTCGCTGTTCCGGTGGTTCAGCGCCGCTTTATGGAAGTCGGAAAAGGGTAACGCGGTGCAATCTGCTCAGGCTGCCACACCCTTTGCGGTCTCCGCATACTCCTCGATCTGGTCGAAGTTCATGTACTTGTATATCGACGCGCCGTCCTTGTTCACCACACCCATGGCGGCGTGATACTCCGCCACCGTGGGGATCTTGCCCAGTTTGGAAGCAATCGCAGCCAACTCGGCAGAAGCGAGGAACACGTTGGTGTTTTTGCCCAGGCGGTTCGGGAAGTTGCGGGTGGAGGTGGACACCACGGTCGCGCCTTCGCGCACCTGGGCCTGGTTGCCCATGCACAGCGAGCAGCCGGGCATTTCGGTGCGTGCACCGGCCGCGCCGAAGTTGGCGTAATGGCCTTCCTTGATCAGCTCGCTCTCGTCCATCTTGGTGGGCGGCGCCACCCACAACTTGACCGGGATGTCACGGCTGCCGCCGAGCAGCTTGGCGGCTGCACGGAAGTGTCCGATGTTGGTCATGCACGAGCCGATGAAAGCTTCGTCGATCTTGGTGCCAGCCACCTCCGACAAGGTCTTGGCATCGTCCGGATCGTTCGGGCAGCACAGGATGGGCTCGTGGATGTCGGCCAGATCGATCTCGATGACGGCGGCGTATTCGGCGTCCTTGTCGGCTTCGAGCAAGTTGGGGCTGGCCAGCCAGGCTTCAACTTTTTCGATGCGGCGCTGCAGGGTGCGTGCATCCTGGTAGCCGTTGGCAATCATGTTCTTCATCAGCACGATGTTGCTGGTGAGGTATTCCTTGATCGGCTCCGGGTTGAGCTTCACGGTGCAGCCTGCGGCGGAGCGCTCAGCCGACGCGTCTGACAATTCGAAGGCTTGCTCCACCTTCAGGTCAGGCAAGCCTTCGATCTCCAGAATTCGGCCGGAAAAGATGTTCGTCTTGCCAGCTTTGGCCACCGTGAGCAGACCGGCCTTGATGGCGTACAGCGGAATGGCGTGCACCAGATCGCGCAGGGTGATGCCGGGCTGCATGCTGCCCTTGAAGCGCACCAGAACGGACTCGGGCATGTCCAGCGGCATCACGCCGGTCGCGGCGCCAAATGCCACCAGGCCGGAGCCGGCAGGGAAGGAAATGCCGATGGGGAAACGGGTGTGCGAGTCACCGCCGGTGCCCACGGTGTCGGGCAGCAACAGGCGGTTGAGCCAGCTGTGGATCACGCCATCGCCGGGGCGCAGCGACACGCCGCCACGGCTGCTGATGAAGGCAGGCAGTTCGCGGTGGGTCTTCACGTCCACCGGTTTCGGGTAGGCCGCCGTGTGGCAGAAGGATTGCATCACCAAGTCGGCGCTGAAGCCCAGGCAGGCCAGGTCTTTCAGTTCGTCACGGGTCATGGGGCCGGTGGTGTCTTGCGAACCCACAGTGGTCATCTTGGGCTCGCAGTAGGTACCGGGGCGTACGCCCTGGCCTTCCGGCAGACCCACCGCGCGGCCCACCATCTTCTGGGCCAGCGTAAAGCCGGCCTTGGTCTCAGCCGGCACGCTGGGCAGGCGGAACAAAGTGGACGCTGGCAGGCCCAGAAACTCGCGCGCCTTGGCAGTGAGTGAACGGCCGATGATCAGGTTGATGCGGCCCCCAGCGCGAACTTCGTCGAACAGCACATCGCTCTTGAGCTTGAACTCCACCACGGTCTCACCATTGCGCACGATCTTGCCGTCATAGGGCATCACATCAACGACGTCACCCATCTCCAGCTTGCTCACGTCCACTTCAATCGGCAGCGAACCGGAGTCTTCCTGCGTGTTGAAGAAGATGGGGGCAATCTTGCCACCCAGGGTCACACCGCCAAAGCGCTTGTTCGGAACAAAGGGAATGTCCTGGCCCGTGGCCCAGATCACGCTGTTGGTGGCCGACTTGCGCGAAGAACCGGTGCCAACCACGTCGCCCACGTAGGCCACGAGATTGCCCTTTTTCTTCAAGTCTTCGATGAATTGCATCGGGCCGCGCTTGCCGTCCTCTTCTGGCCTGAAGGCCGCATCGGGACGGGTGTTCTTCAGCATCGCAAGGTAGTGCAATGGAATGTCCGGGCGCGTGGTCGCGTCGGGTGCGGGCGAGAGGTCGTCGGTGTTGGTTTCGCCTGGCACCTTGAACACGGTGACGGTGATCTTTTTCTCGACTTCGGGACGGCTGGTGAACCACTCGGCATTCGCCCAGCTCTGCATCACTTCCTGGGCCTTGGCATTGCCAGCCTTGGCTTTCTCGGCCACGTCGTTGAAGAAGTCAAACATCAGCAGGGTTTTCTTCAGCGCCTCTGCGGCCACGCCAGCCACGTCGGCGTCGTCCAGCAGCTCGATCAGCGGATGCACGTTGTAGCCACCCACCATGGTGCCCAGCAGCTCGGTCGCCTTCGCCTTTGAAATCAGGTCCACCTTCAGCTCACCATGCGCCACAGCCGCCAGGAAACTGGCCTTGACCTTGGCCGCGTCGTCCACGCCCGGGGGCACGCGGTGGGTCAGCAGGTCCAGCAGGAAGGCGTCTTCACCAGCCGGCGGTGCCTTGATCAGTTCGATCAGGGCAGCCACCTGCTTTGCTTCCAGCGCCAGCGGTGGAATGCCCAGCGCGGCGCGTTCAGCGGCGTGGGCGCGGTAGTCGGTGAGGAAGGTGTTGGACATCTTGTTCTCCAGAAGAAAGGGAATACGCGGGGTCAGAAAAATATGTGGTCAGGAAGGTGAAGCAAGCTCAATGCCGAACCGCCATGGGTTCGACAAAGTGACCCTGCATCAATTCGGGCAACGGAAGGCCGGTCTGGTGTGCGCGTTCAAGCACCTGCCAGAAATAGCGGTAGCTCGCGCGGTCGTGCAGGCGCCCCTCGAACTGCACGGGCGCCCAGCCGGCGGCCATGGCGCGTTCGATCAGGGCAGCGGCGGTGTCCACCTCGCGTTCGGACGGTGCGAACGCCGCAATGATCGGACGTATCTGGTCGGGGTGAATGCTCCACATGCGGGTGTAGCCCAGTTCCCGGGCAGCCTTGTGTGCAGCGGTCTGCAGCGCGGCCAGATCCTTGAATTCGGTCACCACGTTGTGCGACGGCACCTTGCCGTGCGCATGGCAGGCAGACGCAATCTCAATCTTGGCGCGCAGCACCAGCGGGTGACTGAACTGCCCCGCCACACCCATGCCCTCGGCTGGAATCGCGCCGCCGTGAGACGACACAAAATCCATCAGCCCAAAGCTCAGGCTCTGCACACGCGGGTGGGCTGCGATGTCAAAGGCATGGTACACCGCAGCCGGCGACTCGATCAGCACATGCAGGGGCAACGCCGCGGCACCAGCGGCATCCAGCGCGGCCACAGCCGCCTCCACATCGGCCAGCGATTCCACCTTGGGCACCATCAGGTGCACGAGTCGGGCAGCGGCCCGGCTTGCGATGGTGGCCACGTCGGCCTGAAAAGCCGGGTGTTCCACCGGGTGCACGCGCACCGCCACACGGGCTTCGGGCGCTGCGCCCAGCGCGAGAGACGTGACCAGCGCGGCGTGATCCGCCTCACCACCCACAGGCGCACCGTCTTCGCAGTCGAGCGTGACGTCAAAAACACAGGTGCCGAATTCTTCAGTCATCTCGGCCTGCAATTGCAGGCTCTTCTTCATCCGCGCCTCCACGCCGCTGTAGTGGTCACAGACCGGCAGCGCCAACGCGCCAGCCTGGGCACCCAGAAGAATGGAACGTGGATGGATATTCACTGGTGAGTTACGAGGTGGTTACGGATGCCAACGCGCGCCGCATGCTTCCAGCACACACCAGGGAACTGGCTTTGCCAGACCGTAGGTGTGGCCCCCCTTTCAGGGGGGCGACGCGAAGCGGCGCGGGGGGTCACAGCAAATGTTTTACGCCGTCCTGCTCACCCTGCAACTCGGCCAGGGTCTTGTCGATGCACTCTTGCGAGAAAGCATCGATCTCCAGGCCTTCGACGACCTTGTACTCGCCGTTTTCGCAGGTGACCGGGAAGCCGAACATGGTGTCCTTGGGAATGCCATACCAGCCTTTGGAAGGAATGCCCATGGTCACCCACTCGCCGTTGGTGCCCAGCGCCCAGTCGCGCATGTGGTCGATCGCGGCATTGGCAGCAGACGCGGCAGAAGACAGACCGCGCGCTTCGATGATGGCTGCGCCGCGCTTGCCCACAGTGGGCAGGAACACGTCCTTGTTCCAGACCTGATCGTTGATCATGTCCTTGACCGAAGCGCCGTCGATGGTGGCAAAACGGTAGTCGGCGTACATGGTGGGCGAATGGTTGCCCCACACAGCCAGTTGCTTGATGCTGGCCACGGGCTTGCCGGTTTTTGCAGCGATCTGCGATGCGGCGCGGTTGTGGTCCAGGCGCAGCATGGCGGTGAAGTTGCCCGGCTTGAGATCCGGCGCGCTCTTCATGGCAATGTAGGCGTTGGTGTTGGCGGGGTTGCCCACCACCAGCACCTTCACGTCGCGGCTGGCCACGGCATTGAGTGCCTTGCCTTGCGCCGTAAAGATGGCGCCGTTGATGGCCAGCAACTCGGCGCGCTCCATGCCGGGGCCGCGTGGACGCGAGCCCACCAGCAGTGCGTAGTCGGTGTCCTTGAAGGCGGTCATCGGGTCGCTGTGGGCTTCCATGCCGGCCAGCAGCGGGAAGGCGCAGTCGTCGATTTCCATCATCACGCCCTTCAGAGCCTTCTGGGCTTTCTCGTCCGGGATTTCGAGCAATTGCAGGATCACGGGCTGGTCTTTGCCGAGCATTTCGCCCGATGCAATGCGGAACAGCAGGGCGTAACCAATCTGACCAGCGGCACCAGTGACGGCCACGCGAACAGGCTTCTTGCTCATGTTGAGAACTCCAGAAATTGACGGAAGGAAAGTGAAATTCGAATCGAATGTGTCCAGACCTCGACCCCAAACCCGGACACAAATCCGATATTTTTGGCTTGCGAGACAGCTTTCAAGTGTACCCTCGCAAACCCTGATACGTCAATTTGTCTTATGTCTTATATAAGATATGATTGTGCTCACTGACTGCTCACTGACAGCAGGCCTGAAAGCCACCAAAGCATGGCCACCCCACTCTCTCACGCCACAGAAGCCACCCCACTGGACACGCGCACTTCGCCCGGAACAGGGGTGTCTGCGAGCGGCGAAAACCCATCCGCTTCGGCGCCTGCACATGGCACGCCCGCCTTCAGTCCTCTTTACCAGCAGATCAAGGGCCTGATCCTGCGCAGCCTTCAGTCCGGGGAATGGAAACCCGGCGATGTGATTCCGAGCGAGTTCGATCTCGCTGCGCGATTCAGGGTGAGCCAGGGCACCGTGCGCAAGGCGATCGATGAGCTCGCCACGGACAACCTGCTTGTGCGACGCCAGGGCAAAGGCACTTTTGTGGCCACACATGCCGAGCAACACATTCAGTACCGATTTCTTCGCCTGCTGCCCGATACGGGTGACCTGGACGGCCAAGGGCCTGCCGAACGGCGCATCATCGAATGCAAACGCCAACGGGCATCGGCGGAGGTGGCCCGCCAGCTGGGTCTGCGTACGGGCGACCCTGTTCTTCAGGTTCGACGCGTGCTCGCGTTCTCCGGTATGCCCGCCATCCTGGAAGACATCTGGTTGCCAGGCACCGCCTTCAAGGGACTCACCCAGGAAACGCTGGCCGAAGACAAAGGTCCCATGTACGCACTGTTTGAATCGCAGTTCGGCGTCCGCATGGTTCGCGCGGTAGAAAAGCTCAAGGCAGTGAGCGCCGACCCGGATGTGGCATCCTTGCTCGGCTCGGAACCCGGTGCGCCACTGCTGAGCGTCGAGCGGGTGGCCTACACATACAACGACGAACCGATGGAATTGCGCCGGGGCTTGTACCGAACGGAAAGCCGACATTACCGCAACGAACTGAGCTGAGCGTGAGGTCTTTGTGTCCATCTTTCAGCGGACACAGCCCTTCGTCAGTTGCCGGTATGCTGCGTTGCAATAGAATTTACGGGCACGTGGCTTGAGTTACCAACAAGTTACGAAGCCTTCCAAATTTCAATCCACACCGGAAGAAAGCCCCACCATGACCGAGTTGACCCGAAAGCGGCCAGAGTTCCGCAACATCAACGCATTCAAAGACCTCACCACCTACCGCCTGCCACCGGCAGGGTGGGTATCGATCCTCCACAGAGCCAGCGGTGGCCTGATGTTCGTACTGTTGCCGCTGATCGTCTGGCTCTTTGATACCTCGGTCTCCTCGGAGCTTTCCTTTGAACGATTCACTGCCGCATTCGCGGTCGGGCTGGGCTTTGTGCCTGGCTGGTTTTTCAAGCTGGTGGTTCTGTCCATCATCTGGGCCTACCTGCACCACCTGATTGCCGGCGTACGCCATCTCTACATGGACGCCACCCATGCCGTTACCAAGGGATTCGGCAAGTCATCGGCCATCGTCACGCTGGTGCTCAGCATTGGCCTGACCGTTGTGCTCGGCGCCAAGCTGTTCGGTCTGTACTGAGTCCGCCCTGATACCCACTGGATTACCCCAAATGTCTGTCAACTACGGTTCCAAACGCGTCGTCACCGGCGCTCACTACGGCTTGCGCGACTGGCTGGCCCAGCGCATCACCGCTGCGCTCATGGCGCTGTTCACCCTCATCGTTCTGGCGCAGGTGCTTTTCTCCACTGGCCCGATCGGCTACGAGAGCTGGGCCGGCATCTTCGCAGCGCAATGGATGAAGGCGCTGACCTTTGCGGTTTTCCTGGCGCTGGCTTACCACGTTTGGGTAGGCATGCGTGACATCTGGATGGACTACGTCAAGCCCGCCGGCATCCGACTGGTTCTGCACGTTTTCACCATCGTCTGGCTCCTGTCCTGCCTGGGCTGGGGCGTGCAAGTTCTCTGGAGACTCTGAAGTCATGACCGCAACCGCATCCCTTTCAAAGCGTCAATTTGACGTGGTCATCGTCGGCGCCGGCGGCTCCGGCATGCGTGCTTCGCTGCAGCTCGCCCGTGCCGGCCTCAAGGTGGCCGTGCTTTCCAAGGTGTTTCCCACCCGCTCGCACACCGTGGCAGCGCAAGGCGGCATTGGCGCCTCGCTGGGCAACATGAGCGAAGACAACTGGCATTACCATTTCTACGACACCATCAAGGGCTCCGACTGGCTCGGTGACCAGGACGCAATCGAGTTCATGTGCCGCGAAGCACCCAAGGTCGTCTATGAACTCGAACACTTCGGCATGCCGTTCGACCGCAATCCCGACGGCACCATCTACCAGCGCCCCTTTGGCGGCCACACCGCCAACTACGGCGAAAAACCGGTGCAGCGTGCCTGCGCCGCAGCCGACCGCACTGGCCATGCCATGCTGCACACCCTTTACCAGCAGAACGTGCAGGCCCGCACCACTTTCTTCGTCGAATGGATGGCGCTGGACCTGATCCGTGACGCCAGCGGCGATGTGGTCGGTGTGACCGCACTGGAAATGGAAACCGGCGAAACCTACATTCTGGAAGCCAAGACCACCCTGCTGGCCACCGGTGGTGCAGGTCGTATTTTTGCGGCCTCCACCAACGCCTTCATCAACACCGGCGACGGTCTGGGCATGGCCGCACGCGCCGGCATTCCACTACAGGACATGGAGTTCTGGCAGTTTCACCCCACCGGCGTGGCCGGTGCGGGCGTGTTGCTGACGGAGGGGTGCCGCGGCGAAGGTGCGATCCTGCTCAACAGCGAAGGCGAGCGCTTCATGGAGCGCTATGCGCCCACGCTGAAAGACCTGGCGCCACGCGACTTCGTCAGCCGCTGCATGGACCAGGAAATCAAGGAAGGCCGCGGCTGCGGACCCAACAAGGACTACGTGCTGCTCAAGCTCGACCACCTGGGCGCTGACACCATTCACAAACGCCTGCCTTCGGTGTACGAAATCGGTGTGAACTTTGCCAACGTGGACATCACACGCGAACCGATTCCGGTCGTGCCCACCATCCACTACCAGATGGGCGGTATTCCCACCAATATCAACGGTCAGGTCGTCACCCCTGACGGTCATGGTGGTCAGGCCGTGGTGAACGGTCTGTACGCCGTGGGCGAATGCTCTTGCGTGTCGGTGCATGGCGCCAACCGCCTGGGCACCAACTCGCTGCTGGACCTGCTGGTGTTCGGCCGTGCAGCGGGCAACCACATCGTGCAGTTCAACGACAAGAACAAGATCCACAAGCCGCTGCCAGCCGATGCAGCAGACAAAACGCTTGCGCGGCTGGCCCGGCTCGACGGCACCTCCGGCGGCGAGTACGCGCAAGACGTGGCGAACGACCTGCGCGCGGCCATGCAACTGCACGCAGGGGTTTTCCGTACCCAGGCCAGCATGGACGAGGGTGTGCAAAAGATCAACGCCATGCGTGCCCGCGTGAACGACATAGCGCTCAAAGACAAGTCGAAGGTCTTCAACACGGCCCGCATCGAAGCGCTGGAAGTGGAAAACCTGATCGAAAGCGCCCAAGCCACGATGACATCGGCTGCGGCACGTCACGAGTGCAGAGGTGCGCACACAGTCAACGACTACGAACGCCCGGCAGACGACGCCCAGTTCCCGCTCGGCCGCAACGACGCCGAGTGGATGAAGCACACCCTGTGGCACAGCGCCGACAACAGCCTGACTTACAAGCCAGTCAACCTCAAGCCCCTGACCGTGGAGTCGGTGCCGCCGAAAGTTCGCACTTTCTGAAGCCCGACGCTTCGCTCCCAAGACGCACAGAGAAAACACCATGGCCAAACGCACATTCAAGATCTACCGCTACGACCCCGAAAAGGATGCCAAGCCTTACATGCAGTCCATCGAAGTTGAACTCGACGGACACGAGCGCATGCTGCTTGATGCGCTGATGAAGCTCAAGGCAGTGGACCCGTCCATCTCGTTCCGCCGCTCCTGCCGCGAAGGCGTGTGCGGTTCGGACGCAATGAACATCAATGGCAAGAACGGCCTGGCCTGCCTGACCAACATGAACACGCTGCCCGGCGTGATCACCCTCAAACCCCTGCCCGGTCTGCCTGTGGTGCGCGACCTGATCGTGGACATGACGCTGTTCTTCAAGCAGTACAACAGCATCAAGCCCTACCTGATCAACGATAGCGTGGCCCCAGAGAAGGAACGCCTGCAGAGCCCCGAAGAGCGGGACGAGCTCAATGGCCTGTACGAATGCATTCTCTGCGCCAGCTGCTCCACCAGTTGCCCCAGCTTCTGGTGGAATCCTGACAAGTTTGTCGGCCCTGCCGGCCTGTTGCAGGCCTATCGCTTCATCGCCGACAGCCGCGACGAAGGAACCGCAGAACGGCTTGACAACCTGGAAGATCCGTACCGCCTGTTCCGCTGCCACACCATCATGAACTGTGTCGACGTCTGCCCCAAAAATCTGAACCCGACCAAGGCCATCGGCAAGATCAAGGAAATGATGGTGATGCGTTCGGTCTGAGCGGTTTCCCTCCTGTATCCACATGAACGCCACCCCCACAGACGAACTGCTTGATGAGCGTGCCTGGAGCAAGCTCAGGTGGCGATGCCGGCGGGGACTGCTCGAAAACGATCTCTTCATTGAACGCTTCTTTGCCAAGCACGCAAGTGACTTGACCGTCAGGCAGGCTCAAGCTCTGGGAGTTCTAATGGACCTCTCAGACAACGATCTGCTTGATCTGTTGCTGGCCCGCAAAAGTCCCGAGGGCGACCTCGCCCGTGATGACATCACGAACGTACTGGGCATGCTTCGCACTGCCCGGCCATCCGTCTCAGACGCCTAGAAAAGGATTTCGCATGAAACTCGTCGACAACAAAGCCACCCTCTCCTTCTCCAACGGCAGTCCCAGCGTCGAATTGCCGGTGTACGCGGGCAGCATCGGGCCCGACGTGGTCGACATCCGCAAGCTGTACGCGCAAACGGGCATGTTCACCTACGATCCCGGTTTTCTGTCGACCGCCTCCTGCCAGTCGTCCATCACCTACATCGACGGCGACAAGGGCGAATTGCTCTACCGTGGCTACCCCATCGAACAGCTCGCCACGAATTGCGATTACCTCGACACCTGCCACCTGCTGCTCAACGGCGAGCTGCCCAACGCTCAGGAACGCACCGAATTCCACAAGCTCGTGACCAACCACACCATGGTCAACGAGCAGATGCAGTTCTTCCTGCGCGGTTTCCGCCGCGATGCCCACCCCATGGCCATCCTGACTGGTCTGGTGGGCGCGATGTCCGCCTTCTATCACGACAGCACCGACATCAACAATCCGGAACACCGGCACGTGGCTGCGATCCGCCTGATCGCCAAGATGCCCACCCTGGTGGCCATGGCATACAAATACAAGATCGGCCAGCCCTACATCTACCCGAAGAACAGCCTCAGCTACGCGGGCAACTTCCTGCGCATGATGTTCGGCACGCCCTGCGAAGAGTACGAAGTCAACCCCGTGCTTGAGCGTGCGCTGGACCGCATCTTCATCTTGCACGCCGATCACGAGCAGAACGCATCCACCTCCACGGTTCGCCTGTGTGCATCGTCCGGGACCAACCCGTTTGCTGCCATCGCAGCCGGCGTGGCCTGCCTCTGGGGCCCTGCTCACGGTGGCGCCAACGAAGCCTGCCTGAACATGCTGGAAGACATTCAGGCTCAGGGGGGCGTGTCCAAGGTGGGTGAGTTCATGGAAAAGGTCAAGGACAAGAACTCCGGCGTCAAGCTCATGGGCTTCGGGCACCGGGTCTACAAGAACTACGACCCCCGCGCCAAGCTCATGCAGGAAACCTGCAATGAAGTCCTTGTGGAACTGGGCCTTGAAAACGATCCGCTCTTCAAGCTCGCCAAGGAACTGGAGAAGATCGCACTGGAAGACGAGTACTTCGTCAGCCGCAAGCTCTACCCCAACGTCGACTTCTATTCCGGTATCGTCCAGCGCGCCATCGGTATTCCGGTCAACCTGTTCACCGGTATCTTCGCGCTGGCCCGCACCGTCGGCTGGATCGCGCAACTCAACGAGATGATCGGCGACCCCGAGTACAAGATTGGCCGTCCGCGCCAACTCTTCACAGGCTCCGAGCGCCGCGACGTCAAGCCGCTGGCCTGAGTCCATTCCGCCCCGGACCCTGTCCGGCAGAAAAAACCCGCCTGGCGCAAGCCATGCGGGTTTTCTTTTTGGCGGCGCCTCTCATCGCCAAATACGATGGCACGACCGCACAAAAGAGAGGAAAATCACCAATTCATCGTCATTCGCGATGGCTAACGCATGAATTTCCCGGACCGCAGCTTCGTTCGCCGCATCGACCTCACCTCACTCCAGCTCTATGTGGCGGTGTGCGAGCGCGGCAGCATCGGCAAGGCAGCGGAGCTGGCGTTCATGGCCACATCGGCGGTCAGCAAGCGGTTGTCTGACCTGGAAAGCACCGTGGGCAGCAGGCTGCTCGACCGCCACGCCCGAGGAGCCACCCCCACTCCGGCAGGCCAGAGCCTGCTGCACCATGCACGGTCGGTCCTGTTCAGCCTCGACAAGATGCAGGGCGAACTCTCTGAATACGCCGACGGGGTGCGTGGCCACGTGCGGGTGCACGCCAACATCTCGGCCATCGTGCAGTTTCTGCCTGAGGATCTGGGCACCTTCATCGCTCGCCACGAAGGCATCAAGATCGACCTGGAAGAACACCTGTCCACCGAAGTGATTCGGGCCGTGCACGAAGGCGCGGCCGATCTGGGCATCTGTCACACCCGTTCTTCCGGCCAGCCGAACAACCTGCAGACCCGCAGGTACCGGCAAGACCAGCTCACCCTCGTGGTGCCAATCCACCACCCTTTGGCACAACACGAATCACTAGTTTTTGCCGACAGCCTGGCGTGGGACCATGTGGGTCTGCATGCCAACAGCTCCATCTATCTGGCAATGCACGCGGCAGCCGCTACCGCCGGCCGCAGCATCCGGCTGCGCATCCGCGTGACCGGCCTTGACGCGATGTGTCGCATGATCCACAACGGCCTGGGCGTTGGTCTCATGCCGCAAAGGGCATTCGAGCTGATGCACGGTGTGGGGGACCTCACCTGCGTGGCGCTGACCGATGACTGGGCCACCCGCCAGATCGACCTCGTGGCACGCGACTTTGCCACGCTGCCAGCGTCGGCCCGCCTGCTGGTGAACCACCTGGCACAGAGCTCCCACACCACACCTGTTTCCAACACCCCCACATAAAATCGCCCCAACAGAAGGAATACCGATCCATGCCACGCACGCTCTACGACAAAATCTGGGACGAACACGTCGTCCACACCGAAGAAGACGGCACCTCCGTCCTCTACATCGACCGCCATCTGGTGCACGAAGTCACCAGCCCACAGGCCTTCGAAGGCCTGCGTCAGGCAGGGCGCAAAATGTGGCGCGTGAGTTCGGTGGTGGCCACCGCCGACCACAACACCCCCACCACCGGCTGGGAGCTCGGCTACGACGGCATCACCGATCCGATCAGCAAGGAGCAGATCACCACGCTGGACAGCAACATCGCACAATACGGTGCGGCGGCTTTCTTCCCTTTCATGTCCAAACGGCAAGGCATCGTGCATGTGATCGGCCCGGAAAACGGCGCCACGCTGCCAGGTATGACGGTGGTCTGCGGCGACTCGCACACTTCCACACACGGCGCCTTCGGCGCGCTGGCCCACGGCATCGGCACCAGCGAAGTCGAACACGTCATGGCGACCCAGACCTTGCTGGCCAAAAAGGCCAAGAACATGCTGGTCAAGGTGGAGGGCCAACTGGTCAAGGGGGTCACCGCCAAAGACATCGTGCTGGCCATCATCGGCAAGATCGGTACGGCCGGCGGCACAGGCTACACCATCGAATTCGGTGGCAGTGCCATCCGCTCACTCAGCGTGGAGGGCCGTATGACGGTCTGCAACATGGCCATCGAGGGAGGCGCCCGCGCCGGCCTGGTGGCCGTGGACGAAAAAACCATTGAATACGTGCGTGGTCGTCCGCTCTCGCCCACGGGCATGGAATGGGACCAGGCCGTGGTCTACTGGAAAACACTGTTCTCTGATCCGGATGCAAAGTTCGATGCCGTGGTCGAACTGGACGCCAGCCAGATCGTGCCGCAAATCACCTGGGGTACCTCGCCTGAAATGGTGCTCGGCGTGGATGGCCAGGTGCCCGACCCCGACAAGGAAAAGGACGCCAACAAACGCGGAGCGATCGAGCGCGCATTGAGCTACATGGCACTTGAACCCGGTAAACCGCTGACCGACATCTTCGTTGACAAAGTTTTCATCGGATCGTGCACCAACAGCCGCATCGAAGACATGCGCGAAGCCGCTGCGGTGGTCAAGAAGCTCGGGCAGAAGGTGGCCAAGAACATCAAACTGGCGATGGTCGTGCCCGGCTCCGGACTGGTCAAGGAACAGGCCGAACGCGAGGGCCTTCACGAAATCTTCAAGGCCGCCGGCTTCGAATGGCGTGAACCCGGTTGTTCCATGTGCCTGGCCATGAACGCCGACCGGCTGGAGCCGGGGGAGCGCTGCGCTTCCACCAGCAACCGCAACTTTGAAGGCCGTCAAGGTGCGGGCGGCCGCACCCATCTGGTGTCGCCTGCCATGGCTGCGGCCGCCGCAGTCACCGGTCATTTCATCGACATCCGCACCATCGCCTGATTTCGGCTTTGTCCCTTCAAAAATTCATTGCCGTCGCTGGAGGCTCTCATGAAGCACCTTGCCCTCATCTGCACCGTTGTACCCGTGCTCATTTCGCTGTCAGCTTGCCAACCGCTGTCCAGGGTCGAGCAGGGCGCCAGCCAAGCCGGTCAGGCAGCTGGTCGCGGTATTGAGCGCGCCGCAGAGGCCACCGGACGCGGGGTTGACCGCGCCGTGGGCGCCACGGGCCGTGGCATCGAGCGCGCCGTGGGCGCTACCGAGCGAGGTGTCGGACGGGCTGCAGATGCCACCGGGCGTGGCCTGGAGCGAGCCGGTGAAGCCACAGGGCGCGGGCTCGAGCGGGCTGGCGAGAAGATTGAAGAAGTGACCAAATAACTCCCCTCACATCATGCAAAAGTTCACCATTCACCAAGGCCTTGTGGCCCCCATGGACCGCGAGAACGTCGACACCGACGCCATCATCCCCAAGCAGTTCCTCAAGTCGATCCACAAGACCGGCTTCGGGCCCAACCTGTTCGACGAATGGCGCTACCTCGACAAGGGCGAGCCCGGCCAGGATCCCGCCAGCCGCAAGCCCAACCCCGACTTCGTGCTGAACCTTCCGCGCTACAAGGGCGCCTCCATTCTGCTGGCCCGCCGCAATTTCGGTTGCGGCTCCAGCCGCGAACACGCGCCCTGGGCCATCGACCAGTACGGCTTTCGTGCCGTAATCGCCCCCAGCTTCGCCGACATCTTCTTCAACAACTGCTTCAAGAACGGGTTGTTGCCAATCCAGTTGCCCGAAGCCACCGTCGACCAACTGTTCAACGAGGTGGCAGCCTTCCCTGGTTACCAACTCACCATCGACCTGGAACGCCAGGTGATCGTCAAGACACAGGGTGAAGAGATTCCGTTCGACGTTCAGGCCTTCCGCAAATACTGCCTGCTCAACGGACTGGACGACATCGGCTTGACCTTGCGCCACAAGGACAAGATTGCCACGTTCGAAAAAGAGCGTCTGGCCACCAAGCCCTGGCTCGCCAAAACCATGTAACACCCCCGCGCCGCTTGCGGCGTCTCCCCCTCAAGGGGGCGTTGCCAGTGACCCGGCAAAGCCAGTCCCACGGCAACCTCGACAAGAACCCCTTCATCTCCACCAAACCACCATGAAAATCGCAGTTCTCCCCGGTGACGGCATCGGCATCGAAATCGTCGCCGAAGCTGTCAAGGTCCTCAACGCGCTCGATCTGCCCTTCGAGATGGAGTCCGCGCTCGTGGGTGGCGCCGCCTATGAGGCACACGGTCATCCACTGCCCGACGCCACCCTGGATCTCGCGAGGTCGGCCGATGCCATCCTGTTCGGTGCGGTGGGCGACTGGAAATACGACAAGCTGGACCGCCCGCTGCGCCCCGAGCAGGCCATCCTGGGCCTGCGCAAGCACATGGGTCTGTTTGCCAATTTCCGCCCGGCGATCTGCTACGAACAGCTGGTGGGGGCATCCAGCCTCAAGCCCGAACTGATTTCCGGCCTCGACATCCTCATCATCCGCGAACTCACGGGCGACATCTATTTCGGCCAGCCGCGTGGCCGTCGTGTGGCCATCGATGGCCACTTCCCAGGTGCCGAAGAAGCCTTCGACACCATGCGCTACAGCCGCCCCGAGATCGAACGCATCGCCCGCGTGGCCTTTGAGGCCGCCCGCAAGCGCAGCAAAAAAGTCACCAGCGTGGACAAGGCCAACGTACTGGAAACCTTCCAGCTCTGGAAAGACGTGGTGACCGACGTGCACAAGGAATACCCGGACGTGGCGCTTGAGCACATGTACGTGGACAACGCCGCGATGCAGCTGGTCAAGGCGCCCAAGGCGTTCGACGTGGTGGTCACCGGCAACATGTTCGGCGACATCCTGTCAGACGAAGCGTCGATGCTGACAGGCTCCATCGGCATGTTGCCTTCCGCCAGCTTGAACGCGAACAACCAGGGGCTCTACGAACCCAGCCACGGCAGTGCACCTGATATCGCGGGCAAAGGCATTGCCAACCCTTTGGCCACCATCCTGAGCGCAGCCATGATGCTGCGCTTCAGTCTGAACCAGGAAGCCGCAGCCCAACGCATTGAAGCCGCCGTGCAAAAAGTGCTTGCCCTGGGGCTGCGCACACCAGACATTCACAGTGAAGGCACCACCAAGGTGGGCACTTCCCAGATGGGCGACGCGGTGGTCAAAGCGCTGAATTGAAACACCCCCGAGCCACTTCGCGCCACTTCGCGCCACACCCTCAAGGGTGCAGCACTGGCCGTCCGGCAAAGCCGGCCCGGCGGTGCCCCTTGGGCTGGACCGTTTCATTCGTCGTGGGTCGCGCGCTGCGCGGTGTAGCAACCGGTCTGATCGCTTCGGGCCATCGCGTTGGCACAAAAGGGCAACCCTGAGTTGCTCTTTTGTGCGGCCGAACATCGGGCGTAAAAACTTCGCTCAAGAAGGCATCAGCTACAATTTGAGGCTATGTTTGCCGCCCGCCCGTTTCAATTGAACATCGCATCCACCGCCCTGGTGGATGTGGCGTCGCGCGCAATCACCATCAAAACCACGACCATTAAGGGCTGATCCAGCCTGGTTCGTCGTGCGCCCTCCCTGGCCAGACGAGCCGGGCGGAACAGGTCGGTCGACACTGTTTTTAACTTTTGAAAGGGTGTTGGAATGAGCAAATTGGTAGGCTTGGTCGGCTGGCGCGGCATGGTGGGATCGGTGTTGATGGACCGCATGATCGAAGAGAACGACTTTGATCACATCGAACCCCTCTTCTTCTCCACGTCGAATGCAGGCGGGCAAGCGCCGGCCATGGCAAAGAACGAAACCAGACTGCAGGACGCCCACGACATCGGCGCCCTGAAGCGCTGCGACATCATCATCACCGCCCAAGGTGGCGACTACACCAGCGCGGTGTTTCCCAAGCTGCGCGCTGCCGGTTGGACCGGCCACTGGATCGATGCTGCGTCCACCCTCCGGATGGACAAGGACGCCGTCATCATTCTTGACCCGGTCAACATGCCGGTGATCAAGGACGCCCTTGCCAAGGGCGGCAAGAACTGGGTCGGCGGGAATTGCACGGTCAGCTGCATGCTCATGGGTGTGGGAGCGCTGTACAAGGCTGGTCTGGTGGAATGGATGAGCACCCAGACCTATCAGGCGGCTTCCGGTGGTGGCGCTCAGCACATGCGCGAACTGCTCACCCAGTACGGTACGCTCAACCAGGAAGTCAAAGCCCTGCTGGACGACCCCAAGAGCGCCATTCTGGAGATCGACCGCAAGGTGATCGCCAAGCAGCGTTCCCTCAGCACCGCAGAGACAGCCCATTTCGGCGTGCCACTGGGCGGATCACTGATCCCCTGGATCGACAAGGATCTCGGCAATGGCATGTCCAAAGAGGAATGGAAGGGCTTGGCCGAAACCAACAAGATTCTGGGCAAAGGCGAGGGTTCCGATGACGCGGTCATCCCTGTGGACGGCTTTTGCGTGCGCGTCGGTGCCATGCGCTGCCACAGCCAGGCGCTCACCTTCAAACTGAAAAAAGACGTGCCAGTGGCCGACCTTGAAGCCATGATTGCCGAAGACAACGCGTGGGTGAAGGTCGTACCGAATACCCGTGAAGACACGCTTCGTGATCTGACGCCAGTGGCCGTGACCGGCACCATGACCATCCCTGTGGGACGCATTCGCAAGCTTGCCATGGGCCCGGAATATGTGGGTGCCTTCACCATAGGCGACCAGCTGCTCTGGGGTGCAGCCGAACCCTTGCGGCGCATGCTCAGGATCCTGCTGGCCGCTTGATTGTTTCAAGATGAGAGTGCCGACACGCCCCGCCCCCGCACCATTCGCGTTGCGAAGTAGCAACGTGAATGGGGGGTCGCAGGCGACGGAAGGCAGGCAATGAAACTCAAGCGGATTCTCAGCTTGTCACTGTAATGCGTTGATGTTAAGGTCATTTCTCGGATTTTTACGTCGAGGTTCAAGTGCCATCCAACTCCCGTCACACCCATTCTTCCCCGGTCAAAACCCATAGAGTGGGCACCGAATCTCGCGGTCTAACGCGGATGCATTCGGTTGCGATTGCGGCATTGCTTTGTGCTGGCCTGGCACAGCACGCAGACGTTCAGGCGCTCGCACTTGGGCGCATCGTGGTGCAATCCGCGCTGGGCGAGCCACTGCGCGCGCAGATCGACATTCCGGAAATCAATGCGGATGAAGCGTCCACCCTCACGGTGGGGCTGGCGTCAGGTGACGCATTCAGCGCTGCGGGCATGGACTTCAACCCCGCGTTGAGCAACCTTCAGATCACACTGCAGCGCCGCCCAGATGGCCGCGCCTACCTCCAGCTCTCTAGCACCCGGCCGGTCACAGAACCGTTTGTTGACCTGATCGTGGAAGCGAACTGGTCATCTGGCCGCATCGTCCGCGATTACACGCTGCTGTTTGATCCACCCCGACTGCGCGCAGCAACGCCAGTGGCCCCGGTCGCACCTGGCATTTCTGCACCTGCCAGACCGGCGGCCCCAGCCGCGACCGCACCGTCAGCACCCGCTGCTCCGATCACCCAGCAGGTTCAACCGCCATCGGCTCCTGCGGCAACCAGCCTGCCACCCGCCCAGGCGCCTTCAGGACCCAGTTCGCGTGTCAGCGTGGTATCGGGTGACACGGCAGGACGCATTGCAGAAGCCAACCGGCCAGCCAATGTGTCGCTCGATCAGATGCTGGTCGCCATGCTGAGGTCGAACCCGCGCGCATTCATAGGAAACAACGTCAATCGGTTGCGCGCTGGCGTGGTTCTCGACCTGCCAAGCGCCGAAGAAGCCTCTGCCGTGGGAACTGGCGAAGCACGCCAGATCATCGCCGCCCAGAGCCGCGATTTCAACGAATTCCGCCGCCGGCTTGCCGGGGCCGCACCAGAGGCCGATGTAGGTCCGGCGGATCGACAGGCAGCCGGCAGTGTGCAAACCGAAGTGCAGGACGCCAGCCCCGCCGTCACTGCACCAGATCGTCTGACACTCTCCAAAGAGGCCACACCAGGACAGGTCGCGCCCGAAGCGCAGATTGCTCAGCAGCGGCAGGCGGAAGACGCATCCACCCGCGTGGCAGAACTGTCCCGGAACATTGAAGAACTGGCCCGGTTGCAGCCAGCGACGCCAGCAGCCCCGTCGGCACCCGCGGCAGAAGGAAGTGCCCCGGCTGGATCTGCTGACGGTCCCGCCTTGGTGGTGCCTGGGGCGCCTGCCACAGCCGCCGAACCTGTTGCAGCTGCCGACAGTGCGCCAGCCGGGCCTGCTGAAGCAGGGGCCGGACAAGAAACGGCTCCGCCAGTCACACCAGCTCCTGTTCTGGCGCCAGCGCCGGTTCCAGCGCCTCTCCCCGATGAGCCAAGCCTGATCGACAAGCTCAAGGACAACCCGCTGATCCTTCCACTGGCAGGCGGTCTGCTGGCATTGCTGGCCGGACTCGGTTTCTACCGCTTGCGGCAGCGCAACAAAGGCGCCAGCGTAGACAGCTCGTTCCTCGAGAGCCGACTGCAACCCGACTCCTTCTTCGGATCGAGTGGAGGTCAGCGCATCGACACCGCAGACGCCAGCGTGTCCGGATCTTCCATGGTGTATTCACCCAGCCAACTGGATGCTGCAGGTGATGTGGACCCCGTGGCAGAAGCTGACGTCTACCTCGCCTACGGCCGTGACCTTCAAGCCGAGGAAATTCTCAAGGAGGCCATGCGCAGCACCCCCACCCGTGTGGCGATTCATGTCAAGCTGCTTGAGATCTACGCCAAGCGTCGGGACGCCAAGGCATTTGAAGTGGTGGCAACGGAGGCTTACAACCTCACACAGGGCCAGGGTCCTGAGTGGGAGCATGCCTGCGATATTGGCAAGGAACTGGACCCATCCAACCCCTTGTACCAACCCGGAGGCAGTCCAGCGGTCAAGCTGGCAGCTGCGGCGGGCGTGGCAGGTGGAGCGCTCAATACCCAGCCCTTCATGAACAGCACGCAGTCCGCAGGCGGGGATGTCGAGGGTGGTTCCGGGCTGGACCTCGATTTTTCGTTCGATGATCCTGTCGAACCAGCAGGACTTGGCGATTCGATGCCAGCTCAGAGCGGGAGCGAGCCTGTCTCCGCATTGGACGATCTCAAATTCACTGAAGCACTGACCGATCTGCCCGACGAACCCGCAGCCGGCCCAACATCGAAGTCCATGGATTTCGATCTTGACTTTCCTTCTGAACCAGTGCCTTTGGCCAAATCGGATGAAGCAGAGCTGGTCGCCGAAGCGCCTCAGGACAACGCAATGGCGCCCACTTTCGATGAGAGCGAGGTATTGCCCGACTTCAGCGCAAGTGACGTACCGCTCATGAATCTGGATACGCCTCAAACTGAAGAGCAATCAGATGCAAATGCCGCCGAGTTGATGGCCTTCGACCTGAACGAACTCAATCTCGATCTTGACGATGGATCGAGTGCTGCACAGGTCGATGTCGAACAGGTCACCGAAGAGAGCCCGCTGGATACCAAACTGTCGCTGGCCGAGGAATTCCGTGCAATTGGCGATATGGAGGGCGCCCGCTCTCTGGCAGAAGAAGTGCTTGCTGAAGCGTCCGGCACACTCAAGACCAAAGCACGAACTTTCCTTTCGGATCTTGCCTGAGTCTGCGGCCTCTCCCCCGGCTCTCATCGACGATAGCCGGGCTGCTCCCTATCTGGTCTCAGCTGGGCAGTCTGCCCGCATTGCACTGGGTGTCAGCTACAACGGAGCCGGCTACGAAGGCTGGCAAAGCCAGCCAAGCGGGCGAACCATACAGGATCAGCTCGAACTGGCCTTGTCAAAGTTCACCGCCCAGAACAGGGTGAGCACACTGTGCGCCGGCCGTACCGATGCCGCTGTGCACGGCCTGATGCAGGTGGTTCACTTTGATTGCCCGGTCGAGCGTTCAGACGCCGCATGGGTGCGTGGCACCAACAGCTTTTTGCCATCAGACATCGCAGTCCAATGGGCTCGGCATGTCCCCTCCTCCTTTCATGCGCGCGCCAGCGCACAGTCGCGCCGCTACGCGTACGTGCTGCTGGAGTCACCCGTCAGACCCAGCGTGGAAGCGCGGCGCGTGGGCTGGGTGTTTCGGCCAATGCAACTGGAGCCCATGCGCCAAGCGTCGGAAATGCTGCTGGGGGAACATGACTTTTCATCGTTTCGCGCCTCCCGCTGCCAGGCCCTCTCGCCCGTCAAACGCATGCTGCGCATCGACATCCAGCGGCGAGGGGCCTACTGGCGTCTCGAATTCGAGGCCTCAGCCTTCCTGCACCACATGATCCGCAACATCATGGGCTGTCTTGTGGCCATCGGGACTGGCAGCCGGCCTGCAAGCTGGATGAACGAGGTGCTGGAGGCGAAATGCAGGGAGGTGGCAGCGCCCACGTTCGCCCCGGATGGTCTGTACTTCGTGGGGCCACGGTACGATCCAGCCTTGAACCTTCCCGTCCACACCGCTGCCTTCGACTGGCTGCCCTGAACCGTCCGGCACGGGCCGGATCCTCTTGCAACCGCCTCCACCACCTGCGCGCGCTTCCGCCCAAGCACAGAATCGGCGGCCTTTCCGGACAGACAACCTGCAGAACATGCCCATCCATCGAACCCGAATCAAGATCTGCGGCCTCACGCGAGAAGATGACGTGGACGCGGCAGTGCATGCAGGCGCTGATGCAATTGGATTCGTTCTCTATCCGTCCAGCCCCCGCGCTGTCACGCCAGCGCGGGCAGGCGAACTGGCTCGTCGCCTGCCTGCATTTGTCACGCCGGTGTTGCTGTTCGTCAATGCCACACGCGATCACGTTGATCAGGGATGCAGCGAAGTCCCGAACGCCTTGCTGCAGTTCCATGGGGACGAATCACCCGAAACCTGCAAAGCCGCTGCCCGGCCTTACCTGAGAGCGGCCAGAATTCCACCTGGCCCCGCCGGGGCCGGGTTCGATCTCCTAAAATACGCGCTCCAACATTCCGATGCCCAGGCCATCCTTCTTGACGCTCATGTCGAAGGTTATGGCGGCGGAGGGCAGACTTTTGACTGGACGGCTTTCCCTTGGTCACATCCGCATCTAAGCGCCAGCTCTCGCCTCGTTTTGTCTGGTGGACTCACGCCTGCAAACGTGATCGATGGCATCACTCTCGTACGGCCTTGGGCCGTTGACGTGAGCTCGGGTGTGGAGATGTCAAAGGGCATCAAGGACCGCACCAAAATGTTCGCTTTCGTGGCTGCCGTTCGCGCAGCCGATGCATTGATTGACCGTTCAGGCTGATCTCCTTGGGGAGTAGGCCCGGACCTCCGCTTCGGGACATCCCATGACCACTTACCAGCAACCCGATGCCAAAGGCCACTTTGGCATATATGGCGGCAGTTTCGTGAGCGAAACGCTCACCCACGCCATCAACGAATTGAAGGCCGCGTACGCCACGTACCAGAATGACCCTGAATTCCTCGCCGAATTCAACAGCGAGCTCGCCCACTTCGTGGGCAGGCCAAGCCCGGTCTACCACGCCGCGCGCATGAGCCGCGAGCAGGGTGGCGCGCAGATCTTCCTCAAGCGCGAAGACCTCAACCACACCGGCGCACACAAGGTCAACAACACCATAGGGCAGGCGATGCTCGCCAAGCGCATGGGCAAGCCACGCATCATTGCCGAAACCGGCGCAGGCCAGCATGGCGTTGCCACCGCCACCATCTGTGCCCGATATGGACTGGAATGCGTGGTCTACATGGGCAGCGAAGACGTCAAACGACAAAGCCCCAACGTCTACCGCATGAAACTGCTTGGCGCCACTGTGGTGCCGGTGGAAAGCGGCAGCAAGACCTTGAAAGACGCGCTCAACGAAGCCATGCGCGACTGGGTCGCCAATGTAGACAACACCTTCTACATCATCGGTACCGTGGCTGGTCCCCACCCCTACCCGATGATGGTGCGCGATTTCCAGAGCGTGATCGGCAAGGAGTGTCTGGTGCAGATGCCCGAGATGCTCATGCAAGCCGGTTGCAGTGGCGAACAGCCCGACGCGGTGGTGGCCTGTGTGGGCGGCGGCAGCAACGCCATGGGCATCTTTCACCCTTACATCGATCACACCCAGACCCGCCTGATCGGCGTTGAAGCGGCCGGTGAGGGAATCGACAGCGGTAAACACTCTGCCTCGTTGCAGAAGGGTAGTCCGGGCGTGCTGCATGGCAACCGCACCTATGTACTGCAGGACGACAACGGTCAGGTCACCGAAACACACAGCGTGAGCGCCGGCCTGGACTACCCCGGGGTAGGGCCAGAACACGCTTTCCTGAAGGACATTGGTCGTGCCGAGTATGTGGGCATCACCGACGCCGAAGCGCTCGAAGCATTTCACTACCTGTGCCGCACCGAAGGCATCATTCCGGCCCTGGAGTCGAGCCATGCCATTGCCTACGCCATGAAGCTGGCCAAGACCATGCGGCCCGACCAGTCGATTCTGGTCAACCTGTCTGGTCGGGGCGACAAGGACATCGGCACCGTGGCCGACCTCTCGCAAGCCGACTTCTATTGCAGGCCCAGTTGTCGTGGGCAGTCCGTCAAAGGCGGCATGGACGCTGCGCCCATACAGGTCGCGCCCAAGCTTGGCTCCGCACGCACTTCCCGAGCAAAGGGTGACAAAGCGGGGGCACCCCAATGAGCCGCATTGATACCGCTTTGAGCGCATTGAAAGCCCAGCACCGGAAGGCACTCATACCCTATGTCACCGCGGGGTTTCCTTATGCAGACATCACGCCAGACCTGATGCACGGCATGGTTGAAGCAGGTGCCGACGTGATCGAGCTGGGAGTGCCATTCTCTGATCCTTCGGCCGACGGGCCGGTCATACAGAAGGCGGGCGACCGCGCACTCGCGCTGGGCATCGGCCTGGTGCAGGTGCTGGCCATGGTCAAGACCTTTCGTGAGCGCGATACCACCACGCCCGTGGTGCTCATGGGCTACGCCAACCCGGTTGAGCGCTACGACCAGAAGCACGGCGCCAAGGCGTTCGTCAATGACGCCAGCGCTGCAGGTGTGGACGGTGTGCTCATCGTCGACTACCCACCAGAAGAGTGTGAAGACTTTGCGGCTGACCTGCGCTCGCGCGGCATGGACCTGATTTTTCTGCTTGCACCCACCTCCACAGACGAGCGCATGTCACAGGTGGCGCGCGTGGCCAGTGGCTATGTCTACTATGTTTCACTCAAAGGTGTCACGGGTGCCGGCACGCTGGACATTGGTCAGGTTGAGGCCATGTTGCCGCGCATTCGTGCGCATGTGAGCGTTCCGGTGGGTGTGGGTTTCGGGATTCGGGATGCCGAAACCGCCAGAGCCATCGGACGATCGGCCGATGCGGTGGTGATCGGAAGCAAAATCATCCAGTTGATCGAGAACGAACCACACGAAAAAGTCATCGCCGTGGCGTCGAATTTCCTTCGCACCATCCGAAAAGCGCTCGACGCATAATCCGCAATTCGTGGTCGGCACACGCCGCCCACGCAAAGGAGAATCCATGTCCTGGCTAGAAAAACTGCTGCCCCCAAAAATCACCCGCACCGATCCCACCGAACGCCGCAGCGTGCCAGAGGGCCTTTGGATCAAATGCCCCAGCTGCGAGGCTGTGCTCTACAAGAATGATCTTGAGAAAAACCAGAACGTATGCCCTCACTGCAGCCATCACCATCGGATCGGCGCCCGTGCGCGCCTGAATGCCTTTCTCGACGCTGAAGGCCGCTACGAACTGGCCCAGGAGGTGCTGCCGGTTGACGCACTCAAATTCAAGGACAGTCGCAAATACCCCGAGCGGCTGAATGAAGCACTGGACACCACAGGCGAAACCGACGCCCTCATCGTCATGGGCGGTGCCGTGCACGGCATCAGCCTGGTCACGGCCTGCTTCGAGTTTGATTTCATGGGCGGCTCCATGGGTTCGGTGGTCGGTGAGCGTTTTGTGCGCGGTGTGGAAGAAGCAATCGCACAAAAAGTGCCGTTTGTCTGCTTCACCGCAACCGGTGGGGCGCGCATGCAGGAGGGATTGCTGTCACTGATGCAGATGGCCAAGACCAATGCCGCTTTGACGCGACTGGCCAAGAAGGGCCTTCCCTACATCAGCGTGCTCACAGATCCCACCATGGGCGGCGTTTCGGCAGGCTTTGCCTTTCTGGGTGACGTGGTGATCGCAGAGCCCAAGGCATTGATCGGCTTCGCCGGTCCCAGGGTGATTGAAAACACCGTGCGGGTGAAGCTTCCCGAAGGGTTCCAGCGGGCCGAGTTCCTGCAGACAAAGGGTGCTGTCGATTTCATCTGTGACAGGCGCGAACTGCGCGCCACCATCGCCAGCACGCTGGCCATGTTGCAGCGCCAAAGCGCTGATGCGGTGGTCGTCGATTGACCTCGCGACCCGAGGCTGAACCGCTCACGCTGTCACAGCTGCCCCTGTTTCCACTCCAGACCGTGCTGTTTCCGGGCGGGTGGATGTCCTTGCGCATTTTTGAGGTGCGCTACCTCGACATGATTGGCCGCTGCCACAAGGCTGGGGCTCCGTTTGGCATTGTGGCACTCAGCGAAGGCAGCGAAGTGCGCCGGATCGATCCTCTGGCACCTCCCAGCGGAGACGGCTTTGCCAAGGAGGTGTTTCATTCCGTCGGGACCCTGGCGCAGATTGAAATGTTGGAGCGACCCCAGCCTGGGTTGATGCTGATCCGGTGTCGAGGCTTGCAGCGTTTTCATGTCAACCGCCGCCAGCAGCTGCAACACGGACTGTGGGTGGCCGACGTGCGACTGGACGCGCATGAAGCGACTGTTGCGGTGCCCGACCACCTTGCAAGTACCCGGGATGCGCTGCAGCGACTGTTGAACAACCTGCAAGAGCGTGACCCCGAGCAACTGAAAGAGCTGCCCATCCAGCCCCCCTACCATTGGGACGACAGTGGTTGGGTCGCCAACCGTTGGACCGAGCTGCTGCCGGCACCGACCGACCTCAAACAAAGGTTGATGGCGCTGGACAACCCGTTGCTGCGCCTGGAGCTGGTTTCCGATCTGCTAGAAAAGTTGGGGCTCGACGGCTGAACAGACGGCGCCTGTCAAGGCATCAAGGCAGCAGATTCATGGCCCGCATGTAGGGTTCGCTCACCATCAAGTCGTCCCATTCCGGTGCCTTGAAACGGGGCAACAATGCAAGGCGCCTTCCTTCACTGGACGAATTGGGCACCCATCGGCCCATGTAGATCGCTCGCGAAAGGGCCTCGATCGCATCATCGATGGGCGCGCCACCGTCGACGACCGACTGATTGCACAACACCACCATGTCAACACCCGCAGCGAGTGCGGCCAACGCGGCTTCTGCAAAGCCGACCTGCTGCCCATCGATGTGGCGCGCTGCTTCCATGCTCAGGTCATCGCTGAAGATCGCTCCGGTGAACCCGAGCTTTCGCCTCAACACGTCCTGCAACCAGCGTGCAGAAAATCCCGCCGGGCGCGAATCCACCCTGGGGTAAACCACGTGGGCTGGCATGACCGCCTGCAGACTGGCAGACAACCAGCCGTAGGGCGCGACATCTTCGGCCAGTATGCGTTTGAGACTTCTCGGGTCGACCGGGATGGCCTGGTGTGAGTCGGCACGAACGAAACCATGCCCCGGAAAGTGCTTGCCACAATTGGCCATGCCGCTTTGCAGCATTCCGTGCATCAGGCTTTGCGCCAACAGAGAAACGATCCGGGGGTCTCGCGCAAAAGATCGGTCGCCAATGACGGTGCTGCCGCCATGGTCAAGATCGAGGACAGGCGTGAAACTCAGGTCCACGCCGCAGGCGCGCAACTCGGCACCCAGCACATAGCCCACAGCCACGGCGGCATTGCATGCTCGCAATGCGGCTGCACCTTCCTCCCCATTTTTTTCTGCTGGTGCCATCCACAGCCGACCCAGCTCGGCCATGGGTGGCAGATGAGTGAAACCGTCGGTACGGAATCGCTGCACCCGCCCTCCCTCGTGGTCCACCGCGATCAGGAGGTCGCTTCGCACAGCCTTGATTTCCTGGCACAGCGCGGTCAGCTGGGCGCGATCGTGCCAGTTGCGTCCGAACAGCGTGACCCCTCCCACCAACGGATGGGCAAGTCGACGGCGGTCGTCAGGGTTGAGCCCGAAGCCGGCCACATCGATGATCAAAGGAGCTAGGGCGTGCATGGCTGAAGTATTGAGTGAACTGTCAAGGCGTGATCGAGTCCCGCTCCACGATCACGAAGCTTGCGGCGTAATCGGTTTCGTCGGTGACCGTCACGTGGGCGCGAAGGCCTTTGCCTTCAAACCAGCTCTTGAGGTCGCCATGGAGGACGATCACCGGTTGTCCGCTGGCCAGGTTTGCAATTTCGCAGCTTCGCCAGGTCATGGGCATGCGCATGCCCATGCCCACCGCTTTTGAGAAGGCTTCCTTGGCCGAAAACCGGGTGGCGAGATAGCGAAGACCTCGTTGCGGCCAACGTACGCTGCGCTGCTGCCAGACTGCAAATTCGGCATCGGCCAGCACCCGGCGAGCGAATCGTTCGCCCTGGCGTGTCCAGGTGGCCTCGATGCGCCGGATGTCGCAAATGTCGGTACCTATGCCGTAAATCATCTCGTGCCTGTTCAAGGATGGGGCTTCGTTGTCTCAGTTCGAGGACTCGTCCATGACACGACGATAGGCTCGAATGGTCGCGGCGTAACCCATTTCAAGGGCATCGGCGATCAATGCATGACCGATGGACACCTCTTGCACGCCTGGCACCTGGCGAAGAAACTCGGCCAGATTCTCCCGGTTGAGATCGTGACCGGCGTTCACACCCAGGCCAGCCGCCGCTGCGGCTCGCGCTGCGGCATGGAACCGTTCCAGCTGCAACGCGCGCGCGGAAGGCACATGCCAGGCGGCGGCATACGGCTCGGTGTAAAGCTCCACCCGGTCTGCGCCCACCTCGCGCGCAGCGTTCATGGATGCAGCCTCGGCATCCATGAAAAGGCTCACCCGCGCGCCCAGTGAATGCCCCTTTGCAATCAGTTCGCGAAGGGTTTCTGCGTCCTGCGGGAATGACCAACCATGATCACTCGTGAACTGGCCTTCGCTGTCGGGCACGAAAGTCAACTGGTGCAGGGGCAGTCCTCTTGCCTTGACCTCGTGCGCCACGCTCATCAGGTTGTGAAGTGGGTTGCCTTCAATGTTGAATTCCCGATCGGGCCATGACCGCATCAGTTCGCCCAGATCGAACACGTCGCTCAGGCGCACGTGGCGTTCGTCCGGTCGAGGGTGCACAGTGATGCCTTGTGCCCCGGCCTCCAGACACTGGATTGCCGCGCGGACCACAGATGGAATACCCAGATGGCGGGTGTTGCGAACCAGGGCCACCTTGTTCAGGTTGACAGACAAGGCCGTGCCGGAGACGCCGGGCGGTAGGGCTGCAGTCATGATGGGGCGGAGGATTTGTTGTGAACGGAGATCCGATCTTTGTCGAGCACGGACGGCGCGCTCACACGCATCATGGTCTGGACATCGATCATCAATTGCCGGGTCTTGAACACCCTGACGCCGCAATGGTAGTGCAGCAGGCCACGCAAAGGGATGCGCAGTGCTGCCATGCAAGAAGCACAAGCCCGCAGCGTGGCCAGAAAGGGACTGTCCCCTTCCATTGCACGGTACAGGCCCAGGCACTGCTCACCAGACAATGGGCTGCTGTCGCCAGCTTGCGCCATGCGCAGGCCGCTCTCGGGCGCAAGCACGTAAGAGGCTTCCGGATCCACGGCGATCATGGAGCTCCCATCCCGAGACAGATCTGGCAGCAGACCAGTCTCTTTCAACAACAAAAGCTCAAAAGCCCGCAGCAGAAGTTCCTGCGTGTCGCCCCGCTCCGCCAGCAACTGGACTGCCATGGCGTAGTGGTCAAAAAGGCGCTCGTGCGCATCATCTCTGGCCAGAAGACGCATCAGCAATTCATTGAGATAACTGCCTGACAGCAGCGCCTCACCGGTCGGCATGACGTGCCCACCCTGCCATTGCGCGGCCTTGAGCGTTCTGACCTCGGCATCTCCGCTCCAGCTCAGCAGCAGCGGTTGCAGCGGCAACAACACCGGGCGGAATTGAGAGGTGGGTCGCTTGACCCCTTTCGCCACCAAGGCGACGCGCCCATGGTGGCGGGCAAAGACTTCCAGAACAAGGCTCGACTCGCTCCAGTCGTACCGGTGCAGGACAAAAGCGGGTTCGTCGGCAAAACGGCGCGAAGCCATGTCAGGAGCTCATCAGCAAAAAATCAATCGCGCAGAGATCTGCGAATTTGGCTCTCGATACCGCTGAATGCGCTTCGACACTCATTCATAACCAAAGGAACGCACGCGAGCGTCGTCATCAGCCCAGCCAGACCGCACCTTCACCCAGAGCTCCAGGAACACCTTGCAGTCCCAGAGTTTCTCAAGCTCTTGTCGGGCTTCGGTTCCGATGCGCTTGAGCTTTTCGCCCTTGTCACCAATGACCATGCCTTTGTGACCTTCGCGCTCCACCACGATGGTGGCAGCGATCCGTTTGAGTCGTCCTTCTTCTTCGAACTTGTCGATGATCACGGTCGAGGTGTAGGGCAGTTCATCACCTGTGAGCCGGAACAGCTTCTCACGTACCATTTCGCTGGCCATGAAGCGCTCGCTCCGGTCGGTCAGGTCGTCGGGGCTGTGCATCCAGGGTTGCTGGGGAAGGTATTTCTCGCAAATACCGAAAAGCCGCTCGATGTCCTTGGCCGTTTTGGCCGACATCGGAACAAACTCGGCAAAGGAATGGCGTTCCTGCATGGCGCGCAGCCAGGGAGCAAGTTCACCTCGGCGGTGAACCAGATCGAACTTGTTGGCCACGAGAATGGCGGGCACGTTGGCGGGCAGCAGCGACAGCACCTTGGCGTCCGCCAGATTGAACTGCCCGGCTTCCACCACGAACAGGATCAGATCCACATCACTGACGGCACCGAGCACTGTCTTGTTGAGCGCCCGATTCAAGGCATTGCCGTGCCGGGTCTGGAAGCCGGGTGTGTCAACGAAAACAAACTGGGAAGCCCCTAGCGTGCGCATGCCGGTGATACGGTGGCGCGTGGTCTGGGCCTTGCGCGACGTGATGCTGACCTTCTGGCCCACAAGCGCGTTGAGCAGCGTGGATTTCCCGACGTTGGGTTTGCCTACGATGGCAACGTAACCACACCGCTGCATTTCAGGATCTACCGCCTCAGGTACCTCGCCCGCATGGGAATCAACGCCATCCGCTGGCGCACCGGGTTTACCCAGCGCACGGGCCAGCATGGCATCGAGCTCGGTGCTGGCGCCCGGATCAGCGGGAGCGGCGTTCGACTGTGGAGAATGGTCGGGATGTTTGGGCATGGGTTCGGGTCAGCTGGATTCGGTTGGGATGTGCCAAGGACACACCATTTGCAAGGAAGCACTCAGGCGCTGCGCTCGCCTGCATGCAAAGCAAGGTGCTGCAACATGGCCGCGGCAGCGGCCTGTTCGCCCGCACGGCGGGAAGCGCCAATACCCCGCTCGCTGTGAGCGAACTCGGTGACCGTGCATTCCACATCGAAAGTCTGCTTGTGCGCTTCACCCAGCGTGGCCACCACCCGATAGGCAGGCAGCTTCATTTTGCGCCCCTGCAACCACTCCTGCAATTCTGTCTTGGGATCTTTGCCCATCGCGCTCATCTGCGTGTTCAGTTCCAGATCACCATACAGGCGACGCACCACAACTGCAGCGACATCGAATCCGGCATCCAGATACACGGCACCGATGATCGCTTCAAGTGCGTCGGCCAGTATGGATGGTCGCTTGTGACCGCCCGAGCGTTTCTCACCGTCGCCCAGTCGCAACGCCGTGGCGAGGCCCAGCGTGCTCGCTATCTGAAACAAGGTGTCCTGCTTGACCAGATTGGCTCTCACACGGGACAAATCGCCTTCAGGCAGATCGCTGAGCTTTTCAAACAGGAGACCGGACACGGCCAAATTCAGCACGGAGTCTCCCAGAAACTCAAGGCGCTCGTTGTGGTCGGCCGAGAAACTGCGATGTGTCAGCGCGCGCTCCAGCAGGCGCACATTGTTGAAGCTGTGATTCAGGCGCTGTTGCAGCGCTGCCAGGTCTGCGTTCAAGCGCCAGGGCACCCCACAGGGCGCCATCTCCGGTTCCACCTGATCATCGCGAGCGACCCTCGTACCGCATGACAAGATAGGCCGGCCCAGTCAAATGAATTTCGCGGTCGTAGGAAAACGAGACCACCACGCGATCACCTTCTTTGCCGATTTCGAGATCCTTGCCTGAAATGGTTCGAATGTCGTCAATCTGAGCGGCCTTGTCAAAAATGCTGCGAACCTCTGCGACGGTCGTACCGGTAGACGCTTGCTTGACCGCCTTCTGCACGGCGAGGTATTCGATGTAAGTCGGGACCACTTGCGCGGCCACCACCCCTGCAAGCGCCAGCAGAATACCGACCACCAGCAGTCCAAAAAAAGTGAGTCCTTGCTGACGTTTTTTCGTTTTCATTCTTGATCTCCAGATTGACCGTAACGAACGGATCTATTCGAAGGCGCCAATGCGCCCCAGATCACCAAAATTCATCCACACGAAGAAGGCTCTGCCCACGATATTGGCTTCAGGTACAAACCCCCAGTAACGGGAGTCGAGCGAATTGTCCCGATTGTCACCCATCAGGAAATAGTGCCCCTGAGGTACCTTGCACACCACCCCTTCGACGGAGTACCGGCAATTGTCATTAAAAGGGAACTCCGTTGCACCTGGAATGAAGGCAGGTCGCTCATCGTCGTTGAGGGTGTTGTAGGAACGCGACCCTATCGTCTCGCGAAACTGCTTGGTATAACGCATGCTGTCGCTGTCAAAGAACTCGGGTTGGGCAGCCTTTGGCACAGACTGACCGTTCACCGTGAGTGACTTGTTCAGGTAAGCAACCTCATCTCCTGGCAGCCCCACCACGCGCTTGATGTAGTCGAGGCTGGGCTGAGGGGGGTAACGGAACACCATGACATCACCGCGTTCCGGGTCGTTGTTGGCTATCAGCTTCGTATTGAAAACTGGCAACCGAATGCCATAGTGAAATTTGTTCACCAGAATCAGATCGCCAACACGCAATGTGGGGATCATGGATCCCGATGGAATTTTGAACGGCTCGAACAGAAACGACCGAAGGACAAACACGGCAAGAATCACCGGGAACAAACCGGCGGTCCAGTCCAGCCACCATGGCTGAGCCAGCAGCTTCTGCCGAGCGGCATCGACATCGCCTTCGATCTGGCTGAAGCCCTGCTGCTGCAATGCAGCCCTGCGGGCATTGTGTTCAACCTGCAATTGTTCAGCTGCCTTCTTTCGCTGAGGCAGGAATACCAGCTTTTCGGCAATCCAGTAAACACCTGTGACCAATGTGGCCATCATCAACAGCA
Organism: Hydrogenophaga sp.; assembly: GCF_030651625.1. GTDB lineage: Bacteria > Pseudomonadota > Gammaproteobacteria > Burkholderiales > Burkholderiaceae_C > Hydrogenophaga. Next base: position 196,598 of record NZ_JAUSCF010000006.1, on the reverse strand, counting down.
AGGCGAAATTGCCTTGCACCATGCCCAGATACCAGGCGCCTGTGTAGCCTATGAAAGCGGTGAGCAGCAGCGCAGTCAGTGCGCTCATTGCGGCCCCCATCAGTCTTGCACCTGCAAGATAGCCAGGAATGCCTCTTGAGGCACTTCAACAGATCCGATTTGCTTCATGCGCTTCTTGCCCGCCTTCTGTTTTTCGAGGAGTTTGCGTTTGCGGGTAATGTCACCGCCGTAGCATTTTGCCAGCACATTCTTGCGAAGTGCCTTGATGGTTTCGCGCGCGATCACGTTGCCGCCAATGGCCGCCTGGATGGCCACATCGAACATCTGGCGACTGATGATTTCCCGCATCTTGGCAGCAACCGCTCGTCCCCGGTATTGAGACTGTGACCGGTGCACGATGATTGACAGGGCATCGACCTTTTCGCCGTTGAGCAAAATGTCGACCTTGACCACATCGGACGGCCTGTATTCCTTGAATTCGTAATCCATGGAAGCGTAGCCACGGCTCACTGACTTCAACTTGTCGAAAAAGTCCAGCACGATCTCGCCCAGTGGCATGTCGTAAGTGAGCATGACTTGCTTGCCGTGGTAGGCCATGTTGAGCTGCATGCCGCGCTTCTGGTTGGCCAGCGTCATCACGGCGCCCACATAGTCCTGCGGCATGTACAGGTGCACGGTCACGATGGGTTCGCGTATTTCTTCTATGCGCCCCTGCTCCGGCATCTTGGACGGGTTCTCCACCAGAATTACTTCGCCGTCGGGCTTGACCACCTGATACACCACGCTCGGGGCGGTGGTGATGAGGTCCTGATCGAACTCGCGCTCCAGGCGCTCCTGCACGATCTCCATGTGCAACAGTCCAAGGAATCCGCACCGGAACCCGAAGCCCAGCGCCTGGGACACCTCAGGCTCATATTGCAAGGCAGCGTCATTGAGCTTGAGCTTCTCCAGTGCGTCGCGCAAGCCGTCGTACTGATTGGCTTCAGTTGGATACAGGCCTGCAAAAACCTGCGGTTTGACTTCCTTGAAGCCCGGCAACGCTTTTGTGGCGGGCCCGGCATTGTTCGGCAGCTTTTTCTCCAGCGTGATCGTGTCACCGACCTTGGCCGCCTGCAGCTCCTTGATGCCCGCGATGATGTAGCCCACCTCACCCGCCTGCAAAGAGTCCCGTGGCGCATTGGCGGGCGTGAACACTCCGAGGTTGTCCGCGTTGTAGACCGTGTTGGTCGCCATCATCTTGAAGCGCTCGCCCTTGAGGAGGCGCCCGTCAACGACCCGGACCAGCATGACCACACCCACGTACGCGTCGTACCAGCTGTCCACGATCATGGCGCGCAAGGGCGCAGCCGGATCGCCTTTGGGAGGCGGGATGCGGGCGACCACCGCTTCCAGGATGTCCTCGACCCCCATGCCCGTCTTGGCCGAGCATGGAATGGCATCGGTGGCGTCGATGCCGATCACGTCTTCAATTTCGGTCTTGGCGTTTTCGGGATCGGCGTTGGGCAGATCCATCTTGTTCAACACGGGCACCACTTCCACGCCAAGGTCCAGCGCCGTGTAGCAGTTGGCAACGGTCTGCGCTTCGACACCCTGACTCGCATCGACGACCAGCAAAGCACCTTCGCATGCCGACAGCGAACGGCTGACCTCGTAAGAGAAATCCACGTGCCCGGGTGTGTCGATCAGATTGAGGTTGTAGACCTGACCATCGCGGGCCTGGTAACGCAGCGCAGCGGTCTGTGCCTTGATGGTGATGCCACGCTCCTTCTCGATGTCCATGGAGTCGAGTACCTGCTCGCTCATCTCGCGGTCGGAGAGCCCGCCGCACAACGAAATGATCCGGTCAGCGAGCGTGGACTTGCCGTGATCGATGTGCGCGATGATGGAAAAATTGCGGATGTGGTTCATCAAAAAATCAGCTCAGACACAGAGAACATGGCCATCATGAACAGGGACGGACAGCCATAAAAAAGGGCGCGTCAACTGCTGACGCGCCCATAACCAACAATCAATGGCAACTGCGATAGTTGGGGTTTCATTGTAGGCAAAAAGCCGGGAAAGCCAACCCTCAAACCGCCAGCCTACGCCTGTCGCAGGGCTACAACAGCGTTTTTATCAACAACTTATCAACAGAATATTCATTCGAATCAGAACAGCGTGGGGATGTCCACAGCACGACCCATAAATTTTCCGTATTGTGAACTCCAGGCTTCTCATTTGACCTGAATGTGCTTGTCAATCCTGGGATTTTATCGAATTCGGTCAATGCGCGACAAACTATGTCAGCAGTGACTAACTTTTATGCCCGCTGGCAAGCTGATCGAAGGTTGGCAAGCCTGTGGCGCACACGCTACCTCTGCCTGTGCGGATAGCCCCAATCGATCAGGGGGCTTGACGCAGCCCCAACTTCGTCTTTCAGCGCTGGGGGCGGATCACCACATACTGCGCCCACTCACCACGCCTGAAAAGCACGTTGACAGGGCGGGACTTGTCCAACCCTGCCATCGCAGCCTCCATCTCCTTCAGGTTGGACGTTTCCTTGTTGGCGATCGCGAGGATCACATCATCCTCCCTCAGGCCCGCGCGCGCAGCAGGCCCCTCAGCCTTGGCAATACGAACACCGCCCTGCAGTTTCAATTCTTTCTTTTGTGCGTCGGTGAGCTCCACCAGGGTCAATCCCAGGGACTCCCCCGCCACCGAGGCCGAAGGCGCTGGCGTTTGAGGCACCGCGGCAATCGGTTGTGTACGCTCGGGCTCAAGCTCCGCCACCGTCACAGTCAGCTCCTGCTGGCTGCCACGGCGAAACACGGTGATCCGGCTTCTGTTGCCTGGCTTGGTGGCACCCACCATGCGTGGCAGATCCACCGAACGTTCAATTTCCTTGCCATCAAATTTGAGCACGATGTCACCTGGCTCCAACCCGGCCTGCGAGGCGGGCGAGTCGGGTTCAACGCCCCGCACCAGCGCGCCTCGGGGCCGCCCCAGCCCGATCGACTCCGCCACTTCCTTGCTGACCTGGTCGATGCGTACACCAATACGGCCGCGAGTGACCCTTCCTGTGGCGCGCAACTGATCGGAGACACTGACCGCCTCGTCGATGGGGATCGCAAAGGAGATGCCCTGGAAGCCACCGGAGCGGGAGTAGATCTGACTGTTGATGCCGACCACCTCGCCGCGCATGTTGATCAAAGGGCCGCCCGAGTTACCCGGATTGATCGCCACATCCGTTTGAATGAAAGGAAGGAAATCGCCGGTGTCACGCTTTTTCGCGCTCACAATGCCTGCGGTGACCGTGTTCTCCAAACCAAAGGGTGAACCGATCGCCATCACCCACTCGCCCACACGCAAGCGGTTGATGTCACCGATCTTCACGGCTGGCAGCCCGGTGGCCTCGATCTTCACCACCGCCACATCGGTGCGACGATCAGCGCCCACGATCTTGCCCATGAACTCTCGTTTGTCAGGCAAGGTGACCATCAATTCGTCAGCCCCCTCCACAACGTGGGCGTTGGTCATGATCAGACCGTCGGAGCTGAGAATGAAGCCGGACCCCACGCCCCGTGGTTGTGCTTCACCATTCGGCGGTTGCTCCTGCTGCGGTCCACGTGGCGTGATGCCAGGAGGAACAGGAATGCCGAATCGACGGAAAAACTCCAGCATCTGCTCATCGGTGCCAGGACCAGTACCTGTTCTGGGCGCCGCCCGTTCAAGCGTGCGAATATTGACCACAGAAGGCCCCACCAAATCAACCAGACCCGTAAAGTCGGGCAGACCCTGAACCAGGGCCGGGGCGGCGGGTGCAGATTGAGCCAGCGCTTGGGAGGGCGCAAGCAACGTGGCGGCGGAGAACGTCAACAGCGCAGCAGGCAGCAGCAGCAGCTTGCGCACAGAAGCGTGTCCATTCGCGGAAATCATATTCATCGGTAACCTCACACAATCGATGCAAAAGAAAAACAGTGCAGGCCCTGGCACAAACCACCAAGCAACACTGGCCGCACTTCGGTCCACGGCAAATCGCAAATCAACGGGTGTACTCGAGCGATTTGGCAAACAGAAGCAAAGTGGCGTGCGGCACTTCGCCCAAGGCGGTCAACCAATGCTGCCCCAAGCGGCGGGTCAGCGAATGCGTGGCCCCAATGACGGCGGCTTTCTCTTCGAGATGTTGCTGCTCGTCGTAGGGCTCTACGAACAACGAAACAGATGCCAGACCGTCCGAGAACACCCACTGCATGGGATGACTGGTCGCTCCCGAAGCACTGGCGTTCTCCCGGGTGTGGCAACTCATCGACTGAAAACCCGGAACGACCTCTTTCAATCGCCACCCTTCAGCCGCCGCAGTGGTCTTCCTGAGCACAGGCCGGTGCACCTCGTAGCCACGGGTGCCCTTCATGAGCTTGGAGAGCTTGTCCATGCTGACAGGGGCATTCAGCTGGAGTTCGGTAAATGCCACTTGTTCCAGCACCTGCCCTTGACCATCCAGGGTTTGCAGCTTGACCACCAGACCGGAGTCTTTCTCTGACCAGATTCGGTAGCCGAACCGCAAGGTGTCTCGCGGGCGGATTTCCAGCACATCCGCCTTGTGTCCGGCCACCCGATCATGACCTGTGGCCTGGACGGTGTAGTGGTCCGGAATCACATTGTCAGGGGTCCGCAATAGGTCGGGGAACAATCCCAAAGATTCGCGCTTTTCAACCCATGCTGTCTTGGACTCTGGCGCAAAGGTGATGACATCGTTGTTGTGACGAATCGTGGTCCGCGGAGCGCCTGTGAGCGTATCCACGCGTTCCATTTGCTGCTCGCCATCGCAGACATGCCATACGCGCGAGGCAGACATGGACGAACCGGCCGAAACCACCAGCGTCCCGATGTAGGCCCTTCGACGGGACGCGTCGTGCATGCGGGTCAACCATTCGGTCACTGACCGTTCGCTGCCTGCAATCGGTGTTGCGGACTGAGCCGACGACCAGCCAGCCGCAGACAGGCCTAGCGCAACCAGGCAGCCAACCCCCACGCGCTTGATCCAGCAGTATGGCTGGGTGCGACCGGGCGTCGAGCGAAGAACGGGACCGCGAACCTGGTGTGAGCAAATGGCTGACATAACGGGTTCAGCGGGCTGGCGCGTCATAGGTGGCGTTTCGCAGGAAACCTGCTGGCTTCTGCAATGCCGACAGTCCACCATATTGCCGATGCTCAGCCAGCAACGCTTCAAGTCGGGCATCCCGTATCAAAGGCCCTTGCCCGGTGTTGACGATAACGGCCGAATCGGGATTGGCGGATTCTGCAACAACCCCCTCCGCCGGAGGTGCAGGAGGCGCGGTCATGGCCATCTCGGTGCCCCTCTGCGATGCGGGATCACCAGTCACCGTTCCAAGTACCGCCCAGCTCACGGCCATGACGGCCGAAATCGAGGCCGCCGTCGCCAGCATTTTCCAGCGAAAGAGAGCGTCGTTGGCAGGCGTCTTGTGGCGTCCATCCACAGAGTGCACGGATTCCGCGACCGATTGAGTCACTGGCCTGCGAGTTGCAGCTGACAGCTCCTGCTGTATGCGGGCCTGGAAATTCACCAGGAACGTAGCCGCCGGGGTGACAGCAGCAAGCGGCACTCCGCCCCTGAGAGCATCGCCCACCACTTGATAAGCATTCCAGTCTTCGAGCGCCGAGGCGCGAGAGCTTTCCCACAACGCATTCCAGTCGCGTTCACTGGCAGACCCATCCACCAATGCAGAACACGCACTCGCGTCTTCCCAATGGTCAGGACTTGCCTGGCTTGATTCGACACGCTGCAATGCCTGCTGCGCCAAGGCAGCATCGGTCATTGGTTCGTTTGAAGCTTTCATATCTCACATCCCGTTCACCCGACACAGCAGGCGCTGACACCTATGAAATTCCTACCAGCGCTTGCCGGTCTGACGTTCCAGCATGGGCTTGATGCGGTTCGAAATCGCTTCCCTTGCCCGAAAAATCCTCGAGCGCACCGTGCCAATGGGGCAGTCGAGCGCCTGCGCAATTTCTTCGTAACTCAAGCCCTCGATCTCGCGCAGCGCGATGGCATTGCGCAACTCTTCAGGCAATGCTTCCATGGCAGCGTTGACCGCCTCCGCAATTTCCTTGGAGGCCAGCACCGCCTCAGGCGTTTCGGTGTCGGCCACACTGGGATTTAGTTCGCGTTCCGAGCCGGAAGTTTCATCATCGTCGCCAGATTTCATCTGGGACTGAAAAACCAGGGGGTCGCGCTTGAGCTCCATGAGCTGCTTCTTGGCGGTGTTAACGGCTATCCGGTAGAGCCAGGTATAAAACTGCGCATCACCCCGGAACTGCCCCAACGCGCGGTAAGCGCGGATAAAAGTTTCCTGAGCGATGTCCTGAACCAGATCAGAATCCCTGACCATGCGTCCGATCAAGCGTTCGACTCGACGCTGATATTTGATCACCAGCAATTCAAAGGCCCGCGGCTCCCCCCCAAGGGTGCGTTGCACCAACATGACATCGCTGTCGGGCGGTGGCGGAGCGTTGTGGTCTTCAGGTGTCATGCGCGCGGAAATATAACCCAGAAGCTTGCACACAACCCCGTGCGCGGCCATTCACCATGCAGGCTAAACGCGGCGGGTCGCCATCAGGGCTCGCCTCAAATCGCCCCAACGCGCGGGACCGCAATGGCGCTCCACCCACACCCAGGTTGCCAAGTGCGATGGTTGTTTCAAGCGGAGCAGCATCCAGCTTTGCCAGTCGATGACACACTCGATGGCCTGCAGCGACACATTTTCGCCCCCTTCGTCGGCAAGCCACCGCCATGCGCCGGCTCGCGGCGAGTCGCCAGCGGAAGGCGCAAGCGAATCCCAATGGAGTGCGCCCTTTGGCGTGTACCACCAGGACTTGAACACCCAGATCGACCAAAGCGCCCACGAGGCGACTCCCGCCCAGATCGCGTCCACGAAGTATCGGCCTGATGAACTCAGTGCCCACCCGATCAGGACAGTCAGTACGAGCGCGCTCAACGCGAACAGATAACGCCCGTACAAAACACAACGCCCCACAGGGTAGACCACCGATGGGGCGCTGCGCATGACCAGAAGTGAGCGATCTGTGCGGAGTCAGATTCAAACGCGCTTGAATACCAGCGTGCCGTTGGTTCCGCCGAAACCGAAGTTGTTTTTCATTGCGACGTCGATCTTCATGTCCCTGGCCACATTGGCACAGTAATCAAGATCGCATTCCGGATCCTGATTGAAAATGTTCATGGTTGGAGGACTCTTCTGATGATGAACGGCCAACACGGTGAACACACTTTCTATCCCGCCGGCGCCACCGAGCAAGTGCCCTGTCATGGACTTCGTGGAGTTCACAACCGTGTTTTTCGCATGCTCTCCCAGTGCGGCCTTGATGGCGTGCGTTTCGTTCACGTCACCCAGGGGAGTGGATGTGCCATGTGCATTCAGGTAGTCCACCTCATCGGCATTGACTCCCGCGTTGCGCAAGGCATTGATCATGGCTCGCCGCGGCCCATCCATGCTCGGAGCCGTCATGTGCCCGGCGTCTGCGCTCATGCCGTAGCCAGAAAGCTCGGCGTAAATCTTCGCTCCACGGGCTTTGGCATGTTCGTACTCTTCAAGCACCAGGATACCGGCGCCCTCACCCAGCACAAATCCATCCCTGTCTTTGTCCCAGGGACGTGATGCGGTGGCAGGGTCGTCGTTGCGGGTGGAAAGTGCACGCATGGCTGCAAACCCACCCACACCCAGCGGCGATACCGTGGCCTCTGCGCCACCAGCCACGATCACATCGGCGTCGCCATACTCGATCTTGCGAGCCGCTTCGCCTATGCAATGAAGCCCTGTGGTGCAGGCTGTGACAACCGCCAGGTTGGGGCCCTTGAAGCCGAATCGCATTGAAACATGACCGGCGATCATGTTGATGATGGAGGCCGGAACAAAGAACGGCGAAATGCGCCGGGGACCACGCCCGACCAGCTCTGCATGGGTCTCTTCGATCAGGGGAAGGCCCCCGATGCCGGATCCGATGATGCAGCCAATGCGATTGGCAAGCTCTTCATCAAGCGATTCACCTACAGGCAGGCCAGAGTCCACAACCGCCTGATGCGCGGCCGCAATGCCATAGTGGATGAACGTGTCCATCGTTCTGGCTTCTTTGGTCCCGATGTAGGCATCGAGGTCGAAGCCTTTGACCTCACCAGCGATCCTGCACGCGAATGCGGTCGCGTCAAATTTGGTGATCAGGTCAATGCCAGTGCGCCCGGCAATCAGGTTGGACCAGGCATCGGCCACTGTGTTTCCGACAGGGCTGACACATCCCAAGCCGGTCACGACAACGCGTCGACGATTCATTCATTTCCCCCACGCCGGTGACTGCGTAAAAATAGAACGCTCCCCGCAGGGAGCGATGATCAATTTCAGACAGCGCGTGGCCGCCAGCACCTGGATCAGGCCTTCTGGTTGGCCATCGCGTAGTCGATGGCGTTTTGCACCGTGGTGATTTTCTCTGCATCCTCATCGGGGATCTCGATGCCAAACTCGTCTTCGAGGGCCATCACCAGTTCCACCGTGTCGAGCGAGTCGGCACCCAGGTCGGCCACAAAAGCCTTTTCGTTGGTGACCTGACCTTCTTCCACGCCGAGTTGCTCGGCAATGATTTTCTTAACACGTGCTTCGATGTCGCTCATAAGTCCCTCTGAGGGTGGTTGAAATACAGACCGCCATTTTAGCCGGGCTAGGGAGATGCCCCTAGACGGCCCGCCGGGCGGCTTTTCGACGCATTGAACCGATGGTTGTTTTCGTGTGTTCAGGCCATGAACATGCCACCATTGACATGGAGTTCCTGTCCTGTCACATACGCGGCTTGCGGGCTGGCCAGATAGCTTACCGCGTGCGCGATGTCTGCGGGCTTGCCCAGGTGACCCAGAGGGATCTGCCCCAGCAATGCCTTTTGTTGCTCTTCGGGCAGTCCAGCCGTCATGTCCGTTTCAATGAAGCCGGGCGCCACGCAGTTCACCGTGATGTTGCGGCTGCCGAGCTCGCGAGCCAGGGCTCGGGTCATGCCGGCCACACCGGCCTTGGCCGCAGCGTAGTTGGCTTGTCCAGCATTGCCAGAAGCACCCACCACGCTGGTGATGCTGATGATGCGCCCATAACGTTGTTTCATCATGGGACGAATCACCGCCCGGCTCAAGCGAAAAACCGCCTTGAGGTTGGTATCGAGTACGGCATCCCAGTCTTCATCCTTCAGACGCATGGCCAGCATGTCACGGGTGATGCCCGCGTTGTTGACCAGAATATGAAGACCGCCGTGTGACTTTGTGATCTCTTCAATCAGCTGATCTGCTGATGCCATGTCGTTCACATCGAGCTTGGCGCCCCGGCAGCCGGCAGCAGCGCCTTTCACGGCCATCAGGTTGTGTCCGATGCGTGCGGCACCTTCATCACTGGTCGCGGTTCCAATCACCACCAGACCACGGGATACAAGTTCTTGGGCAATGGCTGCACCTATGCCTCTTGTGGCACCCGTCACAAGAGCGACCTGCCCTTTGAAATTCACTTCTGCCATGGTCAGCTTTCTGTCTTGGTTCACGCCAGCATCAACTTGACTTCGCCAAGTGTCGACGGATCAAAAATGGCGGCCGCAGTCAGGTCCGGATCGATCCGCTTGGTGAGCGAGGTCAATACCTTGCGGGGTCCGCATTCGACCAGCGTGTGGATACCACGAGCCTTGATGGCGCCAATGCACTCAACCCAACGAACTGGCCCGAAGGCCTGCCTGTACAGCGCGTCGCGAATGCGATCCGGCTCGCTTTCCACCGCCACATCGATGTTGTTGATCACAGGGATTTGCGGCGGAGCGAAGACCGTTTCAGCCAGCTTCACTTTCAGACGTTCTGCGGCCGGTCGCATCAGCGACGAATGGAATGGTGCAGACACAGGGAGTGGGAGCGCCCGCTTGGCCCCGGCACTCTTGACCGCTTCGCATGCCTTTTCCACCGCAGCCTTGCTCCCTGCGATCACGGTTTGCACCGGGTCATTGAAGTTCACAGCCTCCACCACCTCAATGCTCCCATCGCCATAAGAGGCCTGCACCTTCGCGCAGACCGCCATGACCTGGTCAGCAGGCAGACCCAGCACTGCAGCCATGGCCCCCACCCCCACCGGCACCGCTTCCTGCATCGCTGTTGCCCGGAACCTCACCAGCGGCGCGGCCTGAGACAACGACAAGACGCCGGAAGCCACCAGTGCGCTGTATTCACCCAGCGAATGTCCTGCCACGGCCGCAGGCAGCGCACCCCCTTCAGCCAGCCAGACCCGCCACGCGGCCACGCCTGCCACAAGCATCACGGGCTGCGTGTTGGTGGTCAGCGCCAGAACGTCGGCCGGGCCTTCATGAATCAAACGGGCGACGTCCTCTCCCAGCGCGTCAGATGCCTCGCGAAGCACCTCAGCGACAGCAGGATGGTCGCCCCAGGCATCCAGCATGCCGACGGATTGCGATCCTTGACCAGGAAAAACAAAAGCAAAGTTCATCATGAAATCAGGAAGTTGATCCAGGCGCGAGATTTCGCGGGACCTCAGTAGGAAAGAAGGACCGAGCCCCAGGTGAATCCACCACCCACACCTTCCAGCAAGAGCATGTGCCCCGGTTTGACCATTCCGGTGCGAACGCCATGGTCGAGCGCCAGCGGAATGGAGGCGGCAGACGTGTTGCCGTGCTCATCGACCGTCACCACCACTTTGTCCATGGGGAGTTTCAGCTTCTTGGCGGTGCTCTGCATGATGCGGATGTTCGCCTGGTGGGGAATCAGCCAATCAATATCTTCGGCCGACTTGCCCGCCTTGTGCAGCGAGGCCAGCGCCGTTTCTTCAAGCACGCCCACGGCCAGTTTGAACACGGCCTGACCATCCATTTTCAGCAAGGGATCACCCAGCACCTGCCCGCCCGAGACATGCCCCGGCACACACAGAATACCGCTGTGCCTGCCATCCGAATGAATGTCGGTCGCCAGAATCCCAGGCTCATCACTGGCTTCCAGCACCACGGCACCGGCGCCATCACCGAACAGCACACAGGTGGTCCGATCGTTGAAATCCAGAATTCTGCTGAACACCTCGGCGCCCACCACCAGTGCTTTTTTCGCGCTGCCCGTGCGGATCATGGCGTCCGCCACGGTCAGTGCATAGATGAAACCGCTGCAAACCGCCTGAACGTCGAATGCAGGACAGCCTGCAATGCCCAGCTTGTGCTGAAGCAGCGCCGCAGTGGACGGGAAGACCATGTCTGGCGTCGAGGTGGCAACGATGATCAGGTCGATCTCGCTTGCTGAAACCTCGGCCGCGCTCAAAGCCTGGCGGCAGGCATGCGCCGCCAGATCGCTCGAAAAAACACCTTCGGCCGCAAAATGGCGGGCCCGGATGCCTGTTCTGGCAACGATCCATTCGTCACTGGTCTCCACATCGCGCTTGGCCAACATGGCAACCATGTCGGCATTGCTCAGGCGCTGAGAAGGCAGACAGCTGCCTGTGCCGGTGATTCGGGCGTAGCGGGTCATGACGAAAGGGCTCAGAGAGTGGGGACGTTCTTGAATTCGCTGGTGCTGCCTGGCGGCACCAGAAGGTGCCGGGCATGCTCGATACGATCACGCACATTGCCCAGCAAATTGTGGTGGGCCGCATCATAAGCCCGGCACAAAGCCTGCTCAAACGCAAAAGCGTCTGCAGAGCCGTGGCTCTTGAAGACCAGTCCCCGCAGACCCATCAAGGCCGCGCCGTTGTATCTTCGATGGTCTACACGCGTTTTGAAAGCAGATAGAACCGGATAGGCAACGATCGCCGCCATTTTTGTCAAAAGATTGCGGGAGAACTCATCGCGAATGAATCCACTGATCATGGTGGCCAGGCCTTCGCTCGCTTTCAACGCCACGTTACCCACGAAGCCGTCACACACCACGATGTCGGTTGTGCCTTTGAAAATATCATCTCCCTCGACATTTCCGTAGAAATTGAGGTCGCCGGCATCGGCAGCATCCCGAAGCAACAGCCCCGCCCGCTTGATGACTTCGCTGCCCTTGATCACCTCTTCACCCACATTCAGCAACCCCACCGTGGGATCCTTGCCGCCTGTGGCAGATACCAGAGCAGAGCCCATCAAGGCAAACTGGAGCAGGTGCTCCGCGCTGCAGTCGACATTGGCCCCCAGGTCCAGAACAGTCGTTGCCTTTCCCTTGGCATTCGGCAGCTGGGTGGCAATGGCCGGCCGATCGATACCGTCGAGTGTCTTGAGCAGATATCGGGCGATCGCCATGAGCGCGCCGGTGTTGCCAGCCGAGACGGCGGCCTGAGCAGAGCCTTCCTTGACCTGCGCAATGGCCACGCGCATCGAGGAGTCCTTCTTCTTGCGAAGCGCCACCTCGACCGTGTCGTCCATCGTGATCACCTCCGTTGCGGGCACCACCCGGCAACGCACGTTGTTCTTGACCTGTGGCCAGGCACTCATTGCATCGGGCAGACCAACCAGCAGCAACTGGGCATTCGGGTGCCTTGACAAGAAAGCCTCACAGGCAGGCAGGGTCACCGCCGGACCCACATCTCCGCCCATGCAGTCGACAGCAACGGTGATCATGACATTGCCTCGATGCAGATGCTGACAACAGCACTGACCAGAAAAAAGCCCGCATGATTCATGCGGGCCTGCGTTTCACAGGTTTGACAGGCCCTGCTCGCATCCGTGCGACGAGGCCTGCTGACTCCCGTCACTTTCAGGCTTCAGACTTGTTCTTCAACACCTGCCGGCCGCGGTAGAAACCATTGGGGCTGATGTGGTGACGCAAATGGATTTCGCCGGTGGTGGGCTCGACCGCGATACCGGGCACATTCAGTGCATTGTGCGAACGGTGCATGCCGCGCTTGGAGGGGGACTTCTTGTTTTGCTGGACGGCCATGGTGGGCTCCTAAAATCGGTAAGTGGGTCGGGTGCGCCTGATGACTGTCTGGTAACTGATGAATCCCGACCGCGTCATCTGCGGTTCGGTGAGTAGCATGCCAGCGCAAAGCCAAGCATTATAACTCGAAGTATCCGGCGCGTCCAACAGGGGCTGGTGAGGCAAGCAGGAGCCCAGAACGTGGCTGTTCCGATGCATACCCCCAAGCCACTCACCCGCCGAACAAGCATCACTTCTTCAGCCGGGCAAGCGCCGCGAATGGATGCACTGGGGGCTTGTCACCACCTTCCGCGGCCATGCCAGGGTCGGACACCTGCATGACGACGGACACCGGACAGGTGTCGTGCATGGGAACGAGCGGCAACGACATCAGCAATTCGTCCTCCAGCAGGTCGTAGAGCGACATTGAGGGTTCCAGCACTAGCACATCTTCCTCGCATTCATCATCCTGTGCCTCGGCGGTGACTTCGTCTGCGACAAACCGGAACCATCGATCGATTTCCAGCGCCGTATCCACCGACCCCAGACAACGCTGACACTGAAGTGGCACCACCGCCTTTGCGTGCAGATTGAGCCATATGGCGGGCGTGCCGCCTTGAGGATCTTCGCGCACGCTGCCTTCGGCACGCCACTGAACAAGAGCCGGCACCTCGGCCAGGGAAGACTCAAACAATTCTTCAACCAGTCGCGCAAACCGCGTCACGGGCGCCTCGCCGGTGATCTGTCCAGAAGCCCGAGCAAAAGAACGCACATCCAGGCGCTCAGGTGTCCACATTGTTTTCGATTGAGGCGTGTTCATTGAGCCAGTTTAAAAGAATGCGGGGAAAATGCGCTGCATGCACGAACACTCTTCCCGGGCAACCGACATCGCCCCCCGCAGCCTGGTTCTGGGCTCCACCTCACCCTACCGGCGCGAACTGCTTTCCCGATTGCAGATTCCATTTGAAGTGGTCGGCCCGAATGTGGACGAAACACCTTTCCCTGGAGAATCTCCGATCGACCTTGCGCTGAGGCTGGCCATGACCAAGGCGCGCGACGTTGCGCTTCGACGACCTCATGCCATCGTGATTGGCAGCGACCAGGTGGCCGACCTGGACGGGAGCCCTTTGGGAAAGCCCATCACACACGAAAAGGCCACCGAACAGCTTCGCCGAATGCGCGGCAAGACGGTGATCTTTCAGACCGCCCTCGCTGTGGTCTGTCTTGACACCGGCTTCGAGCGAAGCGAGCTGGCGCAGGTGAATGTGAAGTTTCGGGAACTGAGCGATGGCGAGATCGAGCGCTACCTGCGAGCGGAACAGCCCTATGACTGTGCTGGCAGTGCCAAGAGCGAAGGACTGGGCATTGCCTTGCTGGAGCGCATCGACAACGACGATCCCACGGCATTGATCGGACTGCCCCTGATTCGAACCTGCCATCTGATTCGCGCGGCAGGAGGACACGTCCTGTGAACAGGCACAAAGGCGACGGGCACCAGGGCGACGGGCACCTTGGAACGCTCTATCTGGTCCCTGCTCCGCTGGACTTCGGTACCAATGCCGCCGAGCCTGAGGAAGTGACGCAGTGGCTGCCGACTGAAACGCTTGCCGTTGCCAGTCGGCTGACACACTGGATCACGGAAAACGCCAAGAGCACAAGGGCATTCCTCAAGCGCGTCGAGTCGGTTGGCACGCTGGGCTGCCCGCTGCAGGCACAGCAGTTGATGGAACTGCCGCGCGCCGCTCACAAGAAGGGCGATCACCAGCCCGGAATGGAAGCCGATGCCATGGCACGCAGTCTGCTGGCACCGGCGCTGGAAGGTCACGACATGGGATTGGTCAGCGAGGCGGGCATGCCCGCCATTGCGGATCCAGGGAGTTCGGTGGTGCGGGCGGCACACGCCCTTGGGCTGCGGGTGGTGGCGTTGACCGGGCCTGTTTCATTGATGTTGGCCTTGGCCGCCAGCGGCCTCAACGGGCAGAACTTCGCATTTGTGGGCTACGTGCCTCAGGACCCGGCTGAGCGAGCGCAGCGCGTGCGCGAACTGGAAAGTCTCGCTCTGAAAACGGGCCAGACCCAGATCCTGATCGAAACGCCTTACCGAAATTCGGCTTTGTTGCAAAGCCTGTTGCAGACATTGCAGCCCCACAGCCGCCTCGCTCTGGCCTGTGCCCTCACGCTGCCGGAGCAAGCGGTGCGCAGTGCATTGGTCAGTGACTGGAAACGAAAGACCTTGAGCCAGCAACTGCCCCTGGACAAGCCAACGGTGTTTCTTTTCGGACGCTGATGCCCTGACACATGAATAGGCCCGTCCCGGAACACCACCGGGCCGCTCCATCCAGAGAGACCGTCGGGCCGGCCTGGCCGGACAACTGGTAATCCCGCCGCAGTGGGTGGTGCTGCAGGCGGCGTGGGGGTGCTTCCTTCATGCCATCACGCGTCGGATGTGAGCCCTCACTGACTCGCTGAGCTCGTCATTGGCCAGGGCCAGATCGATGGTTGCCTGCAAGAAGCCCTCCTTGCTGCCGCAGTCGTATCGTGTGCCCTGGTAGCGGAATGCCTGAACTTTTTCCCTGCCGATCAGGGCCGCAATGCCGTCAGTGAGCTGGATCTCACCACCGGCACCACGCGGTTGACGCCTCACGCTCTCGAACACCGCAGGCGTGAGGATGTAGCGCCCCGCAACCGCCAACGTGGAAGGCGCCACCTCTGGTGCTGGCTTCTCCACCATGGCGAACACCTCAGCCAGCGGCTGATCAACACCGTGCACATCCACAACGCCGTAGCGTCGGGTGTCGGCCCTGGGTACATCCTGAACGGCCAGGACCGTGCCCGGACTCTGCTCGAACGCAGCCACCATCTGCTGCAATACCGTTGGGCCGCCACCGCCCTGCTGATCACCGATCATCAGGTCGTCAGCCAGCAGCACGGCGAAGGGTTCATCGCCAACCAGTCGCTCCGCGCACAGAACGGCATGGCCAAGGCCCAGCGCGCGCGGTTGGCGCACATAGACGCAGTCCATGTCGTCGGGTTTGATCGCATGAACCAGTGCAAGCAGCGCATGCTTGTTGCCGGCCTCCAGTTCGGTCTCGAGCTCGAAGGCGGTGTCGAAGTGGTCTTCTATGGCGCGCTTGTGACGCCCTGTCACGAAGATCATCTGCCGAATGCCGGCCGCATAGGCTTCTTCGACAGCGTACTGGATAAGCGGCTTGTCCACAACAGGCAGCATTTCTTTGGGGATGGCTTTGGTGGCTGGCAGGAAGCGTGTTCCCAAGCCTCCCACAGGGAAAACGGCTTTTCTGATCATCATGACGCTTTGAATCCCTAATGCATTGGTTTGACAGACATCCATAATACAAGCGCCGCATCGCCACAATACACAGGCACCCGGTCGCGCGTGACCATCCAACCCCCTCCAGACCCCAAATGAGCTTGTCCACGAAAATCACCCCCGTCATTCTCTGTGGCGGATCTGGAACGCGGCTCTGGCCTCTCAGTCGCCAGAGTTTTCCCAAGCAGTTTGTGCCACTCATAGGGCAGCGAAACCTGCTTCAATTGACACTGGACCGACTGACCTGGTGCGAACAGCCGGTGATCTGTGTGGCGTCCGAAGAACATCGATTTCTGGTGCAAGACGCCCTGCGCACCGAAAAAACACAAGGCCATGTGTTGCTGGAACCCGCTGCGCGCAACACCGCTGCGGCCATGGCCCTGGCGGCTTTGCTTGCGCGTTCAAATGCAGACGACGATGCCCTGCTGCTTTTCTGCCCGGCCGATCATCACATTCCCGACATCAAGGCGTTTGAAGCCACCGTGCGGCGTGGCGTACCGGCGGCCGAAGCAGGCGCCATCGTCACATTTGGTGTTACGCCCAGTTTCCCCAGCAGCGCCTATGGTTACATCCTGCAAGGGGAACAACGCAATGACGGCAGCCATTCTGTCGAGCGATTCATTGAAAAGCCGGCGCCAGCCGATGCCCAGAAGCTGTTGCTGCAAGGGAATGTGTTGTGGAATGCGGGCATCTTTCTGGCACGAGGCAGCGCGCTGCTGGCCGCCATGTCACAACATGCCCCTGACATCCTCAAGGTGTGTGAAGAAGCCATGAGTGAGCCAGCATCCGAGCAGGTCGGGGAGCCTGACGCCTCGGTGCGCTTTGTTCGCCCCAACGGCGCCGTGTTCACAGGATGCCGCTCGCAGAGCATCGACTATGCCGTGATGGAACCGCACGACAACGTGGCGGTCGTGCCTTTCAATGGCCAGTGGAGCGACGTGGGAAGCTGGAATGCCGTGGCCGAACTCAGCATCGCGGACGACTCAGGCAACCGGATCACCGGACCGGGCCATGCGATGCATGCACGCAACACCTACATCCACTCTACTGGTCGAACCGTGGTGGCTCTGGGCACAACCGATCTGCTGATCATTGAAACGCCGGATGCGGTTCTGGTGGCCCAGAAAGACCATGCCGAACAAGTGAAGGATGTGGTCGCCTACCTGAACCAGCGAAATTGCCCCGAGGCACTGCTGCATCGGCGCGTGGCGAGGCCGTGGGGCTGGTACGACAGCGTGGATGCGGGTGAACGCTTCCAGGTCAAGCGGATCGGCGTCAAACCTGGTGCTTCGTTGAGCTTGCAGAAGCATCACCACCGAGCCGAACACTGGATAGTGGTCAAGGGAACGGCCGAAGTCACGCGTGGCCAGGAACGTTTCCTGTTGTCCGAGAACCAGTCGACCTACATCCCCATTGGCGAAGTGCACCGCTTGCACAATCCGGGCAAGATGGAACTGGAAATGATCGAAGTGCAGTCGGGCAGCTACCTTGGCGAAGACGACATCGTGCGCCTGGAAGACAACTACGGTCGCAACACCACCGAGATTGCCAAGTAAGTCTCCTTGCAGTGCGCGCCGGACCACAGGACCGTCCGTGCACATGCTCCACGCTCAGTGAGAGGCGCCGTGCCTCTGCAAAACGGACACACCATGAAAATACTTCTCACCGGGGGCGCCGGGTACATCGGGAGCCACACTTGCATTGCATTGGTCGAGGCCGGTTACGAACCCGTGGTGCTGGACAATTTTTCCAACAGCAACCCGGTGGTGCTGGAAAGGCTGGCCCGCATCCTCGGCCGGCCTGTGGTGCTGGAGCGCGGGGATGTGCTCGACACCCCGTGGCTGGAGCAAGTTCTGATGCGCCATCGCCCCAGGGGGGTGGTGCATTTTGCAGGCGACAAAGCAGTGGGTGAAAGCGTCGCAAATCCGCTCAAATATTTCCACAACAACATTGGCGGTGCGATCAGCCTGCTGCAGGCGATGACACGGGTGGCGGCTGACGGTGGCATGGAGGGCTCACCCACCCTCGTTTTCTCCAGCAGCGCAACGGTGTACGGGGACCCGGCTTCCGTGCCCATCACTGAGGATTTTCCGCGCAGCCACACCAACACCTATGGCCACACCAAGCTGGTAATCGAGGACATGCTGGAAGCGCTGCAACGTTCGGCGCCGCATTGGCGCATGGGTGTGCTGCGCTATTTCAACCCGGTGGGTGCACACCCCAGCGGCCTGATCGGCGAGGACCCCAATGGCACACCCAACAATCTCATGCCCTATGTGGCGCAGGTCGCGGTGGGTCAACGGCCCTACCTCAACGTCTACGGCGGCGACTACCCCACGCGAGACGGCACCGGCGTTCGCGACTACATCCATGTCCAGGATCTGGCTGCCGGCCACGTGGCCGCACTGCAAAAGCTGCTGGAAAATGGCCAAAGCTTCACGGTGAACCTCGGGACAGGCACCGGCAGCAGCGTACTGGAGGTGGTGGGGGCGTTCGAAAAAGCGTCTGGCCGCCCCGTGCCCTACCAGATCGTGCCCAGGCGCGCGGGTGACGTGGCCGAATGTTTTGCCAATCCAGCAATGGCCAAAGAACTGCTGGGCTGGCAAGCCAGGCACACCTTGCAGGACATGTGCACCGACGCCTGGCGCTGGCAGAGCGCCAACCCGACCGGCTACCGATCGGGCGATGTCTGAAGGGCCGACGGTGAATGATTACTTGAGCTGGAACCCGGCCGAGCTTGCTGCGAGGTAGATGCCCTCTCCGATGCTCGCGCCAAAGCGTTTCGCCAGTCGCAACCCCAGGTTCTCGCGCTGCGTGTAGTCCACGATGTTCTCGGCCTTGACGATCTCGCGGGCCACGTAGTCCAGACTGCCCAGCCCGTCGGCCAGACCCAGCTCGATGGATTGCTGACCGCTCCAGACCAGCCCACTGAAAGTGTCTTCATCCTGCTTGAGGCGGCTGCCGCGCCCCTTCTTGACCACTTCGATGAACTGGTTGTGAATCTGGCCCAGCATGGCCTGGATATAGGCCCGTTGCTCTTCGTCTTGCGGGCTGAAGGGATCCAGCATGGCCTTGTTCTCGCCGGCGGTCAACAAACGCCTCTCAACGCCGATTTTCTCCATCAGACCCGTGAAACCGAAGCCGTTCATCAGCACACCGATGCTGCCAATCAGGCTGGCCTTGTCCACATAGATGTTGTCGGCTGCGGCGGCGATGTAGTAAGCCGCAGAAGCGCAGGTTTCTTCCACCACGGCGTACACCGGCTTGTCGTGGAGCTGACGCAGGCGGGTGATTTCATCGTTGATGATGCCAGCCTGTACCGGGCTGCCTCCGGGCGAATTGATGAGCAAGACCACCGCTTGAGCACCTTTGTCCTCGAAGGCAGACCTCAGAGACGCCATGACCGATTGCGCGTTGGCCTCCGCACCCGAGGCGATTTCTCCCTTGATTTCCACCAGCGCGGTGTGCGGCGCGCTGGCGGTCGTGCCCACCGAATCGGAGGTGTAGACCCACCAGATCAGCGCTGCAATCAGGACCAGCCACAGCAGTCGAAAAAACAGCTTCCAGCGGCGTGCGCTGCGTTGTTCCTTCAAGGTCGCGAACACAAGCTTTTCGATGGTGTCGCGCTCCCATCGGCGGTCGGCACCTGGTTCGTGGGCAAAGCCCGTGTGGTCTTGGTTCATGGTGGATTGCTCAGAATTCGACAGGGGAAAACGGATATTGTGACCGCCAGTGCACAACCCCATCGCGCTCCGTCAATTCGATCTTGATCAGGCCACCCCGGCATGGCCCCCCTTTGCAGGCACCGGTATCGGGTTCGTAGACGGCTCCGTGGGTGGCGCAGAGCAGCCAACGGCCGGTGTCGTCAAAAAAGCGGTTCGGCTGCCAGTCCATCTCCATGGCGACGTGTGCGCAACGATTGAGGTAGGCGTGAGGGAGACCCCGGAACCGAATGGCGAATGCCCTGCAGGTCTGCCCGGCGTGGTTCACATCGAAAGGAACCGCCTGGCCGCCGTCCGTCAGGTCCCGGCTGTTGCACAGGGGATGGAGGGCGGCGTCACCATCATGTTGGTGCATGACACGTTCAGGCGTGGGTGGCGAGCCAGTCTCGCAGTTCCTGAACCGAATGTGCCACGTGCCTCGGATGGAGAACATGGAACGCATCAGGCTCGTGAGCGCCATAGCTCACGCCCACACTGGCACAGCCGGCATTGAGCGCCATCTGCAGATCGTGGGTGGTGTCTCCTATCATCAGCGTGCGCTCGGGAGTCACACCAAATTCACTCATCAGTTCATTGAGCATCAGGGGACTGGGTTTGCCAGCCGTCTCATCGGCGGTACGCGACCCGTCGAACACCCCAACAAGCTCCACACTGCGCAGGGCCTCGTTCAATCCACCTCTGCTTTTCCCGGTGGCCACCGTCAGCAGATGGTGCCGCTCCTTGAGGTGGGCCAACATGGGCAGAACCCCTTCAAACAAACTGATGTCGCGCTGATGCCGGGTGTAGTGGAATCGGTAGCGCTCGCCGAGCAGAGGGTACTTTTCGAGCGGCACATCGGGCGCCGCATGTGCAAGCGCCTGCATCAACCCCATACCAATCACGTAGCTGGCATCCCGGGTCGTGGGCACGGTGCCACCGACGTCGGCAACTGCGGCCTGTATGCAGCGGGTGATCAGGGCAGTGGAGTCGAACAGGGTGCCGTCCCAGTCGAAGGCGATGAGGTCAAATTGACGCTGTGGCATGAAGATTGGGGCTTGTTCAGATGACCAAGCCGCGCGCGTGGTGGCGCAGGTGGTCGTCGACAAAGCTGCTGATGAAATAGTAGCCGTGGTCGTACCCCGCGTGGCGGCGCAGTGTGAGCGGCTGACCCACCTTGGCGCAGGCCGCTTCAAAGGCTTCCGGATGCAGCTGCTCGGCGAGAAATTTGTCGGCCAACCCCTGATCGATCAGGATACCGCCTGGGTAAGGCGCAGCGGTTTGCTGCCCCATAAGCACGCTGGCGTCGTGCGCACCCCAGGTGCTTTCGTCCTGCCCCAGGTAACCCGTGAAGGCTTTGTGACCCCAGGGGCACTGGGTGGGAGCGCAGATCGGTGCGAAGGCGGACACACTGGCAAAACGGCCCGGATGCCGCAATGCCAGTGTGAGCGCGCCGTGGCCACCCATGGAGTGACCGAACAAGCCCATGCGGTCGGCGTTCAAACCGAACTCGTTCACCACCTGAGGCAGCAATTCCTTGAGCAGGTAGCTTTCCATGCACCAATGGCCAGACCAGGGCGCCTGCGTGGCGTCCAGGTAGAAGCCGGCACCCACACCAAAATCCCAGTGATGATCCTCGCTGTCCACGCCGGTGTTGCGCGGACTGGTGTCGGGCATGAGCAGCGCCAGACCCAGTTCGGCTGCCGTTCGTTGTGCACCCGCCTTCATGGCGAAGGTTTCTTCGGTGCAAGTCAGTCCGGCGAGAAAGGTGATCACCGGCACTGTCTTGCCGAGCAGCGCCTGGGGCGGAAGGTACAGCGCAAAGTGCATCGGCAATCCAATCTCAGCCGATGCGTGTTTGTAGAAGCGCTGCGCACCACCAAAGCTGCCGTGCTCGCTCACCAACTCAAGACCATCAAATGAAGAAGACATGAAATACCCCGATGAGGTGGTGGAACTGAAGTGTGCTGGATCCAGAGGTGAAGCACTGCCGGCTCAGCCGAGCCGCTTGCACCGCACCCTGGATGGAGGAGAGCAAAACTCGGCAGGGGTGGGCCAACGGCTAAAACTCGACGACCGAGCGGATGGATTCACCGCGCTTCATCAGGTCGAAGCCTTCATTGATCTGGTCCAGCCTGAGCTTGTGGGTGATCAGATCATCGATGTTGATCTTTCCCTCCATGTACCAGTCCACGATTTTGGGTACATCGGTGCGGCCGCGCGCACCGCCAAAAGCCGAGCCTTCCCACTTGCGGCCGGTGACGAGTTGGAACGGACGGGTACTGATCTCGGCCCCCGCTTCGGCCACGCCGATGATGATGCTGCGACCCCAGCCCTTGTGGGTGCATTCCAGAGCGTCGCGCATGACCTTGGTGTTG
Source organism: Hydrogenophaga sp. (assembly GCF_030651625.1). Classification (GTDB taxonomy): domain Bacteria; phylum Pseudomonadota; class Gammaproteobacteria; order Burkholderiales; family Burkholderiaceae_C; genus Hydrogenophaga. The sequence goes on along the minus strand of NZ_JAUSCF010000006.1, from coordinate 174,275 downwards.
CCGATGCATTCGAAGCTGTAGTCAGCGCCGCCGTCGGTGAGCTGCTGAATAGCGTCCACCAGGTTGGGCACGGTCTTGGGGTTGATGAAATGCGTCATGCCGAACTTGCGGGCCATGGCTTCGCGCTCGGGATTGAGGTCGATGCCGATGATCTTGTCAGCGCCCACCATCTTCGCACCCTGGATCACGTTCAGCCCGATGCCGCCCAGGCCGAACACCGCCACATTGGCGCCAGCCTCCACTTTGGCGGTGAAAATCACCGCGCCGATACCGGTGGTGACGCCGCAGCCGATGTAGCAGACCTTGTCAAAGGGGGCGTCTTCACGGATTTTGGCCAGCGAGATCTCGGGCGCCACGGTGTAGTTGCTGAAGGTGCTGGTGCCCATGTAGTGGAAGATGGGCTCGCCGTCCATGCTGAAGCGGCTGGTGGCGTCGGGCATCAGGCCCTTGCCCTGGGTGCCGCGAATGAGCTGGCACAGATTGGTTTTGCGGCTCAGGCAGAACTTGCATTGGCGGCATTCCGGTGTGTAGAGCGGAATCACGTGGTCGCCCTTCTTGAGCGAGGTCACGCCAGGGCCCACGTCCACCACGATGCCCGCGCCTTCGTGACCGAGAATGGCCGGGAAGATGCCTTCGGGGTCCGCACCGCTGAGGGTGTAGTAGTCGGTGTGACAGATGCCGGTGGCCTTGATTTCGACCAGCACTTCACCGAACTTCGGCCCTTCCAGATCCACTGTTTCAATGGTGAGGGGCTGTCCTGCTTTCCAGGCGACGGCTGCTTGGGTCTTCATGGGCGTTCGGTGCTTTGAGGGTGAGTGAACCGGGTCTCAAAGGTTACCGCAGATCAGGAACCCCCATGCAAAACGGCATGATCACAACCCGCAAAGCCGACGAACTGACATTGCCTGACCGCTGTTGCTGCCCCATTGGGGGTTGACGCGAAGCGCTGCGTGAGGTCAATCCAGCCTGGCGCCGTCCTTGAACCACTGTGCGATCTGTGCACGCTCGGTTTCGGTGATGCCTGTGGCGTTGTTCATCGGCATCTGGCGGGTCACCACAACCTGCTGGTAGACCGTCATGGCATGCTGCCGGATCGCCGCAGGCGAATCCAGCCGCACGTTCTTGGACTGCAGCGCCGCCCCATGACACATCACGCAGCGCTGATCCATGATGGTCTGCACCTGCGCCATGCTGACGGGTCCGGCGCCAGCGGTGGCCTCCGCCGTGTCTGCGGGCGCAGGCCTGAGCCAGACGATGAGCGCCACCAGTGCCACCACGCCCACAGCGGCATAAGGCCATGGATGGCGATTGCGGCCCAGCTTGTAGCCGTGCCGCATCACGAAGAACTGGCGAATGGCGGCGCCCGCGAACATCATGGCGATCAGCACGAGCCAGTTGTGTTCGTGGGCATAAGTGAAGCTGTAGTGGTTGCTCAACATGGCGAACAGCACCGGCAGTGTGAAGTAGGTGTTGTGCACGCTGCGCTGTTTGCCGCGCTTGCCATGGATCGGGTCCACCGGCCTGCCCGCCTTCAGGTCTGCCACCACGGTGCGCTGCCCCGGAATGATCCAGAAGAACACGTTCGCACTCATTGCCGTGGCGATCATGGCGCCCACCAGCAGGAACGCCGCTCGGCCCGCGAAGAGCTGCGTCGCCAGCCACGCAGCCACACACACCAGCACCAGCACCAGCGCACCAACCTTGGCGTCACCGTTGTCCCTGTCACCGAGCTTGCGGCAGATGGCGTCGTAAAGCAGCCAGAACACAATCAAGAACGCCAGCGCGCTGGCAATGGCGGCTGCGGGAGACCAGTCGAAAACGTTCGGGTCAATCAGGTAGACGCTGGGACTCCAGAGATAGGACACCAGGAACAGCGCAAAACCCGACAGCCAGGTGGAATAACTCTCCCAGTAGAACCAGTGCAAATGCTCCGGCAGTTTGGGGGGCGCCACCGCAAATTTGACGGGGTGATAGAAGCCCCCGCCATGCACCGCCCAGAGCTCACCGCTGACGCCTTCCTTTTTCAGCTGTTCATCCACGGGTGGGGTGAGGCTGCTGTCCAGAAACACGAAGTAGAACGATGAGCCAATCCATGCAATGGCCACGATGACGTGGACCCATCGCAGCAGCAGGTTGGCCCAATCCAGCAAATAAGTTTCCATGGCACCTCAGATCGACGGGTCGGTATCTACCGTCAATGGTTTGCGGTTCACCACTGCGGGCGCTCTGAACCGGATGAAGGCCGCGAACCGGGAACGTTGGATGGAACGTCCTGCGCCGCTGCGGCCTGTAGAAAAATTGTATACACATTTTGAACACTGGAACACGAAGATCGACACGTTGACGATCTGACTGGCGCTCTGCGCATGGGAAGCCGAAGCACGGCGCGTGCCATCCCACCATGTTCGTGACAGATCGCACGCACCACTTGCGTAACGGGTAGACCGCAGCCAAAGGTTTCACATTTTCCGTATATTGCTGATGCAAACGGGTGATGGAACGCTATGGCCACGCCCCCGATAACCCCTCATGGAGGCATGCGTGGCCGACCATTCTCTTGGCACACCGGAGCAACTGCGGCATCCGGATCACACGCCACCCCTGGCCAAGGCGGTGCCACTGGGCATTCAGCATGTGCTGGCCATGTTCGTGAGCAACGTCACGCCGGCCATCATTGTCTCGAGCGCCGCAGGTTTCGGGTTCGGGTCGAGCTCATCCGATTTCCCAAGTGCCGTCTACCTCATCCAGATGTCCATGCTTTTCGCTGGCGTGGCCACCTTGCTGCAGACCTTGGGCATGGGGCCGATAGGCGCACGGCTCCCGGTGATGCAAGGCACGAGCTTCGCGTTTATCCCGATCATGGTGCCGGCGGTCGCCGGCGCAGGTGTGGCCGGGATGGCCGGACTGATGACAGGCGTGGTGATCGGAGGCATCTTCCACTTCTGCATCGGGTTCGTCATTGGCCGAATCCGCCACGCCTTTCCGCCGCTGGTCACAGGGCTGATCATTCTGATGATCGGACTCGCCCTGATCAAGGTGGGCGTGGAATACGCGGCGGGTGGTGCCGCACTGAAGGGCCAGCCAGCCTACGGCAGTCTTGAAAACTGGTCGGCCGCCCTCGTGGTGATCGGCGTCACGCTGTTGCTGAAATTCTTTACGCGAGGGATGCTTTCGGTGGCTGCCGTGCTGCTCGGTCTGGTCGCCGGGTACCTGTATGCCGCGCTGCTGGGCAACGTCGGATTTGCGGGCGTGACAGATGCCGCCTGGTTCACCTTGCCCCAGCCCTTCAGATTCGGTTGGGAATTGAACTGGACCATCATCATCGGCATGTGTTTCATGTCCATCGTCTCCACCATTGAAACCGTGGGAGACGTCTCAGGCATTGCAAAAGGGGGCGCCGGTCGGCAGGCGACCGACACAGAGATCCGGGGTGCCACCTTCGCCGACGGCCTGGGCTCCGCACTGGCCGGTGTGTTTGGTGCATTGCCCAACACCAGCTACAGCCAGAACGTGGGGCTGGTGTCGATGACAGGCGTGATGAGCCGCCACGTGGTGACGCTGGGCGGGATTTTTCTGATCCTGTGCGGACTGGTACCCAAACTCGGTGCCATTGTGGCCAGCATGCCGGTCACCGTGCTGGGAGGCGGCGCCATCATCATGTTCGGCATGGTCGCCGCAGCGGGTCTGAACATGTTGGCCGAGGTGAAATGGAACCGCCGCAGCATGATCATCTTGGCGCTGTCGCTGTCGGTGGGGCTGGGTCTGCAGCAGGCACCAGACGCGCTGCAGCATCTGCCCGACACATTGAAAATCATCATGACCAGTGGCCTTCTGCCCGCCGCAGCCATTTCCATCACCCTCAACTTGTGGCTACCTGAGCAGATTGACTGACGCACTGCGCGATGGAGCGTCACCACTGCTCATCGAACTGCGTCAGTGCGAACCATCAGCAACTGGGCCACCACGCTCGCAGCGATCACGGCAGGTTGTTTGCCATGGACGCCGGGGACACCGATGGGACAGGTGATGCTCGCCAGATCAGCACTCTCGAAACCGCGCTGCCGCAAACGGTTTGAAAAAGTGGCCCATTTGGTTTGACTGCCAATGAGCCCCACGAAGGGCAGATCGTTGCGTTCGCGCATTCGATGCAGGCAGGCGGCCACCACTTCCAGGTCTTCAGCGTGGGAAAAACTCATGACCAACACCCGGCTGCCAGGCACGAGTTCGCGCACCGCCGCCTGCACCGGCTCGGAGTGCTCGGTTCGCACAGACACTGGCAGATCGACCGGGAACACCTCGTCTCGGCTGTCGACCCAGGTGACGGCAAAAGGCAAGGGGTGCAGGGCCTGCACGATGGCGCGCCCCACGTGTCCGCCGCCAAACAGGGCCACCGGCCAAAGCGGCGGTGCCAACCGGCTTTGCAGTTCAGTGAAGCGGCTCCGGTCCACCGGCTCCATTCGCAGGCCCACGGCGCCGCCGCAGCACTGACCCAGGCTGGGTCCGAGCACCATCGTGTGTTCGCGGACCCGCCCTTCACCGCTGTTCAGAAGGTCTCGCGCCTGTCGCTCAGCATCCCATTCCAGATGACCACCTCCGATGGTGCCCAACACCGAGTCGGCAAATACGGCCATCCATGCGCCCGCTTCGCGAGGAACCGAACCTCGGGTCCGGGAAACGGTGACCAGCACCGCCGGCTCGCGACGAAGCCGATCCAGAAGGCAGTCCAAATCCGAGCAGCGCTGTGGCATGGATGCAAAAAATTGTGTGAAAACGTTAACGCAGCGACCAGCGTGGAGTATCGGACGATGCAAGGCGCACCGGAATTTCGAAACCACCATACACTGCATTCGCGCAGCCATATGCCCTCTTTGAGCCGCTGTGGCCCTCCAACAAACGACAGGCCGCCAACATGAGAGACAACGTCCCTGACCCTCTTACACCGACCCAGCAGGCAGATCCCCTGCGTGGCGTGCGGCTCTGGATGGCCGCAGGCATCACCGCACTGCTGGCCGCCTGCGCAACGCCGCTGCCGGAGCCAGTTGCGCCCGAGCCCATTGTCCTGCCCACCCCGCCGGCTCCGCCACCCGTGGTCGAGCTGCCCCCACCGGCCATCATTTCCCATGCGCGCACCCCCCTCGAATACCGAAAGGACGGCGCCAGCCACCTGTATGGTCACAACGGGCACCGCATCTTCAAGGGCAAGATGCCGCCGCTGTTGCATGCGGTGGGCGTGTTACAGGTGGAGGTGGACAACCGGGGCAATGTGCGCAACCTGAACTGGATGCGTGCACCGAGCCACGTTCCGGACGTGATGCGTGAAATCGAACGCACCGTGCACTCGGCTGCACCCTTCCCGGCGCCTGTTTCGCTGGGCGGTGTCGTCTACACGGACGTCTGGCTCTGGGACCGCAGCGGTCACTTCCAGCTGGACACATTGACCGAAGGCCAGCGGAATCGGTAAAGCCCCCCTGCGCCGCTGACGCGTCTTCCCCCCTGCTGCGCAGGGGGGCGCAGCGTCAGCTGCCCCGGTAAGTGGAGTAGCTCCAGGGACTCACGAGCAGCGGCACGTGGTAGTGCTGATCGACATGCGCCACGCCGAAGTCGATCGCCACGCGGTTCAGAAACTGCGGCTCCGGCAGTGGGACGCCACACTGCGAAAAGTAACCCTGCACATCGAACACAAGGCGGTAGGTTCCCACCTTGAGGCTGGCGTTGTCGTACAGCGGGCCGTCCGGGTTCCTTCCATCTGCGTTCAGCGTGAACCGTTTGACCAGCGTCGCCTGCTCACCGTTGGTGGTGTAGAGCGCCACCGCCATGCCAGCGGCCGGGCAGCCATGCATGGTGTCCAGAACGTGTGTACTCATGCCCATGCCCGTGTCCTTTCTTGGCGGTCTGCAGTCGACCAAAAGTGTATACAGTTTTTCATTGTTCCGGATATGATGCCGCGATGGAAATCTCCAGCACACACCACATCGTCGCATCGCTGACGAAGGCCATTGTGGAACATCGCCTGCAGCCGGGCACCAAGCTGGCCGAGCAAAAGCTGGCCGACCATTTCGGCGTGTCGCGCACGCTGGTGCGCCAGGCGCTGTTTCAGCTGTCGCAAAACCGATTGATTCGCCTGGAGCCGGCACGGGGTGCCTTTGTGGCCACGCCATCGGTGGCGGAGGCGAAGCAGGTGTTTGCGGTGCGGCGCATGCTGGAAACCGAAATGACGCGTGCCTTCGTTCAGTCGGTTACACCGGCCAAGATCAAGGCACTGCGCGAACACGTCGCCGAAGAGAAAGAAGCCGTCAGCAACCAGGACGTGGCCGGCCGCACGGAGTTGCTGCGGGACTTCCATGTGCGCATGGCCGAACTCATGGGCAACCAGGTGCTCGCAGAACTGCTTCGCGAACTGATTTCCCGCTGTGCGCTGATCACGCTCATGTACCAGAGCAACACCGCGGCCGAACATTCGAGCGAAGAGCACGCGGAAATCGTCAAGGCGCTGGCGGCGCGTGACGAGGCGATGGCCGTTCGACTCATGAACGAACACCTGATCCACGTGGAAGAAACGCTGACCTTTGATCGCAAAGTCCCTGCCAACGACATCTCGATGGCCCTTTCATGACTCCCCCCCGTTGCTTGCTCACTTCGTGTAGCCGCATCCCCCCTCAGGGGGCACACCTTCGGACCGGCAAAGCCGGATCTTGGGTGTCGCTGGACCAAGGCACGGCGCTCCGGAACCTGGCTCCCCCCTGTCGCTTGCTCACCGCGTGTAGCCGCATCCCCCCTCAGGGGGCACACCTTCGGACCGGCGAAGCCGGATCCTGGGTGTCGCTGGACGAAAGTACGGCGCTCCGGAGGACCTTTCCCGGCTCCTCGTCATGTCTTGACCGTGAAGCCCATGATGAGGGTGGGCCTGTGGCCCGATGGAACGGGCTCCACGGTGTTTCTGGACAAGACATCTCTCGCTTAGGCCCATGACACTCTACGACACCACCCTGCCCTACCCCCGTGACCTGGCCGGCTATGGCCGCGATGTGCCGCACGCGCGATGGCCGAATGGCGCGCGCATCGCTGTGCAGTTCGTCCTGAACTTTGAGGAAGGCGGTGAGAACAGCGTGCTGCACGGCGACGACGCGTCGGAGCAGTTTCTGTCCGAGATGTTCAACCCGGCGGCTTACCCTGCGCGGCACATCAGCATGGAAGGCATCTACGAATACGGATCGCGCGCCGGGGTGTGGCGCATCCTCCGCGAGTTTGAACAACGGGGCCTGCACCTCACGGTGTTCGGCGTGGCCACCGCACTTCAACGCTGCCCGGACGTCGCCGCCGCGTTGCGCGAACTCGGCCACGAAACCGCCTGCCATGGATTGAAGTGGATCCACTACCAGAACGTGGATGAAGCCACCGAGCGCGCGCACATGGCCCAGGCGATGGACATCATTCACCGGCTCACGGGCGAGCGTCCGCTGGGCTGGTACACCGGGCGCGACAGCCCGAACACGCGCCGTCTGGTCGCCGATTTTGGTGGCTTTGAATACGACAGCGACTACTACGGCGACGACCTGCCGTTCTGGATGAAGGTGCGCAAGACCGACGGCAGCGACACGCACCAACTGATCGTGCCTTACACGCTGGACTGCAACGACATGCGCTTTGCGCTGCCCCAGGGCTATTCGCACGCCGACCCGTTCTTCCAGTACCTGAAAGACAGCTTCGATGCCCTGTATGCCGAGGGTGACCCGAACGGCATGGACCGACCCAAGATGATGAGCATCGGCATGCACTGCCGCCTGCTCGGTCGCCCCGGTCGCATCACCGCGCTGCAGCGTTTTCTGGAGTACATCCAGTCCCACGACAAGGTCTGGGTGGCGCGTCGCATCGACCTTGCCCGGCACTGGAAGGCCACGCATCCCCTGACATCCCTCTGAGCACCCCGCCATGCCACTCACCCTGGACCAACTGAACAGCGCATCCCTGGCTGACGCCGCCCAGATGCTCGAAGGCCTGTACGAGCATTCACCCTGGATTGCACAGCAGGCCCTGGCGCAACGGCCCTTTGCTTCGCTGGCCGCGCTCAAACACGCCATGGTGAGCGTGCTCGCCGCAGCCAGCGTAGACCAGCAACTGGCGCTGATCCGCGCCCACCCCGAACTGGCCGGCAAGGCCATGGAAGCTCGCACGCTCACGGCCGAGTCGACCGTTGAGCAGAACAAGGCGGGGCTCACGAACTGCACGCCCGAGGAACTGGCCCACATCCGCCAGCTCAACGCCGACTACCTCGCCCGCTTCGGCTTTCCGTTCATCCTGGCGGTCCGCGGCCCGCGAGGCAACGGCCTGAGCAAGCGCGAGATCATCGCCACCTTCGAGCGGCGCCTGGACAATCCGGTGGACTTCGAACGCGGCGAGAGCCTGCGCAACATCCATCGCATTGCCGAGATCCGACTCAACGACAAGTTCGGCTTTGAGCCCACGCTGGGCAACGAAGTATGGGACTGGCACGAAGCGCTGGCACAGCACAGCGACCCCGGCTACAAAGAGCACGGCCAGTTGACGGTGACCTACCTGACCGATGCGCACCGGGCCTGCGCGGCCGACTTGCAACGACAGATGGCCGATTGCGGATTCGACGAGGTCGGGGTCGATACGGTGGGCAACGTGGTGGGGCGCTTCCACGGCACCACCCCTGATGCACCCACCTTGCTCACGGGAAGTCACTTCGACACGGTGCGCAACGGCGGCAAATACGACGGGCGACTCGGCATTTTTGTACCCATGGCTTGCGTGCAGCAGCTCCATGCGGCGGGCAAGCGCCTGCCTTTTGCCGTTGAAGTGGTGGGCTTCGCCGAGGAAGAAGGCCAGCGCTACAAGGCGACCTTTCTGGGATCGGGCGCCCTCACCGGTGATTTCAACCCGATCTGGCTGGACCAGCAGGACACCAACGGCGTGACCATGCGCACTGCCATGCTGCGGGCTGGCCTGCCGGCCACGCTGGAGGCCATCAACGCGCTGAAGCGCGACCCGGCGAAGTACCTCGGCTTTGTCGAGGTTCACATCGAACAGGGCCCGGTACTCAACGAGCTCGACATCCCGCTGGGTGTGGTCACCTCCATCAACGCCAGCGTACGCTACCTGGGCGAGGTGGTGGGCATGGCCTGCCACGCCGGCACCACGCCCATGGATCGTCGCAGAGACGCCGCTGCAGCCGTGGCCGAGCTGGCGCTGTATGCCGAACAACGTGCCGCCGCAGACGGCGATTCTGTGGCCACCATCGGTATGCTCCAGGTGCCCAATGGCTCGATCAATGTGGTGCCTGGGCGATGTACGTTCTCGCTCGATCTGCGCGCACCCAGCGACGAACAACGCAATGCGCTGGAGCACGACGTACTCAAGCAACTGCAAGCCATCTGCGAGCGGCGTGGCGTGCGTGACACGCTGGAAGAAACCATGCGTGCCGCTGCCGCACCCAGCGCACCAGCGTGGCAGGCTCGATGGGAAAGCGCCGTGGCCTCTCTGGGCGTACCGCTGCACCGCATGCCCAGCGGCGCCGGCCACGACGCCATGAAGCTGCACGAGGTGATGCCGCAAGCCATGCTGTTCGTACGCGGACTGAACAGTGGCATCAGCCACAACCCGCTCGAATCCACCACCAGCGACGACATCGACCTGTGCGTGCGCGCCTTCTCGCATCTGCTGGAACAACTCGCCTCCGAACACACCCACTGAGCCCCCATGACCCCATTCGAACAGCTGGACACCTGGATCGACACCCATTTTGACGAGGAGGTGCGCTTCCTGCAGGAACTGGTGCGCGTGCCCACCGACACGCCGCCCGGCAACAACGCACCCCACGCCGAACGCACCGCCGAACTGCTCGCTGCCATGGGCCTCGATGCTGAAAGACACGCCGTGCCCGAAGCCGAGGTGAAAGCCGCTGGCCTGCAGACCATCACCAACCTGATCCTGCGTCGACGCTATGGTGACGGCGGCAAGACCATCGCACTCAACGCGCACGGCGATGTGGTGCCACCCGGCGAAGGCTGGACGCACGACCCGTATGGCGGGGAGCTGGTGGGCGGCAAGATCTTTGGCCGCGCCACGGCTGTGAGCAAAGGCGACATCGCCAGTTTCACCTTCGCCATCCGCGCGCTCGAAGCGCTGGGCGCGAAGCTGGCAGGCGGAGTGGAACTTCACGTGACCTACGATGAAGAATTCGGCGGCGAGGTGGGCCCCGCCTGGCTGCTGGAAAGAGGCCTGACGAAACCCGACCTGTTGATCGCAGCCGGCTTCAGCTACCAGGTTGTGGTGGCGCACAACGGCTGCCTGCAACTGGAGGTGACTGTGCAGGGTGACATGGCCCACGCGGCCATCCCCGACAGTGGCACCGACGCACTGCAGGCCACGGTGCACATTCTCAATGCGCTCTACTCACTCAATGCCGACTATCTGAAAGTGCATTCAAACGTTGAGGGCATCACCCACCCCTACCTCAACGTCGGCCAGATCAGCGGTGGCACCAACACCAACGTGATTCCGGGCAAGGTGATGTTCAAGGTGGATCGGCGCATGATCCCCGAAGAAGATCCCACCGAGGTGGAAGCATCGTTGCGCCGCACCATCGAAGCCGCTGCTGCCAGCTTCCAGCCGCCCCGGGGAGGCAAGACCATTCAGGTCGATGTGCGGCGCATGCTGCTGTGCCGCGCCATGCAACCCCTGCCCGGCAACAAACCTCTGGTGCAGGCGCTGCAGAAACATGGCGAAGCGGTGTTTGGCGAGGCCATTCCCGCCGTGGGCACTCCGCTCTACACCGACGTGCGCCTTTATGTGGAGCGCGGCATTCCAGGTGTGATCTACGGCTCCGGCCCGCGCACAGTGCGCGAATCGAATGCCAAACGCGCCGATGAACATCTGGAACTCGACGATTTGCGCCGTGCCACGAAGGTGTTGGCCCGCACCTTGTTCGATCTGCTGAAGAACTGAGACCCCCACGCTCCGCCGCTGCGCGGGTCGCTGCCCCCCCAAGGTGGCTGATTCGGCTTGGGGCGGCCCGGCGCCGAATCCCCACGCTGCTCCGGCCACGGGCACAATGAGATCCACAACAACGGTCACAGGAGACAACATGACCCCCGCTGAACAAGCCCTGCGCGACGCCGCCTTCGACTACCACCGCTCCCCTGGCAAGGGCAAGATTTCGGTCACCCCCACCAAACCCCTGTCCAACCAGCGCGATCTGTCGCTGGCCTATTCCCCTGGCGTTGCCTACCCGTGTCTGGCCATCCAGGCCGACCCCTCCCTCGCGGCCGAATACACCTCGCGCGGCAATCTGGTGGGCGTGATCACCAACGGCACGGCGGTGCTCGGTCTCGGCGACATCGGGCCGCTGGCCAGCAAACCGGTGATGGAAGGCAAAGGCTGCCTGTTCAAGAAGTTCGCCGGCATTGACGTGTTCGACATCGAACTCGACGAAAAAGACCCGGACAAGCTGGTCGACATCATCGCCGCGCTCGAACCCACGCTGGGCGGTATCAACCTGGAAGACATCAAGGCACCCGAGTGCTTCTACATCGAGAAGAAGCTGCGCGAGCGCATGGGCATTCCGGTCTTCCACGACGACCAGCATGGCACGGCCATCATCTCTGCCGCGGCACTGCTCAACGGCCTTGAACTGGTCAACAAACACATCGGCGAAGTCAGACTCGCGGTCTCTGGCGCGGGCGCTGCCGCCATTGCCTGCCTGGACGTGATGGTGGGCCTGGGCGTGGCACGCGAGAACATCTTCGTCTGCGATTCCAAAGGCGTGATCTTTGAGGGCCGCGCGGGCGGCTACGACGAATCCAAAGTGCGCTACGCGCAGAAGACCGACAAGCGCACGCTGGCCGACGCGGTCGACGGTGCCGACGTGTTCCTGGGCTGCTCCGCGCCGGGCGTGCTCACCGCCGACATGGTCAAGTCCATGGCGTCGCAACCCATCATCCTTGCGCTGGCCAACCCGGAACCAGAGATCCGCCCCGAGCTGGCCAAGGCCATCCGGCCTGACTGCATCATCGCCACCGGGCGCAGCGACTACCCGAACCAGGTCAACAACGTCCTGTGCTTCCCCTACATCTTCCGGGGCGCACTGGACTGTGGCGCCACCAAGATCACCGAAGAAATGAAGCTGGCCTGCGTGCGCCAGATCGCCGACCTGGCCAAGAGCGAAACCAGCGACGAAGTGGCCAGTGCCTACCAGGGCGAAGAGCTGGTGTTCGGTGCCGACTACCTGATTCCAAAGCCCTTCGACTCGCGCCTGATCTTGCGCATCGCGCCCGCCGTGGCCCAGGCCGCGGCCGATTCCGGCGTGGCCACGCGGCCCATTGCCGACATGGATGCCTACAAGGAAAGTCTGTCACGTTTCGTGTACCAGACCGGTATCCTGATGCGGCCGATCTTCACGGCCGCCAAGGCAGTGCCCGAAGACCGCAAGCGCGTGGCCTATGCAGACGGCGAAGACGAGCGTGCGCTGCGTGCGGCGCAGATGGCGATCGACGACCGGCTGGCCAAACCGATCCTGATCGGGCGCCCTGCCGTGATTGCCGCACGCATTGAAAAGGCTGGCCTGCGCATGCGACTGGGTGTGGACGTGGAAAATGTCAACCCCGAAGACGACCCGCGCTTCCGCCAGTATTGGGAGCACTACCACCAGCTCATGGGCCGCGATGGTGGCACACCCGAAGTGGCCAAAGCCGCTGTGCGCCGCTCCAACACCATCATTGGTTCGCTCATGGTGTCACTGGGTGACGCCGACGCGCTCATTTGCGGGCTGGCCGGTTCGTACATGACGCACCTGGAGCGCATCGACAGCATTCTCGGCAAACGCGAAGGCGTGACCAACTACGCGGCTGTGAACGCCCTCATGACGGACCGCGGCTCGCTGTTCATCGCCGACACCTACGTCAATGAAGACCCCAGCGCCGAGCAGCTCGCCGAAATCGCCTGGATGGCGACGCAGGAGGTGCAGCGCTTTGGCCTGCCACCGAAGGTCGCCTTCCTGTCGCACTCCAGCTACGGCTCGAGCAAACGCGCCTCGGCCAGAAAGATGCGTGCGGCCCGAGACATTTTTGTGGCGAAGCATCCCGAAATCGAGTGCGACGGTGAACTGCACGGCGATGCCGCACTGGAGCCAGCCATCCGGGACGTCTACCTGCCCGATTCTTCGCTCACCGGCTCGGCCAACCTGCTGATCTGTCCAAACCTGGATTCGGCCAACATCCTCTACAACGTACTCAAAACCACCACCAGCGGTGGCGTGACGGTAGGCCCCATCCTGATGGGCTCGGCCGCCACGGCCTACATCCTCACGCCGGCGGCCACTGTGCGCCGGGTGCTGAACATGACCGCACTGGCCGCCGCCGGGCAGCAGTCGCCGCGCTGAGCGCCTGCTTTTTCTGTTGCCGGTCGCGTTGGCGCGCCCACCTCGCACCAACTCGGACCACAATCGCACCAATCTGATACACGTCGGCTTGGTGCGCCCTCTTTTAGGGTTTTTCTGGTTGACGGGATCGGACACCCGATTTGAAAATCTGTATACAAATACTGTGTTCAATCGCGCGCAGGGCATTCTGCGGCCTGCGACGGGTTGCTGGCACCCTTTTTGCTGTCAACGAGCTACCCCCTCAGCCCCGTGTGCGCAGTCTTTCCATGCCTTTCTGCAACCACACCTTCCACGGAGACTCCATGAACAAGCGCCACTTCATCCAGACCACCGCCGCTCTGGCCGCCACACTGGCCTTTGGCAATGCACATGCCCAGACCGCCATCAAGTTCCAGCTCGACTGGCGCTTTGAAGGACCTGCCGCCTTTTTCCTGCAGCCTGTGGCCAAGGGCCACTTCAAAGCCGCCGGCCTTGACGTGACAGTGGATTCCGGCAACGGCTCGGGCGGCACCGTCACCCGCGTGGCTTCCGGCACGTACGACATGGGCTTTGCCGACATGGCTGCTCTCATGGAGTTCCACGCCAACAACCCCGATGCGCCGAACAAGCCCGTGGCCGTGATGATGGTCTACAACAACACGCCGGCCGCCGTGCTCGCGCTGAAGAAGTCGGGCATCACCAAGCCAGCGGACCTCAGCGGCAAAAAACTGGGTGCGCCCGTGTTTGACGCTGGCCGCAAGGGTTTCCCGATCTTCGAGAAGGCCAACAACATCAGCAATGTGGCCTGGACCTCCATGGACCCACCACTGCGCGAGACCATGCTGGTGCGTGGCGACATCGATGCCATCACCGGCTTCTCATTCACATCGCTGCTGAACCTGGAAGCGCGTGGCGTGAAGGCCGAAGACGTGGTCATCATGCCCTACGCCGATCATGGCGTGAAGCTGTACGGCAACGCCATCATTGCCAGCCCCAAGCTGATCGCCGAGAACCCTGCGGCCGTCAAGGCCTTCCTGACCGCCTTTGCCAAGGGCGCAAAGGAAGTCATGGCCAACCCCACGGCTGCAATCGATACGGTCAAGGCACGCGACGGCATCATCAATGTGGGACTGGAAACGCGCCGCCTGCAACTCGCCATCGACTCCGTCGTGGCCAGCCCGGACGCACGCGCCGAAGGTTTCGGCCAGGTCAACCCGGGCCGTCTGGCGCTGATGGCGTCACAAGTCTCTGACGCCTACAACACCAAGACCCGCATCAACCCCGCCACCATCTGGAATGGCAGCATGCTGCCGGCTGCCGCCGACCTGAACGTGTTGCCGCCCGCCAGGAAGTAAGCCAGCCTCTGCGCCTTGGCCAAGGCCAGCCTCCCGCCGGTGGCTGGCCTTTTTTTCAGGAATTTTTCCATGCAAGATGTTTTGATCCCCTCGCCCGCTGAAGAAGCGCCCTTCGTTGAGTTCGATCAGGTCTGGCTGGCCTACAACGAAGACCTGCTCGCCCAGAACACCTTTGCGGTGGAGGACATCAATCTCAAGGTGAAAAAGGGCGAATTCATCGCCATCGTGGGTCCATCGGGTTGCGGCAAGTCCACCTTCATGAAGCTCACCACCGGGCTGAAGATGCCCAGCATGGGCAAGATCCGCATCGACGGCGCACCCGTGACCGGTCCCCTCAAAATCTCCGGCATGGCGTTCCAGGCACCGTCGCTGCTGCCGTGGCGCACCACGCTGGACAACGTGTTGTTGCCGCTGGAGATCGTGGAACCCTTCCGCAGCCAGTTCAAGGACCGTCGCAAGGAATTCGTGGAACGCGCGGGGCGGCTGCTGGCCAGCGTGGGTCTGGGCGGTATGGAAAAGAAATTTCCCTGGGAGCTCTCGGGCGGCATGCAGCAGCGCGCCAGCATCTGCCGCGCACTGATCCACGAGCCCAAGATGTTGCTGCTCGACGAACCCTTTGGTGCGCTCGATGCGTTCACCCGCGAAGAGCTGTGGTGCACGCTGCGCGATCTGTGGGAAGCGCAGCGCTTCAACGTCATCCTGGTCACGCACGACCTGCGCGAATCGGCGTTTCTGGCCGACACGGTGTATTGCATGAGCAAGAGCCCGGGCCGCTTTGTGGTGCAGCGCGAGATTCCCATTCCGCGCACGCGCGATCTGGAGGTGACCTACACCAAGGAGTTCGCCGACATCGTGCTCGAACTGCGTGGTCACATTGGCGCACTGCGCACCCCTGTCAACCAGTGAACGGACCCACACCATGAACAAGAAACAAATGGAGCGGTGGTCACCGTTTCTGCTGCTCATCGCCATTCTGGTGATCTGGGAAGTCATCACCAGCGGCTTCGGGGTCTCCGAGTTCATCTTCCCCAGCCCTTCGCGCATCTGGGAACAGACACTCGAACACAAGACCACCATTCTTGGCCACGCCTGGCGCACTTACTGGGTGACCATGGCCGGCTTCGGCATCGCCATCGTGGTGGGCGTGCTGCTCGGCTTCCTGATCGGCAGCTCGCGCCTGGCCTATGCCGCCGTGTACCCGCTCATGACCGCCTTTAACGCCTTGCCCAAGGCGGCTTTCGTGCCCATCCTGGTGGTGTGGTTCGGCATCGGTGTGGGCCCGGCCATCCTGACCGCGTTCCTCATCAGCTTCTTCCCGATCATGGTGAACATTGCCACCGGGCTGGCCACGCTGGAACCCGAACTGGAAGACGTGCTGCGCGTGCTGGGTGCCAAGCGCTGGGACGTGCTGACCAAGGTGGGCCTGCCGCGTTCCATGCCTTACTTCTTCGGTTCGCTCAAGGTCGCTATCACGCTGGCGTTTGTGGGCACCACCGTGTCGGAAATGACGGCATCGAACGAAGGCATCGGCTACCTGCTCATCTCAGCCGGTTCTTCCATGCAGATGGGTCTGGCGTTCAGTGGTCTGCTGGTGGTAGGCGTGATGGCCATGGCCATGTACGAGCTGTTCAGCTACATCGAGAAGCACACGACGGGGTGGGCGCATAGAGGATCACAGAACTAAGCCCCCCTGCGCGCCTGACGGCGCTTCCCCCCTGCTGCGCGGGGGGACGACACCTGAGGCCCGGCAAAGCCCGTTCCGCGGTGTCCTTTGACAAGGCACCTCGCACCACCGTTTGTTGGGATCTCGTATTTTTATGAACCACGACCAGATCATTCGCCATCTGCGGCGTACCAACGACGTGGCACGTCGGGCTGCGTCGATGGGTCGTCATCCTTTCGGTGCTTTGCTGGTCGCGCCGGATGGTGAGACGGTGTTGGCGGAGCAGGGGAACATCGACACGGTGAACCATGCCGAGGCCACACTGGCGCGCACGGCGGCGGGCAACTGGCCGGGAGAATACCTGGCGCGGTGCACGCTGGTGACGACGTTCGAGCCTTGTGCGATGTGCACGGGCACGCTGTATTGGGCGAACATCGGGCGGGTGGTTTACGGCGCCAGTGAAGAGGCTTTGCTGGCGCTCACCGGCAGCCATGAAGAGAACCCTACGCTGTCACTGCCTTGCCGGGAAGTGCTGGCACGCGGGCAGAAGAATATTGAGGTGATTGGTCCGGTGCCTGAGCTCGGAGCCGAGATGCTGGAACCACATGAGGGGTTCTGGGCTTCGCGCTGATGGCGTGCCTGCACCTTCGCGGCGCTCGCGGTCGCAGGGTACTCTACTCCGCGGCTGTCCCCCGGACCGGCTGCGCCGGTCCTCCTCCTTTATGCCGCTGCGCAGAGCACCCTGCACCCGCCAGCTGAAGTGGCATCGCGGTACGCGTACGTGGGTCTGTCAAGGAGGTGGGCGGTGATCGGGGTTTCCGGCGCAGCGACATAAAGGAGGAGCCCAGGGCGAAGCCCTGGGCGGGGGACAGTCGCGTAGCCGGAAACCCCGGTCGCCGTCCACCGGATCTACCGGCGCGAAATCAGCGATGCACCTCAGCCTCCCCCGCTTCCGACAACATCGCCATCAGCTTGCGCCGGATAAGGATGCCTGGCCGGTCGGAGTCCATCGAGTACTCCACTCCGCGCCGCCGCAGGTCCACCACTGCGTCCGGGTCGGTGGATTCCAGAATGTCCTTGTCTTCGCGCGTGATCTCTTCGTCGAAGTCGATCAGCATCTGGGCCGGGCAGTCTTCCTCGGTGTCATTGCGAAACAGCCATTGGCACAACTGCATGCGGCCGTCGTCGATGGGGGTGAAGGCGTTGATGATCACGTGACGCACGCCGCTGGGATATTCGATGTCCAAGCGACGGGCGAAAGGCTGGAAATAGGCGTTGCGCATGTGGCGCTGGGTGATGGGGTCTTTTACGCCGCTGATGCGCTGGAATTTTTCCGGGTTCACCGCGTCGATCACGGTCTCGGCGTAGAAGCCTGCCTCGTTTTCGATCAGCTCGTACCTGCTCGGCGTGGGTGAAGCTGCCACACCAAAAGTGGCGCGGTGCACGAAGCTGAAATGCGAATTGTCGAACGAGTTTTCCAGGGCACGCATGGGGCTGGTGTTCCAGGTTTCATAGAACTGGAAGATGGTGCGCCAGCCTTCCAGCGCAAACTCCGGCATCTGCGGAATGTCGGCCACCGGCTCTTCCAGTGCCACCCAGGCGTAGCCATAACGCGCCACACAGTGGTATGCCGGCGTGCCGTAGTCCTTGGGGATTTCGCGGTCCGCACCGTACTGGGGAATTTCGATCACGCGACCACTGCGGTTGTAGACCCAGCCGTGGTACCCGCACTGGATGTTGCCGTTCTTGCACCAGCCCTTGCTGAGTTTGGCCGTACGGTGGCAGCAGCGGTCCTTCAAAGCGGCGGGCTCACCGTTCTCGTCGAGAAAAAGCACGATGTTTTCGCCCAGCAGCGTGAAGGGTTTGGGCCCTTCCTGCAATTGCGACAGCGGCATGACGGCGTGCCAGTGTTTGCGGAAGATGGGCTGTTGGGTGACCAGCATGAAACGCTCCTGAATGAAATGGCTTGAGGGATCTCAAGAGCAATTTCCTGCCCCGCACGGTGTGGGGTGAACGCTTCTACTCTGAGCTTGAATGCTAGCAAAAGCCAGGCCATCACAAAGCAGTGGCGCAACAGATAGGGTCCCGGGCCAAGTGCCCGACCGGGCCAGGGCAAGTTCAGCCCCATCAACGCGAGGTGGCGTAAGGGGAACGCCTGCCTCAAGCTGGCATGGCTCGTGCATGCGGGAAAGCAAGCAGAGTAGAAGCGTTCAGCAAGGTGCATCAGTCACCCGCCCGGAAATTGCTCTTGTACGTCCCCGGTGCCCGAAAGGTTCGCCGGGGTTGAAACAAGCCCACGTCATCCGGAAACCGCCATGCAGCGTCGTCAGTTTCTCTCGTCTGCCCTCATTACCGCCTCTACCATCGGCTCCCCCACCGTCTGGGCGCAGGCTGCCCCCAGGCTCACGCCCATCAAATTCACGCTGGACTTCCGTATCACCGGGCAAACCTCGCCCTTGTTTCTGGCGCAGCAGCGCGGCTATTACAGGGATGAAGGTCTGGACGTCAGCATTGACGTTGGCGCCGGCTCGGTCGCCTCCATCACGCGCATCGCCAGCGGCGTGTACCAGATGGGGCTGGGCGACATCAGTTCCTTGATCGAGTTTCAGGCCAACCAGCCAGGCACGCCTTTGGTGCAGGCGGTGTACCAGTACTACAACCGCGCGCCATTCGCGATCATCGGTCGCAAGGACCGAGGCATCACCAGCGACTTCCGCAGTCTGGAAGGAAAAAAAATCGCAGCTGCTGCGGTGGAGTCCACGCGTCGCGCATGGCCCATGGTGGCACGCAAGCTGCGCCTGAAGGAGAACCATTTCGCATGGTCCACCACCGACTTTGCTTCGCGCGACAACGTGGTGGTGCGCGGCGACGTGGACGGTGCGACGTACTTCCACGATTCAGCGGTTTCGCTGTTTGCCCGCATGAAGCTCGAAGACTTGTCGGTGCTCCGGTACACCGACGCGGGCGTGAACCTGTACGGCAATGCCATCCTGGCCAGCAACGCCATGGTCACGCAGAATCCGGCCGCCGTGGCGGGTTTTCTGCGAGCCACGAACCGTGCCATTCAGGAAGCAATGGCCGATCCAGCGGCAGCCATTGCCGCCACCAAGGTGCGCGAGTCCATCCTCAACGAAGCGGTGGAACTGGAACGCTGGCGCATCACTGCCGAATACATCGCCGCACCAGACACACGCGGTCACGGGCTGGGCGACGTGCTCAAGCGCACGCTGGAGCAGCAAGTGGACGAAGTGGTGGATGTGTACGGCCTGAAGTCGCGCCCTGGCGTGGAAGGCGTGTTCAACCGCGCCATGCTGCCCACTGCCGACCTTCGTTCGATCAAGGCCTGAACGCCCCAGCACTGCAATGAACGATTGCCTCATACGCAATGCCACCGCCGTGCTCACCGGCCTGTCCGGCGAGCGCGCGCGTTTGCCGAAGGGCCAAGGCGACATTCGTGTGCGCAAGGGAAAAATCCACGCCATCGGCGCGCTGGCACCCGAACCAGGCGAGGTGGTGTATGACGCGTCGCACCGCGTTCTGGCACCCGGCTGGGTGAACACCCATCACCACCTGTTCCAGAGCCTGCTCAAAGGCGTTCCTGCGGGCTTGAACGTGCGGCTGGCCGACTGGCTGGCCAACGTGCCGGTGCGCCACCGTCGCGCGTTCGACCACGAAGCCATGTTCCGGCTGGCTGTGCGTGTGGGCCTGAGCGAACTGCTGCTCTCGGGCTGTACCACGGTGGCCGACCATCAGTATCACCACTACCCGGACATGCCCTTCGATCCCACGGCCGTGGTGTTCGACGAAGCTGAAAAGCTGGGTGTGCGCATGGTGGTGTGCCGGGGCGTGGCCACGCAGGTTCGGCAGATCGATGCCACACCTTCTCCGCAGATTTCGCCCGAACCGCTGGACCTGTTCTTCCGCTGCGTCGCAGACGATGCAGCGCGCTTCAACGACACCGCACCCGATGCCATGCGCCGGGTGGTGGTGGCACCCACCACGCCCAACTGGTCGGTACGGCCGGACGAATTGCGCGAGATCGCACGCTTTGCGCGGTCACTGAAGCTGCGCATGCACAGCCATCTGTCTGAGACAGCCGACTACGGCCGACATACCGCCGAGGTGTTTGGCTGCACACCGCTCGCCTTTGTGGAAAGGCACGAATGGGTGGGGCCCGACGTGTGGTTCGCCCACCTGGTTTGGATGGAAGAGGCCGAGCAACGTCTGCTGGCGCAGAGCGGCACCGGCATGGCGCACTGCCCGCAATGCAACGCGCGGCTGGGCTCCGGCACGGCGCCGGTGGTGGAATTGCTGCGTCTGGGTGGCAAGGTGTCGCTGGGGGTGGACGGGGCTGCATCGAACGAAGCCGCCGACATGCTCAGCGAGGTGCACATGGCCTACCTGATGCACCGGCTGCGCCACGGCCCTGAAGCCCTTGGCACCGACGACGTGGTGCGCATGGCCACCGCCGGCGGCGCAGAGGTGCTGGGGCTGCCCGGCATCGGCACCCTGGAGATCGGCCAGGCCGCCGATCTGGCCAGCTACCGCCTGGACAGCGCAGCCGCCATCGGTCTGCACGACCCCGGCAGCGCGCCGGTGCTTTGCGGTCGTGCACTGGAAACCGACACCGTGTGGGTAGCCGGAAAGCCCGTGGTGGTTGACGGCGAGATTCCTGGCTTCGACCGCACGCAGATGGCGGCACACGCGCGCGAAGCGGTGCAGCAAATCGTTCACACCGTGGCGAGCTGAACCACGGATGCCACGCACCGATCCCCCCCACCCCCTGCCACGGCAGGCTTCGTCCCTTGAAAGGAGACTTGCATCATGAAACGCCGTTCCCTCATCTGCGCCTCGGGCGCTGCCTCCCTGCTCGCCCTGACCCCTTATGTGCGTGCCCAGGGGTCGCTGCAGAAGTTCAAGTTCAACCTCGGCTGGAAGGTGGAGGCTTCAGGTGCCGGCTTCCTGCTGGCGCAGCAGCGCGGCTACTACAAGGACGCGGGCGTGGACGTGACCATCGACACCGGCAATGGTTCTGCGGCCGCCATCAGTCTTGTGGGCGGTGGGGCCTACGACGCCGCATCGGCCGACCTGTCTTCGATGATCGAATTCAACCTTGCCAATCCGCAAGTGGCCCTCAAAGCAGTGGCCATGCAGTACGACCTGAACCCCAACTCGGTGATGGTGCGAAAGGACGGACCGATCAAAACGCCCGCCGACCTCGCCGGCAAGTCGATCCTCGGTCAACCGTTCAACGCTTCGCGCAAACTCTTCCCGGTGTTCGCCAAGGCGCAGGGCTTCGACCCCAGCGGCGTGAAGTGGGAAAACGCCGCGCCCGATATTGGCGATACGCGCTTCGTCAAGGGCGATTTTGACGCCGTGGCCTACTTTTTCTTCACCGGCCTGCTCAACCTCCAGGCACGTGGCATGGGACCGGAACAGCTCACCGTGTTCCGCTTCTCGGATCACGGCATGAAGTCCTATGGCAACGGCCTGGTGGCCAACCCCAAAGTGATGAGCGAAGGCCCCGACGTGCTCAAGGCGTTTGTGAAAGCCAGCACCCGCGGCTGGATCGAATGCATCGCCGACCCCAAGGCCGGTGCGGCAGCCGTCAAGGCGCGCGAGCCGCTGGCGAATGAAGCACTGGAATTTGAGCGCCTGAAGCTGATCGTGGACGGCACCATGAAGACGCCTGACACCCAGGCCAACGGCTGGGGCGCGGCCACCGGTGCGCGGTTGCAAGCCACCATCGACGAGACCGTGGCGGCGTTCAACCTCAAGAGCGCTCCCACCGTGGCCGAGTTCTGGACCGACCAGTTCCTGCCCACCGCTGCCGACCGGCGGCTCAAGGCCTGAGGCCCGGGCGGCGCCATGGGCATCCCCATCATCGACCTGAGCGGCGCGCTGGCGCCGGGCGGCCCGCGCTGTGCCGAGGTGGCACAGCAGCTGCGCGCAGCGGCCATGAGCGCGGGCTTCTTCTACATCCGCAACCACGGTGTGCCGGCCGATGTGGTGGCGCGCCAGTTCGACATCGCCCGCGAACTGATGGCGCTGCCCATGGAGCGGCGCGAAGCGCTCTCCATCAAGCACTCACCCATCATGCGCGGCTACGAGGCGCTGGGTGCACAAACGCTGGACGCCAGCGCAAAGCCCGACCTCAAGGAGAGCTTCTACTGCGGCATGAACTGGCCGGCTGACCACCCCTATGTGCTGGCTGGCTACCAGACTTACGGCCCCAGCCAGTGGCCCGCAGAGCTTCCGCATGCGCAGGGCCTCTGCGAGGCCTACATCGACACCATGAACGCGCTGTCGCTAAGGCTCATGCAATTGCTGGCGCTGTCACTGGAATTGCCAGAGGACCACTTCGATGCTTCGTGCAAGGACCCCATGGTGACCTTGCGTATGGCGCGCTATCCGGCCCACCCGGAGGGCGCGGACGAGCGCACCTTTGGTGCCGGTGCGCACACCGATTGGGGCGCGGTGACCATACTGGCACAAGACGCTCACGGCGGACTTGAAGTGCAGATGCCCGATGGAACCTGGGTGCGCGCCACGCCGATCGAAGGCTGTTTCGTCGTCAACCTGGGCGACATGATTCCGCGCTGGACCAACGGCCTGTACCACTCCAACCCGCACCGCGTGCGCAATATGCATTCGGGCGGTGCGCCGCGCTATTCAATCCCGTTCTTCTACGAGCCAGAATTCTTCGCGCGCATCGAAGCGGTACCGGGCACGGTGCCTCCGGGCGAACAACCGAAGTACCCGCCCTGCACCGCCGGTGAACACCTCAACGAGATGTACCAGAGGACCTACGGCATGAAGCAAGCCACCGAGCAGAGCGAGGTCGCATGAAGCTCTTTGTGAACCTCTTCTGCCACGATATTGCGCAGCAGCTGCGCTTTTATCAGGCCCTGCTGGGCCTGGAAGAAGCCACGCACAGCCGTTCGCCCATCTACTGCGCGCTGGCCTCGCCGACGTTCCAGTTCGGCTTCCATGCGCCGCCTGCCTACGGCCTGCTGAGCCTGAGCGACCGTGCTCCAGCCAGCAATGCGAAAGGCGCTGTCACCACCTACGCCACGTTCATGCTGGACAGCGCCGCAGCCGTGAGCGAAGCCACGACACGCGTGCAGGCACTGGGCGGGCGCGTGATCAAGGGCCCCTACGCCACCTACTACCGCGAATGGCAGGCGGTGGTGAGCGATCCGGAGGACCACGTGTTTCGCCTGAGCGCGAGCGAGCTGCCGGCAGGGGTCACGGCGCCATCGCTGCAACTGCCGCAATGAATCTGATTTGCGCTGCTTCGGTCTGCACCACCTGTACGTGTCGCGCTATCCTCCAGCCATGACCGTACCCGAAGACGACGCCCTCACCGATAGCCTCGCTGGTCGAAACAAACCAGGGCGCGAGCGCATGCTGGCCACCATCCGGGAGGCCGCCATCACCGAGTTCAGTCGTCACGGGTTCAAGGGTGCCTCCACCAAGGCGATCGCCGAGCGAGCCGGCCTGACCAAGCCGCACCTGCACTACTACATCAGCAGCAAGGAAGAGCTCTACGAAGACCTGCTGTACTCGGTGCTCAACGGCTGGTCCAGCGCGTTCGCTTTCGATATCGAGAGTGACGACCCCAAACAGGTGCTGAGTCACTACGTGCGCAAGAAGCTGGATTACGCGCTGGACAACCCCGGCCTCTCGCGCATCTTCACCAGCGAGGTGCTGGGCGGCGGCCGCAACCTGGGCCGCTACTGGCCGGTGGCGGTGAAATCCACCCAGCAAAAGGTCGATGTGATCGAACGATGGATCACCGAGGGCAGGCTGCGCCCGCTGGACGCACGCCTACTGCTCATGCAGATCTGGGGCATGACCCAGCACTTCGCCGACTATGCCGTACAGGTGCAAGTGATGCTGGGCCTGGGCCCTGATGAACCACTGGACCGCGAACCCATCGCCCGCGAGCTCACCACATTTGTGCTGCTCGGCTGCGGTCTCGCACCAGACTGACGCACCCACTCTTTCCCTGCGCACCATCGGCCCGTGCGCGGTGCATCTGCGCGCGTCTGCGAGGCGCCGAAGCCCCTGAAACGCCTTTGTGACCCTCTCAGCGGGTTGGCACGGCACTTGCGAAAGTTTGACCAATCGTTCAAACATTTCCCAACCCCCTGCCATGCGCGTACTCGTCATCTATTGCCACCCGGTGGAAACCAGCTACAACGCCGCCCTGCACACCGAGGTGCTGGCCGGGCTGCGCAGCGCGGGCCATGAAGTGGACGACTGCGATCTGTATGCCGAAGGCTTCAACCCCGTGCTCTCGCGCGAGGAACGCCTGGGCTATCACGAGGTGCCCAGCAACCGCGAACCGGTGCAGGGCTATGTGGATCGACTGCTGTGGGCCGAAGCGGTGGTGTTCTGCTTCCCTACCTGGTGCTTCGGCATGCCGGCCATGCTCAAGGGCTTCTTCGACCGTGTGCTGATGCCCGGCGTGGCTTTCGACATCAGCGATACGAACCACGTCAAACCCTCGCTCACCCACATCAGGCGCATCTCGGCAGTGGTGACCTATGGCCGCCCGCGCTGGACCGCCCTGCTCATGGGCGACCCGCCGCGCAAGTCGGTCACGCGCTACATGCGCCTGCTCACCGGTGGGCGGGCGCGTGTGGACTACCACGCCTACTACCACATGAACGTGGCCACCACGCCCGGGCTGGACGCGTTCCGCCACAGAGTCGGTCGAGCCATGGCACGCTTCGCATGACCACGATGCACGCCCCCACGCTGCTGCAACGCGCACGCCTGCCACGTTGGTTGCTGCCGCCATCCTGGCCCAGCGCCGGATCGCAACCGGCTCTGGCCGACCTGTGCCTGGCCCATGGCCGCGTGCAAAGCGTTCAGCCGCACCAGGCGCCGGGCGAAATGTCAGATGAATGCTGGGACCTCAACGGAGCGCTGGTTCTGCCTGGCCTCGTGGACGCTCACACTCACCTGGACAAGGCCTTCACCCTGCCCCGGATGGGCGTTGTGCAACCGGGCTTGCTGGGCGCGATAGAGGCCATGATGGTCGACCGCCGAAGCTGGACAGAAGCCGACGTGCGCGAGCGTGCCGGTCGTGCCCTGAAATGGGCCTATGAAGCGGGCGTGACCCATCTGCGCACCCACTGCGACTGGTGGGAGCCCGACGCGCAGCCGCTGGCCTGGTCGGTGCTGCGCGAGTTGGGGGAAGAATGGTCCGGCCGCATCACGCTGGAGCGCGTGAGCCTGATCCCGCTCCACCTCTATGCCGACCGTTCCACCGCTCAGGCGCTGGCAGCCACCGTGGCGCGCAGCGGCCCAGGCGCGCTGCTGGGCGGCTTCGTGCATTCCACCAATTGGGACCCGCAGGCCTTGCGCCACCTGTTCGAAGCGGCGCAGCAGCACGGCCTGAACGTGGACCTGCACGTGGACGAAGAAATCAACCCCGCCGCAGCCGGTCTGGCCACCACAGCGTACATCGTGCATGAGATGCACTTCGAAGGTCATGTGGTCTGCGGACATACCTGTGCACTGGCCGCGCAGGAAGAAGCCACCGCGCTGGCCACGCTCGATGCGGTGGCTGCCACGCCCATCACGCTGGTGACCCTGCCCATCACCAACCTGCTGCTGCAGGACGCCACCACCGGCCGCACACCGCGCCAGCGCGGCATCACCCTGGTGAAGGAAGCGCGAGAGCGCGGCATTCCGGTGCTGGTGGCGAGCGACAACGTGCAGGACCCGTTCTGCCCGGTGGGCAGCTTCGACCCGCTGGAAGCGCTGGCGAGCGGCGTCACAGCGGCGCAACTCGATGCGCCGTTCGACCGCTGGAGCGAAGCGCTGTGCCGCAGCGACTGGCTTCGGCGCGGCCCGGCGAAGTTGCCACTGCGACCTGGCGACAGTGCCGATCTGCTGGTGTTCACCGCAGCCAACGCCTGGGGTTTTCCTTCTCGCAGCCAGGCGCGCGTGGTCTTGCGCGGCGGCCATGTCATCAGCGGCCAGGTACCTGCGACCTGGGCGACCGGTCACGCCAACCAGGAGGCATCATGAACACATCCCCCGGCATCGCCCAGCCCCTGGCCCGCTACGCCGCCTGGCGCCGCGCGGGTGACTTCGTCTTCCTGTCCGGCGTGATCGCGGTCGACCCATCAGCTGGACGCATCGTGCGCGGCTTTGACGACATCCCGGCAGAGGCCGCCGACCTGATCGGGCGTACCGGCGAGTTCAGCAGCGACACCAAGGACGGCCCCATCCTGGCGCAGAGCTGGTACGTGCTCAACAGCATCCGGCAAACCATGGAAGCCGCCGGTGGCCAGATGAGCGACGTGTTCAAGCTGGTGCAGTACTTCAAGCAGCTGGACCACTTCCCGCGCTACAGCGGCGTGCGCAAGCTGTTTTTCCCCGGCGAGCCACCGGCCTCCACCGTGGTGGAAGTCAGCGCCATGCTGCCCACCGCCGACATCCTGATCGAAGTGGAAGCCACCGCCTGGCTGCCCCTGCGCTGAACCCCACTCTCTTGCGACACCCCTTCCGAGAAACCCCATGCTCCACGGCTACAACCCACCCCACCGCTTCCTGCCCTACCTGAGCTGGACCGAAATCGCCGACCTGCCCGACAAGGCCAACACCGTGATCGTGCTGCCCACCGGCGCCACTGAGCAGCACGGGCCGCACCTGCCCTGCGCGGTGGACACGGTGATCGCTGCCGGCGTGATCGGCCATGCACTGGCGCGCCTGCCGGCTTCTGTGCCGGCGTATGCCATGGCGCCCATCACCTATGGCAAGTCCGAAGAGCACCTGCACTTTCCCGGCACCATCACGCTCAGCGGCGAAACCCTGCTGGCCACCATGAACGAAGTGGGCGAGTCGGTCTACCGCGCAGGTTTTCGCAAGCTGCTCATCGTCAACGGCCACGGCGGTCAGCCGCAGGTGATGGAGATGTCAGCGCGCGAATTGCGGCTGCGCCATGGCGATTTCATTGTGGTGCCCAGCTTCACCTGGCGCGTGCCGCACGTTGCGGGGCAGTACCTGTCAGAAAAGGAAAAGAAGCTGGCCATGCACGCCGGCCATGCCGAGACTGCGCTGATGCTGGCACTGGCACCCGAGACCGTTCGCATGGACCGCGCCGTGGTGAACTACCCGCCCGCCTTCCCTTCGCCCTTGCTCTCGCCCGACGGCCGACCCGCCTGTGCCTGGAGCGCGCGCGACTTCGGCCCCAGCGGGATCATCGGCGACCCGCTGCCCGCCACGCCGGCGCAGGGCCTGGCCATTCTGGATTCCCTGGCCGAGAGCTGGGCCGCCGCCATCTCCGAGCTGCACACCCTGGAATGGGCGCCGCGGGCCGAACCCACCTGGGGCCGCGCACAACACACCGGCCACGTGCAGACCTCGCTCTGAACTCTCCCGATTTCTGTTCCCCCTTTTCCCGTTGTTCCTTTCTTTCCACCCCCACCGGAGCCTGCCATGAAGAAGTCCACCGCTCGTCTCACCACGATCGCTTCCGCCCTGTTGCTGAGCCTGGGTGCCGCCAGCACCGCACACGCACAGGAAAAATTCACCTACATGACCAACTGGTATGCGCAGGCCGAGCACGGCGGCTTCTACCAAGCGGTGGCCACCGGCATCTACAAAAAATACGGCCTGGATGTCACCATCAAGATGGGTGGCCCGCAGGTCAATATCGTGCAGATGATGGCCGCCGGCCAGGCCGAATGCGTGATGGGATCAAGTGATCTGCAAATGATCCAGATGCGCGAAGGCGGTGTGCCCGTCGTCACGCTGGCAGCGGTGTTCCAGAAAGACCCTCAGGTGCTGATCGCGCACGAAGACGTCACCAAGTTTGAAGACCTCAAGGGCAAGACCATCCTGATTGCGTCTTCCGCCCAGCGCGGCTACTGGCCCTGGCTCAAGGCCAAGTACGGTTTCACCGATTCCCAGACCCGCCCCTACACCTTCAACATCCAGCCCTTCGTGGCCGACAAGAACGTGGCACAGCAGGGCTACCTCACGTCCGAACCCTTCGCCATTGCCAAGGCCGGCGTGAAGGCCAACACGCTCATGTTCAGTGACCAGGGTTACCCCGCCTACGCCACCACCATCTCCTGCATGGAGAAAACGGTGAAGGACCGCAGCGTCGCTGTGGGCAACTTCGTCAAGGCCACCATGGAAGGCTGGAAGAGCTACCTGGCCGACCCAGCCCCTGGCAACGTGCTCATCAAGAAGGACAACCCCAACATGACCGACGAGCAACTCGCCTACAGCGTGAGCAAGCTCAAGGAGCTTGAGATGGTCACCGGCGGCGACGCGGGCAAGGCCGGCATCGGGATCATCACACCCGAGCGTGCCAAGGCCAGCTACGACTTCCTGGTGGAAACCAAGCTGATCGACCCGGCCAAAGTGAAGATGGATGAAGCCTACAACACCGCCTTCATCAAGGACGCGAAGGTCATGCCCTGAGCGGCGACAGCCGATTCAGCATCACCCCGCCCTGAAACAGCGGCAGACCCTGCGAGGGTCTGCCGCCTCTATCGAAAGGCCAGCCATGAGCCCACCTCACGCCTCCGCCCCCGCCGTGGAAGTGCTATCCGTCGAGAAGACCTATCCCAACGGCACGCAGGCCCTGCTGCCGGTGGATCTCACCATCGAGGAAGGCGAATTTGTGACCCTGCTCGGTCCGTCGGGCTGTGGCAAGAGCACTTTGCTGAAGATGGTGGCCGGCCTGCTGGAACCCACCGATGGCAGGCTGCACCTGTGGCGCAAGCCGGTGGCGCAACTGGAAGCCAGTGGAAAGAAGATGGCTTTCGTGTTCCAGTCACCCACGCTCATGCCCTGGGCCAGTGTGCAGGCCAATGTGCGCCTGCCGCTGGACCTGGCCGGCATGCCCAAAGCGCAGGCCACCGCCCAGGTGGAAGAGGCACTGGCGCTGGTCGGTTTGTCAAAGTTTGCGGGCGACCTGCCCCGTTCGCTCTCAGGCGGCATGCAGATGCGCGTGTCGATCGCGCGTGGCCTGGTCACGCAGCCCGACCTGTTGCTCATGGACGAACCCTTCGGCGCGCTCGACGAGATCACCCGCCACAAGCTCGACGCCGAACTGCTGGACCTGTGGCGCAAGAAAAAACTCACCGTCATTTTCGTCACCCACTCCATTCACGAGGCGGTGTTCCTGTCTACCCGCGTGGTGATGATGGCGGCGCGCCCCGGCCGCGTGGTGGAAGAGTTCCACATCGACGAGCCCTACCCGCGCACACCGGACTTCCTCGTCTCGCCACAGTTTTCGCGGCACGCCAAGCAGCTGCAGGACAGCCTGCTGCGCGCCAGCCAGTCCACCGAAGAGGTGCAGCCATGAACACCCTGACCGCTGCCGCGCCGACCGACCTGAAGACGGGCTCATCGACCCACACGCATGCGGGCACCGCCACTTCCCTGATGCCGCCACCACCCGCTGCATCGCGCGACGCACCGCTTAAACCACGCACTACCCAGCCCGCAGCCAGGCCCCTGCTCTTCCAGCCACGGGTGCAACGTATCGCCTACCCGGTGCTGGTGGGCGTGGTGCTCCTGGTGCTGTGGCAGGGCCTGGTCACCGGCATGGAGCTACCGCCCTACCTGGTGCCCTCGCCACTGCTGATGATGCAGACCCTGATCACCGACTGGGCCTCGCTAGGCGCCTCGCTGGCCGTGACCGTGAAGATCACACTGCTGGCCTTCGTGGCCGCCACCGTGGTGGGCGTGCTCATTTCTTTCCTCTTCGTGCAGAGCAAGGCGATCGAGACCGCGCTGTTTCCCTACGCGGTGCTGCTGCAGGTCACCCCCATCGTGGCGGTGGCGCCGCTGATCATCATCTGGGTGCGCGACCCCACGCTGTCGATGGTGATCTGCGCTTCGCTGGTGGCGTTGTTCCCCATCATCAGCAACACCACGCTGGGCTTGCGCAGCGTGGACCCTGATTTGCAAAGCTACTTCCAGCTCAACCGCGCCACGCGGCTGCAGACGCTGATCCGCCTGCGCATTCCCAGCGCTCTGCCCTACTTTTTTGGCGGCCTGCGCATTTCCAGCGGGCTGGCCCTGATTGGCGCGGTGGTGGCCGAATTCGTGGCCGGCACCGGCGGCACCGGTGCGGGCCTGGCCTACCAGATCCTGCAGGCCGGCTTCCAGCTCAACATCCCGCGCATGTTCGCGGCCTTGCTGCTGATCTCGCTAACTGGCGTGGCGCTGTTTGTGGCCATGGCCTGGCTGTCGAAAAAGGCCCTGGGTGGCTGGCACGCCAGCGAAACCTCGCACGACTGAAACCCCTATCCATTCAAAACCCCGCCGCATCCGGCCTTCGGTGAACGCACCGGGCGGGTCTGCGGCCACAAGGAGCGCACCATGAGCCAGCACATCGAATCCGTCCAGCAACTCGTCCGCGAACTGCCTGCGCTCGACTGGATCACCGAACCCCAGCGGCTGGCCCGGCTGTCGCAAGACTTTGCCTGGTTCAGCCCGGTGCTCAAGGAAGCGCTGCAAGGCAAGCGCGGTGACATTGCCGTGCGCCCGCGCACCGAAGACGAGATCCGGCAGGTGGTGGCCACCTGCGCACGGCTGTCGATTCCCATCACCGTGCGCGGCACTGGCACCGGCAACTACGGCCAGTGCGTGCCGCTGCAGGGCGGCGTGATCCTGGACATGAGCGGCTACAACGCCTTTGGCTGGGTGCGCGGCAGCGTGGGCCGTGCGCAGGCGGGCATCCGGTTGTCTGAATTCGACGCGCAGGCCAGGCCACATGGCAAGGAACTGCGCTGGCTGCCTTCCACCTACCGGAGCGCCACGCTGGGCGGTCTGTTCGGCGGTGGCTTTGGCGGCGCCGGTTCCATCAACCACGGCCCGCTGGCCGCGCCGGGCAACATCCTCGCGGTGCGCGCCATGACGGTGGAGCCCGAACCGCAGATCATCGAACTCAGCGGCGCAGAAGCCATGCTGCTCCACCACACCTACGGCACCAACGGCATCGTGCTGGAGCTGGAGGTGGCGTTGACCACCGCCGTGCCTTGGTCCGAATGCATCGCCACCTTCACCGAGTTCGACGCTGCGCTGGACTTCGCCAGCCGCTTCAGCAGCGCGCCCGGTCTGGAGAAAAAAGAAGTCTGCTTCCTGGGTGCGCCCATCCCGGACCACTTCACCGCGCTGGCCGATTTTTTACCCAAAGGCTGCCACGCCGTGCTGGTGATCGTGGCGCCGCATTCGGAAGCCGGCATGCGCGCCATGGTGGCGGAACACGGCGGCAACGTGAGCTACCGCAAGTCGGCTGAAGAGGTGGCCGCCAGCAACAAGACGCTGCTCGAGTACACGTGGAACCACACCACCCTGGTGGCCATGAAGGTCGACAAAAGCCTCACCTACATCCAGAGCGGTTTTGACCCCACGCGCAACCTGGCGCAGGTGCGTGCACTGGAAACCCAACTGGCGGGCGAGGTGATGATGCACCTGGAATTCCTGCGTACCAAGGAAGGCGCACTCAACTGCAGTGGCCTGCAGCTCATCCGCTACACCACCGAGGCGCGGCTGAACGAGATCATGCAGATTTACCGCGACCAGGGCGTGCAAATCAACAACCCGCACGTCTATATCGTGGAAGACGGCAAGCAGAACAACCTGGACCCAGCCGTGGTGAAAATGAAGCACCGCTTCGACCCACAAGGCCTGCTCAACCCCGGCAAGCTGCGAAGCTGGATGAAGCCCAATCCCGCGCCACTGCCTGTCGAAGCCCTGCCAGCCTGAGCGGCCACGGGTCGCGCAGGCGGCCCCGTAAACTCCCCGCATGCCCTGGCACGCCCAACTCCAACTCGACTACCGGCTCGAACAACAACGCACCGTGCTGCAGCACCGGCACAACGGCCCGCTGCGCATCCTCAAGAGCCTGTACCCGGAAGGCGATGCCATCTGCCACAACGTGGTGGTGCACCCCCCCGGCGGCCTGGTGGGCGGCGACCTGCTGGACGTGAAGCTGCATGTGGGCACCGGCGCCCACGCCATGCTGGGCACACCCGGCGCCACACGCTTCTATGCATCCGACGAGGCCCGCGCCACCCAGCAAATCGCCATCACGCTCGACGCTGGCGCACGGCTGGAATGGCTCCCACTGGAGGCCATTGCCTACCCGGGATGCGACGCCCTCAATGCGGTGAGCGCCACGCTGGCCGAGGGCGCCGAAATGATGGGCTGGGACGTGACCGCCCTCGGCCTGCCCCTGGCGAATCAGCCCTACACCAGCGGCCGGTTACGGCAACGGCTGGAGATGCCCGGGATCTGGCTGGAACAGGCCACCATCGACGCCACCGACACCCGCCTGATGCAGTCGCCCCTGGGCCTGGCTGGTCAGCGCTGCCTGGGCACTTTCTGGTTCGCCACCGGCAGCGCGCTCAACCGGGAGCGGCGCGAACACCTGCTGGAGGTTGTGCGAGGCGCTCTGCAGGACGGCCCGACAGACGTACAGGCCGGCGCCACCTGCCCCAACGACCAAGTGCTGGCGGTGCGCGCCGTGGCGCCGGTTGTGGAGCCGCTGATGGCCTTGTTCCAGCGCGCATGGGCGGCAATGCGTCCGGCAGCCTGGGGGCTCAACCCCGTTCAGCCTCGCATCTGGAGGGTCTAGGAACACCCCCCTGCGCCGCAAGGCATAGACTCCCCCCGCGCCGCCTGCGGCGTCACCCCCAGGGGGCGATACCAGTCGTCCGGCAAAGCCGGCCCGACGGTATCACTGGATTGAGGCACCTCGCGCTGGAGGGGTAGCCCGACCCCGATCCCGCTTGTGCCGTGTGGCCGGGCTGAGCAGCGCAGCGGCGTGGGGATCAGAAATTCGCATGTCCGAAGGCCGCGCAGCGGACAAGTTTGCGAATTTCCCCCACGACGCGAGCAGCGCAAGGAACCGCACAGCGGCCCGGACTTCGGCTCGCCTTTCTTTAGTGACTTTCTTTGGCAAAGAAAGTCACTCGCCCGCCGGGGCGAGACCCGGCCAAACCAAGCCTCCGGAAAAACAAAGCAACCGCGCGCAGCCCAGCCACGTGTCGCAGATCACGCTTCGCACCCTGAAAGAGAAGAAAAGGGGTTTTCTGTGTGCTTTTGGCTGCATCGGCAATGTCTCAAGACAGCAGAATGGCGCCATCCAGCGTGCGAAAGACCGTTCGCCTTTGCCAACACGCCCTGTCCCTCCCTGTCCTGCCCACGCACAGCCCGCCGTCGCATGTTCGCTTCCCCCAACCAGCTCCACGACGCCACCGCGCTGGTGATCGAGGGCAATCCACAGTCGCGTGCCATTCTGGTGTCGCAGTTGCGCGAGCTGGGCCTGGGCACGGTGGCGCAGTGTTCGCGGTTGAGTGACGCACGGCGCAAGCTGGAAGTGGCCGCCTTTGACGTGGTCATCTGCGAACAGTTCTTCGAGCGCGAATCCAGCTCGGGGCAGGACCTGCTGGACGACCTGCGGCGCAACCAGTTGCTGCCGTTCTACACCGTGTTCGTGATGATCACGGCCGAGGCCTCGTACAGCAAAGTGGCCGAGGCTGCCGAGTCGGCGCTGGACGCCTACCTGCTCAAACCCCACACCGGCGCCAAACTGTACGACCGCATCCTGCAGGCGCGTCTGCGAAAGCGTGCGCTGCACGACATCTTCACCGCCATCGACGCACAGGACTTCGAGCTCGCCAGCAACCTGTGCATGGAGCGCTTCGAGTCACGCAAGCCGTTCTGGCTCTACGCAGCCCGTATCGGCGCCGAGCTGCTGCTGCGCAATGGTCGCGTGGCCGACGCGCAGGCACTGTACGAGGCCGTGATCGAGGCCAAGACGCTGCCCTGGGCGCGCCTGGGTGTGGCCCGTGCCCAGCTCGAGGCCGGCCAGACCACGCGCGCCGTCGGCACGCTGGAGAGCCTGATTCAGGACGACGCCGGGTATGTTGACGCCTATGACGTGATGGGCCGCGCCCAGTTCGAACTCGGCAACTTCCAGAACGCGCTGTCCACCTTCAAGATGGCCACCACGCTCACGCCCGCGTCGATCAGCCGACTGCTCAAGCACGGCATGCTGGCCTACTTCACTGGTGAGCGCAGCGAAGGCCTTGAACTGCTCGACCGCGCGACCCGCATCGGGCTGGACTCCAAGATGTTCGATCCGCAAGCCGTTGTCCTGATTGCCTTTGCGCGGCTGGACAACAACGACCAGCGCGGCCTGGCGCGCTGCGTCGATCAGCTCACCCGCCTGCACGAACGTGCCTGGGAACCCGAACGCCCCAAACGCCTGCTGGGCATCGCCCAGACGCTGGCGGCACTGCAGGCGAACCAGACCTCGCAGGTGTTGAACGACGTGCGCGACATGGTGCGGGGCATCTACGATCCCGGCTTCGACTTCGAGGCCGCCTGCAACCTGCTGGGTCTGTTGACGCGTCTGGCTGCACGCTCAACACCGATCGAAGACATGACATCCCCGGTGGATGCCATGGGCATGCGCTTTTGCACCAGCCGCGCCATGACCGAGCTGCTGGCCTGTGCCGCCACGGGCAACGCCAGCTTCAGTGACCGGATTCGCAAGGGGCACACCCAGATCCTGAAGATCACCGAACAGGCCATGACGCTGACCCTGAAAGGCGATCCCCAGGGCACCGTGGTGCAACTGCTGGCGGAGAGCGAGCGCACGCTCAATGCCAAGCTCGTCGAGTCGGCCTGGCAGGTGCTCCAGCGCTACGCCGACCGCATTCCCAACGCAGATGAACTGCGCGCGCGCATAGAAAGCCTGCGCGCCCAGTACGACACCAGCGCACCCCACGCCCGCCTGGGCGAAAACACCACCGCAGGCACAGCCCCTGGCGCTGTCTCGCTGCCCACCCGCTACAAACCGGCCAGGGGAGAAGGCGAAGCAGTAGTCGAAGAAGAATACGTGCGCTGACCCATCGCGCACAGATAGCACTCAGATCGCGACCAGTTGGCGCACCCCCTTGGCCTGCATCTCGCTGCCAGGCCCGCTGGCGATCACCTCGCCACGCTCCATCACCACATAGCGGTCGGCCAGCTCCTCGGCGAAGTCGTAGTACTGCTCCACCAGCACGATCGCCATGTTGCCGCGGTCGGCCAGCATGCGGATGACCTTGCCAATGTCCTTGATGATGTTGGGCTGAATGCCTTCGGTGGGCTCGTCCAGGATCAACAACTTCGGTCCCGCCGCCAGTGCGCGCGCAATCGCCAATTGCTGCTGCTGCCCACCCGAAAGGTCGCCACCGCGGCGGCCCAGCATCTGCTTGAGCACCGGGAACAGCTCGAACAGCTCAGTTGGGATGGGCGTGCTGCCCTTCTTGTAAGCCAGCCCCATGAGCAGGTTTTCCTGCACCGTGAGCCGCCCGAAGATCTCACGCCCCTGCGGCACGAAGCCCACGCCCATGCGGGCGCGCTCGTAGGGCGTGGCCTTGTCGATGGCCACGCCATCGAGCGTGATGCTGCCGCTCTTGATCGGCACCAGGCCCATGAGCGATTTGAGCAGCGTGGTCTTGCCCACGCCGTTGCGGCCAAGCACCACGGTGACCTGGCCGAGTTCGGCTTGCAGGCTGACGTTGCGCAGGATGTGGCTGCCGCCGTAGTACTGGTTGATGTCTTTGGCTTCTAGGAGGCTCATCTGCTGTTCCTTTTCAGCCAGACTGGCTGTCGTGTCGTGCCGGGTCTCGGCCCGGCGGCCGAGTTACCTTTCTTTGCTTCGCCAAAGAAAGGTAACCCAAAGAAAGGCGAGCCGAAGTCCGGGGCCCTTCGGGCTTCCTTGCGCTGCTCGCGTCGTGGGGGAAATTCGCAAACTTGTCCGCTGCGCGGCCTTCGGACATGCGAATTTCTGATCCCCACGCCGCTGCGCTGCTCAGCCCGGCCACACGGCAAAGGCGGGATCGGGATCGGACTACCCCTCTCGGAGACCGTGCCTTCACTCCCTCGCCCCTCTGGGGGAGAGGGTCGGGGTGAGGGGCCACGCCAGCCAAGTTGCCGGAGAAGATGTCCCCGCTCCCGCCTTCCGCCGTCATGCGCTGGCGAGTAGCGCAGGGCCGGGCGGGTCAGGGCTGCGCATGTCCGAAGGCCGCGAAGCGGACAAGTTTGCGCAGACCCCGTCCGGACCGAGCAACGCAGTGTGCCCGTAGCGAAGCGAAGGGACAGCGCATCCGGCTCGCCTTTCTTTTGCCTTCTTTTCTTTGGCGAAGCAAAGAAAAGAAGGTCGCCCGCCGGGGCGAGACCCGGCCAAACCAAGCGACCGGAGACAAGAAGATCAGCGCCCAAGATAAACCTCAATCACCCGCTCATCCGCCTGCACCTCATCCAAAGTCCCTTCAGCCAGCACCGAACCGTCACAAAGCACAGTGACCTTCTCAGAGATGGTTCGAATGAAGCTCATGTCGTGCTCCACCACCATCAGCGAATGCTTGCCCTTCAGCGACAAAAACAGCTGCGCAGTCCGCTCGGTCTCTTCATCCGTCATGCCAGCCACAGGCTCATCCAGCAACAACAACTTGGGATCCTGCATCAGCAGCATGCCAATCTCCAGCCACTGCTTCTGCCCGTGACTGAGGTTGCCGGCCAGGCGTGCAGCGCTGTCTGTCAGGTGAATGGTTTGCAGCACTTCGCCCAGCCGGTCTTTCTCCTCCCCGGTGAGCGTGAACACCATGCTGTGGCGCACGCGTTTGTCGGTGGCCAGTGCCAGCTCCAGGTTCTCAAACACGCTGAGCTGTTCGAATACCGTGGGCTTCTGGAACTTGCGGCCGATGCCCAGTGCGGCGATCTCGGCTTCGCGGTAGCGCAGCAGGTCGATGGTGCTGCCGAAGAACACCTGGCCTTTGTCGGGCCGTGTCTTGCCGGTGATGATGTCCATCATCGTGGTCTTGCCTGCCCCATTGGGGCCGATGATGCAGCGCAGCTCGCCAGGTGCGATGTCCAGCGAAAGGCCATTGATGGCCTTGAATCCGTCGAAGCTCACGTGCACGTCTTCCAGGTACAGGATGCGGCCGTGCGTGGTGTCCACTTCGCCGGGCGTGTGCACGCGCCCGTAGCCTGCAGAGCGACCGCCGGATTCGGTGAGCCCCGTGTTCACCACATCCAGTGCCTTTTGCAGGCGCTCCGCACCGGCTTCCATCAGGTCCGGGGTCATGCCTGTGCTCCAGTGGGAGTGGCTGCCTGAGGTTGTGCGTCCTTGGGTGGGAGCACCACCGATGCGGGTCGCTCAGCTGCTTGGACTTTGGGTGAACGTACACCCAGCTTGCCACGCAGCGTCTTCACCAGCCCCACCACGCCCTGCGGCATGAACAGGGTCACCACAATGAACAAGCCGCCCAGGAAGTACAACCAGTATTCAGGGAAGCTCACCGTGAGGAAACTTTTTGCGCCGTTGACGATGAAGGCGCCAATGATGGGACCAATCAAAGTGGCACGGCCACCCACTGCTGCCCAGATGGCGATCTCGATACTGTTGGCGGTGCTCATTTCACCGGGGTTGATGATGCCCACCTGTGGTACGTACAAGGCACCGGCCACGCCGCACATCACGGCCGAAATGGTCCAGATGGTGAGCTTGTAGGGCAGCGGGTTGTAGCCGCAGAACATGACGCGGCTTTCGGCATCGCGCACGGCCTGCAACACGCGCCCGAACTTGCTGTTGACCAGCCAGCGAGCCCACAGGAAAAAGCCCAGCAGCGTGAGGCCGGTGAGCACGAAGAGCGTCATACGCATGCCGGGCGTGGCCAGGGGAATGCCCAGGATGCGTTTGAAGTCGGTGAAGCCGTTGTTGCCGCCAAAGCCGGTCTCATTGCGGAAGAACAGCAGCAGCGCGGCAAAGGTGAGGGCCTGCGTGATGATGGAGAAATACACGCCCTTGATGCGCGAGCGAAAGGCGAAGTAGCCGAATACAAATGCCACCAGGCCCGGCACCGCAACGATGAGGAACAGCGTGGCGATGAAGCTGTCGCTCAGTGCCCAGTGCCAGGGCAGTTCCTTCCAGTCCAGGAACACCATGAAGTCGGGCAGCTCGCTTTTGTAGTTGCCGTCCAGCCCGATCTGGCGCATGAGGTACATGCCCATCACGTAGCCCCCCAGCGCGAAGAACAGACCGTGGCCCAGGCTGAGGATGCCGGTGTAGCCCCAGATGAGGTCCATGGCCAGCGCGCAGATGGCGTAGCACATGATCTTGCCCAGCAGGCCCACCATGTAGTCGCTCAGGTGGAAGGCACTGTCGGCCGGTACGATCAGGTTGAGCGCGGGAGCCAGGGCACACACCACCAGCAGCGCGACGATGAAACTGCTCCAGCCGGTGCGGGTGAGCAGCGGACCGGGGCTGGGGAGCGATACCGATCCCGATGGCAAAGCTTCCATGGGCCTGTTGGCGTTCGTGCCGCTCATGCTTCCCTTCCCTTCATGGCGAAAATCCCCTGCGGACGCTTCTGGATGAAGATGATGATGAAGACCAGCACCGCGATCTTGGCCAGCACCGCACCGGCCCAGCCTTCAATGAATTTATTGAGCATGCCCAGGCCCAGCGCGGCGTACACCGTGCCAGCAATCTGCCCTACGCCGCCCAGCACCACCACCATGAACGAGTCCACGATGTAGCTCTGCCCAAGGTCGGGGCCCACGTTGCCGATCTGGCTCAGTGCGCAGCCGGCCAGGCCTGCAATGCCGGAACCCAAGGCAAATGCATAGGTATCGATGCGCGCGGTGTTCACGCCCATGCACGATGCAATCGGCCGGTTCTGTGTGACGCCGCGCACGAACAGGCCCAGCCGCGTCTTGCCTATCATCAGCGTCACGCCCACCAGCACCACCACAGCAAAGCCGATG
Organism: Hydrogenophaga sp.; assembly: GCF_030651625.1. GTDB lineage: Bacteria > Pseudomonadota > Gammaproteobacteria > Burkholderiales > Burkholderiaceae_C > Hydrogenophaga. Next base: position 135,067 of record NZ_JAUSCF010000006.1, on the reverse strand, counting down.
ATGATGATGCGGTTCCAGGGCAAAGTGAGGTTGCCCATGAGGGTGACGCTGCCGCTCATCCAGCTCGGGTTTTCCACTCCCACGTTCTGTGCACCGAACAGGCTGCGCACGCCCTGCATCAGCACCAGCGAAATGCCCCAGGTGGCCAGCAGCGTTTCCAGCGGGCGGCCGTACAGAAAGCGGATCACGGAGCGTTCCATGGCCGCGCCCACCAGCGCAGAAGTCATGAATGCAATCGGCATGGCCACCAGCAGGTACCAGTCGAACATGTCGGGGAACATCTGCTTGAAAGCCACCTGCACCAGCCAGGTGGCGTAAGCGCCGATCATGATCAGCTCACCGTGCGCCATGTTGATGACGCCCATGAGGCCATAGGTGATGGCCAGGCCCAGCGCGGCCAGCAGCAGGATGCTGCCCAGGCTGATGCCGGTGAAGCCCTGTGCGAGCAGGCTGTTGAATTGCAGCGAGCGCTCCAGCGTCTTCAAGGATTTGTCCAGCGCAGCCTTCACGCTCGCGCTTTGTTCGCGTTCGATCTGCGCCAGCAGCAAGGGACGCACGAGGGGCTGGCGCGCTTCGCCCAATTTTTCGGCAGCGGCCCGGCGCTGCGTTTCGTCTTCACTGTCCAGCAACACTGCTGCCTGTGCCAGTTCCAGCGTCTGGCGTGCCTGCGGGTCGAGGTCGCCTGCCAGGGCCTTGTCGATCAGTGGCAGCTGTTCGATGTCGGGTTCATTGAAGGCGCCGCGCTGCAAAGTACGCGCTGCCTCACGCTGACGCTGAGGCCCGGCGTTCAGCAAATCAAGCGCTGCCAGCGCCGTCTCCAGCGCGCCGCGCATGCGGTTGTTGAGCATGATGTCCTGCGCGTCGGCAGGCAAAACCACGGATTCACCGGTCACCGAGTCAATCGCTGCATCACCGTCAACAATGAACACCTTTTCTCCCGCCACACGTACGTTGCGCGCGGCCATGGCACGAATCAAGGCGGCAGCCCGTTCGTCCGGCTCGACGGCAAGCCGGTTCATGGTTTCGATGCGCTCGCTGGCACCGCCCTCCACCAGGGCCAGCGCATCGGCAGGCGTGAGCGCTTGCGCCATGTTCGCGCCCAAAGCAAGCGCCAACCAGAGCCCAAGGCTTCGCAGCCAAAACATTTTCATGTCAGTCCTTCACCAATCAGCAAGCCGCGTGAATTCAGAAATACAAGAGGCTCGAGCGAAAGGCATCCCGTCCAGAGACAACGAGGGTCCGGCTTTGCCGGCCCGAGATGTCGCCCCCCTCCAAGCCGAAGGCGCAAGAGAGGGGGGTCGCGCGCAGCGCGGCGGGGGGTGCCTACCGCTTACTTCTTCACAGGCTCGTCCTTCTTGCCCTTGTTCTCAGGAATGAAGGGGCTCCATGGCTGTGCCTTGACGGGACCAGGCGTCTTCCACACCACATCGAACTGGCCATCGGCGCGCACTTCGCCAATGAACACGCTCTTGTGCAGGTGGTGGTTCTTCTCGTCCATCTTGCTCACGATGCCGCTGGGCGCGGTGAAGGTCTGGCCGGCCATGGCGGCGATCACCTTGTCGGTGTCGGTGCTCTTGGCTTTTTCCACGGCCTGCTTCCACATGTTGATGCCGATGTAGGTGGCCTCCATCGGGTCGTTGGTCAACGGGCGGTCCCTGTGGCCGGCGATGTTCTTGGCCTTGGCGTAATCGGCCCACTTCTTGGTGAACTCGGTGTTGGTCGGGTTCTTGAGCGACATGAAGTAGTTCCATGCAGCCAGGTGACCCACCAGCGGCTTGGTGTCCACGCCGCGCAGCTCCTCTTCACCCACGGAGAACGCCACCACCGGCACGTCGGTCGCCTTCAGGCCGGCGTTGCCCAGTTCCTTGTAGAAGGGCACGTTGGAGTCGCCGTTGATGGTGGAAACCACCGCCGTCTTCTTGCCTTCGCTGGCGAATTTCTTCACGTTGGCGATGATGGTCTGGTAATCAGAGTGACCGAAGGGGGTGTACTCCTCCATGATGTCGCTGTCCGGAACCCCCTTGGATTTCAGGAACGCGCGAAGGATCTTGTTGGTGGTGCGGGGGTACACGTAGTCGGTGCCCAGCAGCACGAAGCGCTTGGCCGAACCGCCGTCCTTGCTCATCAGGTATTCCACAGCGGGAATGGCCTGCTGGTTGGGTGCGGCACCGGTGTAGAACACGTTCTTGCTCAGCTCTTCGCCCTCGTACTGCACGGGGTAGAACAGCAGGCTGTTGAGTTCCTCGAACACGGGCAGCACCGACTTGCGGGACACCGAGGTCCAGCAACCGAACACCACGGCCACCTTGTCCTGTGTGATCAGCTGGCGTGCACGCTCGGCAAACAGCGGCCAGTTGGAAGCGGGGTCGACCACCACGGGTTCGAGCTTCTTGCCCAGAACGCCGCCCTTGGCGTTGATCTCTTCAATGGCCATCAACACCGTGTCCTTGAGCACGGTTTCCGAAATGGCCATGGTGCCCGAGAGGCTGTGCAGCACACCGACCTTGATGGTCTCCTGTGCGTAGGCCGGCAGGGCCGTGAGGCCACCGAGTGTGACGGCCACGGCGGCGGCCGAAAGGGTCTTGAGGGTAAAACGGCGTGCGTTTTGGGTTGTCGACATGGCGCTTCTCCAGTGTTCCAGGGGGTCCCGTGAGGGGGTTGGTATTGGCGCCGCCGGCTGCCCTCTTCAGGCGTGGCACAGCGGACAACTGGATGCTAGGGAAGACCCTTCGAGGTGTATGTACGCCGGGTGGCGTACGCTGCTGCAAGGCGCGCGTCAGCCTCCGTGCTGGGGCTGCAAGAGGGGCACCCTGTTGATGGCCATGGTGGCTGCAGCAGTGCGGGTTTCCACGCCGAGCTTGGCGTGGATGCGTTCCAGGTGCTTCTTCACGGTGGCGGGGCTGGCGCCCAGAATGTCGCCAATGTCGCGGTTGGTCTTGCCCTTGACCACCCAGTACAGCACCTCGGCTTCACGCGCGGTCAGGGCAAAAGCTTGCGCCATGGATTCAAGCACGCTTGCGTCCGAGGTTTCCTGCATCACGATCAGCCAGTCGCCGCCTTCGCCGTTGACCTCGCCCTGGTCCTGGTCGCCCACGCGCTGGTGCAGCCGGAAGGTGAGTCGGCGCGGACCGTTTTCCAGCGTGAGGCGCGGCGGCTCTCGCTGGGCCTGCGCGTCGTGCAGGTGGCGGCGCAGCCACTGCAGCACGGCGGGCGGCGTGGCGGGTGCTTCGGTGCCGCAGTAGCGCTGCAGCAGGTCGCGCGCCAGCGGGGTCTGCCACATCAGGCGGCCGTCGTGTTCGCGCACGGTGATGGTGGCGTAGCCGAAGGCGTCGAGTGCGTTGCGGGCCTGGCTGCGTTCCACCGCGCCCTGGCGCACGTGGCGCGCGGTGCGCAGGTGCACACCCATGCGCGCCATCACCTCGCGCGGCTTGATGGGTTTGGTCACGTAGTCGGCGCCGCCCGCGTCCAGCGCGGCCACCAGATGTTCGGTCTCGGTGAGGCCGGTCATGAAGATGATGGGGATCTGCGCGGTGATCGGGTCGGCCTTGAGCCGGCGCGCGACCTCGAAGCCGTCGATGCCGGGCATCACGGCGTCGAGCAGGATCACGTCGGGCAGGGCCTGGGTGGCACGGCGGATGGCGGATTCGCCGTCGAGCGCCACCAGCACGGTGTAGCCGGCTTCGTCCAGCGCGTCGTGCAATGGGGCGACGTTGTCGGGCACGTCGTCGACGATGAGCACGACCAGGGCACTGCCCAGAGGGGCACCGGTTCGTTCGGGTGTGGTTTGATGAGTCATGTGGTTTGCTGTCATGACACACCCGAAGACTGCGCCGCAGGCCCCTGCCCCAGCAGCCGCTGCTCGATCGCCTCGAAGCGGAACTCCCGCGCCAGCGTGCGCAACCCGCGCGCAAATTCCGCCTGCTCAGGCCGCAGGCGTACCCAGTCATCGAGCCACTGCACGATGCCCTTGTAGTAGCCCAGCCGCACCAGTTCCAGCAGGGGCGCCATCTCGCCCTGCGACAGCACAGGAACAACGCCAAGGCCCACAACAGCCTGCTTCGGATGCTTTGGCAAAGCGGCTGCAGTTTCCCATTTCAGCCCCAGGCGCTGACCCAGCCACACCAGCAGGTCATCGCGCCGCACCGGCTTCACGAAAAAATCTTGAGGAAGATGCCCACGGTCACCCTCGATGTCGGACTGCAAACCCTTGTCAAATGCATTGGCCGACACGATGGCCAGTGGCACGTCGCCCCAACCACGCGCGCGCAAGCGGCGCAGCGTTTCCCACCCATCAATGCCGGGCATGGCCAGGTCCATGAAGATGGCGTCCGGCAGCGGGTCCAGCGTGGCCATCAGGGCCAGCGCGTCGTGCCCGCTGGTGGCCAGCAGCACGTCAAACCCGAGCGGCTGCAGCCAGCGCGCCAGCAGTTCGCGGTCGGCCTCTTCGTTGTCCACCACCAGCACACGCTTGCGTGGCCCCTGAAAGCCCGTGAAGGTGGGCGCCGGCACAGCAGGCCGCACCACCGCGCCATGCAGCTCCGGCAGGAACAGGCGCACGCTGAACACCGTGCCCTCACCGGGCGTGCTGCGCACGGTCATCTCGCCACCCATGAGGTCGGTCAGCATCTTGGCAATGGTCAGTCCCAAACCAGTGCCCGACGCGTTTTGCCCGGGCAGCGCAGGAACACCCCCCGCCCCAGCCGAATGAGCCCCGCGTGCAAATGGCTCAAACACTCTCTCCAGCTCCTGCGCCGTCATGCCCGGGCCCGTGTCCTGCACCTCGAAGTGAGCCATCTCGCACGCATGCGACACACGCAGGCGCACCTCCCCCTCGCGTGTGAACTTCACCGCGTTGCCCAGCAGGTTGAACAGGATCTGGCGCAGGCGCTTTTCGTCGGCGCGCACCGCATCGGGCAGGCGGCTGCCGGTGTCGAACACGAAACGCAGGCCCTTCGCCGCAGCCTGTAGCTCGAACATGCTGGCCACTTCGCTCATGGCGTCGGCAAAAGCCATGGGACGAACGTCCAGCGCGAGCTTGCCGGATTCGATGCGTGCAATGTCCAGCGTGCCTTCGATGAGCGAGAGCAGGTGCTCGCCGCCGCGATGAATCACGCGGATGGCCTGCGCCCGATGCGGCGCCAACTCACTGTCTTCCTGCAGCAACTGCGCGTAGCCCAGGATGCTGTTGAGTGGCGTGCGCAGTTCGTGGCTGATGGTGCTGATGTAGCGCGTCTTGGCCTGATTGGCCTGGTCGGCGGCTTCGCGGGCACGCTGCAATTGTTCATCGGTGCGGCGGTGGGACTCGATCTCCTGCATCAGCAGGTGCGTCTGCCGATTCGATTCTTCCTGCGCCACTTGGCGGCTCTTGTGCGCCAGCACCAGCCACCAGGCCACCGTGGCCGCGATCAGCAGCAGCACCGCGTACACGCGAAAAAAGCCCGAGCGCAAAGCCGCGTCCAGCATCGAGGCGTCGCCCATCAAGCCCAGGCTTTGCGCCAGCCCCTGCACCTCCTGCCGGTACAGCAGGCCCAGCACCGCCGCCAACACCGGCGCCATCACCAGCATCAGCAACAGGTAGTGCGCCAGACCCGCCTCCAGGTAGGGCCAGGTGGAGCGCGGCAGCACGCGCCGCAATGCAGCCATCCATTGCTCGGACAGGCGCGCATGCGGTTTGCAGAGGTCGCCACAACGCGCGTCCAGTGTGCAGCAGAGCGAACAGATGTTGCCCTGGTAGGCAGGGCAGTGCGCCATGTCAGGGGCTTCGTATTCGCGCTCGCAAATCACGCACTTGAGCATGGGCTTGAGCACGGGCTTGAGCACACCCCCCGCGCTGGACTCGGAAACACCCCCCGCGCCGCCTTCGGCGTCACCCCCCTGAAGGGGGGCAACACCAACGGCCGGGCGAAGCCCGATCCGCGGTATTTCTGAACTGACTACCCCTCTCGACTCACAACCTTCGCAAGATGATGCCCCGCAAGTGTTTTCCCGTCTGGCGATGTAGTAACGGCCTTGCGTGGCCCATGCGATCAGCGGCGCTGCTATCAGCGCCGTCACCATCGCGATGACTGCCGAAAACGCCTGCGCCATTGGGCCCATCAGCCCCATGTGCGCCGCAATCGACAGCACCGAGGCCAGCACCATGGCACCCACGCCCACGGGATTGATGTCGTACAGGTAGGCGCGCTTGAATTCGATGCCCTTGGGCGACAGGCCCAGTGGCTTGTTGATCACCAGGTCGGCCACCACGGCCATGATCCAGGCGATGGCGATGTTCGAGTACAGCCCCAGCACCTCGCCCAGCGCCTGGAACACGTTCATCTCCATCAGCATGAAGGCGATCAGGGTGTTGAACACCACCCACACCACGCGGCCCGGGTGGCTGTGCGTGAGGCGCGAGAAAAAATTGCTCCAGGCCAGCGATCCGGCATAGGCGTTGGTCACGTTGATCTTCATCTGCGAGATCACCACAAACAGCGCCGTGGCCGCCACCGCCCAGCCGTAGTGCGGGAACACGTATTCGTAGGCCGCCAGGTACATCTGGTTCGGGTCGACCGCGCGTTCGGGTGGCACCATGTGGCTGATGGCCAGGTAGGCCAGCAAGGCGCCGCCCAGCATCTTGAGCACACCAATCACCACCCAGCCCGGCCCGCCCGCCAGCACACCGACCCACCACCGCAACGGCTTGCCCGGTTCCTTGGCCGGCATGAAGCGCAGGTAGTCGGCCTGCTCGCCCATCTGGGTGATCAGCGCAATGCCCACCGTGAGCGCCGCACCAAAAAGAGGCCACTGAAACGCCGTGCCTGCACCATTTTGGCCACCGTAATGCACCACATTGGCAAACACACCGGGATCCAGCATCCAGACCGCCAGAAAAGGCACCAACATCATCACCAGCCACAGTGGCTGGGTCCAGACCTGGAAGCGGCTGATCACCGAAACGCCATGCGTCACCAGCGGAATCACCACCACCGCGCAGATCAAATAGCCCCATGCCGGCGGAATATCCAACGCCAGCTCCAGCGCATAGGCCATCACCGCAGCCTCCAGCGCAAAGAAGATGAAGGTGAAGGACGCGTAGATCAGCGAAGTGATGGTGGAGCCTATGTAGCCGAAGCCCGCACCACGTGTGAGCAAGTCCATGTCGACCCCGTAGCGGGCGGCGTACACGCTGATGGGCAGGCCAGCCACGAAGATGATCAGGCCGGTGGCCAGGATGGCCCAGAACGCGTTGATGAAGCCGTACTGCACCAGCAGCGTGGCCCCCACCGCCTCCAGAATCAGGAACGACGCCGCGCCAAATGCCGTGTTGGCCACGCGCCATTCGCTCCATTTGCGAAAGCGCTGCGGGGTGAAACGCAGCGCGTAGTCCTCCATGGTTTCGCTGCCCACCCAGCTGTTGTAGTCGCGGCGCACACGGGTGATGCGCTGAGGCGCATCGGCCAGCGGGTCTGAAAGAGGAGGAACGGCAGGCAGGGGATTCACCCAACGTCAGGTGCAGCTTTCATGCCACGCGAAGTGCCAGGGCACGGTATTTGCTGAACCCCTCGCGCGCAGGCCCCTGGGCCCCCTGGTTTTTCGACTGCCTACCGCTTTGGACCTGAAGCCTCGCGTTCGACCGGCCTTTGCGGCCGCGCGAGCTGACTGATCAGTGAAACGACATGGAACTATCTCCTCGCGAAAAAGACAAGCTCATGCTTTTCACCGCCGCCCTGCTGGCCGAGCGGCGCAAGGCACGCGGCCTGAAACTCAACTACCCCGAAGCCGTGGCACTGATCAGCGCCGCGGTGATGGAAGGTGCCCGTGACGGCAAGACCGTGGCCGAACTGATGAGCGAAGGCCGCACCGTGCTGAGCCGGTCCGACGTGATGGAAGGCATTGCTGAGATGATTCCCGACATTCAGGTGGAAGCGACGTTTCCGGATGGCACCAAGCTGGTGACGGTGCATCAGCCTATACCGTGACACCCCCCGCGCCGCGCTTCGCGCGTCACCCCCCAGGGGGCGATGCGAGTGGCCCGGCAAAGCCGGTTCCACCGCATCCTTGACCAAGGCACTTCTCCCGATGCATTCGCTGCAGGCTTTCAAGTTCACTGGTTCCGCGGCGCCCTTGGATCAGGCACTTCTCTCATACTTTTGCTGGAGCTTCTCGATGAAATTTCAAACAATCTTCAAAACGGCTGCTTTGACTGGGCTTGCTTTGGCGGGTACTTCTGCGCTGGCTCATGTGGGTGCAGACGGTTCGGCGCACCATGGCTTCCTGACCGGATTTCTGCACCCCATCACCGGGCTGGATCACCTGGCTGCCATGTTGGCGGTAGGCGTGTGGAGTGCCATGACGACGCGGCGGCTGTGGCTGGCGCCGGTGTCGTTTGCTGTGTTGCTGCTGGCGGGCGCCTTGCTGGCGCAAGCGGGTGTGGCCTTCCCGGCCATTGAGCCGATGATCGCTGCCTCCATGCTGGTCGTTGGTCTGTTGTTGGCGGCACAGGTGAAGTTGCCGGAGGCTGCAGGTGCGGTGCTGGTGGGGGCCTTTGCGCTGTTTCATGGTGCAGCACATGGCCAGGAACTGGGCGGCAGTGCCGCGCTGGCCGGCATGGTGCTGGGCACAGCGGTGCTGCATGCGGTGGGCATTGGTATGGGCCTGGGCCTGAAGCGCTCCAGTGTCTGGTTGCCCCGCGTGGCAGGTGCCGTGGTGGCGCTCATGGGTGTGAACATGGGCCTGGGCCTGCTGGCCGGTTGAGGAGCATCACATGATCCCCGGCGAATACCTTGTCGATGGCAGCGAACACGAACTCAACCCGGGCCGGCGCACGCTCAGCCTGGTGGTGAAGAACGGTGCCAACCGGCCCATCCAGGTCGGCTCGCACTACCACTTTGCAGAGACCAACGGTGCACTGGATTTCGACCGCGCTGCGGCGCGCGGCATGAGGCTGAACATTGCGTCTGGCACCGCGGTGCGTTTTGAGCCCGGGCAGCAGCGCACTGTGGAGCTGGTGGACTATGCAGGTGACCGGATCGTGCAGGGGTTTCGCGGGCTTACACAAGGCGCGCTGGAATAGATTGGCCCACCCCCGGCAGCGCTGAGCGCTACCCCAAGGAAGCGAAGGCAGGCTCGCCCGAGGGGTAGTCCGATTCCGATCCCGCCCCCGCCGTGTGGCCGGGCTGAGCAGCGCAGGGGCGTGGGGATCAGAAATTCGCATGTCTGAAGGCCGCGCAGCGGACAAGTTTGCGAATTTCCCCCACGACGCGAGCAGCGCAAGGAACCGCGCAGCGGCCCGGACTTCGGCTCGCCTTTTCTTTGGGTACTTTCTTTTGGGCGAAGCAAAAGAACAGTACCTCGGCCGCCGGGCCGAGACCCGGCCAAACCAAGCTTCCGGAAACAACCCAGCAATCCAATACAGCCCCTCACCCCAACTCCCTCCCCAGAAGGGCGAGGGAGCAAAAAATTAGTCCCTGCGGCGCTGAAGCCCCGATCAAACTCCTCAATGAGAGATGGTGGTCCGCGTCACCACTGGTTGCCCCGGCGCAGCCAGCACAAAGAAGCCCGGCAACCCATCCGTGCCAAATCGCGTGGCCGGGTTGCGTACAAACACCGAATCGCTGAGCGTCATGCGACCCGTGCGGTTGTTGCTCACGAAGAACACGGCACTGCCCCCTTCAGATGCCGTGTTGTCGCTCACCCGGCTGCCATAGATCGACAGGGTGAATGTGTTGCCGTCGTTGTAGATGGCCCCGCCGCTGCCGCCGCCGGGGGTGCCGGGTCGCTGCGGGTTGGCGCCATTGCCCAGTGCGGCGTTGTGCGAGAGCAGGCTGTTGTAAATGCTGTAAGACACGCCGATGCTGCTGAGCGCGCCGCCATTGGAGCAGCGGTTGCCCAGACCGGGCCCTCCACCAAATGTGCTCTGCACCACGTACACCGGGCGATCCTGGAAAATGCTGAGCACGCGCACCGCGCCACCACCCATGTCGGGCCCGGTGGACTCGCAGCGGTTGTTCGTGAACACGCTGTTGACAATTTTGAACTGGCCACCCCGCACGAAGATCGCGCCGCCGCCGCCGCCGTCGGTCAACTGACCGGTCGCATTGCCGTTGGCGAAGCGGATGTTCTGCACCGTGAGCCTTGGCGTTTCCTGGTTGTCGCAACGCGAGGTGGTCCACACCTGTGCAGGGTCGCAGGTGTTCTGGTACAGGATGCGCACGCGGCCGCCGCCGTCGAGCGTGACCAGACCCTGACCGTCGAGCGTCACGTCGGGCCGATTGTTGAACACCTTGGCGGTGCTGCTCATGGTGATGGTCACCGGGTTGGGACCGCAGTTGAAGCGGATCTTGCCCCCCAGCGCCACCGCGTTCACCACGGCCTGGCCGGTGCAACTGGCTGGCGTGCCGGTGCCCACCACCTGATCGGGCCGGCTGGTGTCCACCGCCTGACCGGCTGCAGGAACCGCCACGTGACCACCGGGCGTGCCCACGCTCGGTGGCCCTTCGGGCTCATCCGGTGAATCGCTTCCGCCGCAAGCCGCCAGACCTGCCAGCGCAACCACAAGAGCGCTTGCGCGCAGGAAAAAGGGCAAGCGAAGCTCGATGGAAATCATGGTTCAGTCAGTTGTTGAATGGAGGGAAAAGCCGGACCTGGCCTCTGTGGACAAGCCCCCTGGGGCTGGCACGATCCATGCTGAAGTTCATGCATCAGACCGGCTGCCAATGTAAGCACCGGCGACCTCGCCTGGCAATGCGGCAATGTGAAACGTTGTGTGTGCTTGTTACACCTTGCCCGGCCCGGCGGCGGCAGCATCTTCGAAGGACAAACACCACCATGACCCGCATTTCCCGCAGCGCCTACGCAGACATGTTTGGCCCCACCGTGGGCGACCGCGTGCGCCTGGCAGACACCGACCTGATCATCGAAGTGGAAAAAGACTTCACCCTGGGCGCAGGCGGCTACGGCGAAGAGGTGAAATTTGGCGGTGGCAAGACCATCCGCGACGGCATGGCCCAGAGCCAGCGCACCAACGCGCCGAAGGCGGGGCCAGGAGACAGCACCGGAGGTGCTGTGGACACGGTGCTCACCAACGCGCTCATCATCGACCACTGGGGCATCGTGAAGGCAGACATCGGCCTGAAAGACGGTCGCATCATGGCCATTGGCAAGGCTGGCAACCCGGACACCATGCCCGGCGTGGACATCATCATCGGCCCCGGCACTGAAATCATCAGCTGCGAAGGCAGCATCGTCACACCCGGCGGTATCGACAGCCACATCCACTTCATCTGCCCACAGCAGGTGGACGAAGCCCTGGCCTCCGGTGTCACCACCATGCTGGGCGGCGGCACCGGCCCGGCCACCGGCACCCTGGCCACCACCTGCACCCCCGGCCCCTGGCACATCGAACGCATGCTGCAGGCGGCCGACGGCCTGTCCATGAACCTGGGCTTTCTGGGTAAGGGAAATACCAGCAAACCCGCGCCGGCGCGTGAACAGATTGAAGCCGGCGTGATCGGCCTCAAGCTGCACGAGGACTGGGGCACCACGCCCAGCGCCATCAGCAACTGCCTGGACGTGGCCGAAGAAATGGACGTGCAGGTCGCCATCCATTCCGACACGCTCAACGAATCCGGCTTTGTGGAAGACACCATTGCTGCAACCAAGGGCCGCACGCTCTGTGCCTTTCACACCGAAGGCGCCGGCGGTGGCCATGCGCCCGACATCATCCGTGTGGTGGGTGAAGCGAACTTTCTGCCCTCCAGCACCAACCCCACCATGCCCTACACGGTGAACACGCTGGATGAGCATGTGGACATGCTTATGGTGTGCCACCACCTGGACGCCGCCATCCCCGAAGACCTGGCCTTCGCCGAGAGCCGCATCCGCCGCGAAACCATTGCCGCAGAAGACATCCTGCACGACATGGGTGCCATCAGCATGATGAGCAGCGACAGCCAGGCCATGGGCCGCGTGGGCGAGGTGATCATCCGTACCTGGCAGACCGCGAGCAAGATGAAAGCACAGCGCGGCGCACTGCCTGAAGACTCCGCGCGCAACGACAACTTCCGCGTCAAACGCTATGTTGCCAAATACGGCATCAACCCCGCCATTGCCAACGGCATCTCGCACGTGGTGGGCTCCATCGAGCCCGGCAAGTGGGCCGACCTGGTGGTGTGGAAGCCCGCCTTCTTTGGGGTGAAGCCCTCGCTGGTGCTGCAAGGCGGCAGCATTTCACTGGCCGCCATGGGTGATCCGAATGCCTCGATTCCCACGCCGCAGCCGGTGCACTACCGGCCCATGTTCGGCGCCTTTGGCCGCTCGCTCGCGCGCGGCAGCCTCACCTTCCTGTCGCAGGCAGCGCTGGCGGCCGGTGTGACTGAGCGCTACGGCCTGAGCAAGGCCACCGTGGCGGTGCAGAACTGCCGCAGCGTGACCAAGGCCGACATGATCCACAACGGCTACCTGCCCAAGATGGACATCGACCCCCAGCGCTACACCGTGCGCGCCGACGGCGAACTGCTTACTTGTGAGCCCGCCACCAAGCTGCCCATGGCGCAGCGTTACTTCCTGTTCTGAACGGCATCCGCTCCCCACCTCAAGACAATCCATGCCACTGGTTTCCGACTTCGTCATTCAGCTCGACGACCTGAGCGACCCGCTGGTGGCCGACTTTCTGGCCGCCCACCTGGAAGACATGCGCCGCGTGTCGCCACCCGAGAGCGTGCACGCGCTCGACATCGACGGCCTGCGCCAGCCCGAGGTCACCTTCTGGACCCTGTGGCACGTAACCGACACACAGCAGTCGCTGGTGGGCACCGCCGCGCTCAAGGCACTCACGCGTGAACATGGCGAAATCAAGTCGATGCGGGTGCACGGCGGCTGGCGCGGGCGTGGGCTGGCCAGCCAATTGGTGCAACACGTGATCGCACACGCGCGGCAGAACGGCATGCGCCGCCTGAGTCTGGAGACCGGCACCCAACCCTTCTTTGAACCGGCCCGCACGCTGTACATCCGACACGGCTTTGTGTCCTGCCCACCGTTCGGCAGCTACCGCGAAGATCCATACAGCGCCTTCTTCACGCGTTCCATCTGAAACCACCGCTGAAATCGTCCATTCAACAAGCATCCTTGCTATTCTTTTTCACTTCTCTGTTTTCACGTATTGGTTTTTCATGCTTCAGGTTTCCAAGTTGATCCCCCAGGGCCAAGGCCTTGCCCAGGTGCTGGTGCGCCGTGCTGCACAGCTTGAGCTTGACTGGGACGTACGCCAGAAAAGCCGTTTCGACGCCACCGCGTCCGACGGCCGCCACGTGGGCGTGTTCCTGCCGCGCGGCACGGTGGTGCGCGGCGGCGACGTGCTGCTCACGCAAGACGGCTCACTCCTGCGCGTGGTCGCCGCCCCGCAGGCGGTGCTGCGCATCACCGCCTGCACCGACCACACACACGACCATGGCCACGCTCACAACGGCGCCTTCGACCTCATGCGCGCCGCCTACCACTTGGGCAACCGCCACGTACCCATCGAACTCAAGCCCGACCACCTCAAGATCGAACCCGACCACGTGCTCGCCGACATGCTTCGCGCCATGCACCTGAACGTGGTCGAGGTGCGCGAGCCCTTCGAACCTGAGGGCGGTGCCTACGGCAGCCACGGTGGCGGCGCGGTGCACCAACATGGTCACGGTCATGGCCATGCACACGACCATGGCCACCGCCACGATCACAACCACCACGCAGGCAAGCACGCCCACGGACACGACCAAGCCGAAGGCCATGGCCCCCACTGACCAAGCACTGGCTACCCAGGCACACCCGTCCGCCGGCCTGCTCCAGATCCTCTGGCTGGCCTCGCCCACCTTGCCCGTGGGCGGGTTTTCGTATTCAGAGGGGCTGGAAGCGGCGGTCGAAGTGGGCGCGGTCAGCGACGAAACCACCGCCGCCAACTGGCTGGCCGACCAGCTGCACCTGAGCCTGGCACGCAGCGACCTGGCCGTGGTCGCCCAGGCCATCCGAGCCTGGCAGGCAAACGATCTGCCACGCATCCAGCAACTCAACACCTGGGTACTGAACACCCGCGAAACGCAGGAATTCCGCCTGCAGACCGAACAAATGGGCCGCTCGCTGCTGGAATGGGCGCGCAGCCTGAGTACACTCGATTCATCGGTGAGCGGTGTGTTTGAACAACTGCGGTCCGCCCAACTCGCACCCCCCACCTACCCCGTGTCCATGGCCTGCGCCGCCGCCTGCGCCCACACACCCGTGCGCGACAGCCTCATCGGCGTCGCCTTTGGCTGGTCAGAAAACATGGTGCAGGCCGCCATCAAGTCGGTCCCCTTGGGCCAGAGCGCAGGGCAGCGCATGCTGGCCCGCCTGGTGCAGGAAATCCCGGCGGCGGTAGACCACGCCATGGCGCTCACAAACGACACGCGCCAGGCCTTCACCCCGCTACTGGCCATCTTGTCAGCCCGCCACGAAACCCAGTATTCACGCCTGTTCAGATCCTGACCCCGATTCACTCCCTCTCCCCTCGGGGAGAGGGCTGGGGTGAGGGCCCGCCCACAAAAACACCTCGACAAGGAGACCCCACATGACCGCCCTGCACCACATCCCCAACCGCACCAAAACCCTCCCCCCACTGCGCGTGGGCATCGGCGGCCCGGTGGGCTCCGGCAAAACGACGTTGCTGGAAATGCTGTGCAAGGCCATGCGCGACCAGTACGACCTGGTTGCCATCACCAACGACATCTACACCAAGGAAGATCAGCGCCTGCTCACCGTCAGCGGCGCCCTGCCGGCCGATCGCATCATGGGCGTGGAAACCGGTGGCTGCCCACACACCGCCATCCGCGAAGATTGTTCCATCAACCTAGAAGCCATTGACCGCATGCTGGGCGAACACCCCAACGCCGACATCGTGTTCGTGGAAAGCGGCGGCGACAACCTGGCCGCCACCTTCAGCCCCGAACTCAGCGACCTCACCATCTACGTGATCGACGTGGCCGCCGGCGAAAAAATCCCCCGCAAAGGCGGCCCCGGCATCACCAAAAGCGACCTCTTCGTCATCAACAAGACCGACCTCGCCCCCCACGTGGGCGCCGACCTGGAAGTGATGAAAACCGACACCGCCCGCATGCGCCCAGACACCGCCCGCCGCCCCTGGGTCATGACCAACCTCAAGACGCAGGACGGCGTGGCCGAGGTGGTCCGCTTTATCGAAACCCGCGGCATGCTGCGCCAGGAACTGGCCAGCAACCCGCCTGTCACCGCCTGATTGATCAACTGAAGGTTCGCCCAACCCGCGCTCAGGCTAAAATCTCGCCTGCTTCAACGCACCCGGAGACTTGGGTGAGTGGTTTAAACCAGCAGTCTTGAAAACTGCCGACGGGTAACCGTCCGTGAGTTCGAATCTCACAGTCTCCGCCAGCGCATCATGAAAAACGGGTCCTTGCGGCCCGTTTTCTATTTCAACCATCGTGCTACCCATCGTTCGCCTTGGCATGTAGTCACACCTTGTCACACAGCCAGCTGCGCGTCCAGCTTTCGCAACCCTGCCACCGTCAGCAAACAAGCTTCCGCCGCCTCCGTCCCTTTCACTGCAAAGTGCCGCATGAAGTACTTGCGGTGTTCGGCGTGTTCGTGGAAATGGTGGGGCGTGAGTACGGCCGAGATCATGGGCACGCCGGTGTCGAGTTGCACGTCCATCAGGGCCTGCACCACGGTCTGCGACACGAAGTCGTGGCGGTAGATGCCACCGTCGACGACGAGGGCGCTGCCCACCACGGCCGCATAGCGGCCTGAGCGGGCCAGACGCTGGGCGTGAAGCGGGATTTCGAAGGCACCGGGTACATCGAACACGTCGATGGATGTGGCGGGGAAGCCGCCTTCGGCCATGGTGGTGAAGAAGGCGTCGCGTGCCTGGTGAACGATGTCGGCATGCCACGAAGCTTCGACGAACGCGAAGCGCAGATCGCTCGGCAGAGCGGGCGCGGAAAGGGTAACAGCGGGAGACTCGGTCTGATTCATGGTGTCCTCAAAACAGGAGGGGCCAACAAATCAGGGCGCACAAGCGCATGCGCCTCCCACGGCGCAGACGCACCTGGCAGGCACATGGCTCGCGCTCTCTTTTATCCGGACTGTGACCGTCGGTCCCGGGATCTCACCGGGTCTGCTGACCCTTCGCATCTGAGGCAGATGCGAAGGCGCTCGCGGCACTCGTGCGGGCGTGTTGCCACGCCGCCATCACCGCCGGTGGGGAGTTTCACCCCGCCCTGAGAACGCTTGTGTTTGGCACGGGGCCAAACGTGGTGATTGTAGGCAAGCGCCCCGCACGCGCGCTGTCACGCGTGCAATGCCCTGCAGCACGACGGCCCAAAGTAAACAGGCAGACTTTCCGGCGCGAGGAGACCCAATCCAGAGGTTGTGTCGGGCCGGCTTTGCCAGACGACGGGTTTCGCCCCCTGGAGGGGGTAGCGCGAAGCGCTGCGGGGGTGATCGTCAAGCGCTCAGGCACCGATGATCCAGCCTTCGAGCGGGTCGAAATCGGGCAGACCCCAGCGAGGATGTCCGGTCTCGTGCTGGCGCAGTGCCCAGGCAGCTTGCGCCATGCAGAGCACCGCGTCGAGGCTGTCACCGCTGGCGTCGTCGGCCAGGGCGTCGCGTTGGGCGTGCGTGAGCTTCAGGCGCAAGCCTGCGTCCTGTAGCAGCGGCGCCTGTCCGTTTTCCAGGGCGTTGATGAGGGTGCGGCGGGCAATCAGCCGCTCGGGCGTCTGGCGGGCCTTGTCGTCGCTCTTGTATGACGCGGTACTTAGCACGCTGCGCGCAAGCAAGCCGGGGTAAGCCTCCAGCGCGGTGCGCGCAGGGTCGCCTTCGCACAAGCCAGGCAGGTTCACGCCGGTTTTGACCAGCCGGGGCACACCCGCGTGCAGCATGAACGCCACCGGCGGGTTGACCCATTTCATGCTGGGGCTGGAGCCGGCGGGGCCGTCGGTGGCGCGGTGGGCGAACTTGCCACCCACCGGGCGCGCGTTGCAAAAGGCGGCAAAGGCGTCTCGAATCTCTGCGCGGCTGAGGCTGGCGTAGTGCGCCATGCAGGCGCGCCACTCAGTGGGCCAGCCTAGTGTGGTCACCAGTTCGCGCGACAGGCCAAAGGGCAGATCAAAACCGCCTACCCAGTTGCCGGGTGCTTCCAGGCGCGCGCTCCACGCGTCCAGGGTTTCAAACCGCTCCAGCGCCTGCAGCAGCAGGCGACCCCGGTCCATGCGGCCCACAGCCAGCGTGATGGGTTTGCGACGTGATGGGGCGCTGGTGAAGTCGCAGCCCAGCAGGAGGGGACTGGAAGTTTCTGGCACGAAGGGGTTATCAACCGGGTACACGACTTCACCCCAGCGCAATAAGCGACTTAAAAAAAACTGCGACGGCCCTGCCCGCCAGCCCTACTTCAAAAAGAAATACCTCAACTCGGAGCGATGGCGCCGAATCAGGCCCTTCCGATGATGCTGGCGGTGGCCATCAGCTCTTCCAGCAATGCCAGGGACACCCTGCCCGACACTGCATAGGGATCAAACTCAGGCCGCTCGGAGTATTTGAGCACGATGGACGTGTTGAGCTTGCTCAGGTTGACCTGCCCCATCGTCCAGCCACCGAAGCGGCGTTCGGAGATTTCTTCGTAGTGCAGCAGCACGACGTCGGTGTGGCGCTCGTCGACCACGATGTGGTTGTACAGCGCGTTCACCGCCATCCGGCCGCCTTCGATGGCCTGCAGGAACACACCTCCGCCGTAGCAGAGCACGCCGGTGATGCCGTTGCCGATGTTGTGGGAACGGGAGGACTCCAGGATCGACTCGATTGCTTTGGAGCAATCTTTGTTGACAGCGCGACTGACGTAAAGCAAGCGGACCAGCATGGTGTGTTTTTTCCGAGGTTCAGCGGGGAATCAGCGCGGGATGAGCGACAAAAATTCGCGGCGCAGGTTGGGGTCTTTGAGGAACACGCCCCGCATGACCGAGTTGATCATCTTGCTGTCCATGTCTTTCACGCCGCGCCAGCCCATGCAATAGTGGCTGGCTTCCATGACGATGGCCATGCCGTCGGGCTGCGTTTTTTCCTGGATCAGGTCGGCCAGCTGCACCACGGCTTCTTCCTGGATCTGCGGACGGCCCATGATCCATTCGGCCATGCGTGCGTACTTGGACAGACCAATCACATTGGTGTGTTCGTTGGGCATGACGCCGATCCAGACGCGACCGATCACCGGGCAGAGATGGTGACTGCAAGCGCTGCGCACCGTGATGGGCCCGACGATCATCAGCTCGTTGAGGTGCTCGGCGTTCGGGAATTCGGTGACACCCGGCCCTTCCACGTAGCGGCCGTTGAACACCTCCTTGAGGTACATCTTGGCCACTCGGCGGGCGGTGTCGTTGGTGTTGTGATCGTTCTCGGTGTCGATCACCATGCTGTCGAGCACGCCCTGCATCTTCTCCGTCACCTCTTCCAGCAACAGGTCGAGTTCGCCGGGGCGAATGAACTCGGCGATGTTGTCATTGGAGTGGAACCGTGCGCGGGCTGCCTTCACACGTTCACGAATCTTGACGGACAGGGGAACGCCCTGAGCATCATCCTGAGCAGAATCAGAAGCCATGGGTGAATCGGTTTTCATAAGCATGGGGCATGCTAACACCGGCATTCAAGCTCTCGAATGCCTGGTGAATACCACGAAAATCCTTGGGGTTTTGGCACGAGGGCACGGGGTCTGATGTCGGTCAACTTGCTTCCGCTCTCAGTAACGATGCCCCGTGAGAAACAGGGTCACGCGCATGAAGGCAAAGGCCAGGCGATCCAGCGCCCGCAGGTGTCGCGGCCTGCGCGCCAGTGCATGTGCGTCCAGGCGCTGCCCGGCATGCAACATGATCTGGTCCAGGCGCTCGTGCAGCTGGCGGGCGAACCGTCGGTCGCTGGTCATGACATTGGCTTCTCTGGCCAGCAGCAGCGACAACGGATCGAGGTTGGTGGAACCCACCGTGGCCCACCGCTGATCGACCACGGCGACTTTGGCGTGCAGCGAACTGGGCGCGTATTCGTGGATTTCAATGCCAGCCTCGAGCAGCACCTGGTACACCGGGCGCGCTGCGTGGTACTGCAGAAAGTTTTCGTACTTTCCCTGCAAGAGCAAACGCACCGTCACGCCCCGGCTGGCTGCCATGGTCAGTGCCTTGCGCAGCCGCCGGCCGGGGATGAAATAGGCATTGGCAATGACAATCTCACGCCGGGCCTCACCAATGGCCTTGAGGTACGCCCGCTCGATATCATGGCGATGCGTCACGTTGTCACG
Organism: Hydrogenophaga sp.; assembly: GCF_030651625.1. Classification (GTDB taxonomy): domain Bacteria; phylum Pseudomonadota; class Gammaproteobacteria; order Burkholderiales; family Burkholderiaceae_C; genus Hydrogenophaga. The sequence goes on along the minus strand of NZ_JAUSCF010000006.1, from coordinate 115,761 downwards.
CAGCAGCAGCGTCGCCCTGGCGCCGTCCACCCCCAGGGGAACTGCCGACGACGGCCCGGTACCTTCCAGGTCGTCGCCACTCTCTGGGTGCTCCCCGCGGTCGGACACCCCTTCAAGCACCTGAAGCAACCGGGAAAAGTCCCCGATGGGGCTGGCCTCGCTCAGCGCATCCCAGGCCGCCTTGAACTCCCGCTGCCGTGCCTTGCGCACAGCCTGCAAGCGCCACCACAACTGCTCCATGGTTTCCACCATATCGCCGACCAAGGGGCCTGCCACACGCAGAGAAAAGTCGAGGCGGGGTTCATCCAGCCGGCCCAGCGCGACGTCGTCCTGATCATCGATGAGGTTGATGCCTCCACAAAAACCGATCACACCGTCGACCACACAAAGTTTGCGATGCAGACGTCTCCAGGTGCCGGGCACGAACAGTCCCATGCGGCTCATGGGCGCGTACACGCGCCAGCGCACGCCTGCGGCAGCAAAGCGCTTCGTCCACTCATCCGGTATGTGGGGCGTGCCCGCGCCATCGACCACCAGTCGCACATTGACGCCACGCCTGGCCGCACGCTCCATGGCCTGGGCCACGGTCAGGGCCGTCCCGGCAAACTCGAAAATATAGGTTTCCACATGGATCACCCTGCATGCCGCGTCCATGGCCTCCACCAACGCCGGGAACAGTTCAGCCCCACCCTGCAGCAGCAACAGCTGGTGACCGGCATTCGCAGCGGAACGCCTGCCTGTGGTGGAGTTCCCGGATACAGGGCTGCTGCTGACGGCGGTAACCATGGGTGCGCGGATTACAACGCCAACTCAGCGATCAGGGGCAGGTGGTCAGACATGCGCGCCCAGGCGCGCCCGTGCGGCACGTGAGCCGACACCAGGGTAAGGCCGCGCACATAGATGCGGTCCAGGTGCAGCAGCGGTAATCGCGACGGGTAAGTGGGCAGCCGGATGCCGTCAAACGTGTGCAGATCGAGCGCGCCCATGGGTTTGTGAAGTTGTGCGCCCCAGTCATTGAAGTCGCCTGCCACGATCAGCGGTGAACTGCTGGGCACTTCGGTGGCGATGAACTGACCCAGACGCTGTACCTGGCGCTCGCGGCTGGCGTGAATCAGGCCCAGGTGCACCACCACCACATGCACATCCACCCCATCGACAAACAGTTGCGCGTGCAACAGCCCGCGTTGCTCGAAGCGGTGGTCCGACACATCGGAATGCCGGCTGTCCAGCACCGGCCACCGCGACAACAGGGCATTGCCATGTTCACCGTGGCGGGTGATGGCGTTGGTGCGGTACACAGCCTCGTAGCCCTCTGGCGACAGATAGCCCGCCTGATCCAGTTCTGGCCAGCGGGTGAAGTGTTTTTCCAGCTTCCGGTTGTGCCTCCGAACCTCCTGCAGGCACACGATGTCCGCGTCGAACTGCTCAACCGCATGCGCCAGGTTGTGGATTTCCAGCCGGCGCCCCGGCCCCAGGCCCTGCACGCCTTTGTGGATGTTGTACGTAGCCACACGCAAAATGCTCATGGGCAGAATGATCTCATGAGCCGTGCCATTCGTTGGCCCATTTGGCGTTGCCCGCGAGCACGCGTCTGTGTTGGCAAACGCTCACATGGCTCTATGCAAAACGTGAGAGAAACAGTATGGCCTCCGCATTGGAAGGCGAAAAACAGCGGTCAGCCGCAGCCTGCCATGGCAACCAGATCTGCGCCCGATGCTCTCGCGCACTGAGGGTCACCAGCCTGCGTTCTGGCAAGCACAAGCCAAACACCCGTTCGGTGTTTCGGGTCGTGCCTGGCGCATACCTGTGCAGCCACTGGGGGTAGATGTCATAGACGTTTTGCAGGCCCCAGTCGGTCAGCACGTGGTCCGGCGCCTCGCAGTCCAAACCGGTTTCTTCCGCCACTTCCCGAGCGGCGGTCCGTTCAAAAGGCTCATCCTCGGTATCTTTGGAACCCGTGACCGACTGCCAGAAACCCGGTGCGTCTGCGCGCTCGATCAGCAAGACATCCCGCTGCGCCGTGTGAATCACGACCAGCACGGATTGCGGCACCTTGAAAACGGGGGATGGCATGGGCGAACGCGGAGGCACGCCTTTGGTCACGATCGTGTGATGGGTGTCAGAGAAAGCGCCTGAGCGACAAGCCAGTGGCATGCCAGCGCTGGTAAAGCTTCCACATGGACCAGGCGCGCCATCCCAGGGACCAGGCCTTTCGCGGTCGCCAGACCATCAGCGCCAACGCGCCGGCGGCCAGCGCTTCCGGGTGTGCACGGATCCACCAGTAGGCTTCTTGCAGCCTGTCTGCAGTGGAAAAAACAGGGCTCAGGACCACCGCCTGTTCAACCAGCTGCCTGCGCAGCAGCGTCGAACGGGCCAAAAGGATCTCGCGCCGGCGGGCAAGCGATGCTTTGGGCTGGGTCATGGCAAGGCAATCATGAACGAAGGCTCTCGCGGTCCCGCTTGAGCTCGTCAACGCTGGACGAGAAAAAGCGCGTTCCAGCCAGGGCACGGGCACGCGCCATCCAGGCACACACCCCACCCAGCGTCAGAAACAGCGTTGCAAAGACCGAAAGGGCCAACAGACGGTGGGTGTCCCACAGGGCCACCGTGATCAAGATAGCCAGGAAGCCGAGCCCCAGGCTGAGCAGGGTCACCGCCACAGCGCCGAAGACAAGTACCCCGCCAAGACGCCTCGCCTCTTCCTGCGCTTCCACGCCGAACAACTCCAGCCTGAGCTGCAACAGTTCCAGCACAGTCCCGGTCAGCGACCGGAAGGATCCGGACAAACGCAGTGGTGAATCAGCCATGTGTCGGCGTGCCCTTCAACCGGCGGTTCAACGCCGGCCGATCAGAAGTCCGATGACCATACCCGCGCCAGCAGCGGTCGCGATGGCAAGCCAGGGGTGCTCGTGCACATAGTCGTCGGTGGCACGGGCCACTTCACGGGTCTTGAGCTTGATGGTGTCCTCCACGTCGGCCAGCTTGTAGCGGGCGTTGCGCAGGTTCTCATTGATTTTTTCTCTCAGCTCAACCACCTTGCCTTCGGTCTGGTGGGCGGTTGCCTGCATCAGCTCCTCGGCATCAGCGATCACGCGCTGCAAGTCAGCGACCAGTTTTTCCTTGTCGGCGAGGGATTCGAGATTGGCTTTGCTCATGAGGATCTCCTTTACAAAAATCCATGTTACCAAACCCTGCCCGCGGCATGGTCATGAAAACCATTTCGCACACCAAAGTACTCTAAAGAAGTCGACCAATACAAAAAGGGTGCTGAAACAGCACCCTTTTGAATGGCAATACTGGAATCAGGCGTCTCAGACCGACTTCGCAAGCTCGACGTTGCGCAAGCGGATATGCAGTTCACGCAACTGCTTCTCGTCAACCAGGCTCGGTGCCTGGGTCAGCAAGCACTGGGCACGCTGCGTCTTGGGGAAGGCAATCACGTCGCGAATCGACTCGGCACCGGTCATCAGCGTCACAACACGGTCGAGGCCAAAGGCAAGACCGCCGTGCGGTGGGGCACCGTACTGCAGCGCATCAAGCAGGAAGCCGAACTTGAGCTGGGCTTCTTCGGGCGTGATCTTCAGGGCGTCGAACACCTTTTGCTGCACCGCCGCGGTGTGGATACGGACCGAACCACCGCCGATTTCCCAGCCGTTGAGCACCATGTCGTAGCCCTTGGCAATGCACTTCTCCGGCGCGGCGACCATCCAGTCCTCGTGACCGTCCTTCGGGGCCGTGAAAGGGTGGTGCACCGCCGTCCAGCGGTCTTCTTCTTCGTCGTGCTCGAACATGGGGAAGTCGACCACCCACATGGGAGCCCAGCGGTCTTCAAACAGGCCGTTCTTCTTGCCCAGTTCGCTGTGACCGATCTTCAGCCGCAGTGCGCCGATCGCATCGTTCACCACTTTGGCCTTGTCGGCGCCAAAGAAGATGATGTCGCCGTCTTGTGCACCTGTTCGCTTCAGGATCTCTGCCACGGCCGCGTCGTGCAGGTTCTTCACGATCGGGCTCTGCAGACCGTCGCGGCCCTTGGCCACCTCATTGACCTTGATCCAGGCCAGGCCCTTGGCACCATAGATCTTGACGAAGTCGGTGTAGGCGTCGATTTCGCTGCGGCTGATCTCGGCACCGCCGCGCACGCACAGGGCGGCCACGCGGCCATTTTTCATGGTGGCGGGTGCGCTGAAGACCTTGAAGTCCACATCGGCCATCACGTCGGTGAGCTCGGTGAACTCGAGCTTGACGCGAAGGTCGGGCTTGTCGGAGCCGAAGCGGTGCATGGCCTCGGCGTAGGCCATGACCGGGAAATCGCCCAGATCCACACCCAGGGTGTTCTGGAACACGGTCTTGATCATGCCCTGGAACATGTCGCGAATGTCTTCCTCGGTCAGGAACGAGGTCTCGATGTCGATCTGCGTGAACTCGGGCTGCCGGTCAGCACGCAGGTCTTCGTCGCGAAAGCATTTGGTGATCTGGTAATAGCGGTCGAAACCCGCCACCATCAACAGCTGCTTGAACAACTGGGGTGACTGCGGCAGCGCGAAAAAATGGCCGTCGTGCACACGGCTGGGCACCAGATAGTCGCGCGCGCCTTCGGGCGTGCTCTTGGTAAGCATCGGTGTTTCGATGTCGATGAATCCGTTGGCATCCAGAAACTTGCGCACTTCCATCGCCACGCGGTAGCGCAGCATGAGGTTGTTCTGCATGTAAGGGCGGCGCAGGTCGAGCACGCGGTGCGTCAGGCGTGTGGTCTCGCTCAGGTTGTCGTCGTCCAGCTGGAACGGCGGCGTGATCGAAGCGTTGAGCACCTTCAGCTCGTGGCAGAGCACCTCGATCTTGCCGCTCTTGAGGTTGTCGTTGGTGGTGCCATCCGGGCGCGCACGCACCAGGCCGGTGACCTGAACACAAAACTCATTGCGCACGTTCTCCGCGGTCTTGAACATCTCGGCGCGATCGGGATCGCACACCACTTGCACGTAGCCTTCGCGGTCGCGCAGATCGATGAAGATGACGCCACCGTGATCGCGGCGGCGGTTGACCCAACCGCACAACTGAACGGTTTCACCCATCTGGGCTTCGGTCACCAGACCGCAATAGTGGGAGCGCATGGCCATTTCAGGTTTTCTTTCAACAGATAAGCAGGCACGCCCGCAGGGAAAATTCAGGATGCAGAAGGCGGTAACGCAGCCACCTTCAAATGGACGTTTCGGGGACCACCCGGCACGATCACGCCCATGGACACGATGTAGGTCAAGGCCTCGTCCACCGTCATCTGCAGCTCGACACAATCGCTCTTGCGGACCAGGACAAAGTACCCACCCGTCGGGTTGGGTGTGGTGGGCACGAAGACGCTACAGAAGACATCGGGGTCATCGACCGGCTGATTTCCGGGTTGTGCACGCAGTTTGGCGAGCACATCACCTGTCGGTGCGCCGGTCAGGAAAGCGATGGTCCACATGCCCTCATGCGGCCATTGAATCAGCAGCGCCTTGCGAAATGCGTTGCCTTTCTCGGAGAAAAGGGTGTCTGACACCTGCTTGACGCCAGAGTAGATGGAGCGAACGACCGGAATGCGATGCAACAAGGCGTGCCACCAGTGCACGAGCTTGTAGCCAATGATGTTGGACGCCATGGCGCCAATGGAGAGCACCACCGCCAGCGCAAACAGCACACCCAGGCCGGGGATGTGCATGCCCAGCACATGGTCGGGATGCCAGCTGACCGGCAGGATTCGCAAAGTCTGGTCCAGCGTGCTGACGACCCAGTCCAGCACCCACAAGGTGATGATCAGGGGCACCAGAACCAGCAGGCCCGAGAGCAACCATTTGCGCAAGGAAGGCATGTTCGGGGTCAGGTGGGCGACGAGCCGGACGATGGACTGGCGGGCGCTTTGGTTACAGCGGCAGGGGCTGCAGCAGTGGCGGCCGACGCAGGGGAAGCCACAGGCGCTGTGGTCGATTCACCGACGCCTTTGGCAGCGGGTTCGGCAGCGGCTGCGGCAGGGGCCGCTCCTTCGGCAGCAGGAGGGGCTGGGGCCTTGCTTCCTTCACGGAAATCGGTGACGTACCAGCCCGAGCCTTTGAGTTGAAATCCCGCTGCCGTCAACTGCTTGCGAAAACCCGGCTCACCGCAAGCGGGGCAGACGGTCAGTGGGTCGTCAGACAATTTCTGCAGAACATCCTTGGCATGACCGCAGGACTCGCACTTGTACGCATAGATGGGCATGGCTGAAACCTGGTGAAAAGCAGTAGGACCTGAATGGGCGCAGGCGGCAGAATCAGACCGGCTGGGTCAATCTGCTCGAGGCGCCAACCACCGGCTGGCGGAAATCGGAACAAAACCGGGCATTATAAATTGCCGCCTTGCTCCGTGGGGTACTTGTTCATCTGACCATCGCACGTGAAGACAGTCTCTCTGCACATCACCAGATTCGAACCCGCAGCAGCACCTGCATGAGAATCAGGCCCAGCAGGAAGCCCAAACCACCCCAGATGATGGCCTGCAGCAGGCGATTGGTGCGGCGCTGCTCATGCAGCAGGGCGTCAAGCTCCCGGCGCATTTCGTGGGGTTTGTGTTGCAGATAGTCGTGCAGCAGGCGAGGCAGGGTTGGCAGCAGTTTGGCGTACTGCGGTGCCTCTTCCTTGAGTTGCTGCAGCAGCTTCTGAGGCCCGAGTTGCTCCAGCATCCACTTTTCAAGAAAAGGCTTGGCCGTGTTCCACAGGTCCAGTTCGGGGTCGAGGTCGCGCCCCAGGCCCTCGATGTTGAGCAGCGTCTTCTGCAACAGCACCAGTTGGGGCTGAATTTCCACATGGAAGCGGCGCGAGGTCTGGAACAGCCGCATCAACACCATGCCGAGTGAAATCTCTTTCAGCGGGCGGTCGAAGTACGGTTCACAGACCGCCCGGATGGCCGACTCCAGTTCGTCGATGCGTGTGTTGGCCGGCACCCAACCCGACTCCACATGCAATTCGGCCACGCGCTTGTAGTCGCGGCGAAAGAATGCGGTGAAGTTCTGTGCCAGATACTCCTTGTCAAATTCGGTGAGGGTGCCGACGATACCGAAGTCGAGCGAGATGTAGCGGCCAAAAGTGGACGGATCCACACTGACCTGGATGTTGCCCGGATGCATGTCGGCGTGGAAAAAGCCGTCCCGGAACACCTGGGTGAAAAAGATGGTGACGCCGTCTCGCGCCAGCTTCGGAATATCCACACCCAGGCGGCGGAGCTCGTCCACTCGGTTGATGGGCAGTCCGTGCATGCGCTCCATCACCATCACTTCCGTGTGACAGTAGTCCCACAGCATTTCAGGGATGAGAACCAGTTCGAGCCCCTGCATATTGCGGCGCAGCTGGGCCGCATTGGAGGCTTCGCGAACCAGATCGAGCTCGTCATGCAGGTACTTGTCGAACTCGCCCACCACCTCTCGCGGTTTCAGGCGTTTGCCGTCAGAGGACAGCTTTTCGACCCAGCCCGCCATCATGCGCATGAGGCTGAGATCCTTCTCGATCACCGGCAGCATGTTCGGCCGCAGCACCTTCACTGCCACCTCGCGTCCGCCGTGGCGTCCGCTGCGCAAGGTGGCAAAGTGCACCTGCGCGATGGACGCACTGGCCACCGGCACCTGTTCAAAATGGCTGAAAACCGCGTCCAGCGGTTTGCCGAATGCGCGCTCAATGGTGGCGACCGCCACCGCGCTGGGAAATGGGGGAACCCGGTCCTGCAAACGGGCCAGCTCGTCGGCTATGTCCGCTGGCAGCAGGTCGCGGCGCGTGGACAACACTTGCCCGAACTTGACAAAAATCGGCCCCAGACGCTCCAGCGCCAGCCGCAATCGCTCACCGCGCGGGCTTCGGAGGTCTCGGCCAATCGAAACGATCCGGGTCAGCAGGCGCAGACCTGGCCGCTGGAAGCTGGAGAGCACCAGCTCGTCCAGGCCATACCGCAACACCACCCAGACGATGAAAAAGCCGCGAAAAAGCCGCGTCATGCTGCCGTTCCGCCTTCACCCCCGGATGCAGGTCCGGCGGGAGCGGAGGCCGGCGGCGCCGAAGGTGCTGACGAAGCAGGCGAGAAGGGGGAACGCGCAGCGAATCCTTCGGGCAGGCGGGCCAGAAAGGACTGCAGCGCCTGCGCTGCAGCGCGTGCGAACTTACCCAGCGTGTGGGCGGTTGCATCCCCTACAAAGCGTGAAAGATCCTCTTCCACATCCCAGCGCACGTTGTCCACCAACCACGCCACTTCGGCCGCCAGCTGTACGTCACCCTGGATGTCAACACCAGGCTTCTGCCCGGTCAACACGCTCTGGGCCAACGACAAAGGCGAGGTCTGGGTGAGTGTCATGCTCAACTCGGGCTTCGCGTCGGGTGAAGTGCGTTCAAGCAGGCCTGCGGCAGTGGGCGCCAGCGTGAGATGAAAGTCGCCCCACTGGACACGTACCGGCTTGCCCTTCTGGCGCCTCAAGCGATCCTGGGCCGCCTTCTCCTGCATCAAGACATGGTTGAGAAACAGCACCACCCGGTTCTGCAGCTCGTCGACGACCCATTCAGGTGGACGCAGACCTTGCAACATGCTTTGCAGCAGTCCGGGGCCGCCGGTGGCGTCAGAGGAAGAAGTGGAGTCGGGGGGCGAGTTTTTCATGGCCCCCCGATTTTGACGGATAAAGCGCAGTCCGCGCGTCAGGCGCTGCGGTGCCCCCGCCAGCGGCGCCACAGCGGCGGCAGGATCAGCGACGTCACGGCAACGGTCAGCAACCCGGCCGAGATGGGCTTGTCCAAGAAGACCATCCAGTCGCCACCGGAGATCTGCAGCGCGCGCCGCATGTTCTCCTCCATGATGTCCCCCAGAATCAGGGCCAGGATCATGGGAGCGACCGGAAAGCCGTTGAGGCGCATCAGCAGGCCCACCAGGCCGAACCCCAGCAGCAGCCACAGGTCGAAGGCGCTGAACTTGAGGCCATACACACCGATCATGCAGAACAGCAGGATCAACGCCAGCAACATGGGGCGGGGCACTTCCAGGATGCGGGCAATGTAGGGAATCAACGGAAGGTTCAGCACCAGCAGGAACAGGTTGCCGATGTACATGCTGGCGATCACACCCCAGAACACGTCGGGTCGCTCGGTGAGCATCATCGGCCCGGGCGTCACACCCATGACCAGCAAGGCGCCCAGCAGCACGGCGGTGGAGCCGGAGCCAGGCACCCCCAGCGTGAGCAACGGAACAAATGAACCGCTGCAGGCGGCGTTGTTGGCCGCTTCGGGGGCTGCCACGCCCTTGATGTTGCCCTGACCAAATGTGTGACCGTCCTTGGCGATGCGTTTCTCCGTGATGTACGCCAGAAACGAGGCCACTGTGGCACCGGCCCCGGGCAGCACACCCACGAAAAAGCCCTGGATCGAACTGCGCGTCACTGGCCCGGCAATCTCGCGGATCTCCTGACGTGACAGCCTGAGGGACCCCAGCGCCTGCTTCACATAGCCCTTTTCGTCCTTGCCCCTGAGCAGCATCACGAAGACCTCCGCCAGTGCAAACACGCCGAGGGCCACCACCAGAAAGTCCACTCCCTGCAACAGGTGCAGAGAATCGAAGGTGTAGCGCTGGGTGCCGGTCTGGCGGTCGATGCCGACGATAGAGACCATGATGCCGAACACCGCTGCCATGAGGCCCTTGACCAGCGACTTGTCGGACAGACTGACCACCGCTGTGAGCCCCAGTGCCATCAGGGCAAAGTACTCGGGTGGCCCGAAGCTCACTGCCACCTTGGCCAGCATGGGGGCCACCAGCATCAGGGCGATCACACTGATCGTGCCGCCCGCGAACGACGCCCAGGCAGCCAGTGCCAGCGCCTTGCCGGCCTTGCCTTGTTTGGCCAGCGGAAAACCGTCGAACGATGTCGCCACAGTTCCGGCCACACCGGGTGCATTGAGCAGGATCGACGAGGTGGAACCGCCAAAGATAGCGCCGTAATAGACCCCCGACATCAGGATCAGGGCAGAGGTCGGGTTCATCGAAAAGGTGATGGGAATCATCAGCGCCAGTGCACTGATGGGCCCCAGGCCGGGCACCATGCCGATGATGGTGCCAGCGAACACGCCAATGAAGACGTAGAACAGGTTGCCCGGCTGCAGGGCCACACTGAAGCCGAAAAGAATGCTGTCGATGACTTCCATGGTGTTCTCAGAAAGGCAGCACCCCGGCTGGCAGATGGATGTTCATCAAGCGCGTCATGATCAGGTACAGGCCCAGCGGGACGGTCAGCGCCACCACCGCGTTGATGGTGTGGCGGCGGTACCCGTAGAACCAGGTCAGGGCAGCGGTCAGCAGAAAGGAAGCCAGAACGAAGCCCAGCCAGGCCAGCAAGCCGGCATAGAGCGCAACCGCCAAGGCGGTGACCACCACCGGTTGCCACCGCGGCCAGGCGCTCCGGGGGTCCTCTTCGTCACCTGAGGCGACCGGCGCTGATCCTTCTTTTTCAAAGTACAGCCAGATCGACAGGCCCAGCATGACCGCACCCAGCAACTTGGGAAACGCGTCGGAGTCCACCGGACGGGGAATGGGAAACACCGGTATCTGAAAAGCGCCATACAAGTAGGCCAGCGACAGAATGCCGGTGACCAGCGCAAGCAAACGATTGGCCGTCATGGAATACGCTCCAGCATGGGGACGGAAAGCAGCGGCGACCCGGCCGGGTGCCACTGCTCAGGCAACGGCGTTCAGTGGTCAGCGGCGAGCCAGACCCAGGTCGGCCAACACCGTGCTGAACTGTTTGTGCTGGTCTTCCAGGAAGGCGCCGAACTCGGCGCTGGTCTGATACGCGTCGATCCAGCCGAGTTGGTCACGTGCCTTTTCCCAGGCGGTCGTCTTGAGCATGCGGGCGTACATGTCCTGGTAGTAGGCGACAGCCTCGGCCGGCATGCCCGGCGCCCCCATGATGCCGCGCCAGATGTCGAAGGTGAAATCGATGCCCTGCTCCTGGAAAGTGGGTACATCAGGCAATGACGCCACCCGCTTGGGCCCGGATACGGCCAGCGCACGCACCTGACCGCCCTTGAGCTGGGACTGCGCCTCACCCGCACCGGTGATCACCGCTTGTACATGCCCGCCCAGCAAGTTGGTCATGGCTTCGCCACCGCCGGAAAAAGCAATGTAGTTCAGACTCGCAGGATTGAGTCCCGCAGCCGAGGCAGCACCCGCAATCGAGATGTGGTCCATCGAACCCGGGGCGGACCCACCACCCACGCTGAGATTGGGCCGCGCCTTGACGGCATCGAACAGATCCCTGGCGCTCTTGTATGGAGCGTCGGACTTGACCAGCAGGATCGAATAATCCGTGATCAGTCGTGCGATCGGTGTGAAGTCCTTGTGGCCGAATCGCGATGTGCCAGACAGCGGTACCAGGATCAGTGGCGGGCTGGCGGCGAAAAGCACATGCGGGTTGCCCCTCTTGGCCGCAATCTGCGCCCAGGCCACTGCTCCGCCGCCTCCGGGGGTGTTGATGGGAGCAAAGTTGACTGTGGCCAGCTTTTCTTCCTGGATCACGCGTGAAGTGGTGCGGATCAAGGTGTCCCAGCCACCGCCCGGGTTGGCGGGCGCGATGTATTCCACCGCCTGGCGCGGCTGCCAGGCCTGTGCCCAGGCCATGCTCAGAGGGCTCAGCGCCAAACCGGTGGCACCCAGCAACTTCAGGGTTTCGCGGCGGTCAAACTGGTTTGAAACAGGCATGGTGTTGTCTCCTTGATGGTTCGGCCGGCTGTCGATCGGCCGTGATTGCAAGCCCCGGCAAGTGGGGAATGCCGGGCAGGTGACGGGATGCTAGGGACGGACCTTGGGCGTCACATCAGGGTTTCCCAGAGATTCGGAGTTAAGGTCAAATTGGGTGTTTTGGCCGTTGTGTTCACGGCCTGCCTGTCCAACACGGGTGGCGAAAAGTCAACCGCAGGTCAGACTTCAGAACGCAGTTGGTACAGGCGCTGTGGCCTGCCCACCTCGCCATAGGCAGCGGCCACCCCCACCTGACCAGTGCCGACCAGATACTCCAGGTAACGCCTGGCAGTCGACCGGCTGGTGCCCGTGCGTTCGGCCAGCTCACTCGCCGTCAACGGGCCGGTGGCCAGGGACAAAGCCTGCAGGATGGTGTCCAGAGAAAGCGAGTCCACACCCTTGGGCAGCGTACGCGAACGATCTTCCGGTACCGCAGCCGCCAGGGCCAGGTCCAGCTGCTTCTGGTCGACCTCGCGCTGACGCCCCAGGGCGCGCCGTTGCAGGAACCGCTCGAGCATGGCCTGCATGCGCGAGGCCTGAACAGGCTTGATCAGGAAATCGAACAGGCCAGCCCTCAAAGCCTCTTCCACCGTGTCAACCTCTTTTGCGGCGGTGACCATCACAATGTCCAGTTGGCGGTACAGGCGGCGGACTTCCCACAGCAACGACAGCCCCTCGACATCTGGCAGGTATACGTCCAGCAAAGCAAGGTCCACATCGTGACCATGAACCTGCAACCACGAAAGGGCTTCGGTACCACTGCGGCAGCTCCCGACCACCTGGAATCTCGCATGCTGTTCAACCATGGCCGTGTTGATCTGTGCAATCCGGAAGTCGTCTTCCACCACCAGCACACGGTACGGTCTGAGCTCATTCGACATCGCTTCCACCTTCTTTTTCGGTGACCAGCGACTTGGCCACCACAGCGACAAAGCAGGCACCTCCCTGTTCGCCCCGCTCCAGCGTGACGTCACCGCCCAAGTCCCTGCACAGCTGCCTCACCAGCGCCAGCCCAATGCCTCGACCAACTCCTTTGCTTGATGCACCGCGCTCGAACACCTGTTCTGCCCGGGTTTCATCGACACCGCAGCCGTTGTCATCGACTTCGATGACGACCGAATCCCCCACGTCGGTGAAAAACAGCACGACCACAGGCGAACGGTCGGGCGGACGAGGTGCCTCGCTGGCGTTTTCCAGCAGGTTACCGATGATGCACAGCAAGGCTTCGCGTCCCGAAGCAGACAGCACGCTGTGCAGGCTGCTGCCTTCGTCCACCTCGATTTTCACGCCTCGGCCCTCGGCGCGCATGAGCTTGCCCGCAAGAAGGCCACACAGGGCCGCATCGTGCACCCGGTTCTGCAGCAAAGTCAGGCGAGCTTGCTCCAGCCGGCTTTCGTCTCCGATCAGTGCGATGGCCTCTTGCACCTTGCCCAGTTGAAGCAAGCCCGCCAGCATGTGCAACTTGTTGGAGAACTCGTGTGCCTGCGCCCGCAACCCGTCGGCCAGCAGCCGAACCTCGGCCAGGCTGCGTGAGAGTTCCAGTATTTCCATGCGACTGCGAAACGTGGCCACGGCGCCCTCGATCCGTCCCTCAACCACGATGGGTACCCGGTTGACCACCACAAGCTGTTCACCCACCCAGGTTTCCTTGTCGTACTGGGCCTCTCCGGTTCGCAACACCTCATGGAGGCGCGAGCGCGGCAAGGCTTGCAGAATGTCCTGCCCCGCCGGGTCCTGATCGACGCCGCCCGACAGGAAGCGGCGAGCGCCAGCATTCGCAAGTGTGATGCGTCCCTGGGCATTGACTGCCACCAGGCCTTCATGCATCGACTGGAGAATGGTGTCCTTCTCCTGCAGGCGCCGCGCAATCTCGTGCGGCTCCAGACCGAGGATGGCGCGCTTGAAGCGGATGGCAATAAAGAACGCCCCCAGCAAACCCAGACCAGCGATGCCCGCCATGAGCAGGAGATGTGATCGCATATCGCTCGAGATGCGATCGCCGATCTCACTGGCCAGAAAACCGACAGACACCACACCGATGATCGCTCCGTCTGCATCCCTTACCGGCACCTTGCCCCGAATGGAAGGGCCCAGCGATCCGGTGGCACGGGAAACATACTCAGCCCCCTCCAGCAGCGCAGGCTCGTTGTCCTCTCCCACCATCCGACCCCCCAGCCGATCGGGCAAGGGGTGGGAATAGCGGATGCTGTCCCGATTGCCCACCACGACGAAACTGGCCCCGGTCTGCTTGCGCACATGGTCTGCCAAGGGTTGAATGATCGTCGCTGGATCGGGCAGCGCAAATGCTTCGATCAGCAAGCCATTGGCGGCCAGCGTGCGCGCCACGCTGAGGGCACGTTTCCCGATCTGATTCTCCATCAGGGCCGCGTAGCGCTGGTTCAGATAAAGCCCCTGAATGCCCAGCATCAGGACCACCAGAGAGCCGACCAGAAGGATCATCTGGGCCCGGAAGCCCAGATAAAACCAGTTTGGTCGTTTGCGCCCGCGTGTGGTGTCTCGTGAACTGCCTGTCGCTTGGTTCATGGTGTCGATCCATGCCGGAAAAGCGCACCGAATGCGATGCCGTGCGCCTCTTGCAGCTTGAAGGGTACACCCACATCTCAGAGGATCGAGCCAGCCCTGTGGCTGTCGCAGCCGTGAATGCGCCACCGCGCAAACGGCAACACGACGGCAACACTGCAAGTGTCCCCGTGGTTGCGCGCGCTTCGCGGCTTGGAATCCAAGCAACAAAAGACCTCAGCAACGGCCGGTTTCACGAAGATCGGCAGAGCCGCTGACCGCGCGTGGCTGGGAATCGCTCGTCGATAGGGACTTGTTCGGCGCTGCCCATGCGACTCTGTTGAGCCGCAACCCACCCACGAGGGCTGACTCAGACTGGCGATGCCACCGGCCGGGGCATGCCTGAGGTACGCACTTTCACTCGTGTCGTGCTTGAACGGTCATGCGCCAGCGCAGTGCTGCCGCCACTGCCGCTCTATTGCAGTGACTGCACCCCTGCCACCAGCCAGCCACCTGACCCGGCCTTGGGACGGGTAATGTTCCAGACTTCCCGGAATGGGTTCGGACCAGCCGATTCATCCTCCCGGATCAGGCCGGAGAACTCCACACTGGCCATGTACTCGGACTCCAGCTCTTCGATGCCCAGCAACTGGGCCTCCAGAACCACCACCTCGGTCTTGTTCGCTGCGCCGCCGCCGGCTTGCTCCCGATCAGCAAGCTGTTGCTTGATCTGTTCGAGCATGTCGTCGGTCATCATGGCGCGCAGGCTGACCATATCGGAGCGGTCCCACGCGTCCTGAAGCCGGATGAAGTTGCCTTTTGAAGCCTTCAGGAAACCTTCCTGGTCGAAGTCCTGGGGCACACCCCATGACTGGGAACCCGAAAGAGCCGACCCGATCATGGAACCACCAAGTGCCCCGGGACCACTGTCAGACACCGCGCTACCACGCTCCCATGGACGGGCCGACGAATCGTTGCCGACATTCTGAGGACTGTAACTGCGGGGCGTGAGGGCGTCACCGGCACCACCGGCCTGCATCGAGGATGCGCCCTGGTAAGCCAAGCCTCCATTGCGACTGGCAGGTTGACGGCTGCGCATGACCATGCCAATGACGACCATCACCACCACGGCGATCAGGGCAAACAGCAGGAACTGCGCAAAAGCTTCCCCGAATCCCAGTGCGGAAGCCAGCCAGGCAAGACCGAGACCCGCAGCCAGACCGCCCATCATGGCGCCCCAGGGCCGCTTGGGCGCTGCGGCGGTCGGCGCTGCCGAAGCCGGACGGGCAGCTGCATTTTGAGCAGGTGCCTGTTGCGGAGTGGCCTGTTGCTGCGCAGGGGGAGCCGCGTTGCGCTGCGTCACATTGCCCGATTGCTTGCCGAAGGAGAAACCGCCACCCAGGCGCTTTGCAAAAGCATCCTGTGTACCGACCACCAGTGCACAGACCAACACCACCGACCACAACTTGTTCATTGTCATTTGTCCCCGTAAGAAATTTTTCACATCACACCTTCTTTTCGGCAAGGTTTATCAACACTTGATTCCCACATGCAAAGCGACCACCCCAGCTGTCAGGTTGTGTACATCCACGTGCCCGAAGCCTGCCTGCTTGATCATCTGCCTCAATGCCTCCTGACCCGGATGCATGCGTATGGATTCGGCCAGGTACCTGTAGCTCTCCTCGTCCTTCGCGACCCACTTGCCCAGCTTGGGCAGGATGTTGAAGGAATACCAGTCATAGGCCTTTTCCAGCGGCTGCGCCACCTTCGAGAACTCCAGCACCAGCAGCTTCCCACCCGGTTTGAGCGTCCGATACATTTCGGCCAATGCAAGTTCCTTTCTGGTCATGTTGCGCAGACCAAAGGCCACGGACACGAAATCGAAAGAATCGCTGGGGAAGGGCAACTGCTCCGCGTCACAAACCAGCGTGGGCAACACCACACCCAGGTCGATCAGGCGATCACGCCCTTCGCGCAGCATGCTTTCGTTGATGTCGGTGTGCACCACCCTGCCTTGGGACCCCACCTTCTTCGCAAAGGCCAGAGACAGGTCACCCGTGCCTCCCGCGATGTCGAGCACCTGATCGCCAGGCTGGGGGTGGGCCACCGTCAGGGTGTATCGCTTCCAGAAGCGATGTAGCCCACCGGACATGAGGTCGTTCATGACGTCGTATTTGGGCGCAACCGAGTCAAACACGCTGCGCACCCGCTGCGCCTTCTCGCGTTCGTCGACCGTCTTGAAACCGAAGTGAGTGCTAGCCATAAACAATATTAAAGGCTTAGTGACTGCCGCAACCCTGCCCCGACTTCTCTGGCATGGACGAATCGCGATCCACACCCGCAGCCTGCAGCCTCGCGTTGTAATCAGCCCACAATTCGTCTTGCTTCGATCCAAGGAAATACAGGTAGTCCCACGAAAAAATCCCGGAGTCGTGACCGTCGCTGAACGTGGGCTGCACCGCGTAGTTGCCCACGGGCTCCAAACCCGAGATGCCCACTTCCCTCTTGCCTGTCTGCAGCACCTCCTGCCCAGGGCCATGCCCTTGCACTTCTGCCGACGGCGAGTACACACGCATCAACTCAAACGGAATGCGGAAGGTCTGACCATCAGAAAAACCCACTTCCAGCACGCGCGAGGCGCCGTGCAAGGTGATGTCCTGCGGTGTCGGGGTGTTCTTGTCCAGTCCAGCCATTTCAGTGCTCCAGGTTCAGAATGCAGGAGGGATTCCCTAAACAGCGAACACCGAGGAACCGGCATTGCCGGGCCACTGGTGACCTCCAGAGGGGTTAGCCCAAAGCGTTGCGGGGGTGCATCTCGTGCTCTGGCGCGAAGTGACCCCTTCCAGAGATACCGTGGAACCGGCTTCGCCGGGCCACTGGTATCGCCCCCTTGAGGGGGTGACGCCGAAGGCGGCGCGGGGGTGCCTCATACGAGCACCCGCTCGATACCACCCTGGTTGGCGGCCGCCACGTACTCAGGCAGCCAGTCCTTGCCAAGGATCTGGTTGGCCATCTCGACCACGATGTAGTCGGCTTCGAGCAGACCATTCTTCAGATCGTCGCCGTAGCGGGTCAGCCCCTGCAGGCAACTGGGACACGAGGTCAGCATCTTGATGTTGCCGGTCTCGCTCACGGTGCCGGCCGCGCGCAGCGTCGCTTCACCCTTCTTGATCTCTTCTTCCTTGCGAAAACGGATCTGGGTGGAGATGTCCGGCCGGGTCACGCCCAGCGTGCCGGACTCGCCGCAGCACCGCTTGCTCTCCACCACGTTGTCGCCCACCAGGGCCCTGACCGTTTTCATCGGGTCCTGCAGCTTCATGGGGGTGTGGCAGGGGTCGTGGTACAGGTAGCCGCCCTGCCCGGCCGGTAGCTTGATGCCTTTTTCCAGCAGGTATTCGTGGATGTCGATGATCCGGCAGCCCGGGAATATCTGGTCGAATTCGTAGCCCTGCAGCTGGTCGTAACAGGTGCCGCAGCTCACCACCACCGTCTTGATGTCCAGGTAGTTCAGCGTGTTGGCCACGCGGTGAAAGAGCACCCGGTTGTCGGTGATCATCTTCTCGGCTTTGTCGAACTGACCACTGCCGCGCTGGGGGTAGCCGCAACAGAGGTAGCCCGGTGGCAACACCGTCTGCACGCCGGCGTGCCACAACATGGCCTGGGTGGCCAGGCCCACCTGGCTGAACAGGCGTTCAGAACCGCAGCCAGGGAAATAAAACACCGCTTCCGTTTCGGCCGTGGTGGCCTTTGGATCGCGGATGATGGGCACGTAGTCCTTGTCTTCAATGTCCAGCAGCGCGCGGGCCGTTTTCTTGGGCAGCCCACCTGGCATCTTTTTGTTGATGAAGTGGATCACCTGCTCCTTGATAGGTGCGGCACCCAGCGTTGCGGGGGGCGCGCTTGTCTGTTTGCGCGCCACGCGTTTGAACAGGTCATTGGCCAGACGCTGGGCCTTGAAGCCCACACCCACCATGGCCGTGCGCATCAGCTTGATGGTCTCGGGGTTCGATGCATTGAGGAAAAACATGGCCGCCGCATTGCCAGGCCTGAAGCTCTTCTGACCCATCTTGCGCAGCAGGTTGCGCATGTTCATGGTCACGTCGCCAAAGTCGATGTTGACCGGGCAAGGGCTCAGGCATTTGTGGCAGACCGTGCAATGATCTGCCACGTCTTCGAACTCTTCCCAGTGCTTGAGGCTGATACCACGGCGGGTCTGCTCTTCGTACAGGAAGGCTTCCACCAGCAGCGACGTGGCCAGGATCTTGTTGCGCGGGCTGTACAGCAGGTTGGCACGCGGCACGTGGGTGGCGCACACCGGCTTGCACTTGCCACAACGCAGGCAGTCCTTCACGCTGTCGGCGATGGCGCCAATGTCGCTGCGCTGCATGATCAGCGACTCGTGCCCCATCAGACCAAAGCTGGGGGTGTAAGCATTGCTGAGGTCGGCGCTGCGCAGGCTGGCGTCGTGCGCCAAGGCGGGCGTACCGGCAAACTCGCGAAGCAATTTGCCCTTGTTGAATCGGCCTTCAGGGTCCACCTTGGCCTTGTACTCTGCAAACGGTCGCAGTTCATCGTCGGTCAGGAACTCCAGCTTGGTGATGCCGATGCCATGCTCACCGGAAATCACGCCATCCAGACCGCGGGCCAGCACCATGATGCGGCCCACGGCTTCATGGGCGGTCTGCAACATTTCGTAGTCGTCGCTATTGACCGGGATGTTGGTGTGCACATTGCCATCACCGGCATGCATGTGCAGCGCGACCCACACCCGTCCCTTGAGCACACGCTGGTGAATCGCTTGGCATTCGGCCAGAATGGGCCCGAATGCCGCGCCAGCGAAGATGCCTTGCAGCGGCGCGCGAATCTGGGTTTTCCAGCTCGCACGCAGACGATGGTCCTGCAACTGCGGGAACAGCACGTCCACGTCACGCAGCCAGCCGTACCAGAGTGCGCGCACTTCGCGCACCAGAGCCAGTGCCTGCTGCACACGGTCTTCCAGCAGTTCGGCGCTGGGAATGTCGTTGGCGTCATCGCTCTTGCCCAGCGGAAGTTGCCCGCGGGTGAAAAACGCTTCCAGCGATTCGCAGAGTCTGAGCTTGTTGCGCAGCGACAACTCAATGTTGATGCGTTCGATGCCTTCGGTGTATTCCCCCATGCGAGGCAGCGGAATCACCACGTCTTCATTGATCTTGAAGGCGTTGGTGTGTTTGCTGATCGCCGCCGTGCGCTTGCGATCGAGCCAGAATTTCTTGCGGGCTTCCGGACTGATGGCGACAAAGCCTTCACCACTGCGCGAATTGGCCAGGCGGATCACCTCGCTGGTGGCACGGGCGACTGCGTCGGCGTCGTCGCCCACGATGTCACCCACCAGTACCATCTTGGGCAAGGTGCCGCGCTTGCTCTTGGTGGCGTAGCCCACGGCTTTCAGGTAGCGGTCGTCCAGATGCTCCAGGCCGGCCAGGATGGCGCCACCCGGGCGCTTCATTTCGCCGAACATGAAATCCTTGATGTCGACGATCGAAGGCACGCAGTCCTTGGGATTGCCGAAGAACTCCAGGCACACGGTGCGTACGTGGTCCGGCATCTGGTGCACCACCCAGCGCGCGCTGGTGATCAGGCCGTCGCATCCCTCCTTCTGGATGCCCGGCAGGCCGCTGAGGAACTTGTCTGTCACGTCCTTGCCCAGGCCTTCCTTGCGGAAGGTCTTGCCAGGAATGGCCAGCCGCTCGGTGCGCAGCAGCGTCTTGCCGTCAGCCTGGAAATACTGCAACTCAAAGGTAGCGACTTCGGCGTCGTGGATCTTGCCGAGGTTGTGGTCGAGCCGGGTCACTTCCAGCCATTCGGCCTGTGGCGTGACCATGCGCCAGCTCAGCAGGTTGTCGAGTGCCGTGCCCCAGAGCACCGCCTTCTTGCCGCCAGCGTTCATGGCAATGTTGCCGCCGATACACGAAGCCTCTGCCGAGGTGGGGTCGACCGCAAACACGTGCCCCGCCCGCTCGGCGGCATCAGCCACGCGCTGCGTCACGACACCGGCTTCGGTCCATACGGTGGGCACGGGCTTGTCATGGCCCTGCACGATCACCCACTCGACCTCGGTCATGGCTTCGAGCTTTTCGGTATTGATCACCGCGCTCTTCCAAGTCAGCGGAATGGCGCCGCCGGTGTAGCCCGTGCCACCCCCTCTCGGGATGATGGTCAAGCCCAGTTCGAAGCAACCTTTGACCAGCGCCGCCATCTCGGTTTCCGTGTCAGGCGTGAGCACCACAAACGGGTACTCCACCCGCCAATCGGTGGCATCGGTCACATGCGAGACACGCGAAAGACCGTCGAACTTGATGTTGTCGCGTGCGGTCAGTTTGCGCAGGGCCTTGGTGGCTCGCAGGCGCAAAGCCGCCATTTCGTCGAACGAACCGGCAAACCGATCCACAGCCGCTTTGGCCGCCTCAAGCAACTCGGCCACCAGAGCGTCGCGACTGGCGTCGTCCTGAGGCGTACGCCGCTTTTCCACCTCACCGAGCCGATGGTGCAAGGCATCCACCAGTTGCTTGCGGCGCTTGGGTGTGTCGAGCAGATCGTCCTGCAGATAAGGGTTGCGCTGCACCACCCAGATGTCGCCCATCACTTCATACAACATGCGGGCCGAGCGACCGGTGCGCCGCTCACCGCGCAAGCCGTCCAGCAAGGACCAGGCGCGCTCGCCCAACAGCCGCAGGACGATTTCCCGATCCGAAAAGGACGTGTAGTTGTAGGGGATTTCTCGCAAACGCGGCGCGTCTTCGGTCGGCGTGGCGAGAAGCGAAAGCGGGGTCGGAGCGTTCATCTGTGTGGCGGTCGCCAGCATGACTGTGGGTAGCCGGTGATGGTACCGCAGCGCAACATACACCTACCCCCCCTATGGAAACCCCTGTTGTCATGCCCAGGAAACCCGTATGCAATCAATTTGTCACAAAAGACCGATAGGCTTC
Organism: Hydrogenophaga sp.; assembly: GCF_030651625.1. Lineage (GTDB taxonomy): Bacteria > Pseudomonadota > Gammaproteobacteria > Burkholderiales > Burkholderiaceae_C > Hydrogenophaga. The sequence goes on along the minus strand of NZ_JAUSCF010000006.1, from coordinate 94,516 downwards.
GGCGTTCCAAACAATTCTTCAGGAGCTTCCCCATGCGCAAGAAACTCATCCCCGCCGCTGGTGCCGTGGCGCTCGCCGCCTTCATCAGCACTCCTTTGCACGCCCAGACTGAAATCCAGTGGTGGCATTCCATGGGCGGCGCGCTGGGCGAATGGGTCAACGACCTGGCCAAGGACTTCAACGGCAGCCAGACCGAGTACAAGATCGTCCCCACTTTCAAAGGCAGCTACGACGAGTCCATGACGGGCGCCATCGCAGCTTTCCGCGCTGGCAATGCGCCTCACATCCTGCAGGTGTTCGAGGTCGGCACTGCCACCATGATGGCCAGCCGCGGGGCAATCGTTCCGGTGGGTGAGGTGATGCGCAAGGCAGGCGTGACCTTCGACCCCAATGCTTACGTGCCAGCGGTGGCCGGCTATTACACCGCTCCCAATGGTCAGATGCTGAGCTTTCCGTTCAACAGTTCGACCACGGTCTTTCACTACAACAAGGACGCCTTCAAGGCTGCCGGGATGGACCCCGAATCCCCGCCCAAGACCTGGCCTGAAGTGGCCCTCGCAGCAGGCAAGCTCAAGGCCTCCGGACACAAGTGCCCCTTCACGACCAGCTGGGTCAGCTGGACGCAACTTGAGAGTTTCTCAGCCTGGCACAACACAGAATTCGCGACCCTGGGCAACGGCATGCGCGGCATCAACGCCAAGTTGACCTTCAACAGCCCGCTGCACGTGCGCCACATCGAAAATCTGGCCAACATGGCCAAGACTGGGCTGTTCGTTTACAAGGGCCGTGGAAATGCGGCCGATGCGACGTTTGTCTCGGGCGAGTGCGCCATGACCACCGGTTCGTCGGCGCTCTACGGCAACATCAAACGCAACGCCAAATTTGCCAGCGGGATCAGCACCCTGCCTTTCTATCCTGACGTGCCCGGTGCGCCGCAGAACACCGTGATCGGTGGCGCCAGCCTGTGGGTGATGTCAGGTAAAAAGGACGATGAGTACAAAGGCGTGGCCCAGTTCTTCGCGCATCTCTCCAAAGCCGAAGAAGCAGCCAAGAGCCACCAGCGCACCGGCTACCTGCCGCTGACCTCCGCCTCGTACCAGTTGACAGAAAAGTCGGGCTTCTACCAGCAGAACCCGGGCACAGACGTGTCGGTCGAGCAGATGATCCGCAGAACCACCGATAAATCCCGCGGTATCCGCTTGGGCAACTTCGTGCAGATCCGCACCATCAACGACGAAGAGCTGGAGCAGGTCTGGGCCGGTCGCAAGTCCGCCAAGCAGGCACTGGACGACGCGGTCCGCCGCGGTAACGAGCAGTTGAGCCGTTTCGCCTCCGCCAACCAAGCCCGCTGATGCGCTGATGGACGCCCCCGGCGTCCCACCCGCCCCGAACCGGCGCAGCCGGCGGGGCGGTTTTTCGTTGTATGTTTCGCGTCCTTTCCCATTGATACTCCATGGAAAAACGAGTCCGATTTCGTTCCGCCTGGCTGCCCTGGCTGCTGGTGGCCCCGCAAATGGCGGTGGTGCTGATTTTTTTCTTCTGGCCGGCCGCTCAGGCGCTGTATCAGAGCGTGCTGCAAGAGGACGCCTTCGGCACCACGACAGAGTTCGTGGGCATGCTCAATTTCGAGCGCTTGTGGGCGGACGAAACCTACATCGAATCCTTCAACACCACGGCGGTGTTTTCGGTGCTGGTGGCTGTCATCGGCCTGGTGGTGGCACTGTTGCTGGCCCTCATGGCCGACCGCGTCATCAAGGGGTCGAGCACATACAAGACTTTGCTGATCTGGCCCTACGCGGTGGCGCCGGTGGTCGCTGGCGTGTTGTGGCTGTTCATGTTCGCCTCGCCCTTCGGCACGATTTCCTATCTGCTGCGCTTTCTGGGCTATGACTGGAACCATCTTCTTCAGCCAGGCGATGCCATGGCGTTGATCGTGATGGCGTCGGTGTGGAAGCAGATTTCGTATAACTTCCTGTTTTTCCTCGCGGGCCTGCAGTCGATTCCCAAGTCGCTGATCGAAGCCGCAGCGATCGACGGCGCTGGCTTCTGGCGGCGTTTCTGGAGCATCGTTTTTCCGCTGCTCTCTCCCGTCACCTTCTTTCTGCTGGTGATCAACATCGTCTACGCGTTCTTCGACACCTTCGCCATCATCGACGCAGCCACACAGGGCGGGCCGGGCAAGTCGACTTCGATCCTTGTCTACAAGGTGTATTACGACGGCTTCAAGGCGCTGGATCTGGGCGGCTCGGCCGCTCAGTCGGTGGTGCTGATGACCATCGTCATTGCGCTGACGGTGATCCAGTTCCGCTTCGTCGAGAAAAAAGTCCAGTACTGACCATGCACGCCCACGCTCACCATTTCGTGTATTCGCTACCCTCCAAGGGGGTTGACCACCCTTGGCGCGGTCAGGCAGGAGGCCCCCCATGATCGAACGCCGCCCGGGACTGGACTTCCTGTCCCACTTCATCCTCATCGTCGGGGTGGCCATCGTGGCCTTCCCCGTCTACCTCACCATTGTCGCGTCCACGCAGTCGGCGCAGGACATTGCCTCCTCGGTGCCCATGTCGCTGCTGCCTGGCTCGAACATGCTGACCACTTACAAAGTGGCGCTGTTCGGCGGCGTGACAGAAGCCGGCAGCACCCTGCCTGCCGCGCTCCCCATGATGGGTACGAGCCTGATCATGGCCCTGGTGATAGCGATTGGAAAGATCGCCATCTCGCTGCTGTCAGCGTTCGCGATCGTGTACTTCCGCTTTCCGATGCGCAGCCTGGTGTTCTGGATGATTTTCGTCACCCTGATGCTGCCGGTGGAAGTGCGCATCGGACCCACTTACAAAGTGGTGAGCGACCTGGGCATGCTCAACACCTACGCCGGCCTGACCATTCCGCTGATCGCGTCGGCCACGGCCACATTCCTGTTCCGCCAGTTTTTTCTGACCGTGCCAGACGAATTGGTAGAGGCCGCGCGCGTGGACGGTGCCGGACCGATGCGTTTCTTCTGGGACGTGCTGCTGCCCATGTCGCGCACCAGCATCGCCGCGCTGTTTGTCATCCAGTTCATCTACGGCTGGAACCAGTACCTCTGGCCGCTGCTGATCACCACCAACGAGGACATGTATCCCATCGTGCTGGGTATCAAGCGCCTGGTTTCGGGCGAGTCGTACACTGAATGGAATGTGCTGATGGCCACCGCCTTCCTGGCCATGCTGCCACCCGCCGTGGTGGTCATGCTCATGCAGCGCTGGTTCGTCAAGGGCCTGGTGGACACGGAGAAGTAGGTCTCCCCCACCGCCTCTGTCGCTGCTTTCCTCACCCAAATCAATTCTGAATCCCCATGGCATCCATTTCCCTGCGCAACGTCATCAAGCGCTACGGCTCCGGCAAAACCGAACTGCAGGTCATACACGGCGTGAACGCCGAAGTCGCCGACCGTGAATTCATCGTGATCGTGGGCCCTTCCGGCTGTGGCAAATCCACGCTGCTGCGCATGGTGGCCGGGCTGGAAGAAATCAGCGGCGGTGAAATCACCATCGGCCCTCGCGTGGTCAACGCGCTGGAGCCGGCTGAACGTGACATTGCCATGGTGTTCCAGAACTACGCGCTGTACCCCCACATGACCGTGTTTGACAACATGGCCTATGGCCTGAAGATCAAGAAAGTCCCCATCGACGAGATCAAGCAGCGCGTGGACAAGGCCGCCGGCATTCTGGAACTGGGTCATCTTCTCAGCCGCAAACCGCGAGAACTTTCAGGCGGCCAGCGGCAGCGCGTGGCCATGGGTCGTGCCATCGTGCGCCAGCCTCAGGTCTTCCTGTTCGATGAACCGCTCTCCAACCTCGACGCCAAGCTGCGCGCCCAGACCCGCCTGGAAATTCAGAAGTTGCACCGCGAACTCGGCATCACGTCGCTGTTCGTCACGCACGACCAGGTCGAAGCCATGACGCTGGCCCAGCGCATGATCGTGATGAACGCAGGCAACATGGAACAATTCGGCACGCCCGAAGAGGTGTACTCCCGCCCTGCCACCACATTTGTGGCCAGCTTCATCGGTTCGCCGCCCATGAACCTGTTGAAGCATGCGCCGGGTGGCCGCCCCGGCAGCCTGCTGGGCATCCGGCCCGAGCACATCGACATTGGCGCCAGCGGCTGGTCCCTTCAGGTTGAAACCGTGGAGCTGCTGGGTGCCGAGCGCCTGGTCCACGCCCGCCTGGGTGACGAGCAACTGATCATCCGCACCCACGAAGACCAGGGTGCACCCGAGATTGGCAGCACCATCCATGCCCAGCCAAGGGAAGACCGGATGCACTGGTTCGACGCAGAGACAGGCAAGCGGCAATGAAATCCCCCACCCCGCCGGCGCCCGCTCCCTGGCCGTATCCGCGCTGGATCGCCCATCGGGGGGCCGGAAAGCTCGCACCTGAAAACACCCTCGCCGCTTTCCGCGTCGGTGCCTCGCACGGCTACCGCATGTTCGAATGCGACGCCAAGCTGAGCGCCGACGGCGTGGTATTCCTGTTGCACGACGCCACACTGCAACGCACCACCAGCGGGGAAGGCATTGGTGGACACCACGATTGGCACCACCTCAGCCAACTCGACGCCGGGGCTTGGCACTCGCGTACCTTTGCAGGGGAACCCCTCGCCACACTGGCTGCGGTGGCCGGCTATTGCCTGGCCAATGCGTTCATGTTGAACATCGAGATCAAGCCCACCCCGGGTCTGGAGCAGGCCACGGGCAAGGCAGTAGCCAAAGAAGCGGCGGCGCTGTGGACCGCTTCATCGACCTCGCCACCGCTTTTGACCTCCTTCCAGCCAGAGGCTCTGCAGGGAGCCAAAGAAGCGGCGCCCGATCTGCCCCGCGGGTTGCTGCTCGACACCCTGTGGGACGGCTGGCTGGACGTTGCGGGCGAATTGGGCTGTGTGACCATCGTCTGCAACCATGCCTTGTGGGACGAAACCTTGATGGCAACGGCCACCAAGGCCGGCATGCGTGCCATGGCCTATACCGTCAACGATGAATGGGCGGCTGAGCGCTTGCTGAACCTGGGCATCGACGGCGTGATCACAGATCGTGTCGACCTTTTTGCGCCGGGCCGCGACTCGGTGTGAAGATCAAAAGGTGACGTTCAGCGTCGCCGCAGCCACCAGACAAGGGTGCCTTGCACCAGCACCAGCGCGGCGTAGGTCGCGATCTTGCCGTCGCGCCCAAAGTACGCGAGCCCTGCAAAAAGCACCGCCGCACCCGCCAGCACCAGAAGACCTAGACTCAGGCGCCGACGACGTCCGGCGCGCCACAAACCAGCGGCCAGCCACAACAATGAACCCGTCACGAAGGCAGGAGCAAGAAATCCTGCGAGGTGCAGCACCGCGGCTATCACTGTCATTTGAACGTCATGGTATGCAGCATAAGCGTTCAATTTTATAATCCGGCAATGTCTGTCTGGGCGCTCGGCATCAACCACCACACGGCTCCGCTCGATTTGCGGGGCCGCTTTGCGTTTGCGCTTGATCAGATTCAGCCTACGCTGCACGGCTACCGGCAAAGTCTGGCCCGCCAGCCTGAGGCCACTTTGCTCTCCACTTGCAACCGCACCGAGCTCTACGGCGCCGGGGATCAGGCCGCTGTGGAACCGACGCTTGAATGGCTGGCCCTGACGGGTGGCGTGAGTTCCCATGTGCTCAGAGACCATGCCTATGTGCTGCGGGAAGACCAGGCGGCACGCCACGCGTTTCGCGTGGCAAGCGGTCTGGACAGCATGGTGCTGGGCGAACCCCAGATCCTGGGGCAGATGAAAGACGCGGTTCGCGCCGCTGACGACGCTGGTGCCTTGGGCACCACCTTGCACCAGTTGTTCCAGCGCTCGTTTGCGGTCGCGAAGCAAGTGCGCACCTCCACCGAGATCGGCGCCCACTCCATCAGCATGACGGCAGCAGCGGTCCGCCTCGCCGGGCAGTTGTTCGAAGACCTGCGCGACATCAAGGTGCTGTTCGTGGGCGCTGGCGAGATGATCGAACTCGCTGCCACCCACTTTGCGGCCAAGATGCCCAAGGGCATGGCAATTGCCAACCGCACGCTGGAGCGTGGGGAAAAACTGGCCGTGCGTTTTGGGGGCGAAGTCATGCGCCTGGCCGATGTACCCGATCGCCTGCACGAGTTTGATGCCGTCATCAGCTGTACCGCCAGCACACTGCCCATCATCGGGCTGGGCGCGGTGGAACGCGCGTTGAAGAAGCGCCGTCATCGCCCGCTGTTCATGGTCGACCTGGCCGTCCCTCGCGACATCGAGATCGAAGTGAAGGCGCTGGCCGATGTCTACCTCTACACCGTGGACGACCTCGCTTCGGTTGTGCAAACAGGCAAGAACAACCGCCAGGCTGCCGTGGCCCAGGCAGAAGCCATCATCGACGCGGGTGTGCTCAGCTTCATGCACTGGATGGAGCAGCGGGACCCTGCCCATGGCGTCGTGCCACTGATCCAGCAGATTCACGCTCAGGCCGACGAATGGCGCGCCGCTGAACTCGCGCGTGCGCGGAAATTGCTGGCAAGAGGCGAGCCCGTGGAAGCCGTGCTGGAAGCGCTCTCCCGTGGCCTGACCCAAAAAATGCTGCACGGCACGCTGGCCGAGCTGCACGCCGGCGATGGCGCCACCCGCGCCGCCACCGCGCAGACCGTTTCGCGCCTGTTCCTGCGCGACGAGCCGCGCAAGAGCGGCCGAAGCAATCTTTCCTAGCGAGCCATCCGGCAGCGCGGTACCCATCAGGGACCGGCACGTTGTCGCTCCCCTGCTGGCCATCTTCCCACCTCATGAAACCTTTTGTCCGCGATACCTTGCAGCGCCAACGAGCGCGCCTGCACGAACTGGATGCTCTGCTGTCTGCACCTGATGTGGTCAACGACATGGACCGCTTTCGCGCCCTGAGCCGCGAACATGCCGACGCTTCCAGCCTGGTCGAAATTTACAACCGCTTCCTGCAACGCGAGGCCGACCATGCGTCTGCCCAGGCGATGCTGAACGACCCCGACATGGTCGAACTGGCAGAAGAAGAAATGGCCTCAGCCAGCACCGACATGGCCGAGCTGGACATCGAGCTGCAACAGCAGCTCTTGCCCAAAGACCCCGACGACGAGCGCAATGCCTTCCTGGAAATCCGCGCTGGCACCGGCGGTGACGAGTCCGCACTGTTTGCTGGCGACCTGGCACGGATGTACACGCGCTACGCCGAAACTCAGCGCTGGCAGGTGGAGATCGTGAGCGAGTCGCCCAGCGAACTGGGTGGCTACAAGGAGGTGGTGTTGCGCGTTGCGGGTCACGGGGCCTATGGTCGCCTGCGTTTCGAGTCTGGCGGCCACCGCGTACAACGGGTGCCGGTCACGGAAACTCAGGGCCGCATCCACACCAGCGCGGCCACAGTGGCCGTGATGCCAGAGCCGGATGAAACCCAGGCCATCGCCCTCAACCCCAGCGAACTGCGCATCGACACCTACCGCGCCAGCGGTGCCGGAGGGCAGCACATCAACAAGACCGACTCTGCGGTCCGCGTTACGCACCTGCCCACCGGCATCACCGCCGAATGCCAGGACGGCCGCTCCCAGCACAGCAACAAAGCCAAGGCGTTGCAGGTGCTCACCGCACGGCTGCAGGAAAAAGACCGCTCCGAGCGAGCAGCCAAAGAAGCCGCCACCCGCAAGGGCCTGATCGGCAGCGGCGACCGCAGCGACCGCATCCGCACCTACAACTTTCCGCAAGGCCGACTCACCGACCACCGCATCAACCTCACCGTCTACAAGCTGCTCCAGGTCATGGAGGGGGATCTGGGTGATGTGGTGCACGCACTGCAGGTGGCGCGAGGGGCCGAGCTGCTGGCCGAGCTGGAAGGGAAGGCATGACCCCCCTGCGCCGCTTCGCGTCTTCCCCCCAAGGGGGGACGCACCTCATGGCCCGTCCTGAGCCTGTCGAAGGGCGGTTCCACGGGTGCCCTGGAGGGCGCTTCTTCATTCCACCACCATGGGCGCTTTTCGGCGATGGTTGATCCTGGAAGCTTGAAATGACGTTGACCGATGCGCTTCGCCAAGCTGCGGCCGCCGGTCTTGACCGGCTCGACGCCCAGATGCTGCTGCTGTTCAGCCTGGGGCGCGACCCCAATGCCCGCGCCTGGCTCTCTGCCCATGACGACCAGGTGCTGAGTGCGGACCAGGAGCGGTTGTTTGAACAGCTGTGCCGGCGACGAGCTCAAGGCGAGCCTCTTCCTTACCTCACGGGCACCAAGGAGTTCTTCGGGTTGCCCTTGAAGGTTGACGGGCGTGTACTCGTACCGCGGCCGGACACCGAGACCCTGGTGCTCTGGGCGATGGATGTCGTCGATGCCGCTACTGAAAGAAGCAGTATCCCGCTGCGCGCCCTGGATCTCGGCACCGGTAGCGGTGCCATCGCTCTGGCCCTCAAGTCAAGCAGACCGCACACCCACGTATGGGCAACCGACGCCAGTCCAGAAGCCCTGGCGGTGGCTCAAGCGAATGCTGAGGCACTCCATCTGGCCGTGTCTTTTCGGCTCGGCCACTGGCTCGCAGCGGTGCCGGGCGAGCGCTTCGACCTGATCCTCAGCAACCCGCCCTACATCAAGACCAACGACCCGCACCTGGCCCAACTTCAACACGAACCCTTTTCTGCTCTGGTTTCCGGGCCCGATGGGTTGGACGACCTGCGACACCTGATCGCCGAAGCGCCGAGCTTCCTGGTGCCCGGCGGCTGGCTGCTGCTGGAGCATGGCCACGACCAGGCTGGCCCGGTGCGCGATCTGTTGGAGCGAGCCGGCTTTGAAGTGGTCACCAGCCGCACCGACCTCGCGGGCATTGAGCGCTGCAGTGGAGGCCAATGGCCAGAGCAGCGATAATCGGATTTGTTTCCGGGTCGGACACGACCCATCAGATCAAGGAATTTCTGCCATGAGCGACGCACAAACCCAAATCGACCAGATCGTCAAATCGAGCGACGTTGTGCTCTTCATGAAGGGCAACGCCAGTTTCCCCATGTGCGGCTTCTCGGGCCGTGCCATCCAGATCCTCAAGGCCTGCGGTGTCGAACCACGCACCCTGAAAACCGTGAACGTGCTGGAGGACGAAGGCATTCGCCAGGGCATCAAGGAATACAGCAACTGGCCCACCATTCCCCAGCTCTATGTAAAGGGTGAATTCATCGGCGGGTCGGACATCATGATGGAGATGTACGAGTCCGGCGAACTGCAGCAGGTCATCAACGGCGGAGCCTGACCTCGATAAGCCGGTTCTTGTCGCCAGAAAGCCACCCGAGGGTGGCTTTCTTCGTTGGTGTTCGCGGTATTTGTCACGGTCTGGCGCATGAACAAGGAAAGACGGTGTTTTCGAGGTCTTATCCGGCATTGAGGGCAGGCACGTCTTGTGCTTGAATAAAAGCACTGCCGTACCCAAGGAGAACCGCATGAGCTTACGCAGCCTGGTCGCTTCACCCACCATGGGCCTGCCCATCGCCCAGATGCGCAGCGTGTTCAGCGCGGATGCCGTCGAGCGCAAGCTGGCGCACCTGCAAGCCAGCGGCACCGAGCGCGACTTCGATGCCTTGCGCAACACCTGGCAGCGCATGCTCGAGCGCGGACCCGAACGCTTTGCCGTCAAACCGTCCGGCGTGCCTGACATGGCGCCGTTGTACGACCTGCTGCCCAATTTTGGTGAAGTGCTCGACGACGTGAAGCGCCATGTGGCCCTCACGCAAGACAGCCACGACAGTCTTGAAGTCACGCCCATCCTGCTGCTGGGCCCGCCTGGGGTAGGAAAGACCCACTTCGCACGCCAGATCGCCGACCTGCTGGGCACCAGCATGAGCCTGATCCCCATGAGTTCCATGACGGCCGGCTGGCTTCTGTCTGGTTCATCGTCCCAATGGAAAGGCGCCAAGCCCGGGAAAGTGTTTGAAGCACTGGTGGACGGACAATACGCCAATCCGGTGATCGTGGTCGACGAAATCGACAAAGCCAGCGCCGACGCCCAGTACGACCCCATGGGCGCCCTTTACAGCCTGCTCGAACACGACACCGCACAGAGCTTTGTCGACGAATATGCCGAGGTACCGATCGACGCCAGCCAGGTGATCTGGATCACCACAGCCAACGACGAGCGCAGCATCCCCGAGCCCATTCTCAATCGCATGAACGTGTTTGAAATCGCTTCGCCCTCACCAGAAGCCGCACGCAAGATCGCGGCGCACCTGTACCGGGGCATTCGAGGCGAACACGACTGGGGCCAACGCTTCGATCCCGAGCCCGTGGATGATGTGCTCGATGCGCTCGCCACACTCGCCCCACGCGAAATGCGCCGGGCGCTGGTCACGGCTTTCGGCAACGCCCGCCTGGACAACCGCTACAGAATTGAGCCGGTCGACCTGCCCAAGTTGGGAGCCGCAAAGGCCCGAATCGGCTTCTTGCAGTAGGGCCAAGTGCACGCGCCCCACCTGTGCGCTCAGGCGTCGGGGTGTACCCAGTTTCGCGCCGCCGCATACACCGCGTTCGGGTATTCAGCGCGACCGCGACTGCCGTTGTAGCGACCCAGCGCCATGAAGGTGTTGCCGCGTTCCCGATCCAGATAGTGGCGCAGAATCACGCAGCCGAAGCGCAGGTTGACGCGCATGTCGAAGAGCCTGCCGACTTCGCCATCGCCGATCAGCCGGGACCAGAAGGGCATGATCTGCATGTAACCTCTGGCGCCCACCCGCGAAATGGCGAACTTGCGAAACGCACTTTCCACCTGGATCAGTCCCATGACCAAGGTGGTGTCCAGACCGGCGCGCCGCGTTTCGTACCAGACCGTCTGCAGGAACTCGATTCGGGTCTGAAAATCCGGCTTGCGTCGGTGCAGGCGGTCGCCCATGGCGCCCAGCCAGCGCAAGTACGCCAGTCGCCGCTCGGTATCAGCAAACACTGGGTCAGGGGGTGCACTGTGGGCGATGGCAGAGGCCAATGCACTGCGTACTGAATCGGCCAAAGGTTCTTCCAGTTGACCAGCCGCCACAGGACTGAGCAACGACGAAGCAGACCACGCCAGACCGGAGACACCCGCCAGCAGGCACGCACGCCGGCCAGGAGCCCAGTGCTGGCCCTGTTGCAGCAACAATGGCAAAAGCGAAGCTGATCGATTCATCCGCCCAGTCTGTTCTTCAGAAATGCCACCACTTCGCCCAACGCCACCTGGGTGGCAGCGGCATCTCGCCGGTGCTGGTATTCCACCTGCCCTGATTTGAGGCCACGGTCCCCGATGGTGATCCGGTGCGGCACCCCGATGAGTTCCCAGTCGGCAAACATGGCCCCCGGACGCTCGCCACGATCGTCCAGGATCACGTCAATACCCTCTGCCGACAGGTCTGCATACAGCCGCTCTGCAGCGCTGCGGACTTCTGCGCTGCGATCCATGCCGATCGGACAAACCACTGCCGTGAACGGTGCGATCGCATCGGGCCAGATGATGCCGCGCTCATCGTGATTCTGCTCAACGGCCGCTGCTGGCAAACGCGTAATGCCGATTCCATAACATCCCATTTCAAAATGCGCGGGCTTGCCGTCTTCACCCAGGAAGGTCGCGTTCATGGCCTTGCTGTACTTGGTTCCCAGGTAAAACACATGACCCACCTCGATGCCGCGCTCGATGGCCAGAACGCCCTTGCCGTCTGGCGAAGCGTCACCTTCCACCACATTGCGCAGATCGGTCACCAGATCGGGCTCGGGCAGATCACGCCCCCAGTTCACCCCTGTCATGTGGAAGTCAGCCTGATTGGCGCCACAGATCCAGTCGGCCATCACCGCCACTTCGCGGTCCACGACCAGCTTCACCGGTAGCAGGGTACCCACGGGTCCCAGGTAGCCAGGCTTGCAACCGAAGTGGTTCTCGATTTCGGGGATGCTGGCAAAGCGGAAGCCCACGTCCAGACCGGGCACCTTGGATACCTTGACCTCGTTCATGTCGTGGTCGCCTCGAAGGAGCAACAACCAGACTTGCGAACGCACGATCTGCCCGTCATCACCCAGTTCGTCGGTGGCCAGCACGAGTGATTTCACTGTGGTGGCAAGGGGAACACCCAGCAGCGCGGCCACGTCGGCGCAGGTGCTCTTTCCGGGCGTCGGGGTCTTGGTCATGGGATTGCATGAAGCGGGTCTTGCTGCTTGTGGCGCAAGCGACTCCGCCTTTTCCATGTTGGCGGCGTAATCGCTGCTCGGGCAATACACGATCGCATCTTCACCTGTGGATGCAATCACCTGAAATTCCTCAGACAGGTCGCCGCCAATGGCACCGCTGTCGGCAGCCACTGCACGGTAGCGCAGGCCGAAACGATCGAAGATGCGGCGGTAGGCGGCGGCCATGACCTGGTAGCTGGCCTTGGCGGCGGCTTCGTCGCGATCAAAGCTGTAGGCGTCCTTCATGATGAACTCGCGCCCGCGCATCAATCCGAATCGGGGCCGGCGCTCGTCCCGGAACTTGGTCTGAATCTGGTAAAAATTCTTGGGCAACTGCTTGTAGCTGCGCAGCTCCTGCCTGGCGATGTCGGTGACCACTTCTTCACTGGTGGGTTGAACCACGAAGTCGCGATCGTGGCGGTCCTTGATGCGCAGCAGTTCCGGTCCCATCTTCTCGAACCGGCCGGTCTCCTGCCAGAATTCGGCGGGCTGGATCACAGGCATGGTCAGCTCCACGGCACCCGCGCGGTTCATCTCTTCGCGAACGATCTTCTCCACCTTCTGGATCACCCGCAGACCCATCGGCATGTAGGTGTATATGCCCGCACCCAGCTTCTTGATCATGCCGGCTCTGGTCATCAACTGGTGACTGACCACCTCGGCGTCGGCAGGCGCCTCCTTTAGCGTGGAAATATAGAACTGAGAGGCTTTCATGAAGGGCACACGAACCGTAAAGGTCTCAAGAAAAGATGTGAATGAAGGGCAGATGCGACCCCCATGCCTGGATGGTCACGGGGTCCATCAGTCGGTATATACCCGGCGTTGATCGCCCTCAGGGGGCAGAACGGTACGGAATTTGTCATGCGCGATGCATAATCCATACAGTTCAAAAATTTGAGGTTGATTATGCTTGACAGAGAAGGCTTCAGGCCCAATGTCGGCATCATTCTGCTCAACCAGAGAAACCAGGTGTTCTGGGGCAAGCGCATCCGCTCTCACTCCTGGCAGTTTCCGCAAGGTGGTATCGACAGGGGCGAAACCCCCGAGCAAGCGATGTACCGGGAACTGCACGAGGAAGTGGGCTTGATGCCCGAGCACGTGAGCATTGTGGCCCGCACCAGGGACTGGTTGCGCTACGAAGTGCCGGACCGGTTCATCCGACGTGATGCACGCGGCCACTACAAAGGGCAGAAACAGATCTGGTACCTGCTGAGATTGGTTGCGCACGACTGGAATCTCAATCTGCGCGCCACCAGCCATCCCGAATTTGATGCGTGGCGTTGGCACGACTACTGGGTCCCGCTGGACGTCGTGGTCGAGTTCAAGCGCGGGGTCTACGAGATGGCATTGACTGAACTCGCGCGTTATTTGCCGAGAAACGATCCGCGCAACCGTTATCTGCGCAGCGGGGCAAAGCAGCGCGGGCCCGGCGAAGGCCTCCAGGGGGAGCCAATGATCACAGCACCCTTGGGTCTTGAGCTGCCACCAGGTGCCAGTTTCGATCCGGATCCGCAAAGCCATCGCAACGCCGAACCTTCAAATTGAACGGGTCCGACGCGTAACATCGGCGCAGACGCCTGCGATCAAGGGCCCCCGCCTTGCTTCAGCGACTGGACAACACGAGATTGTCGCGATGAATCATTTCGTGTTCACCGACATAGCCCAACAAGCGTTCGAAGTCAGAGGATGACTTTCGGCATATGAGGCGAGCCTCCGAGCTGGCGTAGTTGGCCAGCCCCCGGGCGATCTCCAAGCCGTTGATGCTTCGAACCGCGATCACGTCGCCGCGCGAAAAATCGCCATCCACAGCAAGCATGCCGATCGGTAACAGACTCTTTCCCTCGCCCTGAAGCTTCGCCATCGCACCGTCATCCACCACCACGGCACCGCGCAGTTGCAAATGATCGGCGATCCAGCGCTTGCGTGCCTGGTTCTTGGGTGTCTGCGCCTGCAAGCAGGTGCCGATCGACTCACCCTCGCACAAACGCAACAGCACGCGGGGCTCGCGACCCCAGGCGATGACGGTGGACGCTCCTGAAGCAGCCGCACGCTTCGCGGCCAGTATCTTCGTTAGCATCCCGCCCTTGCCAATGCCAGATCCTGCGCCCCCGGCCATGGCCTCCAGCCTCGGGTCCCCCGCCCGAGCCAGATGCACGAACTCAGCTTGGGGGTTGTGCCTGGGATCGGCCGTGTAAAGCCCTTTCTGATCGGTCAGAATCACCAGCACATCGGCCTCAACCAGGTTCGCCACCAGCGCCCCCAGCGTGTCGTTGTCGCCAAACTTGATCTCGTCGTTGACCACGGTGTCGTTTTCATTGATCACCGGGACCACGCCAAGACCCAGCAGCGTCACCAAAGTGGATCTGGCGTTCAGGTAACGTTCGCGGTCGGCCAGGTCGGCATGGGTCAACAGCACCTGCGCACTGCCCACGCCGCAAGCACGCAGTTTGGACTCGTACATCTGCACCAGCCCCATTTGCCCCACAGCCGCTGCCGCCTGCAGTTCATGGATCTCCTTGGGACGCTCGGCCCAGCCCAGCCGCTTCATGCCCTCGGCAACAGCGCCGCTGCTCACCATGATCAGCTCACGCCCCTGTTGCGCCAGTTCCGCGAGTTGTTGGCACCACTCGCCGATGGCCTCCTCATCCAGCCCCCTTCCGTCATTGGTCACCAGGCTTGAACCCACCTTGACCACAATGCGACGGGCATGTTTGAGCAAAGACACCGGTAACGGCTCGATCGCGTTCATGGACTCATCCAACATAGATCAGAAAAATGCGGATCAATGGCCTGGCCAACGTCACTTGCCGCTGTCCGGTGCATCTGAAAACCGGGGATCGACCTCAGTCGGTGGCTGCAACGACTGGTGCACTTGTGCGATGTGTTGATAGACCTTCTGAATCAACAACTCGCACCCTTCCCGGGTGAGCGCCGATATTTCAAAAACCGGGCCCTTGTACCTGAGTCGCTTGACGACGTCTTTGACTCGGGCTTCCCGCTCCTCGGTGGGCACCATGTCGAGTTTGTTCAATACCAGCCATCTCGGTTTGGCATAGAGCGCGGGGTCGAATTTTTTCAATTCCGCCGCTATGGCCTTGACCTGCTGTACAGGATCCACACCTTCGGCGAACGGCGCCATGTCCACAAGATGCAGAAGGAGACGCGTGCGCTGCAAATGACGCAAAAACTGGTGTCCCAGTCCTGCTCCTTCCGAAGCGCCTTCAATCAACCCGGGCACATCAGCCACCACGAAACTTTTTTCAGGCCCCACCCTGACCACGCCGAGGTTGGGATACAGGGTGGTGAAAGGGTAGTCGGCAATTTTCGGGCGCGCATTCGAAATCGCAGCGATCAGCGTTGACTTGCCCGCATTGGGCATGCCGAGCAGGCCGACGTCTGCCAGTACCTTGAGCTCCAGCTTCAATGTGCGGCGCTCGCCGGGCCATCCCGGTGTTTTCTGACGCGGAGCCCGGTTGGTCGAGCTCTTGTAGTGCATGTTGCCGAAGCCTCCATCACCGCCCTTGGCGATGGTGATCTGCTCACCGGGTTCGAGCAGTTCGTGCAGGACCTCACCCGTCTCTGCATCGGCAATGATGGTGCCCACCGGCATCTTGAGCATGATGTCGTCGCCCTTGATGCCAAACATGTCAGACCCTTTGCCGTGCTCACCACGGCGGGCTTCAAAGCGCCTCGTGAAACGAAAGTCAACCAGCGTATTCAGGCTGGCATCTGCAATGGCGTACACATGGCCTCCTCGACCACCATCTCCGCCATCTGGGCCACCAAACTCTTTGTATTTTTCATGCCGGAAAGATGCGCAGCCATTGCCACCGTCGCCTGCAGCAACATCGATCGTGGCTTCGTCCACAAATTTCATGACATGTTTCTCCTGTAGAGACCAACACAAAAGGCCCGCGCTGGCGGGCCTTTTGCAATCAGAGTGTTACCGCTCTGGAAGGATCACTGCCGGGCGAGCCCAGCCGTCCTAGACGCCGCCAGAATCAGGCAGCCGGCGTGATGCTGACAACCTGACGGTTCAGCGCGCCCTTGATGGCGAACGTGACGTGCCCATCAACCGTGGCAAACAAGGTGTGGTCCTTGCCCAAACCGACATTGGCGCCCGGATGAAATCGCGTGCCGCGCTGGCGGACGATGATCGAACCGGCGCTCACCAGCTCACCACCAAAAGCCTTCACACCGAGCATCTTGGGCTTGGAATCGCGCCCGTTTCGCGTAGAGCCGCCGCCTTTTTTCTGTGCCATTTATCGACTCCTCAGACTGCGATCGAAGCGATCTGCAGCTCGGTGAAATTCTGACGGTGGCCCTGGCGCTTCTGGTAGTGCTTGCGACGGCGCATCTTGAAGATGCGAACCTTGTCGTGCCTGCCATGTGCCACCACCGTGACCGTGACCGTTGCGCCGGAAACCAAGGGAGTGCCAACCTTGATCTCGCTGCCGTTGCCGACAGCCAGAACCTGGTCAATCACGATCTCTTGGCCCACATCCGCAGCAATCTGTTCTACTTTAATTTTTTCGCCAGCAGCAACACGATACTGTTTGCCACCGGTTTTTATGACCGCGTACATATGAACCTCTTCAAAAACACTCCACGAGTGGAGCAACCAGCAAAACCCTTTTCGCTGAACCGGCAATTCTAGCATGGCCTTGCGTGGTTTCCAAGTGAGCACAAATGGCGCGCACTGAAATCCCCGCCGGGCAATTACGGTGCACAACGAAAGTGGAGGCCAGCTTTCTATAATTCCTCCAGCGTTCACAGCCCTTAGCACTTCAGCCGACACCGCATCTTGACCACCTCTGCCGCCGCCGCTCACGCACTCGACTTGATTCAGCCTGACATGCTGAGGGTGGACGAGGTCATCAAAGAGAGGCTCTCAACCGATGTGCCGCTGGTCAGGGAAGTGGCCCAGTACATCATTTCGTCTGGCGGGAAGCGCCTTCGTCCAGCTTTGCTTTTGCTCATGTCGGGAGCATTGGGCAGCCGGCATCCACAAAGACATTCGCTGGCTGCGGTGGTCGAATTCATCCATACGGCCACCCTTCTTCACGACGATGTGGTCGACGAGTCCACCTTGCGAAGAGGGCGAGAGACCGCTAACGAGCGCTTTGGCAACGCGGCCAGCGTGCTCGTCGGTGACTTCCTTTATTCGCGGGCCTTCCAGATGATGGTCGATGTCGACAACATGCGGGTCATGCAGGTTCTCTCCGAAGCGACCAACGTCATTGCCGAAGGTGAAGTGATGCAGTTGATGAACATGCGTGATGCTTCCCTGGACGAAGAAGCCTATTTGCGTGTCATACGCTCCAAGACTGCGAAGTTGTTCGAGGCAAGCGCGCGACTGGCGCCCATTCTCGCCGGAGCCGATGTCGAAACCGAAGCGCTTTGCGCCACCTATGGGCAAGCGCTTGGCACAGCATTTCAGGTGATCGATGACGTCCTTGACTACGAAGGTGACCGGGAAGTGCTTGGCAAGAATCTTGGAGACGACCTGCGCGAAGGCAAGGTCACGCTTCCCATCATTTGCGCGCTGCGAACCGCCAGCGAAGGGCAAAAAGCGCTGATCCGTGGCGCCATTGTCGAAGGTGATCAAACTCACCTGGAAGAGATTCAGTCGATCATTCAAACATCGGGCGCACTGGAATTGGCAACGGCAAGCGCGACGGCGGAAGCCCAACGTGCGATCCAGGCAGCGCGAGCATTGCCTGAGAACGAATACAGCGGCGCCTTGCTAGAATTGGCGACCGAGCTTTTGGGTCGCCGATCCTGACGATCCGCGTGAAGAATCTGGTGCGACCGCATCAGGAACCCGCACAGCTTCGGGGTGTAGCTTAGCCAGGTAGAGCGCTACGTTCGGGACGTAGAGGCCGGAGGTTCGAATCCTCTCACCCCGACCATCCACTGGTCGCCCCACGGATACCGCCCAGCATGGGCCTCAGTGGCATGGTGACAACTTCACGACACGTAAACAACGACGCTTCGCCAGGAATGGGCAAATTCGGCACAATTCGCCTCAATTGTGTGAGGCAAGTCGTTGATTTGCGATAGATTACGAATTTATGGCGTCTGTCGATACGGTAACCCAGGAAAGCTCTTCCATGGCCCTTCCCGGCTTGGGGCGGGCACTCGTGTCTGCGGGAAAGCTCAAGCAAAAAGCCGCTGAGGACCTGTACAAGAAGGCTCAAAGCGGCCGCACGAGTTTCATTGCAGAGCTGACCAACTCAGGTGCGGTTTCGGCAGCGGACATGGCGCACACCATCGCAAGCGCCTTTGCAGCGCCGCTGCTGGACCTGGATGCGATTGACGCCGAGCGCCTTCCCAAGGGTCTGCTGGACCCCAAAATCTGCTCCGACTACCGCATCGTGGTGTTGAGCAAGCGCAGCAACCGGCTCATTGTTGCCACGGCAGACCCGGCAGATCAGCAGGCCGTCGAAAAAATCAAGTTCGCCACCCAGATGGGTGTGGATTGGGTCATCGCCGAGTACGACAAGCTCAGCAAACTGGTGGAGTCGCAGAGCACCACCGCCAGCGAGGCGATGGACAACATCATCGGTGGGGATATCGAGTTTGATGACCTCGCCACCGAAACCGTGGTGACCGACGCCGCCGACAAGGCATCCGAGGTAGACGACGCCCCAGTGGTGAAGTTTCTCCACAAAATGCTGATCGATGCGTTCAACATGCGCGCATCTGACCTTCATTTTGAGCCCTATGAGCACACCTACCGCGTGCGCTTCCGGATCGACGGCGAACTCAGGGAAATTGCCTCACCCCCCATTGCCATCAAGGACAAGCTGGCGTCTCGCATCAAGGTGATCTCCCGCATGGATATCTCCGAGAAGCGGGTACCACAAGATGGTCGAATGAAACTGAAGATTGGTCCGGATCGGGTGATCGACTTCCGCGTCAGTACATTGCCTACGCTCTTTGGTGAAAAGATCGTGATCCGGATTCTGGATCCGAGCAGTGCAAAGGTGGGGATCGAGGCGCTGGGCTATGAACCTGAGGAAAAAGCGCGGCTGCTGTCTGCGATTGCCCGTCCCTACGGCATGGTGCTGGTCACTGGCCCCACGGGATCGGGCAAGACGGTTTCGCTCTACACCTGCCTGAACATCCTGAACAAGCCAGGCATCAACATATCCACGGCAGAAGATCCTTCGGAAATCAACTTGCCCGGTGTCAACCAGGTCAATGTGAACGAGAAGGCAGGACTGACGTTTGCAGCGGCCCTCAAGGCCTTCTTGCGCCAGGATCCCGATGTGATCATGGTGGGTGAGATTCGCGATCTGGAGACCGCCGATATTTCCATCAAGGCTGCCCAGACCGGCCACATGGTGCTGTCCACCCTGCACACCAACGACGCGCCCACGACCCTGACGCGGATGATGAACATGGGGATTCCCACGTTCAACATTGCCTCCAGTGTCATTCTCATCACGGCTCAGCGCCTGGGGCGCAGGTTGTGTCCGACCTGCAAGGCGCCGCTGGATGTACCGCGCAAAGCACTCATTGACGCCGGTTTCAAGAGCGAAGACCTGGATGGCACCTGGACACCGTTCAGGCCTGTGGGATGTTCGGCATGCAACAACGGCTACAAAGGTCGCGTGGGCATTTACCAGGTGATGCCCATTTCGGAAGAAATCCAGCGAATCATCCTGAAGGGCGGGAGTGCGCTGGACATTGCCCAACAGGCCAGCAGAGAAGGCGTGCGCACGCTTCGAGAGTCCGGGCTTCTCAAGGTCAGACAAGGCCTGACGTCGCTGGAAGAAGTACTCAGCGTCACCAACGAATGATCGCGCACTAGGCGCCAGAACCCGAGGACACCATGGCAACCGCTGCATCCAAGAGCATCAAGGACTTCGTATTCGAGTGGGAAGGCAAGGACCGCAATGGCAGGACGGTCCGGGGCGAAACTCGCGCGGTGGGTGAAAACCAGGTTCTGGCGGCGCTGCGCCGCCAGGGGATCATCCCCGGCAAGGTCAAGAAGCGCCGCACGTCCTCTGGCAAGCGCATCAAGCCAAAAGACATCGCCATCTTCACACGCCAGTTGGCAACCATGATGAAGGCGGGCGTGCCGCTTTTGCAGGCCTTTGACATTGTGGGGCGCGGCAACCCCAACCCCAGCGTGACCAAGCTGCTCAACGACATCCGCTCGGATGTGGAAACCGGCACCTCGCTCAGCTCGGCCTTTCGAAAGCACCCGCTGTACTTTGACAGCCTCTATTGCAACCTGGTCGAAGCAGGCGAGGCTGCCGGTATTCTTGAAGAATTGCTGGACCGGTTGGCGGTCTACATGGAGAAAACCGAAGCGATCAAGTCCAAGATCAAATCGGCACTGATGTACCCGATCTCGGTGATCATCGTTGCGTTTGTGGTCGTCGCAGTGATCATGATCTTTGTGATCCCGTCATTCAAGGAAGTGTTCACCTCCTTCGGAGCGGACCTGCCGGGACCCACGCTGTTCGTGATTGCCATGAGCGAGTTCTTCACCGAATACTGGTGGCTGATATTCGGGGGCCTGGGTGGTGGAGGCTATTTCCTGATGGAAGCCTGGCGACGCAATGAAAAGGTCCAGCATTTCATGGACCGCGTCATGCTCAAGATGCCCATCTTCGGGACTCTGGTCGAAAAATCCGTGATTGCCCGCTGGACCCGCACACTTTCCACCATGTTCGCAGCAGGCGTTCCACTCGTCGAAGCGCTGGACTCGGTGGGCGGGGCTTCCGGGAATTCGGTCTACGCCATCGCCACAGAGAGAATTCAGCAAGAAGTCTCCACAGGCACCAGCCTGACCAATGCGATGACCAATGCCAACATTTTTCCTTCCATGGTGCTTCAGATGTGCGCCATCGGTGAAGAGTCCGGCTCCATCGACCACATGCTCGGAAAAGCGGCCGACTTCTATGAAGCCGAAGTGGATGACATGGTGGCCGGTTTGTCGAGCCTCATGGAGCCCATCATCATCGTGATCCTGGGGACCATCATCGGCGGCATCGTTGTTTCGATGTACCTGCCGATCTTTAAATTGGGACAGGTGGTTTGATGCCCTCTCTGGGTGCCGCAGATGCGGTGCTGCTGGGCATTCTGGGATTGCTGATCGGCAGCTTCCTCAATGTGGTGATTCACCGACTGCCGAAGATGATGGAGCTGGGCTGGGCGCGAGAGTGCGCCAGTCTGATTCAGCCTGATGGTGTGGAACCTTCTGTCGACGGCGCTGATGCACCCCCATTCAACCTGATGACACCCCGATCACGATGCCCCCATTGTGATCACCAGATCCGGTGGTTCGAAAACATTCCAGTGGTCAGCTACCTTGCCTTGCGCGGTCGCTGCAATTCCTGTGCGGCTCCAATCAGCCCCCGGTACCCTTTGGTTGAAACTGCCTGCGGACTTCTCTTCGCATGGTGCGGGTGGCGCTGGGGCTTGTCATTTCAAGCCATTGCGTGGGCAGGCTTTGCCGCCGCTCTGCTCGCACTGACATTCATCGACTGGGACACCACGCTGTTGCCGGACGACATCACCCTGCCCTTGCTGTGGGCTGGTCTTTGCGGTGCCGCCTTGCAGCTCACGGGTGCGAGCCTGAATGATGCGGTCTGGGGTGCAGTGGGTGGCTACATGTCGCTCTGGCTGGTGTACTGGGGGTTCAAGCTGGTCACTGGCAAAGAAGGGATGGGGCATGGCGACTTCAAGCTCTTTGCTGCCCTGGGCGCCTGGTTTGGTTGGCAGGCTCTCATTCCGATGATTCTCATGGCATCGGTCATTGGTGCCATCGTGGGCCTGGCCATCAAGTTCAGGGGTTCGCTGCGGGAAGGTGGGTATGTTCCTTTTGGTCCGTTTCTCGCCCTTGCCGGCTTGACCGCCATGGTCTTCGGTCATGCATCTATTCTTGCCCTCATCGGCCTGTAGCGCGGTGGCCCAGCCTCATGCCAGCCGTTCATAGACTGGGCCTCACCGGGGGCATTGGCAGCGGCAAGAGTTCGGTGGCAAGGCTTCTGGAAATTCGCGGCGCCGAGGTCATTGACGCCGACGCCATTTCACGCGTTTGCACTGCGCCAGGTGGCAGCGCCATGCGCGCCATTGCCGATACATTCGGTCCAGACTTTGTGGATGCCGATGGTGCCCTCCATCGGGGAAACATGCGCGAACACGTGTTCACGCATCCACAGGCCAAGGCGCAACTGGAAGCCATCCTGCACCCGCTGATTGCTGCACAAATCCGCATGCAAGCCGACCGGACACGTGCCCCGTGCCTGGTGTTTGACGTGCCCCTGCTGGTCGAATCGCCTCGCTGGAGACCTCAGCTGGATCAGGTGTTGGTGGTGGACTGCACCCAGGAGACCCAGGTGCGCAGGGTCCAGGCCCGCAATGGATGGGACGTGGCCACCATCAATGGCGTTATGCAACACCAAGCCTCAAGGCGCCAGCGTCTGGGGTCCGCCGACATCGTCATCTTCAACGACGGCAACGAGATGGAACATCTGCAATCGCTGGTCCACGATCTCGCGACTCAGTTCGGGCTATGATGAATCATTGCGCGAAACCTCCGCACTGGCCCCGCCCCGTGAAGCCCTGCAGCCGTGATCCTGTACGAATACCCCTTTAACGAACGCATCCGCACCTATTTGCGCCTTGAGCAGCTTTTCCGTCGACTGGCGGAACTGGTGCCGCGCAGCCACCCGCTGGATCACCACTTTGCGATCCAGACCATCTTCGAAATCATGGACGTCGCCTCGCGCGCCGACATGAAATCGGACGTCCTCAAAGACCTTGACAGACAGAAGCTTCAGCTTAACGGGTACCGAGGCAACCCTGCCATCTCAGAGGAAATGCTGGACAGCGTGATCGCCCAGCTTGAAGCATGCTTCGTGGCGTTGAACCAGCTGCATGGCAAGACAGGCCATGCGCTGACAGAAAACGACTGGCTCATGAGCATTCGCAGCCGCATCGGCATCCCGGGGGGTACCTGCGAATTTGACCTGCCGGCGTACTTTCACTGGCAGCACTCCAGCACCGAGAACCGGCAGAAGGATCTGCATCGCTGGTCGCTCAGTGTCGCGCCCCTGGCCGATGCCATCGTGCTTTTGCTCAAGATGCTCAGGGATTCCGGTTCAGCCCAAAAGATGCTTGCAGTCAAAGGGCAATTGCAACAGAACCTGCCGCAAGGACGCACATTTCAACTCCTGCGTCTGAGTATCGATCCTGCTTCCGGATGGATTCCAGAAATCAGCGGAAATCGGCTCATGTTCTCCGTTCGACTCATGCGCCAAGGAGATGATGACCGACTGCACCTGGTACAAGAGGACGCAGCATTCGAACTGACGCTTTGCGCCTGAACGATTCATGGATGCCAAACCAGTGAATGCCGAACAAGCTGGCTTTCATGCGCGAACCGTGCGCTGCCCTGCCTGTGGCGGCGCCAGTGTGTACGCGTCCACCAATACGCATCGGCCGTTTTGCAGCGAACGCTGCAAACACCACGACCTGGGTGCCTGGGCCAGCGAAAGCTTCAAAGTCGAAGACCACGACCCCGGCACCCCGGCACCCCGGCACCCCGGCGGAGTTTCCAGAACCGCATTGACTGGCCGACCGTTTCGTCTGCCCTTCAAGGGGCTGATGTCTGCGACAGCAGCAAGACCTCTTTGCGCACCGCAGGTACCACGACTTTGTGGGTGTAGTCTGGTCAGGTCGTGCTGCCGTTCAGCAACCGCTCCTGAGCCAACCATTCAAGGACCGGGAGCGTACCGGCCAGCACCGGCGCACATTGAACAGGCAGTTGCTGCCAGCTGAAGCTCTGACCTTCCCGCATCTGCAGATCACCCGTCCACTCGTGGACCTTGCAGAAATGCAGCCGCACCAGCGCATGCGGGTAGTCCACCACCTGCTCACGCCACAGATTGATCCCGCCGATTGT
Source organism: Hydrogenophaga sp. (assembly GCF_030651625.1). Classification (GTDB taxonomy): domain Bacteria; phylum Pseudomonadota; class Gammaproteobacteria; order Burkholderiales; family Burkholderiaceae_C; genus Hydrogenophaga. The sequence continues at coordinate 70,395 of NZ_JAUSCF010000006.1, read as the reverse complement.
GATACCGATCTCTTCCTGAAGCTCTCGGCGCAGCGCCTCTTCAACAGACTCACCGGCTTCCAGCTTGCCGCCAGGAAACTCCCAGTGGCCGGCATACGCTTTGCCGGGAGGTCGAGTGGTCAACAGCAGGTCGCGGTTCGGCGCAACAAGTATCCCCACCGCCACTTCCACCACCGATTCACCATGAAGGCGGTTGCGGCTTTGCGCACCATCGACCATCAAGATGCCATTGCCCATGGATCCCGCCTGCTTCAGCGCGAGGGAATGGCGTGTGAGCCTGCGTAATCACGCGCAAACTGGTAGGCCACCCGACCGCTGCGTGAACCCCTTTCCAGCGCCCAGACCAGCGCTTGCGGGCGCGCAGCCTCGACTTGGGACTCGGACACCCCGAATGATGTCAACCACTGCGCAATGATCGAGAGGTATTCGTCCTGACTGAATGGATAGAAACTCACCCAAAGACCAAACCGCTCCGACAAGGAAATCTTCTCTTCGACCACCTCGCCAGGATGGACCTCGCCATCGGCCGTGTGGGTGTAGGAAAGGTTCTCTTTCATGTATTCCGGCAACAGATGGCGCCTGTTGCTGGTGGCATAAATCAGAACGTTCTGCCCTACAGCGGAGACAGAGCCATCCAGGATGGACTTGAGGGCCTTGTAGCCTGGATCGCCATCCTCGAAGCTGAGATCGTCACAAAACACAACGAATCGTTCGGGGCGGTCCGCCACCACATCGACGATGTCTGGCAAATCGACCAGATCGGATTTGTCCACTTCGATCAGACGCAGTCCATCTGCCGAGAACTCATGCAGACAGGCCTTCACCAGCGAAGATTTGCCGGTTCCACGTGCACCCGTGAGCAGCACATTGTTGGCCGGCAAGCCCTGAACAAACTGAAGGGTGTTGCGTTGAATCCTGACTTTCTGGTCATCAATTTCCTGCAAGTCGGTCAGTCGAATCGCACCCACTTGTCGCACGGGTTCCAGAACGCCATGCCCATTTCCACGCTTGCGGTACCTGAAGGCGATGGAGGCATGCCAGTCGGGAGCGCTCAGCCTGGACGGCAACACCAGTTCAATTCTTTCCATCAGGCGCTCGGCACGAGCCAGCACACGTTCCAGGCCATCACTCATGCACCCATCTCCAAATCAGGAAGCTCTGCATAGATGCGGCCATTTCAGGGGAAGGACCGCACGTGGTCACAAGTGCGCCATTCACGAACGGTAGTCTGCGTTGATGGTCACGTAATCGTGGCTGAAGTCACAGGTCCAAACCGTCTCGGTGGCTTCTCCACGCCCCAATCCGATCTGCACCAGAATTTCGGCCTCTTTCATCACGCGCTGTCCGTCTTCCTCCCGGTAGTCCGGGTGCCGACCGCCTCGGGTCACCACGTGCACATCGCCCAGATGCAATTCGATACCGGCCACGTCGAGATCTTCAACGCCTGCATATCCCACGGCTGCGAGGATGCGCCCCAGATTGGGGTCACTGGCGAAAAAAGCGGTCTTGACCAGCGGTGAGTGAGCCACCGCATAAGCCACTTGAAGGCATTCAGCCGTGTTAGCCCCGCCATCGACCTGCACCGAGATGAACTTGGTCGCGCCCTCACCGTCGCGCACGATCGCATGTGCCAGCCTTTTGGCAACCGATGTGAGAGAAGTCAGCAGTGCGCGGCCGTCTTCACTGTCGAGGTCGGTGATCATCGCATTGCCGGCCTGACCTGTGGCCACGATCACAAACGAGTCGTTCGTGCTGGTGTCACCATCCACAGTGATCCGGTTGAAGGAGGACTCGGCAAGGCGGCGCGCCAGAGCGTTCATCATGGCAGGAGCCACGGAGGCATCGGTTGCCAAAAATCCAAGCATGGTGGCCATGTTGGGGCGAATCATTCCCGCCCCCTTGGCAATACCTGTGGCGTGGCACTGCACGCCACCCACAACGAATTCAGCGCTGACCGCCTTGGGCACAGTGTCCGTGGTCATGATGCCTTCGGCCGCCGACAGCCATTGGGCGCCCGAGGTGGCAGCGGCCTGAGAGGCGTCTTCCAGCGCACCCGCCAAACCAGCCAGCAGCCGGTCCATCGGCAGCGGCTCCATGATGACCCCCGTTGAAAATGGAAGAATCTGTTCGTGCTCCAGTCCGAGCGCTCGGGCCAGAGCCACGCAGGTCTGGCGCGCATCGATCAGACCGGCCTCTCCGGTACCCGCATTGGCATTTCCGGTGTTCACCACCATGGCTCGGATGGCAGCACCTGAACTGAGATGCGCCCGACCCACCTGCACCGGTGCGGCCGCGTACCGGTTCTGGGTAAATGCCGCCCCAACCGCCGACCCCTTATCCAGAAGAAAGACGGTGAGGTCTTTCCGGTTCGCCTTGCGGATTCCGGCCTGCGTCACACCGATACGAACACCAGCAATGCCATGCAGTTCGCTGGCGACGGGAGGGAGAAGGTGAACTGGCATGAATGCTCCGTTGAGGGCCTGGCGGGGCGACTTCTGTTGACGGTGACCGACGAATCCGATGCGCGCAAACTCAATCCAGCTTTCCGTGGCACTGTTTGTATTTCTTGCCACTGCCACACGGGCACGGATCGTTGCGACCCACACGTGGCACGGCATTCTCGACCGTTGCAGGATCGGTGATGGTCTGTGCTTCCCCCGTCTCTGTGGGCGCTGTGTAGGTCACATTGGCAATCTGTTCGGCACGTGCTTCCATCTGCTGCGCAGCTTCACTGACCTGCTCGGGCGACTGCACGCGCACATTCATCAGGATGCGCGTCACATCGTTCTTCACGCTGTCCAGCAACTGCCCAAACAACACAAAGGCTTCGCGTTTGTATTCCTGCTTGGGTTGCTTCTGCGCATATCCGCGCAAATGAATGCCCTGACGAAGGTAATCGAGCGCAGAGAGGTGTTCACGCCACTGGCCGTCGATGGTCTGCAGCAGCACCATGCGTTCGAACTGGGTGAAATTGTTTTCGCCCACCAGACCGACTTTGTCATCAAACACTTGCTTTGCGGCCACCAGCACCCGATCGACAATTTCCTCTGCATCGATGGCCTCTGCATCGGAAACCCAAGTCGTGACGGGCGCATCGACCGACCAGTCGTCGCTGAGCACCTTCTCCAGGCCGGGCAGGTCCCACTGCTCTTCCACGCTGCCTTCAGGTACGTACTGGTGGACGAGGTCGGTGAAGCTGCCATCCCGCAGCGCATCGATCTGGGCGCGCAAGCTTTGCGCATCCAGGATGTCGTTGCGCTGCTGATAGATCACCTTGCGCTGGTCATTCGACACATCATCGTACTCAAGCAACTGCTTGCGGATATCGAAGTTGCGCGCCTCCACCTTGCGTTGTGCGCTCTCGATGCTTCGAGTGACGATGCCAGCCTCAATGGCTTCGCCTTCGGGCATGTTCAGGCGTTCCATGATGGCACGCACCCGGTCACCCGCGAAGATCCTCATGAGCGAATCATCTAGGCTGAGGTAGAAGCGGGACGATCCCGGATCACCCTGGCGACCAGATCGGCCGCGCAGCTGGTTGTCGATTCGGCGTGACTCGTGACGCTCTGTTGCGATGATGCGAAGCCCGCCCAGCGATTTGACCTTCTCATGGTCCTGCTGCCATTGTGACTTCACCTCTTCGACACGGCGTGCTTTGGTCGCATCGTCGAGCGACGTATCGGCCTCCACGGCGTCAACCATTTTTTCCAGATTGCCGCCCAGCACGATATCGGTGCCGCGACCAGCCATGTTGGTGGCGATGGTGATGGCGCCCGGGCGACCTGCCTGAATGATGATGTCCGCCTCGCGTGCATGCTGCTTGGCGTTCAACACTTCATGCGGCAGTTTTTCTGCCGTCAACAGCTCGGCGATGAGCTCGGAGTTCTCGATCGACGACGTGCCAACCAGAACCGGCTGCCCCCGCTCGTGACATTCACGAATGTCGGCAATCGCCGCAACGTATTTTTCCTTGGTGGTCTTGTAAACACGATCGAGCTGGTCCGTGCGCTTGCTGATGCGGTTCGGTGGTATCACCACCGTTTCAAGCCCGTAGATTTCCTGAAACTCGTAAGCCTCGGTATCGGCCGTTCCGGTCATGCCCGAGAGCTTGCCGTAAAGGCGGAAATAGTTCTGGAACGTGATGGAAGCCAGCGTCTGGTTCTCAGGCTGGATTGCCACGCCCTCCTTGGCCTCCACTGCCTGATGCAGACCATCGCTCCAACGGCGGCCTGACATGAGGCGGCCGGTGAACTCGTCCACGATGACGATTTCACCATTCTGGTTTACATAGTGTTGATCGCGGTGATAGAGATGGTGCGCCTTGAGCCCTGTCACCAGATGATGCAGCAAGGAAATGTTGGCAGGGTCATAAAGCGAAGCGCCGTCTGGCAGCAAGCCCGCACCACTGAGCAACTGCTCAGCATTTTCGTGCCCAGCCTCTGTCAGGTGGATGGAGTGCGATTTCTCGTCCAGAGTGAAGTCGCCCGGCTTGATCACGCCCTCCCCTGTTCGAGGGTCTGCCTCGCCTTCCTGGCGGTTCAGGCTCGGAATCAGCTTATTGATGGCAATATAAAGCTGGGTCTGGTCTTCTGCCTGGCCACTGATGATCAGTGGTGTACGCGCTTCGTCAATCAGAATCGAGTCGACCTCGTCCACGATGGCAAAGTTCAAGCCACGCTGGACCCGGTCACCTGCCTCGTAAACCATGTTGTCACGAAGGTAGTCAAACCCGTACTCGTTGTTGGTTCCATAGGTGATGTCCGCACGGTATGCCGCCTGTTTGTCTTCCCTGGGCGCCTGCGGCAGGTTGATACCCACCGTCAAACCGAGGAAACCGTAAAGCCGGCCCATCCATTGGGCGTCCCGACTGGCGAGGTAGTCGTTGACCGTGACCACGTGCACGCCTTTGCCAGTGAGTGCATTGAGATACACCGGAAGCGTGGAGGTCAGCGTCTTGCCCTCGCCCGTGCGCATTTCCGCGACTTTTCCGTGGTGCAGCGCGAGGCCACCCACCATCTGAACATCGAAGTGGCGCATCTTCATGACACGCTTGCTGCCTTCCCGAACCACGGCAAACGCTTCAGGCAGCAGACTGTCCAGGCTTTCGCCATCGGCGACCCTGCGCTTGAATGTTTCTGTCTGCCCCCTCAGCTCCTCATCACTCAGTTTTTCAAACTGCGCCTCCAGGCCGTTGATGCGCTCCACCGTCTTCCGGTAGGTTTTGAGCAAGCGATCATTGCGGCTACCAAATATTTTTGTGAGGAAGTTTGTGGCCATACATGCATGCCTGCAGCGACCGCCTTGCGGGCATCGGACAGGCTGAATTGGATTCAGAGGACGCTTGCGAGCCCAGAGGACAAGAAACGGAAAAGTGTTCGGCAGATGCTGCCGAACGTTCAGGCTTCAAGAGCAAACCGTGGATTTTACCCGTGGCGAAAAGGGATAAATCAACGCCGGGTTGCGTCGCCACTGGCGACCTGACGTGCAGCGACCCCTTCGCCTGCAGCGAGAAATCGCTGGGGGTCTTGCGGAACGCCTGAAACCCACACCTCAAAGTGGAGGTGGGGGCCGGTGGATCGGCCGGTGGAGCCGACTTCACCAATCTTCTGGCCGCGCTTGACGATATCGCCCTTCTTGACATCCACAGCAGAGGCGTGCGCGTAGCGCGTGATCAACTCGTTGCCGTGGTCAATCTCGACCATGTTGCCGTACGCAAAGTGGTATTCCTGCACCACAACCACACCACCGGCTGCCGCAAGAATGGGGGTCCCGGTGTCAGCCGGAAAATCCAGACCGGTGTGCAGGGCAGAACGCCCCGTGATGGGATCGATTCGAAATCCAAACCTCGAGCCTACCCTTACACCCGGAACAGGCGGCTCGGTCGGCACCAGGGTGCGCTGAATTTTCTGGTCAAACAGGCGCGACTCAATCACGGTGAGCCAGTCGACCCGGGAGCCCGTCACCTGCTCCAGATCATCCATGGCGGTCAACAATTCGTTCACCGAAAGCTCCCGGCCGCTGACCAGTGCACCACCAGCGCCGGCGGCCTTGAAATCTGCTGGATTGAGCCCCGCCAGGCCCGCAACGCGCTCGCCCAGTGAGTCAATCTGCATCATGCGGGCCTGCATCTCCCCCAGCTTCCGGGCCATGGCATCCAGATTGGCCCGCAAATAGGCGTCTCTGGATTCGGGTTGGTTCTGATGAACGATGCGCGCCACAGATGCGAAGCCGGGCCAACCTTGCCGCACGCCTTCGAGAAAAAACCAGTGGTAGGTCGTGATCGATCCCAGCATCAAGAGAACAGAAGCCAGCGCTCCGGCGGCCACCAACTTGAGTCCACTGAGATGCATCGCCCGGCTCTTGGCCAGCCATGCATCCGTGATAATGATGTGCACCGTTCGTCCTTTCCAGACAATCACGCATAACCCACACCAAACCGCATGAGTTCTGCCTCGCGCTCAAACCCGATGTTCAGCCTGAACGAAGCCGTGGGTGCGGCCCCGACTCTTGCAGCGCTTTGTGAGCGCGTCCGGAAATCTCAAGGACTGATCGAACAAGTGGGCCACCTGATCCCAACGGGCCTGAGACCCCACATCCACCCAGGCCCACTCGACGATACCGAATGGTGTCTGCTGGTGGACAGCGCCGCCGCATCGACAAAAATTCGCCAGATGTTGCCTGCTTTGTTGCAGACCCTGAACCAAAATGGTGCGAAGATTAACGCAATTCGCATCAAAGTCCAACATGCCAGACGCTGACTGAGCACGCAAGGGTGACAGAAGGCAAGATGGTTCGAGAGATGGTGCCGCTTGTCTGACTCGAACAGACGACCTATCGCTTACAAGGCGATTGCTCTACCAACTGAGCTAAAGCGGCCCACGAAAAAACACGAGTTTACTTGACCCGTTTGAGCTTGGGGCGGCCACCCGGTCGCGGTGGACCGTCGGTTGGCGGCTCTGGCGTTTCGCCCAAGGGTCCACCAGCGCTCTCATCGCTGGGCACGGATCGCAAAAGCGCACGCGAGCTGTCAGGAGTGGGTGATGGGTCGGAAGGCTCGGCAGCACCCATGCGCTGACTGTCGCCTGGCGTGCTTGTCGCCGAGGGCGCCGGAAAGGCCATGCCTTGACCATTTTCACGCGCATAGATCGCCACCACATGGCTGATTGGCACAACGATTTCCCGTGCAACCCCGCCGAAGCGGGCCTTGAATTCAATGCAGTCGTTGCCCAGGCGCAGTGAGCTGGTCGCATCAAAGCTCACATTCAGAACGATTTCTCCATTCTGCACAAACTCGCCTGGCACCTGCACCGAACCATCGACCTGCACGGCAATGTAGGGCGAGAACCCGTTGTCCGTACACCATTCGTGGAGTGCACGAATCAGGTACGGGCGTGTCGACGAAGAAGATGTATCGAGTGCACTCATGGAAACGAACGACCGCGCAGCAACTATTTGCGCATCACTTTCTCTGAAGGCGTCAGCGCCTCGATGTAGGCCGGGCGGGAAAAGATGCGTTCCGCATACTTGAGCAGGGGAGCCGCGTTCTTGCTGAGTTCGATGCCGTAAAAATCAAGACGCCACAGCAGCGGCGCGATTGCCACGTCCAGCATCGAGAAATTGTCTCCCAGCATGAACTTGTTTTTCAGGAACACGGGCGCCAACTGGGTCAGTCGATCGCGGATATGGGCTCTGGCCTTCTCGAGCGCTTTTTCATTGCCCTTGGAGCTGCGTGACTCCAGCATGGACACGTGTGTAAACAGCTCTTTTTCAAAGTTCAGCAGGAACAGCCTGACTCGAGCGCGGTCCACCGGGTCACCGGGCATGAGCTGTGGATGAGGAAATCGCTCATCAATGTACTCATTGATGATGTTCGATTCGTAGAGGATCAGATCACGTTCGACCAGAATGGGCACTTGGCCATAGGGGTTCATCACACCGATGTCTTCTGGCTTGTTGTAGAGATCGACGTCGCGGATTTCAAAGTCCATGCCCTTCTCGAAAAGGACAAAGCGGCAGCGGTGGGAATACGGGCAGGTGGTGCCTGAATACAAGACCATCATGGGGGAGCTCCTTAATGCAAAAAACAGTGGTTTGCAGAATCACCTCGGAGGTGATGCAAACCACTGTGGAACGGTCGGCATGAGCGCTCAGGCACGCTCTGCCAAGCCGGGTCGAATTACTTGATGTCTTTCCAGAAAACCGCGTTGAGACGCCAGGCGACCACCGTGAAGGCGGCGAGAAACAGCATGACCCAGACGCCAATGCGCACACGGGTGTTTTGCTCCGGCTCGCTCATCCACTGCAGGAAAGCAACGAGGTCGCCCACATTTTGGTCAAACTCCACGGAGCTCATGGTGCCCGGGCTCACGCGTTCCCAACCGCGCAGCACTTCCACCTCTTGCCCGTGGCTTTCCACCTTGTTGTACAACGGACGTTGCTCACCCTGGAGCTCCCACAACGGATTGGGCATCCCGGTGGCAGGAAAGGCCTTGTTGTTCCAGCCAGTGGGCGTGCTCTCGTCCCGGTAGTAAGTGCGCAGGAACGTGTAGAGGTAGTCGGGTCCGGAATGACTGCCGATGGCAGCTCTGGAACGGGCGACCAAAGTGAGGTCGGGCGGGTTTTTGCCGAAAAAGGTTTTGGCGTCACTTGGGCTGATCGCCGCATTCATCGTGTCACCAATTTTGTCGGTCGTGAAGGCAAGATTTTCGGCGATCTGTTTGTCGGTCAAGCCGATGTCGCGCAAGCGATTGAATCGCATGAACGATGCCGAATGGCAGTTCAGACAGTAATTGACGAAAAGCTTGGCGCCGTTCTGCAGCGCTGACATGTCGTTGGTGCGCTGAGGTGCCTTGTCCATGGGAATGGTGGCACCCGCTGCCCATGCCGTGCCCGACACGGCCAGGGCCAGCACGAAGCTCGAAATCAGTTTTTTCATTGCTGTGGCTCTCTGTTTGGTTCTGGCTGGCTCAGTGCGGCTTGAATGTGACGCGGGTGGGCACAGTCTTGAACTCGCCCAAACGGCTCCACCAAGGCATCAGCAGGAAGAAGCCAAAGTAAAACAGTGTGCCGACCTGCGAAACCCGCTCGCCAATCGGTGAAGGTGGCAGCACGCCGAGATAACCCAGAATCAGGAAATTGATCACAAACAGCGCGTAGAGCCATTTGTTCCAGTTTGGACGGTAGCGGATCGACTTCACCGGGCTGTTGTCCAGCCAGGGCAGGAAAAACAGGATCACGACACCGCCACCCATGGCCACCACACCCCAGAATTTGGGGTCGATGCTCAGCATCATGGCCACCAGCGCCAGTGCGCCACCCACCACCACACCCTTCATCAGGGTGCTCAACTGGGTCTTGATAACACCAAGTACCGCGGCGAGCACCACGCAGGCAACCAACGCATACATCATCTCGCTGGTGACCGCTCGCAGGATGGAATAGAAGGGAGTGAAGTACCAAACTGGCGCAATGTGCAGCGGCGTGACCAGCGGATCGGCCGGAATGAAGTTGTTGTATTCGAGGAAGAAGCCGCCAAACTCAGGCGCAAAGAACACAACCGCCGAGAACACCATCAGGAACACCGAGACGCCGAGGATGTCGTGCACGCTGTAGTAGGGGTGGAACGGAATGCCGTCCAGGGGAATGCCTTTGTCGTCCTTGAGCGCCTTGATTTCCACCCCGTCGGGGTTGTTGGAACCCACTTCGTGCAAGGCAATGATGTGCGCAACGACCAGGCCCAGCAGAACCAGAGGGACTGCGATCACGTGGAAGCTGAAGAAGCGGTTGAGCGTCGCATCACCGACGACGAAATCGCCACGAATCAACAAGGCGAGGTCAGGCCCGATGAAGGGAATTGCAGAAAACAGGTTCACGATCACCTGCGCACCCCAATACGACATCTGCCCCCAGGGCAACAGGTAGCCCATAAAGGCTTCTGCCATCAGCACGAGGAAAATGGCACAACCAAATACCCACACCAGTTCGCGTGGCTTGCGGTAGGACCCATAGATCAGGCCTCGGAACATGTGCAAGTAGACGACCACGAAAAACGCCGATGCGCCTGTGGAATGCATGTACCGGATCAGCCAGCCCCATGGAACATCGCGCATGATGTATTCCACCGACGCAAACGCCACCGGTACGCCCGCAGCATTGAGGTTTGCATCTGGCTTGTAGTGCATGACCAGGAAGATGCCGGTCACGATCTGGATCACCAGCACCAGCAACGCGAGCGAGCCGAAGAAATACCAGAAGTTGAAGTTCTTCGGCGCGTAGTACTCGGCCAGGTGCTCGTTGTACAGCTTGGACAGGGGAAACCGGTTGTCGACCCAGTTCAGCGCCTTCTGACCAATTGGCGCGTCAGGGGAGATCTCTTTGAATTCAGCCATGTGATGCCTCGGATGTCAGGTGTCTGTTTGCGCGGAGGGGAGCACCCGCTCAGGCTTGTTGCTCTTCGCCGATCATCACAGTGGTGTCCGACGTGTAGTAATGAGGCGGGATTTCCAGGTTGTCGGGCGCGGGCTTGTTCCTGAAGACCCGGCCAGCCACGTCAAATGTGGAGCCGTGGCACGCACACAGAAAACCACCTTGCCAGTCATCCGGCAGCGAAGGCTGAGGCCCGGGAGTGAGCTTGTCGCTGGGCGAGCAACCCAGATGGGTGCAGATGCCTACCGCGACCAGAATTTCGGGCTTGATCGAGCGGTGACGATTTCTTGCGTATTCGGGCGTGGGGTAGGCGGTGCGAACCGACTGGGGGTCGGCCAGCTGATTTTCCTGGCTTTCAAGCGATGCCAATTGCTCAGGCGTGCGTCGCATGATCCACACGGGCTTGCCCCGCCACTCCACCACCAGTTTCTCGCCGGGGGCAATGCCGGAAACGTCCACCTCGACAGCAGCACCAGCTGCCTTGGCACGCTCGGAAGGTTGAAAACTGCTCACAAAAGGAACGGCGACTGCGGCTGCTCCAACGCCACCCATGGCGCAGGAAGTGATCAGCCAGGTACGGCGGCTGCTGTCGACGGGCGCAGCGACGGTTGCTTCACTCATGGGGATCTTTCAATCAGAGTCGAGAAGACGTTAGGGACAACCCGGCATTGTACTGGAGCGATTCTCACCCCTCCCCAGTTGTCTGGGTGGACAGCTTGGCTATTCCGTGAATACGGGGAATCACTTCCGTCGCGTCCAACACCGAAGCCGGGCCAGCACTCTGCAGGCATGTGAGAATCTCGCTATTCAAGAGTCTGAACCCAGAGGGGCGGCAGCAATTTTTTCCACACGCAGTTTCAGGAGAGTCAGCATGGGCATGATGCAGGAATTCAGGGAATTCGCCGTCAAAGGGAATGTGATCGACCTGGCGGTCGGCGTGATCATTGGCGGGGCTTTCGGGAAGATCGTGGGATCTCTGGTGGACGACGTGATCATGCCCGTGGTCGGATCCATCTTCGGCAATCTTGATTTCACCAACCTGTTTGTAACGCTGGGCAATGTACCCGAGGGCACAGTACGTACCCTGGCGGCCATGAAAGAGGCTGGTGTGCCTGTCTTGGCGTACGGAAGCTTCATCACCGTGGCCATCAATTTCATCATCCTTGCCTTCATCATCTTCATGATGGTCAAGCAAGTGAACCGCCTCAAAAGGGCGACGCCGCCAGCGGCACCTCCGGCCACACCCGAGGACGTACTGCTGCTTCGAGAGATCCGGGACAGCCTGCAGAAATAGGCGCTCGCGCAGGGGTATGGCACGAGGTTCGGATCAACGTGAGAAATCGCTCACAGCCGCCTCAATCGCAGCGAGCAAACTTGATGGGCTGGCCAACCCAGTTCCGGCCAGGTCCATCGCCGTGCCGTGATCCGGGCTGGTGCGAACAAAAGGCAGCCCGATCGTGGTGTTGACACCATCGTCCAGCCCCAGCAGCTTGACTGGAATCAGTCCTTGGTCGTGGTACATCGCGATCACAACATCAAACTCGCCCCGCCGGGCCCGCATGAAAACGGTATCAGGCGCATGGGGGCCAGTGGCATCGATGCCTTCCCCCTGAGCCTGTCCGATTGCTGGCGCGATGACGTCGATCTCCTCCCGCCCAAAAAGGCCACCCTCCCCTGCATGGGGATTCAGGCCCGCCACAGCGATCCTTGGCCTGTCATGGCCCGCACGCTGAAAGTGAACATGGGTCAGCCGAATGGTTTTTGCCACCTGCTCAACGCTCACGGCCGCCAGCGCGTCGCGCAAAGAAACATGAATGCTGACAAGCACGGTACTCAAACCCGGGCAGCTCAGCATCATGCGAACTGGCAGTCGATCCAGCGAAACACCCAGATGCTCCGCCGCGATCGACTGCAGCATTTCGGTATGCCCCGGATGCGATACGCCAGCGAAGGCCAGTGCCTCTTTGTGCACAGGTGCGGTCACCAAGGCCTTCGCTTCATTTCGAAGTGCCGCTTCTGCAGCGAAACGAATGCACTCTGCTGCGGCCCGCCCTGCAACAGCACTCACCTGGCCCCAGGCAACAGCGTCTGGCGCATGACACGCCTGCACAACGGCCAAACAGCCCGGCGGGGTCTGGCGCCAATCCGAAAGCATTGACAATTCGGCGATCGGGGTTGGCCATGCCGGCTGAGATCGCAGGGCCGCAACATGGGTGGCTCTGCGCATCGTCTCCACATCGCCCGCCACCACCAACTGGCTCAACAGGGCGGGGCGTTCCCGCACGGCCAATGCGATGATCTCCGGGCCGATGCCCGCCGGATCGCCCATGGTCAGCAGCACAGGACCCTGTGGGGCGGAAGACAGATGTTCTGATGCCGTCATGCTGCCAACGTGGCTCAGCCTGGATTGGGAATATCGATAAAGATGTGCTGCAAACCGAGCGCCGTGGCGACATGGCCAGCCACTGCCGGTGCGCCATAGCGCTCGGACGCATGGTGCCCGCAGGCGATATAAGCCACGCCGCATTCGCGGGCGTAGTGGGCCTGTGGTTCCGAGATTTCGCCGGTGATGAACACGTCAGCACCAGCCGCAATGGCGGACTCAAAATACCCTTGAGCGCCGCCAGTGCAAAGGGCAATGCGTTCGATCGATCGGTCCGGCTCGGCCACCAGGGTCACCGGCCGACCCAGCGCCTGGGCGACATGCTCAGCCAGCGCGGACGCAGACGCCGTGGAACGCCAACCCAGGAACCCCAGCGACTGCTCACCAAACCGGCCATCCGGACCTTCCTGCAGCTCGATACCCAGGCGTCTGGCCAGTTGAGCGTTGTTGCCCAGCGCGGGGTGAGCGTCCAGCGGCAAATGGTACGCATACAGGTTGATGTCGTGCGCCAGCAGGCGCGAAAGGCGCTGCTTCATCCATCCGGTGACCCGGCCATCCTGACCTCTCCAGAAAAGACCATGATGGACCAGGATGGCATCGGCGTTCTCCGCGATGGCCGCGTCGATCAAGGCCAGACTTGCTGTGACCCCGGAAACCAGTTTCCGCACGTCAGCCCGCCCTTCCACCTGCAGTCCATTGGGTCCATGGTCCTGAAACATCGAGGGCTGCAGAAGTCCATCAAAAGACGCCAGCAGGGCAGCGCGAGAGACGGGAGAAGCTGGGGAGGTCATGAACAAGGGTGGGAAAGGCTACAGATCTGGCAGGCGCTTGAGGCGACGGTCAAGCATCCGCCGTATTCTGACAGCCCGGCGCGCAATGGCGACCCAACCGCGCCGCCATTTTCAGCAACTGGAACCCTGTATGAGCCCAGCCTCAACCAACTCTCGCATGAAAAAGGCGTCAAAAGCCAGGTTCCCATACCGATCAGGAACACGAAGCCCGCACCGCTGAACCGGTCGCATTTGGTTGAAAAGTCCCCCATGGCTTTGATTGCCAGCTCTGTATTTCTGGCATCACAGAAGATCATGTCAACCTGTGGACACCTCCCTCGCTCGACTTGCATCAAGCGGGTTGAACAATGAACACAGGGTGCCATATGCAGCACAATCAGGCCACGCGGGTCGACCCACACTCCAACGCCTGCAACCCAAGTTTGTACTCACTGATCCGACATGAAAAGACTCTGGCTGGTATTTGCCCAATCCGTGACTGTGCTTCTGGCGGTCTTTTTTGTTGTTGCTTCATTGAAGCCCGAATGGCTGGATCGACGCCCATCGACCACGTCGATCGTTCCCGTGTTCGAGGCGCCGCCTGCATCGGGCAACCCGGAATCGAATGGTTCGACCAGCTTTCGTGCAGCTGCCCGCAACGCGTCCCCTGCGGTGGTGAGCATCAACACCAGCAAGGCGCCCGTCAATACGCCGCAAAGCGCCGATCCCTGGTTTCGCTTCTTTTTTGGAGAGCAGGACCGCTCACAAGCGCAGACAGGCCTGGGTTCTGGCGTGATCGTCAGCCCTGCGGGTTACATCCTCACCAACAACCACGTGATCGAGGAGGCCGATGAAATCGAAGTCTTTCTCAACGATGGAAGAAAAGGCGTGGCTCAAGTCATCGGAACCGACCCGGAAACCGATCTCGCCATCCTCAAGGTAGAACTGACGGACCTTCCCGTGATCACGTTGGGCAACTCCGATGCGCTGGAAATCGGGGATCAGGTGCTCGCCATTGGAAACCCGTTTGGCGTTGGGCAAACCGTCACCAGCGGTATCGTCAGCGCGCTGGGCCGCACCCAGCTCGGCATCAACACGTTCGAAAACTTCATTCAAACCGATGCGGCGATCAATCCTGGAAATTCAGGCGGTGCACTGGTCGACATCAATGGGCACCTGATGGGCATCAACACGGCGATCTACTCCCGTTCGGGTGGGTCCATGGGCATCGGGTTTGCCATTCCCACCTCCACCGCGCGCAGCGTACTGGACTCGATCGTGAAGGATGGGCAAGTCACCCGTGGGTGGATCGGCGTTGAACCGCAAGACCTGAGCCCGGAATTGGCCGAGAGTTTTGGCATCCAGCAAGGAGCCGGGGTCATCATCACCGGCGTCCTTCAGAACGGTCCTGCAGCCCAGGCGGGCCTCAAGCCGGGCGATGTGATCACCCGTGTCGCGAATCAGGAAGTCCGAAGCGTGGCCCAGTTGCTCTCGGCGGTGGCTGCCTTGCCACCTGGCACACCTGCTGAACTTGAGATCATGCGCCGGGAGGGTAAGAGCGTGCTTCAGATCACGCCCGGTCGGCGAAATGCACCGTCGCGGCAACCACCACGCTAGGAGCCTGCGCGGCAGAAGGCATCGAAGCGAAAGGCGTGGGAAAAGAGCCCAGTTTGGCGCCGATTTTGAGGACTGTGGCCGCAGCCACAGCCGGAAAAACGGGGGCGAGGTGGAACTTTTCTCCATGCGTTGCAGCCGATGTCGTTCTGCCGCGCAGGCTCCTCGCTGACGGATATTGAGCGCTCATTTTTTGGTGGAAGACGCTTCATCATCCGCGTCCTCTTCCGGCTTGGCCGAAGATTTCACGAACCAATGTGCTCCCCAGATCCCGATCTGGTAAAGCAAGATCATCGGGATCGCCAGCGCCAGCTGAGAAATAACGTCAGGTGGCGTGACAACGGCCGCAATGATGAAGGCCACCACGATGAAGTACCCCCGAAAGTCCTTCAACTTCTGGATCGACACCATGTTCAACCGCACCAGCAGCACCACCACGATGGGCACCTGAAACGCGAGTCCAAACGCGAGGTACAGCGACAGAATGGCTTCCACATAGGAGGCAATGTCAGGTGTGGCGGCCACGCTCGAAGGCGTGAATCCCTGAATGAAGCCAAACATCTTGTCCAGCACAAAGAACTGGACAAACGCGATCCCGACGTACGCCAGCAAGCTTCCCAGAATGATCAGGGGAATGGCAAATTTCTTTTCGTGGCTGTAAAGGCCAGGTGCAACAAACGCCCAGACCTGATACATCCACCATGGCAACGACAACAGAAGCGCAGCCATCGCCAGCACTTTGAGCGGCACAAAGAAAGGCGAAAAGACTCCCACGGCGATCAGTTTGGCGTCGGGCGGCATGTGCGCCCGAATAGGCACTGCGATGAGGTCGATCAAGCCACTCGGGCCTGGCCAGAACGCCAGCAGCGCCATGCACAACCCCAATCCAGCGATGCCATAGAGCAGGCGATCGCGCAACTCCATCAGGTGCTGGACAAACGGCTGCTCTGTGCCGGCGAGCTCGTCGGCTTTTTCTTTTTGGTCTGACATCAGCGGGGAACGGAGGAGGAGCGTGGCCTGAATCGCGCCACGCGGGCCGCGCCGGACTGGGTGCGCGTTCGCACCCCGGCACGGGCCTTGTACCACTGTGGCATGGCTTTTTGTTTCACGCGCCAGTTCTTCTTCGGGTGCTTGTAAACCGGATGCACCGGCGATCCGATGGAGCCCAGAGCATCCTGGTGATTGTTCTGGTCATAGCCGGCATTGGCGCCCTCGAGGCCTGCGGTGGCCTCTGACCAGGATTTTTCAAAGTCACTCGCCCCGCTCTGGACCGAAGACTCCACATCCCGGGCAGCGCTTTCCACCGAGTCCTTCATCTTCTTGAGCTCTTCCAGCTCCATCGACCGACTCACTTCGGACTTCACGTCAGCCACATAGCGTTGGGCCTTGCCCAGCAGGGCTCCCACGGTCCGTGCCACCCGGGGCAGCTTCTCTGGCCCGATGACAATGAGCGCCACCACACCAATGAGGGCGAGTTTGGAGATGCCCAGATCAATCATGTTTCAGCCAATTTGCGGGCGAGGTCGGGAAAGTGGGCGTAACAGCACGGCGGGCGGGCGAAGCCCGCCACAACCGCTGGCCGCGAGGGGCTCAACTCTTTTGCTTGGCTTCGACGTCGATGGCGCTCTTGTCGATGCGAGCGTCCTGGGCGACTTGCCCAGGTTGGGCGGCGGCTTCTTCAGGGGTCTGACCACCCTCTTTCATGCCGTCCTTGAAGCCCTTGACGGCTCCACCCAGATCCGAGCCGATGTTCTTGAGTTTTTTGGTACCAAAGACCATCACCACGATCAGCAAAACGATCAACCAGTGCCAGATAGAAAATGCACCCATGAGACTCTCCAAATATAGAAATGAGGCGCAGTGCGCCATTCATGGGATTCTAAGCCCGGGGATGAGTTCAGGCGACCTTGAAGAAGAATACCTGCTCATCAGAAATACCTGGGCAGCGCAATGGCAGGGTTATCCCTTTGCCCATGGCCTGGGCCCGCCCATCACGTGGATGTGCAAATGATGCACCTCCTGCCCTCCAAGCGCACCGGTATTGCACACGACACGGAACCCGCCCTCGGGATAAGGCCCACAGCCCTGCTCGAACGCGAGTTTCGGGGCCAGTACCATCATCCGCCCGAGCAAGGCTTCATGCTCGGGCAGCAACTGGGCCATGGACGGGATGTGCACCTTGGGCACCATGAGGAAGTGAATCGGCGCCCACGGGTGGATGTCGTGAAAGGCAAAGATTTCCTCATCTTCATAAACCCGGGTAGAGGGAATATGCCCTGCGATGATCTTGCAGAAGATGCAGTTGGGGTCGTGCATGAAGCAGGGGTCCTTGAAGAATGCCGAGCGAATGTCCTTCGAGGCGTCATGAGCTGACAGGTTTGCTGTCGTTCATGCGCACCATGCCTTTGACGATTCGATAGAGAAACCAGACGGAAATGATCAGCCAGGCCGCCATGCCGGGGAGTAATAGAAACAAGAACAAGGGCAGCGTGATCAGGTACCAGAAAGCGGCCCAAAGCACCGTGCGGATGCGCCAGGAGAAATGGCTGGCTTGCCAGGTGCCCACGGCGTCACCGCGTTTGACAAGATCGATCACGAGTGCGACCAGAAGCAAGGCAATGCTGGGTTGGGCGCTTGGTACGACCGCGGCCACCGCGACAACCAGGTGCAGGATGTAACTCAACCATCCCACCGTCTTGAGCGATTGTGCGGTCTCACTGTCCGCGCTTTCCACAAGTGCGACGTCAGAATCGGTTTTCATTCGGGCTCCATTTTCAATCTCGCGGACTTTGTGGACCCATCACCCATTCGCCTCGCGGGCCTGCGCCTTGCGAAGGGCTTTTTCTTCAAGGCCACTCTGTCCTTCACGTCGAAGCAGTTCCTGCACCACGTCAGCAGGCGACCGCCCATAGTGGGCAAGGGCAACCATGGAATGAAACCACAGGTCGGCCACTTCATTGACCAGCTTGCTGGTGTCTCCCCCATGGTCGCAATCTTTGGCCGCCATGACCACCTCGGTGGCCTCTTCGCCAATTTTTTTCAGGAAAGCGTCGGGGCCTTTGTGAAGCAGCCGCGCGACGTAGCTTTTTTCAGGATCCCCTCCGGCGTGCGGTTTTCTGCTTTCGATCAGGGCCGCGAGCCGCGCCAGTGCGTCTGTGGATGTCATGGTCTAGCGGTAAATGGATTCGGGGTCTTTGAGCACCGGTTCCACCGCATGCCATTGCCCGTCCTGGTAATGTTGAAAGAAACAGCTGTGTCGGCCAGTATGGCAGGCGATGCCCGGCTCATGTCCCAGCTGAGTCACCTTGAGCAAGACCACGTCGTTGTCGCAATCCAGGCGGATGTCGTGCACCGTTTGCACATGACCCGATGTCTCACCCTTGAACCACAGCTTGCCTCTGGAGCGGCTGAAGTACACGGCCTGCTTGAGCTCGGCAGTCTTCTGCAGCGCCTCGCGGTTCATCCAAGCAAACATCAGCACATCGCCTGAGCCAAGCTCCTGCGCGATGACAGGGACCAGTCCTTGGGCATTCCATTTCACTTTGTCCAGCCAGTTCATGGACGGAATCTAACATGTGCGCCAGTCGTGCACAGTTGGTGATGCCGGTAGAGGATAGGATGCAGCACGCATCCACCTGCAAGCTTGCAGACACACGAGGCCACCGAAGGAGCCAGCATGAAATTCCGCACCCTGATTCTTGTCGTCTTCATCCTGATGATCGCTGCCATGGTGGCTTTGAATTTTGAGGAAATCCTTCGGCCAACCCCGCTTGATCTGGGCGTCTCCAGTGTTGAGGCACCGATCGGTCTGGTGCTGCTTGGCCTGTTGACACTGGTGATCGTGGTGTTTTTGGTGATGCTGGTCTTCAACCAGACCACCCACCTCATGGAGGTCAGGCAGGTGACGCGCGAAGCAAGTGAGCAGCGCCACCTGGCAGACAAGGCCGAAGCTTCCCGTTTTGTGGAATTGCGCGAGTTCATGCAGACACAGCTGCAGACTGCGGCTGCCCGGGAGCAGGACATTTCAAACCAGCTTCAGCAGAAGATGGACGCCATGCAGGAGCGCCTGACCCTGGTGATTGAACAGACCGGCAACGGTCTAGGCGCGAGCCTGGGCGAGCTGGAGGACCGGCTGGAACAGCAATTCAAACGCAACCAGGACAGCTGAACCATTCGCCCGGAGCATCGCCCTTCACACAAACAGGGGTGAATGGATGCCCACCATGCAGGAGGGCGCGACGCCCACCAACAGATGCGTTCAAAGACGGACGGGAATGCCGCGTTCCGCCATGCGCGCCTTCGCCTGCGCCACGGTGTACTCGCCGTAGTGAAAAATGCTGGCTGCGAGCACCGCATCGGCACCACCTTGTTGCACACCATCGGCAAGGTGGTCCAGCGTGCCCACCCCACCCGATGCGATGACAGGCACATCCACCGCGTCGGCCACGGCGCGGGTCAGCGCCAGATCGAACCCGGCTTTGGTGCCATCGCGGTCCATGCTGGTGAGCAGGATTTCGCCTGCTCCGAACTGGGCCATCTGCCTGGCCCAGGCCACCGCATCCAGCCCCGTGTTCTGTCGGCCGCCATGGCTGTAGACATCCCAGCCTTCGCCCCTTGCGGCCGCATCCTGGGCAGACCGTCTCTTGGCATCGATGGCCACCACGATGCACTGTGATCCATATTTTTCCGAAGCCTCACGGATCACATCGGGACGGGCGATGGCTGCGGAATTGAAGCTGGTCTTGTCGGCACCGGCGTTGAGAAGGCGACGCACATCGTCCACCGTGCGCACGCCACCCCCGACGGTGAGCGGAATGAAGACCTGCGACGCCACCGACTCGATGATGTGAAGAATCAGGTCACGCCCGTCACTGGTCGCAGTGATGTCGAGGAACGTGAGCTCGTCTGCGCCCTGGTCGTTGTAGCGTGCCGCAATCTCGACGGGGTCGCCCGCGTCTCTCAGTTCAACGAAATTGACGCCCTTGACGACCCGGCCACCGGTGACGTCAAGACAGGGAATGATGCGTTTGGCAAGCATGTCGAAAATCCGTTGGGTTGGCCATGATGGCCTGCGTCTCTTGTGATCAGCGGCACCGCGCGCGCCATCGGATGCGGTCCGTCAGGCGCCGTTGAGTTCATCCGCAAGTTGCTGGGCCGCCTCAAAATCCAGATCGCCGCTGTAGATGGAACGACCGCAGATCACGCCTTCGACGCCCTCTTCTTCCACCTCGCACAGCGCGCGAATGTCTTCCAGATTGGACAAACCGCCAGAGGCGATGACCGGCACCGACAAGGCCTGTGCCAGCTTCACTGTGGCCTCGATGTTGATGCCCGACAACATGCCGTCGCGGCCGATGTCGGTGTAGATGATCCCTTCGACCCCGTAGTCCTCGAACTTCTTGCCCAGGTCGACCACTTCGTGCCCGGTGAGCTTGCTCCAGCCGTCGGTGGCCACCTTTCCGTCCTTGGCGTCCAGCCCCACGATGATGTGGCCGCCAAAGGCCGTGCAGGCGTCCTGCAGAAAACCGGGGTTCTTCACGGCCGCGGTGCCGATGATCACGTAGCGCAGTCCGGCATCCAGGTAACGTTCGATGGTGTCGAGGTCGCGAATCCCGCCACCCAGCTGAACATCCACCTCCGAGCCCACTTCCTTGAGAATCGCGCGAATGGCCTGCTCGTTTCTGGGTTTACCGGCGAAAGCTCCGTTCAGGTCCACCAGGTGCACGCGTCTGGCACCTTTGTCGACCCAGCTCCGGGCCATGGCCGCCGGGTCTTCGCCAAACACAGTGGACTGGTCCATGTCCCCTTGCTTGAGGCGAACGCACTGGCCGTCTTTCAAATCAATGGCGGGAATCAGCAGCATGGTGGTCTGGTGAAAAAAGACAGTTAGGGGTTCCAGGACAGAAAGTTGCGGTAGAGCGCCAGTCCCTGGTCAGCGCTCTTCTCAGGGTGAAACTGTGTAGCAAAGATATTGTCTCGCGCAATGGCCGCGGCGAACCGCCCACCATAGTCGACCTCGCCCACGTTGTGTTGGCTGTGAACGGGTCGTGCAAAAAAACTGTGAACAAAATAGAAGTAGGCACCATCCGGAATGTCCTGCCAGAGCGCGTGCGAGGGAGCGCCATGCAGCTCGTGGGACACCTGGTTCCACCCCATCTGCGGCACCTTGAAGCGACTGCCGTCGGCCTGCAGCTGTCCTTCGAGGCGAAAGCGCACCACCTCACCCGGGATCAACCCCAGGCCTTCTGTTGGTCCTTCTTCACTGCGATCCAGCAGCATCTGCATGCCCACGCAGACGCCAAACAATGGCTTGTTCGACGCAGCGTGCAACACGGCGTCCAGCAATCCGGAACCCGCCAGCTCCCGCATGCAATCGGCCATGTGGCCTTGTCCAGGCAACACCACGCGCCCGGCTGCAAGCACCTCACTGGCATCTGAAGTGACCAGCACCTCCACATCGCTGCCCTGGGCCACATGCTTCACCGCCTGAGACACCGATCGCAGATTGCCACTGCCGTAGTCCACCACGGCCACTGTCTTGGATTTCATCGAAAGCTCAGAGTGAACCTTTGGTGGATGGAATCACATCGCCCAGGCGCAGATCGCGCTCCAGCGCCATGCGCAGCGCACGGGCGAAGGCCTTGAATACCGTCTCGGCCTGGTGATGGGCATTCTCACCGTGCAGGTTGTCGATGTGAAGCGTGACACCCGCATGGTTGACAAAGCCCTGGAAAAATTCGAACGCAAGCTGCGTATCGAACCCTCCCACCATGCCACTCTTGAAAGGCACGCGCATGTGAAGGCCGGGCCGGCCTGAAAAATCGATCACCACGCGCGACAAGGCTTCGTCCAGCGGCACATAGGCATGGCCGTAGCGACGGATGCCCTTCTTGTCACCCACGGCCTGGGCAAAGGCCTGCCCGAGCGTGATGCCGACATCTTCCACGGTGTGGTGCCCGTCGATGTGCAGATCGCCGACGGCCTGCACATCGAGATCGATCAGGCCATGACGTGCAATCTGGTCCAGCATGTGATCAAAAAAACCAATGCCTGTCGACAGATTGGCAGTCCCCCGGCCATCGATGTTGATCTGGACAGTGATCTGGGTTTCTGCGGTGTTGCGCTGGACAACCGCGGTGCGGTCGCCAGGGGAAGCGTCTGAAGGGGTGGCGTTCATAGGGTGGTTTTCAGGGCTTGAACCAGTTGCGCGTTTTCTGCGGGTGTCCCCACCGTGAGGCGCAAACAGTTGCCCAGCAATGGGTGCATTTTAGAAACATTCTTCACCAGAATGCCCTGCGACTTCAGCACCTCAAACATCCGCTGGGCATCTGGAACCCGCACAAGCACCATGTTGGCGTCGCTGGGGTAAGCCGTCACACCCGGCATTGCGCCCAGAGCTTCCATTAGAAATGCCCTCTGCAGCCGGATTTCTGCCGCCTGGGCAGCGAACACTTCGGCGTGTTCCAGCGCAAACAAGGCGCATTCGGCGTTCAGCACACTCACGTTGTAAGGCGGTCGCAGCTTGTCGATCTCTTGGAGCAATGCCTGCGGCCCCACCATGTAGCCAATGCGCACCCCGGCCAGACCGAACTTGGACATGGTGCGCATCAACAGCACGTGGCCATGGGCCTCGGGCTGGGCCCGGATTTCGTCGAGCCAGGTGTGGCTGGAAAACGGCTGGTAGGCCTCGTCCATCACCACCAGCCCGCCCAGGGTGGCGGCTTCGGCGATCAGGCGGCGGATGACCGCCTTGTCCCACAGGTTGGCCGTGGGGTTGTTCGGGTAGGCGATGTAGGTGATCGCTGGGCGGTGCGTTCGCATGGCCGAGAGCATGGCCAGCTCATCGAGCCCGAAGTCCACGGTCAGCGACACGCCGTGGAACGCGAGGCCCTGCAACTGCGCACTCATGGCGTACATGACGAAGCCGGGCACTGGTGCCAGGATGCTCGCACCGGGCAGGTCGCAGCCCATGGCCAGCAGCGAGATCAGCTCATCCGATCCGTTGCCCAGCATCAGCGCATGGCCGGCGGGCAGGTCGATGTTGCGGGCCAGTGCCCGCTTGAGGTCCTCGATGCGCGAGCCCGGGTAACGGTTGATCGCCACCGCACCGAGGCGGGCACCGAGCTCGGCCTGCAACGAGGGTGAAAGCACGAACGGGTTCTCCATCGCGTCGAGCTTGACCATGCCCGCACTTTCCTGAATGGCATAGGCGTGCATGGACTGAACGTCCTGGCGGATCATCGCCAGCGGGTCGGGGAGTTCCGGCGGGTTCATGCGCCACCTCGCATCGGGGGCACCACCTTCAGGCGCAGCTCGGCCGCGCGGGCGTGCGCCTGCAGGCCTTCGCCATACGCCATTTCGGCGGCAATCTTGCCCAGGTTCTGTGCGCCAGCCTGGCTGACTTCGATCAGGCTGCTGCGTTTCTGGAAGTCGTACACGCCCAGCGGCGAGGAAAAACGTGCGGTCCCGCTGGTGGGCAACACGTGATTGGGCCCCGCGCAATAGTCACCCAGGCTTTCGCTGGTATACGCCCCCAGAAAAATGGCTCCGGCGTGCTTGAGCAACGGCTCCCAGCGGTGCGGGTCGTTGCTGGAGATTTCCAGGTGTTCCGGTGCGATGCGGTTGCTGATGGCGCAAGCCTCTTCCATGCTGCGGGTCTGGATCAGCGCACCCCGGTCGTTCAGACTTTTGGCGATGATGGCCGCGCGCGGCATGGTGGGCAGCAGGCGGTCGATCTCGCGCTGCACTTCGGCAATAAAAGCCGCGTCAGGGCACAGGAGGATGCTCTGCGCCAGCTCGTCATGTTCGGCCTGGCTGAACAGGTCCATCGCGACCCATTCGGCGGGCGTGCTGCCGTCGGCCAGCACCAGAATCTCGCTGGGTCCGGCGATCATGTCGATGCCGACAGTGCCGAACACCCGCTTTTTGGCGCTCGCAACATAAGCGTTGCCGGGACCGGTGATCTTGTCCACCTTGGGCACGGTTTCGGTGCCGTAAGCGAGCGCCGCCACGGCCTGGGCACCCCCGATGGTGAAGGCCCTCGTGACGCCGGCCACATAGGCCGCAGCAAGCACCAGGTCGTTGCGCTCACCGCGCGTGGAAGTGGCCGCACCGCTGCCGCCGGTGGCCACGCTGCCCCGCACCGGCGTGGGCACGACCATGATGATGTCCTGAACGCCTGCCACATGCGCAGGCACGGCATTCATGATCAGGCTGGAGGGATAGGCCGCCTTGCCACCCGGCACGTAGATCCCCACGCGATCCAGTGGCGTGACCTTCTGGCCCAGCAAGGTGCCATCTTCATCGCGGTAGCTCCAGCTTTCGCCGCCGGCTTTCTTCTGGGCCTCGTGGTAGCTGCGCACGCGGCGGGCCGAGGCTTCCAGTGCGGCCTTCTGTGCCGCCGGCAATGCATCAAAAGCCGCCTTGAAATCGGCCTGCGTCAGTTCGAGCTCGCTGACTCGAGTCGCCACCAGCCCGTCAAAACGCTCTGTGTACGCCAGCACCGCCGCGTCACCCCTTTTCTGCACGTCGGCCAGAATGTCCGCCACGCGGTGTTCAATGGCAGCGTCCGTGTCTGCTGCCCAGTGCAGCCTGGCCGCGAACTGCGCTTCGAAGCCCGGGTCCAGTGTGGAAAGACGAACAGGAACTGCGGAGAGGCTCATGTCGGTACCGGGGGATTGGTGATGGCCTTGGAAAAGGCGTCGAGAAGGGGTTGTATCGCCCGCTGTTTCAGTTTGAGAGCGGCCTGATTGACCACCAGCCTCGAGCTGATGTCCATGATGCGCTCCACTTCGACCAGTTGATTGGCCTTGAGGGTGCTGCCGGTGGACACCAGATCAACGATGGCATCGGCCAAGCCCGTCAAAGGCGCCAGCTCCATGCTTCCGTATAGCTTGATCAGGTCAACGTGCACACCCTTGCTGGCGAAAAATTCCCGGGCAATGGTGGTGTACTTGGTGGCAACCTTCAGGCGTGAACCTTGGCGCACCGCGCTCGCATAGTCAAAGTCGGCACGAACCGCCACACTCATCCGGCACTGGGCGATCTGAAGATCCAGTGGCTGGTACAGACCCTGGCCGCCATGTTCAATGAGCGTGTCTTTTCCGGTCACACCCAGATCGGCACCGCCGTATTCCACGTAGGTGGGCACGTCGGTGGCGCGCACCAGCACCACGCGCACGTCGGACTGGTTGGTGGGCAGAATCAGCTTGCGCGATTTATCGGGGTCTTCCAGCACCTCGATGCCTGCGGCCTTGAGCAGCGGCAGAGTCTCGTCGTAGATGCGGCCTTTGGAGAGAGCAAGAGTGATCAAGACAGCGTTCCTACTGTAGAAACCGAACCATTCAACGTGAGCGCCTCTGACTCAATGAGCGCGGTGGAACCGGCTTTGCCCGGCCACTCGCGCTTCCACGTCAAGGGGATCAAGCGAGGTGCGGCGGGGATGTTCATTTGACTCGCTCGATGTCGGCGCCGATGGCGCGCAGTTTCGCCTCCATCTGGTCGTAGCCACGATCGAGGTGGTAAATGCGATCCACCGTGGTCTCGCCCTGCGCAACCAAACCGGCAATCACCAGACTGGCCGAAGCGCGCAGATCGGTTGCCATGACGGTGGCGCCCGAAAGTCGTTCGACACCCTCGACCACCGCCACCTTGCCATCGGTCTGGATGTGAGCCCCCAGACGCACCAGTTCGTTGACGTGCATGAAACGGTTCTCGAAGATCGTTTCGGTCACCTTGCTCGTTCCCGACGAGATGCTGTTCAGCGCCATGAACTGGGCCTGCATGTCGGTGGGAAAGCCTGGGTATTCGGTGGTCCGGAAACTCTGGGCTTTCAGCCGACCGGCGGAGCGCACATGGATGAAGACGCCTTGTTCGTCGTGTCCGCTTTCCACATGGGCACCGGCCTCCCGCAACTTGTCGACCACCGCTTCAAGATGCTCGGCTCGGCCGTGGCGAAGCAACACATCGCCCCCGGCAGCAGCGACGGCGCAGAGAAAGGTGCCGGTTTCGATGCGATCGGCCACCACCTGGTGCGTGCACCCCTGCAGGCGATCCACGCCCTGAATCTGGATCCGGCTGGTGCCATGCCCCTCGATCTTCGCGCCCATGGCAATGAGCATCTCAGCCAGGTCGGCGATTTCAGGTTCCTGCGCCGCGTTCTCCAGCAGGGTTTCGCCTTCTGCGAGCGCCGCTGCCATCAGGAAGTTTTCCGTCCCGGTGACGGTGACCATGTCGGTGGCGATGCGTGCCCCACGCAGGCGCGATCGACCGGACGCCAGACGGGCCACCATGTAGCCGTGCTCGACGTCGATCTCGGCACCCATGGCCTGCAGTCCCTTGATGTGCTGGTCCACCGGACGCGACCCGATGG
Organism: Hydrogenophaga sp.; assembly: GCF_030651625.1. Taxonomy (GTDB): domain Bacteria; phylum Pseudomonadota; class Gammaproteobacteria; order Burkholderiales; family Burkholderiaceae_C; genus Hydrogenophaga. Next base: position 43,832 of record NZ_JAUSCF010000006.1, on the reverse strand, counting down.
CACAGCCCCCGGGCAGAGACACGCGGGCCTGCCCGAAGCGTGCCAGCAACGGTCCCAGCACGAGCACCGAAGCCCGCATGGTCTTCACGAGGTCGTACGACGCTTCGGGCCGGATCGGATCGGCCGCCCGAAAACTCAACCCGCCGCGGTCACCATGCGCTGCGGTTTGCACACCCATGTTGTCGAGCAGGTGCCGCATGGTGGCCACGTCGCGCAGGCGCGGCATGTTGTTCAGGGTCACCAGATCTGTCGTCAGCAATGACGCACACATTTCCGGCAGCGCAGCATTTTTGGCGCCGGAAATCTGAACGGTACCGTGCAGCGTGCGACCACCGGTGATTCGCAATTTATCCATAAAGGTCTCGTCCGTGCGCTGCGCTCAGGATTGGGTGGCCGCCCATTCGGCGGGCGTGTAGGTCTTCATGGACAGGGCATGCACCTCGTCGCTCTGGATCCGTGTACCCAGCGTTGCGTACACCCGCTGGTGGCGGGCGATCGGACGCATGCCTTCAAAAGCGGGCGACACGATAACGGCAGACCAGTGCCGGCCATCGCCAGAAACAACAATGTGGTCGCACGGCAGGCCGGCGGAGATGAGAGCGCTGAGGTCGTCGGAAGTCATGAGGGTTCAGTAGCGAATTTTGTATCCGATGCGCAGCAGGTGAAGCGCAATCGCGCTCACCGCCACCAGGGCGGTACCAACGACGATCAGGCTCACCCAGGGTGAGACATCACTGACCCCGAAGAAGCCGAATCGAAAACCGTCAATCATGTAGAAAAACGGGTTGAGATGACTCACGCCCTGCCAGAAATCCGGCAGCGAATGAATGGAGTAAAACACGCCCGACAAAAACGTCATGGGCACGATGATGAAATTCTGGAATGCCGCCATCTGATCGAACTTGTCCGCCCAGAGGCCAGCGATCAGGCCCAGCGCACCCAGCAAGGCCGCACCCATGAACGCAAACACCAGGATCCACAAGGGCGATTCAAATGGTGGGCGGGCAAACCACCAGGTCACGAGCATCACACCCGCACCCACGGCCAAACCCCTGACCACCGATGAACCCACATAGGCGACAAACCACGCCCGGTGGGAAAGCGGCGTGAGCATCAGGAAAACCAGATTGCCCATGATCTTGCTCTGCACCAGCGAAGACGAGCTGTTGGCAAAGGCGTTCTGCAGCACGCTCATCATCACCAGGCCAGGAAGAAGGAAGGCCGTGTATCCGATCGAATCGTACACCTGCACCCGACCTTCCAGTACATGACCGAAGATCATCAGGTACAGGATGGCGGTGATCACCGGTGCACCCACGGTCTGGAACCCAACCTTCCAGAACCGCAGCACCTCCTTGTAGAAGAGCGTCTGCCAACCGGTCATGCCAGTGCCCCTTCGAACCGGCGCTGCCGTCCTGCGCCGGGTCCTTCCATCAGATCCAGAAAGACGTCTTCCAGATCGGCTTTGCGAATCTCGACGTCCTGCGCGATGAGTCCGGATTCTCGCAAGCGGGCGAGCAGGCGTTCCACTTCCAGCGCGTCGTGCGCGGGCAACTGAACGACCCGCCCGGTCACCCGTGCCAGCGACTTGAGATCCGCCGGCAGCACCTGATCGGTCTTGAAGCGCAGCACGTTCGACGATGCGCGTCGCAGCAGTTCCGAAGTGGCCTCGAGCGCGACCACCCGTCCCTGCTTGAGCATCGCAATGCGTCCACACAGCGCCTCGGCCTCTTCCAGGTAGTGGGTGGTGAGCAGGACCGTGCACCCCATGCGCTTGTTGAGATCGGAGATGAACTTCCAGAGTGTCTGACGCAATTCGACATCCACACCGGCGGTGGGTTCGTCCAGCACGATCACGGGCGGCTTGTGCACGAGCGCCTGCGCGATCAGTACACGGCGCTTCATGCCACCAGACAGCTGGCGCATGTTGGCGCCGGCCTTGTCCGCAAGGCCCAGCCCTTCCAGCAGTTCGTCGATCCAGGCGGTGTTGTCGCGAATACCGAAATAACCCGACTGGATTTTCAGTGCTTCACGCACACTGAAAAAGGGATCAAAAACCAGTTCCTGTGGCACCACGCCCAGTTGCCGGCGGGCGGCCTGGTAATCTGCCTGAACATCATGCCCATGCACGCGCACCTGGCCACTGCTTGCGCGTGTCAGACCAGCAAGGATGCTGATGAGGGTGGTCTTGCCAGCACCATTGGGGCCGAGCAGACCGAAAAATTCGCCTTGCCCGACATCGAACGACACTTCGCGAAGTGCATGGACATCGCCACGCGAGGCAGGGAAAATTTTGGAAACGTTCTGAAAGGAAACTGCTGGCATGGCGGGCGTGACCACAAGGGTCACCGGCCGCGCACAGGTTTCTGGTACGGCTGGTGAAATCGGTATTTTATGCCGGCAGCATTTCGCTCACGCCGTACAGGGCCACCAGAGCCTTCAGCTTGGGCGGCAGATTGACCACCTCCAGCGTACGGCCGCCCTGCGCAAGCTCGCGCTTGAGCTCCAGCAACACGGCCACAGCAGAGGAATCGAATGTTTGTAGAGCGTGGGCATCGACTGTGGCCACCGCGTCGGTCTGCAACGCCAGCGAACTCGACAACGCCTGAAGGACACCCGAGGCCACGTGCATGGTCACCACGTCAGGCATGGCAATGATCGCTGGGTTGGACATGGATCGTCGCTTTCAACCAGTCTTTCCGACGTTGCTCTTGTTGCGCTGAGACAGCGCTGCGATCAAGCCGTCGATGCCGCGTGCATTGATTTCTTGCGAGAACTGGGTGCGGTAGGTTTCCACCAGCCAGATGCCCAGCACATTCAGGTCATAAATCTTCCAGCCTTCGGTTGTCTTTTCCATCCGGTAGTCGAGCTGGATGGGTTCGCCGCGACCGCGCACTTCAGACCTGACCACCACCTCGGTATCTTCTGGGCGGGCACGCAGGGGGCGGAAGGTCACAGTCTGGTCCTTGACCTCACCAAGGGCGCCCGAGTAGGTGCGCACCAGCAAGGTCTTGAATTCGCTCTGCAGCTGCTTTTGCTGCTCCGGTGTGGCCTGACGCCAATGCCGTCCGACGGCCGATGCCGTCATGCGAGAGAAGTTGACGCTGGGCATGATCTTCTCGTCCACCAACTCCATGATGCGGTTGACGTCGCCGCCCTGCACAGCCGGATCGGCTTTCACTGCAGCCATGACTTCACCGGAAATGCGCTTGACGAGCACGTCAGGGGCTTCATCGGAAGCCCATGAAGGCATGGACATCAGCGCACTTGATGCAATGGCAACAACGCCCAGCAGATTTCGACGGTTGAGCATGAAATACCTTTCCGGGCCAGACGCCCTGGGAACAGCAGCTTGGCTGCGGAATACATTGGAGATGAGGCGCGGAAATCGGTTCCAGCTCATTCGTTGCGATTCGTATCTTCGTCGGCATCGCCGTTGTCGCGATTTCCAACGCCTTTGTCGATCAGCGATTCAATCTGGCTTTCGCGCCGCTGCAAATAGAAATCTCTGGAAAAACTGTATTTGTCAAGCGCAGCGCCTTCGAGCATCGCACTGGCGCGCAGCAGATTGGCCCGTGTTTCTATCAGACGCAATCCGTAAAGGGAATTTCGCGCCGGAACATGGTTGATACCCATGACAAGGTCACCTCGCGATTCCACGCTGAATCCAGCCGCATCCCGAACGGATGAAGGCCCCAGCAGAGGAAGCACCAGATACGGCCCGGAGGGAATACCCCAGCGTCCCATGGTTTGCCCAAAATCGAGTTTCGTGCGGTCAATACCCATCTCGGACGCGATGTCCAGCACACCGCCCAGTCCCAGAATGGTGTTGACATTGAATCGCGCCAGATTCTCAACCGCTTCTTGCGGCCGGGCTTGTAGAGTGGCGTTGATGAACGACCAGAAATCGCTCAGGTTGCCAAAAAAATTGCTCACGCCGGTGCGCACAAGGTCGGGGGTAATGTCCCGATACACCACCGCCACTGGCTTGATCACGGCTTCGTCCACCGCGTCATTGAATTTGAAGACGCCGCGGTTGAAAGGCTCGAGCGGATCTCGCGGGTTGGCGTCCGGCCCCGTCGCACAGGCTCCGAGCACTGCCACCAGGCCAGCAAGGCACAGCAGCTTCAAAGGCCTGTGTATTTTTTTTTCCCTGAACAACATATGCATTTCCCGAAGGTCAAGCGCTCAATTCTGCTCGCAGCCATGGCCGCGTGTAATCGGCTGAGATTCTAGCCAGCCACCGTGATGCCGCATCCCCACTACTTGTCTTCACCAGGGCCGTCGGCGGTACGGTTGAACAGGAACTGCCCGATCAGATTTTCAAGTACCACCGCCGACTGTGTCTGGGTGATCACGTCGCCTGCGGCCAGATCTTTTTCGTCACCGCCAGGCTCGAGACCAATGTACTGGTCTCCCAGCAATCCCGCCGTGAGGATCTTGGCCGACGAGTCTCTGGGGAACAAGAAACCCTGGTTGATTTCCATGGTCACCAGCCCCTGGTAGGTCTGGGCGTCCAGTGTGACGCTGGTGACCCGACCCACATTCACACCGGCGGAGCGCACTGGCGCCCGGGCCTTGAGACCGCCGATGTTGTCAAAACGGGCCTGCACCGTGTAGGTCGCGCCACCACTGGTGAAACTGCCGAGGTTGGCTGCTTTGAGTGCCAGGAAAAGCAGCCCCGCCGCACCCAGCACGACAAACAGGCCAACGAAAATTTCAATGCTTCTTTTGTTCATACGTGAGCTGCTCAGTGATCAGGGGGTCGAAAACATCAGGGCCGTGAGGATGAAGTCCATGGCCAGCACCCCCAGAGAGGCGGTCACCACCGTGCGGGTGGTGGCGTAGGCCACGCCTTCGGGCGTGGCTTCGGTTTCAAAGCCCTGGTACAAAGCCACGGCGGTACAGATCACGCCAAACACGGCGCTCTTGACGACGCCGTTGCCGACATCCCGCCACACGTCCACACCGTTTTGCTGGATCGACCAGAAGTTGCCGGCGTCAATGCCGATCAGACCGACCGCCACGACCCAGGCGCCCAGGATGCCAATCGCAGAAAACAGCGCCGCCAGCAATGGCATGGCGATCACGCCCGCGATGAAACGTGGCGCCAGCACGCGCTTGCGTGGGTCGATCGCCATGAGTTCCATCGCAGCGATCTGCTCCCCCGCTTTCATGAGACCGATCTCGGCGGTCAGCGAGGTGCCTGCACGACCAGCGAACAGCAGCGCCGTCACGACAGGACCGAGTTCACGCACCAGCGAGAGATTGACGACCAGCCCCAGCGATTCGGCGGCACCAAAATTGGTGAGCGTGTTGTACAGCTGCAAGGCCAGCACGAACCCCACCGCGAGCCCCGACGCAAGGATGATGACCAGCGAACGGTTGCCGATGGCGTGAATCTGCGTCACCACCAGACCAAAACGGGCCAGCCCTGCCGGTACGGCCCTGAGCAGCTCGATGAAAAACACGGCACCGTGACCCCATGCAGCGAACACGTCCAGGGCGCGCCGACCCAGCATCTGCAGCGCGTTCATCGGGAGGCCTCCACCCCAAAGTCGACCGCCACGGGTGGCGCTGGGTAATGGAATTTGATCGGCCCATCCGGTTCACCACGCACGAACTGACGCACCTCGGGCTCGTCGCTGGCCATCAATTCGGCGGGCGTGCCCTGAGCCACCACGCGCCCGCCGGTGGCCATGAGCACCACCCAGTCGCTGATGGCCATGCATTGAGGCACATCGTGAGAAATCAGCAGCGTCGTGGCACCGGTCACGTCGGTGAGCGTGCGGATCAGCTTGGCCGCCACACCCATCGACACCAGGTCCAGTCCGGCGAAGGGTTCGTCGTACATGATGAGTTCGGGATCCAGGGCAATCGCCCTTGCCAGCGCAATGCGCCGCGCCATGCCACCCGACACCTCGCTGATGCGCAGTCCGGCCGCACCGCGCAGTCCCACGGCGTTCAGCTTCATGAGGACAATGTCCCGGATCAGCGATTCGGGCAGGTCGGTCATCTCACGCAAGGGAAAGGCCACGTTGTCGAACACCGACAGATCGGTGAACAGCGCACCGAACTGGAACAGCATGCCCAGGCGGCGGCGAATGGCGAACAACTGGGCCTTGTTGCGCGTGTCGATGACTTCACCGTCAAACACCACGCGCCCGGCGTTCGCGGCATGCACACCACCAATCAGGCGCAGCAGGGTGGTCTTGCCACAGCCCGAGCCACCCAGCACGGCCGTGACTTTTCCTCGCGTGAAGCTCAGCGACAGGTCGTTGAGAATCGTGCGCCGGCTGTCGTAGCCGAACGTGACGTGGTCAATTTCAATGAAAGGGGATTCGTTCATGTGGCCTGCGGCCTGGGAAAACCCTCATTGTCGCACGCGAAGAAAGCCCTGCGATTCAACGCCCCTAGCCCCGACAGCGGCCGCCTGCAGGCAGGCCATGGAGCCGGTTGACTAGCTCCATGACTTCAGCGTGGCAGGTCGGAAAAGCCCATGAGGAACTCGTCGACCGAACGGGCGGCCTGACGGCCTTCGCGAATTGCCCACACCACCAGAGACTGACCTCGCCGCATGTCGCCAGCGGCAAACACCTTTTCCACGTTGGTCGCGTAGCCACCTGCGAATTCGGTCGAGGCACGGGCGTTGCCGCGCGCGTCCTTGTCGATATTGAAGGCATCCAGCACCGAAGCCACGGGATTGACAAAGCCCATCGCCAGCAGCACGAGATCGGCCTTGTACTCTTTTTCGGTACCAGCGATTTCCACCAGCTTGCCGTCCTTCATTTCCACGTGCACGGTCTGGAGCCCGGCGACCTTTCCTTTTTCACCAATGAAGGCCTTGGTGGATATGGCAAATTCTCTTGAGCAGCCTTCTTCGTGGCTGGAACTGGTGCGCAGCTTGAGGGGCCAGTAGGGCCACACCAGCGGCTTGTTTTCTTCTTCCGGCGGCTGCGGCATGACCTCGAACTGGGTCACGGAAAGCGCACCGTGACGGTTGCTGGTGCCCACGCAGTCGCTACCCGTGTCCCCACCACCGATCACGATCACGTGCTTGCCGTCGGCACGGAGCTGCTTTTTCAGCTTGTCGCCGGCATTGACTTTGTTCTGCTGCGGCAGGAACTCCATGGCGAAATGAACGCCGTCGAGCTCACGCCCTGGAACCGGAAGGTCGCGCGATTGCTCCGAGCCGCCAGTGAGCAACACGGCATCGAACTGGGCCTTGAGCTCATCGGCACTGATGGTTGCATTGGCATCGTTGGTCACCTTGCTGTCGGCGGGCATGGCACCCACCAGCATACCGGTGCGGAACACGACGCCTTCGGCCTCCATTTGCGCCACTCGGCGGTCGATATGGCTCTTCTCCATTTTGAAGTCGGGGATCCCGTAGCGCAGCAAGCCACCAATCCGGTCGTTCTTTTCAAAAACGGTCACGGCATGGCCGGCCCGGGCGAGTTGCTGGGCTGCCGCAAGGCCAGCAGGCCCGGAACCGACCACCGCCACCGACTTGCCGGTCCTGTGGCGCGCCGGTTGTGGCACCACCCATCCTTCGGCCCAAGCGCGATCGATGATTGCGTGCTCGATGGATTTGATCCCCACCGGATCGTCATTCACGTTCAGTGTGCAGGCCGCCTCGCAGGGCGCGGGACAGATACGGCCAGTGAATTCGGGAAAGTTGTTCGTGCTGTGCAAGACGGTGATCGCGTTCTTCCAGTCACCCTGGTACACCAGGTCGTTGAAATCCGGGATGATGTTGTTGACTGGACAGCCGTTGTTGCAAAACGGCGTGCCGCAGTCCATGCAGCGTGCTGCCTGGACCTTGGACTGACCGTCGTCCAGCCCGATCACGAATTCCTTGTAATGCTTCAGTCGTTCCGGAACCGGCTTGTAGCCCTCTTCCAGGCGCTCGAATTCCATGAAGCCAGTAACTTTTCCCATGATGCGTGTCCTTCTTGCTTGACCGGTTCTTTACTTCGCGGCGGCGGTGTCTTTTTTGGCCGCGCCCTGCGCCTTGACGGTGGCCGCTGCCGCCATCTTGCGGGCATGGATCTCACCCAGGGCCCGTTTGTATTCGTTCGGGAACACCTTGACGAACTTGGCCCGGGCTTCCGACCAGTGATCAAGTAGTTCACGTGCGCGTTTGCTACCAGTCCAGCGGTTGTGGTCCTCCAGCAGCTTCTTCAACTGTGCCTCGTCGGTCTGGTCCCGGTGCCACACGGCCTTGTCGATGGTCGCCGTCTGCTCAGCTGCGCTGAGCACCTTTTCCAAGCTGACCATCGCGGTGTTGCATCGCCTTGCGAACTGCCCGTCTTCGTCGTAGACATAGGCCAATCCACCGCTCATGCCCGCCGCGAAGTTGCGACCGGTCTTGCCCAGCACGGCAACGGTGCCACCGGTCATGTATTCGCAGCCATGGTCGCCCGTGCCTTCCACCACGGTGGTCGCGCCTGACAGGCGCACGGCGAACCGTTCGCCTGCCACACCGCTGAAGTAGGCTTCGCCCGTGGTGGCGCCGTACATCACGGTGTTACCCACAATGATGTTGCGCGTGGCGTCGCCCCGGAAGTCGATGCTCGGCCGGACCACCACCCGGCCACCCGAGAGACCTTTGCCCGTGTAGTCGTTGGCGTCGCCGATCAGGTAGAGCGTGATGCCGCGTGTGAGGAAAGCCCCGAACGACTGTCCACCTGTGCCCTCCAGCTGGATGCGGATGGTGTCGTCAGGCAGTCCTTCGGGATGCACCTTGGTCACCGCACCGGACAGCATCGCGCCCACCGAGCGGTTGACGTTGCGCGCCACCTCGATGAACTGCACGCGCTCGCCCTTTTCAATGGCTGGCCGGCATTTCTCGATAAGTACGTTGTCAAGCGCCTTCTCGAGGCCATGCTCCTGTTCCTGGGTATGCAGTCGGGGCACGTCGGCCGGCACGGCGGGCATGGCCAGCAGACGGCTGAAGTCCAGGCCGCGCGCCTTCCAGTGCTCGATACCCTGCTTCATGTCCAGCAGATCGGCGCGGCCGATCAGATCGTCGAACTTGCGGATACCCAGCTGCGCCATGATCTGGCGCACTTCCTCTGCGATGAAGAAGAAGTAGTTCACCACGTGTTCGGGCTTGCCACTGAATTTCTTGCGCAATGCAGGGTCTTGCGTAGCCACGCCCACCGGGCAGGTGTTGAGGTGGCACTTGCGCATCATGATGCAGCCCTCGACCACCAGGGGCGCGGTCGCGAAACCGAATTCGTCGGCGCCCAGCAGTGCGCCGATGACCACGTCGCGGCCGGTCTTCATCTGGCCGTCGGCCTGCACCCGGATACGGCTGCGCAGCCGGTTGAGGACCAGGGTCTGTTGCGTCTCGGCCAGGCCGATTTCCCAGGGACTGCCCGCGTGCTTGATGGACGACCAGGGCGAAGCGCCGGTGCCCCCATCGTGACCAGCGATCACCACGTGGTCGGCCTTGCACTTGGCCACGCCCGCCGCGATGGTGCCCACACCGATTTCCGACACCAGCTTGACGCTGATGCTCGAATGCGGCGCCACGTTTTTCAGGTCGTGAATGAGTTGCGCAAGATCTTCGATCGAGTAGATGTCATGGTGCGGCGGCGGGCTGATGAGACCCACACCCGGCACGCTGTGGCGCAACTTGCCGATGTAGTCACTCACCTTGCCGCCGGGCAGCTGACCGCCCTCGCCGGGCTTGGCGCCCTGCGCCATCTTGATCTGGATCTGATCGGCGCTGTTGAGGTATTCGGCGGTGACACCGAAACGGCCAGAAGCGACCTGCTTGATGCGCGAACGCATCGAGTCTCCCGCCTGGAGCACGTAATCGACCTCGAACACGTCCTTGCCCAGCAGGTCGGACATGGTCTCGCCCTGCTTGATCGGAATGCCCTTGAGTTCGTTGCGATAACGCAAGGCGTCTTCACCGCCCTCGCCCGTGTTGCTCTTGCCGCCAATGCGGTTCATGGCCACGGCCAGCGTGGCGTGCGCTTCGGTGGAGATGGAACCCAGCGACATGGCGCCGGTGGCGAAGCGTTTGACGATTTCCTTGGCGGACTCCACCTCTTCCACCGGAATGGCGGTGGTGGGGTCGACCTTGAATTCGAACAGGCCGCGCAGCGTCATGTGGCGCTTGCTCTGATCGTTGATGATCTGCGCGTACTCCTTGTAGGTGTTCCAGTTGTTGGCCCGGGTGCTGTGCTGCAGCTTGGCGATCGCGTCCGGCGTCCACATGTGTTCTTCACCACGTGCACGCCAGGCGTATTCGCCTCCCGTGTCCAGCATGGAAGCCAGCACCGGGTCGTCGCCAAAAGCGGCCTTGTGCATGCGAATGCCTTCTTCGGCGATCTCGAAAACGCCGATGCCGCCCACGCGGCTCGCGGTGCCGGTGAAATACTTGTCGACGGTGGCGCTGTTGAGCCCGATCGCTTCAAAAAGCTGTGCACCGCAATACGACATGTAGGTCGACACGCCCATCTTGGACATGATCTTCGACAGACCCTTGCCAATGGCTTTCACGTACTGGTAGATCGCCTTGTCGGCGCTCAGGTCGCCCGGCAATCCCTTGTGGATCGCGGTCAGCGTCTCCATGGCCAGGTAAGGGTGCACGGCTTCTGCGCCGTAACCGGCCAGCACGGCAAAATGGTGCACTTCGCGTGCCGTACCGGTTTCCACCACCAGACCGGCGGTGGTCCGCAGTCCTTCGCGCACCAGGTGCTGGTGGATGGCCGACAACGCGAGCAGAGCGGGAATGGCGATCTGCGTGGCGCTGATGGCCCGGTCGCTGATGATCAGGATGTTCTTGCCACCCTTGATGGCGTCGACCGCACCCGCACACAGCGAAGCCAGCTTGGCTTCCACGCCTGCACGGCCCCAGTTAGCCGGATAGGTGATGTCCAGCGTGTGGCTGCGGAACTTGCCCTGCGTCACAGTTTCAATGTCCCGCAGCTTGGCCATGTCGGCGAAGTCCAGCACCGGCTGGCTCACTTCCAGCCGCATCGGTGGATTGACCTGGTTGATGTCGAGCAGGTTGGGCTTGGGGCCGATGAAGGACACCAGCGACATCACGATCGCTTCGCGGATCGGGTCGATGGGCGGGTTCGTCACCTGGGCAAACAACTGTTTGAAGTAGTTGTACAGCGGCTTGTTCTTGTCAGACAGCACGGCCAGCGGGCTGTCGTTGCCCATGGACCCGATGCCCTCTTCACCATTGGCGGCCATCGGGCTCATCAGGAACTTGATGTCTTCCTGGGTGTAGCCAAAAGCCTGCTGGCGGTCCAGCAGCTCAGGTTCCACCGTTTCAAGACCTGCGGTCTGTGGCTCGGTGGCGCTGATGCGCTGCTCCTGGGCCGACTCGCCCGCCACCGGCGTGTCCACGTCGTCGAGGCGGATGCGCAGGTTGTCGATCCACTGCTTGTATGGCTTGCTGTTGGCCAGGTTGGCTTTGAGTTCTTCGTCGTCGATCATGCGACCCTGCTCCAGATCGATGAGGAACATCTTGCCGGGCTGCAGGCGCCACTTGCGCACGATTTTGTTCTCGGGCACGGGCAGTACTCCCGATTCGGAACCCATGATCACGAAGTCGTCGTCGGTGATGCAGTAGCGCGAGGGGCGCAGGCCGTTGCGGTCCAGCGTGGCGCCGATCTGGCGACCGTCTGTGAACACGATGGAGGCCGGGCCGTCCCACGGTTCCATCATCGCGGCGTGGTACTCGTAGAAGGCCTTGCGGCGCTCGTCCATGGTGGTGTGCTGCTCCCAGGGTTCGGGAATCATCATCATCACGGCCTGCGCCAGCGGGTAGCCCGCCATGGTGAGCAGTTCGAGGCAGTTGTCGAAGGTCGCGGTGTCGGACTGACTGGCGAAGCTGATGGGATAGAGCTTCTGCAGGTCGGCCCCCAGCACGGGCGACGACATCACGCCTTCGCGGGCCTTCATCCAGTTGTAGTTGCCCTTGACGGTGTTGATCTCGCCGTTGTGTGCGACATATCGGTAAGGGTGGGCCAGCGGCCATTCGGGGAAGGTGTTGGTGGAGAAGCGCTGGTGCACCAGGCCGAGTGCAGAAACGCAGCGTTCGTCCTCCAGATCCTTGAAATAGGTACCCACCTGGCTGGCGAGCAGCAGGCCTTTGTAGACCACGGTACGGCTGCTCATGCTGACCACGTAGTACTCTTTGCTGTGCGTGAGCCTGAGGCGCTGGATGGCACCGCTCGCGGTTTTGCGAATCACATACAGCTTGCGCTCCAGCGCGTCTTGCACGATCACATCGTTGCCGCGCCCAATGAACACTTGGCGGATGACCGGCTCCTTGGCTCGCACCGTGGGCGACATGGGCATGTCGCGGTTCACCGGCACATCACGCCACCCAAGCAGCACCTGGCCTTCAGCCTGAATGGCCCGCTCCATTTCCTGCTCACAAGCCAGCCTGCTCGCATGTTCCTTTGGCATGAAGATCATGCCCACACCGTATTCACCGGCAGGCGGCAGCACCACGCCTTGCGCCGCCATCTCTTCCCGGTACAGGGCGTCGGGCAGTTGAATCAGCAGACCGGCGCCGTCACCCATGAGTTTGTCAGCGCCCACTGCGCCGCGATGGTCGAGGTTTTCGAGAATCTTCAACCCTTGTTGCACGATGGCGTGACTTTTTTCGCCCTTGATGTGCGCCACAAAACCGACGCCACAGGCGTCGTGTTCATGGGCCGGGTCGTACAAACCCTGTTGCTGGAGGTGGACTTGCTCGGCGGCCGTGGTCATGGCTTTTCCTTCTTCAATCGGGGGCGCTGCGAAATGATGCGGAGGCAGAGCATAGTGCAATGCAACAAGAATGCCAAGCGGTATAAATTGGGGTCAGATAACAATTCATAACCAGAGCAGACTCATGCCATATAAATTAGGGACATATTGAAAACCCAGAGCCTGTCGCGCCACCGTGCCGGACGCGGAGTTTGAACTGCTACCGAAGGGGGGGACGGCCTGGACGCGCTTTGCTGACGCGCCTTTGGGTCTGCTGCTGGAGGCCGTCGATGAAATCCGGTTCACCCAGGGCCCAGCCATGGTTGACCGAGGATGCGATTTCAACAGCTTGCGCATCGGTCAAGCCTTCACGCACCCGGTCTGCGTAAGCAGCCTCTCGCGCAAAAGGCGTGTTGCCGAGCGACCAGTAGACCGGATGCGGTACCAATCGCTTGTCGGTCAACTGCCCGACATAGTGGCAATGGCTGGACCACGGGTAAAGGTGGGGCTGCGCAGTCACACCAGCACGCACCGGCATGAGGTCCAGAAAACACATGTGGGCGATCAGGTGACGCTCGGCCTGCAACACCGTCGACCGGTACCGGCCGTCCCAGAGCGTGCCACTGCGGTGGTGGAGGTCGTTGAAATACCGCACATAACGCCGCCCCACCGCCTGCATCATCAGCGAGATCCCACCGGGGGTCGCAGGCGTCAGGAGCAAATGGAAATGGGTGTCCATCAGCACATAGGCGTGCAGTGCCACACGATAGTGCAGGGCCTGCTCCCCCACCATGGTCAGCAAAGCCGATCGATCGGCATCCGTTTTTACGATCGCTTGCTGGTTGTTCCCCCGCTGCATGACATGGTGAAGGTTGCCGGGAATCGAGAGTCGGGGCAAACGCGCCATGGGGGTATTGGTTGGCATCCGAACGTTGGGACCGGCAGATTATGCAACCCTGCCCTCGCCCTGGGGCGTGGAAGTCTCAGCCAGCGTCCACAGACGCCGCCGCCCGGACCGGTGCTGAAAGCTCAGGCCGCAGCAGCCCGCGGCTGCCGAGACAACTTCCAAGCCACCTGAAGACGCCAGGCCAGGAACAAACCCACCAGGGAACAGAAGCTTGTCACCACCCAGGTGGACTGCCATCCGCCCATGGCCACCGCCACCCAGGCCACCAGCGGTGGTCCCAGAAATTGCCCCAGAGAAGAAAACTGCTGCATCCAGCCCACCGTCGTGGAGACGGTGCTGTTGTCGGGCGCGAGTCCCACAGCCAGGCCAAACAATGTTCCCGGGATCAAACCGCCCAGGCACGAGAACACCAACACCGCACCATACTGAAGCACCGGATGCCCCACCGCAGCGAAGGCTACCCATGCACCCAGCGCCATGGCAGCGTACCCCGTTGCCAGCAGAATCCCTGGCCGCACGCCGAGCGAGAGGCAACGCCCTGCCGCGATATTGCCGCCCATGTTGATACCGGCAGCCACGGCACTCATGACACCCGCCGCCCCGGCTGAAAATCCCGATTGCCCGTAAATGGTGGGCAGGAAACCAACCACCGCCATCCACTGACCCGAATACACGAAGAACGCCAGGGCCACCAGCCAGGGACCGGAGCTCGACAGGGTGCGCAGCAGTTTGGGCACCAGCGCCGATGCCGCACCCGACGGATGGCGCTCAGGCCCATCAGCAGCGATCCCGCGCGCCAAGCCGAAGGCAGCCATCAACGACAGCGCGGCAAGGCTTGCCCAAGCCCAGCGCCATCCGATACCTGCCAGCAGCGGTACGCCGAGCAGCAAGGCCAGCGCGGTTCCAAATGGCATGTAGGCACCCCACCAGCCCAGCGCCCTGGACAACACGGAGGGTTCACGAACCTGCTGGCGCAGCAAGGCCGGCGCAGGCAGTACCGCCAGCAGGAAGCCCACGCCCTCCAGCACCCGGGTGGCGAGCAGAACCCGCACGTCAGGCGCCAATGCGCCGAGGGCACTGCCAGCGGCAAGGATGATCAGACCGGTCAGCATCAGCCGCCGAGGTCCAAAGCGATCGGCCATCAGACCGACCGGCAAACCCAGCAACATGCCGGCCAGCTGCACCAGTGACAGCAGGAAACCGGCCTGAACCAGGGTCAGACCCAGGGACGCCTGCAGCACAGGGATGGCCACCGGCATCTTCCCGACATGCAAGGCACAGGTCACGCCAACGAGCACCACCAAAGCGGCTGTGCCGCGCGGACTCAACTCCGGACGAGCAGACGACATCAGCGCTCCGCCAAGATCGGGGTCGTCCCGGATGTGGGCTCGGCCCCAGAGGGAAAGACCGACGTCCCCATCAAGCGCTCGTGCTCACGGATCGCGAAACGATCGGTCATCCCGGCGATGTGATCAGCCACGGCACGCGCCAACGGGCGCTCGGGCAATGCACCATCCGTCATTTCTGCTGGCCGCTCGAGATACACGGCGAACAGATCGGACACGATCTGACGCGCCCGGTCGGTGTTCTCCATCACCTGAGGATGCCGGTACAGGTTCTTGTGCAAAAAGGATTTCAATGCCCTGGACGCTGATTGCATGGCGCCTGAAAAGCACACCAGGTTGGGGGCCGAACGCACGTCTTCGGTCGATGCCACACGGGTCTCACCCAGGCGTTGGCGTGTGGTGTCAATAACGTCATAGACCTGCTCGCTCAACATCAAACGGATCGACTCGAACAGCAGCCTGCGTCCTTTCAAGCCGGCATGTACCTTCAGGGCAGCGCGCCGATGGCCGTCAAACAGCGGCACCTGCTCCAGTTGCTCCAGCGACAGCAGGCCAGAACGCACACCATCGTCAATGTCGTGCGCGTTGTACGCGATCTCATCAGCGAGGTTGCAAAGCTGCGCTTCGAGCGAAGGCGAACCGCCGTGCAGAAACCGGGCGCCCACACCTCCAGGCTCCTTCACTTCCAACCACTGGGCGTTGGCGCGGGAACAGTGCTTGAGAATGCCCTCCCGCGTTTCGAATGAGAGATTCAACCCGTCAAACCCGGGGTAGCGCTCCTCGAGCTCGTCCACCACACGCAGGCTCTGCAAATTGTGCTCGAAGCCACTGCTCTGCTCGGCACTGCCCACTGGCAACGACTTCAAACAGGCGTTCAACGCGTCCTGACCCGCATGACCGAACGGGGTGTGGCCCAGGTCGTGGGCCAGCGAAATGCCCTCCACCAGGTCTTCGTTCAACTGCAGGGATCGCGCGATGCTACGCCCCAGTTGCGCAACTTCGAGGGAGTGGGTCAGGCGCGTGCGAAAGAGATCGCCTTCGTGGTTCAGAAAGACCTGGGTCTTGTAGACCAGTCGCCTGAATGCGGTGGAATGAATGACCCGGTCCCGGTCTCGCTGGAACACCGTGCGCGTGGGGGCAGCCGGTTCGTCGATCCGTCTGCCACGACTTTGCGCCGGATCGCTCGCATAGCGCGCCAGTTGCCCCGGCAGAGGGGATTGATCCACATTCATGCCGAGGCGCAACTGCTGCGAATCACCTCAGCAACCAGATCGTCGGGCACCTCCTGCAGCCGGGCGCGCCCAGGTCCGTCAATCACAACGAACCGAATGGCGCCTCCTTCTGCCTTTTTGTCGACCCGCATCAGCTCCATGTAGCGCCCTACGTTGTCGTGCGTATCGAGCAGCGGTGCGACCACCGGCAAGCCCGCCTTCTTCACCAGTGACGCCAGGCGGTCAACAAAGGCCTGATCGACCAGGCCAAGCGACAGGGACAGGCGCCCTGCCATCACCATGCCGCAGCCAACCGCCTCGCCGTGCAGCCAGGACCCATATCCCATGCCCGCTTCGATGGCGTGACCAAACGTGTGACCGAAATTCAGTATCGCGCGCAGCCCCGACTCGCGCTCATCCTGGCTCACCACCCAGGCCTTGATTTCACAGCTGCGTTTGACGGCAAACGCCAGAGAGGCTTTGTCGCGAGCCATCAAAGCGTCCACGTGGTCCTCGATCCATTCGAAGAAAGCCATGTCGGCAATGGGTCCGTACTTGATGACTTCGGCCAGCCCCGCGCTCAGTTCTTTGGAAGGCAGCGTTGAAAGCGTGTCCAGATCACAGATGACGCGAAGGGGTTGGTAAAACGCCCCGATCATGTTCTTGCCCAGGGGATGGTTGATCCCCGTCTTGCCACCCACCGAAGAATCCACCTGTGCCAGCAGCGTTGTCGGCACCTGTACAAACGGGACGCCACGCATGTAACACGCTGCGGCAAAACCCGTCATGTCACCCACCACGCCGCCACCCAAGGCATAAAGCACGGTCTTTCTGTCGCACTCGTGCTGGAGGAGTTTGTCGAACACCAGGTTCAGGGTGGCCCAATGCTTGTGCGCCTCACCATCGGGAAGCACCAGCGCATGCACAACGGCGTGGTGCACCTCCAAAGCGTTTTCAAGCCGATGGAGGTACAAGGGCGCGACCGTTTCGTTGCATACGATCAATGCCGACCGACCTGCAGGCAGTCCATGAAAGCTGCTGGCCGTGTCGATGAGGCCGGAGCCGATGTGAATCTGGTAACTGCGTTCGCCCAAAGCGATCTCGACGCAGTCCATACCCGGTCTGATAGCTGTCTCGTTCATGATCGGAGTTTAGATCAGCACGAAAGGAGCTTGCGTCGGCTGAAAAGGGTGGGGGCAGGTCAGCGGAACGAATCTCTCCCTTGCAGAAGTCGGCAACTCCGCGCTGCCGGAAGGTGAGCAGCCGACTTATGGGGCAGACCTTCCGACCACATGGCCAGAAAGCTCAAGCTGCATCGCAATCATGTTGACCAACATGGCCACCGACGGCCTCCCTGTCTCGATCACAAAGTGGGCGGTCTCCCGGTACAGCGGATCCCGCTCCGCATACAGATCGCGCAGTTTGGTCAATGGATCGGCCACTTGAAGCAGTGGCCTGTTGCGGTCGTGACGCAAGCGCCTGAACACCTCTTCAGGCGATGAGCGCAGGTACACGACCTGGCAGCGCTCATGCAATCGTTGCCTGTTTTCAGCTCGGAGCACAGAGCCTCCGCCTGTGGAGAGGACACAATCTGTTCTTTGGGTCAGCTGATCGATTTCGTCTGCTTCGACCTCGCGAAACCGCCCTTCGCCCTCTCGCTCAAAAAACTCGCGAATCGAACAACCCAGACGTTGCTCGATTCGCGCATCAGAGTCGACGAACAACAGATTGAAGCGACGGGCCAGTTGCCGGCCAACAGTGGACTTGCCTGAACCAGGCAGACCCACCAACGCGATACAACTCACTGGTATGAAACCTTGAGAAAAGATCAAAGGCGTACGAGGGGCGGAGCTTTAACAAAGCCAGATCAACTCCCAGCCTTGATGCCGGCACCAAATCGGTACTGGTCTTGGGATTGTGCCTGGATCAGTTTCCAGAATCTTCTTCAACAGTGATTTCCACATTGACTCGCTGCGAGTCCTGATCAAGAACAATAAAGGAAATATCACTGCATCCAGCAGATGTCAAAACGGCAAACTGAGGATCCTTACCACGCAATTCGGCCACACCGGTCGAAGACAAAGGTAGAGGTACATACCGCTGTGCACCATTTACAACCTGAATGGTGCCGAATTCAAAGTTCTGGGGGAAAGAATTCAAGAGCCGGAAGGGAGGCTTTCCACCATTGATGGTGTGTACGGACAGTGCATTGCTGGTTGCTCTATCACAACTTGAAATCGTCCAAGTGACCGCTGCTGGATCAACCGCCATCTCGCCCACATCCCCCGGCTCATCGCCTCCACCACCACAAGCCGTCAGTGCAACACAAGAAAAAACAACACTGGAAAGTTTCCAAAGCTTCATAACGGGTCCCTATGAATTCAATTCTCGATGAAATTAGCGCGACACGCCGCGATCTGTGATCACGCGGGGTGTCAAGAATACAAGCAGCTCGGACTTGTTTGCGGTGCGGCTGCGGTTCTTGAACAGGTTACCCACCACAGGAATATCGCCCAGCAAAGGCACCTTGGTCACATCGTCAATTTCAATCAACTCGAAGATACCGCCAATGACCACGGTGCCACCGTTCTCGACCAGCACCTGGGTTTGCACGTGCTTGGTATTGATGGCGATACCGGCTGTGGTCGTTTCGCCGCGGCTGTCCTTGTTGATGTCCACATCCAGAATGATGTTGCCTTCCGGGGTGATCTGCGGTGTCACTTCAAGCTTCAGGTTGGCCTTTCGGAAGGCAATCGCCGTTGCGCCGCTGGAAGTGGCGGTTTGGTAGGGGTATTCTGTACCCTGTTCGATCAAGGCCTTCACCTGGTCGGCCGTGACGATGCGCGGGCTGGACACAATCTTGCCCCTTCCATCGGCTTCCAGGGCGGAGATTTCCAGGTTCAAGAACCTGTTGGCCGCCGAACTGAAAAGCGAGACGGCAAATGCGGCCGCGTTGAATCCGCCCGCGCCGGTAGAGGGCAGATTGACAAACGAGGTGTTGATGGTGTCAAGCACGTTGACGCTCTCCACCGTTGTGCTCGACACGGCGTTGTAGCTGCCGCCAATTGCAATGCGATCCGATCCACCAATGGGATAACCAGGCTGACCACCCCGCACACCACGAAGGTCGCTACCCCCCAGACGAACACCTATGGAGCGACCGAACCGGTCATCTGCTTCCACGATGCGCGCCTCGATCAGCACCTGGCGAATCGGAATATCCAGCTTGGCAATGAAGGCTTGAACCTGCTCCAGCTTCGATGGAATGTCGGTGACAAACAGCTGGTTGGTTCGGGGTTCGGCAATCACGCTGCCGCGTGGGGAAAGAATCCGGGCGCCAGCGGCTCCTCCTGCTCCACCCGAGCCACCCGCTGAAATCTGTGTGGCGATGTCGGCCGCCTTGGCGTAGTTCATCTGGAACCCCTGGGTTCTCAGCGTTTCAAGACTTTCGATGGAAGCCTTGGACTCAAGCTCCTGCTTTTCGCGTGCCGCAATCTCATCGTTGGGTGCAATCCACAGCACGTTTCCATTCTTGCGCATCCCCAGGCCTTTCGCCTGAAGAATGATGTCCAGCGCCTGATCCCAAGGAACGTCCTTCAAGCGCAAGGTGACCGCGCCGGTGACGGAATCGGAGGTGACCACGTTGAAATTCGTGAAATCGGCGATGACCTGCAACAGCGATCGGACTTCGATGTTCTGGAAGTTGAGCGACAGCTTTTCGCCGTTGTAGCCTGGTCCCTGCGTGAGTTTGGTGGGGTCGATGGCCTGTTCGCGCACTTCCAGAACAAACTGGTTGTCGCTCTGGTAGGCGGAATGTTCCCAATTCCCCTTGGGACTCACCACCATGCGCACCCGGTCGCCTGCCTGAGAGGTCACGATGTGGTCTCCACCGGCGTGCCGAAGTCCGTGACGTCAAGCCTTCTCCTGAGCCCTTCCGGGAGCGAAGTCTTGAGGAACTCGACGACGAGGTTTTGTCCTTGCTGCCGTATGTCAACGCCCACCTGGTTGTTGGCCAGTTCCACCACGACACGTCCGGAACTGCCTGCACCGCGGCGGAAGTCGATGTCCCGAAGAGGAGCGACAGCATTGTTTCGGCTTTCAGCAAAGGCCTGAGGCTCTGCGGGAGCCACCGTGGTCGCAGCCGATCGATCCAGCACCACAACCAGGGTATTTCCATCCATGCTGGCCTGGTAGGCCGAAGGCTGCTTGAGGTTGATCACCACACGCGTGCGATCACCCGCCTGCACCACATTGGCCGAGCGCAGATTGCCCTGGTTCAGGTCGATGGAATTGCGACCGATCGCGTTGGCCATGCCAGGAAAGTCCAGCGCAATCCTGGCGGGGGACTGAATGGTGAATCCAGTGGGTATGCTCGCCAACGGTTGGTTCGTCTCGATACGAATGACCTCAACGCCCCCTTGAACGCCCCCCGTAAGCGACTTGATGGCATTCTGGGCACTTGCCCATGTGGAACCCAGGGCAACCAGTGCAAAGACCAGTCCCTTTCCGAACTGACGCTGAATGGAGCTGGACATCTTGGCCTTTGTTGGCTTGTTCATTTCGAAGCTTCCTCTTGTAGCTGTAGCGCTGCTGGTCGTTGGGTCCACTCACCCGATGCGTCTTGCACAATTTCGCGCAAAACGACCTCCGTCTCGGTGATCCGCTCGACGCGGCCGAAGTTTTGTCCCAGGTAGTTGCCGGGGCGCACCTGATACAGAAGGTTGTCCACCTTCACCAGTGCCACGAGCTGGCTTTGCTGACTCAGGCTTCCCACCATCGACATGACATCCAGCGGAAAGGACTCCAGAGGCTGCTTGCGCCGATTGAGCTCGGGTTCGATCAACGAGGAGTTGGATAACTGAACACTCTGACCACTGCGGAGAATGCTGGCCAGCTTGCTGTTGCTGAACGGCTCTTCCAGGCTCTCCCCGGTGTAAGCCTTAGGATCAAATTTGGAGGGCTCGGGGATGGGCGTCACGCTGGGCCGAATGCTGTTGCGCTCGCTCACCATCCATTGCTGCAACTCATCTTCACCCGAAGCGGAGCACGCGCTCAGCAATGCGGCAATGACCGTCAGAAGGATGGCGCCAGATATTTTCTTTGGAGTCACTTCTTGGCTCCCGCAGCAGGTTTTGCCTTCTGTTGCAACGCAATTTCTTCTTCATCCAGGTAGCGGAAGGTCTTGGCAATGCCATCGAGAGTCAGCACACCTTCTCGATCCCGCACAGGCGTCAAAGCGAGGTTGTTCAATGTGACGATCCGAGAGAGATTGGCGATGTCAGCGGCGAACAGCCCGATGTCGTGGTACCCCCCCGTGACCCGCACCGTGATGGGCAATTCTGCGTAGTACTCCTTGACAGCAACCTGCCCGGGCCTGAAAAGCTCAAACTGCAGGCTTCGCCCCAAGCCAGCCTGGTTGATGTCTGAAAGCAGCGCATCCATCTCGGCCTTGCTGGGCAGTTGCTTCTCAAGCTGGGTCACATAGGTTTGCACCTGCTCAAGCTGTTTCCTCAAAGCGTCAAGGTTCACCGCCTGCACCAATTTGCCCCGGTAGCTCGCACGGAGCTGTGTTTCCCGAGCTTTCTCAGCCACGAGCTGCTCGTCGACATCCTTCAGCCAGACGAACCACAGAGCGGCAATCACAGCTGCGCAAACGACCACATACAACAGGTTCTTTGGCAGGTAGGGCCACTGAGAAGGGTCGTTGGGATCCAGTCCCGAGAACTGACTCCGAAGCTGGTCCTGGATTCGCTTGAAATCCAGATTCATTGATTTAGATTTAGCCATGGTATGAAATGACCTCGGTCAGACTTTGCCAGGCGTGCCAGGCGCACGCGGCACCAGGGCGGCCCCGGTAGCGTCACTCGGGGTCGGCCGCTGGAGCGCAACCCGGACAGTGAAGTTCGATACCCGGCGTTGTTCCCTGTTGTTGACAGGCACCGTCGCAGCAACGATCTCGATCAGCTCAGGCCGCTTTAGCCAAGGGCTTTGATTGCCCAGATTTCTCAATAACTCAGAAACCCGTTCCTGCGATTGGGCCGTCCCGGTCAGCAACACGCTTTGTCCCTCTTGCTTCATGGTCCTGAGGTAGATGCCATCGGGCAATTGGGCGACCAGTTCATCCAGCAGGTGGACAGGAAGGTTGCGGTCGGCCTGCAGATCTTCCACGGCCGTCTGGCGCGCGCGCAAAGAAGCGATTTCGCGCTGGAGTCCAGCGATGTCCTTGATCTCTTCATCGAGGCGGGCAATCTCGCGTTGCAAGAAACTGTTGCGTGATTCCTGGGTGGATATTTCCCCTTGGTACCAGGTGAACACAGCGCCACAAATGATGCCGCCGAGCATCGCGGCCAGCGCGAGCTGAGTGAAAAACTGGTCCTTTTGCCGCTTGCGCGCAGCCTCGCGGTGAGGCAGCAAGTTGATCAAAATCATTGGTAGAACCTCCGCAGAGCCAGACCTGTCGAGGTGAGGTAGGACGGGGCCTCACGGGCAATCTTTCGCGGCTGTACCGTCGACGCCATTTCCATGGCATCGAATGGGTTGATCACCATGCACGCAAAGGATGTTTGGTGGGTGATGGCCTCCGTCAACCCAGGCAGTGACGCGCTTCCACCCGCCAGCAGTATGTGGTCCACCTTGTTGTACGGGGTGCTGGTGAAGAAGAACTGAAGGGCACGACCGATTTCCTGGGCCATGCTTTCGATGAATGGCTCCAGCACCGCAGAGCGGTAGTCGTCGGGGAGCTCACCCGAGCGCTTCTTGGCCTCGGCTTCGTCTGACGAAAACCCATATTGGCGGACGATCAACTGGGTCAGCTGCGCGCCACCAAAGGCCTGATCCCGCTCGTAAAGCACATCCTCGTTACGGATGACCTGCATGCTGGTGGTCAGGGCGCCGACTTCAAAGAGCGCCACGAGCGAATCCACACCCTGATTTGGCAGCGTTTCAATCACGCGCCCGGCCGCCATGCGCGACGCATAAGACTCCACATCCATGACCACGGGCTTGAGCCCCGCAGCCTCAGCAAGTCCCTGGCGATCGGATACTTTTTCCTTGCGGGAAGCGGCGATGAGCACTTCCACATCGCCGACCGAATTGGCGCTGGGACCAATAAGACAGAAGTCCAGACTCACTTCGTCCAGCGAAAAGGGAATGTACTGGTTCGCCTCGGATTCGACCTGAGCCTCCAGCTCTTTGTCAGACAAACCGCCCGGCAGGATGATCTTCTTGGTGATCACAGCTGCAGCCGGCAACGCAAGTGCCACATTCTTGGTCCTGCTGCCGCTCTTGCGGACAACACGACGAACCGCGTCGGCAACTTCGTCAAACTTCTCGATGTTGCCGTCCGTGATCCAGCCACGCTCAAGTGGCTCCATGGCACAGCGCTCAAGAACCAGATCTCCCGACCGGTTTCGACTGAGCTCGACCAACTTGACGCTGGATGAACTGACATCGATCCCCAGCAATGGTGCCGATTCCCGGCTGAATAACGACCCCAATGAGCTCAAGGTGGCCCCCAGAATAGATCGCGCCCAAGGGCGCTAGACTTAAGAATTCACTTGAATGCTAGCAGCAAGCCCCTTGAGCAGCAAAGACATTTTGTCTTTGGAAGACAATGGAGCGTTGCCAAAAGCATACGCATTTTTTTACGCTTGTAGGTACGGGTTACGACCCTGCGGTCTTCAAACATCCACCAACCCAGGCCAAGTGGGCCCTCACTGTCACCCGTGCTGCAGCGTCATTTTTATAATCAGCTGCATATCTACTGATTCACTGCATGCCCAAAGACCAAACAGCCACATCCCACGGCTCTCGCAAACCAGTATGGATGGACCATCCCGCTCTGTGGTGGGCGATTCGCCTTGTGGTAGGTCTGGCCGGACTGGCGGCGGCAGGTGCGGCAGGGCTGTTGATCGTCATCGCCATTGCCCTTGCAATGGCGTACCCCAACCTGCCTGACGTCACCAGCCTCGCGGATTACCGCCCGAAGCTGCCGCTGCGCGTGCTCTCCGCTGACGGACAACTCATCGAAGAGTTTGGCGAGGAAAGACGCAACCTGTTGACCATCAAGGAAATTCCGGATGTGATGATCAACGCAGTCCTTGCGATTGAAGACACCCGATTCTTCGAGCACAGTGGCGTGGACTATCGCGGCATGGTGCGTGCCGGCCTGGCAAACCTCGGGCGCGCCAAGAGCCAGGGTGCATCCACCATCACGATGCAGGTCGCTCGAAATGTTTACCTCTCGGCAGAGAAAAGCTACACAAGAAAAATTTATGAAGTTCTGCTGACGTTCAAGCTGGAGCACATGCTCACCAAGCAACAGATTCTGGAGATCTACATGAACCAGATCTTCCTTGGTCAGCGGGCCTATGGGTTTTCTGCCGCCTCCCAAACCTATTTCGGCAAGCAGCTGAAAGACGTGACCATCGCCGAGGCAGCCATGCTGGCCGGATTGCCCCAGGCTCCTTCTGCTTACAACCCCATATCCAACCCCAAGCGCTCGCGTGCCAGGCAGCTGCACATCATCGATCGCATGGAACAGAACGGATTCATCACCTCCGCCGAAGCTTCGGAGGCCAAGGCTGAAAAGCTGGCGGTTCGTCGCGTTTCCCAAAGCCGCATTCACGCCGAGTTCGCGGCAGAGATGGTGAGACAGGCGATGGTGGCGCAATATGGCGACGAGGCCTACACAAGGGGGCTCATCGTGACAACCACCTTGCGCGCAGACGACCAGCTGGCGGCTTACAACGCAGTCCGAAAAGGTGTGCTCGACTTCGAAAGCCGACAGTTCTATCGCGGCCCGGAACTGTTCATCGACTTGCCCACCGACCCCGCAGCGCGGGACGACGCAATCGACAACGCGCTCACTGAGCGCCCGGACAATGGCGACCTGCTCACCGCCGTCGTTCTTGAAGCAGGGCCCCGCAAGGTGGTGGCTGTGCGCCAGGATGGCGAGCCGTTTGAAATCACGGGCGAGGGCTTGCGCCCAGCCCGCTCGGGCCTGGCCGAGAAGGCGGGCCCGAATATCAAGCTGCGTCCAGGGGCGGTGATTCGCGTCTTCAAGACGGGCGAAAAGTCATGGCGGATCACGCAGTTGCCGGAAGTGGAGGCCGCATTCGTGGCTATGGACCCACGAACCGGAGCGATCAGGGCGCTGGTGGGCGGATTCGATTTCCAGAAGAACAAGTTCAACCATGTGACCCAAGCCTGGCGCCAACCCGGGTCGAGCTTCAAACCCTTCATTTATTCGGCCGCTTTGGAAAAGGGTGTGTCGCCCATGACTGTGGTGAACGATGCACCACTGTTCTACAGCGCCAGGGACACCGGGGGAAAGCCATGGGAGCCAAGAAACTACGATGGGCAGTTTGAAGGGCCCATGTCGGTGCGCCGGGCGCTGGCAAAGTCCAAGAACATGGTCTCGATCCGCATTCTGGAACTGGTTGGCACGCAGAGTGCGCAATCCTGGGTGGCCCGCTTTGGATTCGACGCTGAGAAACACCCCCCCTACCTCACCATGGCGCTGGGTGCAGGCGCCGTGACACCGATGCAGATGGCCACTGGTTTTGCCGTTTTTGCCAACGGCGGATACCGTGTGGCTCCCACCCTGGTTTCGCGGGTGACCGATCACAGAGGCAAGGTGATTTTTGAAGCAACGCCGCCAGCACTGGATGATTCGATGCGTGTGATCGACGAGCGAAATGCATTCGTCATGAACAGCCTGCTTCAGGAAATCACGCGCACCGGCACCGCTGCACGCGCCCAGTCGCTGGGCAGACCAGACCTGTATGGCAAGACCGGTACCACCAACGATTCAGTGGATGCCTGGTTCGTCGGCTTCCAACCCTCCGTGGTGGCTGCGAGCTGGGTCGGCTACGACACGCCTCGCAACCTTGGAAGCAGGGAAACCGGCGGCGGCCTCAGCCTGCCCATCTGGATGTCGTACATGTCTGAAGCACTCAAGAATGAACCCGTCGCAACCTACACGCCTCCGCGTGGCGTGATCAGGGTCGGGGGCGAGTGGTACTACGAAGAGTACGGGCCGGGCAACAGCGTGCACGGCATCGGTCTTGGCGATCCCTGGCCAGGACAGGCCGTGGATCCTGCTCTGCTTGGAGGCACCGAGGGCTCCAACCCACCGTCAGCGCCACTGCGATCCGATGACCGGCGAAGTATTCTGGATCTGTTCAGGAACTGAAATCCAGCGTCATGTTGGCCTGCTCAGATGCAAATCGGCGAAGGTGCTCCCAGAATTCACCCTGGCCTTTCGTGTCCATCCATTGATTGCCGTCGTACCGGTAGTGAAAGCCCCCTGCACGGGCAGCCATCCAGATTTCTTGCAGTGGTTTCTGAAGGTTCACGATGATCTGGCTGCCACTGGGGAACGTGAGGGTAATCATTCCCCCCACACGCTGGTTGTCGATGTCCGCATCGCTGGTGTCGTTGATACGATCACAAGACAGTTCTATGCTGCGCAACAGCGCTTCGGCGTGGTCCAGATACTCGATATCGGTCATTACAATGCGCAGATGTACAGAAAGAACCGGATTCTAGGCTTGACCATCGGCTCCACGCGCGCCGTTTGTGCGTTTGCCCTCGTGTCAGGCGGGTTGCTACTGGTCGGGTGTGGCCAAAAGGGTCCTTTGTTCCATCCAGGTGGCGGTGCACCAGCGCCCGTGACGACACCCTACTCATCGGAAACACCCCCGCTGCCGGAAGAAGTGGTTCTTCCACGCTGACGCTCAGCGTGGCGGTTTTTGCTTGCCGGGAAGCAGATTGACCTTGAGTCTGCGCCAGATCCGCCAAGCCAGCAAAAGAGCGAGTACCCCGGCATACACTGCAACTTCCGCATAGTCGTTCTTGCCGCTGCGCATCCAGAAAAAGTGCAGAACTGCCAAACAGGCCACCGCGTACACGCTGCGATGCAGCCAACGCCACCGATGCGCGCCCATGACCCGTATGACACGGTCAAATGAGGTTGCTGCCATCAAGAAGAGCAGTGCCCAGGCCGTCATCCCCACCAGGATGAATGGGCGCTTCAGCACATCCTCAACGATGCGATCCAGCTCAAACCCCATATCAAACCACGCGTAGGCCAGCAGATGCAGGCTCGCATAAAAGAACACGAACAGGCCGGCCATGCGCCTCATCCGGGCCAGTACAGGCCAGCCCGCCCAGATGCGCAAAGGGGTCACAAGCAACACGAGCACGAGAAAGCGAAGGCTCCAGTCACCCAGTGACCTGACCAGGGCCTCGGCGGGATTGGCACCGAGTTGATCGTTCACCGCACTCCAGAACAACCAGATGCCGGGCAGGCATCCGAGAAGCAAGAACAGCGGTTTGGCAGACCAGTGCATCAGGCGAAAGTTGACCGCTTTGAGCAACGAAGTGGTCGCGTAGGCGACGGTTTTCACAGGGCCCGCCCACGGGGGAGCATTTCTTTCATGCAAGGGGTGCAGATGAACAGGAACCGACAATGATTTTCCGCATTGCAGCCGTCAGTAGTTCTTTTTCAGATCCATGCCGGCATAAAGCTGCCCCACCTGCGGCTCATACCCATTGAACATCAGTGTCTTGCGCCGCTTGGCCAGCAAGCCCCCTTCTTCACCAATGCGGCGCTCCGTGGCCTGGCTCCAGCGGGGATGAGACACCTCGGGATTGACGTTGGAGTAGAACCCGTATTCCTGGGGTGCTGACATGTTCCAGGAGGTGGGGGGTTCTTTTTCGGTGAAACGAATCTTCACCAGTGATTTGCCACTCTTGAACCCGTATTTCCAGGGCACCACCAACCGCACCGGTGCACCGTTCTGGTTGGGCAAGACTTCGCCGTACATCCCGAACGCGAGCATGCTCAAGGGGTGCAACGCCTCGTCCAGGCGCAGTGCTTCGACGTAAGGCCACTGCAAAACATTGGAGCGAAGGCCGGGCATCATCGCGGGATCGGCGAGGGTGAAAAACTCGACGTACTTTGCACTGCCTTGCGGCTGCACCTGCTTGATGAGCGCAGCCAGTGAATAGCCGACCCAGGGAATCACCATCGACCAGCCCTCGACGCACCTGAGCCGATAGATGCGCTCTTCCATCGGGGAGAGCTTCAGAAGGTCATCCAGATCAAAGGACTGGGGCTTGTTGACCAGCCCCTCCACCGAGACCGTCCAGGGGTTCGTTTTCAGGGTGCCTGCACGGCGCGCGGGATCGGACTTGTCCGTTCCAAACTCGTAGAAGTTGTTGTAGGAGGACGCATGCTGGTAGCTGGTGATCGCTTCCACCGTGCTGGCGCCCGAAACGCCAGACCTCGCGCCTGCCAATGCAGCAAGCTTCCCGGGACGGGGTATGGAGGTGGCCTGCGCCAGCGCACTTCTTGAAGCCCATGCCGCCAGGGAAGCACCCGCAGCCCCCACCGCCATTCGTTTCAGCAACGCGCGCCTATCCAGGTAGGTCGAACGCGGTGTGATTTCAGAGGAAAACGGATGGTTGAAACCATCGCTGGAAGAGAGAATGATCATGCGTAAGCTCCTTCGTGACCGGTTGGTCGTGCGAACGCCATAATTCTTTCAAAGTTCCAGACAAGGCGTGGAAGGGTTGTCGCCAACCCTTCTGGGACACAGGGCTCCCGGGACAATCACCGGCGACTCCCGCCGCAGGGAAAATGCCGTTGTCAGAGTTCGCCGTAGCTGTGCAATCCAGAGAGAAACATGTTCACGCCCAGAAACGCGAACGTGGTCACGGCCAGACCGACCAACGCCCACCAGGCCGCCACCGTCCCTCTCAGGCCTTTCATCAGGCGCATGTGAAGCCAGGCGGCGTAATTGAGCCACACGATCAGCGCCCAAGTCTCTTTGGGATCCCAGCTCCAGTAGCCACCCCAGGCTTCAGCAGCCCACAAAGCGCCCAGCACCGTGGCGATGGTGAAGAAGGCAAAGCCGATGGCGATCGCCTTGTACATCACATCGTCCAGCACCTCGAACGATGGCAGACGCGACGCAATGCGATGCCGTCCCGCGATGATGCCTCCCACGATCAGCGCCGAGATGCCAAAGTACACAAACCAGTAGCTGCCACCCTTTTCCAGCGACGACTGGCGAAACACCAAGGGCTCAAGACAGAGCACCACGCCGAGCAACCACAACGGCGCCAGCTTGTACCAGCGCGTTTCACCTGCGCTCTGTTTGATGAGATAAGCGAAAGCCAGCATGGCGGCAATGGCGAAAGTGCCATAGCCGACAAAATTTGCTGGCACATGCAGCTTCATCCACCAGCTTTGCAGGGCTGGCACCAGCGGCTGGATTTCGTGTGCTTCGCGAACCACCGTGTACCAGAGCAGGAATCCGACCGCAGCACTCACCACCAGCATCACGAAAGCGCCCATGGAGCGCGTGCGGTACTGGTCTTCGTAGTACAGATAGAACGTGGCCGTCATCCAGCAGAACAGCACGAACACCTCGTACAAATTGCTGACGGGAATGTGGCCAATATCGGGTCCGATCTGGTGGCTCTCGTACCAGCGCACCATGGTGCCCACCAGCGCCAGCGTCACCGCGACCCAAGCCATGCGCGACCCGAGCAGCTCGAAGGTGTCGCCTGCACGGGTGAACATGCCCAGCCAGTAGAAGACCGTGCTCATGAAGAAGAGCATGCTCATCCAGAGAATGGCCGACTGACTGGAGATGAAGTACTTGAGCAGGAACGCGGTGTCGGCACGGGCCAGGTCGGCACCGCCTGCAGGGGCCTGGTAAAGCCAGATCGCCAGCAGCGAAAGCGCCGCCACCACGACAGCAAGCGCCCTCAGCGGGCGCCAGAACCACCCGATCCAGACAAGCGAAGGCAACGTACCCACGAGGATCGCCTTTTCGTAACCATCCATTGCATGGCTGTACTGAACAAAAGCCACGACACCGCCAGCCAGCATCAGTACGGCAAACAGCCAGTCCCACACATCGCGGCGCGCAAAGTAGCCAGGCTGAAGTCCAGCCCCATGATCACCCTTCTTGAGCTCGATCGTCTGGGTGGCGGTGGTCGTGTTCATGGCGTTACCTTCAACAACTGGCTTTTCAACATATCGAACTCACGGTCGGCTTCCATGGTCTTCCGGTTCGTGGACAACGCCATGCTGGCCTGAGCGGATTGCTCGCCAGTGGGCGTGAGCCAGATCCAGAGGCGCCGCTCGCGCACATACAGCATGGCGAATATTCCGACGATCAGCAAGAGGCACCCGAGGTAGACAATGTTCTGCCCAGGCGCACGCGCCACTTGAAACACACTCGCCTGAATGTGTTCAAAGTCCTTGAGCTGGAACGTCATGGGAGCCGGGTAAAGGAAGCTGTCACTCAGACTGATGACAGCTGCCGTCATGAATTGCTGGGTGAATTCGCCTCGCTCCATGGGTGGCAAACCTTCACGCTCCCGGCTGAGTTGCATCAACTCGAACAAGACGCCGTTGAGAATGCGCACCAGCACGTCGCTCGCGCGTTCCCTTTCTTCCGCCGGCACGTTGGCCTCGAGAAACGAAGACAAGGCGGGCAACCCACCCAGAATAGGCGGCATGTCCGGCGCGGTCCGCATGGACTCGGGCAAAGCAATGCGCTCTTCGCCAGCAAACAGATCGATGGCGCGGGAAGCGGACGCAATCAACGCCTCTGCCAGGTCGGGACGCCCTCCTTCAACTGCCTGCTCTGCATAGCGCCGCACCGCCTCGGCACGCATGGGGGCACTGGCCAAACCCGCTCGCAACCGGACAAATCCGTCCAGCGAATCCTGATCATCGGCCGGAACGCGCAGGTACCGGAAGGTGTCCGACGGGTTTTCGCGCAGCCCCAGCAGATACATGCGCATGCCATCAAGCTCCATGGGCAGCATGTAGTTGTGGTACTCGATGGCCTGGCCGGCCGAATCGCGAAGCTTGTAGGTGATGCTCGGCCCCACATTGCGCAACACCTTTTCGGTGACGGTCTTGTGGCCCGAACCCAGCCGGCTTTCGATGGCACCACGCAAGTCCACCTTGCGCACGTCAACGGCCTTGTCGGACCCTTGATCACTGAAGTTTTCGACGTTGATGACGCGCAAGCCGGTGTACTCCAGCGTCATCTGTTCATCACCGTTGCTCAGCGCACTGGAACCCCCGATCACGCCCTCGATCTCGAAAGGGCGAGTGGGTCTGGTCAACGGCACCGCCTGCAGCTTGACGCGAGAGCCGCCGTCGTCAAAGCTGGACTGGTAGATATTGATGCCGCGGTGACTGGCAGGGTGATTGACCTCCACCCGCGTCTCTTTCTGCTCACCGGTTTCGTTGTCGTGAATCACGATGTCGCTGGCAAACAGTTTGGGCATGCCGGTGTCGTAATACTCAACGATGAATTTCTTGAGCTCGACGCGAAACGGCAGATCCTGGAGCAATACGCCGGCGGGCTGGGCCAGGATGGCGGTGCCCGCCGTCGTGCCTTCGGTAACCAGCAGATTGCCGCGGAACGTGGGGTTGCTGGCAGACAACCGGTGCTGCGCAGGTACATCGGCAATCAGACCACCGCCCATGAACGGCGTCTTTCCGTTGAACCACATCTGGGCGCGGACCATGAGGTCCCCATCAAGCAGCCCACCAATGCAGACGAGCACGATCGCGCTGTGCGCAGCGAGATAGCCGATCTTGTTGGTGGCCCCCGCCTTGGCTGCCACCATCCACCCCAATCCGCTGGGCGTTTCCCGGGATTGCAGCTTGACCTTCCAGCCCGAGCCCAGCAAAGACTGGCCAATGCGCCGAGCCGCTGCTTCCGGCTTTTCGTCCAGACTACTCTCTGCTCGGTGGGGAAACGCCTTGAGACTCTGCTCGCGGATGTTCTCCTTGTAGGCCTTGAAGTCCACCAGGATCTTGGGTGTATTGCGGGCGATGCAAAGGCTGGTGCTGATGACAAGAAAGGCAAGTATGGCGAGGAACCACCACGCGCTGTACACGGAAAACAGGCCGGCGCTGGCGAACACGTCGGCCCAGAATGGGCCAAACTGATTGACGTAGTTGTTGGCTGGCTCGTGCTGCTTGACCACCGTTCCGATCACCGAGGCGATGCAGATCACCGTGAGCAGTGAGATGGCAAAGCGCATGGACGACAGCAACTCCACCGCGTCGCTGGCAAAGCGAGAGCCTGAACGCAATTGCATGCCCTGCGTGGAGATGGTCATGGAAAATCAGTCAGTGGGAGGCAAAAAAAAGGGCGTGCCCGGATTGACCAGAACGCGCCCCACTGTGATGCGGATTTTGACGACGGGTTCAATTGCAGGCGTTGAAAGCGTGCATTTTGCCGCTGAATATCAATGAAAACTTATATTATGTCAACGACAAGGGTCATTGCCAGCGTTCAGCGCAGGCCAGCAATGTAGTCGGCCACCGCGCGAATCTCTTCGTCGGTCATGTAGGCTGCTATTTTGGTCATCTGTGCGCTGTTCTTGCGGACACCGCTGCGAAACTGATTCATCTGGTCCAAGGTGTACTCGGCATGTTGACCCGCCAGACGCGGGTACTGCGACGGAATGCCTGCACCATTGGGGCTGTGGCAACCCGCACAAGCGGCCACGTCTCGACCCGCAATACCGCCCCGGTAAATGCGCTCGCCCAAGCGCACCAGGTCTTTGTCCTGTGCAAATCCAGGCGTCGCCTTCTGGCTGGCCAGCCAGTAGGAGATGTTGCGCATGTCATCATCGGACAACGCACTGGCGAAGCCCTTCATGATGGCGTTGTCACGCTTGCCGGACTTGTACTCCTGCAGCTGCTTGATCAGGTACTCGGGGTGTTGCTGCGAGAGCTTGGGGTTGGCAGGCGTGGCGGAGTTGCCATCAGCGGCGTGGCAGGCCACGCACACTTGCCCGAATGCGGCCGCGCCCTTGCCCAAGTCAGGCTTGACTGTCTGGGCTTGAACGCTGAACGACAAAGCTGCAGCAGCAGCGGCGCAAATGAACGAAACGGACAATTTCATGACTGGGCAGGCGTCGGTGGCGACGGGTTCGGGTTAAGAAGATTCGCGGCTTGTCTGGTGTTAGCCAATCGATTTTACAATGCCCTATTGTGAACCCCCCTAAATGACCGAATACCCTACCTCAGCTCCAAGTCCTTCGCCACCAGGTGGCACCGCAGGCAGCAAGCCGCTCAAAGCCGAGAGCATCACGCCGCCCGGGTATCCGGACCCCAAGATCGCGCATGGCTGGCTGCACACGGCCAGATTCCTCACAACCGCGCCGCAACTTGAACACCTGCCCGTTCTGGATCTGCCCGAAATCGCTTTCGTCGGGCGATCCAACGCCGGAAAGTCAACCTGCATCAACACCCTGACCCAGCAGAAACGGCTGGCCTTTGCGTCCAAGACGCCGGGCCGCACCCAGAGCATCAACTTGTTCACACTCGGCAAACAGGGCGTGCACGACGCCGTGCTGGCCGACCTGCCGGGCTACGGCTACGCGGCGGTGCCAAGGGAAGCCAAGCTGCGCTGGCAACGGGTGATGGGCAACTACCTCATGACACGCCCCAACCTCAAGGCGGTGGTGCTGCTGTGCGACCCCCGGCTGGGTTTGACCGAACTCGACGAAATCCTGCTGGAAGTGATCCGACCCCGCGTGGAACAGGGCCTGAAATTTCTGGTGCTGCTGACCAAAGCCGACAAGCTCAGCCGTGCGGAAGCCACCAAAGCACTGTCCATCGCCCGGTTGCAATGCGGCGGAGGCGAGGCTCGATTGTTCTCTGCGCTGAAAAAACAGGGGCTGGATGAAGTGGCGCAGCTCTTGTGGCATTGGTCCCATGAGCCACAGGCCGAACCAGGAGTGGCTGCGGCCGAGTCTGAATGCGAAGACGAGCCACCTGCCCAGGATTGAGACGGCACGGCCATCGCATCACACTTCCCTGGCCGCTGGCCTCAAGCGTACGGCGAAGGCTCGCCTGGCGGACGGGTTTTGAACCGTTTGTGGACCCAGTAATACTGTTCCGGCATGGTCCTGATCATGGTCTCCAGTTGCTGGTTCATGACAGCCGTATCAGCTTCGGCATCCCTGGTGGGAAAGTTCTTCCAGGCCGGGTGAATCGTGACCTCATAGCCCTCCGGCGTCATTCGGCTGACCACCGGCACCACCGAAGCGCCCGACAGACGTGCAAACCTTGACAGTGACGCCAGCGTGGCCGTCTGAACGCCAAAGAACGGTACAAACACCGAATCGCGTGCGCCGTGATCCATATCGGGCAACAGGTACAGCGGCTCCCCTGACCGCAAGGCTGCGATCAGGGGCTTGAGTCCCTGCCGTCTGGCCACGATGTGTGGCTCCCCAAACCGCTGGCGCCCTTGCGCCATCCAGCGATCCACATCAGCGTTCAGCTGCTCCGCGTAGATCCCGCAAAAGCGGCGCTCCAGGTGCACGGTCAGCGCCGTCCACCCGGCGTCCATGCCCACGAAATGGGGAGCAAACAACACTGTCGGTGAGTGGCCTTCGAGGGCCTGCAGGTCACCGCAGAGTTTCAGCCGCCTGCGTACCACCTCAGGCGCACCTTCCCACAGCCAGCCCCGGTCGAGCCAGGCTTGAGCAAACACGATGAAATGGCGTCGGATGGCACGGTTGCGCTCGCCTGCTGTCTGGTTCGGGAAACACAGGGCCCAGTTGATTCGGGCAATGCGGCGCCGGCGCAACACCACCACATGCAGCAACACGCCCAGGGCCCAGCCGATCGCGCGCACCCAGGACAAAGGCATCACCGAAAGCAGGCGCATGAATGCCAGACCGAGGCGGTTTCCGATACGTGCCAGCCCGCTCGAAGCGGGCGCATTTTGCTGAAGACTCATGAAGCCGGCTGGTCCGTGAACAAGGGTCTGTCTGCCGAAGCGGGCTCGCTCACCGACGGGGGATGGCCGGCAGGCACTTTGTAACGGTCATAAGACCACAGGTACTGCGCCGGGCGTTCTTTGATCAGAGCCTCCATGGCGTGATTGATCTGGCCGGCCGCCCGCACCGCATCGGTGGCGAGCACTTCACCGTCAGGCAGTCGAAACGGTCTCACGCGCACAAGATAACCCCTACCCCAGCTCAGGCGCTCGCCCCAGATCAGCACCACCTGCGAACCGGCGATGTGAGCCAGGCGGGCAGACAGGGTCATGGTGTACGCGTCGCGCCCGAAGAAAGGGGCCCACACGCCCTGGCCTCCTGGCGGCACCTGATCGGGGAGCAATCCCACAGCCTGGCCCGACTTCATGGCCTTGATCAACTGCTTGACCCCACCCAGCGTGGTCGGTGCGGCCACCAGGTTGGGACGCGTTCGGGCATTCGCCACCAGATCCCGCAGCCAGGGCTGCCTGGCGGGCCGGAACAACACGGTCACGGGTTGTCGCACGCCAAAGCGCTGGGCGTAGGCCTGGGCGGTGATCTCAAAACAGCCCAGGTGGGGCGTGAGAAACAGCACCCCTGCTCCATGTGCTTGTGCCGCTTCGATGTGAGCAGCGCCTTCCCACCCGACCCGTACCGGTCGACCGAGCCAAAGGCGTGGCAACTCCGCGACCAGTTTGCCCGATTCGCCCACCGACGCCAGCGCCACCGAGCGCGAAAATCCCGCCTGCCGAGCATGGGCAAAGAGCCGCTTGCGGTAGCGCGCAGATGTCAGAAAACTCAGCCAGCCGAGCACCCAACCCATGCCATGCAGCACAGGCAGAGGGAACCAGCTCAGGAAACGAAAAAGGGACTGGACGAAGAATTCCAAAATGCACTCAAGGTATCGGCAACGCGACCTGGGGGGCTCCAGACACGCCACACAGCATTCAGGCGCTTGATCTAGAATCGCGCCATCGCCGAGTTACTGAACTAATTGCGGGGCGATTCACAAATTCCGCTAAAGCGTTCGCCGAACTCTGACAGACCGGCAACGCCGATCAACCAACTTGGAGTTTATACATGGCGAACGACTTTCTCTTCACCTCTGAATCCGTTTCTGAAGGCCACCCCGACAAGGTGTCCGACCAGATCTCCGACGCGATTCTCGACGCGATCTTCACGCACGACCCGCGCAGCCGCGTGGCAGCCGAAACGCTTTGCAACACCGGCCTGGTGGTCCTGGCGGGCGAAATCACCACGAATGCCCACGTCGACTACATCCAGGTCGCACGCGACACCTTGAAGCGCATTGGCTA
This sequence comes from Hydrogenophaga sp., assembly GCF_030651625.1. Classification (GTDB taxonomy): domain Bacteria; phylum Pseudomonadota; class Gammaproteobacteria; order Burkholderiales; family Burkholderiaceae_C; genus Hydrogenophaga. The sequence continues at coordinate 7,501 of NZ_JAUSCF010000006.1, read as the reverse complement.
CGACAACACCGAATACGGCATCGACTACAAGGGCTGCGCGGTGCTGGTCGCCTACGACAAGCAGAGCAACGACATCGCCCAGGGCGTGGACCACGCCAGCGACGATCACCTGAACACCGGTGCCGGTGACCAGGGCCTCATGTTCGGCTATGCCTGCGACGAAACCCCCGAGCTGATGCCCGCGCCCATCTACTACGCGCACCGCCTGGTGGAGCGGCAGGCCCAGTTGCGCAAAGATGGCCGCCTGCCGTTCCTGCGTCCCGATGCCAAGAGCCAGGTCACCATGCGCTACGTCGATGGCAAGCCGCACAGCATCGACACGGTGGTCCTGTCCACCCAGCACAGTCCCGATCAGAGCGAAACAGCCACCAAGATGAAGGCATCTTTCAATGAAGCCATCATCGAAGAAATCATCAAGCCCGTGCTGCCCAAGGAATGGTTGCAGGACACCAAGTACCTGATCAACCCCACTGGCCGCTTCGTCATCGGCGGCCCGCAGGGGGACTGCGGCCTGACCGGTCGCAAGATCATTGTGGACACCTACGGCGGTGCCTGCCCGCATGGTGGCGGCGCATTCTCGGGCAAGGATCCCAGCAAGGTGGACCGCTCGGCGGCCTATGCCGCACGCTACGTGGCCAAGAACATCGTGGCCGCCGGTCTGGCACGGCAATGCCAGATCCAGGTGGCCTACGCGATTGGCGTGGCCCGCCCCATGAACGTGACGGTGTACACCGAAGGCACGGGTGTGATCCCCGACGAAGCCATTGCTGCGCTCGTCACCGAACACTTCGACCTGCGCCCCAAGGGCATCATCCAGATGCTGGACCTGCTTCGCCCGATCTACACCAAGACTGCAGCGTATGGGCACTTTGGTCGTGAAGAGCCTGAATTCACGTGGGAGCGGACCGACAAGGCGGCAGCATTGAAGGCGGCAGCCGGCTTGTAGATTTCAAGACAAGGGGGGTGGGCCATGGGTCCCATCCCGGCGCAACCACACCGCGCCGCCAGCATGTCTCGTGATCACCACTTGCGATGCGCATTGAATTTCAGAAGCCAGTCCAGGCCCAGAGAATACTTCTCTGGGCCTTTTTTGACTCGCAAGCCTTCTTTCGATACCCTTTGTCAGCTCCTGCGCTGAATTTTTCAGCGCAACGACCGATATGGCCTTACAGGTCAAATTTTGCCTTGAAGAAATGCCAAGACCCGGAGCCCTGAACCATGACAACCGAACACCCCGATGCCGACGAGCGCACCGCCCAAAGTAGCGGTGCTGAACCAGGCGACGATATGGAAGCTTTGAAAGCCCGCCTGGCGAGGGCAGAGGCGTTGTACGAGCAGGCGCCATGTGGGTTTCTCTCACTGGATGCCGATCTGCGGTTTGTTCAGGTGAATCAGACGTTGCTCAACTGGCTTGGCTACAGCCGGGAAGAGCTGATGGGCAAGATGAGTGTGTTCGATCTGATCGACCCCTCCTGGCGGCAGTTGGCCACCAACCGAATGGAGCTGTTACGGCAACAGGGCAGCACCGAACCCATGGAGCTGGAGATCACCCGCAAGAACGGCAGCCGCTTTCACGCGTTGCTGTCCTCGACATCGGTCTTTGATTCCCAGGGTCAGTTCCTTCACAGCAACACCACCGTGGTCGACATCAGCGACCGCCACGCATCGGAAGAGCGCCTGGCGGCACATGGTGGTTTTTTGCAAACCATCACGGACCGCATTCCCGCCCGACTCGCGTACTACGACAAGGACCTGATCTGCCGGTTCGCCAATGCGGCCCACGCCACCCGCTACGGGAAGCTGGCAGGCGAAATGGTGGGCTCGCACCTGAGCCAGGTGGTGCGCCCCGAGCTGCTGCCCGAGATCCTGCCTCGCGTGGCCAGTGCATTGAGTGGTGAATCGCAATCCTTTGAAGCTGAGCGAGAATCTTCGGACGGCAGTCGCAACTACTACCAGATTCACTACATACCCGACTTCCAGAACGGGGTGGTGGAAGGCATCTTCATCGAGTTGCATGACGTCAGCGAACGCCGGCGGACCGAGGAATACGTTCTTGAGGCCAACCGTGACCTGGAAGAGCGGGTTCGCGAACGCAGTGCCGAACTGTTCCAGAGCGAGCAACGCTATCGACTGATGGTCGATGCCATCCAGGATTACTGCGTGTATTTCGTGGATGAAGAAGGGATCGTCACAGAATGGTCGGAGAGTGCACAAAGACTGCACGGCCATGGGCGGGTTCAGATCATTGGACAGCCCTACACCAAACTGCTGGCAAATGACAGCATGTCGGAAGACGAGGTCGATCCCGACCAAGTGCTGCGCCTGGCCAAGGCCCACGGACAATGGGAGACGAGAGGCTGGCGGCTGCGCGAAGACGGCTCGCGTTTCTGGGCCCATACTGTGCTGACCGCGCTGCGCAATGAAGAAGGCGAACTGCAGGGACTTTCCAGCATCACCCGCGACATGACGGCAGCCAAGAGCCTGGAAGACGTCATGAACGACCTCAACAGCGAACTGGAAAAGCGCGTCGCCGAGCGCACGCAACAACTGGTGGCTGCCAACAAGGATCTGGATGTCTTCTCGCACATGGTCTCCCACGATTTGCGTGCACCACTGCGACACATCGCCAGCTTTGTCGCCCTGCTCCAGGAGCAGCTGGGAGACTCCCCGGATGTGCTCACTTTGCAGTACATGAACTCGATCGCCAAGGCGAGCAAACGCATGAGTCTCATGATTGAAGGCTTGCTCGAATACGCGAGACTGGGTCGAGTGACGCTGGAATCACAGCATGTGCCGCTGGGACCATTGCTCAACGGTGTGATCAACCACTTGAAGCAGGAGAACCCGGATCGAAACATTGAATGGGTGATCGATGACAACCTGCCGCTGGTGAAAGGCGACGCCATGCTGCTGGCTCAGGCTTGCGGCAACCTGCTCAGCAACTCGGTGAAATACACCCGGCCGCGTGATGTGGCCAAGATCATGGTGGGTTGCCAGAGCAGCCCCCTGGGTGACCTGACTTTCTATGTGCAGGACAACGGCGTCGGGTTTGACCTCGAAAAGGCACACAACCTGTTCGTGATGTTCCAGCGGCAACATCACTCGATGGACTTCGACGGTACCGGCACCGGCCTTGCACTGGCGCAACGCATCATTGAACGCCATGGCGGGAGGATCTGGGCAGAGACCAGCCTGGGACAAGGCTGCACCTTCTATTTCACGCTACCTTTGCCCGAACCGGAGCATGAAATGCTGCTGCCCGATTCGGCATTTGCAATGCTCAACTGACAAACTGGGCGCCAGCACGGGTGGCGCGCCAAGCGCCCTGGTGGATCGGGCTGCCCGCCCCTGGCGCGCCCTGGACGCGTCACTCAGTCGACCGGATCCGGCCCGACTTGTCGACGCCTGATGGGCGCCGTTTCTGCGGAACGCCATTCAACCTTCAACTCGGCAGCGCCGTAACCTGTTGAATTGATTGGGTTGCAAGATTCGTGCTGCAGCTTCACATTCCACTCGCGCGCCACTCAACATTCCACTTTGTCGAAAACGCGCCACTCAACATTCCATTTTTCCTAAGCAATCAATTTCGTCTCTTCTGAACAACGGCTTGAAGGCACTTGCGAGGTCCAAAAGACCGTAGTAGCCTTGAAGCAAGGCACAGTTTTGTTGCCTTACGGAGGTTGCTCTCCGACCGCGCAGCTCTACGCTGGGCCTGCACCGCAACCATCACTTCACATCTCTGGAGTCGACCATGGTTGCATCAAGTAATGACCGCAGTAGCGGTCGCAGTTCCTCAAATAAGCTTCGCGGCGTGCATGCCTTCATGCACCCTTTGCTGCGACTGGCAACGGGCGTCGAGGACACCCCGCAACGCTTCCGCCAATTTCACCGCCTGGTGCGGCGCGCGCTGGAAGCTCCAGACTTTTCAGCGGAACGGACCGCTCTGGCTATCGAGGTTCTGTACGCCCTGGACGACCTCCAGCTTGATGACGAGAGCGCCAGCGCCTTTCGGGTGGAGTGGCTCGATGCCATGACCTCATCAGTCGACTCGGCCGTTCTCCATGAGCACCGGGCGTTGGAGCAACTTGCCCAGGAGGGGCTGCACCTTTCCCGTCAAGCTTGGACAGTGCGGGATGTTCACTTTGATGGGTTGCCGTTTCTCAAGCTGCAGCGGCTGCGCCCCAGCACAGATGACTCTGACCGCCCATTACGCTTGCCAGTCAGCACGACAGGGTCGTTGAACAGCTGCGTAAATACAGCCATCAAAGCCGTCCGGGACGATCGGCTCAAGACCTGGGACAGCGCCAACTGCCTGGCGGTTCTTCGCTCCATCGCGATCCTTTCCGTACATGAAAGCGAACAGAAGCGATCATTTTTCCAGCCCAAGGAGCGTAAGGACTATTTTCTGGGGGTGTGCCAAGGTCTGTGGCTGGAGGTTGCGAAGCAACTGGCTTCCACCCGCGAAGCCAAGGATCACGAATGCTTCTGGGACGGCAGCCTGCAACGCGTGCTAGCGCTGCATATCAGCGGGATTGCTTTCGTGGATCAAACCGTCACCAGCGAACAAAGCGAGATCTACCGTGTCTCGGCAGCGATCCTCGCTGAGCCTGACCCTCCTACCGGGGAGTCAAAGGCCGGAACCCTGCTGGTCGTGCGCGGCCCCATCCCCGCAGCCTCAAACAAGGAGGATGCCGAGACGATCCGGACCTACAAGCCACTGCTGATCCCGCAGCCGGTTGCCGTGATGCCATCGCACCGGGAGGTGGATGCCGTTCTGACAGCCCTGGCCAAAGAATTTCCCTGGGCCACCAATGTGGTGGGAGAGCTGGGCAGCATGCTGCGGGCAAGGAGTTTTTTTGGGGTCAAGGAGCTGTGTCTGTCTCCCGTCCTGATCGTTGGGTATCCAGGTGCCGGAAAGTCGCGCTTCATCCGGCGCGTGGCCGAGCACCTCAAGCTGCCTTACCTCCCACTCCCGCTGGGTGGGCGAACAGACACCAAGTTGATCTCCGGAACCTCCAGAGGGTGGGCCGGCGGAGAGCCCACGCCTTTGTTGCGGTTGATGCTCCAGCACAAGTCCGCCAGCGGCCTGGTTCTGCTCGACGAGATTGACAAGGCCGTGGTCACCGACTCCAACAGCCCGCCGGTCACCTCTGTCTTGCTCGGTCTGATGGAGCCAGAAACCGCTGCGCGCTGGCACGACGGCTTCTTGCAGACCACTTGCAACTTCACACGCCTGAGCTTCTGGGCCACGGCCAACAGTCTCAAGACCATGCCAGCCGCCTTGCTCTCCCGGTTCACGGTCCTCTACATGCCAGAGCCCAGGCCTGAAGACATGCAGGTTCTGGTCCAAGGCATCACCGAAGACATCGCAAGGGAGTGGCGCTTGCCGCTGGGAGTGCTGCCGCTGGCGCCCCAAGCGATGTATGAAGGTGCACGGCTGAACGCCCGTGAGTTGCGGCGCATGGTGATGCAGTTCCTGAGCGAATGGTCTGCGGAGAACCTGCGGCCCGAGCGCCTGCACTGACCTCCCGCTACGGAACCAAGCGAGGGGGAAAACATGAAGGCCGCTGAAGGCAAAGGCGACGTCGTGCTCTACCTGGACTACGACGGGGTGCTCCACCACGAGGACGTTTGGTGGCATCCCCGGCGCGGGGCATACATCCGAACGCCTGGGTACGCACTGTTCGAGCACATGCCCCTGCTGGAAGCGGCTCTGGAGCCGTTCCCGGACGTCCGAATCGTTCTTTCAACATCATGGGTCCGGGTGCGTCGCTTCAGCCGTTCGGTCAAGCGGCTCAGTCCTGCGCTGAGAGAGCGCGTGATTGGGGCGACTTTTCACACACGCATGAATGAAAAGGCATTTACGGATCTGCCACGTGGTGTGCAGATCCTGGGCGATGTCTCGAGAAGACAGCCGAGGCACTGGGTCGCGCTGGATGACGATGCTGAAGGGTGGCCAGAGGCGTATCGAAGTGACCTGATTCACACCGACGAAGTGCTTGGCATCAGTGCACCCGGGACAATTCAGGAGCTGCGAAAACGCCTTGCTGCCTTTGCCGCATGTAGCAGCTGATCCGCGAAAGAGACAACACCCGAAACGGTTTGAAAATTAAACCTGTAACCGTCCACGAAAGTGGGTCAACGCCAACTCCAGACCATGTCGACGAGGCCCACGACATCGATGCTAATCTCAGCGTGGAGAACAGCGCAAGTGAAGTACTGGCACTGGAAATGAGCTGACGCCCTGCGCTTCACCGATAAATTGCCAACAACACCCCCCCGGGATGACAACACCGATGCAATGCCCTGCGTGCGACTATGTGCGACAACCTACCGACCTGAACCCGATCAACCAGTGCCCATCCTGCAAACAGATCTATTCGCGGGCACGCAAGGCTGCAGGAATTGAAGAGGAGGAGCCGCCCAAGAAGGTTGCCGCGGTAAAGCCTCCATGGCGCCCCTATGGGCAACATCCAGCCGTCATTGGGCTGATGATCGCAGTGATTTTCGCGGCTGCATGGGGGTATGGCACCTGGAACAACCGCCCCGTGGCGCCCAAGCCGGTGGTGCATGATGGAGTCAGCGCCCAGTTGGCATGCCAGCGCTTCGTCTCCAGCCGGTTGAAGGCCCCCTCAACGGCATCGTTCGCCCCGTTTCAGGAGCTCTCGATCAGCGAGCGCACTCAGGGCAAATTCATTGTTGTCGGATGGGTGGACGCCGAGAACACCTTCGGTGCGAAGCTGAGGAACAATTATTTCTGCTCAATCCAGTTCACTGGTGCAAACGTCCAGTTGCTGGATCTCTCAATCGAGTAACTCACACCCACTGCACGGCCATGCTCACGATACACGCCCCGATTGACCTGGTCATGGCTGAGACTCAGTGCTGGAACTGTAAGGCCTCCACGCCCGTGTCGAGCCTGCGTGCACACGCCGTCACTGGTCCCGAGGGGAACTCCGTTGAGGGCGTGCGCATCACCAACGCCGCCGACCTTCCCGCGGATTTGAAGCAGGCCATCCATGCCGTCAATCCGAACTTTCGCAAGGGCTTCTCCCGCACGGCAGAGCAGACCTACTTTGCCAACCACTGCAGCCACTGTGGCGCGCTGCAGGGCGACTTCTACATGTACATGGAGCCAGACGGCCCCTTCTTCGCTGGCACCGTGCCAGAGGGGGCCACAACCACCCGGCTGTTCGAGGCTGGCGACTGGCAGGCCGAGGCCGGCTACGGCAGTTGACGCACAAACACCATCGGATCAACCCGCCCGGGGCAGGTACAGCCTCTCTGAGAGCCACTCCGGATTGGCCTCACGCGCTGCATCATCCAGTGCGAAGCGGATCGCGCTTGCGTTGTGCACCACTGACCTGCCCCCCGCCAGCCGTACCAGTCTGAAGTTAGTGAAGTCCGTCAACCACCAGGAGAATGACGGATACGAAGAAGAGCAGATTCACGGAGGATGGCATGGACGCCTCCTGAGTCTTTTTCGATCACGATGGAGGTT
>NZ_JAUSCF010000036.1 GCF_030651625.1 Hydrogenophaga sp. | reverse complement strand
AAAGGCCAGCAAGGCGATGTCGTCGGCAGCGGTGGGGCAGGGGTCGCCTGTGGCGCTGTGGTGGCGGGCCAGGGCTTCGAGCGAGTTGGTCAGGGACACGGCGGCGTCGCCGACGTTGAACACGCGCAAGGGCAGTGTGGCGCTGGAAGCGTCAGCTGCCAGGGCGGTATTGAGTTCGTCCTGCAGCTTCACGTCGCACAGGGCGGCGCCGGGTTTCGACTTGGCCACGATGGCTTGAAGCTCGCTGGCACGCAGCAGCGGCATGGTGGCCACCGCAATACAGCCCACCCGCACCACCGCCAGCCAGGCCAGTGCCATGGCAATCGAATTGCCCCCGCGCAGCAGCACCCGGTTGCCCGGTACCAGGCCCAGGTCATGGGTGAGCACATGGCCGATGCGCTGCACTTCGGCCAGTGCCTGTGCATAGGTGAGCGTGCGTTCGTCGCTGCGGAACAGCGGGCGGTCGGCATGGCCGTTCGCGAAGGCGCGATCGAACAGGGCCTGCACCACGTTGAACTGATCGGGTACGCGCAGTTCGGGCGAGTCGTAGCGCATCTCCGGCCATTGGTCAGCCGGCGGCAATTGGTCGTGGACGAATCGATCGGTCTGGGCGGTCGGCATGACAACTTCCTTCATTCAAAACACTGGGTAGGGTCCGTGAGGACAAGGCGGTTCAGTCCATGCACAGACCATGCCTCCGACGCGAAATGTCCCCTTCCAGCACACACCGAGGAACCGGCTTCTCCGGGCCTCTGATGTCGTCCCCTTGAGGGGGTCGCGCGAAGCGCGGCGGGGGTGTTCATTTCAGCGCCGATTTACCGAGGATCAGCAGCTGCACCTCGCTCGCGCCTTCGTAGATGCGCAGTGAACGGATGTCGCGGTACAGGCTTTCGATCTTCTCGCCCACCTGCACGCCGCGTCCGCCAAACATCTGCAGCGCCATGTCGATCACGCGCTGGGCGTTTTCGGTGGCGGTGAGCTTGGCCGCTGCGGCCGCAGCCGTGTAGGCTGGGGTACCGGCGCCCTGCGTGGTGCTGCAATCGCGCAGCCACGCGGCGCGGTAGGTGAGCAGGGCGGCGGCGTCGATGAGCGCGCTCATCTCGCCCAGGCGCGCCTGGGTGAGCTGGAAGTCGGCCAGGTGCTGGCCGAACATACTGCGGTGTTTGGCCTGGTGCACGGCTTCGGCGAAGGCGCGGCGCGCCATGCCCAGGGCGGCCGCTGCAACCGATGCGCGGAAAATATCCAGCGTCTGCATGGCGAGTTTGAAGCCGCCGTTGATCGTACCCAGCAGGACGTCCGTGCCGAGTTGGCAATCGGCAAAGCGCAGCGTGGCCAGGGGGTGAGGGGCCATCACGTGGATGTGTGTGCTGCTGTCGAGGCCGGCTCGTGGCGCGTCCACGATGAAGGCGCTGATGCCGCGTGAGCCGGCATCTGGATCGGTCTTGGCAAAGGTGACATAGAAGTCGGCCAAATCGCCGTTGCTGATCCATGTCTTGGTGCCGTTGAGCGTCCAGCCGCCTGCGGTCCGGGTGGCGCGGGTGGCCATGGCCGCCACGTCGGAACCGGCATCGGGTTCGCTCAATGCAAAGGCCGCGATCTTCTGCCCGGTGGCCACCGCACTCAGGTACTTGGCCTGCTGTTCCGATGTGCCGCCCAGCGTGATGGCGCCGCTGCCCAGGCCCTGCATGGCGAACGCAAAGTCCGCCAGGGGGGAATGAAAGGCCAGCGTCTCGCGCAGGATGACCAGCGAGCGCGAATCGAGCACCGGCAATGCACCACCGTGTGCAGCAGGCACGCAGTAACGCAGCCAGCCGTCGCGGCCCAGCCGGGCCACCCAGTCTTTGCAGGCAGCGCGGTCGTCCCGTTCATCCACGCTTTGCAACGCGGCCCAGTCGGCCAGTCGCGGTGCCATTTTGCGGTGGTGCATGTCAAAGAAAGGCAACTCCCACTGCGATTGCGGTGGGTGCATGCCGTGGGGGTGTTCAAAGGCGACCATGGCTTGGTTCCGTGGTGTTGTGGGCCCAATGGCTCCATTGAAGAGTGGGTTGACTGGTGGGTCCCTCACCCCAGCCCTCTCCCCAGAGGGGCGAGGGAGCGAAGCCCACGCTCCGGGAGGCTGGTGAGGGTGCATCTGCCTTGCGGGCAGGACGAGGTGCCATCTCAATCGCCTTCAAACTGAGGCCTTTGCTTGGCCGCAAACGCTTCGTAGGCACGCGTGAAATCCTGTGTCTGCATGCAGATCGCCTGTGCCTGCGCCTCGGCTTCGATGGCCTGGTCCAGTGTCATCGCCCATTCCTGGTGCAGCATCGTCTTGGTCATGCCGTGCGCGAAAGTGGGGCCTTGGGCCAGTTGCGCGGCGAGCTTGTGCGCGGCGGGCTGCAGCGTGTCGCTCTCATGCAGCGCGTTGAAGAAGCCCCAAGCGTGGCCCTCTTGTGAGGTCATGGTCCGGCCGGTGAGCAGCAGCTCGCTGGCGCGTCCCTGGCCGATCATGCGAGGCAGCAGGGCACACGCGCCCATGTCGGCACCGGCCAGTCCCACGCGTGTGAACAGGAAAGCCACTGTGGCTTGCGGTGTGCCCAGGCGAAGGTCAGACGCCAGTGCCATCATGGCGCCAGCGCCGGCACACACACCATCCAGCGCCGCTACGATGGGTTGCGGGCAGGCCCTCATGGCGCTTACCAGCGCACCGGTCATGCGCGTGAAGGCCAGCAGCTCCGGCATGCTCATCTTCGTGAGCGGGCCAATGATTTCGTGCACGTCACCGCCCGAGCAGAAATTGCCTCCCGCACCCGTGACCACCACCGCCTTCACATCGGTGGCCCGCTGCAGACCCAGAAACCAGTCGCGCAGTTCGGCATAAGAGTCAAAGGTGAGCGGGTTCTTGCGCTCAGGCCGGTTGAGCGTCACGGTGGCCACGCCATCAGACACGCTCAACGCGAAATGCTCGGGCACATGACCCGCCACCGCAGCGAACTGGCCGCGCATGGGGTTGTGATCGGGGATGGGGTGTTTCATGGCAATCGGCAATCAATCAAAAGTCAGTAGAAAAAAAGAAACGCGCATCAGCAGCGCCTCCGGCGCGCAATGCCCCGGGTCCAGGCACACCGAGGATCTGGCTCCGCCAGTCCCAGGTGTGGTCCCCCCTCCCAGCGGCAAAGCCGCGCCAGAGAGGGGGGAAGCCGCGAAGCGGCGCAGGGGGGAGTCATCGAAGTCCCAGCTTGACCTTGCCCAGCAGCTTGTACAACTGGTCGATCTCTCTTGCGCCAAGTCCTTCAAAAGAATCGACGATCCATTGTTCGTGGTGCCGGGCCATGTCGGCAAAACTGGCGCGACCGCGTTCGGTCAGACGCACGCGAAAAGCACGGCGGTCACCCTCCACCTCCATGCGCTCGACCAGACCTTCGGTCACCAGCTGATCGGTGATGCCGGTGACGTTGCCGCCAGTGACCATGAGCCGGTGCGAGAGCTCTTTCATCTTCAGGCCAGCAGGGTGACGCTCGAGCTGGGCCATGAGGTCGAAGCGCGGCAGTGTGGTGTCGAACTGTTCCCGAAGACCAGTGCGCACCCGCTTCTCGATCAACTGCGAACAAGTCAGCAGGCGCAGCCACAGGCGCAACTCGTGCGCGTGCTCGCTGTGGGCACGTGCTTCGAGGTCGAGGGTGTCGAGTGGGGCGGTGGTCATGTGGTCTCCGCAGGATCCTGAGGCATGGCCGTGCCCTGCAAAGCTTGCTGGCGCGCGATCTCGCGGTAGAGCTGGTCACGTCCGCTTTCGTAGGGACGCGGCCATTCGATGGCGCGGGTCTGCAGCTTGGCGGCCTCAAACAGCGTCCAGGCCGGATTCGCCAGGTGCGGCCGCGCCACGGCGCACAGGTCGGCACGGCCGGCGCCGATGATGCTGTTGGCGTGGTCGGCTTCGCTGATGGCACCCACGGCCATGGTGAGGATGTCGACTTCGTTGCGGATGCGGTCGGCGAACGGTGTCTGGTACATGCGGCCATACACCGGCTTGGCGGCACGCGTGGTCTGGCCGGAAGACACATCGATGACGTCGCACCCCGCAGCTTTGAACAGTCTCGCCATGGCCACCGCGTCGTCGGGCGTGTTGCCGCCGGGTGCCCAGTCGTGGGCAGAGATGCGCACGCTCATGGGCTTGTCAGCGGGCCACATGGCGCGCATGGCAGCGAACACCTCCAGTGGGTAGCGGCAACGGTTTTCCAGCGAACCGCCGTAATCGTCGGTGCGCTGGTTGGTGAGCGGACAGATGAAGGCGGAAAGCAGGTAACCGTGCGCGCAGTGCAGCTCCAGCCAGTCGAACCCGGCCTCCGCTGCACGACGGGTGGAATCCACGAATGCGGCTGTCGTGGTGTCCATGTCCGCGCGTGTCATGGCGCGCGGCACCTGGTTCTGCGCGCCGTAGGCCAACGCACTGGCCGACAGGATCGGCCAGTTGTCCGCGTGCAGCGGTTCGTCGATCTGGTCCCAGCCCAACTGGGTCGATCCCTTGGGCCCGCTGTGACCGAGCTGCAGGCCGATCCTGGCGCTGCTCTGGCCGTGCACGAAGTCGACGATGTGTTGAAAGGCGGATCGTTGTTCCTCATTCCACAGGCCCGGGCAGCCGGGTGTGATGCGGCCTTCCGGCGTGGGGCTTGTCATCTCCACCATCACCAGCGCAGCGCCTCCTACCGCGCGTGCACCCAGATGCATCAGGTGCCAGTCGCCCACGGTGCCTTCTGTGCATTTGTACTGTGCCATGGGCGAAACCACGATCCGGTTCTTCAGTTCGACGCTGCGTACTTTCAATGGCAGCAGCATGGGTGGTGTGGGGTGCTGCTTTGGTGCTGTGGAGGGCATGGCTCGAGATTCCAACCAGGTCTCGTAACCTTCAAGCCACTTCGCATCGCGTAATCGCAGGTTCTCGTGGCTGATGCGCTGGCTGCGTGTGAGCAGCGAGTAGCTGAACTGTTCGATCTCCATGCCGGTGTAGCGGTCCACGTTCTCGAACCATTCGGTGGAGTTGCGCGCGGCGTTCTGGATCTTGAGAACCTCCACGCTGCGCCGCTCCTCGTAGCCTTGCAGCACGTCTTCCATCGATTCGCTGCGCCCGGCCGCGTCGCGGAATTCGTCGGCCAGGTCGATGGCGTCTTCCAGAGCCAGCTTGGTGCCGCTGCCGATGGAGAAGTGCGCCGTGTGCGCCGCATCACCCATGAGCACGATGGGCACGCGGCGAACGGGATCCGGCGCTGGCTCGTCCCTGGCCGGATCACCCCCTGGTCCCGGCAAGGACCGGGACCCTTCCCCATTCTGGGGCAGCGACCCGCGCAGCGGCGGGGCGTGAGAGCCCACCTCTTGCCAGTGCACCCAGGTCTTGCAGATCACGCGAGGAAAGCGGATCCAGCTGGCCGAGCCGCGCAGGTGTTTGGCGTTGCTGATCAGGGCGTTGCCGTCGAGGTATTTGGCGAACAGCTTTTCGCAGAAAGCAATGCCATCTTCCTGACTCATGGCGTCGATGCCATGCGCCTTCCACACCGCTTCCGGCGTTTCCACAATGAAGGTGGAGGTCTCACCATCGAACTTGTAGGCGTGAGCCTGGAACCAGCCGTGTTCGGTCTGCTCGAACGCGAAAGTGAAAGCGTCGAAGGTCTTCTTCGTGCCCAGCCAGACGAATCGGCACTGGCGGGTGTCGATGTCGGGCTGGTAGGTGGCTTCGTAACGCGTGCGCACACGGCTGTTGAGTCCGTCGCTGGCGATCACCAGGTCGGCCTGGTACTGTGCAGCCAGGGCCTGGTCGTCGGTCACATCGGTTTCGAACACCAGATCCACGCCGAGTGCGATGCAGCGCTCCTGCAGGATGTTGAGCAGCCGCTTGCGCCCGATGCCACAGAAACCGTGGCCGCCGCTGCGCACGCTGCGGTCCTTGTAGAAGACCTCGATGTCGTCCCAGTGGTTGAAAGCGTCACCGATGAGCTGGGCCGATTCGGGATCCGCCACCTTCAGGTTCTGCAGCGTCTGGTCGGAGAACACCACGCCCCACCCAAAGGTGTCAAACGGTCGGTTGCGTTCCACGACCGTGACCTGCAGGTCGGGAAATCGACGCTTCATCAGCAGACCGAAATACAACCCTGCCGGACCGCCACCGATGCACAGGATGCGCCGCAGCGCAGGGATGGGAGTGTTCATGCTGAATTAGTTTAGACCTAAACGATTTTCAGCGTATCGGGAAAACCCGGAGGGCTTCACCAAAACCTGCAGGGGTTCGCAAAAACCCGCAGGGTTGCACCAGAACCACTCGGCTTTGAGCGGTACAGGCGATATTCACGAAGACACATGCAACCAGTACTTGACAGGCGCAGCGCCTACTTGGACAAGTGTTGACCCTTGACAAGGTAGCAAACAGAATGATCGGTCAATCTCATGACATCGGGCGACCGATCACGTTTCTTTGGTGCAAAAATCACCTGACCAAACCAGGAGACCCAATATGTCCGTCTATCGATTCAAATCCCGCGACACAGGTGATCTCGTGATGCTGCAGCCGCACGGCAGGCGCGTGCTGGAGATCATTGGAAAGGATCCGGCCCCTCAGGGCATCGTGCTGCCTCAACAGATGCCTGCTGCGGTGCAGGCCCTGCGCGATGCCGCAGTGCAGGAGGAGGCCGATCAGAAACGCTTGCGTGAAGAGGCGCAGGCCAAAGGCGAACCGCCACCAGAATTCGACCATGTCAGCCTGCGCATGCGCAGTGCGCCCTTCATCGAGATGATGCAGCGTTGCGAACAGGCCGGGGTGGAGATCGTCTGGGGGGTGTAGAGGAGGTAGAGAACACCCCCCTGCGCCGCTGACGCGGCTTCCCCCCTCCGTGGCGCGCTGCTGCGCGGCGCTTCGAGGGGGGACGGCATCTTGGGCCGGCAAAGCCGTCCCTCGCTGCCCCTAGAAGGAGACACCGCGCGCCGGGTAGGTGCCGGGCCATCGAGTCTTGTGAGCGCCGGACACCTCACCGGCGTGCGGGCTTGAATCAAGGGCACCCGTGGAACCGGCTTTGCCGGGCCACTGGGTGCGTCCCCCCTCGAAGCGCTGCGCAGCGGCGCGCCACGGAGGGGGGAAGCCGCGTCAGCGGCGCAGGGGGGTTAGTCCACCTTCGCTCCAGCCGCCTTCACCACCGGCGCCCACTTGGCGATTTCGCTGTCGATCAGGCGGGCGAATTCTTGCGGTGTGTTGCCACTGGGAATGGCGCCCAGGCCTTGCAGACGGGTGTTGATCTCGGGTAGCTTAAGTGCCTTGGCGATCTCGGTCTGCAGGCGCGCGACGATCTCCGGTGGCGTGCCGGCCGGAGCCAGCATGCCAAACCAGGAACTGGCTTCGAAGCCAGGCAGGTTGGCGGCTTCGGCCACCGTGGGAACGTCGGGCAGGGCCTGTGAACGCACATCGCTGGTGACAGCAAAGGCCTTGAGGCTGCCGGCCTGGATGTGGGGCATGGCGGAGGGCAGGTTGTCGTACATCACGTCCATGGTGCCGCCGATGAGGTCGCGCACCGCCGGGCCGGATCCCCGGTAGGGGATGTGGGTCATGAAGATGCCGGTCTTGGACTTGAACAACTCACCCGCCAGATGAATCGAGGTGCCGTTGCCGCTGGAGGCCATGTTGAGCTTGCCGGGGTTGGCCTTGGCATAGCGAATGAAGTCCGGCACGGTGTTGATGCCGAGTTCCTTGGCACGCGCGGCGTTCATCACCATCACGTTGGGCACACCGGCCACCAGTGTGATGGGAGCGAAGTCTTTCTGAGGGTCGTAAGACAGGTTGGCGTAGAGCGCCTTGTTGATGCCATGCGTACCCACCGTGCCCATGAGCAGGGTGTAGCCGTCACCCTGCGACTTGGCCACATGGTCGGCGCCGATGTTGCCACCCGCACCGCCGCGGTTGTCGACGATGAACTGCTGGCCAAAAGCCTTGGAGAGTTCGGGCGCCAGCACGCGGGCCAGGATGTCGGTGGTGCCGCCGGGCGCGAATGGCACGACGATGCGAACGGGTTTGGTGGGCCAGTTGGCCTGCGCCAGCGCGGCGGTGGGCACGGCCACTGCGGCAGCAAGTGCGATCAGGGTGCGGCGTGTGAATGTCATGTTCATGGTTGTCTCCTTCTGAGTTGTTCAATCTGTGGCTGCAGGGCCTGCCCGGTGCGGATGCCGAGCGCTTCTGCGGCCGCGTTGGCGTGGCTGACCACACCGCTTTCCAATGTACTGGCCGCCAGCCCGATGCGTGCGCTCATGTGAGACACCGCACAGGCCGCCAGCCCCTGTTCCTGCAAAAAAGCGAGGCCGGTAACGCCAGCCTCATCCAGACCCACGCCCGCATCATTGAAGACCGAAAGCAACGGCCGCACCGCCAATGCATAGCGCGCCGAACTCAAGCCCCCATGCGAGCCGCTCAAAGCAATGCAGCCCGCATCAGCGGGCTGCAATTCCGTGATGGAGTCCACCACACGGAGCGAGATCATGTCGATTCCTCACCCCACCGGCGCGCGTGCCTCAATTCAGCAGACATCGTGGAACCGCCCTTCGACAAGCTCAGGACGGGCCACAGAAGTCGACCCCTTGAGGGGGACGCGCGAAGCGCGGCGGGGGTGGGCGTACTCAATCAGCGTACTGGCCGGCAGCGTCGATCACCGTCTTCAGCGCGCCGATCTGCTGCGTCACGAAGGCTTTGTGGCCTTCCGGAGTCACACGGTTGTCCTTGACCACCACGGCACCCAGCATTTCCTGTCCCTTGACGAACTTGGGGTCCTTCAGGGCAACCTTGAGCGCGTCGTTCAGCTTCTTGGTGACGTCGGCAGGCGTGCCCTTGGGGGCATACATTGCGTGCCAGATGGTCAGGTTGAAGTCCTTCAGGCCCATTTCCTGGAGTGTGGGGTAGTCCTTGAGCAGCTTGTGGTCGTCCAGGCGCTTGGCGGTCGTCACGGCGTAGGCCTTGACGCGGCCGGCCTCGATCTGGCTCGTGGTGTTGGTGGTCTGGTCACACATCAGATCCACCTGACCGCCGATGAGGTCGTTCATGGCGGGGGCCGTGCCACGGTAGGCGATGGCGGTGAGGGACTTGTCCAGCTTCATCGCCGACTGCCACATCAGGCCGCACAGGTGCGAAGCAGAACCCAGACCGGCGTGTGCGAGATTGACCTTGCCGCCGTTGGCGCGGATGTAGGACTCAAAGTCGCGGTAGGTGTTGGCGGGCACTTTGGGCGAGCCCAGCAGCGTCATGGGCACGTCGTTGATCATGCCCAGGTACTCGAAATCTTCCAGTGGCTTGTAGGGCAGCTTGCGGTAAAGGCCGGCTGTGGCGGCCATGCCGATGTGCCAGACCAGGATGGTGTGGCCATCAGGGGCGGCACGTGCGACCTTGTTGGCACCGATGGTGCCGCCAGCGCCGGCGGCATTTTCCACCACGATGGTGGCGCCACCCAGGGGTTCGCGCAACGCTTCGGCCAGTTGACGGGCCACGGTGTCGGTGGGGCCACCGGCAGCGAACGGCACCACGATGGTGATGGGCTTGCTGGGGAAGGCTTGTGCAAAGGCACCTGCGGACACGGCGGCAGACAGTGCCACGGCGAGGATTTTTTTCATGGGGAGGCTCCAAGGTTGAAGGGGACAGCGAATCGTATCCCCAGCCGGGCTCAAGGAAATCGCGGAAATTACGTAGCGCCAGGCAGGGGAAAACCCTTTGCTCTCCAGATGGCAGCCCGTTTCACCACCGCAGCACTCCACTCGTATCCGCTCGCTCCAGGAGGGCGAGGTCGAAGAAAACCTCAGCAGACGCAGCGGCGCAGGGGGGGGGACTAGCGGATATCTTCTGGAGCCAAGTGAATCAATCCAGGGGCAGCAAGGGATGGCTCCGCCGGCCCAAGAGGCCGTCGCCCCTCCCAGCGCCGGAGGCGCGTCAGAGAGGGGGGAGGCCGCGTCAGCGGCGCAGGGGGGAGATTCGAATAAATGCGCAGGGGGGAGCTCACTGATAACTCCGCGCGTCCTCGATCACCTTGCCATCGTTGGGCAGGCTGCCAGGGCTCAGCAGTTCGACCGCGCCGCGAAGTTTGGTGACTTCCCGGATGGCTTCGCCGACACGCTGTTCAAAGCCTTCAACGCGGCCGCCATCGGTCTCTGCCTTCAGCGTCATCTGATCGTTGGCCATTTCGCCGCTGACCACGAGCCTCGCGCGAACAATCTCGGGGAAGCGGCGCACGATTTCGGCCACTTGCCCGGGATGCACGAACATGCCCTTGACCTTGGTGGTCTGGTCGGCGCGGCCCATCCACCCCTTGATGCGGGGCGCGGTGCGCCCGGTCGGGCAGGCGCCCGGCAACATGGCCGAGAGATCGCCCGTACCGAAGCGAATCAGCGGGTAGGCCGGGTTGAGCGTGGTCACCACCAGTTCGCCCACCTCGCCTTCGGGCACCGGGTCGCCTGTGCCGGGCCGCACGATTTCCACGATCACACCTTCGTCCAGCACCAGGCCTTCGCGCGCCGTGGTTTCGTACGCGACCAGGCCCAGGTCGGCGGTGGCGTAGGTCTGGTAGACGGCCACGCCCTGTTCCTTGAACCAGGCGGTCAGGCTGGGCGGGCAGGCCTCGCCGCCGACCGATGCCTTGGTCAGGCTGCGGATGCCGCTGCCGGTTTCGGTCGCCTTTTCGATCAGGATGCGCAGAAAGCTCGGGGTTCCGGTGTAGCCATCCGGCTGCAGTTCGGTGATCGCATCCAGCTGCTGTTCGGTCTGACCAGTGCCCGCCGGAAACACCGTGCAACCCACCGCGTGTGCGCCGGATTCCAGAATGAAAGCCCCCGGCGTCATGTGGTAGCTGAAGGCGTTGTGCACCAGCTCGCCGGAGCGGAAGCCGGCCGCATAGAGCGCGCGCCCTGCACGCCAGTAGTCGCGCATGCTGCCTTCGGGTTCGTAGATAGGGCCGGGGGAAGCGAACACGCGCGACATCTGTGGTCCGCGCACCAACGCAGAAAATCCCCCGAACGGATCGCCGCCTGCCGCACGCGAGGCCTTCTGCCGTTCCAGCAGCTCGCTCTTGCGCGTCACAGGCAATCGGGCAAGAGCTTCGCGGTGGGTCACCTCGGCAGCAGTCACATCTTTGAGAATCTCGGCGAAAGCCGCGCTATAGGTCTGGGCATGCGCCACCTGACCGGCCAGTGATGCCATCTGCTCGGCCTCACGCTGATCAGGTGAGCGGGTTTCCAGTGCGTCAAAGAAATCGTTCATATAGAAAACCACACATGTGAGAGAGAGGTGACTTCATCCAGGGATGCCGCGGAACTGGCTTTGCCAGGCCACTGGCATCGCCCCCTTGAGGGGGTGACGCACCGAAGGTGCGGCGCGGGGGTGTGCGGAAAGCGCCGCGTTGGCTCGCTACGCGAGCCAACGCTTTCTGCGCTTGTAGCTTTTGACATCCTTGAAACTCTTGCGTTCGCCCCCGCCCATGCCAAGGTAGAACTCCTTCACGTCTTCGTTGTTGCGCAGGTCTTCGGCAGCGCCGTCCATCACGATCCGTCCCGACTCCATGATGTAGCCGTAGTCCGCGTAACGGAGCGCCATGTTGGTGTTCTGCTCGGCCAGCAGGAAGGTGACCTTTTCCTTGGTGTTGAGGTCTTTCACGATCTCGAACACCTCTTCCACGATCTGCGGAGCCAGACCCATCGAGGGCTCATCCAGCAGCATCACGCTGGGGTTGGTCATCAGTGCGCGGCCAATGGCGCACATCTGCTGCTCGCCGCCCGACGTGTAGGCCGCCTGCGAGGTGCGGCGCGTCTTCAGGCGCGGAAAGTAGTTGTAGACCTTTTCCAGGTTGGCAGCGATCTCGCCCTTGTCCTTGCGCGTGTAGGCCCCGGTGAGCAGGTTCTCTTCGATGGTGAGGTGGGCAAAGCAGTGCCGGCCTTCCATCACCTGCACCACGCCGCGATTCACCAGGTCGGCCGGGGTGAGGTTTTCAATGCGCTCACCGCGCAACTCGATGCTGCCCTTGGTGACCTCGCCCCGCTCGGCCTTCAGCAGGTTGGAGATGGCGCGCAGCGTGGTGGTCTTGCCGGCGCCATTGCCGCCCAGCACCGCCGCGATCTTGCCCTGAGGCACATTGAGCGAAACGCCCTTGAGCACCAGGATGACGTGGTTGTAGATGACCTCGATGCCGTTGACGTTGAGAACGATGTTGGGGGTACTCATGGTGTGTTCCTTATGGATCCCTTTTCTGGACCATTTACAAGGCACGGCACGCCGGCCTTGTAAATGGCAACTGGATTCAGTTGCCGGGGAAAAGACCCGCCGCGAATGCAGCAGCCCTATCAAGGGATGCCGCCGGGCCGGCTCTGCCGGACGGCTGGCATCGCCCCCTTGAGGGGGTCGCGCGTAGCGCGGCGGGGGTGGGCTTAGCTCTGGCAGTCGGCTGCCGTTCTGCGGGTCAGCTTCTTTTCTGCGGCGTATTTGTCCGCAGCGGCCTTGACCATCGGCTTGATGATCTGCTCATCGGCCTGCAGCCAGTCGCTGGTGAACTCCCATTTGCTGCCATTCCACGTGTGGATACGGGCCCAGTTGGCGCCCATGTGGTCCTGGCAGGAGGTGGACACAGGGCGCAGCACGCCCTTGAAGCCCAGCGCGTCCAGCTTGGGCTGGGTGAGGTTCAGGTTCTCGTAACCCCAGCGGGCCTGTTCGGCCGACACCCACTTGCCCTTGCCGTACTTTTCCTGTGCCTGGCGCACGCCTTCCACCGCGAACATGGCGCTGATCAGGCCGCGCATGTAAAGCACTTCACCGACTTCTTCCTTCGGTCCGGTGCCCTGGCCCTTGTCGTGCAGTTTGGCCAGGATTTCCTTGACCACATCGGCGCCTTTCTCGGTCCCATGCTGCATGGTGATGGCGTTGTAGCCTGTGGCGCCAGGACCCACGTCCTTCACATCTGGCTCTGCACCCGCCCACCAGACGCCGTAGATCTTGTCGCGCGGGTAGCCGGTGGCCTGTGCTTCCTTGATCAGGGTGGAGTTCATCACACCCCATCCCCAGTTGATGACGTAGTCGGGACGGTCGCGGCGGATCTGCAGCCAGGTGGCCTTCTGTTCCACACCGGGGTGCGTCACGGGCAGCAGGCTCAGCTGGAAGCCATGCATGGCGGCGCGTTCCTGCAGCAGAGGAATGGGCTCCTTGCCGAACGGGCTGTCGTGGTAGACCAGTGCAATCTTCTTGCCCTTGAGCTTGTCCAGGCCGCCTTCCTTGGCGCCAATGTGCTGGATCAGCACGTCGGCCGCCACCCAGTAGGTGCCGGCGATCGGGAAGTTCCACTTGAACACGCCACCGTCGGCGGACTCGCTGCGGCCATAACCGGCCGTTATCAGCGGGATCTTGTCGATGGGTGCTTTTTCCGTCAGCGCGAAGGTGATGCCGGTGGACAGCGGCTGGAACACCGTGGCGCCGCCGTTCTTGCCTTTCAGGCGCTCGTAGCACTCCACGCCGCGGTCGGTGGCGTAGCCGGTTTCGCACTCTTCAAACGAAACCTTCACACCATTGATGCCACCGCGCGCATTGGTGAGCTTGAGGTAGTCGGCGTACCCGTTGGCAAACGGCACGCCGTTGGGCGCATAGGCGCCAGTGCGGTACACCAGCGATGGGAAGAACTGCTCCTGGGCCTGGGCCATGGCCGCAGGGGTGACCAGTGCGGCTGACAGGCCCGCACAGGCGATGGACACAGAAAGAACCAGATGACGAATTTTCATTTCACTTGTCTCCTAGGAAAAAACCAACACACACAAAACCCGAGATGGCCCTTCAGTTCAACGCGTCCGTCACTTCAGCGCATCGGGACTGACCCGATCAGGATTGACCCCCATGCGCAGGCAAAACGGCCGCATTGAAATCAGTGCGGAAAGGGCCACAGCCGCAACTTCTGTTTGGCGATGCTCCACAGCTTGGCAAGGCCGTGGGGTTCGACGATGAGGAACCACACAATGAGCGCACCGAAAATCATGAACTCGGTGTGTGAAATGGCAGCAGTGGAAATCGTCACGCCCACCAGACTGCCCACCCAGGGCAGGGCCTGGTTGAGGAAAATGGGAAGAATCACGATGAAGGCGGCGCCAAAGAAGCTGCCCATGATCGAGCCCATGCCGCCGATGATCACCATGAACAGCAGCTGGAAGGAGCGGTCGATGGAGAAGGCCGCCGGCTCCCACGAGCCCAGGTGCACAAAGCCCCACAGGCCACCGGCCACGCCGATGATGAAAGAGCTCACGGCGAAGGCGCTGAGCTTGGCGTACATGGGGCGGATGCCGATCACCGCGGCAGCCACATCCATGTCGCGAATCGCCATCCATTCCCGGCCAATGGCAGAGCGCACCAGGTTCTTGGCCAGCAGGGCGAACAAGACCAGAAAGCCAAGGCAGAAAAGGTACTTCTCCACCGGCGTGTCGATGCGCCATCCCAGCACACTGAGGTTGGACACCGAGACCGAACCCGACGCGGTGTTGTTCGTGAACCAGCCGATGCGCAGAAAGGCCCAGTCGCAAAAGAACTGCGCGGCCAGCGTGGCCACCGCCAGGTACAGGCCCTTCACGCGCAGGCTGGGAATGCCGAAGAACATGCCCACCAGCGTGGCAAAGAAGCCGCCAGCAAGCAGTGCCACGATCAGCGGCATGCCGTCGATTCGCACATAGGTGTTGTAGGCCATGTAGGCCCCCACCGCCATGAAGGCGCCCGAGCCCAGCGAGATCTGCCCGCAGTAGCCCACCAGGATGTTCACGCCCAGCGCGGCCAGCGCCAGGATCAGGAACGGGATCAGGATGGCGCGAAACATGTATTCGTCGACCAGCAGCGGCACACCGACGAATGCAAACGCGATCAGAGCCAGGATGAGCCAGCGATCCTGCGCGATCGGGAAGATCTGCTGGTCGGTGCGGTACGAGGTCTTGAACTGACCGTTTTCTCTATAGAACATGTTCTTCTTTACCTTGGTTGTTCAATGTGTCCGGCGAGAAGTGCCTTGGCCCAGGCTCCCGTGGAACCGGCTTCGCCGGGCCACAGGGTGCGTCCCCCTCCCGCCGAAGGCGAGAGAGCGGGGGAAGACGCGAAGCGGCGCAGGGGGTGCTTCATATCTAGACGCGGTCAATGATTTTTTCGCCGAACAATCCTTGCGGACGGAACAGCAGGAAAACGAGGGCAAGCACGTAAGCGAACCAGATCTCGATGCCCCCGCCCACGTAGGGGCCCAGGTACACCTCTGACAGCTTTTCTCCCACACCGATGATCAGGCCGCCGATGATGGCGCCGGGCACCGAGGTGAGGCCGCCCAGGATGATCACGGGCAGCGCACGCAGCGCCACCGTGGTCAGCGAAAACTGCACGCCCAGTTTGGATCCCCAGATCACGCCAGCCACCAGTGCGGTGATACCGGCCACGAACCACACGATCACCCAGATGCGGTTGAGCGGAATACCGATGGATTGCGCTGCCTGGTGATCGTCTGCCACGGCGCGCAGTGCCCGGCCTGTGCCGGTCTTCTGGAAGAACAGGGAAAGCACCATCACCAGCAGTGCAGCCACGCAAGCGGCGTACACGTCTTCCATGTTGACCAGCACGCCGCCTTCGAAGGTGTTCTCGAACAGGAAGATCGGGTCCTTGGGCATGCCCACGTCGATCTGGTAGATGTCGGAGCCGAAGATGGTCTGGCCCAGGCCGTCGAGGAAGTAGGTGATGCCCAGCGTGGCCATCAGCAGCGTCACGCCCTCCTGGTTGACCAGATGGCGCAGCACCAGTCGTTCGATCAGCCAGGCCAGCACGAACATCAGGGCGCCCGCCAGGATGAAGGCGATCAGGTTGCCGAGGAACTTGTCTTCAATGCCCAGCCAGCCGGGTATCCAGCCAGAGAAGCGCGCCATGGCCAGCGCTGCGAACAGCACCATGGCGCCTTGAGCGAAGTTGAAAACACCTGAGGCCTTGTAGATGAGCACGAAGCCCAGTGCCACCAGTGAATAGAGCATGCCCGCCATGAGGCCGCCGAGCAGTGCTTCCAGGAAAAAAGCCATGGTTATCTCCCCCCCGTTGCTTGCTCAATGCGTGTAGCCGCATCCCCCCTCAAGGGGGCGATGTCTGTGGCCCGTCCTGAGCTTGTCGAAGGGCGGTTCCACGACATCCCTGGACTGGGCTTCTTCATGCGGTGGCCTGTGGTTTTCTGCTGCATGGTGGTGATGTCCATCAATGTGAGGTTCCGAGGTAGGCGCTGATGACCTCCTCGTTGTTGCGCACTTCTTCAGGTGTGCCGTCGCCGATCTTCTTGCCGTAGTCGAGCACCACCACGCGGTCGGAGATGTCCATGACCACGCCCATGTCGTGTTCGATCAGAACGATGGTGGTGCCGAATTCGTCGTTCACGTCGAGGATGAAGCGGCTCATGTCCTGCTTTTCTTCCATGTTCATGCCGGCCATGGGCTCGTCCAGCAGCAGCACCTGCGGCTCCATGGCCAGGGCGCGGCCCAGGTCCACGCGCTTCTGCAATCCGTAGGGCAACTGGCCCACAGGGGTCTTGCGGTGCGCCTGGATTTCCAGGAAGTCGATGATGTGTTCGACGTACTCGCGGTGCTGCTCTTCTTCGCGCTGGGCCGGGCCGATGCGCAGTGCCTGCAGGAACAGGTTGCTCTTGATGCGCAGGTTGCGGCCGGTCATGATGTTGTCGATCACGCTCATGCCCTTGAACAGCGCCAGGTTCTGGAAGGTGCGCGCGATGCCCATTTCGGCCACCTGACGACTGTTCATGTGCTTGAACGTCTGGCCACGGAAGTTGATCGAGCCTTCCTGTGGCTGGTACACGCCATTGATGCAGTTGAGCATCGAACTCTTGCCCGCCCCGTTGGGGCCGATGATGGCGCGCACCTCGTGCTCGCGCACATCGAAGCTGATGTCGGTCAGCGCCTTGACACCGCCGAAGCGCAGGCTGATGTTGTGGACGTCGAGAATGACGTCGCCGATTTTTTTGCTCATCGAGCCCCCACGCTGGTCATTTCATGTACTGCGCTGCCCCCCAAGGGGGCCTTCGCAACTTGGAGCGGTCCTGCGTTGCTCACTGCAGTACCTTCGCCCCGCGGGCTGCGGTGCAAGCTTGCTTGGGAACGGCCCGGCGCGGCGCTCATGCTGCAGCCTTCACAGGGGTGAATGTCCTGGCGTCGCCCACCTTGAGCGTGGCACTGACCGAACCGGTGCGGCCATCTTCGAACTTCACCTGGGTTTCGATGTACTGCTCTTTCTGGTCGCCGTACAGGGCGTTCACCAGCACGCCGTACTTGTCGGCAATGAAGCCCCGGCGTACCTTGTTGGTGCGGGTGAGTTCACCGTCGTCGGCGTCCAGTTCCTTGTGCAGCACCAGGAAGCGGCTGATCTGGCTGCCCGCGAGCAGCTCGTCGCGGCTGAGGTCGGCGTTGACCTTTTCCACGCACTCGCGGATCAGCTCGTACACCTCGGGCTTCTGCGCCAGATCGGTGTAGCCGGCGTAAGGCAGGTTGCGGCGCTCGGCCCAGTTGCCCACGGCATCGAAGTCGATGTTGACCATCACGCACACCTTCTCGCGCTGGTCGCCGTAGGCCACGGCTTCCTTGATGTGCGAGAAGAACTTGAGCTTGTTCTCCACGTATTTGGGCGCAAACATGGCGCCATCGTGAGCGCCGCCCTTGATGCGACCCACGTCTTTCACGCGGTCGATGATCTTCAGGTGGCCCGCTGCGTCGATGAAGCCCGCGTCGCTGGTGTGGTACCAGCCATCGGCCGTGAGCACCTCGGCCGTGGCTTCGGGGTTCTTGTAGTAGCCCTTGAGCAGGCCGGGCGACTTCACCAGAATTTCACCGGTGTCAGAAAGCTTGATTTCCACGCCTTCGCACGGCACACCCACCGTGTCGGCGCGGGCTTCGTTGTCGGGCTGCAGGCAAACGAACACCGCGGTTTCGGTGGAGCCGTAGAGCTGCTTGAGGTTGATGCCGATGGAGCGGTAAAAGCTGAACAGGTCGGGCCCGATGGCTTCGCCAGCCGTGTAGGCCACGCGCACGCGGCTGAAACCCAGGCTGTTGCGCAGCGGGCCGTACACGAGCACATTGCCCAGCGCGTACTGGATGCGGTCCAGCAAGCCCACCGACTTGCCGTCGAGCAAGTCTGGGCCCACCCGGCGCGCCACATCCATGAAGTGGTGGAATATCTTTCGCTTGATCAGACCCGCGTCCTCCATACGGATCATGACCGTGGTGAGCAGGCCTTCAAACACGCGTGGCGGCGCGAAGTAGTAGGTGGGTCCCACTTCCTTGAGGTCGATGGTGACGGTGGCGCCGGACTCGGGGCAGTTCACCACATACCCCGCCACCAGCCACTGCGCATAGGAAAAGATGTTCTGTCCGATCCAGGCCGGCGGCAGGTAGGCCAGAACCTCGTCTTTGGGGGTGAGCTTGTCGAAACGGGCGCCCACCGCGCCACGGTCGATCAGCGTGTTGTGCGTGTGAACCACGCCCTTGGGGTTGCCGGTGGTGCCCGAGGTGAAGAACATGGCGGCCACGTCGTCGGGGCTGGCCATGTCCACCTGTTCGCGGAACACTTGCGGGTGCAACTTGGCAAAAGCCTGGCCTGCTGCTATCAGCTCTTCCAGCGAGCCCAGGCCTGGCTGGTCGTAGTTGCGCAGGCCGCGGGGGTCGTCAAAGAAGATGTGGCTCAACTGCGGGCAACGGTCACGGATCTCGAGCATCTTGTCGACCTGCTCCTGGTCTTCCACCACGGCGAAGCGCACCTCGGCGTTGTTGATGGGGAACACACACTCACCGCCCACCGCGTCCTGGTAAAGCGGCACCGGAATGGCGCCGATCGACTGCGCGGCCAGCATGGTCGCGTACAGGCGCGGGCGGTTGGCACCGATCACCACCATGTGCTCGCCGCGCTGCAAGCCCGCCTGATGCAGGCCACAGGCAATCGCTTCCACCAGTTTGGCCATCGATGCCCAGGTGGTGGTCTGCCATATGCCGTATTCCTTCTCGCGCATGGCGGGTGCGTCGGGGCGCTGCTGCGCGTGGTCCAGCAAGAGCCGGGGGAAAGTCGTTTGCATGCGTGTCTCCTGTGGGCGGGCCGGTATGCAGGTGTTTTCTGGCACCCATCGGTCCGTCCAGCGATGGGTCGGTCTGATGCGGATGGTAGGCCTGTGTTTGACGTTGTGTTGTCCGTACGACGACAATTGAGGGTATTTCTGCCTAGGACTTTCCCGTAGGGATCAACCCCATGCAATCCGCTTCTCCCCCTTTGCGCGTGCTGCGCGAACGCGCCCGAACACCCACCGAGCACGAACTGGCCGAGATCCCCTGGCTGGTCAAACTCACCGAGACCGAACGCGATCGCGCCATTGACGCGCTGGTGGTCACCGAGGCCCTGGCAGGCGACTACATCTGCCGCATCGGCCGGCCCGTGACCTACTGGTTCGGCCTGGTGGACGGGCTGCTCAAAATGAGCAATGACGACTCCATGGGCCCGGTCATCACCTTCACAGGCGTGGCCCCGGGCGGCTGGTTTGGAGAAGGCACGGTGCTCAAACACGAGCAGTACCGCTACAACATCCAGGCGCTGCGCAAGAGCCGCGTGGCCGGCTTGCCGGTGGAAACCTTCGACTGGCTGCTCGACCACTCGCTGGGCTTCAACCGTTTCGTCATGCACCAGCTCAATGAGCGTCTCGGCCAGTTCATCGCCGCCCGCGAAATCGACCGCATTTCCAGCCCCGACCTGCGCGTGGCCCGCAATCTCGCGGCGCTGTTTCACCCACTGCTTTCGCCCAATGTGGGCGGTATCTTGCGCATCACGCAACAGGAGCTGGCTTACCTGGTGGGCTTGTCGCGCCAGCGGGTGAATGAAGCCTTGTCCACGCTGTCAGACAAGGGGTGGATCAGGGTGGAATATGGGGGGTTGCGGGTGCTGGATCTGCAGGCTTTGCGCAGCGGAACTCTTTGACACTCCGGCTCGGCACTGTCTTAGGCGCATATTTGTATCTTTGCTCCCTTGCCCCTCTGGAGTTGGGGTGGTGAGCCAGGCGCGCCAATTCTCTTGTTCTACGGAAGCTTGGCTTGGCCGGGTCTCGGCCCGGCGGCCGAGGTACTGTTCTTTTGCAACGCCCAAAAGAAAGTACCCAAAGAAAAGGCGAGCCGAAGTCCGGGCCGCTTCGTGGTTCCTTGCGCTGCTCGCGTCGTGGGGGAAATTCGCAAACTTGTCCGCTGCGCGACCTTCGGACATGCGAATTTCTGATTCCCACGCCGCTGCGCTGCTCAGCCCGGCCACACGGCACAGGCGGGATCGGGAACGGACTCCCCCTCTCCGAGCTGTGCCTTCGCTCCCTCCCACGCTGGGGGAGGGTGGGGTGGGGGCTCTCCCAGGCGCCAAACCGGGCCCGTCGTGGGATGATCGCCCCATGACCACCGAGAAAAAACCCGGCACGCTCAAGCTCACGCCGGCCGCAGTCAAAAAGAAGCCCGCCGATCCGTTCGCGCCGCGCCGCGCCCCTGTGCGCCCGCCCGGCCCGGCCCGTGCCAAATCCGTTTCCGCCTCTGCCCCCAAGCCGCCGCGCGAACCCACAAAGGGTTTCGGCGCCCAGCGCCCCGGCGCTGAAGGTGATCGCAACGATCGCCCGCGCTCTGGCTTTGGTGCAGACCGCCCGGGCAGCGAGCGCCCCGCCAGCGACCGCCCACGTTCCGGCCCACCGGCCGGGCCCCGTGACAACGAACGCAACTGGAGCGATCGGCCCGCCCCTCGTCGCCCCGACCCGCGTGACGCTCCTTATGGCAGCACCGACAGATCGCAGCGAACTCCCACCAACGCACCGCGTCCACCTCAATCCCACCGGCCAGACCTCGCCCGCGTGGGCAACGTGCGCGGTGAAATCCGCCTCAACAAACGCATGGCCGACCTGGGCCTGTGTTCTCGCCGCGAAGCCGACGAGTGGATCGCGCGCGGCTGGGTGCTGGTCAACGGCGAACCCGCCATCATGGGCATGCCGGTGGCACCCGACGCGCAGGTGGAGGTGCTGCCTCAGGCGCGCCACCAGCAGGCCGGCCAGGTCACCATCCTGTTGCACAAGCCCATGGGTTACGTGAGCGGCCAGCCCGAAGACGGTCACGAAGCCGCCGCCACACTCATCGGGGCGCCCAGCCAGTGGCGCGGCGATGCCCGCCACCCGGCGGACGCCCGCCGCTTCGCCCCGGAACACACGCGCGGTCTCGCGCCTTGCGGCCGGCTCGACATCGACTCCGTCGGCCTGCTTGTGCTGACGCAAGACGGTCGCATCGCGCGCCAGTTGATTGGCGAAAGCAGCGGCATCGAAAAAGAGTACCTGGTGCGCGTGCAGTGGGCGCCCAACGGCCCGCACGGTGCGGGTGTGGTCACCCAAGACGTGCAGGCCGTCTTCCCTGCAGACAAGTTGGCGCTCTTGCGCCATGGCCTGAGCCTGGACGAACAGCCCCTCAAACCCGCCCAGGTCGACTGGATGAATCCCGAACAGTTGCGCTTCGTGCTGGTGGAAGGCAAAAAACGCCAGATCCGCCGCATGTGTGAGCAGGTGGGGCTGCACGTGGTGGGTCTGAAGCGCATCCGCATCGGCAAGGTGGTGCTGGGGAATCTGCCGGTGGGGCAGTGGCGGTATCTGGGCGCAGGGGAGGGCTTCTGACCTTTGGCCAGTTCGCCGGGCGGTTTCTAGAGCCGAGCCTCCATCGAGGACAGTGTTGCGCCACCACAATGGCCCATGACTCCGTCTCACCACCCCAAACGCACCGCCTTGCGCCGTCACCTTCGCCTCTCCGACCTGCGCGCCGCCGCACAACTGGCCGTGCAGGCCACCCACGGTGTGATCGACATCACCGAAGGGGTGCATCAGTCGGTGCGAAGCCGTCTCGGTCTGTCCAGCGGGGCGGTGCCTGAGCAAACGGGTGGACTGACCGGGCGGGTGTATCGCGGCGTGAGAGGAGCGACCCAGCTGGTGAGCCATGCCACCGATGCGTTGCTGGGCGCGCTGCTGCCGCTGCTGGACGACCCGGCCAAGCACCCCGAATCCTCACCGGCGCGCGAGGCCGTGCTGGCGGCGCTCAATGGCGTGATGGGCGACAAGCTGCTGGCCATGGGCAATGCGCTGGCGCAGCCGATGGAACTGCGGCACGCAGGCCAAACCTTGAGCACGGTGCCCGACACCCTGGCCACGCAATTGAGGGAGGCATCCGGCATCCCCGCCAGCCCGCACCTGCTTCTGCTGGCGCACGGCCTTTGCATGAACGACACGCAATGGCGCCGCGCCGGGCATGACCATGGCGCGCACCTGGCCCGTGCACTGGGCTGCACACCGGTTCACCTGCGTTACAACAGCGGCCTGCACACCTCGGTCAACGGCCGTGAACTGGCGCTGGTTCTGGAGCAACTGGTGATGATCTGGCCGGTGCCTTTGCAGCGCATCACCCTGCTGGGCCACAGCATGGGCGGTCTGGTGTTCCGCTCGGCGGTGCAGGTGGCTCACGAACTGGGGCTGACATGGCCGGGGCATCTGCGGGAGCTGGTGTTCCTGGGCACGCCGCACCACGGCGCGCCGCTGGAGCGCGCTGGCCACGGGGTGGATCTGCTGCTGGCCGCCACGCCGTTCACCGCGCCTTTTGCACGTCTGGGCAAGCTGCGCAGTGCGGGCATCACCGACCTGCGTCACGGGCATTTGCAAGATGCCGACTGGCAGGGCCGCGACGCCTTCGCTTCACCCGACGACCACCGCGTACCGCTGCCGTTGCCCGAAGGCGTGGCCTGCTACGCCGTGGCGGGCACGCTGGCGGGACAACGCGGTCTGCTGGCGGACCGGCTGATGGGAGATGGCCTGGTGCCGCTCAACAGCGCGCTGGGCCAGCACGATCAGCCCGCACGCAGGCTGGTCTTTGCGAAAGACAGCCAGCGCATTTTCTACCGCACCGGTCATCTGGATCTGCTGGCCAGTTCCGATGTGGCAGCGCAACTGGAAGCCTGGTTGCGTTGACCTCGCCTATCGCTGCCACCCGCGGTCTTGAAACGGGGCCGTCCGCCCATAATTCACGCTTTGCGTGAGCGCTCCGTCGGGGCGTGTCCCTGTTTTTCACTTTCCAGAACACCCATGAGCAAACAAACCCTGTCTTTCCAGGCCGAGGTGGCGCAGTTGCTGCACCTCGTCACCCATTCGCTGTACTCCAACCCCGACATTTTCCTGCGCGAGTTGGTCTCCAACGCGTCGGACGCCTGCGACAAGCTTCGCTTCGAAGCGTTGAACAACAGTGCCCTGTTCGAAGACGCGCCCAATCTGGAAGTCCGGGTGGCTTTTGACAAGGCCGCCAAGACCATCACCATCACGGACAACGGCATCGGCATGAGCCTGGCCGAAGCGGTGGAGCACCTGGGCACCATCGCCAAGAGCGGCACCAAGGACTTCGTGAACCGCCTCAGCGGCGACCAGAAGCAGGACGCCCAGCTCATCGGTCAGTTCGGTGTGGGTTTTTATTCGGGCTTCATCGTGGCCGACAAGATCACGGTGGAAAGCCGTCGCGCCGGTCTGCCAGCGGCCGAAGGGGTGCGCTGGGTGAGCGGCGGCACGGGCGACTTCGAGGTGGAGAACATCGAGCGCACGGCGCGCGGCACCAGCGTCATCCTGCACCTCCGCGACGACGCGGGCGAGTACCTGAGTCACTGGAAGCTCAAGCAGATCATTGGCAAATACTCCGACCACATCAGCTTGCCCATCCTGATGCAGAAAGAAGATTGGGACGCCGATAAGAGCGAGTACGTGCAGCAGGACACCTGGGAAGCCGTCAACTCCGCCAACGCGCTGTGGGCGCGCAGCAAGAAAGACGTGACCGACGAACAGTACGCCGAGTTCTACAAGAACATCAGCTACGACAGCGAAGCCCCGCTGGCCTGGAGCCACAACCGGGTCGAAGGCAGTACCGAATACACGCAGCTGCTCTACATCCCTGCCAAGGCGCCGCACGACCTCTGGAACCGCGACCGCAAGGCTGGCATCAAGCTCTACGTGAAGCGCGTGTTCATCATGGATGAGGCCGAGGCGCTCATGCCGTCGTACCTGCGCTGGGTCAAGGGCGTGGTCGATTCGGCCGACCTGCCGCTGAACGTGAGCCGCGAACTGCTGCAGGAAAGCCGCGACGTGAAGGCCATTCGCGAAGGCAATACCCGCCGGGTGCTGGCCATGCTGGAAGACATGGCGAAGAAGGACGCGGCGCCGCAGGCCGCAGAAGGCACCGACGGCGTGACCGATGTGGTTTCGGCTGAAGACAAGGCCGCAGCCGAAAAAGACGCCGGCAAGTACGCGGCCTTCTATGCCGAGTTCGGTTCGGTGCTGAAAGAAGGCCTGGGGGAAGACTTCGCCAACCGCGACAAGATCGCCAGACTGCTGCGCTTCGCCAGCACCACCACAGACACGGTGAGCGTGGGCTTTGCCGACTACAAGGCGCGCATGAAGGAAGGCCAGGAGGCCATCTACTACATCACCGCCGATACGTTGGCCGCCGCCAGGAACAGCCCGCAGCTGGAGGTGTTCAAGAAAAAAGGCATCGAAGTGCTGCTCATGGCAGACCGCGTGGACGAGTGGGCCGTTTCGCACCTGCACGAATTCGACGGCACACCGCTGCAAAGCGTGGCCAAGGGTTCGGTGGACCTGGGCAAATTGCAGGACGAAGACGAGAAAAAGGCCGCCGAAGCCGCTGCCGAAACCTTCAAGCCGCTGCTGGAGAAGCTCAAGGAGAGCCTGAAGGACAAGGCCAAGGACGTTCGCGTGACCACCCGGCTGGTTGATTCGCCCGCCTGTCTGGTGGTGGAAGACCACGGCATGAGCACCCAGCTCGCCCGCATGCTCAAGCAGGCTGGCCAGCAGGCCCCTGACGTGAAGCCCATCCTGGAAGTCAACGCCGACCACGCGCTGGTGAAAAAACTCGAAGGCAGCGCCCACTTCGACGACCTGGCGCACATCCTGTTCGACCAGGCGCTGCTGGCTGAGGGCGGCCTGCCGGACGACCCGGCGGCCTATGTCAAGCGCGTGAACACCCTGTTGGTGTGACCGCCTGACGCCTCCCGGCAGCGACCGGTGCCCCTGAAACGCCCGAGGCGGAGCCCACCGCCCGGGCTTTTTGTCATTCAGGTGACTGCATGGGGTGACTGAAGGCACTGCCGGGCCGCTGGCGGGTGTGACGCAGTTCACGCTGCTTGACTACACTCGGGCACCGTATTGCGAATCACTGCCGGCCGCTGGCTCGGCGAACCTGCCGTCGAGCCCGCCCATCGTGCCCTTTCAGCGACCATTTGACCCCGTCGTCACTTTCCGTAACAGCCAGGGGGAAGCCGCCCGCGGCACCCTCACCAGCCTGCAGCGGCGCTCGCTGGTCATGGAGATCTATAACCCGTATTCCATCGTGCAGGTCAGCGAGGTGCTCAGCGAGCTCAACATCCGCAGTGGCGAGCGAAGCATCTACAAAGGCAAGGCGGTGGTGGTGAGCCTGCTCAATACCGGGTTGATGGCGGTGGTGTCGGTCACGCTGATCGATGAGTGGAACGACCTTGCCGGCATTGGCCACGATTCCCGTACCGTGGCAGAGGCGGTTGGCCGGTTCATTCAGGACTGGGACGCCCGCCACCAGGTCGGGCAGGCCTATCAGGTGGTGGTGAACGAAATGCGGGCGTACTTTTCCGAGGTCACGCGCTGGCTGGATCAGGCCGACATCACCGCTGGCTTGCCACGCGACGCTCAGGGACGCGTGCGCGACGACATCTTTTTTGAGATCAGCCGACCGCTCTTGGAGAAAGGGCGGCACTACCTGCTGCGCTTTGAAGAGGTGGCCTCACACGTGGAAACCGAGCTGGAGCCGGTGCACCGCGCCTTTGCGCAGGCGGCCATTCATCCGCTGGTGCTGCGCGCGCCTTTCGTGTACCGCACCTTTGCCAAACCCCTGGGCTATGCCGGCGACTATCAAATGGTCAACCAGATCCTGGGCGATCCCCGCGAAGGCCCCAGCACCTACTTTGAGCTGGTCAATTACATGTTCCTGCAGGCGGGCGTGGCGCAGGCCCACCGCAACCGGGTCGACATCCTTCAGCACCGACTGCAGGAAAAGCTGGCCCAAGCCAGGCAAGCTGGCCGGCCGTTGCGGGTGCTCAATGTGGGGTGTGGCCCCGCAGCCGAACTGCAGCGCCTGGTGGCGGGCGCCACCGACATCGAGCACCTTGAAGTGGTGCTGATGGACTTCAGTCAGGAAACCCTGCAGTACGCACGCCAACGCCTTGAAGACGTGGCGAGGGTGGCCGGGCACCGACCACCCCGCCTCGAACTGCGCCATGAATCGGTGCACCAGCTGCTCAAACGGTCTGCCCGGGACGAAGCGGTGGCCCCCATGCAGCAGTTCGACTTCATTTACTGCGCTGGCTTGTTCGACTATCTGGCCGACAAGGCCTGCGCGCGCCTCATCGGCTACTTCGAGGGCAGGCTCAGACCGGGCGGCTCGCTGCTGGTGACCAATGTGCATTCCTTCAATCCCGAGCGCCACTGGATGGAGCACTTCATGGAGTGGTACCTCATCTACCGCGACGAAGAAGGCATCCGGCGGTTGTTTCCAAACAGTCTGTCGACCGTACACACCTATACCGACTCGACGAACATCAACCTGTTCGCCGAAGTCGTCAAGCCTGGTTGAACCGAATGTCACTGGTCTCAACCGCCGCCAGCCAGTTGCCCGCAACCTTCGAGGACGCGCTCAAGGAGCACCTGAAGTTTTACAGCCGAGTGACCTGCAAAGTCGCCATCGTGCTGATCCTGGGTGGTGTGGGGCTGGATGCGGCGTTCTATCCCCAGCACATGCTGGAATTTGCGATCGCTCGGGTGCTGGTGGCCTTGCTCATCACAGGAACCCTGCTCACCTACCGCACCCCCTTCGGGGACCGCAACATCCGGTGGCTCACCTATTTCTGGATCGTTTTGCCGCAGCTGATGATCGCGTGGATGATCTTCTACTCGGATGGCGAAGCGTCCATCTACTTCGTGGGGCTCACCTTCGCCATTTCCGGCATCGGTTTCTTTCTGCCGTTGTCGATCCTTGAGGCCTTTTTGTTCAGTACGGCCACCCTGGTGATGTACGTACTGGCCTGTGTGCTGCGTCCCGACGGTGTGGAGAACCCACAGCTCTTCCATGGCCAAATCATCTTCATCGTGTTTTATGCCGTGATCTCGGTCGTGATCTCGGTCTACAGCGGCAAGTGGCGAAAACAGGCTTATCTGCTCCAGTCAGAGGTGCAGGAAAAAAACCGGGAACTCACCGAAACCAACAGGGCCCTTGCCGAAGTCAAAGGCCAGCTCATCCAGCGCGAAAAAATGGCCGCGATCGGCACGCTCTCTGCCGGCCTGCTGCACGAGTTGAACAACCCGGTGAACTACAGCCTCATGGCGATCAACATGGGTCTGACCTGCCCGGGTGTCAAGAGCGATGCGATGCTCAAGGAGAGTCTGGACGATGCACTGGAAGGCATGCAGCGGGTGCAGAACATCGTCTCCGACCTCAAGACCTTCGCGTACCAGAAGCCGGGCCAGGACAGTCAGCGCCCGTTTCTGCTGGAAAACGCGGTGCGGTCGGCGGTGCGGCTCGCAGGTTACGAACTCAAGGGCATCGAGGTCGCGGTGGATCTGCCGCAGGACACCCACGCGCTGGGCGACGAGCCCGCCATCATCGGGGTATTGATCAACCTGCTGAGCAATGCCGCCCATGCGGTGCACGCCGCCGGGAGACCAGCGCCGCGCATCGACTTGAAGGTCGCGGTGGAGGGCAGGCGCCTGAAAGTTTCCGTGCGCGACAACGGGCGCGGTATCGAGCCGGACCACCTGGGGCGGGTGTTTGAGCCGTTTTTCACCACGCGCGACGTGGGCGCCGGCCTGGGCCTGGGCCTCAGCGTGAGCTACGGCATCGTGCAGCGCCACGGTGGTACGCTGGCGGTGGACAGCGCATTGGGCGCATGGACCGAATTCACTTTTGACTTGCCGAGACCCGAATGAACACGGAAGCAGACGCTGTCAGGCAGGCCCCAAAGGGCCCCCATGCCATCCTGATGGTGGATGATGAGGTGCACGCCTGCAAGTGGTTCGCTCGACTGTATGGCAACGAGTTCATTGTGTTGACCGCCCACAGTGTGGATCAGGCACTGGCCTTGCTGGAGCAACGGGGAAACGAAGTGGCGGTGCTGCTCACCGACTACGCCATGCCGGCACGCGACGGGGTGGCGTTGCTCAGCGCCGTGCGGCGGGGGTACCCGCATGTGGCCCGGCTGTTGGTGTCTGCCTATGCCGACAAGGACATGGCTCTCCTGGCCGTCAACCAGGGGCAGGTGGAAGCAATTCTTGAAAAGCCGCTGGATGAGGCGCTGACCCGACAAACCCTTCGCGAGGCCTTGGCCACCAGTCTGCTGCGCGACCGTCAGAATGCACTGCTTGACCGGCGCGAGGCCGCCCTGCGGGAGACGCTGGGTTTTCTCGCTCATGAGGTCACTTCGCCCCTGGCCACGGTGCGCGGGTACTTGTCTGCCATGCGAGATCGGCATCGCGATGCGCCAGACGGAGAAGGGGGTGTGGCCTACATAGCCCAGCAAAAGCCCGGTGACGTGTTGTTCATGATCGAGGCCGCACAGCGCAGAGCCGAGTACGCACAATCGCTGGTGTCCACATTTGTGCAGTCGGCGCGGGACGCGCGCCTGGGTGATGTGTCCGCCAGCCTTCGCGCCAGCGAACTCGTGGCAGCGGTACAGCAGGAATACCCGTTTGAAGCCGGCGAGGAGGCTTGGCTCTCCACCGAACTCGACGCAGATTTCACCTTGCCCGGACGGCGTGACCTGCTCTATCTGGTGCTGTGCACCCTGGTCAAGAATGCATTGATCGCGCTGCGCTCGCAAGGCACCCGCATGCTCGGCCTTCCCGAGGTGAAGATTGCCCTGGCTCGAGCCATTGCCGTGCCAGGGTTGCCTGAGCAAGCTGCGATCAGCGTGCGGGACAACGGGCCCGGCATCGCGCCCGACGTGCTCAGACGCCTGACCGTGGAACCGGTGACCACGCGTGCCGACAGCGGCGGCAATGGCATGGGACTGCTGTTCTGCGCGCGTGTGATGAATGCGCTGGGTGGCACCATCGAAGTGCGTTCCGAGGTGGGGCACGGCGCCGAGGTGATGCTGCGTTTTCCAGTTGCCGACAATCACGAACCGCGAGTCCTCCAGGAACCTTGATGAAGCCCGAAAAGATCTTGTATGTAGATGACGAGGCCATGGCGCTCAAGTATTTTGAGCGCCTGGTAGGGCCCCTGGCGCCCGTGCTCACAGCCGGTTCGGTGGAAGAGGGTCGCACCATGCTGAAGGCGCACGGCTCGGAAATCGCGGTGCTGGTGTGCGATCAGCGAATGCCCGGTGAGCGTGGCAACGAGTTGCTTCGCCATGCGCGGGAGTATTACCCTGCCATCGTGCGCATGTTGACCACGGCGTATTCCGAGCTTGGCGACGCCATCGAAGCCATCAACACCGGCGAGATCTACCGCTACATCAACAAGCCCTGGGAGCTGGAGAGCCTGCGCGCCGACCTGAAGAACGCACTGGAGCTGGCCGCGCTGCGCAACGAGCGCGACGAGCTGATGCGGGACAAACTCATGGCTCAACAAAGCCAGTTGCTGGCCAACCGGCTGGCCGCGTTGCTGATGGTGGGCTCGGCGGTGCACACGGAGCGCGCTGCTGAAGCGGTGCACCGCTATGCCGAAGCGGTGCTGACCGTGGGTGTCACGGAGCCAGCTGTGGACTGGCACCGGTGGGAACACGCCGACCTGCTGCAGGCCGAAGCCTTTCGCGGTGTGGCTGTGGCAGGGCATTTGAGCCAATGGCTGGAGAGCTTTGGCGCGCCGGTCGGTGGTGATACCGCGTTGCAGGCGCTGGCGACACTTGCTGGTGGCTCTTTGCAAGGAGGCGCGGTGCACCTGCCTCATGCCAGTACTTTGCACGCATTGCTGACTGCACCCGCTGGCGAACTTCCCACCCGGGAGTCATGCGGCTGGCTGGCCTGGCTGCTCTGGCAGGGTGGTAACGCGCAGGTGAACAAGGAAACAGAAGGCTGGCGTGTGACGCTGGTTGATGCACCTGTTCTGCAATCCGACTGGATGGCCGATGCGATGGAGCGATTGGGACAGTCCTGACGGACGTGCAGCGTGAAGAACCAGCCATACAGCGACCAAAGAAAGGCCCACCTGGCTCAGACCGGGTGGGCCTTTTCACGAAGCGATGCCGATCAGATCACTGTGATCGTCACCTCGATGTTGCCGCGGGTGGCGTTCGAATAGGGGCACACCTGATGGGCCGTGTCGACGAGGTCCTGGGCCACAGCACGGTCCAGCCCGGGCAGGCTCACGTTCAGGCGGGCGGCAATGCCAAAACCGGCGGGGATCGGACCGATGTCCACTTCGGCATCGATGGCGGCGTCGGCCGGGACGGCCACTTTCTTCATGCCAGCCACGTGCTTCAGGGCACCCATGAAGCAGGCGGAATAGCCGGCTGCGAACAGTTGTTCCGGATTGGTGGCGGCGCCCGAACCGCCCATGGCCTTGGGGGGTGAGAGCTTCACGTCGAGCATGCCGTCGTCACTGCGCGAGCTGCCTTCACGGCCACCGGTGGTGTGGGCTCGTGCGGTGTAGACGACTTTATCGAGGATGGTGGGCATGGTGTGTACTCCTGTGGAAATTGCTTGCTGGAAGCAGATTGAAAAAAACGGTGAACGAAAAGAATGGGGGAATGAAGCGGTGATCAAGCGGTGATCAAGCGGTGAGGCGGTCGCGCAGGTTCTGGACCTGCCGGGTCAGGGCCATGGCCTCGGACACGCCGCATTGAGCGGCCTGCAAGACGCAGCCGGGGATGCGCGCGGCGCGCTTCTTCAATTGACGACCGGATGCGGTGAGGCGGATCAGCACCCGCCGTTCGTCCTGCACATCACGCAAGCGGGTCAAATGGCCAGCGGACTCCATGCGTTTGAGCAGCGGCGTCAGCGTGCCGGAGTCCAGGTGCAAACGCTCGCCCAGGTCTGAGACAGTCAGGCCGTCTTGTTCCCACAGCACCAGCAGCGCCAGGTACTGCGGGTAGGTCAACCCCAGTTCATCCAGCAGGGGTTTGTAGAGCTTGGTCATGGCAAGCGACGCCGAGTACAGCGCAAAGCAGAGCTGATGGTCGAGCTTCAGAGCCTGGTCGCTGTTGAATGATGCGGTGTTCATGGGCTGATACTTTAGTCAGCAATTAAATTGTTCACAATTTAATTGCTCACGACCTTAATGGTCGAAGGGGTTTATTCAGTGAACGATGGCGCCGTGCCCCGTTGTGTGATGCAGGGAATGAGCCATGCAGGTGAATGGTGGTGATCCACCCGGCTCAGACGCTCAGGCCATCAGTGGTTCGCCCTGCATTTCTTCGATCTGCTCCACCAGCATGTCCACCTGTCCTTGCCAGTAATCACGTGTGCCGAACCAGGGAAAGTTGATGGGAAAGGCAGGGTCTTCCCAGCGCCGTGCCACCCAGGCGCTGTAGTGGATCAGACGCAAGGTGCGCAGCGGCTCGATGAGTGCGAGTTCGCGTCGGTCGAAAGGACGGAACTGTTCGTAACCGTCCACCAGCGCACCCAGTTGCTGCATCTGCTGGCGCCGTTCACCCGAAAGCAGCATCCACAGGTCCTGTACCGCCGGGCCAGTGCGTGCGTCGTCCAGGTCCACAAAATGCGGGCCTGCGCCCGGCTGCCCTTCCGGTGTCCAGAGGATGTTGCCAGGGTGGCAGTCGCCGTGCAGGCGGATCAGTTGAATGCCTTCCGGGTCTGCCGGCGTGCCGGGACGCAAGACCGGGTGCGCTTCGATGAGGGCCAGTGCCTCTTCCAGCGCGGCGGCCCAGGCGGTGCGCACCTCGGAGGCCACGGCCTGGTGCTCCATCAGCCAGTCGCGTGGCTCGTGGCCGAAGGTGGCTGCGTCCAGGTGTGGACGCACAATAAACGGCTGGGCAGCACCCACGGTGTGAATGCGGGCCAGAAAGCGCCCGATCCACTCAAGCACCTCGAAGTTCTCCAGTTCCGGCCGGCGACCGCCGCGTCGAGGGCTCACCGAAAAGGCAAACCCGCCGAAGTGGTGCAGTGTGTCGCCCTGCAGACGCAGCGGAGGCACGGCAGGTATCTCGGCTGCCACGAGTTCTTCAGAAAAGCTGTGTTCCTCGGCAATCTGCGCGTCGCTCCAGCGCCCGGGGCGGTAAAACTTCAACACCACCTGCTCCACGTCGCCAACGGGCGTTTCAAGGTGCATCTGGTACACGCGGTTTTCGAAACTGTTGAGCGCGGCCATGCGCCCGTCGCCCCAGAGCCCCACGCTGCCCAGCGCGTCCTGAACCACGTCGGGCGTGAGTGCGCTGTACGGGTGTTCCTGGGCGGCGATCGGTGGCGAAGTCATGCGGGATTGTCGCTCCTGCCCGACCACATGATTGAAACAGGGCGCTCACCTATCATCGCGGCATGTCCAGACACACGGCCCAACACAAAGCCCCCGCCAGAAAGACGCCCACCCTGCAGGAGCAGTTACCCGAACTTCGCCCTGGTCAGTCGGTGGCCTTGCTGCAGGAACTCCACATCCTCACACGTGAAGGCAAGCTCAACCAGGACACGCGGCGCAAGCTCAAGCAGGTCTACCACCTTGTACAGTTCATCGAGCCCCTGCTGGAAGAAGTGCTGAAAGACCGCGGCGACGTGACCCTGGCCGATCATGGCGCAGGCAAGTCTTACCTGGGGTTCATCCTCTACGACCTCTTTTTCAAGGACAAGTCCGTGGGCTGGGTCCATGGCGTGGAAGCGCGGGTCGAACTGGTCGCCAAGTCGCAGGCCCTGGCAAAACAGCTCGGTTTCGAGCGCATGCACTTTCTGGCCACCACGGTTCAGGCCGCATTGACCCACCCCGAATTGCCTGAACGATTCGATGTGGTCACCGCACTGCACGCCTGCGACACCGCCACCGACGATGCCATTGCCTTCGGCTTGGCCAAGCAGGCCAGCCACATGGTGCTGGTGCCCTGCTGTCAGGCCGAAGTGGCTGGTGTGATGCGTCAGCACAAGGCGCTGAGCCTGTCGCGCACGCCGCTGGCCGAGTTGTGGCGCCACCCCCTGCACACCCGTGAATTCGGCAGCCAGATCACCAATGTCTTGCGCTGTCTGCAGCTCGAAGCCCATGGCTACAGCGTGACCGTCACGGAACTGGTCGGGTGGGAACACTCGATGAAAAACGAGCTGATCCTGGCCCGTAAAATGGCGCACGATCGCACGGGCGCCCGTATCCGGGCCCAGGAGCGGTTGACGCAGGTGCTGGAACAATTGAACCTGCAAGAACTCGCGCAGCGCTTTTCGGTCTGATGCTGAAAAAGGTCTGGCCGGCGTCGCGCCGACCCCTTGCCTCAATCAGGTTGCTCCCGGTCCATCCTGCCTAGCCCCAAGACCGGGCACCGGAACCACTCCCCCTCAGGCCACACCGCTTCGAGGCCCCCATCAGGAGACCTTGTTCATGATCACCAATGTCGACTTCCTGCTGCAATCCATGGCCTGGCCGCTGGTGCTCCTGCTGGCCTGGTTCGTGGGTGAACGCCTGCACGAAACCTGGCATGTGCCGCGGGTCACAAGCTATGTGGCGGTGGGCCTTCTGGGCGGGCTTGTCAATCTGCCAGGCTTGACCGCTTCCGTTGCCGGTCTGCCCTTCATTGCCAACGTGGCACTTTCTCTGGTGCTGTTTGAACTGGGTTACCGCATCAACCTGCGCTGGTTCCGCCACAACCCCTGGGTGCTGTTGCTCGGCCTGGTCGAATCGGTGATCACCTTCGGAGCGGTGTACTGGGCCAGTGGCTTCTTCGAACTGGCCACCGATGTGCGCCTGATCATCTCGGCGCTCTCGATTTCTGCCTCGCCGGCCGGGATCGTCCGGGTGGCCAATGAATTGCACAGCGCCGGTCAGGTCACGGAGCGCGTCCTGCATCTGTGCGCCATCAACTGCATGGTTTCTGTGCTCGCACTCAAGCTGGTGGTCGGCTACTGGCACATCAGCACCTCGGGCGACCTGGTGCAGGCCGCCTTTGGCAGCGTCCACGTGCTGGTGACTTCGCTTGCGGTGGGCACGCTGCTGGGTGTGACGGTGCCCTGGTTGTTGCGCGTCCGAGGTTCGCACGAACGGGGCGTCACGGTGGTGTTTGCTCTGGCGGTGCTGTTGCTGACCACCATGTCCTACGGCCTCAAGCTTTCCCCTCTGCTGGCCGCGCTCACTTTCGGCATCGTGGCGCGTGAACGGCGCGTGCATCTCACCAACGCGCAGCGCGGGTTTGGCACCGCGGGCGATGTGCTCACGCTGTTCCTGTTCGTCTACATCGCGTCGCTGCTCAACTGGGCCGAAGTGGCCAGCGGCATGTTGCTGGGACTTGCGCTGATTGCCGTGCGCACCGTCTCCAAGGTGGGCTGCAACCTGGTGGCTGCACGCCTGTCGGGCATCACCGAGCGCAAGGGGCTGCTCACCGGCCTGGCGCTCACACCCATGTCGGCGTTTGCCATTCTGCTGCTGGAACAGACCCGTCTGTACGGCCTGGGCCCTGCGGTGCAGGTGCTGTCAGTCATGGCCGGCATGCTGATGTTGCAGGAACTGCTGGGCCCGGTGGTCACGCAGCGCGCGTTGATGACGGCCCACGAAACCCATGTGACCAAAGCCTGATCGAAGCACACCCGCTGCTCCAGAAGGCTTTCCAACAACACGGGGCGTCGGCCCCAGGAGATGACGCATGCCACTTGAATCCTTCAAGGCTTCCGACTCGTTGACCATGGGCGTGGAGCTGGAGCTTCAGCTCGTCAACAGCTACGACCTCGATCTCTCCAGCAGCGCGAATGATCTGCTGGATCTGTTGCAACGCAAACCGTTTCCGGGTGTGGTCACACCCGAAATGACGCAGAGCATGATCGAGATCGCCACCGGGATTCACACCGAACACGGGCCGCTGCTGGCCCAGTTGCAGCAGATCCGCGACACGCTGGTGCACGCCGGAGATCGGCTCAACATCGAAATTTCTGGCGGTGGCACGCACCCCTTCCAGCGCTGGTTCGAACAGCGCATCTTTTCCAAGCCGCGCTTCCAGGAACTCTCTGGTCTGTATGGCTACCTGGCCAAGCAGTTCACCGTCTTTGGCCAGCATGTGCACATCGGGTGCGCCTCGCCGGATGAAGCGCTTTTTCTGCTGCATTCGCTCAACCGCTATGTGCCACATTTCATTGCGCTGTCGGCGTCTTCGCCGTTCTCGCAAGGCGTGGACACGCTGTTCGATTCGGCCCGTCTCAACTCGGTGTTCGCCTTCCCGCTGAGCGGACGCGCCCCTTTCATGCTGAGCTGGGATGAATTCGCCAGTGTGTATTTCACCAAGATGGAGTCCACCGGTGTGGTGAAGTCAATGAAGGACTTCTACTGGGACATCCGGCCCAAGCCCGAGTTCGGCACCATTGAGCTGCGTGTGTGCGACACGCCACTCACCGTGGAACGGGCCGCTGGCCTAGCCTGTTACCTTCAGGCGCTGTGCCGCCACTTGCTGGAGCGCAACGAGCCCGCGCCTGAAGAAGACGACTACCTCGTCTACACCTACAACCGATTTCAGGCCTGCCGCTTCGGACTCGACGGCATGATGGTCAACCCCAAGACGCGCCAGCAGATCAGCATCCGCGAAGACATTCTGGCCACCCTGCGCCTGCTGGAGCCGCATGCAGATGCACTGAAATCCCGGGCCGCACTGGACGAGATCGAGCGCACCGCCGGGCACGACGGCAACCACGCCACCTACCTGCGCCGGCGTTTCGCAGAGAACGGCAGCGTGCAGGGTGTGGTGCGTGCCAGTGTGGAGGCGCTGCGCACAGGGCCATGACCGGAACCGGTCGCCGAGTTGTGCAGAACATCACGCTGGTGCAGTGCCACACAGACAGAAAGTAGAGGGCAAACACGGTCCATTTCCGGCATTGTCAGGCATCTTCCTACAGCCGGAATGGCAAGGCGCCGACTTAACGTCCTGAAACAACATCACTACAGTTTGTGACATCGACACACGCATTCACAAACCCGTTTGATCCACCCATTTTTTAGGACATCGCCATGAACTCGACCCACAGCCGCACCAATCCTTTCGTCCTCATGCTCGATCCGGAATCCGTCATCAGCGCCATGGAAAACAGCACCCCCCTGCGTGGTCTGCGCCAGCGCATCTGCCGGCCCCTGGACAAGCCGCTGATTCCCAAGACGCACAACCTGACGCGCGACCACGACGCTTTGATCGACGCCGAAGATTTCATGGACAGCGGCAGCGAGCACTACATCGACGCTCAGCCTGCTTTGCACGCTGTTCACTGATCACCTGTCAAAGCGCTTGCGTGTGAGTGCCAGCGCGGTCCAGAAGCCCACCACGGTGTAGGCCAGCAGCACCGACGCATGCAACCACGGCTTCTCCGGCCACTGGTCCATGAACAGCGGTCGCACCAGTTCCACCGCGTTGGTCAGGGGCAACCAGTCTGAAATGAACTTCACCACCGCCGGGAGTTGTTCCCTGGGAAAGAAAACGCCCGAGAGAAACATCATGGGCGTGAGGAACAGGGTGAAGTAGTAGGTGAAGA
Organism: Hydrogenophaga sp.; assembly: GCF_030651625.1. Lineage (GTDB taxonomy): Bacteria > Pseudomonadota > Gammaproteobacteria > Burkholderiales > Burkholderiaceae_C > Hydrogenophaga. The sequence goes on along the minus strand of NZ_JAUSCF010000036.1, from coordinate 22,417 downwards.
AGTCATAGCCCTTGGCCAGAGCGTTGAACACGAGGGCAATGCACGAGAAGGTGATGCCGGCGCCCAGCAGCACCGGCCAGGCCAGCAGCAGCTTGGGAGAGTGGCTGATGCCCAGCGCGAGCATCACGACCATGATGGCCGTCACGGAGAACAGGGCCTTGAAGCCGGCCCAGAGCATTTCCGCCAGCACCACGTCGTCCAGGCTCACTGGCGCGTTCATGATGCCGTCCCAGGTCTTTTGCACATGCATGCGCGAGAAAGCCGAATACAGCGCCTCGAAACTCGCGGCGTTCATCGCACTCATGCAGATGCTGCCGCTGGCCAGGAAAAGCAGGTAGGGCACCGCCACCATGCCCTGGGGTGTGCTCACGTTCACCTGCCCGACCAAGGCCCCCATGCCGTAGCCAAACGCCACCAGCCACATCAGCGGTTCAGCGATGTTGCCCACGAGGCTGGGCACGGCCAGCTTCTTCCAGACCAGCAGATTGCGCAGGAACACAGGCCACCATCGGCCCGAGAGCCGGGGGGCAGTCCAGTGCGAAGGGGTTTCGCCCACGGTTGTTGTGTTCATGGTCATCCATCCTCCCGGATTTGCCGACCGGTGAGTTTCAAAAATAGGTCTTCGAGGTTGGCCGGGCGGTGCAGGGTGCGCAGCTGATGGTGTTCGCTGAGCGCAGCCAGCAGCGGCATGGCTTGTGCGGTGTAGAAGAACACGGTTTCGCCGCTCACCTCCACGCGAGCGGCCAGCGCGCGCAGCGCGGCGTGTTCATTGGCCTGCGCCAGGGCCACGGCGCCATGTCCGTACACCTCGACCACATCCGGCTCCAGGTGTTGCGCGATCAGTTCGCGAGGGCGCCCTTCGGCGATCTTGCGGCCGTGGTCCAGCACCAGCAGGCGCGAGCACAGTCGCTCGGCTTCGTCCATGAAATGCGTGGTCAGCAAAATGCTCTTGCCTTGCTGCAACAGCAATTGCAGTCGCTCCCACATCAGGTGGCGGGCCTGCGGGTCCAGCCCGGTGGTGGGCTCGTCAAGCATCAGCAGGCGGGGGTCGTTCACCAGGGCACGGGCCAGCGACAGGCGCCGCTTCATGCCACCCGAGAGTTCGCCGGGCTTGGCGTTGGCCTTGTGCGTCAGGGCAGCGAAATCGAGCAGCTTCGGGATGCGCTGCCGGATGGTGGTGCTGTCGATGCCGAAGTAGCGGCCGTACACCAGCAGGTTCTCTGCACACGAAAAATCGGGGTCCAGCGTGTCCATCTGGCTGACCACACCGAGCAACGCCTTGATGGCCAGGGCGTCCGCAGGCATGGACTTGCCGAAAGCATCGATGTGCCCGGCGTCAGGCGAGGTGAGACCCAGACACATGCGGATGGTGGTGGTCTTGCCGGCGCCATTCGGCCCGATCACACCCAGGCACTCGCCCGGTGCAATCGAAAAAGACAGGCCGTCCACCACGGTGGTGTCGCCGTAGCGTTTGACCAGTTCGTGGGCTGCAAACAGAGGGGTACTCATAGGCTGGGCATTGTGCCTGTGCACGCGACACATCCTGGGCGGCAGGGCCCAAACCCTGCACGATGGGTGGCCCAGGACATGGAACCTACAATGCACGCCAGGCTTTGCGACGGTTTTTCACTGTCATTCACTCATCTGTCCCTCTCCCAGCTTCTCAGTGGCAACTCCTCTCTCTGTTCGATTGCAGTACCTTTGGCCCAAGCGCGCCCTGACCGTCTTTGGGGGCTGGGTCGCCGGGGCGCGTGCCGGCGCCGTGTCCCACGCCATCATCCGTTGGTTCATCCGGCGCTACAGCGTCAACATGGACGAGGCCGCCAACCCGGACGTGCACAGCTACGACAGCTTCAACGAGTTCTTCACCCGCGCTCTCAAGCCCGGCGTGCGGCCCTTGTCGCGTGCCGACTTTGTGTGCCCGGTGGATGGCGCCATCAGCCAGTACGGTGCCATTGAACACGATCAGATTTTCCAGGCCAAGGGCCACCACTACAGCACGCGCGCCCTCGTGGGGGGTGATCAGGCGTTGGCAGACCAGTTTGTGGATGGCTCCTTCGCCACCCTTTACCTGAGTCCGCGCGACTACCACCGCATTCACATGCCCAGTGCAGGCCGTCTGCGGCGCATGATCTATGTGCCGGGCGAGCTGTTTTCTGTCAACCCCGATACCGCCCGCGGCGTGCCCGGCTTGTTCGCCCGCAACGAGCGCGTGGTGTGTGTCTATGACATTCCGTTTGGCCCCGATGGCCGCCAGGAGACGCGTCCGTTCGTGCTGGTGCTGGTGGGCGCCACCATCGTGGGCAGCATGGCCACGGTGTGGCACGGCGTGGTCAACCCGCCGCGCACCGAACGTATCCGGGAGTGGGTGTACGACGACCAGGTGTTCATGCAGGCACGCGGCGAAGAAATGGGCTGCTTCCTGCTGGGGTCCACCGTTGTGATGCTCTGGCCCAAGGACACCATCAGCTTCAATCCGCAGTGGATGCCGGAGCAAGGCGTGCGCATGGGTGAAACCATGGGTAAAGCCGTGCTCAACGCTGCGCCTTCTGTTGCCACCACCGCCACCGTTTGAACCGGAATCCCTCATGACCACCCTCGGTACACCGCTCAGTCCCCACGCCACCAAAGTCATGTTGCTCGGCTCGGGTGAACTCGGCAAGGAAGTGCTGATTGCCTTGCAGCGCCTGGGCGTGGAGACCACGGCGGTGGACCGCTACGAGAACGCACCGGGGCAGCAGGTGGCGCACCATGCGCGCACCATCACCATGAGCGATCCGCAGCAGCTCAAGGCCTTGATCGAGGCCGAACGCCCACACCTGGTGGTGCCCGAGATCGAGGCCATTGCCACCCCCATGCTGGAAGAGCTGGAAGCGGCAGGCGTGGTGCGCGTGATCCCCACGGCGCGTGCCGCGCGCCTGACCATGGATCGCGAAGGCATTCGCCGCCTGGCCGCCGAGACATTGGGTTTGCCCACCAGCCCGCACCGGTTCTGCGACTCGCTTGAAGAACTGCAGGCCGCGATCGACGAGGGCATTGGCTACCCCTGCATCGTCAAGCCGGTGATGAGCAGCAGCGGCAAAGGGCAGAGCAAGATCGACGGTCCGGCCGACGTGCCGAAGGCCTGGGACCACGCCATGGCCGGTGGCCGTGTGGGCCCCGGCCGCGTGATCGTGGAAGGCTTCATCGATTTTGACTACGAGATCACCCAGTTGACGGTGCGTGCGCTGGACGCCCATGGCGAGGTGCAGACGCATTTCTGTGACCCCATTGGCCACGTGCAGGTCAACGGTGACTACGTGGAGAGCTGGCAGCCTCACCGCATGACGCCCGCTGCACTGGCCGAATCGCGCCGCGTGGCCAAGGCCGTGACCGACAACCTGGGCGGGCAGGGCCTGTTTGGTGTGGAGTTGTTTGTGAAGGGCGATCAGGTCTGGTTCAGCGAAGTGAGTCCGCGCCCGCACGACACCGGCATGGTGACCATGGTCACCCAGTGGCAGAACGAGTTTGAACTGCACGCCCGCGCCATCCTGGGCCTGCCGGTGGACACCACGCTCAAGAGCCCGGGTGCCAGCGCCGTGATCTACGGCGGCGTGGACGCGAAGGGCATCGTGTTCGACGGCGTGGACGAGGCGCTGCGCGTGCCGCACAGCGAGGTGCGCCTGTTCGGCAAACCCGAGAGTTTCACCAAGCGCCGCATGGGTGTGGCGCTGGTGTTCGATGCCGACGTGGAGGTGGCTCGCACCCAGGCCAGGCTCGCTGCCAGCAAGGTGCAACCCAAAAGGGTTTGACCCACCCCCGCGCCGCGCTTCGCGCGTCACCCCCTCATGGGGGCGATACCAGTGGCCCGGCGAAGCCGGTTCCACGGTATCCCTGGAATGGCACATCTCGCGCCGGAAGTGCTGCATGTCCTCGCAGGGCTTCCACAGGCTCAGCCCGAACGGATTCTGTCGGATGGCATGCTGGTGGTGCGAGTTACCCCACCTGCTCAGCCGCCTTGTGGATGGCGGCGCGCACGCGCGGGTAGGTGCCGCAGCGGCAGATGATGCCGCTCATGGCTTCGTCGATCTGTTCATCGGTGGGCCGGGGGTGGACGGTGAGCAAGGCGTGAGCCTGCATCAGCTGGCCGCTCTGGCAGTAGCCGCACTGCACCACATCGAGCGCCGTCCACGCCGCGCGCAGCGCGTCTGCCACCGGCCCTTGCAGACCTTCGATGGTGGTGACCGACTGGCCCGCCGCGCTGGCCAGCGGTGTCACACACGACCGGGTGGGCACGCCATCGAGGTGCACCGTGCAGGCGCCGCACAGCGACATGCCGCAGCCAAACTTGGTGCCGGTGAGTTGCAGTTCGGCGCGCAGCACCCACAGCAGAGGTACCTCGCCTTCGACATCGACCTGGACGGCCTGGCCGTTGAGTTGGATAGGAGTCATGACGGTGCTCAAGCAATCCGCAGCGGCAGGCTGCGCAGGCGTTGTCCGGTGAGGGTAAACAGGGCATTGGCCACGGCGGGCGCAATGGGCGGCAGACCGGGTTCTCCGACACCTTCGGGTGGTTCGGTGCTGGGCATGATGACGCACCGAATGGCGGGGCAATCGTTCATGCGCAGAGCCGGCTGGTCGTGGAAATTGCTGGCCTGCACCTGTCCGTTGACGATGTGAATCTCGCCGTGCAGCGCGGCGGACAGGCCGTAGACGATGCCGCTCTCCAGCTGTTGCTCGATCAGTTGCGGGTTGACCGCCAGGCCGCAGTCGATCACGCACCACACCTCGTGCACGCGAATCGAGTTGTCGGGTCGCAACGACACCTCGGCCACCTGCGCCACGATGGAGCCGAACGACTCGTGCAGCGCAACACCGCGTGCCCGCGCCGGTGTGCCCGCCACGGAAGCGATCGACTCACCCCAGCGGCTCAGTTCGGCCACGCGTTGCAGCACCGCGAGGTGCCTGGGGTGGCGCTGCAGCAGGCTGGCGCGGTAGGCCACCGGATCGGCCTGAACGGCGTGGGCCACTTCGTCCAGAAAGCATTCCTTGAAGAATGCCTGGTGCGAATGCCCCACCGCACGCCAGAAGCCCACCTGCAGCGGCAGGTCCACCGCTTCGTGCGCGATGCGTGCCGCTGGCCATTCGTAGGGCTGATCAAAGGCCCCTTCGGACGTGGTTTTGTCAGGCCCGCCACCCGGCAGGCCAAAGCCGCGTTTGAGCACCTGGGGCACGATGGCCTGACCGGCCGAGGTGTTTTTCCAGGCCACCAACTGATTCTTCTCGTTCAGGCCGGCGCCGAAGCGTGACACGCAGGCCGGGCGGTAGAAATCGTGGCGCATGTCCTGCTCGCGCGTCCACATCGTCTGCACGGGGAAACCTTCGGCTGCGCGCGCGATCCGGGCGGCCTGGGCGATGAAATCGACCTCCAGCCGGCGACCGAAGCCGCCGCCGAGCAGCATCACGTGCACCGTGACCGCTTCCGGTGGCAAGTCCAGCACCTTGGCCACGGCGCTGCGCGCCATGCTGGGCACCTGGGTCGATACCCACACCGTGGCCTGGCCCTCCTTGAGCAGCACGGTGCAGTTCATGGGCTCCATCGTGGCGTGCGCCAGATAGGGTGCCTGGTACTCGGCGTTCACGATGCGGGCTGCGCTTTGCAACGCCGCGTCCACATCGCCGGTGCTGTAATAGCTGAAGCCGGTGGCGCCGTTGTCCAGGGTCTGTGTCAGTTGGGCCATCACGGCACTGCTGTTGAAGCTGGCCAAGGCGCCGTGGTCCCACGCGATCTCCAGGCCTTTCAACGCGTTCTGCGCTTGCCAGGGCCTGCCTGCAATCACGGCCACGCCACCGGTGCCGCCGTACAGTGGCTCCACCGTGAGCGCGTGGCGCACGCCCGGCATGGCGCTCACCTGGGCGGCATCAAAACTGGCCACGCGACCGCCCAGGGTCGGGCACATCTGAACCGCTGCATACAGGAGGCCTTCTGGCAGGGCGTCAATACCGAATTTCGCGGCACCGGTGATCTTGGCGGTGCTTTCCAGCCTGTGTGTGGACTGGCCGATGAGCTTGAACTGATCGGGACTCTTCAACTGGATGCTGGAGGGCACGGCCAGCAAGGCCGCCTTCGCCACCAGGTCGCCGTAGTCGGCAATCTGTCCGCTGGGGCCCAGCACCTGGCCTTTTTCGGTGCGGCAGTCAGCCTGTGCCACTTCCCACCCCTGGGCCGCTGCGGCCAGCAGCATCTGGCGCGCTGCTGCGCCCGCTTCACGCATGGGTAGCCAGAGGTCTTTCACACTCGATGAGCCGCCGGTCATCATGACACCCAAGTGGGTCACCGTCTTGGCCGTCAGGTGGCTGGCGGCGCGGCGCACCAGGCCCTGGTTGTCGGGGTGAAAGGGCAGGCCGTCCACCAGAGCGCTCACGTTGTTGTAGATCTTGTCGATGGGCGACATCTCGTAGGTCACGCGTGTCCAGTCGGCATCGAGCTCATCGGCCAGGAGCATGGACAGCGATGTGAGTACACCCTGGCCCATTTCGCTCTTGCTGATGATCACGGTGACCGCTCCATCGGTGGCGATCTTGACCCAGCCATTGAATGCCGCCTGCCCCGGTTGAATGGCCAGTGGCACGGCGGTTTGCAGGCGCTGGCGCGGCGGCAGCACAGACCAGCCCACCACCAGGGCCCCGCCGGCGGCCATGCTGCCCAGGATGAAATTTCTTCGGGTCGCTGCCATGGATGTTTGATGGTTTCCGGGTGGTTTTCTGGGCGGCCGCCATACCGCCCATCAAGGGCCGGCACATGGGTGAAGGCGGCGTTGCGAGCGTGCAGCATATACCTCGGCCCCGCAAGCCGGTTCAAAACCCCCCGGAGGCGCTTTTCCTTGTCCTGCGGGCGCAGGTCGGCTCACTCGTGGCGCAGTGCGTCGATCGGATCCAGCCGGGCTGCGCGGCGTGCCGGGAAGTAGCCAAACACCACGCCAATGCCGGCCGAAAACACGAACGACAACAGGTTCACCCCCGGGTTGAACACGTAAGGCACGTTCATCACCGCCGACAGACCGATCGACGCGGCCGTGGCCAGCACGATGCCCACCAGGCCGCCCAGTGCGGCCAGCACCACCGCCTCGATCAGGAACTGCAGCAGCACCTCGCGCTCCAGTGCACCGATGGCCAGCCGCAATCCGATCTCGCGGGTGCGCTCGGTGACGCTCACCAGCATGATGTTCATGATGCCGATGCCGCCCACCAGCAGGCTCACGGCGGCCACCGCGCCCAGCAGGGTGGTGAGCACCCGCGTGGTGCCCGAGAGCGTTTCTGCCAGCTGCTTGGTGTCGAGCACATTGAAGTTGTTCTCGTCGGTGTCCGCCAGCTTGCGCAGTTCCCGCAGCAACTGGGTCAGGCTGCTGGTGACGCGGGCGGGGTCACTCCCGTCGGTCATCGAGACCAGCAGGGTGTTCACCCGCGTGTTGCCGGTGATGCGGCGTTGCACGGTCTTCAGCGGCATCAGCACCATATCGTCCTGGTCATTGCCGAATGCCCCCTGACCCTTCGAGTTCAGCAGGCCGACGATCTCACAGGAGATCTGGCGCACACGCAGCTGTTCCCCGAGCGCGGAGCGGTCGCCGAAGAGTTCGCGCCGCACCGTCTCGCCGATGAGGCACACCGCCGACCCGGCGCGCAGTTCGTCGTCGGTGAAGGCGCGGCCCTGTCCCAGGGTCCAATTGCCGGTGACCAGCCATTCGTTGGTGCTGCCAATGACGCTGCTGGTCCAGTTGCGGCCGTTGGCCACCACGGTGGCGCCCGTGCGCGCTTCCGGTGCCACCGCCAGCACACCGCCGATCTGCGCCGCAATGGCTTCGGCGTCACTTTCCCTGAAGGCCGCGGCGCCTCCCCCACCGCCAGGGCCCATGCGCTGGCCGGGGCGCACCTGCAGCAGGTTGGTGCCCAGACCGGAAATCTGGCTCTGGATGGCCATGGTGGCGCCATTGCCCAGCGTGACCATGGTGATGACCGCGCTCACGCCGATCACGATGCCCAGGATCGTGAGGAAGGAGCGCATGAGGTTGCGCCGGATCGAGCGCAACGCAAGCAGGAGGGTGTTGAGCCACATGGTCAGTGTCCCTGCGCCTGGAAGGCGCTGTGGTGCATGCCCACGGGGTGGGGGTTGCGTGTGTCGCTTTCCACCACGCCATCCACGAAGCGCACGATGCGCCGTGCGTAGGCCGCCATGTCGTGTTCGTGCGTGACCATGAGCACGGTGATGCCCTGGTCGTGGTTCAGGCTCCAGAGCAGTTCCATGATTTCCTGGCTGCGCTGGGTGTCCAGGTTGCCGGTGGGCTCGTCGGCCAGCAGCACCGCCGGCTGGGTGACGATGGCACGGGCGATCGCCACGCGCTGCTGCTGACCGCCTGAAAGTTCGGCTGGCGTGTGGTGTTCCCATCCCGTCAAGCCCACTGAGGCCAGCGCTTTCGCCGCCGCCGCATGCCGGGAAGCCGCCGGCTCTCCACGGTAAATCAGGGGAAGTTCCACGTTTTCCTGGGCCGAGGTGCGTGCCAGCAGGTTGAAACCCTGGAACACGAAGCCCAGGTAGCGCCGGCGCAGGCGCGCCCGCTGATCGCGACCGAGCGACTGCACCTGCACGCCCTGGAACTCGTAGGTGCCGGTGGTGGGCGTGTCCAGGCAGCCCAGGGTGTTCATGGCGGTGGATTTACCGGAGCCGCTGGGCCCCATGATGGCCACGAAATCGCCGGCCTCGATGTCGAGGTCCACACCCTTGAGGGCCTGGAACGCCGTGCTGCCTTCGCCGTAAACCTTGGTGATACCGCGCAGGCGGATCAATGGAACATGGTTGTCGGGCTTGCCGGTCATCGCGAGCCTCCCGCCGTGCCATTGGCGCGCTGGTCCGTGATCACGAGCAGCCCTTCGGTCACGCCTTCACCGCTGACTTCGGTCATGCGGCCGTCGGTGATGCCGGTCTGCACCGTCATGGACTCCGCCTGTCCGTCGCGCAGCACCCAGATGTTGCGTGCACCCTGTTCGCCGCCGCGGGTTTCACCGGCCCTGCGCTGGCCACCGCTGCTGCGGGGCATGCGCGGCATGAGCTGGGCCAGGATGCCGCTGCTGCCAGAGGCCGCCGGGCGAGCCGTACCGTTGGCCTGTGTGGGCGAAAAGCGCAGGGCGGTGTTGGGCACCAGCAGCACGTCCTTTCGCTCCACCGCCACGATGGTGGCCGCCGCGGTCATGCCGGGACGCAGGCTCAGGTCGGTGTTGTCCACGTCCAGCGTGGTCACATAGGTCACCACGTTGTCGGTCTTGGTCGAGCCGAAGGCGACCCGGTTGGTGGTGGCCGGGTAGCGGCGCGAGGGGTAGGCGCTCACTGTGAAGTTCGCACGCTGGCCCACCTGTACCGAACCCACATCGGCTTCGTCCACGCTGACTTCCAGCTTGAGCTGTGACAGGTCTTCGGCCACGGTGAACAGCGTCACCGCCTGCAGCGAAGCCGCCACCGCATTGCCCGGGTCGACCGTGCGGGTGAGCACCACGCCGTCGATCGGCGAGCGGATCGAGGCCTTGGACAGGTTGGTTTCCTCGGTTGCCAGGGCGGCGCGGGCCGAGGCCACGTTGGCCCGGGCGCTGGCTTCGTTGGCCACGGCGCGGTCCACGGCGGCGCGGGCGGTATCGAGTTCGGTGGCTGAGGGCACCTTGCCGCCCGAGAGGCGCGACACCTCTTCGAAGCGCGTCAGGCTGGCCTGCGTTTCTTTCACCGTGGCACTGGCCAGCGACAGCTGGGCCTGCGCCGCGTTCAGGGCAGCCCGCGAGCGCTGCACCTGGTCGTTGAACTTGGAGGTGTCGAGTTCGACCAGCACCTGCCCGGTTTTCACGCGATCGTTCACATCCACCAGCACGCGCTTGACCGTGCCGGAGAGCTCGCTGCCGATGTTCACGGCGCGGGTGGGCTGCAGCGTGCCGTTGGCAGACACTGTGAGCGTGAGGTTGCCCTGACGCACAGGCTGTGTCACATACACCGGTGCGGCGTCGGCTTTTTTCATGGCCTGCCAGTAGAACCAGCCACCCACCGCAGCCAGTGCCAGCAGCCAGCCCACCCACACCGAGGCGCGCTTCCACCAGCGGGGTGTGTGGTCTTCGCCCAGCAGTGTGTCCAGATCGGCGGCGGGGGCGCCACTGGCAACGGGGGCGTTCGACGGTTCGGTGGAAGGAGGGGTGTTGTTGTTCATGGCGCGGTGTCGGAATGGGAAGGGCGATCGCAAAAAATGCCGGAGGGGCTCAGCGAAGCGTGGCAGGGGTGCCGGGGGTGGTTGTCGCTCCTGCTGAGCCGCCACCTTCGGGTATCCACCCGCCGCCGAGCGACTTGTACAGGCGCACCAGGTCGGCGCTCAGGACGGCTTGCGTGGCGGCCACGCTGTCCTGTGTGGAAAGCAGCGTGCGCTGGGTGTCGAGCACCGCGCGGAAATCGATCAGGCCGCTCTCGTAGCGCTGGCGTGCCAGCAACTCGGCATTGGCAGCGGCGCCACTGGCCGCCCGCAGGCGCACCAGACGCTCCTGGTTGCCCTGCAGCGAAACCAGGGCATCTTCCACGTCTTTCAAGGCCGAAAGCACCGTGCCCTGGTAGCTGGCACGGGCCTGTTCCAGTGCGGCTTCCTGTGCGCGCACCCGGCCCACCGCCGCACCGCCGTCAAACAGGGGCACCGACACACTGGCCAGCAGCGAGCTTGCCAAAGACGCACCGTTGCTCAGGGCGCCCAGGGTCAGTGCACTCAGACCGAGCGAGCCACCCAGGCGAAAGCTGGGGTAGCGCGCGGCGTCGGCCTGGGAGACGCGGGCCAGCGCGGCGCTGACGCGGTGTTCGGCGGTGCGCACGTCGGGGCGCTGGCGCAGGGTGTCGGCGGGGAAGGCCAGCGCCAGATCGGCGGACGCCTGTGGAATGGGGGCTGGAGCGGTCAGGCCGGACTGCAAGGCCGCTTCCAGCGTGCCGGGCGCCTGGCCGGTCAGCACCGCCAGGCCGCTCAAGGCCTGTGCAATGCCGGTCTGCAGCGACGGCAGCTGGGCGGCGGTCTGTTCACTGGCGGCCACCGCCTGTTCCAGGTCGAGCGACGACGCCAGACCCGCCTGCACCCGCCAGCGGGTGATCTGCAGGGTCTCGGTCTGGGCGGCCAGGTTGCTGCGGGCGATGGCCAGGCGGGTCTGCAGGCTGCGCAGCTCGATGTAGGTCACCGCCACCTCGGCGGCCAGCGACACCTGCACGCCGGCCAGCGAGGTTTCGGCGGCCCGGGTGTCGGCTTCGCTGGCGTTGACCGCGCTGCGGTTGCCACCGAACACATCGGGTTCCCAGCTCGCGTCGAAGCCGGCCTGAAAACGGTTGGTGGGGCTGTTGTCGCCCGATCGGCTGCGCTGTGCGGAGCCGGAAGACCCCAGGGACGGGCCAAGACCAGCCTGCTGCACGTCGCGCTGTGCACGGGCCTGCAGCAGCGCTGCCTGCGCACTTCTCACGCTGGTGTTGGCCTGTAGCGCCTGGGTCACCAGCTCGGTCAGTGCCGGATCGTCGAACCGTTGCCACCATTGGGCCAGCACCGTGACCGACGCGCCCTGGGTGATGTTGCCACCCGGAGCGGACCAGGCGGTGGGCAGGCTGGTGTCAGGCAGGTCGGCCCCAGACGGCGCGAGGCTGGCGCAGGCGCTCAGCAGCACGACCGCAGCGAGCGACAGGACGGAGTGCGCGTGGCGTTCAGGAAAAGAGAGCAGAGGATTCGTTTTCATTGTGATGGGGGCAGTCGGAATCTGCGTTGGGACCATTGTGCGCAGACCCCTCCGCCATTGTGTGTCGTGTTGATGAAGCACCTGTAAAGCGCTGCGCCTTTGAATGCAAACGGGCAAGCCGTCTGGGGCCTGCTCACACCATCTCACCTTGTGGTGCGAGATCGGGAATGGCTCGCAAATCAGGGTCATTTCCGGGCTTCACCCGAGCCCCAATGGTCCAACATCGGTTCACGTCCGTTATTTCGGGCATTTGGCTGATCGTGCTACCGTTGATGGAGACGGGTTGAAGCGAATCGCCGCATGAAGGGACAACCGGATGAACACCGCCGTTTCGAACCAGACCGAGAGACGCAAGAGGATCCTGATCGTCGATGACGACCCCAGCATCGTCCACATCCTGGCCAGAACCTTGCTGGACGTGGCCCAGCTGCACTTCTCCGTGCGTGGCGAGGATGCGCTGAGCAAGCTGGAGGCCTACACGCCAGACCTGATGCTCATTGATGTCGAGATGCCGGATCTGAGCGGATACGAGGTGCTGGAGCACATGCGCAGCAACCCCAGGCTCATGGGCACGCAGGTGGTGATGGTGTCATCGCACACCGAGCAGACGTACCGCGATCAGGCGCTGGCTCTGGGCGCGGTGGATTTTTTCGTCAAACCCTTTGATCGTGCGTTCATCCGCGAGCGGGTCGAGCAGTTGCTCACGTTCGCCGAAATGGAAACCATCGAGCTCGAATCCACCGCCGATGGCGATTTCACGTTCCACACCGATCTGGCACCACCGGAAATGCCCGGTTTCGAAGCCACCCAGGTACCTCGATCTGCAAGCCGCACGGACACCATCACCTCCGAGCTCTTCGAGCGCATGACGGCCATTCTGGAGCAGGCCGAGTACCTGCGAAACCAGGCGCACGAGCAGCTGTCACCGGGTGGGCGCCGCGCCGTCAGCCGGATTGAGGAGGAATGCGCCGAGGTGGTCCAGTTGCTGGTGACGCTGAGCGAGGGTGATGAGGCTGACGGCGAGGAGTGACTGCCCGCCTGCGGGCTTGGCTGGCGTTGAACCGGTTTACTGAAACGCCACCTCAGCAAAACTGCGCAATTTGCGGCTGTGCAGCTGATCAGGCCCACCTTCGCGCAGGCGCTCCACCGCGCGGATGCCGATGCGCAGGTGCTGGTCCACCCGCTCGCGGTAGAAGTGGTTGGCCATCCCTGGCAGTTTGATTTCGCCGTGCAGCGGTTTGTCACTCACGCACAGCAGGGTACCGTAGGGCACGCGGAAGCGGAAGCCGTTGGCGGCGATGGTGGCGGACTCCATGTCGAGGGCCACGGCGCGCGATTGTGAGAAGCGCAACTGCGGTTTGTTGTCGGGCAGCAGTTCCCAGTTGCGGTTGTCGGTGCTGGCCACGGTGCCGGTGCGCATGATGCGCTTGAGTTCGGCCGGCGGCACACCGGTCACGTCGGCCACGGCGGCTTCCAGCGCGAGCTGGATTTCGGCCAGCGCGGGAATGGGTACCCACAGCGGCAGTTCTTCGTCGAGCACGTGGTCTTCGCGCACGTAGGCGTGGGCCAGCACGTAGTCGCCGAGCTGCTGGCTGTTGCGCAGGCCGGCGCAGTGGCCCAGCATCAGCCAGGCGTGCGGTCGCAGCACGGCAATGTGGTCGGTGATGGTCTTGGCATTGGCCGGCCCCACGCCGATGTTGACCATGGTGATGCCCGTGCGATCGGCGCGCATGAGGTGGTAGGCCGGCATTTGCGGCAGGCGCGGTGGGGCATGGCCGAGTTCGTCCCCTGCTCGCGCCGCCAGGCCGGTGCGGCGCGTGACGACGTTGCCGGGTTCCACAAAAGCGATGTAGTCGCTCTCCGGATCGGCCATTTCGGCGTGCCCGAGCTTGATGAACTCATCGATGTAGAACTGGTAATTGGTGAACAGCACGAAGTTCTGGAACCATTCCGGTGCCGTGCCGGTGTAGTGGCGCAGGCGCTGCAGCGAATAGTCCACACGCGGTGCGGTGAACAGCGACAGCGGGTGCGGTTCGCCCGGCCGGGGTTCGTGCGTGCCGTTGGCGATACCGTCGTCCATGGCGGCCAGGTCGGGCAAGTCGAACACGTCGCGCATGAGGGAGCGGCGTTCAGCGCTCATGGTGCCTTCCACATGGTCGTGTTCGGCGAACGAGAAGTGGATGGGGATGGGCTGGGTGCTGGTGCCCACTTCGAGTTCACCGCCGTGGTTGGCCAGCAGCAGTTCGAACTGTTCCAGGTAATAGTCGGCGTAGAGGTCGGGCCGGGTCAGCGTGGTTTCGAACCGGCCGGGACCGGCCACAAAACCGTAGCTCAGGCGGCTGTTGGGCACCGAGCCCTGGCGCATCACGCTGTGGGTGTGCAGGCGCACAAAGGGATAGCAGGCGCGCACGCGTTGCTGGTCGACGGGATGGTTGCCATCGACAAACTCACGCATGGCGGTGCGCAGGAAGTCCACGCCTTCGTGGTAGATGCGCTGCACCTGGGCCAGCGCAGCGGCCGGATCGCTGAAAAAGAGGGGGGCGGTAAAGTGGGGTGTCTTGTGCATGCCGCTATTTTGACCCTGGCGCATGTCACTGGCCTTTCGACGAACTGTTGCCCTTTGGAGTTCCCCTGGTGCTGGGCCTTGCTGCTTCTGATCCCACAGGCATGACCGATCTGGCCCACGCAGCCACTGTGCTGAGCGTGGCGCTGGGCTGCGGGCTGCTTGTTGGCATCGAGCGCGAACGCCGCAAGGGTGATGGCCCTGGACGGGCGTTCGCCGGGCTGCGCACGTTCTCCGTGGCGTGCCTGACGGGTGCAGCCGCAGCGCTGACCCAGATCGATGGGGTGGTGGTGACCGGCGCCGCGCTCGTCGCCGCCCTGGGGGTGCTTGCCTACCGGAACGACCGTTCCGACGATCCTGGTGTGACCACCGAGGTCGCCCTGCTTCTGACCTATCTGGTGGGCGTGATGTGCGCCTACAACCAGGCGCTGGCGGCAGGTCTGGCCGTGGGCCTCACGGCCTTGCTGGCCGGGCGCAACAAGCTGCACAACTTTGCCCGTGACTGGTTGCGACCCGCCGAAGTGCGCGACGGCATCCTGCTGGCGGCGCTGGTGCTGATGGCCCTGCCGCTGGCGCCCGACCGGCCGCTCTGGGGCGAGGTGCTGAATCCCCACACCATCCTTCAACTGCTGGCGTTGCTGCTGGCCGTGCAGTCACTGGCCCACTTGTGCCGCAGGTTGTTGCAGGCGCGGCATGCGGTGGCACTTTCTGCACTGGCCTCCGGGTTCGTTTCCAGCACGGCCACCATCGCGACGATGGGGCTGGCGGTGCGCGAGGGGCGCTCGGGTGCGAGGCTGATGGCTGGCGGCGGGTTGCTGTCTTGTGTGCCCACGCTGGCGCTGTTGCTTTTGGTGGCGTCCGCTGTGCGACCCGCGTGGCTGGGGGTGCTCTGGTTGCCGGCGCTGGCAGGTGGAGCGCTGGCGCTGGCGTGGGGTTGGTGGTTGGTTCGGGGTGGCGCCGACGTTGTGGTCCTGGCAACGGGTGCAACGCAAAAAAAGCCAGTCGGCAGTCCAGAAGACAATGCTGGCGAACGCATGTTCAGTCTGCGCGGAGCGGCGGCTGTGGCCGCCCTGCTGTCCGGTATTCAAGCCATGGTGCATGCCTTGCATCTCTGGCAGGGCGAGGCCGGTCTGCTGGTGGGAACGCTGCTGGGTGCCCTGGTGGACCTGCATTCGGCCATGTCGGCGGTTTTTGCCTCCACCGCGCCCGGTGCCGACGGCGCGGGCCTGCAGGCCGTGATGCTGGCGCTGCTGGTGCACGCTGGCAGCAAAAGCGTCACGGCTGTGGCCACCGGTGGCTGGCGTTATCTGGCCTGGCTGGCGCCCGGCCTGTGGGTGCACACGCTGCTGACGGTGGCGTTGATCGCGTTTTCGTGAAACACGCTGCGGCGGAGCGTGGGGGAAATTCGCAAACTTTTCCGCTGCGCGGCCTTCGGACAAGCGAATTCCTGATCCCCACGCCCCTGCGCTGCTCGGCCGCACGGCACGAGCGGGATCGAACTACCTCTCAGGCGAACGTGCCTTCACTCCCTCCCCCGTTGGGGGAGGGCTGGGGTGGGGGCCTCTCCCCGTATTCGGCACCCTTGGCGCCGGGCCGTCCCAAGCAAGGTCAGCCCCCTCGGGGGGCAGCGACCCGCGCAGCGGCGGAGCGTGGGGGCAACGGGCCAGCCGCCGGGCCGCCCCCAAGGCCGGCCCAGCCCCCTCGGGGGGCAGCGACCCGCGCAGCGGCGGAGCGTGGGGGCAACGGGCCAGCCGCCGGGCCGCCCCCAAGGCGGGCCCAGCCCCCTCGGGGGGCAGCGACCCGCGCAGCGGCGGAGCGTGGGGGCAACGGGCCAGCCGCCGGGCCGCCCCCAAGGCCGGCCCGGCCTCCTCGGGGGGCACCGACCCGCACAGCGGCGGAGCGTGGGGGCTACGGGCCAGCCGCTGGGCCGCCCCCAAGGCGGGCCCAGCCCCCTCGGGGGGCAGCGACCCGCGCAGCGGCGGAGCGTGGGGGCTACGGGCCAGCCGCTGGGCCGCCCCCAAGGCGGGCCCAGCCCCCTCGGGGGGCAGCGACCCGCGCAGCGGCGGAGCGTGGGGGCTCTTACCCCCGCATGGTCACGAATTCTTCCGCCGCCGTGGGATGGATGCCAACGGTGCTGTCAAACATGGCCTTGGTGGCGCCGGCCTTCATGGCCACGGCGAAGCCCTGCACGATCTCGCCGGCTTCCGCGCCGACCATGTGCAGGCCCACCACACGATCGGTGGCGGTTTCCACGATGAGCTTCATCAGCGTGCGCTCGCTGCTGCCGGAGAGGGTGTGCTTGAGTGCTTTGAACTCGCTGCGAAACACCGTCACCGCGCCGTACCGCTCGCGCGCTTCCCGTTCGCTAAGGCCCACCGTGCCGACGCTGGGGTGGGTGAAGATGGCAGTGGGGATACATTCGTAGCTCATTTCGCGCGGCGGCTTGCCGGCGGCTGGGCCGAAAAGATGGTCCACCACCACCATGGCCTCGCCCAGCGCCACAGGCGTGAGTTGCAAGCGATTGGTGACATCGCCCACCGCGAAGATGCTGGGCACGTTGGTCTGGTAGTGCGCGTTCACGATCACCTCGTCCTTGCCACCCTGTGCCACACCCACGGCCGCGAGGCCCAGGTCTTTCACGTTCGGCACACGGCCGGTCGCGTAAAGCACGGCGTCGGCCATCACGACGGCACCACCTTCGCATTCCACGCGCAGCCCGTCGTCGGTCTTGCGGATGTCAACGACATCTGCATTCAGGCGCAGGTCGACGCCGTGCTTGACCATTTCAGCGGCCACGAAGTGACGGATTTCGTCGTCGAAGCCGCGCAGGATCTGTTCTCCGCGGTAGAGCTGAGTCACTTTCGAGCCCAATCCGTTGAAGATGGAGGCGAATTCGCTCGCGATGTAGCCACCGCCCACCACGAGCAGGCGCTGTGGATAGGGCTCGAGGTCGAAGATTTCGTTGGATGTGATCGCGTGTTCGCGGCCCGTAAAGTGCGGGATGTGTGGAGTGCCTCCGGTGGCAATCAAGATGCTTTTGGCCGTGAAGGCCTGGTGGCCGGGCGAGCCGTCGGCGTTGAGCGTGGCCAGCAACACGCCGTGCGGGCCGGTCAGTCGGGCAAAGGCGTCGAACACGGTCACGCCAGATCCGCGCAGCAAGTTGCCATAGACGCCATTGAGGCGGCTGATTTCGTTCGCGCGGTTGGCTTTGAGCGTGGCCCAGTTGAACCTGGGTAGCGAATCGACTTCCCATCCAAAGCCCGTTGATTCACCGAAGGCCTCGTTGTAATGCGCCGCGTAGCTGTAGAGCTTCTTCGGGATGCAGCCCACGTTCACGCAGGTACCACCCAGGCCGTCGGTGCCCAGGGTCTCGGCCAGGCCCACGCGCGCGCCGCGTTGCGCGGCCATGCGTGCCGCACGCACGCCGCCGCTGCCGCCACCGATCACGAAAAGGTCGAAGTCGTATGCACTCATGTGGATTCCTGTGGGCCGGTTGTCACGGGGTTCGTGCTCAGTGCCGGCCGGGGTGGTGATGGTAAGCCCGCCTTGTGCCAAGACGGACGGTGCACGGCATGGCCGCCATGGTCCAGGGGCCATCCGTTGGCGAACACACGCGTGTCGGTGCGCTGTCGATAATCCGCCCATGCAAACCGGCACCCCCGCACCGATCCCGACCGCACCCGTTGACGGACTCAACGTCGTTCTGGGCGGCACGGGAGGCATCGGGTCGGCGCTGGTGAAGGCGCTGCAGGCGCGCGGTGAGACCGCGGTGGCATTGGGGCGCCGCACCCATCCCGTCCTGGACTATGCCGACCCGTCCAGCGTCGCCGCCTGTGCCGCCAGGGTCGGGCAGCAGTTGGCCGACACGGGGCTGCCCTTGAGCCGGCTCATCGTGGCCACTGGCGTGTTGCATGAGGGTGCGGTGCAGCCCGAACGCAGCTGGGCACATCTGGATGCCGCAGCGCTGCAGCGTGTGTTTCTGGTCAACACCATCGGACCTGCGCTGGTCATGCGCCACTTTCTGCCGCTGCTGCCCAGACAGGGCCGTTGCGTGGCGGCGTTTCTGTCGGCGCGGGTGGGTAGCATTGGCGACAACGCACTGGGTGGCTGGTATGGCTACCGGGCGTCCAAGGCGGCGCTCAATCAGCTGGTTCATACCGCCGCCATTGAACTGGCGCGCCGCAACCGCGAAGCCCTGTGTGTGGCGCTGCACCCGGGCACGGTGGACACGGCGCTGTCGCAGCCGTTTGCCAAGGCCGGGCTGCAGGTGCGGCCACCATCGGTCGCGGCGGACGAACTGCTGCAGGTGATCGACCACCTGCCCACCGGCAGCAGTGGCGGCTTCTTTGATCACAACGGTCTGAACATTGCCTGGTGAACGCGGCTCAGGCGGCAGGTGAAGATGCACTGTCCGCGCGGTAACGCCGGCGTGCCATTTCGCGACCCATGCCGTGGGTGTTGTGGGCAGCCAGTCGCTGCCGGGCAGCGGGATAGGCGATCGACTCTTCGAGCAGGATGTGATCGAGGTACAACGCCTCGAACACTTCCAGTGCGTGTCGCAGTTCCACAGGGTCAAACCACAGGTTGCCGTTGGTGGCGGCTTCCAGGCTGGGCGCGATCTGGATCCAGTTCTCTTCCAGCCAGCCGTGGTCCTGCGTCAGGCGTTCCGCGGTCTGCACGATCTCGGCGTCCTGGCTGCCCAGCAGAGCCGGGAAAATGTGTTTCTCTTCATCGAGATGGTGCTGTCGCGCCTCGCCGTTGAAGTAGTCGAGCACCCCGCGCGCCTGCGTCCGCGTGGCCGCATTCAAACCGCTGGACTCGATGGCATCAACCAGCGAATGCAACTGCACGATCTGTTGCTGGATCTCGCGGTGAGTGGCATCCAGGAACTCGAAGAGCTCGGGGGCGACGGTGTCTGCGCTCATGATGATCTCCTTGGTCAGGGAATCATCATTGAGCAGGCTGCACAGAGGCGGATTGATCTGGCTCAAAAAAGCGGCACCAAACGAGCCTTCGGAGCGCGTCCCCATTCCAGGGATGCCGTGGAACCGGCTTTGCCGGGCCACTGGCATCGCCCCCCTTGCAGGGGGGTGACGCGAAGCGGCGCGGGGGGAGGGCCGACCTTTCCGGCGTGCGTGCCCCATCCAGAGATGCCGTGGAACCGGCTTCGCCGGGCCACTGGCATCGCCCCCCTTCCAGGGGGGTGACGCCGAAGGCGGCGCGGGGGGCTAATACGAATAGACGCCCCGACCCGACTTCCGCCCCAGCCAGCCCGCCGCCACCATTTCCTTGAGTAGCGGCGCAGGCCTGTACTTGCTGTCGTTGTACTCGGCCATGTAGACGGTCATCACCGCCAGGCACACGTCCAGGCCGATCATGTCGGCCAGGGCCAGCGGGCCAATCGGCTGGTTGGTGCCCAGCTTCATGCCGGCGTCGATGTCTTCGGGCGTGGCAAGACCCTCGGCGAGCACGAAGAAGGCTTCGTTGATCATGGGCACCAGGATGCGATTGACCACAAAGCCGGGTGCGTTTTTCACCGTGATCGGCGTCTTGCCCAGCTTTTCTGCCATTGCCTTCACCGCATCGTGCGTGGCGTCGCTGGTCTGCAGACCACGAATGATCTCCACCAGCGCCATCATGGGCACGGGGTTGAAGAAGTGCATGCCAATGAAACGGTCGGGTCGCTGGGTGGCGGCGGCGAGCTTGGTGATGCTGATGGAGCTGGTGTTGGTGGCCACGATCACCTCGGGCGCCAGCAGGCCATCGAGCTGCTGCAGGATCTTGACCTTGAGTCCTTCGTTCTCGGTGGCGGCTTCAATCACCAGCTGTGCGCCCTTGAGGTCGTCGTAGTTCGTGCTGCCCTTGATGAGCCCCAGTGCTGCATCCTTGTCGGCAGCACTGATTTTTTCCTTCTTGATGAGGCGGTCCAGGCTGCCCGAAATGGTGGCGAGTCCCTTGTCGACGGCCGCTTGCGCGATGTCGACCATCACCACGCGGATGCCCTGGGTGGCGCAGGCCTGCGCAATGCCGTTGCCCATGGTGCCCGAGCCGATGATGCCGACGGTCTGAATGCTGCTCATGTGGTTTCGCTCCTGAAAAATGACGGAATACTGCGATTGTGGCGCCTGACTGTGACAATGGCCGGCGAGTCGCCAGGGTGTCTGGGTTAGGCAGGTGCACCTACCCCCTGGCGGCCGGCGGTGCTAAGTTGCGGCCACGATTTTGCACAGCGGGCACCTGCTCGAGTGCGCGCACAGGAGACACACACCCCATGTACGACTACATCATCGTCGGAGGCGGCTCGGCCGGCTGCACGCTGGCCGGGCGACTCAGCGAAAACCCGGACTTGCGCGTGGCGCTGGTCGAAGCCGGCGGCACCGACAGGAGCACGCTCATTCACTGCCCGGCCGGGTTGGCCGTGATCGCCAAGTTCGAACTCAACGGCTGGGGCCTGTCGACCGTGCCCCAGCCGGGCCTGAACGGCCGCCGGGGCTACCAGCCGCGTGGCAAGGTGCTGGGCGGATCCAGCTCCATCAATGCCATGGTTTACGCGCGGGGTCATGCTCAGGATTACGACGACTGGGCCGCGCGCGGCAACCCGGGCTGGTCGTATGCCGACGTGCTGCCCTACTTCAAACGAGCCGAGCACAACGAGCGTGGCCCCGACGACTTCCACGGCGAAGGCGGTCCGCTCAACGTGATGGACCTGCGCAGCCCCAACCCGTTTCTTTCGGCCTTTGTGGAAGCCGGCGTTCAGGCTGGCGAGCGCCACAACACCGATTTCAACGGTGCCGACCAGGAAGGCATTGGCGCGTACCAGGTCACGCACAGGAACGGCGAACGCTTCAGCGCAGCCAAGGCCTACCTCACGCCCCACCTGGGTCGCGCCAACCTGCAGGTCATCACCCGCGCCCTCACCACACGCGTGGTCACCGAAATGCGGGATGGCCAGGTGCACGCGGTGGGGGTGGAATACCGGACCGACGCCGGACGCGGTGCGGTGCAGACGCTGCGCCTGAAGCCGGGCGGCGAGGTGTTGCTGAGCGCCGGTGCGTTCGGATCGCCCCAGTTGCTGATGCTCTCCGGCATCGGTCCGGCCGAACACCTGCGCGAGCACGGCATCGGTGTGGTGCACGACCTGCCGGGTGTGGGCGGGAACCTGCACGACCACCCCGATGTGGTCATGGTCGTCAATGCGCCGAAACTCACCGAACTGTTCGGCCTGTCCTGGCAGGGCACGGTCAACACCGTGCGCGCCATTTTCGAGTGGCGCCGCACCCGCAGCGGCATGCTCACGAGCAATTTCGCCGAGGCTGGCGGCTTCATCAGAAGCGCGCCCGACGAGGCGATCCCCGACCTGCAGCTGCACTTCGTTGTGGGCAAGCTGGTGGACCATGGGCGCAAGACCGTTTTTGGGCATGGCTACTCCTGCCACGTGTGTCTGTTGCGCCCGAAGAGCCGGGGCACGCTGCGTCTGGCCAGTCCCGACCCGCAGCGCGCGCCGCTGATCGACCCCGCGTTTCTGCAGGACCCGGACGACATGGCCCGGCTGGTGCGGGGCTTCAAGCGCGTGCGCGAGCTGATGCACCAACCGGCGTTGACACGACATGGCGGCACGGAGTCCAACGCCTCCGCGAGCGCCCAGACCGATGAACAGATCGAGCAGTTCGTCCGCAACCACGCCGACACCATCTACCACCCGGTGGGCACCTGCCGCATGGGTCCGGATGGCCAGCGCGGATCGATGGATGTGGTGGACGCCCAGCTGCGCGTGCATGGCGTGCAGGCCCTGCGTGTGATCGATGCATCGGTCATGCCCCAGGTGGTGGGCGGCAACACCAATGCACCGGTGATCATGATGGCGGAGAAGGCTGTCGATATGATCCGTGGGGCTCGAAGCGCCTGACAGCGCCCCCCCGCGCCGCTTCGTGTCACCCCCTCAGGGGGGCGATGCCTGTGGCCCGGCGGAGGTTCTATGGTTTTCGTCAAGCGCGCAGGGCTACCCGCTGCGGGTCAAACGGTGTGCCACTGTGCCAGACGGCAAACGCAATGCGCAGCAGCTTGCGAGCCAGGACCACCAGCGCCTCGGTGGTCTTC
>NZ_JAUSCF010000035.1 GCF_030651625.1 Hydrogenophaga sp. | reverse complement strand
AGCGGGGCCTGAAGACCACCGAGGCGCTGGTGGTCCTGGCTCGCAAGCTGCTGCGCATTGCGTTTGCCGTCTGGCACAGTGGCACACCGTTTGACCCGCAGCGGGTAGCCCTGCGCGCTTGACGAAAACCATAGAACCTTTGCCGGGCCGCCAGCGCCGTCTCCCTCAGGGGAAGCCGCGCAGCGGCGCAGGGGTTCATATCACCTTTGCCCGCATGAGGTCGTTGCTGTTGAGCGCGCCGCACAGGCGGCCTGTCTCGTCGACCACCAGCACACTGGTGATGCGCGTGGCCTCCATGAGTTCTGCGGCGGTCACGGCCAGAGCGTCGGCTCGGATGGTGCGCGGGTCGGGGTGCATCACTTCGAACGCTGTGAGATTTCGCAGATCGCCGTTGTTTTCGCTCTTCTCGATCAGGCGGCGCAAGTCACCATCGGTAAAGATGCCCAATACACGGTTGTCGGCGTCGACGATGGCACTGGCTCCAAGGCCTTTGGCGCTGATCTCGCGCATCAGCGTCATCAGACTGGCCTCCTGCGTCACGCGGGGCAGGGCGTCGCCGATGCGCATCACGTCGCGCACGTGGGTCAGCAACTTGCGACCCAGCGTGCCTCCGGGGTGGGAGCGCGCAAAATCATCGGCCTTGAAACCACGCGCGTCCAGCAGCGCCACTGCAATCGCATCGCCCATGGCCAGCTGTGCGGTGGTGCTGGCGGTGGGGGCAAGGTTGTGCGGGCAGGCTTCCTTGTCGACCGAAGCGTCCAGCACCACTTCGGCGTGTTGGCCCAACGTGGACCGCACACGGCCTGTGATGGCCACCAGCGGCACACCCATGCGCTTGATCAGCGGCAGGATTGCGGTGAGTTCTTCGCTTTCCCCACTGTTGCTGATGCCCAGCACCACATCGCCCGGGGTGATCATGCCCAGGTCACCATGGCTGGCTTCTGCCGGGTGCACGAACATCGCCGGTGTGCCGGTGGATGCCAGGGTGGCTGCGATCTTGCGCCCGATGTGGCCACTCTTTCCGATCCCCATCACCACCACCCGGCCCCGACAGGCAAGCATCAGCGTCAGTGCCTGGGCAAAGCTGCCATCCACCCGCCGGGCCATCGCGGTGATGGCTTCGGCCTCGATCTGCAAGGTTTCGCGGGCAAATGCTGCCGCACGGGTCGGGTCGAAGGTGGCTGGCAACTGCATCGACGGATTATCGCCGTTGGCGGCCTTGCTGGCGGGCCAGCGCCGCCAGCGGCGTGGCGCCACGGCTTGCTGAAATGACAATGGTGCTGCTCCGTTCGGGAACAACGCTCAGCCCTTACCATCGGCTCCATGAATTCGCTCGACATTGCGCTCCTGTACCTGCTGGCCGCGGTGTTGGGCGTGGTGGCGTGCCGGCAGCTCAAGCTGCCCCCCATGCTGGGTTATCTGGTGGTGGGCATTCTCATCGGGCCCAATGCGCTCGCGCTGGCCCAGAACTCCAGCGGCATCCGCTACCTGGCCGAATTCGGCGTGGTCTTCCTCATGTTCGTGATCGGGCTGGAGTTCAGCCTGCCCAAACTGCGGGCGATGAAGCGCCACGTGTTCGGTCTGGGCTTGTCCCAGGTGGTACTGACCGTGCTCATCACCACCGGCGCTTCGCTGGCCCTGACGCTGATGCTGCCCACCTGGTGGGACATTTCGTGGCAGATCGCGCTGGCGCTGGGCGGGGTGATGGCCATGAGCAGCACCGCCATCGTGATCAAGCTGATGGCCGAGCGGCTGGAGCTGGAGTCCGAACACGGCAAACGGGTGATGGGTATCCTGCTGTTCCAGGATCTGGCGGTGGTGCCGTTGCTGGTGCTGATTCCCGCGCTGGCGGCCGACCCCGACAAGCTGCTGCCCGCGCTGGCACTGGCGCTGGTGAAGGCGGTGCTGCTGCTGGGATTGCTGCTCACGGGTGGCCAGAAGGTGATGCGGTGGTGGCTGACCCTGGTGGCACGCCAGAAGAGCGACGAGCTGTTCATGCTCAACCTGCTGCTCATCACCCTGGGCCTGGCCTGGCTCACCGAACACGCCGGCCTGTCGCTGGCGCTCGGCGCGTTCGTGGCCGGCATGCTGATTTCCGAGACCGAATACAAGCACCAGGTGGAAACCGACATCCGGCCGTTTCACGACGTGCTGCTGGGGTTGTTCTTCATCACCATCGGCATGATGCTGGACTGGCGGCTGGTGTTCGATCGCTGGCCACTCGTCCTGCTGCTGCTGTCGCTGTCGATCGGGTTCAAGCTGGCCCTGGTGACGGGACTGACACGCCTGTTCGGTGGATCCATGGGGGTATCGCTGCGGGTCGGTCTGTACTTGGCGCAAGGAGGCGAGTTCGGGCTGGTGCTGCTCACGCTGGCCGGCCAGAACAACCTGGTGCCACCGCAATTGTTCAACCCCATCCTGGCCAGCATGGTGATCTCGATGCTGGCCACCCCGTTCATCATTCTCTACACAAACGACATCGTCAGTCGGGTGGTGGGCAGCGACTGGCTGATGCAGTCGGTACAGATGACGAGCATTGCGCGCAGGGCCATCAACGCCGACAAGCACGTGATCATTTGCGGCTATGGCCGCTGCGGCCAGAACCTGGCCCGCCTGCTCGAAGCCGAAGGCATCCCCTACATGGCGCTCGATCTCGACCCCGACCGGGTGCGCCAGGCCGCCGCCGCCGGGCATTCGGTGGTCTTCGGCGACGCGGCCCGGCTGCAGGCACTGATGGCCGCGGGACTGCACCGCGCCAGCGCGGTGGTCGTGACCTACCTGGACACCCCCAGCGCCCTCAAGGTGCTGCACCATGCCCAGGAACAGGCGGTGCATGTGCCGGTGGTGGTGCGCACGGTGGACGATGTGGACCTGGAAAAGCTGCGCAGCGCCGGTGCCACCGAGGTGGTGCCGGAAGCCATCGAGGCCAGTCTGATGCTGGCCAGCCATGCCCTGGCCCTGGTGGGCGTGCCCATGCGGCGCGTGATCCGTGTGGTGCAGGAGCAGCGCGATGCGCGCTACAACCTGTTGCGCGGCTACTTCCATGGCGCCGACGACGACAGCCTGGACGAGATCGAACATGACCGGCTGCACACGGTGACCCTGCCGACCGCTGGTCGAACAGTCGGCAAGACACTGGGGCACCTTGCCCTGGAGGCGATCGGCGTGCGGCTCGTGAGCCTGCGTCGTGCCAACGGCAAGGCTGCTGTTTTTGACGACGACACCGTCATGGAAAGCGGCGACACCCTGGTGCTGGGCGGCAAGGCCCAAGCCTTGTCGCTGGCAGAAGACAAGCTGCTTTCTGGTTGAAAGCGCAGTCGATCCTGGATGCTCCGGGCCCGCCAGCAACGAACCCGGAGAGTGCTTGAAACCTTGAATGCCGTGTGGTTTATGTAACCACACAGTTTGCTGAGTTACTCATCGGTAACTATGCTCGCGGTTTTTAACCCCCGTGGAGACTGCAAGATGGATCGTCGATTGTTTCTGGGCGCTGGCATGGCTGGCGCCGCCACGCTGACCTTTTCTTCCGTGTGGTCGCAGAACACACCCAATTTCGGCGCGCCCACGCTTCCCGAACCCGGCTTTCGCAAACTGAAGGTGGGCGCGATGGAGGTGATCGCCCTCAACGATGGCGCGCTGCGGCGCCCGCTGGGTGAAGAATTCGTGCGCAACGCCCCACTGGAACAGGTCAAGGCCATGCTGGCGTCGCAGAACCTGCCCACCGAGTATGTGGACATTCCCTTCACACCCTATCTCATCGTCAGCGGCAACACCAAGTTCCTGATCGACACCGGTTTCGCCGACAACGGGCCGCCAACCACTGGCCGACTGGCCGCCAACCTGGCCGCCGCCGGTCACAGGGTGGAGGACATCGACCACGTCATCATCAGCCACTACCACGGTGACCACATCAACGGTCTGCGCAAAAAGGACGGCTCGCTGATGTTCCCCAAGGCCAAGGTGCACGTGCCAGCGCCCGAACATGCCTTCTGGTTCGACGACACCAAAATGAACGCCGCTCCACCGGCAGCCAAAGGCGCTTTCGAGAACGCCAGGCGGGTCATTGGCGGCCTGCCGGCCGAGCAGCTGGTGAAGTTCGAACCTGGTGCCGAGCTGGCGCCCGGCATCGTCACCTCGGCCGCTTTTGGGCACACCCCCGGCATGAGCCTGGTCACTGTGCAGTCTGAGGGTCAGTCCTTCATGTACGTGGCCGACGTCACCAACATCCCGTCGCTGTTCGCCCGCAGTCCGGATTGGGCCGTAGCCTTCGACATGGATGCCGAGATGGCGCGCCAGACCCGCCGCCGGGTGTTTGACTCGCTGGTGGCCAGCAAGATGACGATGGGCGGTTTCCACTTCCCCTTCCCGACCATGGGCACGCTGGAAGCCGCTGGCAACGGCTACCAGTTCAAGGCCCTGGCCTGATTGCCTGCCCGGAGCAAGGCCTGACGGTCATCTGGCCTCTTCGCTTTTGAGGCATCACCCCGGCCAAGTGCCGGGGTTTTTCGTTGGAAAAGGCTGGCCCATAATGGCCGATCCGCAATGGACCGACCCCATGGACACCTCCGACTATCTGAAATCCCACATCCGCACCGTGCCCGACTGGCCCGCGCCCGGCGTTCAGTTCCGCGACATCACGCCGCTGCTGCAAGATCCCAAGGTGTTTCGTGTGCTGATCGACACCTTTGTGCACCGCTACATGGCCCCCGAATTGCGACCCACGGTGGTGGCGGGTCTCGACGCCAGGGGTTTCATCATTGGATCGGTGCTGGCCTACGAACTTGGCGTGGGCTTCGTGCCCATTCGCAAGAAGGGCAAACTCCCCTTCACCACGGTGGAAGAAACCTACGAGCTTGAATACGGTAGCGCAACGGTCGAACTGCACACGGATGCCGTGCGGGCTGGGGACAGGGTGCTGCTGATCGACGACCTGATCGCCACCGGCGGCACCATGATGGCAGGATGCAAGCTGCTGGAAAAGCTGGGCGCCGAGGTACTCGAAGGCGCCGCGATCGTGGATCTGCCAGAGCTTGGCGGATCAGAGAAGCTGCGAGATTCGGGATTGGCGCTTTTCACTCTGGTGGATTACGCCGGGCACTGAGCTCTGACCCCACCTGTAAAGCGGCGGAGCTTGGGAGAACGAGCCAGCCTTGCGGCACGAGATGCCTCATTCCGGAGATACCGTGGAACCGCCTTTGCCGGGCCAGTGGTATCGCCCCCTTGTGGGGGGGGTCACGCGCGAAGCGCGGCGCGGGGGTGGGCAAACGCTCCCGCGCAGTGGCGGAGCGTGGTAGCAAAAACTCTCAGAGCTTGCCGTACTGGGTATCGCTCAGCGCACTGAAATCACTGTGGGATTCAGGGACAGGGAGGTTGGTCTCTTCTTCCAGTAGCGGACGGCGGATCGGATTCGCCGCCTTCTGCAGCGCCCGGCGAAAGGCCTCCACCTCTTCCGCCTGAACACCTTGCACGCGGGTTCTTTCCGGGTTCAGGTCGGGCGCCGGAATGGCCGTGACGCTGGGTTCGACAGGTTCCCGGCGGGTCTGTGCGGCCACCGCCGCTTTCAGCGCAATGCCCCGCTGGTCATGCACCGCCTTGCGGCGCCAGTACACCGAGCGCACTTCCATTTCGTGCCTGGACTGGGCGCTCGCCTGAATCCAGCGCTCGATCTCCAGCAGGTATTCGTCGGGCATGCTCTCGGTAGGCAAAGCAAGGTCGACCAGCACCAGGAAGCCGTCGCCGTTCGCGTCCAGTGTGAGCACCTTGAATTCGTAGCTGGTGGACAACACACCACCACGGATCATCGACTCTCGCACCACGGAGAACAGCTGCTCGCGACGCAAGATACGCCGACCCCGGCGAGGGGAGATCAGCGGCAGTGTGGTCTGCGCAAACGTCCGCCGGCCTCGGCCTGAACCGCCCGAACGGCCGGCGGTGGTTTTTTTGGCTCTTAGCCAGTTGAGCATGAACATGTTGTGAGTATGCGCAGCATGCTGCGGCGCAATGGTTGATTTAACAGGAGCGTTTGGGATCCGTTTCGCCGCACTTGGAAACCAATCGCTCGTCAGGTGACGGCAATGCGTTTGGGGCGGTTGTACATGCGGCGCGCCAGTACCGCCGACATGGCTACAGTGAGTTCGAGGGCAAGGTCGGGATGTCTCACCGACAGCTCTCGGAACCGCAGCGGGGTGAGGCACCACAGCCGGCAGTCGCTGCCCGCGTGAACGGTCGCGCTGCGCGGCAAATGGCTGAAGAACGCACCTTCTCCCAGCACCGACCCTGATCCGACCACCGCAATGCGAATGCGCTCCTTGCTGTCTTCGTAGTGCACCGTGAGCGTGCCGTTCTCCACAAAATAAACCGTTCGATCCTTCACACCCTGCTCAATCAGCACCTTTCCCAACTGAAGGGACACAGGCTGAAGGTAATTGGCCACGATCTGCCACTGGGGCTCGGTGAGATTCAGTGGCACGGCGTCCAGCGCATTGCAATGCCGCATGGCATAGGCCAAGGCAAGGATATCTGGGCGTGTGGTCGCAGTGACGACGTCTGTCATGGGAGCAAGATAACCGCCCACAAGCTTCGCCCGCAATGTGTATTTACCGCTTATTACAGTTGGGCTACCGGCGGCATCTGACCGCGCCCGAGCGGCGACTTAGGTGTTATTTACCGATGCAAAAACGCGAAAAGATCTCGCCCAGCAAGTCATCGGCGCTGAACTCCCCCGTGATTTCACCCAACGCGCCCTGAGCCAGCCGGAGCTCCTCGGCGAGCAGATCCAGGTGTTCGGCCTGTGCCGCCAGCAAGTCTGAAGCAGTGGCAAGGTGAGCGTCAACCCTGCTCAGCGCCTGAAGGTGCCGTTCGCGGGCCATGAACAAACCCTCACTGCCCTGTTGCCACCCTGCCAGCGCCAGAAGGCGTTGCCGAAGCAAGTCGATACCGTCGCCTCGCTTGGCAGACAACAGAATGCCCTCTGGCCCAGCCACGGCAGCGAGGGTCGTGTGGGTGTCTCCCGGACACTGGTCCAGCTTGTTCCACGCCTCAACAACCGGGACACCTGCCGGCAACGCAGCCGCGATCGCTGCATCGTCGGCCTGGTACCGGGCAGCGTCATACCGCGTGAGGTCATGAAGGAACACCACCGCATCGGCCTGTGCGATCTGGCCCCAGGCCCGCTCGATACCGATACGTTCCACCTCATCGACCTCCGGGCTGTCGCGCAAGCCTGCGGTGTCGATCACGTGCAAGGGAACCCCCTCAATCTGAATCGTCTGCTGCACCACGTCGCGGGTGGTGCCCGGGATGGGTGTGACGATGGCCAGTTCAGCACCTGCCAGCGCATTGAGCAAGGAACTCTTGCCCGCGTTGGGCTGGCCGGCGATCACCACTTTGAGTCCGTCGCGCAACAACGCCCCCTGGCGGGCTTGTGACCGCACCGCAGCCAAAGCGGTCTGCAAGCGCTGCAACTGCCCTGTGGCATCGGCTTTCTGCAGGAAGTCGACGTCTTCCTCCGGAAAATCGAGCGTGGCCTCGACCAGCATCCTGAGGTGAATCAACGCATCTCGCAAGCTGTGCACGCGCTCTGAAAATGCGCCGGCCAGCGAGCGACTGGCACTGCGCGCAGCGGCTTCGGTGCTGGCGTCGATCAGGTCGGCCACCGCTTCGGCCTGCGCGAGGTCGAGCTTGTCGTTCAGAAAGGCCCGTTCGGTGAACTCGCCGGGCCGCGCCGGCCGCAAGGCGGGCAACAAGGGCTGGCCTTGGTTCGCGCCTGACAGGGCTACCGCCAGACAACGCGCCAGCAACAGTTGCAGCACCACCGGTCCACCGTGGCCCTGCAATTCCAACACGTCCTCTCCAGTGTACGAGTGGGGCCCCGGAAACCAGATGGCGAGTCCATGGTCGATCGGCTGGCCGTGTTCGTCAGGAATGGGCAGGTAGGTGGCCTCTCGCGCACGCAGGTCGCGGCCCAACAAGGCGCGTACAAAGGGCGCCAATCCACGGCCAGACACGCGCACGATGCCCACCGCACCGCGACCGGGCGCGGTGGCGATGGCGGCAATGGGATCGTGCTGGGTGCTGAGCATGGCGCGATTCTGCAGCAAGGGATTTCAGAAATGGAAAGGGCCCGCAGATGCAGGCCCAGTGGAAAGCAGTGACTCGGTCCAGGGACACCGAGGAACCGGCTTGGCCGGGCCTCTGGTGTCGTCCCCCCCTCCGGGGGGAAGCCGCAAAGCGGCGCAGGGGGAGCCCTTACTTCTTGAACAGATCAAACGGAATCGTGAACTTCAGCGGAACACCCATGCGGTGGTTGATGTGCGCCTGTTGCGCAATCGTCAGCACGTTGTTGGTGATCCAGTAGAGCACCAGACCGGCCGGGAAGAAGAAGAACATCACCGAGAACATCAGCGGCATCAGCCACATCAGCTTGGCCTGCAGCGGATCGGGCGGCAGCGGGTTCAGGGCGGTCTGGATCATGGTCGTCACGGCCATCACCAGCGGCAGGATAAAGAACTGATCCGGTGAAGACAGGTCGGTGATCCAGCCTATCCAGGGCGCGTTGCGCATCTCCACGCTGGAAAGCAGCACCCAGTACAGGGCAATGAACACGGGAATCTGGATCAGGATCGGGAAGCAGCCGCCCAGCGGGTTGACCTTTTCTTCCCGGTACATCTTCATCATTTCCTGCTGCATGGCTTGCGGATTGCCTTTCAGGCGCTCCCGCATTTCCATGATGCGCGGATTGATCTTCTTCATCTTGGCCATGCTGCGGTAGGCAGTGGCATTGAGCCAGTAGAACGCCGCCTTGATCAGCACCACCAGCAGCACGATGGCCCAGCCCCAGTTGCCAACGAAGCCGTGGATCTTTTCCAGCAGCCAGTACAGCGGCTTGGCCAGAATGGTCAGCCAGCCATAGTCCTTGACCAGTTCCAGTCCTGGTGCAATGGTTTCCAGCACCTTCTCTTCCTGAGGCCCCACGAACAGCACGGCCTGCTGGTTCAATGACTGGCCCGGCTCCAGAGCCGGCAGTGCCGTGATGGCACCCACCGCGTAGAGGTTGTTGTCGATGCGACGGGCAAAATTCTCGCGCGCCACACCGGCTTCAAGCACCCAGGCCGAGGCGAAATAGTGCTGAACCATCGCCACGTAGCCGTCGCTGCTGTTCTTTGTGAAACTGGTCTTGTTCTTCTCAATGTCGGCAAACTCCACCTTCTGGAACTTGTTCTCTTCGGTGTAAACAGCCGGGCCGGTGAAGGTGGAATAGAAAGGTGTGTCGCTGGAGAGCTTGCTGCCGTCGCGCACCAGCTGCAGGTACAGCTGCGGGCTGACCGATTGGCCGCTGTTGTTGCGCACCTCGTGCTGCACCGCAATGTCGTACTGCCCGCGCTTCAGCGTGTAGGTCTTGATCAGCTGCACACCGCCGACCTCGGCCGATTCGAAACGAACCTGGAGTTCGTTTTGCCCGTCGACAAGGGCTGCCGGGCCGCTGGCCAGGGTCATCGGCGTCTTGTGGGTGGGGAAGTTGCCACCGATCAGGCCGGTCTGGGCCAGATAGATGCTGCTGCCGTTTTGCGTCAGAAGGGTGAAAGGCAGTTCGCTCTGGTCCTTGCTGGTGCGCGTGGCGGCGGCATGCTCAAGCAGGTCGGCACCGATCAGCGACCCGCCTTCGGTGTTGAAGGTGAGCCTGAGCACGTCGGTCGTGACCACGTGGCGCTGGGCCACTGCGGCAGGTGCACCGCCAGGGGCTTCACCCACGGCAGCCGTGCCGGGCAGGCCAGGTGTGGCCGTGGCGGCTGGCAGGCTGGTATCGGCCAACGGGCTGGGCCCTGTGCTGGCGGCAGGTGCAGCCACGGGCGCGGAGCTGGGGAAGAACGTAGGCTGCTGACCATTGTGGATCTGCCATTTGTCCCAGATCAGGACCATGGACAGACCAAATACCACCCAGAGGATGGACCGACGGATGTCATTCATGACGCATTTTTCTTTTCTGAGGAAGATGGGATCAGACGGGAAAACAGCGGTGGCACTTTCTCCGGCACCGGGTCACACCCCCCGTCGCACCAGGGATGGCAACGGCCAATACGCCGGACGGCAAGGTAGCTTCCACGCGCAGCGCCATGGCGGTTCAATGCTTCCAGTGCGTATGCAGAGCAGGTGGGTTCAAAACGGCAACTGCTGCCCAGCCAGGGGCTGAGCAGCAAGCGATAGCCCTTGACCAGCGTGACCAGAAAGTTTCGCGGCCAGTCAACCAGCATGGGCGGTCTCCAGCACGGGTGCCTTCGATTCTGGCCGGGCCACCCGTTCCATCAGCTGCTCAAGTTCTGCGCGCACGGCGCGCTTGAGCTCCACCGATGTGGCACTCAGGAACTGCTTGCGGCTGAATTCGCTGCGCAGGCGCACCACCATGGCAGCCTTAGGCAACATGGGTGCCATCGCGCGCGCGGTTTCGTAGATCTGCCGGCGGATGGCGTTTCGCGTCACGGCCCTGCGGGCCCAGCGTTTGGGCAGCAGCACACCCAGCCAGGTGTCGGCCACGGGGAACAACGGACGGGCATCTCGCACGTGAGCCAGGCCCGTGCTGTGCAGTGCAAAGTGGGGTGTTTTGGCCACGGGTGCACCGGCCATGACGACCTGAAACTGCTGTCGGGACCGGAGCCGCTGCATCAGAGAACAATCGCAAGGCTCGCCACGGACCTGGGCCGCACCAGACATGGCCGGCACCACACATCCGGGCTCAGACGGCCAGGCGCTTGCGGCCTTTGGCGCGGCGGGCGTTGATCACGGCACGGCCGCCGCGGGTCTTCATGCGAACCAGGAAGCCGTGGGTGCGGGCGCGTTTGATCTTGGAGGGTTGGTAAGTGCGTTTCATGGTGCTCGGTAGTAATCGGGGAAACCCGCAATTATCGCAAAGAATCCTGTTGACCGGCAAGCACTTGGCGGTGACACCCGTGAAGCGACTTCAATCACGAGGTAGGGGTGGGAGCAAAAATCCATTTGCGCCCTTGTGGATAAGTGGACCGCCGCACTACAATCCCCGGCCAGCCCCGATCCGATTGTCCACATCTTCAGAGCACCCGAATTCCACATGATCGAGGGCACTTCCTCCGCCAGATTGCCGGCCCATGCCACCTCTTTGTGGCAGTCCTGTATCGAACAACTGGCACAAGACATTCCTGAGCAGCAGTTCAATACCTGGATCCGACCCCTTTCGGCCACGGTGGCCGACGACCGCTCCAAAGTGGTGGTGGCGGTGGCCAACCGCTTCAAACTCGACTGGATTCGCGCCCAGTACGCACCGCGCATTTCTGCTCTGCTCGAGAACATTCAAGGTCACCCCGTGGTGCTTGAGTTGGCACTCACTCCGCGTGAAGGCCCCAGCAGAACATCCCCTGCCCCGCGTGCTTCTCAAGATCCGTTGCTGGCCGAAGTGCCCGACCTCGCGCCAGCGGAGGTGATCCACCCCAGCGGCCCCAAGACCCGACTGAATCTGGCGCTGACCTTTGGCTCACTTGTGGAAGGCTCTGCCAACCGGATGGCGCGCGCCGCCGCCATGCACGTGGCGGGCAGCCTTGGCCAGTTGTACAACCCGCTGTTCATCTACGGTGGCGTCGGTCTGGGCAAGACCCACCTGGTGCACGCCATCGGCAACCATCTGCTGTCCGACCGCCCGAACGCCAAAGTTCTCTACATCCACGCTGAACAATTTGTTTCCGATGTGGTCAAGGCGTACCAGCGCAAGACCTTTGACGAATTCAAGGAGCGCTACCACTCGCTGGACCTGCTGCTGATCGACGACGTGCAGTTTTTCGCCAACAAGGAGCGCACGCAGGAAGAGTTTTTCAACGCCTTTGAAGCGCTGCTGGCCAAGAAGAGCCACATTGTGCTCACCAGCGACACCTACCCGAAGGGCCTGGCCGACATCCACGAACGGCTGGTGTCGCGCTTCGATTCGGGCCTGACCGTGGCCATCGAGCCGCCGGAACTGGAGATGCGGGTGGCCATCCTGATCAACAAGGCGGCCGTGGAAAATGCCGTCATGCCTGAGGAAGTGGCGTTTTTTGTGGCCAAGAACGTGCGTTCCAACGTGCGCGAACTGGAAGGCGCACTGCGCAAGATCCTGGCGTATTCGCGCTTCAACCAGAAGGAGATCTCCATCCAGCTGGCCCGGGAGGCCCTGCGGGACCTGCTGTCGATCCAGAACCGCCAGATCAGCGTGGAGAACATCCAGAAAACAGTGGCCGACTTCTACAAGATCAAGGTCGCCGACATGTACAGCAAGAAGCGCCCGGCGAGCATTGCTCGTCCTAGGCAGATTGCGATGTTCCTGGCGAAGGAGCTGACCCAGAAAAGCCTGCCGGAAATTGGCGAGCTGTTTGGCGGACGCGACCACACCACGGTGTTGCACGCGGTGCGCAAGATTGGCGCCGAACGCCAGCAGAACACCGAGCTCAACCAGCAATTGCACGTGCTGGAACAAACACTCAAGGGGTAACCACAGCGCCATGCCCGGTTCATGCCCGCGAAAACCCGAATGACGCTGCTTCATTCATTGAAGCGTCCGCAATCGCACTTCTGGCGCGTTTCCATGGGCCCCCGGCAAAAAGGCGAAAATAGAGGGTGTTTTGCTTACACCGAGGTTCAGGCAGGCGAGGCAAGAGAACCCGGCCATCCGGCCACAAGCGACGAAAGAGTCTGAAATGATCGTTTTGAAATCGACCCAGGACAAGGTTCTGGCCGCGCTGCAGTCGGTGGCCGGCATTGTGGAGCGACGCCACACGCTGCCCATCCTGGCCAACGTGCTGTTGCGAAAGACCGGGTCTCAGCTGCAGCTGACCACCAGCGACCTGGAAATCCAGATCCGCACCACCGCAGAACTCGACGGCGACGAAGGCAACTTCGTCACCACCCTGGGCGCGCGCAAGCTGATCGACATCCTGCGCACCATGCCCGGCGACCAGACCGTGAGTCTGGAGTCGAGTGCGGGCAAGCTCATCCTCAAGGGCGGCAAGAGCCGTTTCACGCTGCAGAGCATGCCGGCGGAAGACTTCCCCCTGGTGCAGGAATCTGCCAGCTTCGGCCCGGCCTTCAGCGTCCCCCAGAAAACACTCAAGAACCTGCTGGGTCAGGTTTCGTTTGCGATGGCGGTGCACGACATCCGCTACTACCTCAACGGCATTCTGTTCGTGGCCGAAGGCAAGCAGCTCAGCCTGGTGGCCACCGACGGTCACCGCCTGGCGTTTGCCTCTGCCACGCTGGACGTGGAAGTGCCCAAGCAGGAAGTGATCCTGCCGCGCAAGACGGTGCTGGAACTGCAGCGCCTGCTGAGCGACAAGGAAGGTGCGATCGAGATGCAGTTCGCTGCCAACCAGGCCAAGTTCAGTTTTGACGGCATGGAGTTCGTCACCAAACTCGTCGAGGGCAAGTTCCCCGACTACAACCGCGTGATCCCGAAGAACCACAAGAACATCGTCACGCTGGGTCGCGCGCCGCTGCTGGCCTCTTTGCAGCGCACCGCCATCATGACCAGCGAGAAGTTCAAGGGCGTTCGCCTGAACATCGAGCCCGGCGCACTGCGTGTGGCGTCGAGCAACGCCGAACAGGAAGAGGCCGTGGACGAGCTCGATATCGACTACGGTGGCGACACCATCGAGATCGGCTTCAACGTCACCTACCTGATCGACGCGCTGCAGAACATGTCGCAGGAAATGGTGCGTGTCGAGCTCTCCGACGGCAACAGCTCGGCGCTCGTGACCAACCCCGACGACAACGCCTTCAAATACGTTGTGATGCCCATGCGGATCTGATCCGCCCCTGTTCAGAGTGCCCAGACCAACCCGCGCAGAGCGGGTTTGGCGTTTTTAAGTGTCAGAGAAATCCACCATGTCCGAAGCGAATCCGTCCGCCAAACCCGGCTCCGAGTCTGTCAACACAGGTGAAGCGGGCTCTGCCAGCTCCAACTTCCAGCCCACCATCGACGCCCATCAGGTGGGGGCCAGCGAAGGCTATGGCGAAGGCTCGATCCAGATCCTGGAAGGCCTGGAGGCGGTGCGCAAGCGCCCGGGCATGTACATCGGCGACACCTCTGACGGCACCGGCCTGCACCACCTGGTGTTCGAGGTGGTCGACAACTCCATCGACGAAGCGCTGGCCGGCCACTGCGACGACATCTTGGTCACCATCCACACCGACAACTCCATCAGCGTGGTGGACAACGGGCGGGGCATTCCCACCGGCGTGAAGATGGACGACAAGCACGAGCCCAAGCGCAGTGCCTCTGAAATCGCACTGACCGAGCTGCACGCCGGCGGCAAGTTCAATCAGAACAGCTACAAGGTCTCTGGCGGCCTGCACGGCGTGGGCGTGAGCTGCGTGAACGCGCTGAGCCAGTGGCTGCGCCTGATCGTGCGCCGCGACGGCCAGGTGCACCAGATTGAATTTGCACGTGGCTTCGTGCAGAACCGCTTGATTGATACCACCGCCGACGGCATCGAGGTTTCACCGATGCGGGTCACCGGTCCCACGGAGAAGCGCGGCACCGAAGTGCATTTCCTGCCCGACTACGACATCTTCCGCGAGAACGCCGATTTCCACTACGAGATCCTGAGCAAGCGCCTGCGCGAACTCAGCTTCCTGAACAACGGCGTGCGCATCCGTCTGAAGGACGAACGCACCAACAAGGAAGACGACTTCTCCGGCGCCGGCGGTGTGAAGGGCTTTGTGGACTTCATCAACAAGGGCAAAACCATCCTGCACCCCAACGTGTTCCACGCGCTGGGCGATCGCGCGAGCGACCAGGGCACCAACATCGGCGTGGAAGTGGCCATGCAGTGGAACAGCGGCTACAACGAGCAGGTGCTCTGCTTCACCAACAACATTCCGCAGCGCGACGGCGGCACCCACCTCACCGGCCTGCGTGCCGGCATGACGCGCGTCATCAACAAGTACATCGAAGAAAACGAACTGGCCAAGAAGGCCAAGGTGGAAGTCACCGGCGACGACATGCGCGAAGGCCTGTGCTGCGTGTTGAGCGTGAAGGTGCCCGAGCCCAAGTTCAGCAGCCAGACCAAGGACAAGCTGGTTTCCAGCGAAGTGCGTGGCCCGGTGGAAGACATCGTGAGCCGCCTGCTCACCGACTACCTGCAGGAACGCCCGAACGACGCCAAGATCATCTGCGGCAAGATCGTGGAAGCCGCGCGCGCCCGCGAGGCCGCACGCAAGGCCCGCGAAATGACGCGCCGCAAGGGCGTGCTCGACGGCATGGGCCTGCCCGGCAAACTGGCCGACTGCCAGGAGAAAGACCCGGCGCTGTGCGAGATCTACATCGTGGAGGGCGACTCCGCCGGCGGATCTGCCAAGCAGGGCCGCGACCGCAAGTTCCAGGCGATTCTGCCGCTGCGCGGCAAGATTCTGAACGTGGAAAAAGCGCGCTACGAAAAGCTGCTGACCAGCAACGAAATCCTCACACTCATCACCGCACTGGGCACCGGCATCGGCAAGGCCACCGGCGCTGGCGGCAGCACCGGGGTGGACGACTTCAACGTCGCCAAGCTGCGCTACCACCGCATCATCATCATGACCGACGCCGACGTGGACGGCGCGCACATCCGCACCCTGCTGCTGACCTTCTTCTACCGCCAGATGCCCGAGCTGGTGGAGCGCGGCCACATCTACATTGCGCAGCCGCCGCTGTACAAGGTCAAGGCCGGCAAGGAAGAGCTGTATCTGAAAGACGCGCCCGCGCTCGACGGCTTCCTGCTGCGCATTGCGCTGCGCGAAGCCAAGGTGTTCACCGGCGGCGCCACCGGCACCACGCTGGAAGGCGACACCCTGGGCGAACTGGCGCGCAAGCACCAGGTGGCCGAGAGCGTGATTGCGCGCCTGTCCAACTTCATGGACGCCGAAGCGCTGCGCGCCATGGCCGACGGCGTGTCCATCAACCTCGACAGCGTGGAACAGGCCGAAGCCAGTGCCGTGGCGTTGCAGGCCAAACTGCGTGAACTGAGCACCACCGGCATACCCGCCGAAGTGGCGGGCGAGTTCGATGCCCGAAGCGACAAACCGATGCTGCGCATCAGCCGCCGCCACCACGGCAACATCAAGTCCAGCATCATCACGCAGGACTTCGTGCACGGCGCCGACTACGCGGCGCTGGCCAACGCCGCTGAAACTTTCCGTGGCCTGCTGGGCGAAGGCGCCAAGGTCATGCGCGGCGAAGGTGACAAGCAGAAGGAAGAAAAAGTGGGCGATTTTCGCGTCGCCATGCGCTGGCTCATCAGCGAAGCCGAACGCACCACCAGCCGCCAGCGCTACAAGGGTCTGGGCGAAATGAACCCCGCCCAGCTCTGGGAAACCACCATGGACCCGACCGTGCGCCGCCTGCTGCGCGTGCAGATCGACGATGCGATTGAAGCGGATCGGGTGTTCACGATGTTGATGGGCGATGAGGTGGAGCCGCGGCGGGAATTCATTGAGGCGAATGCGCTGCGGGCGGGCAACATCGACGTTTGATTGCCATGTAGACAACGCCAGAACCTGGGAAATCGAGGCCCATAAGTTGAGAGGCTTATGGGCTTTTTGTCGTCTATTGCTGTTCTTGACATATCGAAACTCACACCCAAGTTCGGCCTTGTACCGATAGACGAGGACAAAGCTTCACGTTTTGTATCGTTTTATCGGTACAAATCAGAAAGGCGACGGCGAGATTTCATTGAGAAGAATACTGCGGGCGAGGAATATCGACGTTCAATTGCAAGTCATCTTTCAGCGCCGACCTGATGGCCACTTCTGAATGCGTCATTTGTCATTCTTGGTATTTTTTTGAAGGCAAGGGCACTATTGTCAGCTTGCCGCAGAGACAAGGCGAACTGTCCAATGCCCGCCATTCTCCTGCTGCGCCTTGAGCAAGTCGTATGTCTTGAGCATGTCCAGCAAGCCCGAGTGACCGTAGTTCTTTGGTGAGAACGAAGGATCTGCACGCTTGAGATAGGAGC
This sequence comes from Hydrogenophaga sp., assembly GCF_030651625.1. GTDB lineage: Bacteria > Pseudomonadota > Gammaproteobacteria > Burkholderiales > Burkholderiaceae_C > Hydrogenophaga. The sequence goes on along the minus strand of NZ_JAUSCF010000035.1, from coordinate 133,915 downwards.
CCAACCCGCCCACACTGACTTTGCCTTCGGATGTATCCGCGGCCAGCAGGGTAACGGCCTCAACGACGAACATGGGGCGCTGCTTTTGGGCAGGCTTGACGGAGTCGGACTTGGCGGAAGCTTTGGGCAACTCCGTGGCGGCGGGTTCGGTCTTCACCCATTCGAAGAACTGATCGCTCGCATTGCGCAGCGCATCCGGGCTCTTGGCCTCCCCCACGATGTGCACGGTGGCGCCGCGCTCGCGCAGTTTGCGGCAGAGATAAGCGAAGTCGGAATCGCTGGTGACAAGGCAGAAGGTATCGGCTCGCTCGTCGAATAAGGCTTCCACAGCATCGAGCGCCAACGCAATGTCGGACGTGTTCTTGCCGGCTGCGTATTGGTATTGCAAGCAGGGGGTGAAGGCGAGTCGGACCAAGGCCTCTTGCCACTTGTTGGCGAGGGTGGTGTGATTCCCGTAGCCACGGCGCAAAACGACGCGACCAAATTGGGCAACGACGCGCAGCGCATACTCGAGAATTTCGGGGGAGGTGTTGTCACAGTCCACCAGAACGGCGACGCGCGATTCGTTGTCTGCGCTTTGGTAATTTCCTGCCATGGTGCCTGCCTCGCTGAGGTTGAAGCTTGCATCATAGGCAATGCCATTGAGTTACCGCGTGTCTCGCTGTTCAAACCTGCCCAATACCTCGAGGGTTTCCGCCACGGTCGCGAATACATCGACCACCTGGGCCTGCTCCGGACCATGCTGCGCCCAATCCACCAGTGCCTGCACCGCTTCCGCAGATCCACACGCCACCGCTTCCACGCTTCCGTCAAGGCGGTTTCGCACCCAGCCATTCACTCCCAGGCGTTGCGCCTGCTGAGCCATGCTCCATCGATATCCCACCCCTTGCACGCGGCCGGTGATGCGCAGGTGGCGGGTGAGGACGTCAGCCATGGTGCAAGCCTGGTAGGGCCATGAGAACAGGGCAGCAGCGTACCGCCTGCGCAATCAGGTGCACTGCGGCACCGGCAGGGCCGATGCCGGCAGGCCGAACACTTTGTCAAACGCGAGGTTGAAGACGAAGGTGTAGACGAGAAAGAAAACGATCAGACCCAAGTCAAGCACGAGGGCCTGCCAAAGTGAAATATTGAACCACCAGGCGAACAGCGGCACGAGGAGGATCACCAGACCACTCTCGAAGCCAACCGCGTGCGCCGCGCGCCGGCCCAGACTGCGCCCTCGCTTGATCTGGCGGCTTTCCCAGCGCTCGAACAGGGTGTTGAAAACGAGATTCCACATCACCGCAATCGCTGAGGCGGCCACGGCCACGACACTCGCGTGACCCATGCTCTTGCCGAACAACAAGGCCAGCGCGGTGGTGGAACAGGCGATGGCGATGATTTCGTAGAGCGTGACGTAAACGAGTTTTCTCTTGATGCCCTGCATGGCGTTCGGTGACTGGAGTGCGGGTACTGTGTGGAGCCGAGCGCCGACGGTACGGGCACGGAAGCAAGGATGTTAGTGGGATCTCACTGACGATAAAAGTCAGTTAATATCAATATTTCTGATATGTTGCGTCCATGGCCTTCTCCAGCGACAACGTCCGGGTGTTTCTAGCGGTGCTGGACTGCGGCTCTTTCTCGGCGGCTGCGCGCCACCTGGGCCGGGTGCCATCTGCGGTGAGCATGACGATTGCGCAACTGGAGGCCGAGCTGGACCTGACGCTGTTCGACCGCAGCACGCGCGAGCCGCGTCCCACCGATGTGGCCCGCGCGCTGGAGCCGCAGGCGCGGCAACTGGCCCGGCAGTTGAGGCAGCTGCAGGCACACGCGCAACAGTTGCACCAGGGCCTGGAACGGCGGCTGACGCTGGCCATCGCGCCGGAACTGCTTTCGGCCCCCTGGAGCCGGCCACTGGCCGTGCTGGCGGCTGAATTTCCTGCACTGGACGTGGAGGTGCTGTCGGCCCCGCAAGCGGATGCGCTGCGCATGCTGTACGCCGGCGAGGCGCATCTGGCACTGGTGTTTGAGCGCCCCGGCACCGACGAGCGGGAGTCTTTTCAGGAAGTGGGGCACGAAACCCTGGTGGCGGTGATGTCGCCTGACCACCCGGAAGCGCGCGGCCGCCAGACCCGCTGGCGGCTGGAAGACCTGGTGGACGTTCGTCAGATCGCCGTCGCCGGTCGAGACCGTCATGCAGCCGACCCGCGCGTGCTGGTGGCACGCCAACTCTGGCGCACCGACAGCCACCTGGCCACGCTGAGCCTGGTGCAGGCCGGGCTGGGTTGGGCCTATCTGCCTCAGCGCCTGGTGGAGCCGCTGGTGGCTTCGGGGCAGTTGACCGAGGTTCAGTTTGCGAACATGGGCAACCAGTTGCGGCTGTGGGTGGATGTGGTGTGGCAGAACGACCGGCCGCTCGGGCTGGGGGCAAAGCGGTTCATTGAATTGATGGAAAGCGCGTGACACCCGCGCCGCCGCCCGCTCACCAGCGGGGCGAGGGAGTGAAGACACGCACGCCGTTCAGCGCAACACCACATACATCGTCGCTGGCGGAAACCGCAGTCGCAATGTGCCGCCCTGTCTCTGCACGGGCACAGCAGCCAAGGGCATGCCGTTCATGTCCAGCGCGGTGGCACGGCGCAGGTACGGGTTGCGCAGGCTGACCTGGATGCGGGGCTGCACCACCTGCCAGGGTGCACCGCCATAAGACTCGATTTCCCAGCCCGGTGCTGTGCCGCCGCCTTCCAGCGCAAGCGTGACCGGCTTTTCGCGCCAGCCGGTGGGTCGGCTCTGGGTGGCGTACTGCAGCAGCACCGAGCGGGATTCGTCGAGCGGCTTGTCGTCCAGCGAGGTGGCCATGAGGGCACCAAAGGGGTTGTCCGAACGCACGCCGAGCGTGCTCAGCTGGTGGACCGGCGCCCGATGAAAATGGGCGGCCACGCCCTGGGTCCTGGGCGTGTCGACAGTGGCCACGCCCAGCCGGTGATCGAGCGTGAGTTCACCGGTGTTGGCCCGGATGCGGTCCCCGTCCGTCCACGCACCCAGATCGGCGGCGTAGGTGGCGGCTGCGAGGTCAGCCCCCAGTCGCACCTGCACCGGACCCACCAGAAACGCATCGGGAGACACCGCAGCGCGGCTTGCGGGCCCGGTGCGCGCACCGGCGCCGGTGTCGCGGTTGGGGTCGAAGCTGGCGCCCTCGAAAAGCCGAGGAGTCTGGCGTTGCCACAGGGCGGGCAATGGCCGCTGCTCCACCAGCACCGGCTGGCCGGTTCGAATGTCGCCACGGCGGTAGGCCAGCGCCGCAGCCGGAAAGCTGCCCAGCACCTCAGGCGTGACGAAGGTCCACTTGTGCTGGGACGGCTGGTAGCCGTTGGCCGAATGCGGCGGGGCCCAGCCCTCGTGAACCGTGGCAAACCAGTGGTAGGCGGCCACACTGGTGAGCGAGGTGTAGGCCGCGATCAGGAACGGGCCTTCGGCGCCGTGGGCGTTGGGCAGCACCCACGCGCTTTCCGTGACCATCATGGGACGGCCCTGCGTCTGTTTGAGGTTGACCGGCAACAGGTGCGGTTGCAGCAGCGCGCTGTCGCTGGTGAAACGGTCGCCCTGCATGATGGCCCAGCCGTTGTCCGGGCCCTGGTGCACACCACCGAAGTAGTGGTTCACCGCATCAACCTCGCCCGGCAGATAGCTCCAGCGCTCCACATCGCCCAGTCGTTCGGCACTGGCGGTTTTCCAGTTGCCCGCGTTGATGAGGGACTTCATGCCCAGTTCCTTGCGCAGGTAGTCGACCATCTCGCGATTGAAGTCGTGCATGGTGCGCGCGTAGAACTCGGTCTGGTCGGCGATGCGCCGGCCGCGCCCATTCTGCGCGGGCGGCTGCGTGAGTTCCCAGATATTGACCAGGGCGAGCCGACCGGCCGCGGGCTGGTCGCCTTCCATCCCGCTGCGGCCCCATGCGGCTTGCGCCGCCTCCAGCGAGCCGTGCTTGCTTTGGACAAATTGGGCGAAGCGGCGCTCCAGTGCGGCGCGCTGTGGCCCCTGGATGGCATCGACGGTCCAGAACAGCAGGCTGTCTTCGTTCTGCAACTGGAACACGGCCAGGCTCGGGTCCTGCGCCAATGACAGCCCGGTGTAGGGGTTCTTCTCGGTCAGAAGCTTCTTCAGCCAGACCTTGTAAGCCGACCGCAATGTTTCATCGAAGAACAGCAGCCCCAGCGCCGCTTGCTCGTTGCCACCGGCTATCCCCCAGCTTTGAGCGAACTTCATGGGCACGGCCCAGTAAGGCGAGAGCGTTGTGTAGATGCCCTCCTTGCGCATGGCCGCCACCATGCGCCAGATGGCATCGCGCTCGGCTTCGTTGATGTCGGTCAGCAACGCATCGGGGTGGGTTTGCAGGTCGGGGCTGATCTGGCGGTGCTGACGCACCATGTTCACCCCCCGCTTGGCCAGAAAACGCGCGTGATGTGCAAGGTCGCTTCCGCCCTGGGGCCACAGCGGACCGCGCGCCACCTGCGGCTGGCGGTCCACATCGCTGTTGACGGCCCAGAAGCGGATCGGCTGACCATCTGGGCGCACAAAACGCCCCTGCTGGTTCACCTGCACAAAGCCGGACTGCCCGGCCACAGCCTCGTTGAGATGGCGCAGGTCCAGCAACGCACCGGTCTGGAACCGGTCCCGCTCGGGGCTGAAGGCCCAGGTGGACGGTGCGGCGGTCTGCGCGTGTGCGGCGACCGCCAGCAGGAGCCCCGCAACGCTGCCCAATGACCCTGCAGGGTATCGACAACCGCGAAAAAATCGATAAAAGGTGGCGTTGATCACGGCGCTCGGTGCCTCTCCTGAAGGGTGGCAGCCCTGCGGCATGCCATGCGAAGACCAGTATCGCACCGGGTTTTTGCTGAAGACCGTGGCAAAGGTCCATGTGGTGGGGATGGATCGCCTGGATGTGGGAAGGTTCGTCCATCAAACACAGGGGTGGCAATCGGCGCGACCTGCGTTCGACCGGATGAACAAGCGTTCAACCGTGCTCGCAACGGGCGCGCGTTCAATTGGTTGGACGAGGAGGCAAAAAAGGAGGCACTCTGTGCCTCCTTTGCGGGTTTCGGCCACAGACGCTGCCAAGTGCGTCTGCGGTCCCACATCAACGCCGCCCGTTGGCGTGCGCGTGGCGTGAGGAACGACCGAGCCAGCCCACCAGCAGGGCGGCAACCGCTCCCACACCGGCGGCAATCGCCACCGCCTTGACGGGTTCGTCCTTGATGTAGTTCACCGTCTGGTCGCCGGCGCGAAGGGCTTGTTCACGGACGGCCTCCTTGGCACGGCGCGCACGCTCCAGTCCTTCTTTCGAAAGCGCTTCGGCCTGGGCGGCTGCGCGAGCCAGGGCCGACGGCACTTCTTCCTGCAAGGCCTCGAAGCCCTCGCGCAACGACTTCGAAGCGTCGGCGGCGGCGCGCCTGGTGGCCACCAAGGTCTGATCGGCCTCGCGTGCGGCGCGGTCAGAGAGGTCGCTCGCGGTGGCGACGGCGTTGTGGGCGAGGGTCTCGGCGTTCTTGATCATGATGAACAGGCTCCTTCAAGTGATTGGATGGAATGAAATTGGGGGTGACGCAGGCTCAGCGCCTGCGGGAAAGGCCGAACAGGAACGAGATGATGGCCATGACGAGGAACACGCCAAAAAGAATCTTGGCGATTCCGGCAGCGCCTGCGGCGATACCGCCAAAGCCCAACACGGCAGAAATCAGAGCGATCACAAAGAAGACGACGGCGTAATGCAACATTTTTGACTCCTGTATGGGCCCTGCGTTGCCGCTGGGCCGGCACTTCGCAACGACCACCGTTGCAATGACTCCACTGTAGGCAGCCATCGACGCGCTGAATGCAAGCAAAAGCCGCGTGGCAGCGTAGGATTGCGCCGACATGCAAACTGGTCTGGCGCCCCACCGAGTCTCAAGCGGCTGCGTGCCGGATCGGTCTTGCTCAGGTGCCCCCGGGTGCCCCTTTCGCGTTCACCCACCTTCATTTCTGCTCCGGTGATTCTGATGCGACGCAACTCCTTTCAGTCAGGCAGCCTGCGCCTGCTTGCTTCAAGCTGTCTTTGTGTGTGCCTGGGCTTGCTGGTGACTGCCTGTTCGAGCCTGCCACCGCGCACCGCCTCCCTGCCCGACGGGCAGACCGGACAGGTCAACGTGCGCGGCGCCACCGGACAGGTGTCGGCCCAGGCCGGTCGCAGCACCTTGCGTCGCCTCGCCGGAGAAGGCCAGGGGGACCTGCTGACACACCATCTGCAGACACTGAGCGCGAGCGGCGACACGGACCTGATCCGTGGCAATCGCACCCGCCTGCTGGTCGACGGCCCCGCCACATTCACCGCCATGAAGGCGGCGATCGCCCAGGCCAGGGGTCGGGTGTATCTGGAGAGCTACATCGTCGAAGACGGTGGTGTGGCCGCCGAGGTGGCCGATCTCCTGCTGCTCAAGGCGGCCGAGGGCGTCAAGGTCTCGCTGATCTACGACGCGGTGGGCTCGATCACCACGCCACTGGAATTTTTTGACCGGCTCAGAGACGGCGGCGTGTCGGTGTGCGCCTTCAATCCGCTCAACCCGGTCCGCCGCCCCGGGTACTGGGGCATCACGCACCGCGACCACCGCAAGCTGCTGGTGGTGGACGAAGACGCCGCCTTCACCGGCGGCATCAACATCAGCCGCGTCTACGGATCGAGCTCGTTCGGCAGGCGCCGCGCCGCAGCATCCAGAGACTCGCTGACCGACGGCTGGCGCGACACCCAGATTGAACTGGAGGGGCCAGTGGTGCCGGTGCTGGCGAAGGTGTTTGAATCCACCTGGCGGGACCAGGGCTGCAAGGGCGAACTGGGCACCCCCGCCCCCCGGCGTGGCGCGGCGGAGCCTGGCCAGCGGGTGGTCAAGGTGCTGCCCAGCGACGCGCGCGAACCGGAGAACCGGATCTACAGCGCGTTGCTGGCGGGCATCGACGCGGCCCAGGTGAGCGTGCGGCTGACCATCGCCTACTTTGCGCCCGGCAGCGACTTTGTCCAGGCGCTGATCGAAGCGGCTCGGCGCGGCGTGGCGGTGGAGCTGGTGCTGCCGGGACGGGGTGACTCGCTGCTGGCACTGCATGCGGGCCGCTCGTATTACACCGACCTGCTGGAGGCCGGCGTTCGCATCCACGAGATGCAGCACGCGGTGATGCACGCCAAAACGGCCGTCATCGACGGCGTGTTCTCCACCGTGGGGTCGAGCAACCTGGACTGGCTGAGCTTCGTGACCAACAACGAACTCAATGTGATCGTGCTGGGCGACGATTTTGGCGCCGAGATGACCGCCCTGTTTGAAAAGGACCGCGCCGCATCCGAACCGGTCACGCTGGAGGCCTGGCACCAGCGGGGGCTGCACCTGCGCATGTTCGAGGGAATGAGCCGGATGATCGAGCGGTGGTTGTAGGCGTGCCCCCCTGCGCAAGGGGAGCTACTGAATGAGGCCGTTTTTTACCGCGTAGTAGGTCAGATCGCTGTTACTGCCCAGCTTGAGTTTTTGCAGCACGCGAGTGCGGTAGGTGCTCACGGTCTTGACGCTGAGAAACATGGTCTCGGCCATGGCGCCGATGGTCTCCCCTTGAGCGAGGCGAAGGAACACCTGCATTTCGCGCTCCGACAAGTGCTCGTGCAAGGGGCGGTCTTCGGCGGGCCCGAGCGCACTGTCGGCCAGCAACTCGGCCACCGCCGGGCTGATGTAGCGGCGCCCGCGTGCCACCACGCGGATGGCAGCGACGATGTCTTCGGGCGGGCATTCCTTGTTCAGGTAGCCGCTGGCACCAAAGCGCAGCAGGGTGGTGGCGTACTGGGCTTCGGGAAAACCGCTGAGGATGAGCACCGCCAGATCGGGGTAGCGCGCTTTGATGGCCTGCAGCGCATCCACACCGCCGTGATCGGGCATGGATATATCCATCAGCAGCACGTCGACGTTGCCCTCGCGCACCAGTTCCAGCGCCTCGCGGCCGTCGTTGGCCTCACCCACCACCCGCAGGTCCACATGCTCGGAGAGAAACTGGCGCAGACCGGTGCGCACGATGGCGTGGTCGTCGACGATGCCTACTTTGATCATGAAGTTCTCGGTGATTCGGATGCCGAAAATCTAACAGGCCTGCGGCGGGGCAATCCGTCCAGCTCTCACACACCAGACTCACTCCCGCACCAAGGTGGAGGCCGGCCAGCTCTGCGTGAGCGATTGTCGCCGTATGCCCGACGGGCGGAAAGCCCCAGTTCGCCACTGTCCGGGTTGATGGCCGGCGCATCGGCGTTGTCCTACAAAAAACCCGCCGTTTGCCCGACAGGCCTGCATTTCCAGCCCACCTACAGTGAAGTCACGGCAACGCGCTGCAAGCGACGCAGGCCGGGGTCGGTACCCACCGACCTGCCAAACCTCATCAATTTTCAAGGAGAAGCACATGAACTGGGATCGAATCGAAGGCAACTGGAAGCAAGCCAAGGGCAAAGTCATCGAGCAGTGGGGCAAGCTCACAGACGACGACTTCGACGTGGTGGCGGGCCGCCGCGAACAGCTGGCCGGCAAGATCCAGGAACGCTATGGCTGCGCCAAGGACGAGGCCGACCGCCAGGTCACCGAATGGGAGCGCAAGCTCGGCGACGACTGGCTGAGCAAGCCCTCCAGCGTGCGACCGACCGACAAGGTCTGATCGAGCGAACGCCACTTTGTGTCGGTCGATGTCGGCATTGTCCGACACGCCGATGCGGCGTCTGCCGACCGACACACCCCCTTCTGAAATCCATCATTGACCCATCCGCCGGACGTCCCGGCGGGAGGAAAAGGACATCACCATGACACACAGCAAACGTTACACCGCCCTGATCGCAGCCGCCGCAGCCACCGCCTTGATGGCGGCCTGCGGCCCATCCGACAATCAAACCGCAGGTCAGCAGATCGATCGGTCCGCCGATTCCGCTCGTTCGGCGACCAACGAAGGCAGTACCACCGTGCAGGAAGCCACCCGTGACCTCCAGGCTGCAGGGTCTCAAGCCGGTGAAAAGATCGGTGATGGTGCGAACGACATGGCCATCACCGCCAAGGTTCAGGCGGCTCTGGCCGCCGACGGCGCACTCAGCGTGATGGACATCGAGGTGGACACCGAATCCGGCCGTGTGGCGCTGATCGGCACCGCACCCGATGAAACCGCGCGTGAAAGGGCCACCAGCCTGGTCACCGCCATTGACGGCGTGGTGGCTGTGGACAACCGCCTGTTGGTGGAAAAGAGCAGCTGAACGCCTGAGGTTCCACTGGGGGATGGCCACCAGCGAGGTGGTCATCCGCCCGCTTCAATCTGGAGGAAAACATGAAAATCGCTCACATCGTGCTGGCTGCGGCCACCGCTCTCTCTGTTGTCCAGCTCACCGGCTGCGCCGTGGCGCGCGACCAGCAAACCGTTGGCGCGTTCATAGACGACGCCACCATCACCACCCGCGTCAAGGCGCGATTCGCCCAGGACTCGACGGTCAGCGCGCTCGCGATCAATGTCGAGACCCTGAACGGCACAGTGCAGCTGTCGGGCTTTGCGAAGACAGGTGTCGAACGCTCGCACGCCGAATCCCTGGCCAGGGCCACACCCGGCGTGAAGTCGGTTCGCAACGACATCATCATCCAGTGACCACTGAAACCTGAACGCTCATCGGTCGCGCCCTGCTTGGAAACGGCGGGCCGGTCTGCGTTGCAGAATCCGCTGTCGATGTAGGTGGCGTCCTACAGACGCCTTGTCGTCAATGAAACAAAATATTGCCAAGCGCTCGGTGACCGACCTGTGGCCGGGCGTTTGGCATCCCCCATCAGGTCGACGAAGACGGCCATCGCAAGCCCCACACCGGCTGCCCCCATCGACCATGTCCACACTGAAAACCTTCATCGTCGAGGACAACCCGCTGATCTACGAGAACCTCGTGTCCACGCTGGAAGAGCTGACCAGCGTCGAGGTGGTGGGCAGCGCGGGCGATGAGGCCAGCGCGGTGGCATGGCTGCACGAAGCGGGCAATCAGGTGGACCTGCTCATCATTGACATCTTCCTGCTCAATGGCTCCGGGCTCGGCGTGCTGCAGGCGGCCAAGGATGCCGGTCTGGCGGTGCGCCGGGTGGTGCTCACCAACTACGCGTCGGCCGACATCCGCCGCCGTTGTGCGGCACTGGGAGCGGACCGGGTCTTCGACAAGTCCTGCGAACTGGAAGAACTCATCACCTACTGCGCACGGGTGGCCGATGGCACCGCCACAGCACCCGGGGCACTGGGCTGAATCGGTGAGGAACCACCCGCCTGCTTTTTCCGGCTCACCGGGACAGTCTGCTGAAGCCGGGTGCATCGCTGGTATCTTCCGACCATGATCAAGTCGTCCATTGAGCGCGTGGCGCGCACGCGCTTCGTGATGCCCGTGGTGGTGGCGCTGGCGGTGATCACCGTGGCGGTGAACGAGAGCACCTACCAGCACTCCCATGCCACGCTGGAGCGCGGCATTGCGCTGACCGATGCCCACATCAAGGCCGCCAACACGCTGCAGGCCCTGACCGACGCCGAAACCGCGGCGCGGGCCTACCTGCTCAACGGCAACCAGACCGACCTGGACATCTACCGCACTTCGCTGAACGAACTGGACCAGGTGCAACGCGGCGCTTTCCAGCTCATTGAAAGCGTGGACCCGCAGCGCATCGTGTCGGTGGAAGCGGTGCGCACCCGCATCGCCGACCGCGTGGCCGAGATGGACGAATGGGTGGCCGCGGTGGACCAGGGGCAGCGCGTGCGCGCACGCACCCTGGCCAGCAGCGACCGCGGGCGGGCCGACCACGCCGAATTGCGACGGGATTTTGAAGCGGTTCTTGAGCGTGCGGAAGCCGTGCAGAACACCGCCCGTGCCTCGCTCTTCGACGCGATCATGCTGAACCGGCTCGCGCTGCACCTGGCGGTCGTGGTATCACTGGTGGCGCTGGGGCTGTTCCTGCGCCAGTTGCGCGAATTCGATGCCCAGAAGGCCCGCGAGAGCGATCACATGGCGCAACAGATCGCGCTGCGCACCGCCGAACTGCGGGAACTGGCCGGCTACCTGGTCAACACCCGCGAAGACGAACGGGGCCGCCTGGCACGCGAGTTGCACGACGAAATGGGCGGCCTGCTGACCGCCATGAAGCTCGAACTCGCACGCCTGCGGCGGGTGCCCGACGTGCCGGCGGTGGCGTTGCAGCGGGCCAGCGGCATCGAACAGCGGCTCAATGAAAGCATCGCGGTAAAGCGCCGCATCGTCGAGAACCTGCGACCGTCGTCGCTGGACCAGCTGGGGCTGGTGGCGGCGCTGGAAGTGCTGTGTGAAGACGCAGCGGCCTCGTTGAACATTCCGGTGGTCCACACCTTGTCGCCGGTGCCGCTGGACAAGGAGTCCGAGCTCACCGTGTACCGACTGGTGCAGGAGTCACTGACCAACATCAGCAAATACGCGCGCGCCAGCAACGTCTGGGTAACGCTGGAGCAGCGGGCCAACCGGGCGGTGGTGACCGTGCGGGACAACGGCATGGGTTTCCGGGTGGGCGACGTCGGGGCCGGCCACCACGGCTTGAGCGGCATGCGCGTGCGCGTGGAAGCCCACACTGGGCGGCTCACCATCGCCAGTGGCCCGGCACAGGGCACCCGTATCAGCGCCGAACTGCCCATCCGCACCAGCCCCGGCGCCACAGCGCCACCAGCCAGATCGGCGACCACCGCCTGAACCGCCAAGGCAGGTGCCTCGTCGGCCAATGAATCAACCGACCTGGGTGTATGCAGCAGCCTTGGAAAGCGCCTGATCGATGTCCCAGAGGATGTCGTCGATGTGCTCCAGCCCGACAGAGATGCGCACCATGTCGGGCAGCACACCGGCTGAAAGCTGTTGCGCAGCATCCAGCTGGCGATGGGTGGTACTGGCCGGGTGGCTGATCAGGGTGCGGGTGTCGCCGATGTTGACCAGATGGCTCATGAACTGGGCACCTTCGATGAAACGCACAGCGGCTTCCAGTGCGCCATTCGCGTGGCCCGCAACACCGCCGCCCTTCACACCAAACGCCAGCAGCCCGGAGGCGCCGCGCATCTGGCGCTGCACCAGCGCGTGCTGCGGGTGGTCGGGCAGGCCGGGGTAGTTGACCCAGCTCACCCTCGGATCGTCTTGCAGGTAGCGGGCCACGGCCAGCGCATTGCTGCAGTGGCGCTCCATGCGCAGGGGCAGCGTTTCCACCCCCTGCAGGATCTGCCAGGCGCTGGTGGGTGCCAGCGCCGCACCGAACACGCGCAGGCCCTCCATGCGGCAGCGCATGGTGAAGGCGAAGTTGCCGAAGGTCTCGTAGAACCTCACACCGTGATATCCGGGCGAAGGCTCGGTCATGCCGGGAAACCTGCCGTTGTCCCACGGAAAGTGGCCGCCTTCCACCACCACCCCTCCCAGCGTGGTGCCGTGGCCGGCGAGGTACTTGGTGGCGCTGTGGATGACGATGTCGGCCCCGAAGGCCACCGGGTTGCACAGGAAGGGGCTGGGCACCGTGTTGTCCACGATCAGCGGCAGGCCGTGGGCGTGGGCCATATCGGCGATCGCGGCGATGTCGAGCACCACCATGCTGGGATTGCCCAGCGTCTCGGCAAAAATGGCGCGCGTGTTCGGCTCGATGGCGGCGGAGAAGGCGGCTGGGTCGGTGGCGTCCACGAAGGTGGTGGTGATGCCGAACTTGCGCAGGTTCACCGCCAGCATGGTCACGCTGCCGCCATACAGCGCACCGGCGGCCACCACATGGTCGCCTGCCTGGAGCAAGGTGGTGAGGGCCAGGGTCTCAGCCGCCATGCCGCTGGCACAGGCCACGGCCGCCCGCGCGCCCTCCAGTGCCGCCACCCGCTCTTCCAGTGCGGCCACGGTGGGGTTCGACAGACGCGAGTACACGTTGCCGAAGGTCTGCAGGTTGAACAGGCTGGCGGCGTGGTCGGCGCTGTCGAACACGAAGCTGGTGGTCTGGTAGATCGGCAACGCCCGCGCGCCGGTGGCGGCGTCGGGAATCTGGCCGGCGTGGATGGCCAGGGTTTCGGGGTGGAAGTGGCGATCGGCCATGGGGTGCGGTGCGCTGTGGTGTGGTGTTGCGTCTGAGGCCGTCGAGAGTTTCAGGCCGAACGGCAGATGGATGTGGAACGGTCAGGGAAGGGGCCTTCTGGCGGAAATCACCTGGGTGTTCACCCCAGCCCAGTTCAAGCCGCCAAACAGTCGGGCATGCTCGATCTTCACGCAGCGGTCCCACACCGAATCGAGCCCGGCGGCGGTCGCAATGCGGTCGGCCGCTTCACTGCGCAGACCCAGCTGCTGCCACAGGCTTTTGGCACCGATGGCGACCGCACTCTGTGCGATGGGGGGAATGTCGACTTCCTTGCGGAACACATCCACCATGTCCACCGGGAACGGGATGTCTTCCAGCCGCGCATAGCACTTCTCCCCCAGGATCTCGGGGTACTTCGGATTCACAGGGACGATGCGGTAGCCGTGGTCCTGCAGGTACTTGGCCGCGAAGAAACTGGGGCGGTGCCATTCGGCCGAGAGGCCGACCACAGCAATGGTGCGGTCACGATGGAGGATGCGGCGCAGAGTGGGAATATCGTCCTGCATGAAGGGGCCCTGGCTGTCGTTTCGGAGCGGGCGAAGGCATGCCCACCACCCCACGTTACCAGAAGGTGCGGCGCACAGGAAGCACGCGGCCACGCAGAGGCGCGGGCATTCTTGATCTGAACGTGCAGACCGAAGCGGCCTGCAACGGCACGGCTCAGCGGGCGTTTTCCAGGTACCAGTAGCTGCGCTTGCGCTGGGGCGAGATCAAGGGGTTGACCTTGGTCGCCTCGATCGGAGAGCCCTTGGGGTTGATGCCACCGATGATGAAGGGCACACGCTTCTGGCCTTCGGTGGTGGTCCCATCCTCGTTGGTCTGGGTGTAGGTCACTTCGACCGTGCCGGCCACTGCACTGGGTGGCAGACCGCCCGTGGTCAGGATCTCCACCTGGGGTGCGGTACAGAACAGCGGCGCCGCGTAGACCCTGGCCTGGCCCAGATTGGCGCGGCACTCGGTGGCGGGCAAGGGCCGGTTGGTGCTGAAGTAGGTGATGCCGCCCACCGTCACCGGGGCGTTGACAATTTTTTCGCCGCGTACGTCCATCGAGAGATAGCAGCCCTGGGTGGCGTCAGCTGTCGATCCGACGGCCGCGAGATCCGTCGCCGTGATGGCGGTGGGCGTGGTGAGGGGAGGCACCTTGCTGGTATTGCGGTCGAACACCGTGAAAAACGCGTCTGCGCTGGTCGTGGCCAAAGGTTTTTCGCGGTCACCGGAACCGGCCATCACCGCGGTGTACTGGCGTGTCACGACCACATCGGGCGGATAAAGGAACTTGCGGGTGTTGCCACCCGCCAGCGCGGCCAGCTTGTACATCTCCCAGTCATCCACATCACCCTCGGCATCCTTCTCGAAATCGATGCGGTAAATGTTGCCGCCCACATCGACTGCATAGGCCCGGTCCACATAACCGTCGGCATCGGAATCCACGATGGCCACGTCGGCGGGAACGCTGCGATCGGTCTCGAACGATTTCAGCAGTTCGCCGCTGAAAGCATCGAGCACCAGCACCGCATTGCCCATGGTCGTGGTGCCCGGCGTGGCGGCGTCTTCGGCCACGGCGTCGTAGCCCCCACCCATGATCAGCACCGGGTTGGTGTTGCCACGGATGCGGGCAACGCGGGCCTCTGACCAGGTCTGTCCCAGCCTGGCGATGTTGGCGTTGGTTTTCTTCCAGAGAAAACGCGGCTGCAGGGGATTGGTCACATCCAGCGCGTACAGGAAGCGACCCCCGCGGCGCATGCCGAAGTAGAGGATGGCTCTTTCCGTGACGCCGGCAGCGTTGAGCTTCTGGTAGACGCTGATCGGGCCGTCCACGAAATAGTCCCGCGGGGTCGGCCGGTCGATTGCCGCTTCGTCCAGCACCAGGGACGTGGACAGGCGCACGGCGGGCGAGTTGTCGTACAGGCGTTTGAGGCGCGGGAAATGTTCCTGCGGCACAAACCCCCAGAGTTCGTTGCCGCCATTGGCATCGTTGTTGCCATTCACGGCACGCATCATTCCATCGTTGGAGCCGTAGTAAACCACCACGCCCGTGCTGCCGCCGTAGTCCACCACCGCAGGGCGGGCGTGCAGCACGTCACCGTGCACGGAAGGGCGGATGGTGGTGGCGCCGCCCGGGCCGAGTTCGTCGCCGCGGTTGTCGGTGCCACGCACCCAGTTGATCAGGGCCGTGCGGGACGTGGCGTCCGGCACGGCCAGCCCGGCGCTCGTGATCGCGGTGTTGCCAGAGGCGAACTCCGCACTGGCGTTGGTGGCCAGGTTGGTGCCGCTCCCACAACCCACGCAGGTGAACACCCTGCGATTGGCCTGGGTGGTCGCATTCTGGATGCGGATACGCTGCGCCACCCCGCCTTTTTCCACCACCTCGCCATCGGGCAAGTCGGAGGCCGAAGGGGGCGTGCCGATCAACTGGTTGGACCAGAACGTGCTGGCGGTGCTCCAGTACGACTCCGCCGAGGGCGAGAAGAACCCGGTCGCTCCGGTGACAGCCGGGTTGTCGTTGGCGTCGCTGAGGGCCAGCGTATCGGTGGTCGGGTCGTAGGAGAACTTGTACTGCTTGAGGTTGCCGCGCCAGCGCGGGGCCGCCCGCTGGTCGGGTCGGAAGGTGCCGAAATACACCTGGTTCTTGTAGGAGCCCCGGGCGTTGGTGCTGGCCGGCAAGCTGGCCGACGCGAACACGCTGTCGGCTGCCAGCATCTGGTTGAAGATGTTGGAGAGGGCCAGCTGGATTTCTTCGCCCCCGCCCACACCGGAATTGACGGCGAAATACTCGCCGCCACTCACGGCCGCCATGCTTTTGAGCAGCGCGGTCCAGCCCGGACCCTGGCCAGTGCGCACCGGATTCACGTCGATGGTGTACGTCGCGATGCCCAGCGAGCTTTGTCTCATGAAACGAGCCCACTCGTCGGCCTTGTTGGTGGCCGAACCGGTCGGGCCGTTGATGACGACCTCTGGCGGGCGCGTCAGCCCTTCTTCGCGGTAAGCCGCATCCAGGAATTCGGATGCCAAAGCGGTGTCCGACGTGTTGTCCTGGACTGCGCCGTTGCTGATGTAGATGATGTAGCTACGGTCACAGGTGCCACCCACACTGGGTGCGTTGTAACGGTTGGCATTCTTGCTTGCGAGCGCGTTGCCCGGAAGGCTGTAGATCGCCTGCGACTGTGCGTTGCCAACGGTGTTGCCAGTGAAATCGGTCTTGGCCTTGCCGTTGCCAGCGTAAGGAGCCTTGCCGGCCAGGTAGTAGTAGGCCTCGGCCATGGTGATGCCGGCCTTGCCGCCGCTGCTGCGGTCACCGAGACGATCCAGTCCGGAAAGCATGGCGCCGAGCTTGTTGCGGTAGTCTGCGTCGAGCGGTCGAATGGCAGAGCGCACGTAGCCACCGGCGGTGTTGTTGTTGTCGCCTCCGGTTTCGGTGAACAACATGAAACCGACCCGAAATCTGTTCACTGGCAATGCGTTGAATGCGTCAATCAGTGCCGCGATTTCGTATTCAAAAGCCTGACTCCAGTTGGCCGTGTTGTCCAGCACGAACAGCACGTTGGGCGCTTCGCCCGAACCTGAAGCGGAATAGATATCGATGTCGCTGGTGTACTGGGCCTGCGCACCGCCCGAGAGCGCGAGCCCCAGGCACAGCAGGCTCTTCTGGATCCAGGATCTGAGCGTGTGTGTCATGGCTTTTTCCTTTGGGACGAGGCGGCTCAGAGGCACTGGGCCTCCGCCTCGGTTTCCAGCACGCGGATGGACACGCCCTGGTGAATGGTGACGTCGGACGCGGTGGTGGCGTCCTGCACGCGCGCACCGATGTTCCATTCCATCGTGGCGCACAGCGAATTGCCGGCGGTGACCGCGGCACCCTCCTGTTCGATGCCGCTGGCCTGCACATTGCCACTCTGAAAACAGCTCAGGTCGTTGGCATTGGCGGGGTCGAGTTCGACCGACTTGATCACACGGGTGCGGAAGCAGTTGGGTTGGGGATCGAGCGTGGCGGTGTAGTCGACGGTACCGTTACCGTCGATGTCGATGGTCACTGGCGTGACGGCCACGGTTTCGGGCGCCGTGGCAAAGGTGCTGCTGCTGATGGTCTCTTCAATCGCCTTCTGGGCTGCGGCGAGGGATTCCTGGCGCGCCTGGGTGTTTCCCACGATGCGCAGGTCATTGGCCGAGCTCTTGAAGGCGTTGGCTGCCATCAGACTCATGAGCAGCAGCATGACCATGGCCACGATCAGCGTGACGCCTTGCTGGCGGTGCAGGGAGGTCATGGCGTTTCCCTCGGGCCGGCGACGTTATTGAGTCGGTTGGTCATCACGTACACGCGGCGTTTGAAGGTGTCGGCAAACGGGCCGCGCGCGCCTGCCAGCCCCAGGTTGAAGGTGCGGTCGCTGGTGAAGCCCGGCGTGGCTTCGGTGGTGCGGGTAAGCAGGTACACGCGCGCCGCCACCACATTGCTCCAGTCGTTATCGGCCCCTGCCACGCCGCTGAGACCGGTCTGGTACACGTCGGCGCTGCCGTTGGCGTCGGTGTCGAAGCCAAACTCGAAAGCGATGTCTTCCACGCCCTCGGCCAGTGGAACAGAAGCGAAGGCGGCACCTCGCAACTCGGCCACCTTGAGCGTGGGCACAGTGTCAATTCCACACTCGTTGCAACGGGCCACATAGTAGATACGGGTGATGTAGCGCTGTACCGTGTTGGCGGTTGCGCAATCCAGGGTGCGCAAGGTGAAATCCGCTGTGGCGGCGGCCAGCACGAACTTGGTGGCCACCGGGTCACTGACGCAGCGCGAAGTCTGCAGGTAAGGGGTGCCAGCCATCGCGGCGGCCGGCTGCAGGCGGGCGGTGTCCACACGGCGAATCAACAGGGCCGGCGTGCCCGCCAGATGGTTGTCCAGACAGGCGGCGGCTGCGGCTTCATCGGCAGCGAGGCCGGTGATGGCCACCGGCCCGGTGGCGGTCGCGGCGTTCCAGCCCAGTGTGCCCAGCGTGTTGGCGCAGGCATCGACAGGCCCGAACGTCAAATCTTCCACGACCACATCGCCGTAGTACCCGGCCATGCTGATGTCCTCGCCGATGACCTCCATTGCATAGCGGCCGTTGTCCAGCTGGCGCACGCTGCGTTCCTGCTCGAGGTTGCTGCGACTGCCGTTGACGTAAATGGTCACCAGCGCAGACAGCAAGGCAAGACCAATCGCCATGGCCACCAGCAGTTCCACCAGGGAGAGGCCGTGCTGGCGCGCGCGCCGGGCCGCAGAAGCAACACCCGCTGCCTGCAGGTCGACCCGTCGGCCCAAGACCAGTGGCTGCACGGCAGGGCGTTGCAGGTGCGTCTGCACATCACGGGACATGGCGGCAGAGTTCATCATGCGCCCAGGTCCGCAATTTGCACGCGTGTGGTGACAGCGCGGCGCGTGTCTTCGGAGGCATAGGCACCCTGGCCACAGGCCGTGGTGGGTGCGCCACTGGCCTGCACGCCCTGCCACACCAGGCTGATCACGTATTCGTTGGCCGCCGGACTGATGATGCAGGCACGCGCGTTGATCATGGCGCCCACACTCGCACCGTCTTCTTCTTCGGCCACACCCCGGATCAGGGAAGCCCACTCGCAGGTATCGGCCGCGACACGGCCCACCGCCAGGGCACAGTCACCCGGATCGGCCACCCCGATGTTGTCGGCCACGTACGCAGCGGCGTTCTCTCGATTCAAGGAAATGCGCTCGGCCATGTCGTTGATCAGCATCAGCGCCTGGGTGCGCTGGTAGCCCTCCAGTTGAGCCACCGACGTGCGGGCCTGAAAGCCGATGTAACCCAGCACACCGAATGCGGTGATGAGCAGCGAAATGAGGATCTCGAACAGCGCCATGCCTTGCTGCTTGTGGCGGGGGCTCGACGGGCAGGTGTGGTTCATGGGCACTCCACGGCCACACTCTTCGGGCGGCCCGACGGATCAATGGAAATGCAGCGGTAACGGTTGCGGCTGGTGGTGGTGAGTTCGAAGCGCACGATGTTGGCGTTGCTGCTGCGGCCGTTGCGGTCGAACACCACATTGGCTGTGACCGTGTCCATGCTCACGCCGGTGCCCGGGGCACGCTGTTCGCTCAGCTGGTCACCCCCGTCCACCACCGCCACCGTCCAGCCGCCCGACCAGGCATCGGCGACCGGTGTGATGGCCACATTGCCGCCGCGTTTGATCGCCTCGCTGCGGGCCAGTGTGAGATCGCTGACCAGGCCAAAGGCGGTGTCGCGCAGGCGCTGGGCCTCGATCAGCTCACGGAACGACGGTGTTGCCAAGGCGGCCAGAATGGCCGCCATGGCCACAGTCACCATGAGTTCGATCAATGTGAACCCGGCGTGACGGGTGAGAAGGGCGCGGTTCATGGGGCCTTCACCAGCAGTTCGCTGGCGTCTTGGCACCGGTCTGATTGAGGGTGAGCACGCCGCAGGTGTCGTTCACCTGGCCGTTGATGGGCGTGGCGGTGGCCACGAAACCGGGCATGGCGCCCGCACCCACGGTCAGTGTGACGTTGTAGCGCGTGGTGAGCGAGGGGGGCACGACCACGTTCAGGGCGGCCAGCGTGGCGGCAAAGGCACGGGTGTCCAGCAACCGCTGCTGCTGGCGCAAGGCCAGGTCCTGCATCAGGGACTGCACTTCAGCGCGCTTGGAACGCCGCACGTATTCTTCGTATGAGGGGTAGGCGATGGCCGCCAGAATGCCCACGATGGCGACGACGATCATCACTTCGATGAGCGTGAAACCAGTCTGGCGCGAGGAATGGGACATGTTCTTAGATGTAAATATGCATATTGTTTCCTTTTGATACTCCCCGGAGTTGCGGTAGTGTCGCGTGGGCCAGAGATGAACGGTCGATAACGGGGCTTGAGCGGTCCCGAGTGTGAAAAATGACACCCGGGAACTACCACTTATGGATAGGCCGCGAAAACTGCAGAACCTGGCAATGGCCGGTTTCATCGACCATCAACCATTGCCGAACTGTGAAAGCACCGAATTGGGGCGCGGAAGATATGGTTGAGTGCAGCAGACGGCCATGGCGACAAGGCAACAAGGCAACAAGCAAGACAAATCACGACCGTCATTTGAGCGTTTTCAATGTTCACCCAAGACATTGATAGGCGCCCAGTACACAGCGGCTGTGCGCCACGACCTGACCAAACATCACAGCCAATGCGAAGGAAATCACGGGTTGTTACAAGGTGCCTGGAAGCCCCGGAATATTCTTGCTCCCACTCCGTTTTGTCTGTGCGCCCTCCATCCTGGGGGCGACTCGCATTCACAGGAGAAAACCATGCACCTCACGACCCATCCGTTTTCGCGTTCCGTTTCATTCAATGATCTTCGCTCTTCCCTTGCGCTCTGGCCGCTTGCCTTGTTTGCTGGCGTGCTGACAGCCTGCGGCGGGGGTGGCGGAGGTGGCGAGGCTGAGGCAGCGCCGGTATCGCTGGCGGCCGCCCCTGCGCTGCCTGCAGGACCCCTGCCGGTTCCCAACACCTTGTACAGCTGCGGCAACGTGGCGTTGGGTGCGGTCTCGTCCGGCAACATCGAAGTGCCTGCTGGCCAGGTCTGTGTGCTGCAGAACACCCGGGTGGACGGAAACATCAAGCTCAACGCAGGCAGTGTGCTGGACGCGCGCGATGTGGAAGTGATCGGCAATGTGCAGGGCGACGGCGCCGCCAGCGTGCTGCTGGCTGGCAACACACGCCTCACCGGCAGCGTGCAGGTCAAACAGGGCCAACGGGCCACGGTGGTCAGCAGCACCATCAACGGCGACATCCAGTTTGAAAGCAACCGGGGCCAGCTGATCGCCCAGGGCAACCGCGTGGGCGGCAACATCCAGGTGTTCAGCAACCGCGGCGGTGCGACCCTCAACAGCAACCGCATCAACGGCAACCTGCAATGCAAGGACAACAACCCCGCACCGCAGGGCTCGGGCAACACCGCCGCATCGCTGGAGGACCAGTGCAGCGGGCTGGGTGGCGCGGGCACCCCGACGGGTGGTACGGGCGGTACGGGTGGCGGCAACAACCCGCCGGCCAACCCGCCCCCGGGCGACACCTCCAGCCTTCCTTCGGCCACCTTCGCCAACGGCAGCAATGTCACCTGCCAGAACGTGAGCCTGGGTGCGCAGACCTACGCCAACGTGAGCGTGCCGGGCGGTGCCCGCTGCGAGCTCATCGGCACGCGGCTCACCGGCAACATCCAGCTCGGATCCGGGGCCTCGGTGGACGCACGCAACGTGGCGGTCAACGGCAACCTGCAGGGCGACCGGGTAGGCGTGGTGCAGGTCAGCGCAGGCACCTACGGGGGTTCGATCCAGATCAAGAACGGCCAGCGCGTGGTGGTCAACGGCGCGGCCGTGGGCGGCAATGTGCAGCTGGAAGAAAACCCGGGCTCGATTTCGCTGCTGAACCTGCGGGTGGATGGCGACATCCAGATCTTCAAAAACCGCGGCGGCGCGACCCTGAACGGCAACCGCGCACGCGGCAACCTCCAATGCAAGGAAAACGCGCCTGCCCCCACCGGCTCGGGCAACACGGCGTCGTCCAAAGAAGACCAGTGCGCGGCACTTTGATCGGGTCTTGCGTCCTGCGTGAAACGCCCTTCGCGGGGTCGCCACAGCGCGGAGGGGCGTCAACCCCCTGCGTTGGCCGCCCGGGGCTGTGGTGCAGGCGATACCATGCAGACTTCTGACCCAGCGGCAGCGCCCCTGCCCACGCCATGGCCCGCATCGCCGTCATCGATTTTGAAACCACCGGCATCTCGCCCAACATGGGCGACCGCGCCACCGAAGTGGCGATCGTGCTCACCGAAGCCGGCCGGGTGGTGGACCGCTTCCAGAGCCTGATGAACGCGGGCGTGCGCATCCCGTCGTTCATCACCCAGCTCACTGGCATCACCAACGCCATGATCGCCGCAGCGCCACCGGCAGAAGCCGTGATGACGGACGCCGCCCGCTTTGTCGGCGACACCCCGCTGGTGGCCCACAACGCCGGGTTTGACCAGCGCTACTGGCAAGCCGAACTGAGCCGCGCAGGCCTGCCGGCACCGCACCCGTTTGCCTGCACCGTGCTGCTGTCGCGCCGGCTGTACCCAGAGGTGCCCAGCCACAGGCTCGGCGTGCTGGTGGACTGGTTTCAGCTGCCGCGCACCGGACAGGCGCACCGCGCCCTGGCCGATGCCGAGATGGCCGCCGAGCTGCTCGCGCGAATCCAGCGCGACCTCTGCGAGCGCCACGGCGTGGTCGACCCCCACCATGGCTTCCTGATGTCCCTGCAGCGCTGCGCCAGAAAAGCCTTGCCCAAGCTGCTAGGAACGAACGCCGGCGTTCAACGGTTGGGACGCGCAGGAGGGTGACGCTGACGTTTGGTGGCGCCGGCCTTGCAGCTCATGCACGACGGCCGCGACCACCCCGCCGCGTGTCTCGCGATCGCTGGCTGAATGGATGCCCTGAAACATTCGGCTGCGACAATCGCGGCATCATGACCCAGCACGTTCACCCCGCCGCCTCTCTGTCCACGCACGACACCACCCGAATCGACGACCTGCGCATTGGCGCGGTGCGCCCCTTGATCACGCCCGCGCTTCTGCAGGAGTGGCTGCCTGCGCCAGATGCGGTGCAGGCGCTGGTGGAAAGCAGCCGCAAAGCCATCTCGCAGGTGCTGCACGGGCGCGACGACCGCCTGATCGTGGTGGTGGGTCCGTGCTCCATCCACGATCACGACCAGGCCATGGCGTACGCGCGCCAGCTGAAGGCACAGACCGATGCGCACGCCAGCGAACTGCTCATCGTCATGCGCGTGTACTTTGAAAAACCACGTACCACCGTGGGCTGGAAGGGCTACATCAACGACCCGCACCTGGATGGCAGCTTCGCGATCAACGAAGGACTGGAAATGGCCCGCCAGCTGCTGCTGGACGTGCTGGCGCTGGGCCTGCCGGTGGGCACCGAATTCCTGGATCTGTTGAGCCCGCAGTTCATCAGCGATCTGGTGAGCTGGGGTGCCATCGGCGCGCGCACCACCGAGAGCCAGAGTCACCGCCAGCTCGCCAGCGGCCTGAGCTGCCCGGTTGGCTTCAAGAACGGCACCGACGGGGGTGTGAAAGTGGCCAGCGACGCTATCCTGGCCGCGCAGGCGCCACACGCGTTCATGGGCATGACCAAGATGGGCCAGGCCGCCATCTTCGAGACGCGCGGCAATGCCGATTGCCATGTCATCCTGCGCGGCGGCAAGGCGCCGAACTACAGCGCAGACGATGTGAATGCGACCTGCGCCGTGCTCAAGGCCGGAGGGCTGCGTGAACAGGTGATGATCGATGTGTCACATGCCAACAGCAGCAAGCAGCACCGCAAGCAGATCGAGGTGGCGGCCGACGTGGCGAGGCAGATCGCCGCAGGTGACCACCGCATCACCGGGCTGATGATCGAGAGCCATATCAACGAAGGGCGGCAGGACATCGTGCCCGGCCAGCCGCTCAAGCAAGGCGTGAGCGTGACCGACGCCTGCATCGGTTTCGAGCAGACCGTGCCGGTGCTGCAAGCACTCGCCGATGCGGTACGGACAAGGAGGGGATGAACAGATCCAGCCTCGGGCTCAGGAAGCAGCATCATGGATCCTGCTCCTTGCATTGCAGTCCAGCAAGCATGCGAACATGGAAAGTTCAAGGACCGAAAGACCGACATGCGACTGCCCTGGCGAGCGAGCACCCCACCCACGTTGAACCTGGCACTGCAGGGCGGCGGTGCGCATGGCGCCTTCACCTGGGGGGTGCTCGATGCCTTGCTGGAGGACGGCAGGCTGGGCTTTGACGGGGTGAGTGGCACCAGTGCCGGGGCGATGAACGCGGTGGTGCTGGCCCAGGGGTTGATGACGGGTGGAAACGAAGGAGCTCGAGAGGCCCTGCGCAGCTTCTGGACGGCCGTTGCCAGCAGCCTGCCGTTTGAGGGTGCCGTACCCACGGCCGATGGCCTGGGCTTCCGGCTCGCCCCGGCCATGCGACTGATGCTGCAGTGGACACACTACCTGTCGCCCGAGCAGCTCAACCCCTTTGACCACAATCCGCTGCGCGATGTGATCAAGACGCAGATCGATTTTGAACAACTGCGCGTCCGTTCACCAGTGAGGCTGTTCATTGCGGCCACCGAAGCCAACACCGGCCGGCTGCGTCTGTTCCAGAACCCGGAGATCAGCCTGGACGCGCTGCTGGCCTCGGCCTGCCTGCCCCGGCTGCACCGCAGCGTGCTGATCGACGGCCAGCCACATTGGGACGGCGGCTATTCAGCCAATCCTGCCGTCTATCCGCTGCTGCTGGATTGCCAGGCTCGCGACACGCTGCTGATCTTGCTCACGCCACTGACCTGGGGAGACGCGCCCAAGTCGGCCAAGGACATCGATCAGCGCACGATGGAACTGGCTTTCAATGCCACGTTTCTACGGGAAATGCGCCTGATTGCCCAATTGGGCTCGCGCGCCCTGGACACCCCTCGGTGGCGCCGGGGCCAGCTGGAAAACCGACTGGCTCAGGCCCGGTTTCACGCCATCGAGCCCGGTGAACTGATGCGTGAACTGGGCTCTGAAACGAAGGCGGCGGCGGGGCAGCGCTTTTTCGAAATGCTGTTCACGCTGGGGCGGGAACACGGACAGCGCTGGCTTCTGGACCATTTTTCCGACGTGGGCGCGCACAGCTCGGCAGACTTGAAGCAGCTTTTCGGCTGAACTGCCAACCTCGTTGCGAGCAAGGGCATCCCCCAGCCAACGCGCGAAGGTGTCAAATCCGACAGGGGCGGTGCGATCAAGGATTTCCCGGTGGATAAAGTCGCGGATTTCAGGCGTACTTAATGAGCGCCACACAACACCACACAGGAGCAACCCATGTCGACATTCAACCTTCAGGGACGAGCGGCATTGGTTACTGGCGGGGCTCGCGGGCTGGGTGCGGGAATGGCCCGGGCACTCGCGCAGGCTGGTGCAGCGGTGATGATTGGCGACGTGCGGGTGGATGAGGGTCGTCAGGCCACGCGCGAACTGGGAGCGGCCGGAGGCGATGTCGCATTCATTGAACTGGACGTGACGGACGAGGCACAGTGGCTGGTTGCCGCCAACGCCATGCTGGAGAACTTCGGACGATTTGACATCCTGATCAACAACGCCGGCATCGAAGAGACCGCCTTGCTGGTCAACCTGGACCCCGAGGCCCTGCGCTGCATGCTGGACGTGAACATCGTGGGCACCGCCCTGGGCCTCAAACACGCGTTTCGGGTGATGCGCCCGGGCGGTGAAGCCGGCAAGGGAGGTGTTGTGGTGAACATCGCGTCTGTGGCGGCCACCATCGCATTTCCGGCGATTGCCGGCTATTCGGCCACCAAGTCGGCCGTGGACCGCCTCACCCGCGTGGCGGCCATGGAATCAGGCAAGCTGGGTTACGGGGTGCGCGTGAACGCCATTTATCCCGGTCTGGTGCCCACCGACATGGGCATGAAGCTCGCCAGCGACGTCGTGGCGGCCGGGCTGTTTGCCTCGCCAGCAGCGGCGGTGGCCGCCATCGTCGATCAGACACCGCTGGGACGCCTGGGCACGGTGGAAGACATGGCCGATGCCGTGGCATTCCTGTGTTCGGACGCGGCAAAGTTCATCACCGGCGTGGGCCTGCCGGTGGATGGGGGCATGGGCATGTGATACCACCCCCTGGGAGCTTGGCCGATCAAACGCCCGGCCAGCTCAGAAGACCCCGTTCAGCGCGGCTTGCGCGGCACCATCGGGCCGCGGCCCTCGATGTGGCGGAAGTTGATGCGGCCCTTGGTCAGGTCGTAGGGCGAGAGTTCAAGAGAAACCCGGTCACCCGCCAGGATGCGGATGTGGTTTTTCTTCATCTTGCCCGCTGAGTAAGCAATCAACTGGTGCCCGTTGTCCAGCGTCACGCGAAAACGCGTGTCTGGCAGCACTTCGTTGACGATGCCCATCATGTCAATCAGTTCTTCTTTGGCCATGGTGTTTTCCTTTTCCTGAAGTATCGGTCAGTTCGGTCGCACCGACAGGCGCGCTGTGTCGTGCACCCAGTCAATGCCTTGCGCGAGGGCGTAGTCGACCGCCGCGTCGTGTGTGGGAAATGCACTGTCAAAGCGCATGAGGCGGGCAGTGGATGCGCTGCCGCTGCCGCTGGCGATGGACACCTGCGCGGCAAACAATCCGCCCGGCAGTGGACGGGGGCAGGCCGCAATGCGGTACTTGCCCAAGGTGAGTGGCGAGAGTCTCGTCGTTTTAATCGTTGTCGTATGAATCATCAAAAAGCACTGAAGGGCTGGATTCGCAGCAACCGCCGCAAAACCGGATACGCCCACAAAAAACACATTGGCAGCCCCAGGCGCCGGGGTACCCTACTGAATCATCCGGATATGACGAGGTGTTGACACACCTCGCCAGAACCGGCGCACGAGCCTCGGCAGGGGCATCGGCGACAGGAGGGAGGTATTGCCACGGCGCCGGGCTTGCAAAGGCACGGGGCTGGCATGGCCCGCCATGGAGGGGCTTGACTGGCAAACCCTCTGCCGGGGTTCATGCATCGGTTCATCAAGACCCGGACGCGGCCAGTCGCTCAAGGCGAACCAGTTAATGTAACACCGGTGCGAAAAACGTGCCACCCCCCGTTGTTTACCAATACAACGGGGCTTCATCAACATTTCAGCGCAAATTGTTGATCCCGAGCCGCCTTGCGTCTCTCCCGGATTCGGTCCTGTTGCCAGGCCGTCAGCGGCTGGCGGGCCCAGGCATCCAGATGCACGATTTCGTCGTTCAGCGCTTTGCACTGCCTGGCTTTGGCACCGCTCCCTGTTGCCGTGGCCACGCTGGATGGCGCAATCGCTGAACTCGGTGGCCTCGCGGCACGCCGTTGTTCCTCTGCCTCATGGACCTGCTGTTCGAAAGGAATGCCCGCCGATACCGTGGCGTAGCGGTCCACTTGCGCCAGCCGCTGCCGACAAGGGGAGGCAGACCAGAAATAGCGGTTGTCGCTGGTCTTGCATCGCTCGATCGTCGTACGCCCAGCGCTTGACGATCCTGTCCAGCCGCTGTTGGGCATGAGGTTGACGGCCTCCACCTGGGCCAAGGCTGGGCAGTCCCCATCGGTGTAGCTGACCTGACCGTTGAGGGTGCAGCGCTTCATGGCCATGGTCTGAGGGACAGAGGGAGATAGCGGCGCCACAACAGCTTGCGCCGCATCGGGCGTGGGCAGCTGTGGCGAAACGGGAGGCACGGCAGGTGGCGCTGCGACAGGTACCAGAGTGGAGGTCTCCTGAAAACTGCGAAAACCAAACCATGCTGCGGCCACCAGCACCAGCACCAGAAGCATCCAAGGGTAAAAAGGCCGGGGCGCCGGCGGCGAGAACGGCTGCTCACCCGCACGGGATGCAAAGGACTTGCGGTCTTCAGAGGTCGTCATAAGGCTGCTATGAGACCCGGTGCGGTCAGGGTGCTCACACGTCGCGCCCCCGGCTGCTGCGCCAGATGGCGCGGATCAGCCACAGGCCACACACCACCGCCCCGGCAAAGCCCAGAAACCCGAACACCGGCAGACCAAACAGCGTGGGCCCACCTTGCACCGTCATGACGATGGACGAACCGATCACCAGTGAAGCAATGACCAGGGCCATGGCGAGGCGGTTGGCTGCGCGATCGATCTGGTCACCCACGCGCTTGAGGTGCGCCAGTTCGATGCCCACCTGCACGCGGCCGCGTCGTGCGTTGCGCAGCAGCCGCGAAACATCGTGCGGCAGCTGTTCGGCCACCGCCAGCGTGCGCCGCAAGGTGTGCCAGGCACGGGTGGCCATGGCCTTGGGCTCGTAGCGGGCGCGCACCACCTGCTGCAGCATGGGCAGGGCTTCGGTGGTCATGTGGAAGTCCGGGTCCAGGTTGCGACCCATGCCTTCGAGCGTGATGAAGGCCTTGATGAGCAGTGCCATGTCGCTGGGCAGGCCCAGGTGGTGTTCGCGCAGCAGCGCGGTCACGTCGGCCAGCATCTGGCCCAGGTTCAGCTGCGCCAGCGGCGTGCCGTGGTACTGGTCGACAAAGGCTTCGATCTCTGTCTCCAGCAATGCCGGCTGCACGATGTGATCGTCGCCGGCCCAGTCCAGCAACACGTCGGCCACGGCCTGGGCGTTGCGCTCGACCAGGCCCAGCAGCAGGGCAAGCAGTTCATCACGGCGCCGCTGCGAGAGGCGGCCGATCATGCCGAAGTCGATGAAGGCGATGCGGTTGTCAGGCAGGTAGAACACGTTGCCCGGATGCGGATCGGCATGAAAAAGGCCGTCTTCCACGATCATCTTCAGCACAGCCTGACTGCCCCTGCTCGCCAGCAGCTTGCGGTTCAGCCCTTCGGCGTCCAGGCGGCCCAAGTCGTGCCCTGGCACACCGTCGATGAAGTCCTGCACGTTGACACGCTCGGAGGTGTGTGCCCAGTGCACGCGTGGCACCACGATCCAGGGCTGGTCAGCGAAGTTGGCGGCCACGCGTTCGGCGTTCCTGCATTCGCTGGCCAGATCCAGCTCACGCTTGAGCGAGCGCGCGAGTTCACGCACCAGTTGCCGGGGTCGGTAAGGCTTGAGGTAGGGCAGCTCGGTCTCGGCCACCGTGGCCATGCGCTCCAGCAGGCGAAGGTCGGCTGCGATGATGGTGACAATGCCCGGGCGGCGGATCTTCACGATCACCTCGGTGCCGTCGTGCAATTGCGCGCGGTGGACCTGCGCGATGGACGCTGCGGCCAGGGGCACGGGATCGAATCGGGCAAACACGGTCTCGGGTTCGCCGCCCAGGTCTTCAGCCAGCTGGGATCGCAGCGTTTCCAGGGGCACGGCAGGCACATGGCTGTGCAGCTTTTCAAACTCGGCGATCCACTCGGGGCCGAAGAGGTCCGCACGGCCCGCCAGCACCTGCCCCAGTTTCACAAAGGCCGGGCCAAGCTCTTCGAGTGCCAGCCGCACCTGCACCGGCGGCTCCAGCCGGGCCAGGTCGGCCGCGTGGTCCCAGCGCAAGGCATGACCGGCTTTCTCCAGACTGTCTGCCAGGCCAAGCCGGCGCACGCTGTCACCAAACCCGTGGCGAATGAGCACACCCAGGATGGCGTTGAGACGCCCCATGTCGCGAGCGGCGCCCAGGGTTTCGATCAGCATGGCCGGATCATAGTGCCAGCCCGGGTGGTGCTCCTTTGCTCAGGGCACCGGCAAGAGTTGGGCTGTCTGGGTCAGGAAGGCCGGTGGCACTGGTGCGACCTTGCTGGTCTGCAGGTCGACGAAAACGATGCCGATCTTGCCGCGGGCCACCTCGCGGCCGGTGTCGACACAGTCCATGCAGTAAACGAGGTCGAAGCCGTAGCGGTTGAAGTCCTGCGGGACCATGCGCACCCGCATGGTTTCGCCGTGGAAGCCTTCGGACTTGTATTGCGCCACCAGGTCACCCACCACGATGGGACAGCCTGCCACATTCGATTCGCGGTAGCCGAGCGACTTGAAAAAGCGCACACGCGCTTCGGACACCAGGGTCAGCAGCTGCGCGTTGTCCAGGTGCCCACCCTGGTTCACATGACTGATGTAGATCTGGATGTCGGTCGCAAAAACGAAGCGATCGGGCAGGTCGAACTGGAGTCGGGGCATTTGCAAAAGGCCTTGGAGGCCGGGTGATTCACTTGCGGTCGGGCAGCTCGATCTTCACTTCCAGCACGTCCAGATTGTCCTGGCGGTCGAGCTGCACCTTGATGTCGTCTGGATTGATCTTGATGTACTTGCTGATCACGGCGACCAGTTCGCGCTGGAGTGCGGGCAAGTAATCGGGCTCAGAGGCGCTGCGGCCGCTGCGCTCGTGCGCCAGAATGATCTGCAGGCGCTCCTTGGCGACGCTGGCGGTCTTCTTCTTTTCGCCGAGCAGGAAGGAAAAAATCGACATGCGTCATTTCCCCCCGAACAGGCGCTTGAAGAAACCGGCTTTTTCGGCTTCGATGAAGCGCAGCGGTTTTTCGGCGCCCAGAAAACGGTCGATCACGTCGCTGTAGGCTTCGGCCACGTCGGTGCCCTTGAGGTGGATCGCCGGCATGCCCTGGTTGGATGCGGTGAGCACGTTTTCGCTCTCGGGGATCACGCCGATGAGCTTGATGCGCAGGATGTCCTGAATGTCTTCGAGCGAAAGCATCTGGCCGTCGGCCACGCGCGTGGGGTTGTAGCGCGTGATCAGCAGGTGTTCCTTGATCGGTTCCTTGCCTTCAATGGCGCGTTGGGTCTTGCTGCCCAGCATGCCCAGGATGCGGTCGGAGTCGCGCACGCTGGAGACTTCCGGGTTGGTCACGATGAGCGCTTCGTCGGCGTAATGCATGGCCATGAGCGCACCCGTCTCGATGCCGGCGGGCGAATCGCAGACGATGTATTCGAATCCCATCTCCGACAGGTCGGTCAGCACCTTGTGCACGCCCTCCTGGCTCAGTGCGTCCTTGTCACGTGTCTGGCTGGCGGCCAGAACGAACAGGTTCTCACACTGCTTGTCCTTGATGAGCGCCTGGTTCAGATTGGCCTCTCCCTGGATCACATTGATCAGGTCGTACACCACGCGGCGCTCACAACCCATGATGAGGTCGAGGTTGCGCAGGCCGACGTCGAAGTCGATCACGGCGGTCTTGTAGCCGCGAAGGGCAAGGCCGGAAGCGAAGCTGGCGCTGGTGGTGGTCTTGCCCACACCGCCTTTGCCGGAAGTGACGACAACGATTTTGGTCATGGTGAAAGGTCTTTCAGAATCAGGATGGGTGAGCGGTGAAGCAGCATCTGCCTCACACCGACAGAGGATCGATCACAAGCTTGTCGCCGTCCGGGCCCGGCACCAGCCGAACCTGGGCCGCCTTGCCCTGGATGCTCTGAGGCAAGGGTACTTCGCTGGTGCGGTAAATGCCGGCAATGGAGATGAGTTCAGGCGCCATGGCCAGTGCAAAGATGCGTGCGTCGCCGTTGCCACGGGCCCCGGCGATGGCCTTGCCGCGCAGCGGCGCATACACGTGGATATGGCCATCGGCAATCACTTCGGCGCCGGGGTTGACCATGGCCATGACCACCAGGTCGCGCCCGCGCGCATAGACCTGCTGACCGGAGCGCAAGGGCTTGTCGATGACAAGCGCGCCGGGTGCCGGCAATGGCTGGGCCACCGGCTCTGGCACTGGCTGCGGGGCGATGGGTTCGGGCGACTGGGCAGGAACAGCGCGCTGCAAGGTAGCGTCGGGCGCTGGGATGAGACCGGCATCCATGGCCTGCGCCATCTGGACATCGTCGCCGCCGCGCACCGCGATCGGATGGAGACGGTAGCTTCGCAACAGGGCCAGCAGGGCGGTGAAGTCGGTGTCGGCGCCGGGTTCGGCCTGCTGCAGTGGACCCAGGTCGATCACCATGGGGTCATGATCGAAAAAATCGGGGATTTCGCCGAACCGCTGGGCGAATTCGGCGCTGAGCCGGTTCAGATCGGCGGATTTGAGCAGCAGCGCCACCAGGGGAAGGTTGGCGCTTTTGATTTCGAAGCTGGTGGGCGCGTTGGCGGCGAGGGCAACGGACATGAGGCAAGGGGTCTCGGGAAGCCGACAAGGCTGGGGCAGCCGGCGGATGCGGCTGAACAGCCGTGCATCTTAGCAGCCGGGGTAAGCCACAGAAGCGCGATACCGTGACGGGTTGTGACAATGCTCAGGGACTGTCCGACAGGCAACAAGCTGGCGCTCACTTCATCGAAAAGACTTCCAGGCGCTGTCGATGAGCTGGCGTTCTTCTGCTGTGTCGAGCACCACACCCGCACCCAGGCGATCAAGCACCGTGGCCAGGGCATCGGCTTCGCCGCTGGCCGGGGCGAAGGCCGGCATTTCACCCAGCGGGCCGTTGGCTGGCCCACGGTCCAGCACCACGCGCGCCACCCACTGGCTGTCGACCCGGCAGGCCACCCCGTGCGCCAGACGGCCTTGCATTTCCTGCTCGAACTCGCGGCAGGCCTGCCCGTCTGCGGCGCGAAAGCTCGCGACCGGCATCACCTGCACCCCGCCCTGGACCAGTGTTTCGCCGCTCGGCAGGGTTTGCAAGGCACGCTGGAAGACTTGTGCCACATCGGAACCCGCGCTGGATTGCTGTCCCCACCAGTGACCGGTGGTCAGACCGACCGCCATGGCCAGGCAGGCCGCAGCGGCCATGCGTGGCCAGTAAGAAGGGGTGTTGGCAGCAGCGCGCGTTGCGTTCACCACCCCGGGGTCGGCAGCCACACGCGTCAAAGGTGGCGCGGCAGGAGAGGCCGACGCACCACCCATGGGGTGGTGGCGCACGGTATCGATCAAACGCTGAGGCACGGGTTCGTTGAGCAGGTCGTCCAGGCCCGGTGCCAGGTCGGCGCGCGTCTGGCGAAAGCGCTCCACCATGGCGCGTGCGTCGGCGTCGCTGGCCAGCAGGGCTTGCACCTCGCGGACCTGAGTGGCGTCGAGTTCGCCGTCGGCGTAGGCCATGAGGGTTTCAATGTCGGTCTCATTCATGGCTTGCCCTTCTAGCCCGCCACCTGTGGCGGACTCAGATTGTCCTGGAGTTGCAGCCGGGCGCGGGCGAGGCGGCTCATGACGGTGCCCACCGGAATCTGCAAGATCTTGGCCGCTTCCTTGTACGAACACGCCTCGACACAGACTAGCATCAGCACCTCGCGGTGTTCCGGCCTGAGCGCGTCAAGTTGGGCCAATACGTGGGCGAAGGTATCGCGGACTTCAGGGAGGCGGTGTGCGTTTTCGTCGGTCTGGAGCTCCAGTGCCGATTCGTCGTATTGCTCACCACGCACCTTGCGGCTGCGCAGGCGATCAAACCACAGGTTCTGGATGATGCGGAACATCCAGCTGTCCAGCCGGGTACCTGGGGACCACTGGTCGACGCGTTCCAGCGCGCGCTCGCAAGCCGCCTGCACGAGGTCATCGGCGTCCTCGCGGTGCGCGGCAAGTCCGTAGGCAAATCGCCTCAGTCGCGGTAAGAGTTCCACCAGTTCCTCGCGGAAATCGTTCATCATGAAAAAGATGTCTGTGGGTATAACGCGCGAGCCGATGGAATATTCCGGCCGCCAAAGACGTTGTATTTGCCAGCAATGCCGCTGGCACTGGCGGCGGAAAAATTATGTTTGTCAGTTTAGGGCCTGTTCCGATGACCCCTTTGCACTCCTTGAACATCGTGATGCTGTACGCAGCGCTGGCGCTGCTGCCCGCAGGACTGCAAACCATCTGGCCTTCGCTGCCGGATGCTGGCCTGTCTGCAGCTTGGGCAGATGATGACGACGACGACGACGACGACGATGACGACGACGACGACGACGACGACGACGATGACGATGACTCTTCGTCCCAGCCGCCAGTCATCAACATGGTGGTCAACAACGTGCAGGGCACCGAGGTGGTGCGTGGCGAGGTGATCGGCATCGACCTCACGCGGGCCCAGATCGCGGCGGTGGTGCAGCGCGGCTACACCATCATCCAGTCGCAGGCGCTGGGCCAGCTGGGCGTGAACTACACCCGGTTTGGCGTGCCCTCAGGCGTGAGCGAGTTGCAGGCGGTGGCCACGCTCAACAGCCAGGTCGCAGCCGACCGTTTTGACCTCAACCACACCTACCGGCTCACGCAGGCGATATGCACCGGCGAGCGTTGCAACGGTCGCCGGCTCGTGGGCTGGCCGGTGGACCAGACCGAGCGCTGCCGGGTGGTCGTGCGCGTGGGCATGATCGATACCGCTGTGAGCCCGAAAGCATCTGGTGTGGCTCGCGCCCGCCTGGTCACGCGTTCCTTCCATGGTGGCAGCCAGCGCTCAGACACCGGGCATGGCAGCGCGGTGGCTGCCCTGCTCTCAGGCAGTGCACACGCAGTGCCTGGGCTGCTGCCCTACAGCCGGCTGTACGCGGCAGACGTGTTCGCGCTGCTGGAAGACGGCCGGCAGATGACATCGGCCGCCTTCATCGCCAACGGCATCGACTGGCTGGTGAACTTCCGGGTCGAGGTGATCAATGTGAGTCTGGCAGGTCCCGCCAACCGGCTGTTGCAGCGCGCCATCGAACGCGCGGTGGCACGCAATGTCCTGGTGGTGGCCTCGGTGGGCAACGACGGCCCGCGCGCCCGGCCCGCATATCCAGCCGCTTACCCGCAAGTGATTGCCGTGACCGCTGTCGATTCCCGGCGCCGGCTCTACCCCCAGGCTGTGCGCGGCCAACACGTCACGCTGGCCGCACCCGGGGTGTCGGTGTACGCGCCCACCGAAGGCGAAGGCGGCTACCACACCGGTACTTCATTCGCAGCGCCTTTCGTGACCGCGAGCGTGGCGGTCCTGCGGGCCCAGGGCACCACAGACCTGCAGCGCATCAGCACGGCGTTGCAGGCAACAGCCACCGACCTTGGCGCGCGCGGGCGCGACCCCATGTTCGGCTGGGGGCTGCTCAGTGCCCCGCCCAAATGCCGCTGACACGTTGCCCTGCAAGGGCACTGAACCTGCTCGTGCTCGCCTTGTTGTGCTTTCTGTGCCCGCCAGCACGTGCCACGCAGGACCTGGCGTCGTCCATCCACGCGGCAGCTGCTCACCTGCACAGCAGCATTGCGCCGGACGGACGTCTTCGCTACCGACAGCACGCGCTCACGGGTCAGATCATCGAAGGACGCTACAACGTGCTGCGGCATGCTGGCAGCCTGCTGGCACTGGCCGAATACCACCAGACCCACGCACCCAGCCTGGCTCAGATCGAGGCCATCGACAGCGCCTTTGGCTTCTTGCGCAACTGCTGTCTGGCGCCCGCTGGAGTGGGCGATGAAACGGATGATCGTCTTGCCGTGTGGTCCCCTCCCGAACTGGTCGGAGGATCGCGCCGATACGCGGTAGCCAAACTGGGCGGTGCCGGGCTCACACTCGCCGCTCTCGTCCAGTGGCGGCTTGTAAGACCCGAGGCAGTGGCGATGGAAGAGATGCGCGCACTGGCCCGTTTCATCGTGTCGCAGCAGCGGGCCGATGGCGGCTTCCGGTCGCTTCACGCACACAGGTCCGGTCAGCACGATCCGCACTGGGAATCGCTGTACTACCCGGGCGAAGCTGCGCTGGGACTGGTTCTGTTGCACGAACTCGACCGCAGCGGTGGCTGGCTGGTGCCTGCCATGGATGCGTTGCGATACCTCGCACGGCAACGCGAAGGACAGGCCTCGCAGGCACCGGATCACTGGGCCTTGATCGCCACGGCCCGGCTGTTCGCTCAGCCAGCCACAGATCTGCAGCAGGCATTGCCGCCCGGTTTCTCCTGGGAGCACGCGCCTGGGCATGGGCATGTAGCCGTCAAAGCTTTGCTGCAGGTGCACGCGCAGGCGGTGGTCCGGCACATGCTGGGTGAACAGGGTCCGCCCACCGAAGCCTGTGCCATCGGTGCTTTCACAACCGATGGACGCACCACTCCCACCGCCACCCGCCTCGAAGGCCTGGTCGCCATCGCACCCTGGCTGCCACGCGCTACAGAGCGCGATGCGGCAGAACATCAGGCGGTGGTCGACGCCGTGGCTGCCGGCGTGACTTTTCTGCGGGCCGCCCAGCTCGCATCGGGGCTGGCTCGCGGTGGCTTTTCCCGGGTGTCGCCACGCTGCCCGACCACAGATGTGCGCGCGCATGAGGTTCGGGTGGACCAGACACAGCACGCCCTGTCGGCCCTGTTGGGACACCGCGCGCTGCTGAAGACCGGGGCCGGGGCGCCCTGAGGCCGGGGCAAGGCGCAGGCGCCTGGCTTCAGCTGCGTGGGCGCTGCTGCCCTATCGCAGGCATGCCAGGATCAGCGGCGGTGGTTTCCTCGGCGATGCAGGGACGGTAGTCGACACCGAACGCGCGCGCCATGTGCACCATGACCGCCGCTTCGGCGATGCGACGCTGTGCAAACTGAGGACCTTCGGTGAGCCTCTGCGAAAAGCCGAGCGAGAGTTTCCGGTCGCCGTCCTCCACCTTCAGGTCCATGCCTGCACGGCCGGAATGCACCACCACGCTGATCGCCGCAGCATGGGCCACCCGGCCTCCTCTGGAGGACACAAAATCGCCAGCAATCACGTCGAAGGAGCGTCTGGCGCCCAGGTCGAGCACCACCTTGGGAATCCATGCCTTGATGCCAGCTTCCTGACGACCCAGTTCCAGGTCGTCCTGGGTCCAGGCGCCCGACAACACCAGATGCGATGGGTTCCTCGGGTCGGCCCTGGAACCGTCTTCAGTGACGATGCGCACGTTGGCAGCGTTGAGCTTCTGCAGCGCGGTGAGCAACCACCACTTGCCTCCGCTGCTCAGGCGCCGTTCTTCGTAGTTGCGCGGCACGGTCTGGTCGGCGATGGGGTCGACATGCACCAGCAGGGGAGGACGGCCGCTGCGGTCAATGCGCTTGCCGAGACAGCTCAGACCGAGCGAGTAGTCGGTATCGACCGCTGCTACCTGACCCACCGGCAGCAACGCTGTTCCGTCGGACAAGGTGGCGCAACCACTGAGCAATGACACGGCCATGGCGGCGCCAATCAAGGGGATCTTTCTCATGTTGGAACTCCTGAACAGGTGGACATCGGAGTGGGTTATCCGCTCTCTGTGCCTACAACGTTTTCAGGGTCCGCGTATTCCCGGTCGCTGTCTCATTTGTTGCTGAAATGCGGCGAATGCTCAGAAAGATCCACCAGC
The DNA here is from genome assembly GCF_030651625.1 of Hydrogenophaga sp. GTDB lineage: Bacteria > Pseudomonadota > Gammaproteobacteria > Burkholderiales > Burkholderiaceae_C > Hydrogenophaga. Next base: position 97,078 of record NZ_JAUSCF010000035.1, on the reverse strand, counting down.
AGGAACACCGTGTCCGTGCCCTTCTTGCCGCCGTTGTCGCTGGCCAGCAGCACCAGACCGCGCCCCAGATAGGCCATGCCTTCATAGTTTTCGGCCCCGCCTTCGCGGTCGATGTGCAGCAAGGTTTTCGCGACACATGGCGTGCGAACCTTGCAGGTATCCAGATCGGCAAGCCGCAGTGCATTGACCAGGCGCTTGCCGCTGCCAGATCGCTCCAGCACCAGAAGGTGGCCGCTCTCCATCACTTCCATCGCCTTCAGCCGTGCGTCATGAGGATCCAGCGCTTCAATGTTCCAGTGGCGATCCAGCGCGTGAATGCAATGGCCCTGCTGAGGATCTTCGCCACGCAGCGGCCGCTCGGGTGCCACGAGCAGGCCATGAACAGGATGCACCGCCACCGCTTCCAGCATGGTGTTGCGAGCCTGGTAGTTTTTTGCCTCCGCCAGGCCAGGTGGCAGCTCCAGTGATTCCAGCACCTTGCCGTCAAGGTTCACCCGCCAGACCCTGGGTCTGCCTTCGGTGGCCACGAGCAGTTCCACCTGCTGGGTGTTGACACCGGGCACCCGGCGCAATGTCAGTCCTTCGGCATCGAAGTCGGCCGGCTTGCCCAGGGTACCGTCCGCGTGCTGAAGAACCACGGCCGACGCTGCCACCACCGCACGCAACGTGCCGCCTTCAAGTTTCAGGCGAAAGCGGAACAGATGGCCGCTGTCTGACACCGCGTGCAGAGCCTGCTCGTGCGGGTCCCAGGCGAGCCCGGAAATCTCCGACACCAGAATGCCGTTCACCCGGGTGTTTGCCGGCAGCGACACACTGCTGAACGGGGTGTGCGTCTTCTGCGCTGCGGCAGAAGACGCAGGGTCTGCCATCACGGCCGGGGCAGACAGCAGGGCAGCCATCAACAGGAACACGCTCAAAAACACACCTCCAGCCTGGCGGTTGCCCGCCGGCACCCAGGGAAAGGGCACCTTGAATCAGGGATTCTGCAACGAAGCGTCCCGATGCGGCAGGGCATCGACCGTCTGGCCTTCGTCATGCGCCTGTACCGGGGCTGATTTCAAGCCATTCACACTTGGAAAAATGGTCTTGACAGGCCCCAGCTTGCGCAGCGCAGGCAGGAACTTGTTGTGTCGATCCACGTTTTGCAAAGCTGCCATGCCCACACAGTATTTGGAACAGCTTCTGGTGGGATGCTGGTGCAGGCTGCGCAAGATCTTGTCGGCCACCCCGTTCCCGTTGGACGACTTGGTCTCCACCACAAACACATCCGGACCGGTGGTGCAGGTTCTGTCATTGGCCTGAAACCGCAAATGGCAGTCGATGGTCATGCGTTCACCTCCTTCGCGTGCCACCAGGGTGATGCGCTGGTAGCGCATTTCGATCACCGGCGCCAGCCTGTGGGGAAAGGCCTCTCCGTACAGGGCTTCGTAGGAGTGGCAGATGTGGCTCCATGCGCTGTCGTCGAGCATTCCGTATTTATCCAGGCTGTATTTCAGGCGCTTCTTCACCGTGAGCCCGCGCTTGTCCTTGAGTTTGACCTCCACAAAACACAACTGGGCGTCGGTGTATTTCCGCACCCTGACCTTGCATCGACGGCGGCGCCCCTGGTGGTGGTCGAAGTAGCTGTGCAACGCTTCGTCGTCGAAGTAGCAGGTCTCGTAGGTGAAGGCACGTGTGCCGTCCATGTCGAGGATCTCGAAACGCGTGACGAGGTCTTCGATGGCCTGTTTCAGCACTTCAGACCGCACCACATATTTGTTGTCCAGCCGCTCCAGCATCGAGGCCTTGTGGTTGAGCTGGTCCAGCGAGATGGGGGCGAAAGGTGCCACCAGCCAAGGGTGCGCCGTGGGCATTTCCAAAGCGGACGGGTTGGTCGATATGGTCATCTCAGGCAGCCCGGTTGGATCGGTAGAACACATTGATGCGGGCCATGTCGTTGATGTAGTCCAACGCGGTAATCTGATACGACATGACTTCCACACCCAGGCGCGAAGACAGTTCTGCACGCATGGCTTCGGGGTCGGAGAGGGCGTGCGGGTCGATTTTGTCCAGCGTGAGCTTGATGCCGTCGGACGACCGCAGTACCGAAGGGTGATCGATGACCCAGGCGCCGAGCAGGATCAGCACCACCACCAGCGAGACGAAGGGCAGGGTGGTGCCCTGCACCGAACAGATCACTGCAATGGAGATGCTGCCGAAGAAGTAGGTGATTTCGGTCTTGCTGATCTGCTCGGAGCGCAGTGAGAAGAGCGCAAGGATGGCAAAGAGGCCGAAGCCGGCGGCGATGCTGAATTCCACCGTGGAGAGGATGGTGAGCACGGCGAACGCAAAGAGATTGAACATCGCAGCAGCCGTGACCAGCTCCTTGTCGCGGTAGCGCTGGTAGTACATGCCAAAGACGAGCAAGACCATGGCCAGCAGGTCGATGGCGAAACGGGCCAGCAGTTCAAGGTAGGGCAATGCAGACAAGGGGAAGGTCACGGGGGCGCTCCTGATGGGTTGAAAGCGAAACGCAGCGGTTCATGACGTTTCCGTGACAACACAACGCCAGCCACCCGGGTTTATTCCGGGCGGGGATGTAAACACTTGCAACACCACGGCACGGCCCGTGTACCTTTCCCCCAAAGTCTGTGTATAACTTTTTAACAACACCTATGTTATCCACAGACTGTGACTAAAGTGAGAGGTTGTCCCTGTGGGCGGTTTTCAGGACCGGGGGGGTCCACACAGGGTTGTGCGCTCGCCAAGTGCTTGTCAGGCTTGAAGAAAAAGGGCTTTTCCACAAAATGAAGCGCCTTCTACTACCACTACTAATTTGAATTAAAGCTATAGAAGAATAAGAAAGCCCAAGCGCCGAACCTCCTTTGCGCCCTGCCAGAAACCCTTTTGTCTTGAAAAAACGGGGTAGAAAATTCAAAGCGGATGGCTGGCAATCATGAAATCAGGGTCTTCCGCGAAGCGCTTGACTGTGAATCCCAGGCCCTTCATGAGCTTGAGCATGCTGGGGTTGTTGGCCAGCACCATCCCTTCGATTTCGGTCAGGCCCTTTTCCCGTGCCGCCTCCATGATGCTGAGCATCAGGCGCGAGCCCAGGCCCTTGCCATTGAAATCGTCGGCCACGACCAGCGAGAACTCGGCGCTGGCCTTGTCGGGGTTGGTGATGTAGCGCGACACGCCAACGATGCGCTCGGTTTCAATGGTTTCACCGCTGGTCCCCGTCTTGGTTTCACGGTGGATGGCCACCAGGGCCATTTCGCGGTCGTAGTCGATCAGGGTCAGGCGCGACAACATGGCCGGCGGAAGTTCGCGCAAGGCGGATACGAAGCGGAAATACCGGCTTTCCGGTGACAGGCTCTGCACCAGGTCCTGCAGCATCTGGGCGTCGTCGGGGTGGATGGGGCGGATGGTGTACTCCCCGCCCCCGCGCATGGGCCACACATGTTCGTAACGGGCTGGGTAGGGCAGGATCGCCAGGTGGCTGTGGTTGCGTGCGGCCGCTGGGGTGTTGGCGACCACGATGCGGGCATCCACCGCCACCGCACCAGCAGCGTCGACGATGATGGGGTTGATGTCCATCTCGCGCAGTTGCGGCAGTTCGCACACCATTTCGGACACCCGCAGCAGCACGTGTTCCAGTGCGTTGCGGTCGACGGCACTGGCGCCCCGCCATTCGCCCAGGGTTTGATTCACGCGCGAGCGCTGGATCAGCCGGCGCGCCAGGAACTGGTTGAGTGGCGGCAGCTCCATGGCGCGGTCGTTGATCAGTTCGATCATGGTGCCGCCTGCGCCAAAAGCGATCACCGGGCCAAAGGGATCGTCGGTGACCAGGCCGATGTAGAGTTCGCGACCGCGGTGGTTGCGCGCCATTTTCTGGATCGTGACGCCGTTGATGCGTGCGCCGGGTTGCAGCTTGGCCACGGTCTGCATCATGGTGAGGAACACATCGCGCACGCCCACGGCGTTCATGACGTTGAGCGCCACACCGCTCACGTCCGACTTGTGGGTCACGTCTGGTGAATCGATCTTGAGTGCCACCGGGTAGCCCAGCTGGGTGGCAATCATCATGGCCTCCACCGGATTGCGCGCCAGAATGGTCTGGGTGACGGGAATGTGGAAGGCCGACAACAAGGCCTTGGACTCCATTTCGGTGAGCACCTGGCGGCGCTCGGCCAGTACGTTTTCGATCAGCAACCTCGCGCCTTCGATGTCGGGCTGGGCCAGAGTGGACAGGGGTGGAGGCGTCTGCTGCAGCAGTTGCTGGTTTTCGTAGAAGCTGGCGATGTTGCCGAACGCGCCCACGGCGGCTTCGGGCGTGCGAAAAGAGGGGATGCCAGCCCCTGCCAGCACCTCGCGCGCTTCACCCACCGACGCGTCACCCATCCAGCAGCACAGCAACGGCTTGCCCAGATGGTCTTTCAGGTCGGCCATGGCGTGGGCCACCTCGGCGGCGTTCACGCCCGATTTGGGTGAATGCACCACCAGAACGCCGTCGACCGAGCGCTCTTTGCCGGCGGTTTCAATGGCGGCACGGTAGTGCGTGGCCGTGGCTTCTTCAGACAGGTCGATCAGGTCGGTCAGTGAGGCCAGAGGTGCCAGTTGGGCCTGAAGCGCCTGCGCGGTCTCTCTGGACAACACGCCAAGTTCGAGCTCGATTTCGCTGACCCAGTCGGCCGCCAGCACACCTGGCCCGCCGCCATTGGTGACGATGGCCAGGCGCTTGCCCACAGGCCGGTAGCGTGAGGCCAAGCACTTTGCAGCCGAAAACAGTTCCACGAACGAACGCACGCGCACCGCACCGGCCCGGCGCAGGGCGGCATCGAACACGTCGTCGCTGCCCACGATGGCCCCGCTGTGGGTCTGTGCGGCCTTGTTGCCGGCGGCTTTTCGACCGGCTTTGAGCACCACCACCGGCTTGGCGTTGGCTGCTGCACGCAAGGCGCTCATGAAGCGCCGTGCGCTGGAGATGCCCTCCAGATACACCACGATGCTGTGGGTGTGCGGGTCGGCTGCCAGGAAGTCGAGCACCTGCGCAATGTCCACACAGGTGTTGGGTCCGAGCGAGACCACGGTGGAAAAACCGACGCTGTTCTGGCTCGACCAGTCCAGGATCGACGCGGTGAGTGCCCCCGACTGCGACACCAGGGCCAGCGATCCCGCGGCCGCCAGGGGACCGGCCACGCTGGCGTTGAGCAGGCGCTGTGGGCGCTGGAAGCCCAGGCTGTTGGGCCCCAGCAGGTACATGCCGTGGCGCTGCGCCGTGCGGTGCATGGCGGTGGCCACATCGGCCGGTGTGCCGCTGCCGATCACCAGTGCCGCACGGCACTTGATGCGCCCGGCCACCTCCAGCGCTTCCAGGGCTTCGGCAGGCGGCAGGCAGATGATCGCGAGATCGGCCCGTGTCTGGGCCAGGTCGGCCAGGGTGCCGGTGGTGTGCACGTCCAGAAACACCAGGGTGCCGGCGAAACGCTGGGCCCGCAACGCATCCATGAGCTGTCTGGCCTGCGGGCCGGGCAACTCCGCATCGGTTGCGGAGCCGGTGAACACCGCAATGGTGTCGGGTTGAAAAAGAGGGGTGAGGTAGTGTTTGTCCATGGGGTTCGCTGGTTCGGCGCGCTGCGGGGGAAACGTTGGGCGAGAGTCCGTTGAAAGACAGAAGGCAGGATCGGTCAAACGCTTGTGCACCACATGATGCCCCCAGCTTGTGTCGGACGGCAACCGGCCTGGTTGCATCCGCAGGCCTGAGCCCATCAGAGGACGAAAAAAAGCCCCGGTGGACCGGGGCTTGAGCACCAAATACCTTTTCAGCTCTGAGGTGTGGCCGGGGTCTGCACGCCCATGCCACGGTGACCTTTGCCGTCATGGTGATGCTTGTGTCCACCTTTCTGGTGACCGCCTTTCATGCCGGCCCGGTGGAAGGATCCCATGCGCTGGCTGTCAAAGACCTTTTGCTGTTCGATGTTGAGGTTGGCGTAGAAGCTTTTGATGGCATCAAAACGCTGGCTCGTTGCGGCTTCGCGTTCGGCCATGCGGGCCTGCATCTTGTCGAGCCGTTCTGGCGTGGTCAGCTCTGACCAGTTGGTCCGCTCGCGCTGACCGCGTTGGACACGAGCAGCTTTGCTCGCCTCCATGCGCGCCACGAAGGCGTTCCACGCAGGTTCCTGTGCGGCGCTGAGGTTCAGATCTGCCTTGAGTTTGGCCTGTCGTTCGGCCATCCGGGCCTGCATGCGTTCGATCCGCTCGCTGCGGTCCATGCGGTGCGCACGGCGCTCGCGGTTGGGCTTGGCACTGTCGGTGGCAATGGCGTCCACGTTCTGTGTGACCTGAGCGGCTTGTGCCAGCTGGACCACCTCGGGTGCGATGTGGCTGCGATGGGCGAGGTGCTGAGCGTGCAGGTCGCTGTTCATGGCGCCTGGGTTGCTTGCGATGGCGGTGGCCGATACGCCAACGATTGCGGTTGCGATGGCGGCGATGACAAAGGTGCGTTGGGGAAACAGTTTCATGTTCACTCCTGTTGGGTTGAAGGTCTACCGCAAACTCGACAGGGTGTCGGGCTGTGGAATGGCTTCAGTGTGTCCGTCCCCTGTTTCCGCTTTGTGCGGTTGCGCTGCTGATATGTAAAGTTATGTGGCGGTTCTTGTCGGCAAGCCTGCACAGGCTCCTACCCGATGCCAGCGTGTCAATGATCCCGGTGCGCCGGATAAAGGGGGAAGCCGCGAAGCGGCGCAGGGTGTGCTCTGCCTATCCGGCGCAGCGGGTGTACTCTTTGTTCAGGTTGTCAAGGATCGGACAGTCAGGGCGGCTGTCACCAGGGCACTGGTGCAACAACTGGGACAGCGTGCGCCGCATGGTCTGCAGCGCTTCAATGCGCGCATCAAGGTCGCCCAGGTGTTTGCGAGCCACCTTTTTGACGCTGGCGCTGCTGCGCTGGCGGTCGTGCCACAGGCTGACCAGTTCGGCAATGGCGTCCAGGCCGAAGCCCATGTCGCGCGAACGCCGGATGAAGCACAGGGTGTGCACATCGCTTTCGTTGTACTGGCGGTAGTTGCTTCCGGTGCGTGCCACCTCGCCCAGCAGGCCCAGCGCCTCATAGTGGCGCAGCATCTTGGGCGAAATGCCGCTGAGCTGCGCGGCCTGACCGATGCTCACCGGCCAGGCAGGAACTTCCGGTGCCTGGTTCGTTTGCTGGCGTGTCTGCGGCCGTGTGTGAGCGACGGGGGTGGGTTTCATGTGGTGACGGTGTAACCCTCTTCGCGAATGACCTCGGCAATGGCCTGTGCTGGCTGATCGGACGCGACCTCCACTGTGTTGGCCGCGCGATCGATGCGCACTTCCGCTGTGGGGTCAAGGGTCTTGATGGCGGTGGTCACCGCTTTTTCACAATGGCCGCAGGTCATGCCCTGCACGTTGAAGGTCTGGTTCATGGCGTTCTCTTTGAAATCAAGGGTTGATTGGATAAAGCGTAGTTTCAGCCTTGACATGATGTCAAGGTCAAGCGCCGGCCTTGTCACAGTTGGCAACAAGCCTTGTCTTGACCTTCCCATGGGGGTAAAGCTTATGCTCTACCTATGGAATCTGTGATCGATCTGGGCATTGGTGGCATGACGTGCGCGTCGTGTGTGTCGCGCGTGGAGCGTGTGCTCAAGAAACAGCAGGGTGTGACGGGGGCCACGGTCAACCTGGCCACCGAGTCGGCGCGCGTCACATTCGAGGGCGAGACCGACTGGAAGAACCTCGCGCTGATCAAGCGCGCCGTGCGTGACGCGGGTTACGAAGCCCGCAGCCCTGAAGCCGCCGACGAAGCACCCCCCACCGGCCCCCTGGGCATCGCCCGGGATGCCTGGCCGGTGATTCTGGGCGTGCTGCTCTCCGCCCCCCTGGCCCTGCCCATGGTGGGCGACCTGTTCGGCAAGCACTGGATGCTGCCGGCCTGGATCCAGTTCTTGCTGGCCACGCCGGTTCAGTTCGTGCTGGGCGCGCGCTTCTACCGGGCAGGCTGGCACGCGCTCAAGGCCTACACCGGCAACATGGAACTGCTGGTGGCGATTGGCACCACGGCGGGTTGGGCGCTGTCCACCTGGTTGTGGTTGAGTGCCGAACCCGGTGAGATGGTGCACCTGTATTACGAGGGCGCGGCGGTGGTGATCACGCTGGTGCTGCTGGGCAAGTGGCTGGAAGCCCGTGCCAAGCGCCAGACCACCAGCGCCATTCGCGCGTTGCACGCGCTGCGTCCTGAAAAAGCGCACCTGATGCCCGATGGCATCAAGCGCACCGAAGCCGTTGACGTGCCGGTGGAAGAACTGTTGCCGGGCGACCGGGTGCGGGTGCTGCCTGGTGAGCGCTTCGCCGCTGACGGCACGGTGATGGTGGGTCAGACCCAGGCCGATGAATCGATGCTGACCGGCGAGGCCATGCCAGTGCCCAAGCAAGCGGGCGACTTCGTCACGGGCGGCGCCATCAACGGCGAAGGCGCGGTGGAAGTGGAAGTGCGTGCCATCGGGGCACAGAGCGTGCTGTCGCAGATCATCGCCATGGTGCAGGACGCGCAGGCCACCAAGGCGCCGGTGCAGCGAATGGTGGACCAGGTGGCGGCGGTGTTCGTGCCGGTGGTGCTGGTGATCGCCCTGGTCACGCTGGTGGTGTGGCTGCAGATGGGCGTGCCGGTGGAAGAGGCGGTGCGCAACGCGGTGTCGGTGCTGGTGATTGCCTGCCCTTGCGCGCTGGGTCTGGCCACGCCCACGGCCATCATGGCCGGTACCGGTGTGGCGGCACGGCACGGCATTCTGATCAAGGATGTGCAGGCGCTGGAGATCGCGCACCGGGTGGACACGGTGGTGTTCGACAAAACCGGCACGCTCACCGAAGGGCACCCCCGCCTGCGCCTGATCGAGGCCGCTGCGGGCGTGGACGAGGAGGCCGTGCTGCAAGCGGCGGCGTCGCTGCAAGCCCAAAGTGCCCACCCACTGGCCCGTGCGGTCATGGATGCCGCTCAGGCGCGTGGCCTGGTCCTCATTGAGGACGCCGCGCAAGATGTGCAGTCGGTGACCGGTCGCGGCACACAAGGCAAGGTGCAGGGCGCACTGCTGGCGCTGGGCAGCCTGCGCTGGATGGCCGAGCTGGGCGCGGCCATGGGTGGTCTTGCGGCGCGTGCGCAGGTGCTGCAGAACGAGGGTGCCACGGTCTCGGTTCTGGCCGCTGCCAATGGAGAGGGTGCCTGGGCGCCGCTGGCCCTGCTGGCCTTCGCTGACGAGCCCAAAGCCGGGGCCCTGGCAGCGCTGGAGACGCTGCGCGGGCAAGGCCTGCGGCTGGTCATGATTTCGGGCGACAACCGGGGCGCTGCCATGGCCGTGGCCCATACCCTGGGCCTCAAGGACGACGAGGTGATGGCCGAGGTGTTACCAGGCGACAAGGCCGCCGCGGTGCATCGCCTCAAACAGGGGACGCCGCTCGCGCCCCCCAGCGTGTCCATGGCCGAACAGGAAGGCCTGGCCCCGGAGGCCTGGACCACCAAGGGCGAGTTCAACCCGGTGGCCGATCGCGATGCGCAGGCGGCGCCTGTACCTGACCACAGGCGAGCCCATACCGTGGCCATGGTGGGAGATGGCGTCAACGACGCACCGGCGCTGGCTGCAGCCGATGTGGGCCTGGCCATGAGCCATGCGCAGGGAGGCGGTTCTGACGTGGCCATGCATGCGGCTGGCATCACGCTGATGCGGGGCGATGTGGCACTGGTGGCCGCCGCGCTGGACATCTCACGCCGCACGGTCAGCAAGATCCGCCAGAACCTGTTCTGGGCATTCATTTACAACGCCGCCGGCATTCCGCTGGCGGCGATGGGCTACCTGAGCCCGGTGATGGCGGGCGCGGCCATGGCGCTGAGTTCGGTGAGCGTGGTGGGCAACGCGTTGCTGCTCAAGCGCTGGAAGCCCCCAGCCCGTCGCTAGGAGCCTGCGCTCGGCCGGCTGTCCATCTGTGGGCAGCGGTGCTCTGCTTGCTTGATGTGCGTCAATGCCTGCGGCAAGCGTTTGCCTGAAGCTCAGGGCATGCGCCGAGCGTCGTCGTCATGATTGGCAGGCGCGTGGCGTGCGGCCCAGAACGGAGACAAGCTCATGAAACACGAAGCCTTGCGCGTGATACGCGACGAACACGCCACCCTGGCGGCGATGCTGCAATCGCTCACCCAGATGGTCAAGCGAGGGCCCGACCCTGAGGGCAAGGACCAGCACGAGTTGTACTTTGACGTATTGCGGGCGATGTTGTTCTACATCGACGAATTTCCGGAGAAGTTGCACCACCCCAAGGAATCGGACCTGCTGTTCCCGCGCGTGGCACGCGCTGCACCCCAGGTGATGGCCACCATCGACCAGCTGGAGCGCGACCACATCAGCGGCGAGGTAAGGGTGCGTGAACTCATGCACCTGCTCATGGCCTGGGAATACCTGGGCGAGACGCGGCGCCAGGCTTTTGAAGATGAAGTGACCCGGTACGTGGATTTCTACCTGCACCACATGCGGCTGGAGGAAACCGAGGTGCTCCCTGCAGCAGAAAAGCACCTCACCGACGCCGACTGGCATGCCCTCAACGCCGCGTTCGCCACCAACCTGGACCCGCTGAACACCCGCATCCCGCGTGATCCGCAGTTCGATCGCCTGTTCACACAGATCGTGATGCGTGCACCCGCACCCGTGGGCCTGGGCGACAGCTGACCGGCGTCGTCGCCGCCCCCCCTGGTGGCGAAAGCATTGCGTTTGAAGAGCGTGCATGATCGGGCGTCACAACGCCCTTCGCCCCGCCTTGACATCCCCACGCCCCCACGTCTCATCAGACACCGACGGCACCCCCTGGTTGCGACTCGCACTGGCGCTGTCGCTGGGCGCTGCCGTGTCATTGGGCATCACACGCTTCGCCTATGGATTGCTGCTGCCGCCCATGCGCGACGACCTTGGCTGGAGCTACACGCTCGCGGGTGCCATGAACACCTTCAATGCCGTGGGCTATCTGGTGGGCGCACTGCTCACGCCCTGGCTGATGCGCCGCGCGTCTCCCGGGGCGTTGCTGTTGTGGGGTTCGGTGCTGGCATCGGTCTTCATGGGCTTGAGCGGATTTTTCACCACCGCCACCCCGTTGCTTGCACAAAGGTTGCTGGCAGGGGTGGCCAGTGCCTTCGTGTTCATTGCTGGTGGGCTGCTGGCGGCCCGCCTGGGTGCCTTGCAGCCGCAGCGTGCGGGTTTTCTCGTGGGGCTGTACTACGGCGGTACCGGTCTGGGCATCGTCGTGTCGGCGCTGGGGGTGCCGCTGGTGCTCGCTGCCGCTTCCGGGCAACCCCACGGGTGGGCATGGGCCTGGTGGGCTCTGGCGGCGGTGTGTCTGCTGGCCACCGCGTGCATGTGGTGGCCAGCCAGGGTGCTTGCGCGCATGGAGGCCGCCCGTCCGGCCGCATCGATCGCCACAGCGGCTCACAACCGCGTGTTCCGGGTTCGCGACTTTGCTTTTGGTTTGCTGGGCTACGCGGGTTTCGGCGTGGGCTACATCGGCTACATGACGTTTGTGATTGCCCTGTTGCGTGAACAGGGCAGCAGCCCCAGCGCTGTCACTGCCTTTTACGCGCTGCTGGGTGTGGCGGTGCTGGCTTCCTCGCGCATCTGGGCCGGTCTGCTGGACCGGCACCACAACGGTCAGGCCCTGGCCCGCCTGAATGCCCTGCTGGGCCTGGCCGTCATCGTACCGGCGCTCACCGCATGGTGGCCGCTGCTGCTGGGCTCTGGCCTGCTGTTCGGTGCGGTGTTCCTGTCGGTGGTGGCATCCACCACCGCTCTGGTGCGTCACAACCTGCCGCCTGCGCAGTGGGCGGCAGGAATCAGCGCATTCACCATCGTCTTTGCAGCCGGGCAGATTGTCGGTCCCACGGTGGTCGGTTTCATTGCCGACGGGCCCGGCGGACTGGCGCGCGGCCTCGTGTTCTCAGCGCTGGCGCTCTGGGTAGGTGCCGCGCTGGCGTTGCGGCAACGGGCCTTGTGAGGCGAACAGCCGATGTGGCCGGGATTTCAGTCCCGGTAGCGTGCGAGGTGACGAGTCCTCCTTTCGGTCTGTTTGTATGGGTGGATGGAGTGGCGACCACGGAATTGGACCTTTCGGGACGGCTGCTGAGGGGTATCTTCCGGATCCAATGTCTGGACTCATGGTCCCAGCTTCCTCGTCATTCCCTTACAGAAATCGCACGCCATGGCCCTGGGACAGTTCGCCTACGCCAGCAACACCAACCGCTTCCTGGCTGCCTCGCCGTTGGCCGACCAGCCTTTTGCCGTGGCCGGCATACCCTTTGACGGTGTGGTGACCAACCGACCCGGTGCGCGCTTCGGGCCGCAGGCCATCCGCAGTGCGAGTCTGATGCTGTGCGACGGCATTCACCCGGTGTTTGATGTGTCCCCGCTGGATCATGTGGGTGACGCGCTGGACATGCGTTTGCCGAATGCCTCGCCACTACCGGAGGTGCGCCGCCATATCGAGGCGCAGGCGGCAGCTCTGATGGCCAGGCACCATTGCGTGTTCCTGGGTGGCGATCACTCCGTGACCTTGTCGCTGCTGCGTGCTGCCCGCGCGCAATATGGCCAGGGTGAACCGCTGGCCTGTGTGCATTTCGATGCGCACTGCGACACCTGGACCGACCATTTTGGCGAGCCCTCGGGTCATGGGACCTGGACGTATGAAGCGCTGCAGGAAGGCCTGATCCGTCCTGAGCAGACGGTGCAGATCGGCATCCGCTCCAGCGGTGAGCGGGCGGCGCGCGAGTATGTGGCCGATCAGGGCGGTCAGATTTTCACCGCGCGGTCCTTGCGAGGGCTGGACGGAGCGGGGCTGAATTCAGCCATCGAAGCCATTCGCACGCGCATCGGCCAGCGGCCGTGTTACCTCACGCTGGACATCGACGTGCTGGACCCGGCCTTTGCGCCCGGCACCGGCACGCCCGAGCCGGGAGGTTTGACCAGTTCGCAGGTGCTGACGTTTCTGGAATCGCTGGCCGACCTGAACTGGGTGGGTATGGACTGCGTGGAAGTGGCGCCGGCCTACGACCATGCCGAGCTCACCAGCAATGCCGCCGCCAGTTTCGTGTGGACCTATCTCAGCGGGCAGGTGGCCAAGCGGACGGGCCTGTTGCCATCGCGCGGAGCTTGAACATGTTCCAGCGTTCGATTGCGGATTCCGACACCCAGCTCAACCGGAAGAGCTATTACGAGGCCAGTGTGCAACGCCCCGCACCGGCGCCGTGTCTGCAGGAGCCCATCGAGGCCGATGTGGTGGTGGTGGGCGCGGGTTTTTCCGGCCTGTCTGCGGCGCTGGAAATGGCCCAGAAGGGGCTGAGCGTGGTGGTGCTGGAGGCGGACCGGGTGGGCAGTGGTGCCAGCGGGCGCAACGGCGGGCAGGCGATCGTGGGCTATGCGAGCGGTCTGGGACCATTTCAGGAACAGCTGGGTGCGGCCGATGCGCGGCGCGCCTGGGACATGTCGCTGGAAGCGCTGGACCTGATCGAGCAGCGCATGGCGGCTCACCAGATCGACTGCGACTGGGTCAGGGGTTATGTGTATGTGGCCGAGTCGGCCCGCAAGGCACGTGCATTGCGGGCCGAAATCGACGCCATGCAACAGCTGGGCGTGGCCTGCGACTGGGCCGAAGGCGCAGAAGTTCGCCGCCATATCGACAGCCCGCGCTATGTGGCTGCGGCGTACGAGAACCGCTCCGGCCATCTGCACCCGCTGAAGTACGCGCTGGGCCTGGCCCGTGCTGCACAGGCGGCAGGTGTGCGCATTTTTGAAGGCTCTGCCGTGACCGGGCTGCAGCGCGGCAGCCACTTGGTGGCCACGACCGCACAAGGGCAGGTGACGGCGCGCTTTGGTGTGCTGGCGGGCAACTGCATGCTGCCGGAGTTCGGTCCACAGGTGGCGCCGGAAATCGCACCGCGCATCATGCCGGTGGGTACCTACATGGTGAGCACGCAACCGCTGGACCCGGCGCTGTGCGCGCGATTGATTCCCTCAAATGCGGCGGTGTGCGACAACAATTTCGTGCTCGACTACTTCCGCTTCAGTGCCGACCACCGCATGCTGTTTGGTGGCCGGGTGAGCTACACGACGCGAACGCCGGGCGACCTCGAAGCCACCATGCACGAGCGCATGGCCCAGGTGTTTCCAGACCTGCGCGGCATGTCCGTCGAACATGTGTGGGGCGGGTTCGTGGACATCAGCATGAACCGCGCGCCGGACTTCGGCCGGCTGGGTGACAATTTGTATTACTTGCAAGGTTTCAGCGGACACGGCGTGGCGCTGACCGGGCTGGCGGGGCAACTGGTGGCTGAAGCCGTGGCCGGTCAGGCTGGTCGGTTCGATGTGTTTGCGCGTTTGCAGCACCACCACTTTCCAGGCGGCGCACTCTTGCGCACGCCCAGCCTGGCGCTGGGTATGTGGTGGCACCGCTTGCGCGATATGCTTTAAAGAAAGCCCGGGAGCCTGCGCGGCAGCGAGCGCTGCCAGTGACTGGCAGCGCCCCCTTCACGCTCACTGGCGGGGTTCGCCCTGGTCGTTCACCGTGATGGTGCGGCCCGCCGGGGCCTCGGCCATCTGGATGTTGTGCTGGCGGCCCCGGAATTCGTAGGACACATCCCAGTACGCAGGTTGTGCGCCACCCGGCAGGTTCTCGCAGCGTTGCACGTCCTGCGTGCCAGCCGGCTGGCCGTTGCGGCCGTACTGGGAACCCAGGGCGGCGCCTGCAACCACGCCACCCACGGTCGCGATGTCCTTGCCGCTGCCGCCGCCCACCTGGTGACCCAGTATGCCGCCGAGGAGCGCGCCGGCGATGGCGGCGGGCACATTGGCTTCACCGCGCACCTGGGGCAGGCGTTCCTGCTCCACCCAGCAGCGCTGACCGGAGGTGGCCAATACCGCGCGTGCGGAGGTGATGTCGGCTTCGAAGAGGCGCTCGCCACGGCGGCGGCGGCTGTCGTAGACCGGCACGGGTTCGGGTGCGTAGCGGTTGTTGGCAACGCGGGCGTCCCAAGCCACTTCGCGCAGTGAAGAGATCTGACCGCTCAAGCCCATGGCTTCCAGCGAAGGG
The DNA here is from genome assembly GCF_030651625.1 of Hydrogenophaga sp. Lineage (GTDB taxonomy): Bacteria > Pseudomonadota > Gammaproteobacteria > Burkholderiales > Burkholderiaceae_C > Hydrogenophaga. Next base: position 81,976 of record NZ_JAUSCF010000035.1, on the reverse strand, counting down.
TAGCGCCCGGGGCGCAGCACCACACAGCGGCCGCGAAACTGGGCGTTGTCGCAGACTTCCCAGCGTTCGCCCAGCACCACGGCCGATTCGGCGCGGTCGTTGAAACCCGTGCGCTGCAGGTTGGGCACGTTGGCTTCGGTGGTGTAGGTCTGGCCGCGAAAGTTCTCTCGCGCATAAAAGGTGAGTTGCGCCGCCACCGGTTCCGGTGCGTAGCGGTTGTCGGCGATGCGCTCGTTGTCGGGCAACGCACGCGCGGAGGCCACGCGGCTGGTCAGGCCCATGGACGCTGGCGTGGGGTATCGCCCCGGACGCAGCACCATGCAGTTGCCGCGGAAACGGTCTTCATCACAGACCTCCCAGCGCTTGCCCTTGGCCACCACCGCGGACTCGGCATCCTGGTTGAAGCCCTGGCGTCCCATGTTGCGCACCTGTTCGGTGACGACCAGGGATTGGCCCGCGAAGGCCGGGCCCTCATAAAAGGACGCTTGCGCGACCGCCTGTGTGGCGAAAGTGGAGGTGGCCATGGCTACGGAAGCCATGAAAAACTGGAACGAAGGGGTTCGAACACTCATGATGATTCTCCTGAAGGTGGGCCGAGACTGCGAGCTTTGTGAAAGTCCGTCTGTGCGCTGTCACACACTCCAAATATCACGCTGCTGGCCGGTTTGGACAGGGGTCTGGACGGTCGCGATTCCCCGGTTCTTCTCCTGCTGGCGTGGGTGTTCTCAATCAGGTGTGCAGGCGCTGATCGCCAGAAAGCCGACCGAATGGCGCCGCAAACCGATCAGGCCAGCGCAGTACCCAGCTCGCGCTGCACGGCCGCGGCCAGCAGCGGACCGCAGCGACGGATGTCGGCCAGTGGCGCGTAGCCGTAGCCGATCACCAGGCCCTTGAGGTCGGTGCGCTGCAGGCAGTAGGCTGAGAGCGGGCGCACCGTCAGGCCCTGCTGCGCGATGCGCTGGGCCAGGGCCTTGTCGTCCGTGTGCGCGGGCAGGCGCAGACACAGGTGCAGGCCCTGTTCGGCGCCGCTGATGCTCGGGCCTTTGCCAGAGTCTGACAGCACGGGTTTGAGTGCGGTGAGCAGACACTGCCGCCTCTCGGCGTAATTCTGTCGGGCGCGGCGCAGGGCGCTGGCGAAGTGGCCCATTTCAATGAATTCGGCCAGCGCGGCCTGCACCGGCATCTGGCCTGGGCGGTTCAGGTCATAGTGCGCCTGCTTGAACGGCTCCACCAGCGGCTTGGGCACCACCAGGTAGCCCAGCTTCAGCCCGGGGTACATCACCTTGGAGAAGGTGCCCATGTAGAGCACGCGGCCGTCGGGGTCCAGGCCTTCCAGGCTGGAGATGGGTGGGCCGCTGAAGCGGTATTCGCTGTCGTAGTCGTCTTCCAGCACCCAGGCGCTGTGCCGGCGTGCATTGGCCAGCAACTGGTGGCGCCGGGGCAGCGACATCACCGCGCCCGTGGGGTACTGGTGCGACGGCGTCAGGTAGATCAGCCTGGGTGGGTAGTTGTCGTCGCCCATGTCGGGGCAGATGCCCTGATCGTCCACCGGCACGGGGTGGATGGTGAGACCGCTGGCCATGAAGGCCTTGGCCGCGCCCCAGTAGGCGGGGTCTTCCACCCAGACGGTGTCGCCGTGGTCGGCCAGCAGGCGGGCGCAGAGTTCAAGCGACTGCTGGGTGCCGGTGGTGACGATGACCTGGTCGGCATCCAGGTGCACGCTGCGGAATACGCGCAGGTAGTCGGCGATGGCCCGGCGCAGCGGTGCGTAGCCGCCCGAGGTGTTGTAGTCTAGCATGTCCGGGTAGGTCATGCGCCAGTGCTTGTTCTGCAGCCGCTGCCACAACGTGAGCGGGAAGGCGCTGAAGTCGGCAATGCCGGGAGTGAAGGGTTGCACCTCGAGTTCGGTGGCGCAGAAGCGGCTGGTCAGGGCCAGCCCCCTGGCGGACAGGCGACCCTGCGGCACGGTGCTGGCGCGACCGGCCGAGCGCCGGCCGTTCTGCCCGGGCGCCGCACGCGGCACGCTGTCGTTCACATAGGTGCCACTGCCCACCCGGCTGGCGAGATACCCCTCCACACTGAGCTGGTTGATGGCGGCCACCACTGTGTTGCGCGAGAGTTGCAGATCCTGCGCCAGATCGCGGCTGGAAGGCAGGCGCTCGCCCGCGCCCAGCTTGCCGTCGAGCATGGCGCGGCGCAGCGCTTCGTAGAGCTGGCGGTGCAGCGGCAGCGCATCGTTGGCGCCCAGACGGTTCATCTCACTCAGCAGAAATTCAGAAAGCATGGGCTGGCGGCTTATTCGATTTGCAAATCGGAGAGTGATGCCCGATCAAGGCGCACCGTGGAACCGGCTTTGCCGGGCCACCAATGCGGTCCCCCTTTCCAAGGGGGGAAGACGCGTGAGCGGCGCAGGGGGGATTTCTAAAATGGCACCATGAGGTGGTGCCAACTGGCTCCGATTGTGATCCAATTTGGCGTTCAGAATCAAGTGTTGAGTCCACCCCAGCCACCGGAGCGAGCACCGCGACGAGTGCAGCAACGCCCATCCAAGGGCACCGAGGATCCGGCTCTGCCGGTCCCTTGAGGGGGGCGCGCGCAGCGCGGCGGGGGTGTTTCTTTGTTATTGGGATGGTTCCGAAGGAACAACAATGTCTTTTTCATGCATGGTCTGGCTACCGGCCGACCACCGCCTCATGGGCGATCACGGGCACCAGATGCCGTTTCTGCTGCTGGGCGACAAGTACGCACGGGCGGTGAAGGAGGGTGCGCAGGCCCAGCCGGTGATGTTCCCGCTGGCCGATGTCGACCAGATCGGTGAACTGCTGTCGCTGGTCGACGGCGTGATGCTGACCGGCTCACCCTCGAACGTGCATCCTTCCCACTTTGAAGAAGAAGTGGCCGACCCGAGTTTGCCGATGGATCCGGCGCGCGACCTGCTCACGCTGGCGCTGGTGCGGGCCTGCGTGCAGGAGGGGGTGCCGCTGCTGGGCGTCTGCCGGGGTTTTCAGGAAATCAATGTGGCGCTGGGCGGCACCTTGCATCAACGGGTGCACGACGTGCCCGGCCTGATGGACCACCGCGAACCCAAAACCGCTCCTCCTGACGAACAGTACGCTCCCCGCCATGCCGTGCGCTTCGTGCCGGGCAGCCCGTTTGCGGAATGGGCCGGGTCGGAGGCAACCGAGGTGAATTCGCTGCACGGACAAGGCATCAACAGGCTGGCGGAAGGCCTGGACGCCATGGCGCATGCCCCCGACGGGCTGGTCGAAGCGTTTGCAGTTCGCGGTGCGCGCACTTTTGCGTATGCTGTGCAGTGGCATCCCGAATGGCGCTGCCGCGACACCCCGTTTTACGCCGCGATCTTCGAGGCCTTTGGACGGGCCTGTCGCCAGCGCATGAGTCTGCGCCTGCAGGCGGCCGATCTGGCCCGGCACTGAAGCCACAGCAACGCAGTTCAACAAGACACAACAGAAGACAACACACCATGGAAGAACGGCGTATGAATGCCCCCCAAAATTTCAATGATCTGGAGCAGTGGCTCAACCGCAACCGCGTCACCGAAGTGGAATGCCTGGTCCCTGACCTGACCGGCGTGGCGCGCGGCAAGATCCTGCCGCGTGAGAAGTTCACCGAAGACCGCGGCATGCGGTTGCCGCACGCCATCGTGGCCATGAGCGTGACGGGTGAGCAGCCTGCCAGCGGCGCGTACTTCGATGTGATCGAGCCCACCGACCGCGACATGCAGCTGCGGCCCGACCCGAGCACGGTGCGCATCGTCCCCTGGGCCACCGACCCCACCGCGCAGGTGATCCACGACTGTTTTGACCATGCCGGCAAGCTCGTGCCCTACGCGCCGCGCAGCGTGTTGCGCAAGATCTGCTCTTTGTACGAAGCCGAGGGCTGGGACCCGGTGATCGCACCCGAACTCGAGTTCTACCTGACCGCCCGCAACACCGATCCCAACACCCTGCTGCGCCCGCCCGTGGGCCGCAGTGGCCGCGCCGAGACCTCGCGCCAGGCGTACAGCATCGACGCGGTGAACGAGTTCGATCCACTGTTTGAAGAAATCTACGATTACTCGAACAAGATGGAGCTCAACGTGGACACGCTGATCCACGAGGTGGGCGCCGGGCAGATGGAAATCAACTTCTTTCACGCCCATCCGCTGGGTCTGGCCGACGAGGTGTTTTTCTTCAAGCGCACGGTGCGCGAAGCCGCGTTGCGCCACGACATGTACGCCACCTTCATGGCCAAGCCGATTGCCGGTGAACCCGGCAGCGCGATGCACATCCACCAGAGCATCGTCGACAAGAACACCGGCAAGAACATCTTCAGCAATCCGGATGGCAGCGCGTCAGAGGCCTTTTTTCACTACATCGGCGGTCTGCAACGCTACATCCCGGCCGCCATGGTGCTGGTGGCGCCTTATGTGAACAGCTACCGGCGCCTGAGCCGCCACACCGCCGCGCCCATCAACATCGAATGGGGCCACGACAACCGTACCGTGGGCATCCGGTCGCCCATTTCATCCGCAGAGGCGCGCCGGGTGGAAAACCGCGTGATCGGCGCCGATGCCAACCCGTATGTGGCCATGGCCATGACGCTGGCCTGCGGCTACCTGGGCATGAAGAACAAGATCAAGCCCAAGCCCGAAATGAAGGGCGACGCCTACCTGGCGCCTTACTCGCTGCCGCGCAGCCTGGGCGAAGCGCTGGACTGGTTGCGCCGCGAGACCGACCTGCACGACATCCTGGGCAAGGAGTTCGTGACCATTTACACCGAAATCAAGGAACTCGAATTCGATGAGTTCATGAAGGTGATTTCGCCGTGGGAGCGTGAGCATCTGCTGCTTCATGTGTAACCCCCCGCGCCGCAGAGATTGACACCCACCCCCGCGCCGCACCTTCGGTGCGTCACCCCCTCGAGGGGGCAACACCTGCGGTCTGGCAGAGCCAGTCCCGCGGTGTTTCTGGATAACTTCCCTTCTTTCGGAGATTGCTCATGAGTTCCACCCTGATCGCCCCTCCCGCGCTGGTGCGCCGTGCCGAGCAGCACGACACCCAGGCCATTCAGGCGCTGGACAGTGCGCATTTCATGCACCCCTTCACCTCGCACGGTGACCTGGCGGGCATGGGTGCCCGTGTGATCACGCGGGCTGACAACATCTATGTGTGGGATTCCGAAGGCGCGAAGATCCTGGACGCCATGAGCGGGCTGTGGTGTGTCAACGCGGGTTACGGGCGCAAGGAATTGGCCGACGCGGCGTACCAGCAGATGATGACGCTGCCGTTCTACAACAGCTTCTTCAACACCACCAACGTGCCCGCGGTGCAGCTTGCGACCAAGCTGGCCTCACTCGCACCCAAGGTCGGGGGTCGCAGCTTTGAACATGTGTTCTTCTCCAGCAGCGGGTCGGAAAGCAACGACACCAACGTGCGCATGGTGCGCCGCTACTGGGATCTGCTGGGCCAGCCCCAGCGCAAGGTGATCATCAGCCGCCACAACGCGTACCACGGCAGCACCATGGCGGGCGCTTCGCTGGGCGGCATGAGCGGCATGCATGCCCAGGGCGATTTGCCGATTCCGAACATCACCCACATCGAGCAGCCACACTTCTGGGACCACGCCTTGCCCGGCGAGAATGCGGCCGACTTCGGCCTGCGCGCGGCGCGCTGGCTGGAAGAAAAAATCCTGGAAGTGGGGGCGGACAAGGTGGCCGCCTTCATCGCCGAGCCGGTGCAGGGCGCAGGTGGCGTGATCATCCCGCCCGCCACCTACTGGCCCGAGATCCAGCGCATCGTGGACCGGTACGGCATCCTGCTGATCTCCGACGAGGTCATCTGTGCGTTTGGCCGCCTGGGCCACTGGTTTGCCTACGAGAAGTTCGGCTACCGGCCCGACCTGATCACGTTTGCCAAGGGGGTGACCAGCGGCTACATCCCGCTCGGCGGGGTGATGGTGGGCGACCGCGTGGCGAAGGTGCTGATCGAGCAGGGCGGTGAGTTCAACCACGGCTACACCTACAGCGGCCACCCCGTGGCCTGCGCGGTGGCGCTGGCCAACCTGGAGCTGATGGAGCGCGAAAACCTGCCGGGGCACGTGAAGGAAGACATCGGCCCCTACCTGGCCGATCGCTTTGCCGAGCTGAACGATCACCCACTGGTGGGCGCGGCCGAGACCTGCGGCTTTGTGGCGGGTCTTGTCATCGCAAAGAACAAGGCAACCCGCGAAATGTTCGACCCCGCCCTGGGCGTGGGCATGATCTGCCGCGGCCACTGCTTCAAGAACGGGCTGATCATGCGCGCCGTGGGCGACCGCATGATCATCGCGCCGCCGCTGGTGATGACGCGCGAGCAGATTGACGAAATGATGGGCCTGATCCGGTTGTGTCTGGACGCCACGCTGGACGATCTGCGGGTCGCCGGCGAGTTGGGGTAAACCACGCTCTGCGCCGCTGCATGCCTACCTTCCTTTTTTGCCCGCAGCAGCACTGGGGAGCCATGGCCAGACGCTGATTCTTTGATACAGTGCTTCGTGCCCCATGTTGGGGACAAAGCTGGTCTGCAATTTGCTTGATCGGTTGGGCGTGCCGGTTCTGAAGCGCCATCGTTTTTCGGATTTCCGGGCTCACTTTTTCATTTATTACTTACCCCGTTTGGAGACGTTTCATGATGAAGAAACACGTGTTGGCCCTGGCCATCGCCGCCATCGTTCTGGTCGCCTGTGGCAAAAAAGAAGAACCGGTTGCCACCCCGGCGGAGACCACACCCGTTGCTGCCGCGCCCGCCGCACCTGCCGGGCCGGTGCTTGACGATGAAAAAGTCCTCAACATCTACAACTGGCCCGACTACATCACTGAGACCATGATTGCCGACTTCGAGAAGGAGTTCGGCATCAAGGTGAACTACGACACGTTTGAGACCAACGAAGCGCTGCACGCCAAGCTGGTGGCGGGCAATTCGGGCTACGACATCGTGATTCCGACCGCCGGTTTCGGCAAGAAGCAGATCGACGGCGGCCTGTATCAGGAAATCGATCGAAGCAAGATCAGCAACTACGGCAACCTGGACCCCGAGTTCATGGAAAAGATCGCCGGCGTGGACCCCGACAACAAGCACTTCGTGCCATGGGCCTGGGGTTTCACCACGGTGGGCATCAACAAGCAGAAGGTCGAGGCGGCACTGGGCGGCATGCCCATGCCTGAAAACGCGTGGGACCTGGTTTTCAACCCCGAGTACTCCAGCAAGCTGCGCTCGTGCGGCATCATCTACCTGGATTCACCCAGCGAAATCCTGCCGCTGGCGCTGCATTACGTGGGCAAACCACCTTACAGCGAGAACCCCGAAGACTTCAAGGAAGCCGGAGCCATGCTGGCCAAGGTGCGCAAAGACGTTCGCCTGTTCTCCAGCACCATGATCGATGACATCGCCGGTGGCAAAGGCTGCGCGTTCGTGGGCTGGTCGGGCGACATCAACATCGCCGCCGACCGCGTCAAGGAAATGGGCGGCAAGGACGAGATCGTGCCCCTGCTGCCCACTGGCGGCGGTCTGGTGTTCATCGACACCATGGCCATTCCGAAGGATGCCAAGCACCCGAACAACGCCCATGCCTTCATTGACTTCTACCTGCGCGCCGAGAACGGTGCCGCCATGGCCAATGAAATGAACTATCCCACCGGCAACAAGGCCTCGCTGCCCCTGATCAACGATGAGGTCAAGGACAACAAGACCATCTTCCTTTCCGACGAAGACACCGAGCGACTGATTCCCACTGGCGGTTTCTCCAACGAGATCGGCAGCACGCTCAACGACACCTACAACGCTTTCAAACGCGGTCGTTAAGCGCGCCTGCCAAGGCTCAGGGCTGTTCATCCAACCGGGCTGAACAGCCCTTTTCTTTGTCTGACTCACAAGAAACGGAATCCGACATGGCAGATGCAGGTTTTCTGGTCACCGAAAAACTCGTCAAGCGCTTTGACGAGGCGGTGGCGGTCGACGAGGTGTCGCTCTCGATAGGCAAGGGTGAGATCTTTGCCCTGCTGGGCAGTTCGGGGTGCGGCAAGTCCACACTGCTGCGCATGCTGGCCGGCTTTGAGAAGCCGACTTCCGGTCGCATCCTGCTCGGCGGGCAGGATGTGGCGGACCTGCCACCCTACGAGCGGCCGGTGAACATGATGTTTCAGTCGTATGCGCTTTTTCCGCATCTCAACATCTGGGAGAACGTGGCCTTCGGTCTCAAGCGCGAAGGACTGCCCAAGGCGGAGATCCAGCAGCGCACCGATGAGATGCTGGGCCTTGTGCAGCTCACGCCGTTTGCCAAGCGCAAACCGCACCAGCTCTCTGGCGGTCAACAGCAGCGCGTGGCGCTGGCGCGCAGTCTGGCCAAGAAACCCAAGCTGTTGCTGCTGGATGAGCCACTGGGCGCGCTGGACAAGAAGCTGCGCGAGCAGACCCAGTTCGAGCTGGTCAACATCATCGAGAGCGTGGGTGTGACCGTGGTGATGGTCACGCACGACCAGGAAGAGGCCATGACCATGGCGGGCCGTATTGCCATCATGAGCAAGGGCCGGGTGCTGCAGGTGGGTTCACCGGAAGAGGTCTACGAACACCCGGCCAACCGTTTTGTGGCCGATTTCATCGGCAACGTGAACCTGTTCGAAGGCAAGCTGGTGGTCGATGAGGTCGATCACTGCGCGGTGGAAACGAAGATCGGCCTCGTGCATGTGGGGCACGGGGTGCCTGGCACGCTCCATATGCCGGTGGCGGTGGCGGTGCGACCCGAAAAGATGGAGATCAGCAAGACCCTGCCGAGCGACGTGGGCCCCAACCTGTTCAAGGGCAAGGTCAAGGAAATTGCCTATTTCGGCTCTTACAACACCTACATCGTGCAGGCGGGCGACGGTTCGCGCCTGAAGATCACGGAGGCGAACACCTCGCGACAGGATCTGTCGGACATCACATGGGAAGACGAGGTGTACTTCTGGTGGGGGGATCGCGCGGGCGTGATTCTTAGAGACTGACACTTGTCAGTCTCCCCCCGCGCCGCTTCGCGTCACCCCCCAGAGGGGGGCAACGCTGGCGGCCCGGCAAAGCCGGTTCCGCGGCGTTCTGGTTTTTGGGTCATTGCGCTCGATAGGTTGTCGTTCTCTGGAGGTCTCTGATGGGTATTTCATCACTTCCTGTTCCTGGCAGGCGCTTCGTGATCGGCGTGCCTTATGCATGGCTGATCGTCTTCTTCTTTCTGCCGTTCCTGATCCTGCTCTACATCAGTTTTGTGGACATGGGCAGCGACATCCACCCGTTCAAGCCGATCTGGGACACCACGAGCGGGGTGCTCAAGCTCAAGTACGAGAACTACCTCTCGATCTTCCGCACGCAAGAGGGCGCTCCGCTGTTCCGCACGCTGTATGTGGACGCTTACCTGCGGTCGATCTGGTATGCGCTGGTCACGGCGGTGCTGTGTCTGGTGATCGGCTATCCGTTTGCCTATTTCATTGCGCGGTCACCGGCGAGCATCCGACCCGCGCTGCTGCTGATGGTGATGTTGCCGTTCTGGACGTCGTTCCTGCTGCGGGTGTACGCATGGAAGGGCCTGCTGAGTGACAACGGGGTCATCAACCGTTTCATGATGACCATCGGCCTCACAGGCGAGCCGATCCAGATGCTTTACACCAACGTGTCGATGCTGGTGGGCATGACGTATGTGTACCTGCCGTTCATGGTGCTGCCGCTTTACGCCAATCTGGTGAAGATGGACTTCCGTTTGCTGGAGGCGGCCTACGACCTCGGTACCACGCCTTTCAAGGCTTTCTGGCTGATCACCGTGCCACTGTCCAAGGCCGGCATCGTGGCTGGTTTCATGCTGGTGTTCATTCCCTGTGTGGGCGAATTCGTGATTCCGTCGCTGCTGGGCGGGCCTGAGAACCTGATGATTGGTCGCGTGGTCTGGGACGAGATGTTCACCGCCAACGACTGGCCCAAGGCCACCGCGCTGGCCGTGGTGATGATCGCGCTGATCGTTGTACCGCTGGCGATTTATTACCGCTCTACTGCAGAAGAGAAATAGCTCCCCCCGCGCCGCTTCGTGTCACCCCTCAGGGGCGATGCGAGTGGCCCGGCAAAGCCGGCTCCACCGCTTCCCTGGACAAGTCACTGCTGTCGATCGACGTTATTGAGGACCTGCGATGAAAGTTCTTCTGGAAAAACACTTTGGCAAGTTCTGGCTGGCGGTGGTGTTTGCGTTTCTCTACCTGCCGCTGCTGTTCATGATTGTGTTCAGCTTCAACAGCACGCGGCAGGACGCGCGTTTCACCGGTTTTTCTTTGCGCTGGTACGAGGCCCTGATGCGCGACACGAGGATCGTGGAAGGTTTCTGGCTGTCGCTCAAGGTGGCCACCGTGACCGGGTTGCTGTCGGCCGTGCTGGCCACGTTTGCGGCGTTTGTGCTGGTGCGCTACCGGCGTTTCCCTGGTCGTACGGTGTTCAGCGGCATGGTCAATGCGCCGCTGGTGATGCCCGAGGTGGTGATCGGGCTGTCGCTGCTGTTGCTGGCAGTGGGTGCGCAAAATGCTTTCGGCTGGCCGCAGCGCGGCATGCTCACCATCATCCTCGGCCACACGTTGCTGGGCATGGCCTATGGCATGGTGGTGATCCAGAGCCGCCTGATGGAGATGAATCGCAGCATCGAAGAAGCCGCCATGGACCTCGGCGCGCGACCCATGCAGGTGTTTTTTCTGATCACGCTGCCCAACATCTTCCAGGCCATTCTGGCGGCGTTTCTGCTGGCTTTCACGCTGTCGTTCGACGACGTGGTGATCGCCGAGTTTCTATCGGGCCCCGGCGTGAACACCCTGCCGCAGGTGATCTTCGGTTACGCCCGGCGCGGCATCAACCCGACCATCTACGCCGCGGCCACACTGCTGATCGTGACCGTGACCATCGTGATCGTGGCTTACGCGGTGTGGGTGGCGCGCAGCACGCGCAGGCGCGAACGCGAGATTGCGGCAGCGTTGAAGAGTTGACACCCCGGGGTTCGGTACACCCCCCTGCGCCGCTGACGTGGTTTCCCCCCGGCGCGCCTTCGGTGCTTCGAGGGGGACGGCAGCAAGGGTCGGCGGAGCCGGCCCTTGCTGCCCCTGGACTGGGGGCACTTCGCGTCGGTGGCTGGATGGGTTCGCCTCCTTGGCCAGTGCCAGCCTGCGCTCTACCGTTGCATCAGCCCAGCAACGATTTCACCGTTCGTTGTGAGCGCGTGAGTTCTTTGACCGCCACTTCCAGCCCCCGCTTGGCCCCTTCGGCGCTCACCCGGTCGAGCTCCTCGTCCCAGCCCTCCATCTTTTCCAGGCCGTGCTTGTTCATCTGCATGCCAATGGCGTTGACGATGGCGCCGAAGACCGTGGTGGACAGCGCGTCCAGCGCGGCCGACTCCATCAGGTTGTGAACGCCTTCAAAGCGATCGTTGAGGGCCAGTTTCAGCGCCGAAGCCGGCAGGAAAGGGGAGACGATCTCGAAGAACCACGCGGCCGACTGGCACTGTGGTGCGATCCGCCCCAGTGCGTCTCGCGCGGCCACGCCGAGCAGGTAGAAGCGCTCAGGCCGAAAATCCACCAGGCTGGGCAGCGTCTCCACCAGTGAAGGCGTGAGCAGCACGATGCGCTGGCCGGCACGGCGCATGGCGGCTTGCTGGCCCTTGGGCGCCAGCCAGATGGCCACGTTGCGAAAGAAGGCCAGGATGTCGCGGTAGTTGTTGCCACCGGCGGTGCGCAAGCCGCGCAGGTTCACGTTGAACCAGTGGTGCCATGTGGCGTCCACGGCCACGCGCCCTTGGTTGGCTGCCGGCAGGTGACCATCCCACACCCCCAGCAGGCCGAATTCCCGAGGGTCCGAGATCACGAAGCCTCCCTTGTTGCGTCCCACCACATTGCGTCCCCGGGCAATGATTTCCACCGGCACACCACCGGTGAATTCCGAGGCGAAAGCGGCGGCCGGCGTGATGCAGTCGCCCTCGTGCGGATGATCGGGCATGACCGTGATCGCGCCACGTGGTCCGCACAGGATGGGGTGGGGATACTTCTGCCGGAACCACCAGGGTTTCCAGAAGGGGTGGGTGTAGCGGTAGTTGGGAAAGATCGGCTGTGGAACGGTGTCGCTTTCGCTGTTGCTGGGCAGCTGTTGGGTGTCGTTGCGGGTGAGGTCGGTGTTGTCGGGGGCCTGGATCATGCCGGCCGGTGGTGGTGGCGAATTGAACCACCACTTGCGCATGGAGCGCACGCGTTTGATGCCGCCGCACAGGCCCAGGCCCAGGTCTTCGTGGTCGCCCATGGCCAGCACCCCGCCGCCGCCATCCATGAAGGCATGGATCGTGTTCACTTCTGCGGCGGAGAGGTATGGCGCCCCCGGCGTGAAGCCGAACAGCCAGACTTCGTCGAAGCTGTTGAGCGAACCGGCGGTGAACCGGAAATTCTCGAAGCCGGGTGTGATGCCTGTGGTGGTGTTGCGGTGCGCCTTTGTGAAGCTGAAACGGGCGTAGCTCGGGTGTTCGTCGTGTGTCGGATCGAAGGCGTCCTGCAGGGCTAGTCCCAGGGAGAAGCCGGCCAGCGGGTCGGTCGAATAGGAGTTGCCGTCGCAGACCACCAGCACCTTGATCTGGGCCGGGCCCCAGCGAAGATCCGGCCACACGGGAATGTCCCATCGGAAGGGTGGATCCTGAAAGCGCTCGGGAAATCGAGGCGGGAAGAAGGGGTCGAACGGGTTGGGGATGTCGAATCCGGGTGTGGGCATGGTGTCTCTCCTGCTTGTGTGACGCGCCGCAGCATGGACGCAGGTCCATGAAACGCCGGTTCGTGGCGCACGTCATCCATCGACAGAGGGACTGCTGCCGACCTTCATCGCCTGGTTGGGGGAAGGTCTTTGTGCGGGCGCGGCGGGCGCCCCACTGGATGGCTGGCACACAAGGAAATTGGATGTCGTCAGCCCCCATACAGGGGTGTAGCATGGAGCCAATTCCTGAAACCCGACCACGCATGGCCCATGACCGACCCCACCAGCTCCCTCACTTTCGACGGCCGCGCCGTCATCAACGGCGAACGCGTGGCCGCGCGCGATGGCCAGACCTTTGATTGCCTCTCGCCCGTGGATGGTCGCCTGCTGACGCAAGTGGCGCGCTGTGGCGAGGCCGACATCGACGCCGCCGTGGCCGCTGGCCGTGCGGCCTTTGAAGACCGCCGCTGGTGCGGCATGGCACCGGCGCAGCGCAAGCGCGTGATGATCAAGTTCGCCGAGCAGCTGATCGCCCATGCCGACGAGCTGGCCCTGACCGAGACGCTGGACATGGGCAAGCCGGTGAAGTACGCACGCAGCGTGGACGTGAACAGCGCAGCCAACTGCATTCGCTGGTATGGCGAAGCGGTGGACAAGGTGTACGACGAGATCGCGCCCACGGCCAGCACGGCGCTGGCGCTGATCACGCGCGAGCCGGTGGGTGTGGTGGGCGTGATCGTGCCCTGGAACTACCCCATGATCATGGCGGCCTGGAAGATCGCGCCCGCGCTGGCCGCCGGCAACTCGGTGGTGCTGAAGCCTTCGGAGAAGAGCCCGCTGACCGCGCTGCGCCTGGCCGAACTGGCGCTGGCCGCCGGCATTCCACCCGGTGTGTTCAACGTGGTGCCGGGCTATGGCGCCGAGGCCGGCAGCCCGCTGGCACTGCACATGGATGTGGACTGCATTGCCTTCACCGGCAGCACCCGCGTGGGCAAGCAGATCCACGTGATGGCCGGGCAGAGCAACCTCAAGCGCGCCTGGACCGAACTGGGCGGCAAGTCACCCAACATCGTGTTTGCCGACTGCCCGGATCTGGACAAGGCGGTGGAAGCGGCGGTGGGCAGCATCTTCTTCAACCAGGGCGAGAGCTGCAACGCGCCTTCGCGCCTGTTCGTGGAAGCTTCGATCAAGGACGCTTTCCTGGAGAAGGCGCTGAAGCTGGTGCCTCAGTACCAGCCTGGCAACCCGCTGGACAAAGGCACGGTGATGGGTGCCATTGTCGACAAGGTGCAGATGGACACGGTGCTGCGCTACATCGAGAGTGGCAAGGCTGAGGGCGCGAAGCTGCTCGCCGGTGGTGAGGCGGCCATGCCCGTGGCCGGTGGCAACTACGTGCTGCCCACCATCTTCGACGGTGTCACCAACACCATGACGATTGCGCGCGAGGAGATCTTTGGCCCTGTGTTGTCGGTGCTGAGCTTCACCGACGCGGCCGACGTGGTGCAGCAGGCCAACAGCAACATCTATGGCCTGCAGGCCGCGGTGTGGACGCGTGACATCAACAAGGCCCACGGCGTGGCGCGCGCGCTGCGTGCGGGCACCGTGCATGTGAACTCTTACGACGAAGACGACATCACAGTACCGTTTGGCGGCTTCAAGCAGAGCGGTGTGGGGCGTGACAAGTCGCTGCACGCGTTTGACAAGTACACGGAAACCAAAACCACCTGGATCAGGATCGATTCGCCGGTGTAACCGGCGCCCCCCGCGCCGCTTCGCGTCACCCCCCAGAGGGGGGCGGCACTGGCGGCCTGGCAAAGCCAGTTCCGCGGTGCCCTTGGACAAGACACTTCGCACCACCCAGTGCGCTTTTACTGGAGACTTCGATGAACGCCCCACAGAAATCCGAGCAATTGAACGCCCCACACACCAACGCCGCCTGGCACCAGCGAAGGCTCGACGCCACGCCGCGGGGTGTGGGTGTGTTCGGTGACTTCTTCATTGAACGCGCAAAGAACGCCGAGTTCTGGGACATTGAAGGCCGGCGCTTCATTGACTTTGCGGGTGGCATTGCCGTGCTCAACACCGGCCACGTGCACCCCAAGGTGCAGGCCGCCATTGCGGCCCAACTGCAGCGCTTCACGCACAGCTGCTACCAGGTGGTGCCCTACACCGAATACGTGGCGCTGGCCGAACGCATCAACGCCATGGTGCCGATTGACGGGCCAGTGAAGACGGCGTTTTTCTCCACCGGTGCCGAGGCGATCGAAAACGCGATGAAGATCGCGCGCTCAAGCACCGGACGCAGCGGCATCATTGCGTTTGGTGGTGCGTTCCACGGGCGCAGCATGTTCTCGGTGGCCATGACCGGCAAGGTGCAGCCGTACAAGGCCGGCTTCGGCCCGTTCCCGCCCGAGATCTACCACGTTCCCTTCCCGTGTCATTGCAGCTCGCTGGACGACACGAAGAAGGCCATGGAGCAGCTGTTCAAGTGCGACATCGAGCCTTCTCGCGTGGCGGCCATTGTGTTCGAACCGGTGCAGGGCGAGGGCGGCTTCAACCCGATCCAGCCTGCGGCCGTGAAATGGCTGCGCGAGTTGTGCGATCAGCACGGCATCCTGCTGGTGGCTGACGAAGTGCAGACCGGCTTTGCGCGCACCGGCAAGATGTTCGCCATGGAGCACTACGGTGTGAGCCCCGACCTCATGACCCTGGCCAAGAGCATGGCCGGTGGCACCACCTTGTCGGCCGTGTGCGGCAAGGCGGCGGTGATGGACGGCCCCGCGCCCGGCGGCCTGGGGGGTACCTACGCCGGAAACCCGCTGGCCATTGCTGCCTCGCACGCGGTCCTCGATGTGATGCAGGAAGAGAAATTGCCTGAGCGCGCGCAGCTGTTGGGCGATCGCCTGATCGCCCACCTGACGGCGAAGAGAAAAGCCCATGCCTGTCTGGCCGATGTGCGCGGGCTGGGCGCGATGGTGGCCTGCGAGTTTGTCGAGCCCAAGACGGGCGCCCCCGACGCCGATCTGACCAAACGCGTTCAGATGGCCGCACTCAAGCGCGGGCTGCTGTTGCTGACCTGTGGCGTGTACGGCAACGTGATTCGCTTCCTGTTCCCGCTCACCATCGAAGACGCGGTGTTTGACGAGGCGATGGACGTACTGGACGCGGCGCTGGTAGAAACGCTGACCTGACCCTTTACGCCTCCCAAGGCCGGATCATCCGGCCTTTTTTTGGCCTGCCCACGGAGCCCGTATGTCCCCGGATCTCGACGATCGCATGAGCCAGCTGCGCGCCCAAGGCGTGCACACCGTGATGACCACCTTCACCGACCTGCACGGCGTGCCCAAGGGCAAGCTGATACCGCTGGAAGGCTTGCCACATGCGGTGGCTGTGGGTGCTGGTTTCTCCGGCCCCAGCATCTGGGGCACCGGCCTGCCACGCATGGGTCCGCGCAGCGAATACATGGGCCGCGTGTTGCCTGAAACGCTGCGCCCCTGGCCGTTGCTGCCCGGGGTGGCTCACGCTGTGTGCGACGGGTTTGCCGGCGGTCAGCCGCTGGACACCTGTTCGCGCCAGGTGCTCAAGCGTCAGGTGCTCTGTCTGGGCGAACGCGGATGGACGCTGTGGGTGGGCATCGAACCCGAGTTTTTCCTGCTCAAGCGCACCAGCGATGGCGGCTGGGTGGTGGGCGACGATCTGGACCGGCTCGACAAGCCGTCCTACGACCTGGAGGCCATCACCCGCAACTTCGGATTCCTGGACAGCATGCGTAAGCACCTGAGCGCACTCGGCTTCGAGCTGCAGCAGATGGACCACGAAGACGCCAACGGCCAGTACGAGATCAATTACCGCTTCGATGAAGCGCTGGCCGCTGCCGATCGCTATCTGTTGTTCAAGCTCACTGCGCAGGCGGTGGCGCAGCAGCACGGCCTGTATTTCTCCACCCGGCCAAAACCTTTTGCCCATGCGCCGGGCAGCGGTCTGCATTTCCACCTGAGCCTGACCGACCGACATGGAAAGGCCCTGATGGCAGACCCGGCCGGCCCCATGGGCCTGAGCGAGACAGGGCAGCGCTTCGCTGCCGGCCTGCTGCACCACGCCGACGCCCTGTCGGCGTTTTGCGCTCCCCTGGTCAACAGCTACAAACGCCTGGCCGTGAGCGAGAGCACTTCCGGCACCACCTGGTCGCCGGTGTGGAAGGCCGCGGGCGACAACAACCGCACCTGCCTTGTTCGCAGTGTGGATGGACGCATCGAATGGCGCCTGCCCGATGCGTCGTGCAATGTGTACGCCGCGCTGGCGGCCACGCTGGCGGCCGGTCTGGCGGGTATCGATGGTGCACTGCCACCGCCGACGCCGTGCGGCGACGACCTCTACCTCCGACACGCGCACGGCGAACCCCTGCCACCACGGCTGCCGGCCAATCTGAGTGCTGCACTGGACGCGCTGCAGGCCGATGCGGCATTGCGCGCGGCGGTGGGGGAGAACTACTGCGAGCAGTTCCTGCAGATCAAGCGAGCGGAATGCAGCTCCGGCAACCTCAGCGCAGAGAGCTGAACCGTCCTGGTTTCGTCGTTTGCAAGGAATGAAATCGCGGACCGTTTGAAGGGAAGGCCACCCCCACTCCCGAACCCGCGTTGCCGTGTGGCCGGGCTGAGCAGCGCAAGGAACCGCGAAACGGCCCGGACTTCGGATCGCCTTTGTCTGGCGCAACAAAGAAAGAGCTGGTCGGCTGCCAGGCCGAGACCCGACCAAGCAAATTCTCCGAAGAAACAAACCAGGGAGAGCCCCCGCCCCATCCCTCCCCCAGCAGAGAAGGGAGCGAAGGCGCGGTCGCGGAGCAAGGGGCCGGCGGCGCTCCATGGCTTTTCTGGATAATCGCGAACCTTGAGCACACCCGCACCCACCAGGACCTGGACCAAAACCGCCGAACGGCCCCTGCGCAGCGCCGCCAAGTCGCTGGGGGTCTACCTGTTTGCGCATTTCGTGGGCGTGCCCGTACCATGGCGCGCCGTGCGGCAGACCGATGGCAAGTCTCTGCTGGCGTACGAACACGAACGTTTGCTGGCCTTGGCGGCGGCTGGCGAGCATGTGCCGGTGGTGGTCGCCTTCGATGGCGATACGATGGTCACCGGCGATGTGGGAACGACCCTTGAGCACCTGCTGCACCGCATCCCGGAAGCCGACCGCCTGCCGCTGATGTGCGCGGCCAGCGCCGACCTCGCGGGCTTTCACGCGCGCGGGCACTGGCACGGGGGTGCCCAGGCGCGCAATGTCACCTGGGACGGCCACCGGTTTGCGCGCATCGACTTCGAAGAACGCCTGTATCCAGGCCTGCCACTGGAAACGGTGCAGCGCTACGACGCCTTGCAACTGGTGCTTTCACTCGCCCGTTTTCTTGACCCCCTGGGACCGGCGGCCGTGCTGCAGGTACTCAATGCCTACCGCGAGGCCTGGGCCATCGCCCGGCCGGAAGCCAGCCCTGCCCAGAGCCTGCAAGCCTTTCTCCAACCCCTGCTGCCTCGCCTGCGCCGCATCGCCCGACTGGCCGCCTTGTCCACCCGGCTCGATGGTTCCCGCGAACTCATCCGCCTGCGCACCGTGCTGGATGGCATGACACAGTTCGTGAGCGCACAGGAGTCCACTTGACAAAGGCACGCAGCCACCCTGCCGGTGCACAGACCCGCAACGAAAAAGGTCTTCTTCAAGCCGCGTCAGCGGCGCAGGAGGGTGTTACTCCCTGTACCCGGGGTCCAGCCGCTCCACCTTGCGCAACAGTGCCGGCCAGGCCAGCTGAGCCCCTTGCCCGGCAGTGGCCACACGCATCACGTCGGCCATGCCACTCAGAATGCTGGGATCCACCTGGGTGAGTGCCGTACCGCCTGCAAGCGCGTCCACCTGGATGCGACAGGTGTTCTCGAAGGTGTACATCGAGAGAAACGCGTCAGCGATGGTGCGGCCGACGGTGAGCAGGCCGTGGTTGCGCAGCACCAGGTAGTTGGCCTTGCCCAGGTCGGCCTGCAGGCGCGGTTTCTCCTCGGGACGGAAGGCCACGCCCTCGTAGTCGTGGTACGCCAGCGAAGACAGCACAAAGGTGCTTTGCTGGCTGATGGGCAGGATGCCGGCCTTCTGCGCACTCACGCCCACGCCGGCACGGGTGTGGGTGTGCAGCACGCATCCGGCTTCAGGCCGGGCTTCGTGCACGGCGCTGTGGATCACGAAGCCAGCCGGATTCACCGGGAAAGGCGAGTCGATCAGCTTGTTGCAGGCCATGTCGACCTTGACCAGGCTGCTGGCCGTGATTTCGTCGAACATCAGGCCGTAGGGATTGATCAGGAACTGGTGTTCCCCGCCGGTCACGCTATCAGGCAGCTTGGCGCTGATGTGGGTGAAGACCAGATCGCTCCAGCCGTAGGCGGCCACCAGCCGGTAACAGGCGGCGAGATCGCAGCGCAGCGCCCATTCTTCGGCGCTGACGGTTTCCTTGAGAGACGGTATGTGCATGAGGTTGCCTTGGTGACGTTCGCAGGAATGAACGCGTTCGGTCAGCGCCGGAAGCGGCCGTTGGCGTCCACGATGGTGATCTCGGCCCATGCGGTGCCGTGGTGGCGGTCCGGGCCGAAGCTGAGCATGTTGCCACCGAGCGACCAGTTGCGGATGCTGTGGATGGCCTGGATGATGCTGTCGGGGGAGACCCTCGGGCTTGCCCGGCGCAGCGCCTCCAGCAGAAATTGTGCGCCCAGGTAGCCGCCATAGCTGCTGTAGTTCACGGGCACCTTGGCGGCCTCGGCCAGTTCGTTGAATTCGCGGGCCATGGCGTCGACCTTGCGCCAGGGCGAGGGCACGATCTGCGTCATGGCCAGGCCATGGGCTTCGTCCCCCAGCGCGGCCACCGAACTGGCGGCCACCGACAAGGTGTAGACCGGCACGTTCAGACTGGCCCTGGCCGCCTTCACAAACCCCACCACCGAGGGCCCCACCGCGATCATCAGCACCGCCTTGGGTTTGGCCGCGGCCAGGGCCTTGGCCGCGTCTACGGCGTTGCTGCCATCCACCGCCAGCGGCGCGCGTGCCACCAGTTTCACACCCAGTTCCTTGGCAGCGGTCTCGACCACGGGCATCATCAGTTCACCAAAGGCGTTGTCCTGGTACGCCACGCCAACCGTGTCCATGTGGATGGTGGCCAGGGTGCGCAGGGAATGCTCTACCTCGTCCTTGAAGCTGGCCTGCGAGGTGAAGAAGGTGGGATGCGGGCGAAGCCTCAGGACGTGGGCGCCGGTCCAGCTGCCCACCAGAGGCATGCGTGTCTGGGCCAGATACGGCAGCACGGCGGCCACCCCGGCGGTACTGCCCAGGCCAGTGAGTGCCACCACTTTGTCGCGTTCCACCAGCAGCTTCACGTTTTCTACCGTGCGGGCGGTGTCGTAGCCGTCGTCCAGCAGCACCAGCTCCACAGGGCGCCCGGCGATGCCACCGCGCTGGTTCACGGTGTCGAATGCCAGCTTCTGCCCGGCCAATGGACCCTGGAAGGCACCTGCCACAGGTCCGCTCAGGGGTGCGCTCTGGCCAATGCGAATGGGGCCGCTCTGGCTGTGTGCGAGCGTGGGCAGTCCAAGGGCCGCCAGCGCTGCGCCAGCACCAAGCAGCCGGCGCCGATGAATGAGGATCGGTGGGTGAACTCGCCGAGCGTTGAGGGATTTGTTTGCCATCGTGTTGTCTCCTGCTGTGACCAGAATCTGTGTTCTGTGGCCAATGGTGACCTCACACACCAGGTTCGGGAGTCGCGGCGATGACATGGCGTGCCCCAGTCGCGTGCACTTTTGCACGGTGCACTGTTCAGCGCACGCATGGAACGATCAACGGTCGCCCGAGCGGCGGCAATGCCGTACAGGTCAACCCTGGCGTGCGGATGGCTGCTGAGGCCATTTGCGCTTTGCGCATTGCGGCCCATTCCGCAGTCGGGCCCACCCATTCACGGGGACAAGATCGGCTTCGCCCTATTTCTTCATGGCGCAGGTATTGAAGCCCAGCAGGGCGTATGGCGGACACCAGCCCATCAGACCCGTGAGCAGGGGCACCACGCCCACATAGGCCCAAAGCCCCAGTGTCCCGGTGGCGGCCGCGGCAATCAGGGCGAGGCCGATGGTGATGCGCAAGATGCGGTCGATGCCGCCGACGTTTTTCGTCATGTGAATGCTCCGGTGCTTGAGGTGCATTCCGGCGGTGCCGGAACGGCCCACAGGGTGTGGGGTGTCCTTATTTGAGCGCGCATCGGTGGCGAGGTCTGTGACCGAGGTCACCAATCCGAATCAAGTGCGCGGCAGCGCCCATCAGCGCGGCTGAAGGGCAGCGAGTTCGCGCAGGGCAGCGCTGTTGCGCACGGTGATGCATTCCCGTGAATGCTCAATCAGACCTTCGCGTTCGAAGCGGTGCAGCAAACGGGTGACGATCTCGCGCACCGTGCCCAGCTCGTCGGCCAGGGCCTGGTGTGTGGTGTGGCGTTGCGGGCCATGGCCGAGCAGTGCAGCAGCGAGGCGGCTGTCCAGACGCTGAAAGGCAACGGCTTCGATCAGCGTGGTGAGATCGATCATGCGTTGTGCGAACAGACCCAGGACAAAGTGGCGAAACGCCGGATCTGCCATGCCGGCCTGGAAGTCATTTGGCGGCAGCAGCACCAGAGCGGTTTCCTGGGTGGTGACGCCCCGGGCGCTGAGCGGCCGTCCTGCAAACAGACCTGCAGACGACGCCAGGCACATCTCGCCTGGCTGCACACGGTACAGCTCCAGCTCACGTCCGTTGGCAGCGCTGCGCGAGACCCGCACCTCGCCCGCAAGTAACAGGGGGAAGCCCTGGCAGACGTCGTTTTCGCGAAACAGCGGCGTGCCTGCCGGGCAACGCACCACCGGCAAGGAGGGCAGCAGATCGGCCATGGCACCCATGGCCGGGTACAGCGAGAGCAGATGGCCTTTGGGAGATGCAGACATGCGATGCATTGTAGGAGGGGTGTGGAGCCTGGCGAGCGCAGCAGGATCCGAATTAAATGGCTTGGTTCATTCGATTTATTTGAATATTGGCTTCAAGCCTGTTCACCGCTCAGGGGCTTCCGCCTTTCTAAACTGAAAAAATGTTTTCAGTTGTCCAGTCCCGATTCCACCCCTTGTCTGTGGCCCTGCATTGGCTGCTCGCGTTGGCGTTGGTCGGCATGTTCGCGCTGGGTCTGTACATGGAAGGCTTGCCGTTTTCACCCCAGAAGCTGAAGTTGTACAACTGGCACAAGTGGGCAGGCGTGTTGGTGCTCACTCTTTCCTTTGCCCGCTTGATGTGGCGCATCACGCATCGGCCACCCGTATTGCCCCTGGCAGTGGAGCGTGCCATGCCGGCCTGGCAACGGTTCGCACACCATGCCACCCACGGCGGTCTGTATCTGTTGTTTTTCGCTGTGCCGCTGCTGGGCTGGGCCTACAGCTCGGCCGCCGGCTTTCCGATCGTGGTGTTCGGTGTGTTGCCGCTGCCGGATTTTGTGCCTGTGAGCGAAGGATTGGCCGACGCGCTCAAGCCGCTGCACAAGTACGCTGCATACGCCATGGCCGCCATGGTGGTGCTTCATGTGGCTGGGGCGCTCAAGCACCACTTCATTGATCGCGACGGACTGCTGGGGCGAATGGCCTGGGGCAGTCGCTGAGCGGCCGCGGGCCATCCTGTTTTCCATCCGAAAGAACCCCATGCATCTGTCCACACGTACCCTGTTTTCTGCTGCTTTTGTCGCTTGCAGCCTGTTTCCGCTGGCCGTACAGGCCCAGCAGCAGCTGGTGCCAGCCCAGAGCGAGATTCAGTTCGTGAGCCGGCAGATGGGGGTGCCGGTGGAAGGCAGGTTCCGCAGCTTCGATGCCAAGGTGGCGTTTGACCCGGCCAAACCCGAGACCAGCAGCATCGCCTTCACCGTGGACACCGGCAGCGCCACCCTGGGCGTGCGCGAGACCGACGCCGAACTGCCGAAGCCGACCTGGTTCAACGTGGCGCAGTTTCCCCAGGCCACGTTCCAGTCCAGCGCGGTCAGGCGCGTGGACGCCACGCGTTTCGAGGTGGCTGGCAAGCTCAGCATCAAGGGCGTGAGCAGCGACGTGGTGGTGCCTGTGACCCTCGCGCAGAACGGTGCCCAGACCGTGGCCACCGGTGCGTTTCCCATCAAGCGCCTCACCTTCCGCATCGGCGACAAGGAGTGGTCCGACACCTCCATGGTCGCGGACGAGGTACAGGTCAGGTTCCGGCTCACGCTCGCCGGAGTCAGCAAGCTGTGACCTCCCGGATTGCCATGCCCCCTGTGCCCGCTTCGCGTCTTCTCCGAGGGGGAACAGCCCTGGTGGCCTGGCAGAGCCAGTTCCTCGGTGGCCCCTGGTTTGAAGCCACGCGCGCCGCAGATTCATTTTGATGCCTTTCCTTTCTTACCAACCTGGAGTTCTTTCCCATGCGCAAATCCCTGACCTTGCTGGCTGCTGCGGCCGCCGCTGTCACCCTGTCGACCGGCGCCTTCGCGGCCGACTACGCGATCGACCCAACGCACACCTTCGCCACCTTCGAGATTGGCCACTTTGGCGCCAGCGTGAACCGCGGCCGTTTCGACAGGAAGGAAGGCACGGTGCAGTTCGACCGCGCCGCCAAGACCGGCAAGGTCGACATCAGTTTTGACGTGGCCTCCGTGAACACCGGCACCCCCGCATTCGACAAGCACCTCACCAGCGCCGACATCCTCAACGCCGAAGCCCATCCGAAGGCGCGTTTCGTGTCTGACAGGTTCCGCTTCAACGGTGACAAGGTCAGCGAGGTCAGCGGCCAGCTCACCCTGTTGGGCAAGACCCAGCCTGTCACCCTGAAGGCCAACCAGTTCAACTGTTTCGAAAGCCCCATGCTCAAGCGCGAAGTCTGCGGTGGCGACTTTGAAGCCACGATTGACCGCACCGCCTTTGGCGTGAACTACGGCGTGGACTGGGGTTTCCCGAAAAATGTGCGTCTGGTGTTGCAGATCGAGGCTGTTAAACAGTAACTCCCCCCTGCGCCGCTGACGCGGCTTCCCCCCTCTCTGGCGCCTTCGGCTTGGAGGGGGGACGGCGCCTTGGGCCGGCGGAGCCGGACCCTCGTCGCCCCTGGTTTACATGCACCTCGAGCAGGGTGGAGTACCTGCTCCCCCCTGCGCCGCTGACGCGGCTTCCCCCCTCTCTGGCGCCTTCGGCTTGGAGGGGGGACAGCGCCTTGGGCCGGCGGAGCCGGACCCTCGTCGCCCCTGGTTTACATGCACCTCGCGCAGGGTGGAGTACCTGCTCCCCCTGCGCCGCTGACGCGGCTTCCCCCCTCTCTGGCGCCTTCGGCTTGGAGCAAGGGGAGACGGCAGCTTGGCTCGGCGGAGCCGTCCCTTGCTGCCCCTGGAGTCAAGGAATTGCGCTCCGGAAGGGGAGTTTCTTTCTCCCTCTGCCCTCTGGGGAGAGGGTGGGGTGAGGGGCTCTTTGGGTGAGGTGGCTTCTGTTTCATGAAGAGGCCGCAGCCATCGGGCGCACCCCGTTTTTCCTGGCCATCAGGCCCGCCTCGTGCGGGCCTTTTGCATGGTGCTGGTACAAACACAGTCATGACCGACCACTTCGATTCTTTGTCCTGGGAAAACCGCACCGTGATCGTACCGGGCGAGGGTGTGCTCTGGAGCGAAGCCACTGGCCCCGTCGATGGCTTGCCGGTGTTGCTGATCATGGGGGCGATGAATCCGGGATTGGTGTGGCCACCGGGGTTTGTTCGGGCGCTGGTGGAGGGTGGCTGTCGTGTGCTGCGGTACGACCACCGGGACACCGGACGCTCGTTTGTCAGCGACCCGGCGCGGCCGCCTTACACCCTGGATGCATTCACCTCGGACGGCTTGCGCGTGCTGGACGCCTGGGGGCTGGGTCGGGTGGCGGTGGTGGGCTGGTCGATGGGTGGCTACATTGCGCAGCAGTTGGCTCGAGGCGCCCCGCAGCGGGTGAGTCACCTGGTGCTGCTCGGCAGCACGGCCGACCACCGGCCCTACATGGCGGGCGTGATGGGGCGGCCAGCCCCCGATGCCGATTTGCCGGGGCCGGCACCGGGATTTGTCGAGCGGCTGTGGGCGCTGTCGGCGCAGGCGGGGAAGTCCTCGCCCGAAGACAGCGCGGTACTGGGCTGGGAGATTTTCCACGGCGGTTCGTGGCCGTTTCCGCATGACCGGGTTCGGACCCAGATGCGCCAGGCCCTGGCCAATGGGCACCGACCTGAAGTTGCGCTGCGGCATGCCCAAGCGGTGGGCCTGTCTCCGCCGCGCACAGCTTGGTTGCCGGATCTGCGCGTGCCGACCCTCGTGCTGCACGGGGCACACGATCCTTGCCTTCCATTGCCCCATGGGGAGGCACTGGCCCATCTGATTCCGGGGGCGAAACTGGAGGTGCTGGACATGGGGCACATCCTGCCCGAGGCGCTGGAGGACGTTGCCGCTCGCAGCGTGTTGCAATTCATTTGCCCTGACAAGGCCGGGTAGCGCGCTCCAGCTGCTTCAAATAGTGCAGCGCATGGGTGCGGTGTTCACCGCACATCTCCCGGTGTGGGCGCAGTGAAGCGCACACGGCCGGTCGTGCAGGCAAGCCGAAGAGTCGGCATTTCCGTGATTCGTCCAGGTGCGGACAAGGCATTCCCGCGGGCTTGCCATCTGGCAGGCCAGGCATGGGGCTGGAAATCGAAGGCGCGATGCAGCAGGCTGCACAACCCGGTCGGCAATCCATGTCAACAGGGGTCCGGACTCATGCGAACCTTTGAGCTGCCCAGAGCACTTGCTGCACCACGCCGTGCACCGCATTGCGGTGCGCTTCGGTGGCGAGCGAACCGTCCGGGTCGAATGCTTCGCCGGCGCGGGGCAGGGCGTACTGACGCGGAGTCACCCAGCATTGCAGGTTCATCAGCAGCGGTGTCAGGTGGCTGAGGCTGCGCACGCCGCCCAGTGCACCAGGTGAGGTGGCCAGCAGTCCCACCACCTTGCCGTCGAAGGGCTTGGTGCCGCTGCACCAGTCGGGGTCGCCCTTGATGGGGCTGGAGACCCAGTCGATGGTGTTCTTCAGCAGGCCGGTGTAGCTGCCGTTGTATTCGGGTGAGCAGATGATCCAGGCAGGGTGGGCGTGAAAGATCTCCTTGAGCCGAACCACGTCGCGTGGGGTGCCTCTGGCTTCCAGATCGGCGTTGTACATCGGCACGTCGAAGTCGGCCAGTTCCAGCCGGGTGGTGTGAGCGCCTTCGGCGGTGGCCATTTGAGCGACCGCACCGGCGAGGCGGCGGTTCCAGGATTCGGTGCGGGTGCTGCCCGCGAAGACGAGGAGGGGAATGGGTGTGCTCATGCCCGCATTCTGGCATCGACTCGACACAGGTTTCCTGCGTAAACACGGAGCAGACGACCGTCATGTCCGGCTGGCCGTGCACGGCCAGAAGGCAATGGTGGGACAATTGCAGGTTGCCCGCCCGGGCCACCCGGTGTGGCTGCAAAGGTTTCACGTGAAACACCGTCCTTTTTGCCTATCGGGCCACCGCGAACAGCGGCGCCCTGGAGCACCAGCCATGTTGTACCCACAGGAATTTGACGTCATCGTTGTTGGTGGCGGTCACGCCGGCACGGAAGCGGCGCTGGCTGCAGCCCGCATGGGTTGCACCACGCTGCTGCTGACCCACAACATCGAAACCCTGGGCCAGATGAGTTGCAACCCCAGCATTGGCGGCATTGGCAAGGGACACCTGGTGAAGGAGGTGGACGCACTGGGCGGTGCGATGGCGCTGGCCACCGACGAAGGGGGCATCCAGTTCCGCATTCTCAACAGCAGCAAGGGCCCGGCCGTGCGCGCCACCCGGGCCCAGGCAGACCGCATTCTGTACAAGGCCGCCATCCGCCGGATGCTGGAAAACCAGCCCAGGCTGTGGCTGTTCCAGCAGGCGGTGGACGACCTGATGGTGGAGGGTGACCGGGTGGTGGGGGCGGTCACACAAGTGGGTATCCGTTTCCGCAGCCGGACGGTGGTGCTGACGGCCGGCACCTTCCTCGATGGCAAGATCCATGTCGGGCTGAACAACTACAGCGCCGGCAGGGCCGGGGACCCGCCAGCGGTGAGTTTGTCGGCACGGCTCAAAGAGTTGAAGCTGCCTCAGGCGCGCCTGAAAACTGGAACACCTCCGCGTCTGGATGGCCGCAGCATTGACTATTCCAGATGCCTGGAACAACCTGGCGACGGCGTGCCTGGCGGCCTGAACCCCGATCGCCCGGTGCCCGTGTTCAGCTTCATGGGCAGCACGGCCATGCACCCGCAACAGGTGCCCTGCTGGATCACGCACACCAACGAACGCACGCACGAGATCATCCGCTCGGGTTTTGACCGCAGCCCCATGTTCACCGGCAAGATCGAGGGCGTGGGCCCGCGCTATTGCCCGAGTGTGGAAGACAAGGTGAACCGGTTTGCCGACAAGGACAGCCACCAGATCTTTCTGGAACCGGAGGGTTTGACGACGCACGAGGTCTACCCCAATGGCATCAGCACCAGCTTGCCATTCGACGTCCAGTACGCGCTGGTGCGCAGCATGGCGGGGCTGGAGAATGCGCACATCCTGCGCCCGGGCTACGCCATCGAATACGACTATTTCGACCCTCGCTCGCTCAAGAGCAGTTTCGAGACCAGGCAAATCCAGGGGCTGTTCTTCGCCGGTCAGATCAACGGCACCACCGGTTACGAAGAGGCGGCGGCCCAGGGCCTGTTCGCCGGGCTTAACGCCGCGTTGCAGGTCAAGGGCGAAGCGGCGTGGTTGCCGCGCCGCGACGAGGCCTACTTGGGTGTGCTGGTGGATGATCTGGTGACCCAGGGCGTGACAGAGCCCTACCGCATGTTCACCAGCCGGGCCGAGTTCCGGTTGCAGCTGCGCGAGGACAACGCCGACATGCGACTGACCGAAACGGGGCGGACGCTGGGCCTGGTGGACGATGCCCGGTGGGATGCGTTCAGTCGCAAGCGCGATGCGGTGGCAAAGGAAACCGAGCGGCTGAAGGCCACCTGGGTCAATCCCCGAATTCTTCCGGCGGCCGAGTCGGAGCGGGTACTGGGCAAGGCGATTGAACACGAGCACAACCTGTTCGATCTGCTGCGCCGACCGGGTGTGCCCTATGCCGCGCTGGTGGGGCTGGATGGTGGCAAGTACATCGGTTCCGATGTTTCACGTGAAACACTCGGTGATCTGCTGGAGCCGGTGGTGGAGCAGGTGGAGATTGCGGCCAAATACGCAGGCTATATCGACCGGCAGAAGAGCGATGTGGAGCGTGCATCGCATTACGAGGGGCTGAAGTTGCCAGCTGATCTGGACTATCTGCAGGTCAAGGCCCTGTCGTTCGAGGCACGCCAGAAGCTGGCCCAGCACCGTCCTGAAACCCTGGGACAGGCCTCACGTATTTCCGGTATCACGCCGGCCAGCATCTCGCTGCTGTTGATCCACCTGAAGAAGGGGGGCTTCAAGGGATTTGCCACCGTGGCGGTCGAGACCGAAGGGTCGTCGGCATGAATCAGGACATGGGTGTGTCCGGCGCCAGTCGGGAGGTGTTGGTGGGCGGGTTGCAGGCGTTGGGGCTTCGTCTGGGTGACCCTCAGGTCGACGCCTTGATGGCCTACCTGGGATTGCTGCAGAAATGGAACAAGGTCTACAACCTCACAGCGGTGCGCGACCCGGCCGAGATGATGACCCATCACCTGCTCGACAGTCTGTCCGCGATCGAGCCTCTGGTGCGCCAGGTGGGCGAACGAACGGTACAGTTGCTCGATGTGGGTTCCGGCGGTGGTCTGCCTGGTGTGGTGATTGCCGTGGCCTGTCCCTGGATCAACGTGACCTGCGTCGACACTGTGGCCAAGAAGGCGGCGTTCATCCAGCAGGTGGCTGCCACGCTGAAGCTGCCCAATCTGCGCGGCGTGCATGCCCGAGTGGAAAGTCTGAATGCCATGGCAGGACAGGGGTTCGATGTGGTGTGTTCGCGTGCTTTTGCCTCACTGGTGGACTTCGTACACTGGTCGCAGGGCGCTTTGTACCCGGGTGGTGTGTGGATGGCCATGAAGGGCAAGCACCCGCTTGATGAACTGACGACCCTGGCCGCAGAAGCCCCTGACGTTGACGTGTTCCACGTGGAACAACTTCATGTACCCGGCCTGGCGGCTGAACGCTGCATTGTGTGGATGAAGCCCGGCGCCCCCGCTGTCGCTTGACCGTCACACCCGGCTCGCCCGCCAGCCCTTCACGTAAACTCGACCCTTCACTTCTGGGGGCATTCCATGCTGGGTGTTGCTGATTACGGCGCTTTTGTCGTCGCCATTGTCGTGTTTCTGGCCATTCCGGGCCCAGGCAACCTGGCCCTCATCACGTCCACCGGCAAGGGTGGCGTGCGCGGCGGGCTGGCGGCGACGCTGGGGGTGATCGCAGGGGATCAGGTGTTGATGTGGATGGCGGTGGCCGGTGTGGCGGCGCTGCTGACCACCTATCCTGCGGCATTCAGCGCTGTACAGTGGCTGGGTGCCGGTTATCTGGCCTGGCTCGGCTTCAAGATGATGACGGCGAAGCCCGGTGACGCACCGGTGCTCAACATCCGCCCACGCCAGTATTTCCAGCAAGGGTTGGCCATCACTTTGCTCAATCCCAAGGCCATCGTGTTCTACATGGCCTTCTTCCCGTTGTTTGTGGACCCGGCCCGCCACCAGGGCCTGATCACTTTTGGCGCCATGGCGGCCACGGTGGCCGTGCTTACCTTCTTCTACGGGTTGACGGCGGTGCTTCTCACCCATTTCCTGGCCGAACGCATGCGGGCCCGACCAGTGATTGGCCGCTCGCTTGAAAAAATCGCCGGAGTCTTCCTCATTGGTTTTGGCATCAAGCTGGCACTTTCGAAATGAGCACGCAACCCATGCAAGCACCGGATTCCACAGCCGCCGTCCCAGGCGCCCACAAGCGCTGCTGTGGATCGCGAGGACTTGCCTGATGGCCAAGATTTTCTGTGTCGCCAACCAGAAGGGGGGCGTAGGCAAGACCACCACCACCGTCAACCTGGCCGCAGGCCTGTCCAAAATTGGCCAACGCGTGCTGATGGTGGATCTGGACCCCCAAGGCAACGCCACCATGGGCTCGGGCGTGGACAAGCGCAGCATGGCCCTCTCGGTTTACGACGTGCTGCTCGAATCTGCCCTGGTGAGTGAAGCTGCAGTTTATTCGGAGAAGTGCGGTTACCACGTGCTGGGAGCCAACCGCGAGCTGGCGGGTGCCGAGGTGGAGCTGGTGGACGTGGAGCGCCGCGAACGTCGCCTGAAGCAGGCGCTGGCTGCCGTGGATGCCGACTACGACTTCGTGCTCATCGACTGCCCGCCCAGCCTGAGCATGCTCACCCTCAATGGCCTGTGTTCGGCGCATGGGGTGATCGTGCCCATGCAGTGTGAATATTTTGCGCTGGAAGGACTGACCGATCTGGTCAACACCATCAAGCAGGTGCATGCCAACCTCAACAAGGACCTGCAGATCATCGGTCTGCTGCGCGTGATGTTCGACCCCCGCATCACCCTGCAGTCGCAGGTCAGCGACCAGCTCAAGGCGCACTTTGGCGAGAAGGTGTTTGACACCGTCATCCCGCGCAACGTGCGACTGGCAGAGGCCCCGAGCTACGGACTGCCTGGCGTGATCTTCGACCCCTCAGCGCGCGGCAGCCAGGCGTTCATCGGTTTTGCTGGCGAGATGGTCGAACGCATCCAGAAGATGTGAGGGTGGATTGTTTCACGTGAAACCTCACAATGTCCTCATTCTCCCCGGGTGGAAAGACAGCGGTCCGGACCACTGGCAGAGCCAGTGGGAAACACAGCACGGCTACCGCCGCGTGGACCAACACGACTGGATGCGCCCGCGCCGGGGCGACTGGATCGCGCGGCTGGAGGAGGTGCTGCTGACCTGTGACGAACCAGCGGTGCTGGTGGCGCACAGCCTGGGGTGCCTGCATGTGGTGGCCTGGGCGGCGCATTCGAAAAACACGACCCGCGTGAAGGCCGCCTTGCTCGTGGCGCCGGGTGATGCGGAGCGAGAAGACATGCGACCTCTGTTGCCGAGCTGGTCGCCGATTCACATGCAAACCCTGCCTTTCGCCAGTGTGCTGGTGGGCAGCCGGAACGACCCGTACTGCAGTTACGGGCGAGCCGAGGCGTTCGCTGCAGCGTGGGGATCACGCTTCATCGATCTCGGTGACCGAGGGCACATCAATGCCGAATCGGGGTTGGCCGACTGGCTCGAAGGCCAGGAACTCCTCAACAATCTGATTGCCAAGAAAGACTGAAAGCACCATGGTCACCAAGAAACCCAAAGGCCTCGGCCGCGGACTCGAAGCCTTGCTGGGACCCAAAGTGGCAGAAGCCGCATCGCCCGATGCGCAGGAAAACGAGCGCAATGCCACACCCACCAACCTGGCATTGACCGAACTGGTGCCAGGTGTGTACCAGCCGCGCACCCGCATGGACGAGGGGGCGCTGTACGAACTGGCCGAATCCATCAAGGCGCAGGGCATCATGCAGCCCATCCTTGTGCGCAGGCTTGCCGCTGGCGCGAACGCCGGAAAGTACGAGATCATCGCGGGCGAACGGCGTTTCCGGGCCTCCCGCCTGGCCGGGCTTGACAGCGTGCCGGTGCTGGTGCGCGACGTGCCCGACGAAGCCGCCGCCGCCATGGCACTGATCGAGAATATCCAGCGCGAAGACCTCAACCCGCTGGAAGAAGCCCAGGGTCTGCAACGTCTCGTGAAGGAGTTTGGACTCACTCACGAGCAGGCGGCCCAGGCCGTGGGCCGCTCACGCAGCGCCGCCAGCAATCTGTTGCGTTTGCTGCAGTTGGCCGAACCGGTCCAGACCATGCTTATGGCCGGTGACCTCGACATGGGTCACGCCCGCGCCTTGCTGGCACTGGACAAAGCCAGCCAGATCACCGCAGGCAACCAGATCGCAGCCCGGAAAATGTCGGTGCGCGAAGCCGAAAGCCTGGTCAAGAAGCTGGGGGCCGAGTTCGCATTGGCACCGCAGAAGCTCAAAAAAGACAAATCCCGCGACATCCGACGCGTGGAGGAGGAACTGTCGGACCTGCTGACCGCCGAGGTGGAGGTGCGGGTGAAGAAGCGCGTCAAGCGCCACGGCAGGGTGGAAGAGCAGGGCGAGCTTGCGATCCAGTTTGGTTCGCTGGACGAACTCAACGGGTTGATTGAAAAACTCAGAAAGAGCTGAAGCCCTCCCGCGGCGTGTCGCGCGTCCCTCGGCGGGATGCTTCGTTCGAACGACCTAGGAGCCTGCGCGTCTTCAATGCCAGGCTTCTCGCTAGGAGGGCAGACGGGGGCGTTGGTCCGACCTGCGAACCAAAAACAAAGCCTCCCGCAGGAGGCCTTGTCTCAAAGTGGCCGTGGTCCTCACATCAGGCGCCCGGAGCCAGGATCCACCACCCCATGGGCTTCGTCTTCTGGGGGGCGCCGTGCAGCGTGCCGGTCAGTTCACCCTCAGTTGACCACCACGGCCCAGGCCGCCCTTGACATCTTGTGCCTTGTAGTTGCGCAGGGAAATCACCATGTTGTTGTAGGCGTCTGTGAACGCCGCCACAGTGGCTTTGCCAGCCGGGGTGCGCGAGAAGCCACCCAGGGTGCCGCCGGCGCTGGGGCCGAAAGCACCCAGCGCCGCACCATAGTTGGTGGCGGTGGCGTTGCCTTCCGAGATCGCGATCTGCACGCCCGAGCGGATGTCCAGCAGCGTCATGGTCACGACCGAAGCCTTGCTTTCCAGGCCGCCAGCGATCACACCCAGGTTGCGGTTGCGGGCGCCCAGCAGGCCACCCAGGGCACCGGCCATGGCGCCGGTGGAGTCGTTGTCGATGATGACAGCAGGCTCAAGGTAGTAATCGGCCGCCACGCGCTGACCTGCCTGCTGGTTGGACCCGGCGCGGAACTCGCCGGAATTGCGCTGGCGATCGGTGATGGAGCTGATGCGGCTGTCGGTGCGGGCGTTGCCGATGGCGGTGATCACGAAACAGTTGGACTGCTGCACGGCCAGACGGATCAGCGGCTCGATGGTGGTGACCTGGGTCTCTCGGCCAAAGCTCCCATACCACTCTTTGCCACGGCCGTCGTCCACAGCCAGTGTGCCAAGCGGAGCGGCGCAACGCTCCAGGGTGGAGCTGGCGTTGACGCTCGAGCTGCCGGCGGCGGCGCCGGTGGTGGCGGTGCTGCTGGTGCCGGTGCTGATGGTGCCGCCGCCCGGGGTCACGCAACCTGCGAGAGCCAGGGTACAGGCCAGAGCGGTCCAACGGACCCAAACGGTTTTGGAGTTCATTTTGAAAAGCCTTCTTTGATGAGTGACAGAGAGAAAAGGGAAGTCGGTGGTTTCAAAGGGTGTCAACAGGCCCCATGGCTCAGCGGTGGTACCAGCCGCGCGGACCCCAGGTCCAGTAGTAGGTGTAGCCCGAATGCCAGTGGCCGTACCAGCCCTTGCGGCGAGCTTCCCGCCATTGGTAGAGACGTTGCTCGTCTTTCTTGGCGGCACGCGCTTCGGCGAGCAATTTTCCAGCTTCCTTGTTGCCTTGGGAGGCGGCCAGGGACAGCCAGGCTTCTGCCTCGATCGGGTCGGGGCCCATTTCTTCCAGGCCCATCAGGTAGAAGCGGCCCAGTGCCAGCTGGGCGGGCACCACGCCACGCTCGCCCGCGCTGCGCATCCATCTGAGTGCCTGGTAGCTGTCGCGGCGCACACCGTCACCGCGGAAAAATCGCAACCCGAGATCGAAGGCCGCGCGCGGATCCTGTTCGGCCAGCCCGATCAAGGCAGCCAGCCGCTGCTCGGCTTGCAGGTCTTCGGCTTCGGGCTGGAAGGTGGCGGAGTTTCGGGGGCGGTCTGAACAGCCGCTGTCGTCGCAGATGCGCACGGTGGGGACGTCGGCATTTTGGGCAGACACCGACGCCGCGACGAGGAAAACGATACCCAGATACCTTTTCATTTGCACACCCCCGCCTCGAACCACCGTTTTTAATAGGCGCAAAGTTTACATCTTTCGCCCTCTTCGCTCAATCGGCGCAGGGGATTTGATGCACCTTCTGGCGCCCCTGTCGTCCTTCTGTCGGGGGATGTCCGGGGCTGTGGCAGGGCTGTTCGCGGGTGGTGCCACCTGGAATGGGAAATGGGGGCACCCGGTACTCGCCACCTGTGCAGCCATCCCGGAAAAGGCCAGCTGCGGGCGGTTGGGTGCGGTCGCGCAGGCCGTCAGGCTGAACCGGAACTCACCCCAAGGGGCAGGGCATGCTCACAGCGAGAAGATCTTGCCCGGGTTCATGATGTTGTCTGGGTCCAGGGCGCGCTTGATGGTGCGCATCATGTCCACCGCGCCGGTGCCCGCCTCGGTGAGCAGGAAGTCCATTTTGTGCAGTCCCACACCATGCTCGCCGGTGCAGGTGCCCTCCAGATTGAGCGCGCGCGCCACCAGCTTGTGGTTGAGCTGTTCGGCCAGGGTGTGTTCTTCGGGCTTGGTGGGGTCGATCAGGTAGCCGAAGTGGAAATTGCCGTCGCCCACGTGGCCCACCAGGAAGTAGGGCAGGCCAGCGGCGTCGGCCTCGGTCACGGAGTCCAGCAGGCAGTCGGCCAGGCGGCTGATGGGTACACAGGTGTCGGTGCTGATGGCGCGGCAGCCGGGTTTGCTCTGGATGGCGGCGAAGTAGGCGTTGTGCCGCGCGGTCCACAGTCGGGTGCGCTCCTCGGGTGTGTCGGCCCACTCGAACGCGTTGCCGCCGAAGTCGGTGGCGATCTCCTGAACGGTTTCGGCCTGCTCCTTCACGCTCGCGGGCGAGCCGTGGAATTCCATCAGCAGCATGTTCTCTTCGCGCAAACCCAGCTTGCTGTGCGTGTTGACCATGCGCACCGTGTTGTGGTCGATCAGCTCGCAGCGCGCGATGGGCACACCCAGCTGGATCACCTGGATCACGGTGCGCACCGCCGCCTCAATGCTGGGGAACGAACATGTGGCGGCAGAGATGGCCTCGGGCAGCGGGTAGAGCTTGAGCGTGACTTCGGTGATGACACCCAGCGTGCCTTCACTGCCCACCATCAGGCGGGTGAGGTCGTAGCCGGCCGAAGATTTCTTGGCGCGTGTGCCCGTGCGGATCACCTCGCCCTGGGCCGTCACCACTTCGAGGGCCAGCACGTTCTCGCGCATGGTCCCGTAGCGAACGGCATTGGTGCCGCTGGCGCGCGTGGCCGCCATGCCGCCAATGGACGCATCGGCACCCGGGTCGATCGGAAAGAACAGGCCTTCGCTTTTCACCGCTTCGTTCACCGCCTTGCGTGTGACACCTGGCTGCACCGTCACGGTGAGGTCCTCGGCATTGACCGACAACACGTTGTTCATGCGACTCACGTCAATGCTGATGCCGCCTTGCACGGCGAGCAGATGGCCTTCGAGCGAAGAACCCACGCCAAACGGAATCACCGGCACCTTGTATTTCGCGGCCAGCGTGACCGCATCGGCCACGTCTTGCGTGCTTTGGGCGAACACCACGGCGGCGGGCGGAGGCACCTCGTACACCGACTCGTCGCGTCCGTGCTGTTCACGCACCACCAGCGCGGTGGAGCACTGGGCGCCAAAGCGCTGCTGGAGGTCGGCAATGAATTCGTCGGGGGTGGCGCGCTGGTGCACGTCGGGCGCCAGATGGCTCAGGGCAGTGGGGGCGTTCATGGGAGTCTCCGGGTCGCGTTGGATTGCAGCCAGCCAGTTTACGCCGTGCCCGATGGGACGGGGGCTTTTTGGACCTCCCGCGGCGTCGGTTCAGGTGCGCCCGGAGCGACGGGTGGTGGTGTTCAATGGCACGGTGCGCGTGTTGGAATGCAAGGCGGCTGCGGCGCTCGTGTTCAGCGTGTGAGGGTGCGCGCCGACCCGGTTGACGGGCGAGGTCGGGGCGGTCGACATGCCGGCCAGTCCCAGGGTGAAGGCGGCAATGATCTGCACGCTGCGGGCTTCGAAATCGGCGAGGCGTTGGCGGGATCGGGCCATGGTTTCGGTCTCCTTTTGTGGGGTGATGAACTCGCATTAAGGACGCGCCGGATGCGCCAGACCAGCGCTTTTTCCTCTTGTTTCGCGACGTACATGCGTTTGAATCTGCTCACAACTGGCAGCGGGCTGGTGCGGGAGGGGCAGCGGCACCTTCACAGGTCCCATGCCCTTCGCGCTGCCGCGCGCGCAAGCTTCCCGCACAATCGATGGTGAGATCAACCAACCAGAAGCAGCCATGGCCAACCGACTCACGCAGATCGCCACCCGCACCGGTGACGCCGGCACCACCGGCCTGGGCGACAACACCCGCGTTTCCAAGAACAGCCTGCGCGTGCACGCCATGGGCGATGTGGACGAGCTGAATTCGCACATCGGCGTGCTGCTGTGCGAAGACATGGCCGACGACGTGCGCAACGTGCTGGTGGAAATCCAGCACCAGTTGTTCAACCTGGGCGGTGAGCTGTCCATCCCCGGGTTCGAGCTGCTCAAGCCCGAAGCGGTGCTGGCACTCGACGAAGCGCTGGGCACCTACAACGAGCAGTTGCCTCGTCTGCAGGAATTCATTCTGCCCGCAGGCAGTCGCGCTGCCAGTCAGGCCCACGTGTGCCGCACCGTCGCGCGTCGGGCCGAACGTGCCGTGGTCGCGCTGGGCAACGAAGAGGCCCTGAAAGACACCCCGCGCCAGTACCTCAACCGGCTTTCCGACCTGATGTTCGTGCTCGCGCGTGTGCTCAACCGAATGAACGGCGGAGACGATGTCTACTGGAAAAGCGAGCGCATGGCGAAGCTGGGAGCGGATTGATGCCCTGTAGCGGTTTGCACCGGTGTCTGGCTGGCGGGCTGCTCTCCGTCTCGCTCACCACGCCCCTGATGGCGTGGGCCCAGCCTGACACTGGCAAGGTGGTTTTCGTGTGCGAGGCGGTGTACCTGCCAGCACGCAGTGTCTGGGTGCGAACGGTCGGTATCGACTACGACCAGAAGCGCGTGCTGTCGGTGACGATCGATGGTGTGCCCGTCTACTCCTTCAATGTGCGTGACACGCTCATCCTCACGGCGCTGGACAACGAGCGCATCCAGATCGACACGGCCAGCCAGAGCTGGAGCAGTGATTTTCGCGGCCTGGCCACATCGCAGGGCCGTTGTGAACGGGCGCGCAGCCAGCCACCGCCCGGCACGCCGACAGACTGATCGTCGGTCCGCCAACGGGACTGGCTCCGGCAGGCTGTGCCGCTCTTGCGCGTTCAGATCTTCAGCGACGAGGTGTCGGGTCGCTGCCCGGAGTGCAGGCGGATGCGCAGCGACACGTCGGTGCGTGAATCGGCAAACTCCACGGCCTGTTCGGCCGTGATTTCTTTGCGAAGGTACAGGTCGTAGAGCGACTGATCGAAGGTGGCCATGCCCTGTTCGGTGCTCTTGCCCATCGCTTCCTTGATGTCGTCTGTCTGACCCTTCTGGATCAGGTCGGAGATGTAGGGCGAGAGCAGCATGATCTCCACCGCTGGCACCAGCCTGGCGTTCACGCCGCGCAGCAGTCGCTGGCCCACCACCGCCTTGAGGTTGAGCGACAGGTCCATCAGCACCTGCTTGTGTGCCGTTTCAGGGTAGAAATTCAGCACGCGCTGGATCGCCTGGTTGGCGTTGTTGGCGTGCAGGGTGGACAGGCACAGGTGCCCGGTCTCGGCGTAGGCCATGGCATGTTGCATGGTCTCGCGGTCGCGGATCTCGCCGATCATGATCACGTCGGGTGCTTCACGCATGGCATGACGCAGCGCCTCGTCGAAGCTCTGCGTGTCCAGCCCCACCTCGCGCTGATCGACGATGGCTTTGGCGTGCGCGTGCTCGAACTCCATCGGATCTTCCACCGTGAGGATGTGGCCACCCACCGTGTGGTTTCGGTGGTCGATCATGGACGCCAGCGTGGTGCTTTTGCCTGAGCCGGCCGCGCCCACCACCAGCACCAGTCCGCGCTTGAGCTGTGCGAGTGTTTTCACGATCGGTGGCAGCCCGAGCGCATCGATGGACGGCACCTTTGCGCTGATGTGGCGCACCACCACCGCCACGTCACCCCGCTGGCGGTACACATTGACGCGGAACCGACCGAGCCCCTCCAGTGCGATGGCAAAGTCGCATTCCATCGACGATTCGAATTGCCTGACTTGCGCTTCGCGCATCACCGAGTAGGCCAGTTGCTGGGTGTTGGCGGCCTGAAGATCGCTCTCGGGCAGGCGCATCAGAATGCCTTGCACTTTCACGGCCGCCGACGTTCCTGCGGAGAGGAACAGGTCGGAAGCGCCGTGGGCCACCATCATGGAAAGGTAGTGCCCAAGGTCGTCTTTCGGTGGTGGCAGTGGCTGGCTCATGGGTTGTCTGTGTTTTTGCGCCAGGAATATTCAAGGCTCGTTCGGTGTTGCAGTGTGCATGGTCTGATACTCAAAGATCGTCCTTACCTTGTTGCCAGTACGGCCATTGTGATGCGCGATACACAGGTGAGTTCGCCCGCATCGTTGCTCATGTCGATTTGCCACACTTGCGTGGTGCGGCCGATGTGCACTGGCCGCGTGATGCCGGTGACCCAGCCGCTGGTGGCACCCTTGATGTGGTTTGCATTGATGTCCAGCCCCACCACGCGCTGGCCCACCGGGCTGCTGTAGGCTGCGCCGCACGAGCCCAGGGTTTCGGCCAGCACCACGCTCACGCCGCCATGCAGCAGCCCGTAGGGTTGCCTGGTGCGCGTGTCCACCGGCACGCGCGCTCGAATGAAGTCGTCGCCCACCTCCAGGAACTCGATGCCCAGATGCTGCACGGCGGTGTCGATGTGGCTTTCGGTGAGGATGGCGCAGGAGACGGGCTTTTTCCAGATGATCATGGCGTTCGGTGCATTGCGGATGAGGGTCAAAGACCCATCAACTGTAGCGAACGCACATGGCCATGCCCGGCACCGGGGCTCACCCGGGTGGATGGGCAGGTCAATGGTGGCTGGTCAACCCTTGCGCCGCAGCGTCACCACGGTGCCAGAGGGCGTTGGCAGCGCCCAGTGTGACGGCAGTGCGTGCAGCACGGCTCGCGCATCCAGCGAGCGGATGGGTACCGCATTGTCCATGGGAATGCGGTCGTGCGCCTGCAGGGCCATGTAGCGCAGCGCGCTCACGCGCAGAAACGATGAAAAGTTGCCCACCTCGCCGCGTGCAGCCACCAGCTCGTCGTAGAGCTTTTCGATCAGCTGCACCACCGTCATGCCGTCGCGTTCGCCGATTTCGGACAGCACGTCCCAGTACAGGTTCTCCAGCCGGATGCTGGTGACCACACCGTGCAGCCGCACCGAGCGCGTTCGGCTGGCGTAGCTGTCGGGGGCGGCGCTGATGAAGACTTCACACATGGTGGGACTCCCGCAGGAAAAAAGGTTGCCCTATTGTGAGTGGCTTGGGACCGTGCGTGGGGAGGCTGGATGTCAATTTCGCATGGTACCCAGGCGCCATCCGGGTTGCATGAAGTGGCCCAGGCCAGGCAAGGCGACGCGGGGGTGTTTCATCCTGTTCAGTGGGTGATCTTCGTGCCCAGCACGGCCAGAAACTGCGCGATCCACGCCGGGTGAGCCGGCCAGGCGGGCGCGGTGACAAAGGGCCCGTCGGTCACCGCCTGATCGACCTCGATGTTGGCGTAGGTGGCACCCGCCAGCTCGACCTCCACCTGGCAGGCCGGGTAGGCCGAGATGGTGCGTCCCCTGATGTCTCCCGTGGCAGCGAGCAGCTGCGCACCGTGGCACACGGCAGCCACCGGCTTGCCGCTGCTGGTGAAGTGCTTCACCAGCGCCACCACGCTCGCATGCATGCGCAGGTACTCCGGTCCGCGCCCGCCGGGAATCACCAGGCCGTCATAGCTCTCCGGCTTCACTTCGGCAAGCGTGGCATTGAGCGTGAAGCGGTGCCCCGGCTTTTCGCTGTAGGTTTGCGCACCCTCAAAGTCGTGAATGGCGGTGTGGATGAAGTCACCCGCCTTTTTGTCGGGCGCCACGGCATGCACCGTGTGGCCCACCGCCTGCAGCGCCTGGAACGGCACCATGGTTTCATAGTCTTCGCAATAATCGCCACAGATCATCAACAGTTTCTTGCCCATGTGGGTCTCCTGAGTGGGTGGAACATGGGCCATTGTTGAAGGCGGTGCGGTGGGCGGGGTAACAGCCGATTACTGCAGGCATGGGGGTTTGCCCTGAGGTGATTCACCGGTCCAACCCGGTCCGAAGACAGGTCCCTGTGGTGCGAGACCCACAAGACCCGCACCTCCCGCAGACCACCACCCTTCACAAGCAACACACCGAAGGCCGGGCAGGGGTGGAATGACTCGACAGAACTTGGACTGGTAAAGCAAAAATGCCGGAACGCTAGGAGCCTGCGCGGCCAGGCAGTGCTTGACCCACCTTGCATGGAGTCAGCTGGGCTGGTGAGCGGTGGTCTGCTCCACTGCGCGGGCATAGATGGTCAAGAGGTGGTCGATCTTCTTTTCCCAGTCGAACTCGCGCTCCACCTTGGCGCGCCCTTGTTCGCCCAGCCGGCGTCGCAGAGCGGGGTCGCGCGCCAGACAGATCAGGGCTTGGGTCATTTCGTGCGCAACGAAGCCAGGCCCTTCCGGGGGAATCAGGATGCCGCAGGAGGCATCAAGATAGTCGGCTGGCCCGCCCCAGTGGACCGCGATGACGGGAAGACCGGCGGCCATGGCCTCCAGAACGACAGCGCCGCCACATTCACGCACGCTGGGCAGCACCAGGCAGTCCTGGGCTTGAAGCCGCTCGGCGGCATCCACCTGGCTCATCCAGCCAGCAAAATACACCTTCGATTCGGTTTCACCGTCAGACGCAAGGATGCCCAGCGCCTCAGCGTGTCGCTTCAGTTGCGCAAGCAGGGGCCCGTCACCGATGACAAGCAGTGACATGGCTTGCTGTCGACAGGCTTTTGAAAATGCGTCCAGGAGAATGTCGACCCGCTTGACGTCGACCAGCCGACCCATGAAAACATAACGGGTGTGACTGGCGGCATGAGAAGGCTGCGTGGGTGAGCGCGGCTGCCACAGATGCAGATCGACGCCGTTTTCCACCATGGTTTCGACGCAGCGACTGTGGCCCGATGGCAGTGCCACGCGGGTTCTTTCGTTGGCCACCAGGATGATGGCCGCCTTGCGTTTGCCCGGTGCGAGTGCGTTGAGGCCATGCGACAACCAACGCATGGCGCGCAGGAGAAACCGCGTGAAAAACGAATCACCGGACCGGAAGGCAGCCGGAAAATCCATGCCGCCGTTCAATGGGCCGATCACCACGGGGGCACCCAGGTCGTACAACAGCGAGGGCTCCTTGGGGGAGACGGGGATGGGCTGGTGGACAACGTCAATCGCCAACTCCTTGACCAACCGGCGGGTTTGCCTGCGCTGATTGGCCTGGGTGAGCAGGCGGGAGAGGTAGCCTGTGGTGAGGTACTCGATGCGGGCAGGCAGTCGCCTGCCCAGCCGCCAGAGAAGACGATGAAGCTGCCAATCTTCAACATAAAGCACCTGGTCTGCGACATCACTGCCCTCGAATTCGGACCTCACGCGTGCGTGTGTGAACAGCCAGGTGGCAATTCCTCGCCGGCGCAGATGCTCGTAAAACTGCATCGGCAAGGCCGCTTCGCCACCGTACCGCCGTGACGCGTTTTCCGCCACGATGAGAACGCGCAACCCCGAGTGGTCTGAAGGCGATGTCATGGCTGTCTCAATGTGATGGAGCGCGCGCTGGCCGCTCGCTCTGCCAACTGGTGTCCCAGCCGGATCATGGGTCTTTCGACAAAGCGATAGCTGGCTGCGGCACACGCGAGAGACGCGATCAGCGCCACCGGCAGGGTCTGAACAAGCGGCAGGTCCCGGTGTGGCAGATCGACGAAGAACAGCATTTGCCAGATGTACAGGCTGTAGGAGTGGCGGCCGATCCAGCGCATGCCCGTCCACTCCAGCGGCCGGCTGGCCCAGTGCGAGGGATGAAGGACCGTGCAGATGATGAGCAGGGGCAGCACCAGGGCGACCAGCGTGCGGCGCAATGGCATGCCTGGCCACACGATCATCAGGAACGCAGCGATGCCAGCCAGCATGAGCACCCGAGGCACCGTCAGGTGTTGCTGCAGCCACTGCCGCCGCTCATCGGCCCGGAGCATCACGGCGAGGAAGGCCCCCCACATCAGTGCGTCGACCCGGTTCTCGGTGCGGAATTCGGCATTGAAACCCTGATAGAAGTGCCATTCGTGCGTGACCCAGCGGGCGACGATGCAGGTCAATGCCAGACCTGCCAGCACCTGGGCGGCGCGGCGGGGCAGGAGCCACAGCAGGATCCAGGGGATGACGAGATAGAAGTGCTCTTCGACCGCGAGTGACCAGAAATGGCTTGAGTACCAGCTGCCCGTATCGATGTAATTGCGGAAGAAAAAAAGCGAAGCCACCAGCTCGTCGTTGTTGACCTTCGGCAGCAGATCCATGCCCCGCAATGCGATCAGGCAGGCCAGGTAAACGGCAATGGGAGGAATGATTCGGAAGACCCGGCGCACATAGAAGCTGCCGAGATGGACGCTGCCAGAACGCTCTTTTTCACTCAGCAGCAAGGTCGATATCAGGTAGCCACTCAAGGCAAAGAAGATGTCGACGCCTATGCCGCCGTGACCCAGCAGGCGAATGGCGATTTCCATGCCTGGCCACTGCTGTTCTCTGAGGTAACTGATGGCATGGTTGCCGATGACCAGCGCGACCGCCACAGCGCGCCAGCCGTCCAGCGTCGGAATGTACGTGTCATTCGCGCGCGCACTGTGGGTAGCCGGACGGGACAACATGGTGAAGGGCCTTTGTCTGGGCTTGGTGGGGCCATGTCATCCGTGGTCGACGATCAGCAAACCATTGAGCAGTGCACCCAGGAGAATGCAGAGCGTGCGCCGGAAGCTGCCGTCAAAACGGTAGGTCTTGAGGTCCCGGTCATCGAGGTGTGACAGGTAATTGTGCGACCGGTTGTCCTTCAGGAGCTGGACATCCTCGTGTGGAACCAGCTTGCTGGTCCGGAAGCCGGCCTCGCCAAGCAGGCGCTGCCATTCGGACAGTCGCAAACGGTTGACGTAGCTCGACCGGTTCCAGGCGATCCAGCGCCAGACACGCGCCGAATGGCGGAGGCAGTCGTATTGCTTGCCCCGGTGGAACATGTGATAGTGATCGCGCAGGTCGACGCGGCAAATGAGCGTGCCACCCGGGCGAAGCACCCGATGGATTTCCTGGAGCATGGCCTGTGGATCGCGAAAGTGCTGCATGCAGTAACAAGCCCAGACCATGTCCACGCTGGCGTCTGCGACGGGTAGGGTGGCGCCGTCAAACAGGCGATAGTCCACGCCACGCTGCTGGGCGGCCTCCTCGGAGTGGTAGGCGACGATGTCGGCGGCAATCACGTACCTTGCACCACGCTCGCGTGCGAACTGAAGGGTCTCCAGCGTCTTGCCCGGACCCAGTTCCAGGATCACAGCATCCCGAATGTCTGCCATGCCTTCGAAAAACCGGAGGAGTTCCCGCGCCTGCTCTTCATTCCCGTCCATGCCCGTGACATGGGTCGGGAGCACCAGGCGCCGCATCCATGGAATGGCCAGCAACAGGTTGATGGCCATTGATTTCGCCATGGTCAGCAGTTGCCGCAAGCCTGAGAGGGGGGTATGCAAAGTGGGGTTCTCCGTGGTCATGGGTGGGGGGTGTTGCCTGCTGGTGCTGCGGAACGGGCCTTCCGCCCGGCTTGTTCACTCCGGCCGCTCAGCGGTGCATTCACTTGCGGGGTGTGCTCGCCCGCAGTGTGTGATGAAGGCGCCAACTGGTTCAGGAGGTTGGTCAGGGCCTGGAATTCGCGCGCGTCGCAGGCATAGAAGGCTTCTGCGTACCGAACACGGTGCTGAAGACCGCGGTATCGGTTGAGCCCCAGCACGCCGGCGGCATAGTCCCGGTCCGCCATCTGGGACGCGTACATGCGGATGAGGTCCTCTTTCTCTGCGGCTTGCTCACTGATGTCGATCATGATGTTGGGCCAAAGGGCGGTCCAGACCTCATAGGCATGCATGCGTCCTTTCCAGTCAAGCTGGACCGCTGCGTCCCCAACCGCCAGGGCACAGGCCTGGTGA
This sequence comes from Hydrogenophaga sp., assembly GCF_030651625.1. Classification (GTDB taxonomy): domain Bacteria; phylum Pseudomonadota; class Gammaproteobacteria; order Burkholderiales; family Burkholderiaceae_C; genus Hydrogenophaga. Next base: position 37,974 of record NZ_JAUSCF010000035.1, on the reverse strand, counting down.
TCGGCGTGTCCGTCGCCAGGAAATGGGCAATAGATGATGTCCGGTTGAAACGACAGGATCTGGTCAACCAGCTGTTTTTCCAATGTGGTTTCGTATCGAACGAGTCTGCCGTCGGGCAAGTCCAGCCGGACCACCGACTCAAATTGCATGGCATTGGCCACCTGTTCGGACTCGTCGCGACGAAGCCTCTGCAGCCGACGCGCCAGATCGGCATCGGCGAGCCCAGCCGTGCTGTCCGTGGCAAAAACCACCCGTGTCTGGCTTCCCAGTTGCCGGTGTTGCAGCAACGTGCCGCCACAGGGAATCACCTCGTCGTCGGTATGTGGGGCGATGACGAGTACGCGAGACCGGACCGGCACATGCAGGGTGGAGGGGAGCCGGTGGGTCGCCCGTTTGAGGGCCACCAGCATCCGGCGTGCGGTGTGCCGCCGGATGGCGTGTTCCACGCGGCGCTGGAGAGCCTGCAAGAGGGGCGGCATGGGCGGACCTCAGGTGGCGCCGGGTCAGGGCGTGGGAAGCCAGTGCCCTGCATCCCTCTGGGGATCGAAGTGCAACGGATTCTCTGGGCTGGCTTGAGCGAAGGTCCGCTTGCAGCTGCCGATGGCATCCGCACGGTCCACGTAGGTCCAGAAGGTCTCGCAGAACGACTCGACCATGTAGCTTTTGCACTGGGTGAGAGAGGGATTTCTGGGGTCGACCTGCGAGGCCTGGGAGACAAAGTCCCAGGCCACCGTTTGCAGGGCGCTGGCCTGTGCCCCACCGATCCCGGCGGGTGCCCACGCCCCGATGGGCGAACGTCCGTAGATGGTGGCATAGGAGACCAGGGCCACGTAGTAGGCACCGGCACGCGTGAGGTGCACGTCATCCGTGAAAAGCTGATTCACCGTCGCCTGGACACTGGCCTGAGTGAGGCCAGGCACCTGTTTGCGCGTCGCCTGTTCGACCAGTTCGGCCAGCGCGGCACCTGCCGGTATGTGTCGCAGGCGGTCCGGTCGGCCTTCGTGGGCCAGAGAAGTGTTGACCCGTTGGGCAACGCATTGCCAGGCCTGATCGGCTGCGCGCTCGTAGCGGGTCCAGGGTTGCGGATCGGCCTTGTTCTTGATGCCCAGCCACGATGCGTAAAGGTGGGTCTGCACAGACGGATTGGCCTTGTAGGCCTGCTCATGGAAGTGCCGCAGGTGCCGAATGGTGTCTTCCCAGATCATGGCGCCCACCAGATCGTGCCTTTCGGTGATCAGCAGGACGCTGTATCGGTCTCCCCCGATGGCTTTGCCCTCTCGAAGCTCGGCGATGACATCGGTGTTCGTGCCCCCGCGATTCTTGCCCTGGCGGTAGCCCGACCAGTTCCCCTGTCCGTGGGTCCGCGCCCTGATGGTGGAGCCCAGGAGGATTTGCTGGTTGTAGCGCCCCGGGGTGCCCTGACTGGCGGCGATCTGGAGTATGTCGTCGGCGATCGGGTTGTCGGTCAGGCTGTGGCCAGAAACAAAAAGGCGCAGGTTGCCAGGGGGCGGAGGAGGTGACTTGCGTGCAGCCTGCGCTGGTTCCGATGCGAGGGACAGGGTCGGTGCCTGTGCCAGCACGGCCACACCCAGACAAACCAGCAGCTTGGCAAGGATGGAAACTGAAAAGTGCACAGGTGATTTATTCATGGGTGTGGTGGGGGTCGACGCCAGACGGATGAAAGATTCAGCGGTGGGGTGGTTCTTGCCAGTTCGGGGGAGCGCCGCAAACACGAGCACCCATTAAGAGAACGAAACCCCTACCTGACCTTGAGTTGAGTCAAAGTATGTATGAAAAAGTGTGAATTGGAAACGCTGTGTCCCACCCTGAGGGGATGAAACACCAGCGGCAATGGCCACGGCCATGCTGAACCCGTCCTGCGCGGTGGGCGTGCCGGTTGCGGGCGGTTTGCAGCGCTGAGAATCCTCGCGATACGACCCGGTATCGCTGCGTCTTGCGCCTTGCATTCATCCCGCAACCGGGCTCGCACCTTCACGGGGACTTGATCAGCGTCGCCTGACTCAGCGCTTGCGGCTGAGCAACCAGTACAGGAAGATGGCGCCGAAGGTGGCGGTGCCGATGCCACCCAGGCCAAATTCACCGAATTTGAGCGTGTATTCGCCGGTGCCCAGGATGATGGGAATGGCGGCCACCAGCAGGTTGCGGTTGTCCGAAAAATCGACCTTGTTGTCGACCCAGATCTTGGCACCGGCGATCGCGATCAGGCCAAACACCACGATGGACACACCGCCCATCACGGCCAGTGGAATGGCCTGGATGAGTGCGCCGAATTTGGGGCTGAAGCCCAGCACGATGGCGATCACGGCGGCCACCACGAACATGGCGGTGGAATAGATTTTGGTGGCGGCCATCACGCCGATGTTTTCGGCGTAAGTGGTCACGCCCGTGCCACCCGATGCGCCGCTGACCATGGTGGCCACGCCGTCACCAATGAAGGCTTTGCCCAGGTGCGGATTGAGGTCGCGCCCGGTCATGGCGCTCACGGCCTTGATGTGGCCCAGATTCTCGGCCACCAGAATCAGCGCCACCGGTGCGATCAGCAGAATGGCCTGCATCTCGAAAACCGGAGCGGCAAACGTGGGCAGGCCGAACCAGGGCGCACTGGCAATGCCCGACACGTCAATGGGTTTGCCCAGGCCAAGCCCGTTGGTGAGCACCGCGTAGATCAGGCTGGCCGCGATCAGGCCGACCAGGATCAGCAGGCGCTGCGTCATGCCTCGCGTGTACACGGCCACCAGGCCCACGCTGATGAAGGTCACCGCCTGCATCCAGGCGTCAAACCCGGTGGGCGCCATGTTCTTGATGGGAATGGCCGCCAGGTTCAGGCCGATCACGGCAACCACCGTGCCGGTCACCACCGGTGGCATGAGCCGTTCGATCCAGTGCACCGCTGCGCCTTGCTCCACTTCGTCCACGACCATTCCGGCCATGGGTACGGACCGGGTGTGCTTGACGTTGGTCGCATGCACGATGAAGCCGATGATCGTGTAGACCAGGCCGCAGATGACGATACCGCCCAGCGCCACGCCCAGGTTGGCATTGGGGCCGGGGCCTGCATAGCCGCTGGCCGCGATCACCACACCGATGAACGCAAAGCTTGAACCCAGGTAGCTGGGTACCTTGCCACCGGTAATGAAGAAGAAGATGAGCGTGCCGATGCCGCTCATGAGAATGGCCACGTTCGGGTCAAAGCCCATGAGCAGTGGCGCCAACACCGTGGCACCAAACATGGCGATGACGTGTTGCACGCCCATGACCGTGGTCTGGGGCCAGGGCAGGCGTTCGTCCGGCGCGATGACGCCGCCGGCGTCCAGCGTGCTGGCGGGTTTTTCGGTCCACTGAAACAGGGCCATGAGAATCTCCATTGCTAAGGTGGCGGCGATTCTGCACGTTTCGTGCCCGCCCCACCAGACGGACCGGCGGCACGGGTTCGGCGCTGTCTTTCAGGCGACGCGGAAGAAGCGCATTTCCACCCGGTCGGGGAAGCGCGCCCCGGTGCCGATGAACAGGCTCTCCGTCATCCAGGCCAGCGCCGGGTGCGACACCTCGAAAGTGGGCGCACAGCGGAAGTAGATGGCGGCCGGGTCCACCGGCTCGCCGCGAACCAGCCGTGCGATGTCTTCCGGCGAACCCCGACGCAGCGCGCGGTTCTGCACGAACACGTGCGCACCGGCCCATTCGGTGTCGTCCAGCTGAAGCAGGTAACGGGCGTCCAGGTCGGCACTCGTGGCACTCACCACCAGCTGAAAGTCCGCCCCGCCAGCCATCACGCGCCCATTGATGCGCCCGCTGACCGTGCCGCCGGTGATGGGGATGATGCGGCGCCTGCCGCGGCTGTTGAGACCGACGACGTCGCCGGCTTCGATGGGCGTGGCGACGTGAACAGTGAGTTCCAGAGCGGGTTCGAGTGTGGGGGCGGCAAGCATGTCGGCATTGTAGGAAAGACGGTTTCCATCGTGCTTGCCCGCTGGCGACTGCACAACCGGTTGCGCCCTGCTAATCTGCGTCTCAAGAGACAGGCCATGCTCCAACCGGCTCCCACAACAAGCGATGCCATGAACACTTCATCCCCCGACCACATTCCCCAGATCCGCCTCTACCAGAACTGGCTGGCCGAACACCACGACCTGCACTTCGACCATTACGATGCACTCTGGCGCTGGTCCACCACCGATCTGGATGCCTTCTGGCAGAGCATCTGGGACTACTTCGACATACAGTCGCCCACACCGCACACCGCTGTGCTGGCGAACAACGTGATGCCTGGCGCGCAGTGGTTTCCCGGTGCGCGGGTGAACTACGCGCAGCAGGCGTTGCGGCATGTGAAGCCGGCGCACGAAGCGGGTTTTGCAGCGGTCATCAGCCGAAACGAAAAAGGCCGGCAAGTGGAGCTGAGCTGGCCTGAGCTGCAGCGCCAGGTGGCCTCGCTGGCGCTGCATCTGCAGGCGCAGGGCGTGAAGCCAGGCGACAAGGTGGCGGCGTACCTGCCCAACGTGCCGGAGGCCATGGTGGCTTTTCTGGCCACGGTGAGCATTGGCGCGGTGTGGAGCATCTGCGCGCCCGACATGGGCACCCACGCCGTGCTCGACCGTTTCCGGCAGATCGAGCCGGTGGTGCTGATCGCGTGCGATGGCGTCACCTACGGCCACAAGGACTTTGACAGGCTGGGCGTGGTGGCCGAACTGCGCGCCGCCCTGCCCACGGTGCGGCACGTGCTGCTGCACACCAACCTGGCCGAAGATGAGGCCGCGCGCGAACATGCGTTGCAGGTCTTGGCGCCTTGCACGGACTGGACCGAAGCCGTATCGCGTGACGATGCGGACACCGCGGCTTTCGAGCCCGTGTGGCTGCCCTTCGACCACCCGCTGTGGATCGTCTACAGCAGCGGCACCACCGGCCTGCCCAAGCCCATCGTGCATGGTCATGGCGGCACGCTCATCGTGGCGCTGGCTCTGAAGATTCTGCACAACGACGTGGGCTGCAGCTACCACGCCAACAGCTGGGGCGAGCGCTACCACTGGTACAGCTCCACCGGCTGGGTGATGTGGAACGCACAGACCAGCGGCCTGCTGGGCGGCACCACCTGCGTGATCTTTGATGGCAATCCGGGGGGCTCAAAGGAAAAGCCAGACTGGACCACGCTGTGGCGCTTCGCTGCAGAAACGGACGTGACCTTCTTTGGCGCGGGGGCGGCGTTTTTCGCGAACTGTTTGAAGGCGGGGGTGGACCTGTCTGCGTGTGGCGATCTGTCGAAAGTGCGGGCGCTGGGCAGCACCGGGTCGCCATTGTCGGAAGAGGCGCAGAACTGGGGGACAGAGCAGTTTCGGCGTCTCAGGGTTGTGGCCGGAGCGAACGACGATTCGCCGCCGGGCCGCCCCAAGGCGAATCAGCCCCCTCGGGGGGCAGCGACCCGCGCAGCGGCGGAGCGTGGGGGCAATATCTGGTGGTGCAACATCTCAGGCGGCACCGACTTTGCGGGGGCGTTTATTGGCGGCAACCGCGAACTGCCCCAGACCCCCGGCCGCATGCAGTGCCGGCTCATGGGCTGCGCGGTGGAGGCCTGGAACGAGCAGGGGCAGCCGGTGATCGACGAGGTGGGCGAGCTGGTGTGCGCGCAGCCCATTCCGTCCATGCCGCTTTACTTTGTGGGCGACACCGACAACCGGCGCCTGATCGGCAGTTACTTCGACATGTATCCCGAGGGTCACGGTCGCCGTCCCGGCGGTGGCAATCTTGAAAAGGACGCTGGCGCCGTCTGGCGCCATGGCGACTGGCTGCGCATCCACCCGGACGGCTCGTGCGTGATCTACGGCCGATCGGATGCCACGATCAACCGCCACGGCCTGCGCATGGGCACCAGCGAGCTCTACAGCGCGGTGGAGGCGCTGCCCGAGGTGCTCGACAGCATGGTGGTGGATCTGGAGTACCTGGGCCGCGAGAGCTACATGCCGCTGTTCGTGGTGCTGCGTCCCGGCGTGGCGCTGGATGCGGACATGAGGGCCCGCATCGTGGACGCGATCAAGACCGCGTTGTCGCCGCGCTTTGTGCCCAACGACGTTTTCCAGGTCGAAGAAATCCCGCGCACGCTCTCGGGCAAGAAGCAGGAACTGCCCATCAAGAAGCTGTTGCTGGGCCAGCCGCTGGAAAAAGTGATCAACAAGGAGGCCATGGCCAATCCGGGTTGTCTGGACTGGTACGTGCAGTTTGCCGCCTGTCGGGCGGTGGGCTGAAGCGTTGCGGCAGTCTCCCGCGCGACCGAAATACCCCTTCAATCGGGTTGACCCGCTTTCCCCCGAGCGCGCATGGGGCTATTTTCAGAGGCCCGGGGCGCCATGCCCGAGCCGATCAGCCCAACAGGAGACACCCATGACCCACCCCAAGCCCTCCCTGAATCGCCGCCAGGTACTGGCTGCTGCCGCTGGCGGTGCCGCCGCCGTTGGTGCGCCAGCCCTTTTCAGTTCCAGCGCATTCGCGCAAGACAGGTTTCCTTCCCGAGCCATCACCCTGATTGCGCCCTGGCCCGCCGGTGGCGCCAGTGACGGAGTGATGCGCGCCATCGCCGAGAGCGGCAGCCGCGCGCTCGGCGTGCCGATCGTGGTGGACAACCGACCCGGCGTGGGCGGTACGCTGGGAGCCGCGGCCATGGTCAATGCCAGGCCCGACGGCTACACGCTCACCCAGTTGCCGCTGGGCATCTACCGCCTGCCTCACATGCAGAACATGCCCTTTGACCCCATCAAGGACCTGACCCATGTGGTCTGTCTGGTGGGCTACACGTTCGCCATCACCTGCACGCCGGATGCGCCGTTCAAGACCATCCAGGAAATGGTGGCCTACGCCAAAGCCAACCCGGGCAAACTGGAATACGGCCACACCGGCACGGGCACCACGCCGCATCTCGCGGTGGAAGAGTTCGCCGAAAAGGCCGGCATCAAGCTCAACCCCATTCCCTACAAAGGCTCGGCCGAGCTGGTGCCCGCGATCCTCGGGGGCCATATTCGGGTGATGAGCGGCACACTGGACGTCGCCCCGCATGTGGAAAGCGGCAAGCTTCGCCTGCTGGCGACGCTGGGCAGCCAGCGCGCCAAGGCGTTCCCCAACGTGCCGACCGTCAAGGAAAGCGGCTGGGACACCATCAGCGAGTCGCCCTTCGGTATCGGTGGGCCGGCCGGCATGGACCCTGCCGTGGTCAAGGTGCTGCACGACGGGTTCCGCAAGACACTGGAGGATCCTGCGCTGATCAGCGCGCTGGACAAGTTCTACATGCCGGCCATCTACATGAACACGGCCGACTACACGGCGTATGCCCAGCGCACCTTCCTGGCCGAGAAGGCCACGGTCGAGCGCCTGGGGCTGGCCAAGAAGACCTGAACTGCGACCATCCAATGCATTCTTCCTGCCAAGGCACCTTCGGGTGCCTTTTTTATGGGTGCATTCAGGCGCGTCAGCGGTCTTCGGTGTGCCGGTGCTGGTGGTGAAGGTCCGGTACGTGGGCATGGCGGTGGTGCAAGGACTCGTGCCGGTGAAGGTGGCTGTGGGCCTCCGTGGGCATGGGATCGTGCGTGTGGAGGTGGTGGCCATCGCCGTGCACATGGGCGTGCTCGTGTTCCATCGCCTCGTGGGTGTGGTCGTGGTCGTGCCGCTCGGCCAGGTGCAGCACCACGCCCAGCAGCATCAGGCCCGCCGCAATACCCATGCCCAGGGTGGCGGCTCGCTCGCCCGCCAGCACTGCGGCGGCGGCCCCCAGGAAGGGCGCAAACGCAAACACCGAGCCGGTGCGCGCCGCTCCGATGCGGCGCTGCGCCAGCAAATAGAACCGCAGGCTCAGGCCGTAGCCCATGGCACCCAGCGCCAGCAGCGCTCCGGCGGTCGCCCAGCCTGGAGTGGCCTCGCCGGCCGCGGCAGCCAGCCCCACCGTGGCCACCGTCCCCAGACTCGCCTTGATGCCCACCACCTGCGCCGGATCGCGATCGGCCACCCCGCGCGACAGCGCGTTGTCCAGACCCCAGGCGACGGTCGCCAGTGCCACGGCCGCCAGCCCCAGGCCTTGCAGCCGGTCCAGCGGTCCCTGGTCGATCACCAGCACCGCGCCACCGAGCAACAACAGGGTCACCGCGGCCCACACCCGCCGATCCAGCATCTCGCCATACAGCCAGCGGGCGAACGCGATGGTGCAGACGGCTTCCAGCGTGAGCAGCAGCGACGCGCTGGTGGCGGTGGTGTGCTGCAGGCCCCAGGCCAGGGCTACCGGCCCCATCACCGCGCCCAGCAGTGCCATGGCACAGAGGCGCGCCGCATCGCTGCGCTGCACCCGGGCCTCCTGCCTCGCAGGCACGCGCGTGAGCCATGCCACGCCGGCTGCGCCGGCGTAGAGCAGGGCGGCGGTGGTGAACGGTCCGATCCCTTCGCCCGCCAGTTTCAGCAGCGGCGTGGTCAATCCGAACAGCACCGCAGACAACGCGGCCAGCAGACCGCCCTGCAGCGCCGGCCAGCGAGCAGCGTTCATGGGCTTGTCTCCAATCTGAAAGCGACGGGGCCGGCAGGCGCGGGAGCGGCAGGCGCTTTGCTCATGTCCGCCGCGCCCATGGCTCAGACCATGCGTTTGATGGCGCTGTACGAACCGCGGACCTTCAGGGTGATGGTCACGGTTTGCTGGCCCCTGTTGCGCCAGAACCAGCCGTGCGTGCCGTCAAACGCGGCCAGCAGTTCCCCGTGCTCGCCGGTGGAGTCACGGCCTTTGCCATACCCGTGGTAGAAGCCCCGGGGCGCGTTCACCGGGTCGCCGTGCACGTCGAAGTTCACCCCACCGCCGGCGGACGCCCATTCGAAATGCACCTCGGCGCCTTCACGCATGCTCAGCTTGTATTCGGCAGCCTCGCCGGGCCGCAGCGTGACGCTCACTTCGTCGCTGCGCATGGCCGACTCGGCGGCGGGGGGTGCCGTCGATGATGCCGCGGCCACCGGTTCGGCGGCGGTGACAGGTGCAGCTGAAGGATCCATTACTGGCGGCACCTCCGGGGTGGGCGCAGCCGTCTCAGTGGCAGCCTCGCGGGCCAGCGCCTGCTTGATCTCGCCCATGGCCGTGAGGCCCAGCGCACGACCCACGCCGGTGGGGTCGATGCCGTATTCGCTGGGCAGCACCACGGCCACGAGCAGCACGAGCGCGCCGATGGCGGCCAGGGTGGTGGACTTGAGCAGCTGGGCCGTGCTGGGCAGCTCGGCGCGTTGGGGCAGGTCGGTGTTGTACATGCGGTGATTCTTCAGGAAACAAAATAACCGGTGATCTGTAAACCCACGAGCACGAAGCCCGCAGACATCATCACCACATTGGCGGTGTAGGCGTGCTTGAAAAAGCCGTCGGTGCGGCGCCAGAAACCCATGGCAATGAGGATGCAAGACAGCGCCAGCAACTGGCCGATCTCCACCCCCACATTGAAAGACAGCAGGTTGGGCAGCAGGCCATCACGCGACATCTCGTACTCCTGGATCTTGGTGGCCAGGCCGAAGCCGTGGATCAGGCCGAACACCAGAGTGGCCAGCCGCGTGTCGGGCTGAAAGCCAAACCAGCGCTGGAACGCGCCGAGGTTGTCCAGCGCCTTGTACACGATGGACAAGCCGATCACCGCATCGATCAGGTAGCTGTTGATCGAGGTGCCGAAATAGACCCCCGCCAGCATGGTGGTGGAATGGCCCACTGCGAACAGGGTCACGTACAGCGCGATGTCCTTGAGCTTGTAGAGGAAGAAGACGACCCCGAGCAGGAACAGGATGTGGTCGTAGCCGGTGAACATGTGCTTGGCACCCAGGTAGGCGAACGGCATCAGGTGCACGCCCGTGATTTCCTGGATGTAGCCCTTGTCGCCTTCGGCCACCGCATGGGCCAGGGCGGCCGAAGAGAACAGTCCGGCGGTGAGACCCAGCGCCATGCGCGCCAGGGGTGGTGAGAGTGTGCTCATAGGTACTTGGTGATGTCCTTGAACTCGGCCAGGGCGTTGCGCGCCTGCCGGGGCGTACCTTCTACCGCATGTTCCAGACAATGGTCCAGATGGTCGTGAATCAGCAGCTTTTTTGCTGCGCTGACGGATTTCTCCACGGCGTGAAGCTGCTGTGCAATGTCGGCGCATTCGCGGCCCTGTTCGAGCATGCCGATCACGTTGAACAGGTGACCGTGGGCGCGCTTGAGGCGCTTGATCAGGTCGGGGTGGGAAAGGTGTCTGTGTTCGATCATGAGTGCATTGTGACCCATCCTCCTGGAGAGGATAAAAACCCTTCAGACTTGCTGCCGTCTGGCTTCATTCATCCTGCCATGTGGCGCGTGGCGGGTATCTGGCAGCGAAGTTTCAGCGCGGCCCTTCGCCGCCATGGCAGACGCAGGCCTCACCATGTGCGGCCGAGACCAGTTCATGCAGAATCCCGCAGGGCTGACCATCGGTGGCACCGGCACAGCGCGAGCGCAACTGCAGCAACTGCCGCTCCAGCGCCCGCATGCTTTTCAGGCGTGCCCGCACGCGAGCCAGCTGGTCGTCCACCAGGTGGTTCACGTCGTCACAATGTTCGTCGGGATCGTCCACAAAACCGAGCAGCCGCTTCACGTCGGCCAGCGGCATGTCCAGCGCGCGGCAGTGGCGGATGAAGGACAGCCGCTCCAGGTGCGCGCCCTCGTAATTGCGGTAACCGTTGTCACGCCGTGCCGGTTCGGGCAGCAGGCCCTGTTTTTCGTAGTAGCGGATGGTCTCCACATCCACGCCCGTGGCGCTGGCCAGTTCCTTGATCTGCATGTTGGGTGGCTCCCGGTTGAAAAGAGATGTTGACACTGTAGTGACTACAGGGTTTCCAATCAACTGACTGAAAGGAATCACCATGTCGGCCCCATGCTGCGAACACGACACCCCCAAGCCCGGCGCCATCGCCAACCTGGCCCGCTACCGCAAGATCCTCTGGATTGCGTTGCTGGTCAACGCCGTTATGTTTTTCGTCGAAATCAGCGCAAGCCTGCAGTCCGGTTCGCTTGCGTTGCTGGCCGATGCGGTGGATTTTGCCGGTGACGCGCTGAACTACGGCGTGTCGCTCGCGGTGCTGGCCTCGGCGCTCGCGTGGCGCGCACGCGCGGCCATTCTCAAAGCTGTCAGCATGATGGGCTTTGGCCTGTATGTGCTGGGGGCTGCGCTGTGGTCGGTCTGGCACGGCGAGGTGCCGCAGGCACTGACCATGGGCGTCGTCGCGGTGCTGGCGCTGCTGGCCAATGTGGGCGTGGCCTGGATGCTTTACGCGTTTCGTGAAGGTGACGCCAACATGCGCAGCGTGTGGCTGTGTTCTCGCAACGATGCCATCGGGAATGTGGCCGTGCTGATGGCCGCTCTGGGCGTTCTGGGTACCGGTTCGGCCTGGCCTGACCTGCTGGTGGCCAGCCTCATGGCGGCGCTGGCGCTGCACGGCGGCTGGTCGGTGCTCAGGCAGGCGAGGGCTGAAATTGGGCAGGCGCGCGATGAGGAGGAGCGCCATGGCCATGTTCACTGAACACCCGTCCACCGCTAGCTTTGATGTGCCTGTCTTTGCCGAACTGATCCACCGGGCCAAGACCGCCAGGGATGCTGATTTGCAGGCGCAAGCCTGGCTGGCACTGGAGGCCGCGCACGTGGTGGGTCAGCGCCACTTCGGGCCACACGTGGAATCGCATGTGCTCATGCTGGGTTTGGCGGTGCGCACGATGGACTGGCCCGAGGCTGCGGGGCAGTTGTTCAGGCTGGCCCTGGTGCCGCTGGGGCACCTCACGGGTCGCCTGCCGCTGGGCAACCCGGGGCGGTCCACGGTGAGTGCCTTCAAGCCCCTGCCGGTTCGCCCCGAACTGAACGCGTTGATCGAGCAGGCGCGTGCGGCGGGGTTCGCTTCCGGTGATGTGGGCAGATAGGGCTTGAGCTTCACCGAATAACCGGTTCAGTTCGCGACCACCGCTGGCCACGCGCGCTGCGCAGGCCGCATCTGCTCAAACGCCCGCGCCATCTGCAGCACACCCAGGTCGTCAAAACGCCGCCCGGCAATCTGCAGGCCCATCGGCACGCCGTTCTGGTCGTACCCGCAGCCTACCGAAATCGCAGGCTGCTCGCTCATGCTGAACGGCACCGTGAACCCAATGTGGTCCATGGCCTGCTCCACCTTGTTCGTGGGGTAGGCCCACTCGGCCAGGAAACTGGTGTTGGGCGACACCGGTGAGAGCACAAAGTCAAACGGCAAGGTGGCGGCCACCGTGTTTGCCCGGATCTTCACGGACGCGCTGTAGGCCTGAAACGCCTGCTCGCCACTGAAGCCCAGGCCACCCTCGGCCCAGGTGCGCACGATGGGCAGCATGCGCGAGCGCTTGTCAGCCGGCAGGGCCATCACGTCACAGCCCGAGCGGATGCGCCAGAAGCGGTCCATGCCGTGCAGCATTTCGTCGCTCATCCAGGGCCGCATCGGTTCCACGCTGGCGCCAGCGGCTTCGAACAGACGCGCAGCGGCGCTCACTGCATCCACAACCTGCGGATCCACCGGCATGCCGCAGCCTGCGTCCAGCAACAACCCGATGCGAAGGTCCTTGAGATCGCGCTGCAGGTCCAGCCAGGGGATCTGCGCTGGCGGCAGGCTCATGTGGTCGCGCGTGTCCGGTTGCGAGAGCACCGCCATCATCAGTGCCGCGTCGGTCACGGTACGCGTCATCGGCCCCGCACAGCGGCCCATGTAGGGCGGGTCGATGGGCACACGCCCCAGGCTGGGCTTGAAGCCCACCACACCACACCACGCGGCCGGCAGCCGCACCGAACCACCGATGTCGGTGCCGATGTGCAGCGGCCCATAACCTGCAGCGGCCCCAGCACCCGCACCCGCGCTGGAGCCACCGGGGTTCATGGCCGTGTTCCACGGGTTGCGCGTGAGCGGATGAAAGCTGGACAGGCCGGACGACAGCATGCCGTACTCCGGCATGGTGGTCTTGCCCAGGAACACCGCACCCGCTTCACGCAAACGCGCCGCAGGCGGCGCATCCTGCGCGGCAGGCACCAGATCGGTTGCGGCCGTGCCCAGCGGCATGGGCACGCCACGCGTGGCAATGTTCTCCTTGATGGTCACAGGTACTCCATCGATGCTCACACCCCCGCAACGCAAAGGCTCACCCGCACGCCAACGCGCTTCAGACTCACGCGCCATCACCATCGCTCCCTCAGGGTCGAAAGCGTAAGTCGCCTTCAGCACCGGCTCACATCGCTCGATGTGGGCCAGCACCGCTTGCGCAACTTCCACAGGCGACAGACGCCCAGCGGCATAGGCAGCCACCATCTCGGTGGCAGACAGGTTGTGGAGGGCTTGTGTCATGGGCAGATGGATTGAGGGTGGAGACAGGCTGCTGTATTTCGCAAACAGGTTGTACCGCGATAAAGCGCAACCCGCCACGCTTGACGTGCCTTATTCCAGAGGTACCGCGGAACCGCCCTTCGACAGGCTCAGGACTGGCCTCTGGTGTCGCCCCCCTTCAGGGGGGTGCCGCCGCAGGCGACGCGGGGGGTGACCTCCTGCCTGCCCCTCACCCCAACCCTCTCCCCAGAGGGGCGAGGGAGCAAGGTACTGTCTCCGGCGAGGGGGCGTTCTTCCAGAGCACCCGTGGAACTGGCTTCGCCAGGCCACTGGGTGCGCCCCCCTTCAGGGGGGTGACGCCGCAGGCGGCGCGGGGGGTGTTCCTATCTCCTGCTCACGAGAACAATGCCCACCGCCACCCCCACCAGCGCCACCACCAGTTGCACCGTCAGCGGCTCGCCCAGCAGCACCACACCGAACACCAATGCAAACACGGGGGTGAGGAAAGTGAAGGTGCTCATCTGTGTGGCCGGGTAGTGGCGCAGCATCCACATCCAGGTGAGGTAGCTGATGAAGGCGCCCACCACGGTCTGCAGCGCCACCGAAACCCAGGCCAGCGTCGAATACCCGAAGCCCCAGGACTCACCCAACGCGAGCGACAGCACCGGCGCCACCAGCGCGGTCACACCCAATTGATAGAACAGCGTCTTTTCGGCGCTGGCGCCAGAGAGCCGGGTGGCGCGGATGGTGAGGGTGGTCAGCCCCCACAGGATGCCGGCGGCCAGCCCCATGGCATCGCCTTTCCACTGGCCGGCCACAGGCGAGTGCTGCAGGAAGCCTTCGCTGAACGCGATGGCCACCGCCATAAACGCCAGTGTCAGCCCGATCCACTGGATGCGGCGCAGGGCTTCGCTGGGGATCACGCGAGGTAGCAGCAGCGCCACCACGAACGGGCTGGTGTAGAGAAACACCGTGAGGCGCGACGCACTGGTGTGCATCAGGCCCAGGTAGATGAAACAGAACTCGCCGGCAAACAGCAGGCCCGCGAGCAGGCCCGCGCCCAGCGTGCCGTCGCGTTCGAACAGCTTCACACCCCGCGCCAAGCACCAAAGCCAGAGCAGGGCGGTGGCACCCACCATGCGCAGGGAGGCCTGCCACAGCGGCGGAATCTCCTGCACCGCGAACTTGATGAGGATCTGCTGGAAACCCCAAAAGGCGCAGCACGCCACCAGCAGGGTGACGGCGAGCGTGTCGAGGTGTGTCTTGCGTTGGAGGGCGATCATGGCCAGCGATGTTAGGGCAAGGCAGGCGCGTTGCCTGTGAGGTGCGCGACGCGGATGCCTTGGCTCAGAAGAGAGCCGGCAGACGATCCGACTGGAGCGTGCGCATCGCCTTCAAGGCGAACGCACCGGCATCACATGCACCTTGTCCATGGCCAGCCGCACCCAGCATCGCGCACCCGCCACCAGACGCTGGCGCTGCGCGCCTGACAGCGTGAGTCGCAGTGGCGCACCCGGCACGGCCGCGAGTGCCAGCGTTGCCAGCGTGATCTCGCCCAGATGCCTGGCTTCCACCACCTCTGCAGCGAAGTCGCCAGGTGCATGGGCACCCGGTGCCAGCAGCGTGATGCCGTCACTCGGGATCACCCAGGTCACTTCCTGGCCATCGGGCAGCCTGCCTTTGTCGCGCACGGTGAGCACCGGGGCGTCTCCCCGCATGCCTTTGCTCGTGGTCGCCACCCAGCGCATCCGCCCCATGCCCGTCGTCCCAGCTTTGCCCAGCCAGACACCCTGGAAGCGATTGTGGATACCGACCAGGTCGGCGACACGGGCGTTGCGCGGCGCGTCGTGGATGCTGGCTGGCGTGCCGGTCTGCAGCACGCGGCCGGCGTCCATCACCACCAGCCGGTCGGCCAGCATGCGGGCCTCGTTCAGGTCGTGGGTGACAAGAATGATCGGTATCTCCAGTTCGCGTCGAAGATCGGCCAACAACCGGTACAGGCCCTGGCGGTTCATCTGGTCCACCGCAGAAAAGGGTTCGTCCAGCAGCAGCAGGCTGGGTTCGCGCGCCAGTGCGCGTGCCACGGCCACGCGCTGCTGCTGCCCACCTGAGAGGGCTGCGGGACGGCGGTCCTGCTGGTCGGCGCTCAGGCCCACATGATCCAGCCAGTGGCGGGCTTGCCGTGAGCGTTCAGTGGGGGGCAGGTGCAGCAGTGACAAGGTCACATTGCCCTGCGCGCTCAGATGTGGCATCAGCGCGTAGTTCTGGAACACCAGGCCCACGTGGCGACGTTGCGGTGGCAGCCAGATACCCTGCTGCGTGTCGCACCAGACCTCGCCACCCACCACCACCTTGCCGCTCTGCGGGCGCATCAAACCGGCCAGTACACGCATCATCGAGGTCTTGCCCGCGCCCGATGGCCCCACCAGCGCCAGCAATTCACCCGCTTCGCAACGCAGGCTGCTGTGCAGGGACATGGGCAGGTCTTGCGCCACCTCGGCGAAGAGCGCCCGGTCGGTGAGGCTCATCTGCGCACCGCCAGTCGTGCCGACGCGAAGAACGACGCGCCCACCGCCACCAGCGAGAACACCAGCAGCAACAGTGCCATCTGGTTGGCACCGGCCAGATCAAAAGACTGCACCTTGTCGTAGATCGAGATGGCAATGGTGCGCGTCTCGCCCGGGATGCTGCCACCCACCATCAGCACCACACCGAATTCACCGAGTGTGTGCACGAAGGTCAGCACGCTGGCCGACAGCACGCCCGGCCAGGCCAGCGGCAGCTCCACACGCCAGAAGGTCTGCCAGCCCGATAGACCGCTCACCGCGGCCGCCTCGGCCAGATCGCGCGGAATGGCCTCGAACGCGCGCTGCACCGGTTGCACCAGAAACGGGACATTGAAGATGAGCGAGGCAATCAGCAGGCCCAGAAAGTTGAATGTCAGTTGCACGCCGAAGGTGTTGGCCAGCCACGCGCCCAGGGGCGATGCACCGCCCATGGCCACCAGCAGGTAGTAGCCCAGCACGGTGGGTGGCAGCACCAGGGGCAGCACCACCACCGCTTCAATCCAGGCCTTGCCGGCAAACCCGGTGTAGGCCAGCCAGCGCCCCAGCCACACACCGGCAGGCAGCAACACCAGCAGCGTGACCGCGGCCAGTTCCAGCGAAAGAATCAGCGCCTGCCAGTCCATGGGGTTCGTGAAAGTCGGTCAGTGCTTGGGCATCGCGAAGCCATGGCGCACCATGATTTCTTGTGCGGGGGCAGTGGAAATGTAGTCATAAAAAGCACGCGCTTCTGGTGGCGCACCCTTGACCAGCACCATGCGCTGCTTAAGGGGTTGGTGCCATTGCTCGGGGATCAGCGCAAAGCTGCCCAGCCTCGCCACGGTGGGTGCCAGCGCCAACGAGTAGGCGATGATGCCACCCTGCGCCGAGCCGGAGGTGGCGAACTGCGCGGCCTGGGAAATGTTCTCGCCCAGCACCAGCTTACCCTGCAGCCCGTCCCACAGCTGCTGGTGCTTGAGCGCTTCCATGGCCCGCGCACCGTAGGGTGCGTGGTCGGGGTTGGCGATGGCGAACTTCTGCAGCCGGCCGTCTCTCAGCGCAGCCGCCAGATCCTTAAGCTCACCGTCTGCCTTCAAGGGCGAGCCGTGCGGCACCATGATGCCGATGCGACCGACCGCATAGGCGCGACCCCGGTCTTCCGTCTTGCCGGCGTCGGCCAGTTCGTAGACGAAGTTTTCGTCGGCCGACATGAACAGATGAAACGGCGCCCCTTGCAGGATCTGAGTCTTGAAGTTGCCCGATGAGCCGAACACGAGGCGCAGCTTCTGGCCGGTGGATTTTTCGAACTGGGCCGCTACTTCTTCAATGGCGAACTTCAGGTCCGATGCTGCGGCGAGCGTCGGCACGGTCTGGGCGCTGGCGGAATGCAGCGCGGCCAGTGACAGCAGAAGACCAGCTGCACTGCGGGCAAAAGCAAAGTGAGTTGATCTCATGGCGAGGTTCCGGGTGAGGTACATGGCAATACGCGGGATGCTTCGAACTATTTCAGTTTCGATATCGTTTGACGAGTATATCGACGGTAATTCACAAGGCGACTTTCGTTCAGCCGGCCTGGCATCGCTGCGCGACAATACGCGGCATGTTGAAGCCCACACTCAGTACCTCACTGCTGGACGCCAAAACCCGGTTTCGGGTGCAGCTCAAGCACGCGGTGGCCATTGGTCCGGGTAAGGCAGATGTGCTGCAGGCCATCGCGGAGACCGGCTCTATTGCGGAAGCGGGTCGTCGGCTTGGCATGAGCTACCAGCGTGTGTGGTCGCTGGTGAAATCCATGAACCAGGATTTCTTCGAACCGCTGGTGCTGACCCAGCGCGGCGGCTCCGCCGGCGGCGGTGCGGCGCTCACGGAGGCCGGCGCCCAGGCGCTGAATCTGTACCGTGCCATCGAGCGCGATGCAGAACGCGCTGTGGCCAGGCGGCTACCCAAGCTGGTGGCCATGATCCGGCCAGAGGCGGGCGGATCGGTTTGAGTCCGTCCCCCAGCATCGGCCTTGCGGGTGTTCAGCCGGGCTGAGCCAGCCGGCGCAGTTGGCGCTTGAGCCTGGTGATGTCGGCAGCGCTCAGGCCCCGCAAGGTGTGCGCCTCGTGCTCGCGCGCTTGTTCGATCAGGGCAGACGCCTTCTTCTGCCCCGCGGGTGTGATTGTCACCAAGGTACGCCGCTGGTCAACCGGATCGCCCAGCAAAGCCACCCAGCCCTGGGCCGCGAGGCGCTGGACCAGCTTGGTCACGGTGGGCTGCTGGCTCAGCACTTCGTGTGCCAGTTGCCCCACCGGCAAACCAGGCTGACCGCTCAGCGTGGCCAGCACACGCCATTCCAGCGAGCTCAGGCCGGCTTCGCGCACCACCGCCTCGAAGTCCTTGAACAGCGCGTGATTGGCCTGGCCCAGCAGGTAGCCGAGGTAGTCGTCAACAAAGCGACCGTGGGTCGTCATGCGGCAGGGAGGAGGTCGTTGAAAGGCTCGGCCACGGCCCTTAGATACCTTCCACGGCTTCAGGGCAGGCCAAGCATGTCCCAGAGGGAGCGAGAGAAGTGTCTCCATCCAGGGGTATCAAGGGTCCGGCTCCGCCGGCCCAAGATGCCGTCTCCCCTCCAGGCGCCCCAAGGGCGCGCCAGAGAGGGGGGAAGCCGCGCAGCGGCGCAGGGGGGTGTCCCATCACAGCGGGTGCTCGGTGTAGAACCGCCCACCGTGGTACAGCAGCGGCGCTACGCCGGGGCGGTGGCCACAGCGCTCCACCTCACCCACAAAAATCACATGGTCGCCCTCGGCGTACTGGCTGCGGTTGAAACACTCGAAGCTGGCCACCGCACCTGCCAGCAGCGGTGCACCGTTGACGCCTTCCGTGAAGCTCACCCCTGCCCAGCGGTCCGCCACCGGTGAGGCGAAACGCTCGGCCAGTTGCTGCTGGTCGGCCGCCAGCACATTGATGGCGTAGTGCCGGCCATTGGAAAAAGCCGACATGGACCCCGCCACAGTAGCCAGGCTCCATAACACCAGTGGAGGGTCAAGCGAGACGGAGTTGAAGGAACTCGCGGTCAGTCCCACCAGTTCGCCCGTGCTTGTTCGCGCAGTCACGATGGTCACGCCGGTGGCGAACATGCCCAACGACGCTCGAAATTCGAGCGAGGAGAAATCAGGGGGCCGCGCCTGATGGCCGGCTTGACGGGCTGGGGACATGCGTGGAATTTATATGAAAATTCATGAATAATGACAACATCCGTACCAATGTCCCTGTTGGTCGACGGTCACCGGAAGAGGAGACAGTATGCTGCAAGAGCGGGCCGAACCGGCCTGGATCGCCGCCTTCGAAGAGGTCCTGCGCCGATGCGCCCTACAAACGGGGGACACGGTTGCCATTCTCGGTGAAACACAGAGCCGTCCCATCTTGATGGAGCTCGCCCGCCTGGCCGCCGCACGCACGGGTGTGCAGGTTTTCACGATCACCCTGCCTTCCGTGTTCTCCACCGCCGAGCCCGTTGCCCGCTCTACCGGCGCCAGTCCGGCCATTCAGGGTCTGGCGCCCGTGATTGCGGCACTCTCAGGCTGCACCCTGGTGCTCGACTGCACGGTCGAAGGACTGATGCACGCACCCGAGTTGCCCGCCATCCTGAAAGGCAACGGGCAGACCCAGCCGCGCATCGTCTACATCAGCAACGAACACCCTGAAGCGCTGGTGCGCCTGCTGCCCGACGACGCCACAGAGGCCCGCGTCAAGGCCCACGTGAAGCGCTTGCGCAGCGCCACCCGCATGCGCGTCACATCGGCTGCCGGCACCGACCTCACTGTTCGCCTGCAGGGCGCCACGGTGGGTGGCAACTGGGGCAGCACCACCCGCCCCGGCACGCTCACACACTGGCCGGGCGGACTGGTGCTGGCCTTCCCCGCGCAGGGCACGGTCAATGGCACGCTGGTGCTGGCCGAAGGCGATGTGAACCTGACTTTCAAGCGTTACATCGAACGGCCCATCGTGCTGACCATCGAGAACGACAGCATCACGCGCATTGAAGGCAGCGGGGTCGATGCAGAACTGCTGCGAGGTCACTACGCTGCGTGGGCCGAACTGGAGGGCTTCACCGCCGGGCCGCCCCAAGGTGAAGCGAGCCCCCTCGGGGGGCAGCGACCCGCGCAGCGGCGGAGCGTGGGGGCGCCGTCTTATTCAGTGAGCCATGTCGGCTACGGTTTGAACGAGCAAGCCCGCTGGGACAGCATGGCCCTGTACGACAAACGCGACTTCAACGGTACCGAGCTGCGCGCCATCGCCGGCAATTTTCTCTACAGCACCGGTGCCAATGAAGTTGCCGGCCGTCACACGCGCGGTCACTTTGATTTTCCAATGCGCAGCTGCACCGTCACTCTTGACGACAGCGTTGTCATCGCTGCGGGCAAGGTTTCCGAATGAACGGCCTGCCCACATTCACCGTCCTGGGTGATGGCCCAACCGTGCTCATGCTGCACGGCATCGGCGGCGGCCACCTGGCGTTCGCACCGCAGGTGGAAACGCTGGCCAGTGCCGGCTACCGCGCTGTCGCCTGGGACATGCCCGGCTACGGACGCAGTGCACCCATCGAACCCTACACATTCAAAGGCCTGGCCCAGAGTTGCATCGACCTCATTGATGCACTGCAATGCGCCGACGTGATTCTCTTGGGCCACAGCATGGGAGGCATGGTGGCGCAGGAGGTGATCGCGCGTCGGCCCGACAAGGTCAGCCGCCTCGTGCTGGCAGGCACATCGGCCGCGTTCGGTAGGCGCAGCGATGGCCGCTCGGCCGAGTCGTGGGCGCGCCAGTTCATCGGTCAGCGGACCGCGCCGCTGGACGAGGGAAAGACCATGGCAGACATGGCGCGCCTGTTGGTGCCGCAAATGGTGGGGCCTGGCTCGCTGCCCGAAGGCGCGCGCCTGGCCGAGCACTGCATGGCCGGTGTGCCCGCAGCCACCTACCGTCGTGCGCTGGAGTGCCTGGTTACCTTCGACCGCCAACGCGCCCTGGCGGACATCCGCGTGCCCACACTGCTCATTGGCGGCGAGTTCGACCGCGTGGCGGCACCTGCCGTGATGGGCCAGATGGCCGACGCGATTCCCCGCTCACGTTTTGAACAGATCAACGGCGTCGGCCACCTGATGAACCTGGAAGCGCCCGAAGCATTCGATGCGCTGGTACTCGACTTCCTGAACGAACCCGCGCCGCCACCACTGGCCGACGCGCACTGATCACATGCTTTGCCCACGAAGGTGACACCATGAACATGCCTTTGCCCTCCGCCACTTCCACGCTGGACTTCACCCCAGCCGTCGGCGACATGCCGTTCACGCCGCTGCAGCGTGAGCTGCTCTCCACCGCCCATCGCCTGGGCCGTGACAATTTCGCCGCGCGCGCAGCGCAATGGGACCGCGAAGCCAGCTTTCCCTTTGCCAACTACGACGACCTGCGCGAAGCCGGTTTCCTCAAGCTCTGCGTGCCCACGGCGCACGGCGGCCTGGGTGCCGACTACCCCACCTACATGATGGTGGCCGCCGAGATCGGCCGCTTCTGCGGCGCCACCGCGCTCACCTGGAACATGCACATCTGCAGCACCATGTGGACCGGCGTGCTGGCCGACGGGATTCCCATGACCGACGAACAGCGTTCGGAACATGCCGCACGTCGTGAGTTGCACTTTGGCCGTATCGTCAACGACGGCGCGCTGTACGCCCAGCCCTTCAGCGAGGGCACAGCCGCTGCGGCCGGCCGTGCACCGTTCGGCACCAGCGCGAAGAAGGTCGATGGCGGCTGGCTCATCAACGGCCGGAAGATCTGGGCCAGCCTTTCGGGTGCGGCCGACTACTACGGCATCCTGTGCACTGAAGACAAGGGCGACGATCACCCGGACGCGCGCGACACGCTCTACATCAGCGTCCCTGCTACGGCGGAAGGCCTGAGCATCAGCGGCGACTGGGACCCCATGGGCATGCGCGGCACCGTCAGCCGCAACCTCACCTTCAAGGATGTGTTCGTCACCGACGCCGAACAGCTCATGCCGCGCGGCATCTACTTCAAGGGCGCGCAGACCTGGCCCGCCATGTTCTTCACGCTCGCGCCCACCTACCTGGGTCTGGCGAACGCCGCCTACGACTTCACGGTGAAGTATCTGCGCGGCGAGGTCGAAGGCGAGCCCCCGGTACAGCGCCGCCAGTACCCCACCAAGCAGATCGCGGTGGCACAGATGCGCATCCAGCTGGAGTCGATGAAGAGTCTGTTCACCCGCGCCATCACCGAAGCCCGGCCAAATCCCACGAAAGACCAGAAGCTGCGCCTGTACGCCGCCCATCACAGTGTGATGGAAGGCGCCAACGACATCGCCCGCCTGGCCATTCGCACCTGCGGTGGCCAGAGCATGTTGAAGCACCTGCCCCTGGAACGCCTGTACCGCGACAGCCGCTGCGGCGCCCTCATGCTGCCGTGGACGGCCGAGCTCATCGTTGACCGCATGGGACGGGAGACGCTGTACGAGGCCGGGGAGCAATAAGCTCCCCTCGCGCCGCAGGATCAGAATTTCCCCCGCGCCGCCTTCGGCGTCACCCCCCTCGGAGATGGGGGCACACCCTTGGACCGGCGAAGCCGGTTCCTTGGGTGTTTTGGGCTGGAGGCACTTCACGCCGGCGGGGCCTGTCCCTGCACGGCTTGCGCAGCGCTTGTTCCTCTACAGAAACCACGGGCTTGGTTTTCTCCCGCCCTGTCCGAGCCCTACCCTTCCCTTCGGACTGAGCCTGTCGAAGCCCCCGCGGATTGTTCGACCAGGCAGCACTGACCACGCACACTCACTCAGACGGGGTCAATAGAATCGGCGCATGTCTGAACAGCGCCGACTTCACTTTCCGCTCCGTTGTGTGGTGTCGGGCTTGCTGTCGTTTGCGATATTGACACCCGCCTGGGCAGAGATGGACCGCCCGGTGCGGGGACCTGGCCATCCGCTGGCCGACATTGCCACCAGCAGCCCCTGCGCCGACTGGGTGCTCCATTTGCCCAATGTGCGCATGCCCTTGTGCAAGGCCGCCGAATTGCGCCCCACGGTCGGGCGTTCGGTGCAGGGGCGTACCTTGTACCACCGCGATGTGATCGCGCCCGATGCACAGATAAGGGTGCTGGTGGTTGGGGCCATGCACGGCGATGAGCTGTCGTCGGCGTCGCTCGCACTGCACTGGATTCAGCGCGCGATCGAGACGCCTGCCAATGCCCACTGGCGCTTCCTGCCGGCCCTCAATCCCGATGGGCTTCTGCGCCGGCCGGCGCGCCGCATGAACGCCAACGGCGTGGACCTGAACCGGAACTTCCCCACCCCCAACTGGGCGCGCGACGCGACGGTCTACTGGGAGCAGCGCACGCGCAAGGACCCACGCCGTTGGCCCGGACCCTCTCCACTGTCCGAGCCGGAGTCGCGCTTCCTGCACGACGAGATGACCCGTTTCCAGCCGCACCTCATCGTCAGCATCCACGCGCCCTATGGTGTGCTCGACTTCGACGGCCCGGGCACGCCACCCCCGAAGCTTGGCCGGCTCTATCTCGACCAGGTCGGCATCTTTCCCGGCAGCCTGGGCAACTACGGCGGCGTGCACCAGGGCATGCCGGTGGTCACCATCGAATTGCCGAGTGCGTTTCGCACGCCGCTTGAGGCCGAGATCCGACAGATGTGGCTCGACATGCTGCGCTGGATGAGCGAACGCATCCAGCCCGATCCACCAGAGGCACCGGTGCTGCAGGTGAAGGCTCGCAAGCAGGGCTGATACCCTACGGCGGGCATGCGCCAACGGCGTTGGTCTGCTTTGCTGCTCCATGCCCTGGACAGCGTTTGTGGGATTTGTTCCTGACCTGGCTGCGAAGCGGTATGAGCGCCCGAAAACAAGCCCGCGCCATGCGGGCTTGTCCCGGTTTGTGAGCAGCGCTCAGCGGATGGCCTGAATCGCGCCTGACTCGATGCCGGCCCAGTATTTGTTCAGCTCGCGTTTGACAATGGGCATCATGAAATAGAGCCCGACGATGTTGGCCAGCGCCATGGCGAAGATCATGGAGTCTGAAAAATCGATCACCGGGCCCAGGCCCATGCTGGCACCGACCACCACAAACGCCAGAAACATCAGCTTGAAGGTGAGCGCCGACATGAAGCTGTCTCCCAGCAGATAGGTCCACGCCTGCAGGCCGTAGTAGGACCAGGTGATCATGGTGGAGAAGGCGAACAGCACCACCGCCAGTGCCAGCACATACGGAAACCACGATATGGCGCTACCGAACGCTGCCGAGGTGAGCCCCACGCCGCGCGCATCTCCCGCCAGCGCCGTCACACCGCCAGCGTTCACGTGGCCGGTGATCACGATCACCAGTGCGGTCATGGTGCAGATCACCACGGTGTCGATGAAGGGCTCCAGCAGGGCGGCAAAACCTTGCGACACCGGCTGGTCGGTCTGCACCGCCGAGTGGGCGATGGCCGCCGAACCGATGCCGGCTTCGTTGGAGAACGCCGCACGCTTGAAGCCCTGAATCAGGGCACCCACCACGCCCCCGGCAACACCCTCCGCAGAGAAGGCACCACCGATGATCTGACCGAAGGCCCAGAGGATCTGGTCGGCGTTGATGATCAGCACGATCATGCCGGCCGTCAGATACAGCAGGGCCATGAAGGGCACCACCTTTTCGGTGACCTTGGCGATCGAGCGAATCCCGCCAATGATCACCAGACCCACCAGCACCGCCATGATCAGGCCGAAGATCCAGCCCTGTCCCGCCAGGATGCTGGTCTCGCCTCCGGTCACACCCACCACCTGCTGGAAGCTCTGGTTGGCCTGAAACATGTTGCCGCCGCCAATGGCACCGCCCACGCAACACACGGCGAAAAACACCGCCAGCACTTTGCCCAGCCCCGGATGACCCAGTTCGGCCATGCCCTTGGAAAGGTAGCGCATGGGCCCGCCGGCCACGATGCCGTCGGGCTGCTTCACATCACGGTACTTCACGCCCAGCGTGACTTCGGTGAATTTGGAGGCCATGCCCAGCAGGCCGGCCAGGATCATCCAGAAGGTGGCACCGGCACCGCCAATGCCCACCGCCACCGCCACGCCAGCGATGTTGCCCAGACCCACGGTGCCAGAGACGGCCGTGGTGAGTGCCTGGAATGGTGTGACCTCGCCTTGCATCTTCGGGTCGGAGTAGCGACCGCGCACCACCTGGATCGCGTGCATGAAGCCACGGATCTGGATGAAACGGAAATAGAAAGTGAAGATCAGTGCCGCCAGGATGAGCCAGCCCACGATCAGCGGGAAGTCCGTGCCGGCGACCGGTACCGAATAGAAGATGGCGCCTGCCACGGCATCCGAATAGGGCTGTACGGCCGAGCTGATGCGCTCGTCCATCGTGGGGGCGGACGCCTGTGCCTGGGCGCTGGCGTGGGCCAACAGCACGGGGGCCGCGAGCAGCAGCGCACATCGGCGCCGGTCAAGTGGGGTGCTGGTCATGTTGTCTCCTTGGGGTGGTGGAAAAGAGGCGTCTGGTGCGCCTTTTGTTGCAGTCTTCGGATGCTGCAGTTGCAAAAAGGCCGGTCCTCGCATGTTGCGAAGACCGGCCTTCCTGCGTGAATCAAGCGGGACGGGCGGGCGATTCGGTGTTCAGCACCCCTGGCGCGGGGATACGTGTTTGGCTGGTTGCATTCATGCCATGGAAGCGGAAATTCATGGCGGGCTGTTCGCCACAGATGAGCTCGGCCAGCGCCTTGCCCGAGCCCGCGCCATGGGTCCAGCCCAAGGTGCCATGCCCCGCATTGACCCACAGTTTGCCCAGCTTCGTGCGCCCGATCAAGGGGATGTTGGTGGGCGTCGCGGGTCGCAGGCCGGTCCAGAATTGCGGGTCGCCGCCTTCTTCGGGCGTGCGGGTGTCGGCCACGCCGGGGAACACTTCTTCAATGCGCCGCACCAGCATCTGGCAGCGCTTTCTCGCCAGCGGCGTGTCCAGCGAAAGATCGAACCCGCCCAGCTCGATCGTGCCAGCCACCCGCAACTCGTTGCCCAGGCGCGACATGGCGATCTTGAGCTGGTCGTCGATCATGCTGACCTGCGGCGCGCGATCGGGCCGAAGCAGCGGCAAGGTGGCACTGTAGCCTTTGCCGGGATAGATCGGCACGTGCACGCCCACCTGCTTCAGCAGCGGCGCAGAGTACGATCCGCAGGCCACCACGTAGGCGTCGGCCTTGAGCACGCGGGCCAGGCCGCTGGCGCGGTCGCGCACGCGCACCTGCTGCGCGGCGCCGGCAGCCACTTCAATGCGCTCGATGTCGTGGCTGTAGAGCATCTGTGCACCCCGTTCGGCACACAGCGTGGCCAGATGCTGGGTGAACACCCGCGCGTCTCCAGATTCATCCGACGGCGTGTAGGTGCCGCCCACGATGCGCTCGGCAAAGGCGCTCAGTGCCGGTTCGATTTTCAGCAGTTCCTCGCGGTTGATCACCCGGCGTTTCACGCCGAATTTCTGCATCACGGCCGCTGCACCAGCGGCGCCGTCGAACGACTTCTGGTCGGTGTAGTAGTGGGCAATGCCGCGTTCCAGCCGGTGGTATTGCATGCCGGTTTCAGCCACGATGGCTTTCAGTGCCTCGTGACTGTAGGAACCCAGCGCCACCAGTTGTGCCACGTTGCGTTCGAAGGCCGCGTCGTTGCACTGACCCAGGAACTGCAGGCCCCAGCGCCATTGGGCCGGGTCGATCTGCGGCCGGAACAACAGTGGCGAAGTGGCAGAAAACATCCACTTCAGCGCCTTCAATGGCGTTTCGCGGTTGGCCCACGGCTCGCAGTAGCTCACCGAAATTTGCGCCGCATTGGCAAAGCTGGTTTCCAGCGCCGCGTCGGGCTGACGATCCACCACCGTGACATGGTGACCCCTTTGCAGCAGGTGCCACGCGGTGCTGATTCCGATGATGCCTGCGCCCAGAACGACGACCTGCATGACAAACTCCTGAAACAAAGAAGGGGGAATACCTGCTGCAGGAGTATGCAAATAACGCGTTCTTTGGTGAAGCGAAATTAAACTAAAATGCCCGGCATCAGATTCACTAATAAATGAGAGGGCAACCGCTGTCGCCTGGGGTCACCAATACCGGGCCGTGAGATTGCCCGCTTGCGCAGCGACCCCTGCCCAAACCGCCATGAGCACCTACGATCCCGATGCCCTCGAATGCCTGGCCGCCATCATCGAGGAGGGCGGTTTCGAGCGAGCCGCACAGCGGCTGTCCATCACCCAGTCGGCGGTGTCGCAGCGCCTGAGGGCGCTGGAGGCGCAGGTCGGTACTGTGCTGATCGTGCGCAGCCGACCGCTCAAGCCCACACCGGCAGGGCAGCTCATGCTCAAGCACGCCAAGATGATGCGGTTGCTGCGGGCCGATCTGGAGAAAGACCTGAAAGAGCTCGCCCCCAGTTCAACGGGGCGGGGGCGCGAGGAAGAGCGCATTTCTGTGGCCATCAACGCCGACAGCATCGCCACCTGGGCCTTGCCCGCTCTCAACCGCCTGGCGGTGGAAGGCTTGCCGATCGAAATCATCACCGATGACCAGGAAGTCACGCACGAGTGGCTGCGCGAAGGCCAGGTGCTGGGCTGTGTGACCACGCTGGCCCAGGCCTTGCGAGGTTGCCGCATGGACGCGCTGGGCATCATGGACTACGTTGCCGTGGCCAATGCCGGGTTTGCGGCCGAGCACCTGCCCAACGGCCTGAGCGCCCACAACTTCCACCGTTTTCCTTTTGTGGCGTTCAACCGCAAGGACCACCTCCAGAACGAGTTTGTGACCCGGGCGTTCGGACTGGCGCGGGTGGTGCTCAAGCAGCTTTTCGTGCCCTCGTCCGAAGGGCAGATCCGGGCCGTTCGGGCGGGATGGGGTGTGAGCGTGCTGCCCGAATTGGCGGTGCGAGGACTGATCGAAAGCGGTGAGCTGGTCAATGTGGCTCCCAAGCGAGCATTGGGCGTGGCATTGCACTGGCACTGCTGGAACCTGCATTCCGACGTGCTGGATGAACTGAGCACAGCGCTGCGCACCGCCGCGGTCCAGAGCCTGCGCCAGCCCGCATGAAAAAGCCCCGCTGTGCGGGGCTTCGTTGTGCAAGGATCGGTGTTTACTTCGGCATGATCACGCTGTCGATGACGTGGATCACGCCATTGCTGGCCGCCACGTCGGTCGCCACCACGTTGGCCGCGTCGACTTTGACACCACCCATCGTGCTCACGGTCAGCTCGGAACCCTGAACCGTCTTGACCTGTCCGGCTTTCACGTCGGCGGCCATCACCTTCCCAGGCACCACGTGGTAGGTCAGCACGGCGGTCAGCTTGTCCTTGTTGGCCAGCAAGGCGTCCAGATCGGCCTTGGGGATCTTGGCGAAGGCTTCATCGGTGGGTGCGAACACGGTGAACGGGCCTGGGCCCTTGAGCGTGTCCACTAGGCCGGCGGCCTGAACGGCGGCCACCAGCGTCTTGAACGAGCCCGCTGCCACAGCGGTGTCGACGATGTCCTTGGCGTGCGCTGCCGACAGGGCACCAAAAGCGATCAGGGAAGCAATGAGGGTCTTTTTCATGGGAAGTCCTTTGAGACAGGGTTGAAGAATCAGGGAAACGCGTGATCGGATGAGTCAGGGTCCAGACGCAGTGGCGCTTGTTTGTGTGCAAGCTCGCTCAATCAATTCATCTGGTGAGTTGAAATGTAGTTCATCAAGTATGAAAAGATACCGAATAGTCTGTAACATAACCTATCGGTGGGGTTATCGACCTGGCCGTCGATTTCGGGCACAATCCTTGCAATTCATAAAGGTCCGTCATGGTCAGTGCCGTCCTCAAGTCCCCTTCCGAATCCGCCCCCAAACGCAGCTTCCGCCAACAGATGCACCTGGCCAGGGAAGACGCCATCGTGTCTGCGGTGAACCGCCTGCTGGCCGAAAAGGGCTTCGAGTCCATGACCGTGGACGAGGTGGCGGCCGAGGTCGGCATTGCCAAGGCCAGTCTCTACAAACACTTCCCCAGCAAGGAAGACCTCGCTGCCGCGGCCATGGTGCGGGTGATGCAGCGCGCACAGGCATTCCTGGACGGGCTGGACACCAAACGCGCGCCGCTGGATCTGTTGCGCGAGGTTGCGCGATGGACGATGGAGGTTCAACTGGCCGGCGAGATGCCATCGCTGCCCAGCGAAAATTCCAGCCTGCGCGCTGCGCTGACCACCAACAAGGCTTATGTGGACGGGCTGATGGATGTGAGCGATCGGCTTGGGGCCTGGATCACCGCAGCACAGGCCAGTGGCGGCCTCAACGCTGCACTGCCACCGATTGCGGTGCTCTACACCCTTTACGCCAGGGCGTGCGACCCTGTGCTGGGCTTCCTGAAGGGTTCAGGCCAGTACAGCAACGAACAGATCATCGAGATGGTGCTGTCCACTTGTTTTGATGGTCTGAAAGCCAGGTAGCGCGTTCTCGAGGGCTTCAGCCAACGGCAACCAGAGGCGTTTCAACCGCCTCGTGCGATGAAAGTTGCGGCTGGCAGCGCGATGGCACGCCGGATGCTCAGCAGGCAGGCCGCTTCCCATCCGGGGAATTGCAAGAACCGACTCCACAGGTCCAAGGGTTCGTCCTCACTTCGGCGGGAGGCCTCCAGGCGGCGCAGGAGGCCTATCTCACCAGCAGAACCGGCACCTTGCACTGGGCCAGCACCTTGGTCGCCACCGAACCCATGACGAGGTTGCCGAAGGCACCGTGGCCGTGGGAGCCCATCATCAACAGGTCGAATTTGCCCGCATTGGCGATCTTGGCAATCATTTCGCCGGGCGATCCGACCTTGTGCACCACCTCGACATTGATCCCGTGGCGTTTGAGAAACTTGACCACCGGGGCAGAGACCTTTTCGGCCTCGTCGGCATAGAAGCCGTTGGCGATCTCGGCTCCGACAGCGGCCCTTGCGCGAGGCGGCAGAGGGGTCTGCACGGTGACCAGGGTGTAGCTGTGGGTCGCGCCCAGCCACTCATCGTGCGTAGCCAGGTAGGCCAGCATCTTTTTGGTGAAACCACTGCCGTCTACGGCGAGCAAGATCTTCATGGTGTGTCTCCTGAACAGGTGGAATGGCTGCCAGTGTAGGGGGCTGGTGCGCCGGCGCTTTGCGCTGGCGCAAAGTCCGTGCCGGTGCGCCTGATACGGGGAACCTCGATGAGCTGCTGCATCTGGAACCCCTTCTGCTCATCCTTGTCGGCATAGCCCAGCGGGTTGGCCACGATGCGGCAGCGCCCCACCTGCCTGTCTTGCGGGCAATGCAGGTGGCCGTGCAGCCACAGATCGGCCAGGGACAGCCAATCGTCGAGCCCATTGCAGAATCCCGCTGTTCCGGGGCGCAAACCATACCGGGGATCTGCGCTGTGCAACGTGGGCGCAAAGTGGGTCACCACCACCGTGGGACCTTCAAACGGGCGCTGCAGGGCCGCGTGCAACCAGTCCTGGCATTCCAGCCCCAGGGCGCGCATGGCTTCGGCGTCAAACAGGCGCCCATGGCGGTGGCTGGCCACTTTGGACAGGTAGAAATTGGCCGCTCGAAAGGCCTTTTCCCGTTGTTGATGACGGTGGGTGAGCGGATCGCTGGTGCGGCGCATGGCCTTTCCCCCGGAATTGGCCCGCGAGCCATCAGCAGGGGGTCTTTGCAGGTTGAGGTCGCCCAGCGCGTCGAAGTCGCTCCACAGGGTGGTACCGATCCAGCGCACGCCTTCGATCTCAAGCGTTTCGCGTTCCAGCCAGGTTATGCCCAGCCGGTCGCAGGTCTGCCGCAACTGGGTATGTGCTTCATCGACATCAAGTGCGTCGTACTCATGATTGCCGGGCACAAAAAGCACCGGCACCGGCCAGCCCGCGTACCGGGGCAGGGGCGAGAAACGCTGCAAGCCCCAGTCAGGTTCGTCCATGACGCTTCCATCGTGCCGCGCCTGGTAGGAGCCAATGTCGCCCGCCAGCACCAGCAGATTCGCGCCTGCGGCCGGTTCGGCCTGGAACTCGCGGTTGGCTTCGAGGTGGAGGTCGCTCAGCAGTTGCAGTTTCATGTGTTCATTGTGTGGCAGGGCGCTCGGCCAGTGCCGACGCAATGGCAAACCCCCGTGCCGATGCCATCTCCACCGCCAGCCGCAGCCACCGGTGCGCACTCTGGTGTTCGGCCTGCCGGTGCCAGAGACTGTCGACATGCACGGGCGGCACCGGCAGGGGCAGTTCGCAGAGCGCCAGCTCGTCCTCCATGCCGGTCGCGCCCACAAAATGCCGAGGCAAGACCGTGAGCAGATCGGTATTGGCCACCACACGCCCCGCTGTGAAAAACTGATTGACTGTGAGCACCACGCGGCGCTGCCGAGACAATCCTGCCAGCGCCTCGTCCACAAACCCAAAAGGACGACCTGAAAAGCTCACCAGAAGATGGCGCGCGGCGCAGTAGGCGTCCAGCGTGAGCGGCCCCTGGGCCAAGGGGTGACCGCGCCGCATCACCACCACGTATTCCCCGTCGTATAGCCGCTGATGAACGAAGCGGGGTGTGCTCTCCTTCAGATGCAGGGCGCCCAGTTCTGCCAGCACCCCCGGGAAGTGTCCGATGACCAGATCGGCTGCGCCCGACTCCAGCAGTTCCCGCGGATCACGGGTGGTCAGGGGCAATATCCGCAGGCTCACGCCCGGTGCCTCATTCTCCAGAATGTCCACCAGACCGGGCACGATCTTGGCAGCGGTGGCATCGGCCATGGCCAGCACGAAGGCGTTGGATGCGGTCCGAGGGTCGAATTCGCCCGGCGCCAGCGACACGCGCAACTGGTGCAACGCATCCCGAACCGTGGGCCACAGCGACAGTGCCGTCGGTGTCGGCTCGACCCCGTAGCCCGAGCGCCTAACCAGATCGTCGCCCAGTGCTTCCCGCAGGCGGCGCAAGGCGTTGCTGACCGCCGGCTGCGTCATGGAGAGGTTGTGCGCCGCCCGCGTGAGGTTGCGTTCGGCCATGACCTCGTCAAACACCCGAAGCAGGTTCAGGTCAAGTGTACGGAAGCTGCGTTCATTAATCACCCTTGTGAATATAAGTCATCACAAAGATAAATTGGCAAACATTCAGGGTTAACCCTAGTATTGCGCTGTCCAAAAGACATTTGATTTCAAGGAACCGCCATGAGCACCACTGCCCCCAACCCTGTCCTGACCCTTCGTCCCTTGCGTGCCAAAGCGTCTGTCACCGCTGCAGCCAGCACAAGACAGACCGAAAACGCTCGCGGTCTGGCCGCGATGCTGCTGGCCGCCGTGGTGGCCGCCATGGTGGTGCTGGCAGACCGGCTCATCAACATCTGGGCCGATGGTCATCTGTTCCTCGCCTGGGTGGCGCTCTGGGTGGTGGTGTTTGCCGGTATGGCGCTGTTTGCCGGCACCGCCCGCTCCGTCGCCTTGCGCACCGTACGGTCCCTCGACGGCTGGTCGCAGACCATTGCCCAGGCCCGCGCAGACGCCCGTCTCTGGAGCATTGCCCAGAGCGACCCCCGTCTGATGCACGAACTGCAGCAAGCCGTGGTGCGTGAACGCGCCGAAAGCAACGAGTCTGTGGCATCCCGCACCGCCGCTTGCGATTTCAGCGAAGCCCTGGCCCCGCTGGGCATGAGCACCGAAATGGCCGCGCCGGCCACCGCGGGGCGCACCGGCTGGAATGGTTTCATTGAGCGCCTGACCGAGCAACGCAGCCGCAACATCCACCTGTACTACATCTGATAGCAACCCTACGGCCGCTCAGGTCCCAACAAAAAAGCCACCGGGTTCCGGTGGCTTTTTTGTTGTCTTGCGGGGTTTGTCGATGGCTCTGAATTTGCACGCCGCGTGCGCTCAGGCGCAGGCGGCTGTGTCCAGGCCCAGTTGACGGGAATGCTTCAGGCTGCGAGCCGCTTTTCCAGGTCCGCCCGGGTGGTGAGCAGCGCCGCTGGCAGGCGGTGGGCCAGTTGTTCGAACAGGGCGTCGTGCAGCTTGAATTCTTCAAGCCAGGCGCTCCTGTCGATGTGGGTCACGGTTTCGAACTGCTCGGGCGTGAATCCCAGTCCGCTCCAGTTGATCTCGCTGTAGTCCGGGGCGACACCGAACATGGTTTCCTGGCCGGGGGTCTGCCCCTCGATGCGGTCGATCATCCACTTGAGCACGCGCATGTTCTCGCCAAAGCCCGGCCAGACGAACTTGCCGGCCTCGTTCTTGCGGAACCAGTTGACGCAGAAGATCTTCGGCAGAGCCGCACCTTTGGACAGCAGGGTTTGCTCCATGTCCAGCCAGTGCTGGAAGTAGTCACTCATGTTGTATCCGCAGAAGGGCAGCATCGCGAACGGATCGCGGCGCACCACTCCCTGGGCACCAAACGCGGCGGCCGTGGTTTCCGAACCCATGGTGGCGGCCATGTAGACACCTTCTTTCCAGGTGCGCGCCTCGGTCACCAGCGGCACCGTTGTGGAGCGGCGGCCACCGAAGATGAAGGCATCGATGGGCACGCCAGCAGGATCGTCCCAGGCGCTGTCCAGTGCCGGGTTGTTGGTCGCGGCCACAGTGAAGCGGGCGTTCGGGTGCGCGGCCTTGGCGCCGGTCTGCCTTGCGATTTCGGGCGTCCAGTCCTTGCCCTGCCAGTCGATCAGGTGCGCGGGCACCTTGCCCGTGTCCTGCTCCATGCCTTCCCACCACACGTCGCCGTCATCGGTCAGTGCCACGTTGGTGAAGATCACGTCGCGGTCCAGGCTGGCCATGCAGTTGGGGTTGGACAGGGTGTTGGTGCCGGGAGCCACGCCGAAATAGCCCGCCTCGGGGTTGATGGCATACAGCCTGCCGTCGTCGTGCGGTTTGATCCACGCGATGTCGTCGCCAATGGTGGTGACCTTCCAGCCGTCAAATGCGGCAGGGGGTACCAGCATCGAAAAATTGGTCTTGCCGCAGGCACTGGGGAAGGCCGCTGCCACGTGGTACTTGCGGCCTTGCGGGTTGGTCACGCCCAGGATGAGCATGTGCTCGGCCAGCCACCCCTGCGTGCGACCCATGGTGGATGCAATGCGCAGCGCAAGACACTTCTTGCCCAGCAGCGCGTTGCCGCCGTAGCCGGAGCCGTAGCTCCAGATTTCCTGTGTTTCAGGGTAGTGGACGATGTACTTGGTGGTGGGATTGCACGGCCACGAAGTCTGGTCGGTTTCCCCTTCAGCCAGGGGGGCGCCCACGGTGTGCATGCAGGGCACGAAAGTGCCATCGGTGCCGAGCACGTCGTACACCGCCTTGCCCATGCGGGTCATGAGGCGCTGGTTCACTGCCACGTAGGCGCTGTCGGTCAGCTCGACGCCAATGTGGGCGATGTGCGAGCCCAGAGGTCCCATGCTGAACGGCACCACGTACATGGTGCGGCCGCGCATGCAGCCTTCGAACAGCGGGCGCAGGGTAGCCCGCATGTCGGCGGGGGCCACCCAGTTGTTGGTCGGGCCGGCGTCTTCCTGCTTTTCGGAGCAGATGAAGGTGCGATCTTCCACGCGCGCCACGTCGGATGGATCCGAGCACGCCAGGTAGCTGTTGGGTCGCTTGGCTTCATTGAGTTTGCGGAAGGTGCCTGCGTCCACCAGCTGCTGGCAAAACGCGTCGTATTCGGCCTCGCTGCCGTCGCACCAATGGATACGCGCAGGCTGGCACAGGGCGGCCATGTCAGCCACCCAGGCGATCAGGCGCGCGTTCTTCACATAGGGGGGGGTGTTGAGGTCGAGGCCCTGCATCACGGGTGAATTCATCGAGGAAGCTCCAGAGTTTGTAAACCGGTGTGCACGAGCGACGCCAGCAGCCGTCTGCGGCCCTGGGGCCCGAGACGGCTGCAATGGTGTCCCTTGTGCGAAAAGGACGGTCGGCGCTTGGGGCTGCGGTGCGGTTTGCGGTGCAGCAAGATGGCAAAAAGCGGGTTGGTGGTCCCGGGTTTTGGTCCGCGTGTCGGCCAGTTACCTGGATTTTATGAAAGCGGCCGGTCAGTTACCGGCAAGTTACATGCAAAACCTGCATAACGTAATGCTTTTAACGGTTTTCGCGCAATCAGGAGACAAAAAAGCCGAAAACCCGCGAAGGCTTTCGGCTCTTGGTTCTGTGAGGGGCTTCAGGCCATGAAGATAGCGATAAAGGCCAGCAGAAACATCAGTACGGCGCCAGCCACTGGCAGCACGATCGGCATCAGGGGAACGATGGACTCCACCACGTCCTGGGGCTGGTCGTGAGGGGTTGCGTGGTCTGGCTTGGACATGGCTTCTCCGGATCTGTGAAACAAAAACTGGCGAGATTTTACGGGAGAAGCCTGGCCGCTGGCTTTTCAGAGCAGCGCGTAGGTGGTGCTGGCCCGGCAGACGCTCTGCCCATCCGTCTCGCTGCAGATGTCGATCTCACCGAAAGCGAGAGTGCGCCCCGCGCGGATCAGCCTTGCGGTGACCAGGGCATTCTGGCCGGACAAGGGCTTCAGGAAGCTGGTGTTGATCTGCACGGTGGTCATGGGTCGCTGATTGCCCAGCCGCGTGACGATGGCCAGGACCATGGCCGTGTCCGCCGCCGACATGAGGGCCTGACCGCACACCGTGCCGCCGATCCGGCTGAGCTGATCGCTGTGTGGAAGGCGCAGGGTCGCTTCGCCATCGTCGAACGACACCACCTGCAGCCCCAGTGATCGCACCCAGGGCGCGAACCAGTCCGTCAGGGCTTGTTGCAACATTTCATGGGTCACGCTGGGGTGCAGGGATGTCATGGTCTCGGAAGGTCAGGTTGTGAATCAGCCAGTGGCCGATCGGTGGTGCAAGGCCCTCAGGCGCCGAGCTTCAATTGTCGCGACGGAGCTTGGAAAGCCAATGATCCATCAGCTTGCCGGCCGCCTCGCGCCCGCCCAGCCCGAACGACAGCGCCACCGCCACCGCCACCGCACCCAGCGTGAGGCCAAAGGCCAGGTTCACGATGTCGTCGGCAATGCCCATGGCGCGCAGACCCATCGCAATCACCAGCGCCAGGATGGCAAACCGCGCAATGCGGGCGAGGCCCTTGGTGTTGGCACCGCTGGCGCGGTCAATGGCGTCGTAGGCCACATTGGCGAGCCAGAAGCCAATCACCAGGATGGCCGAACCCAGCAGCACATGGCCACCAAACTCGATGAAATTGGCGACGATGTCGCTGACCTGGGTGAACCCGAGCTGCCCTGCTGCTTCCACGGTGGCGAACAGCATCGCAAAAAACAGCACCACACGGCCCACGAAGGTGGAGGGGCTGGTGGTCTCAAAAGCATGGGCCATGCCCACGCGTTGTGGCAGCGTGTCAAAGCCCAGCGCCGCCAGCAGGCCTGCGAGCAACTTGCTGGCGAATGAGGCCACCATCCAGGTGATGACCAGAATCAGTGCCGCCGCAATGATGTGAGGCACCGCCTCGAGCAGCATGGCGAGCATGCGGGTGGCGGGCAGGGAGATGGCTTCGATTCTCAATGCATCGAGTGCGGCAATCAGAGAGGGCACAAAGACCACCACAAAAACCAGCGTGCCCACAACGCTGGAGAGCTTGACCGAGTCGTTCAGCCCCGCCTTGCCCCCAAGCTGGTCGATGCCGGCTGTGCGTGTCAGGTTGGCTGTGAGGTTGCGCAGCACGGTGGCCACGATCCAGCCCACGCCGCCGATGATGACGGCGGCCACTGCGTTGGGCAGCATGTCCAGCGTTTTGCCCACCATGGCGCGCAGGGGATCAAGCAGGCCTTGCATGTCCAGAGCGCCCAGCACCGCCGGCACGAACAGCAGAATGACCAGCCAGAACAGCGCACTGGCCAGGCCCTCGCTCATGGGCGACATGTCGGCGTGTTCGCTGAGCTTTTCATCCAGCGTCGTCTTGTCGAGCAAGCGTTGCGTGACCCCTCGCACCACACTGGCCACCAGCCAGGCCACCAATGCCAATATGAGTCCGCCGATCAGTCGGGGAGCGTATTCAAAGAGTTGCGTGGTCAGCGCAGCGAACGGACCAGACACCTGCGCCAGGTTCAGCGAGTTGAAGACCGCCGCCAGCGCCAGCAGGATCACCACCCAGAACAGGCCCAGCGCCACCGCACCTTCAATGTCCACCGATGCGCCGGTGAGCTTGCCAAAGCGGTGGTTCACGCCCACGAAACCCAGGCTCTTGCGTGTGGCCGCTCGCACGCCCACCGCAATCAGCCAGCCAATCACCAGAATGGCCAAGGCTCCCAGCAGCTGGGGAATGTGGCTGCCCAATGTGTTTTGAAGCGAGTCCCACATGGCATTCATGTTCACGTTCTTCTCCTCAGTTGGTTGCCGATGCGCTGCATCATGCAGACCGAGGTACCGTCCGTCAACCGGTGAGGCGGCATG
Source organism: Hydrogenophaga sp. (assembly GCF_030651625.1). Lineage (GTDB taxonomy): Bacteria > Pseudomonadota > Gammaproteobacteria > Burkholderiales > Burkholderiaceae_C > Hydrogenophaga. The sequence continues at coordinate 693 of NZ_JAUSCF010000035.1, read as the reverse complement.
TTCAACGCCGATCGCGGCCCGAAGGTCACCGAAACCGGAGGGATGATGTTCGATCGATGCAGATTCAAAAAAGAGCGCGTGCAGCCAAGTTCGCCAGGCAGCACTTCGAGAGCGAAGGTGAATCAGTCCAGAGATGCCGTGGAACCGGCTTTGCCGGGCCACTGGCATTGCTCCCTTGGGGCGGTAACGCGAAGCGTTGCGGGGGTGTTTCCAATGCCTCCTTAGTGAAGTGCCTCATTCCAGAGATGCCGTCGGGCCGGCTTTGCCGGACGACTGGTATCGCCCCCTTGAGGGGGTGACGCGCGAAGCGCGGCGCGGGGGTGGAGTCTTTATCCCGTGCGTGCAGCCACAGTCTTGTAAACCCCGCAACCCACGTAGAGCTCGTCAACCTTGACCACGTAAGACATCTTGCCCTGAATGGCCCCGGTGACCGGATTGGCAATGTCATACTCCACCCAGCCTGGCTCCACTTCCGCTTGCGCCACACTGTTCTCCAGCAAAGCCTGACCGTCCACGCCCGCGATGTCCTGCACCCGACTGCCCACCTTCTCGGGCTTGCCACCGAACGCCCGGTAGACGCCCTGCCGGTCAAGCGCAAAAACGTACATGTCGCGGTCATGAAAGCCCTTGGCTGGCTCGGTCAGTTCACGTACAAAAGCATCTCGAGCGCTCCGGTTGCGGTGCTCGATCGCC
>NZ_JAUSCF010000031.1 GCF_030651625.1 Hydrogenophaga sp. | reverse complement strand
AAGCGAAACGCGTGGGAAAAGAGCCCAATTCGGCGCCGATTTTGAGGACTGTGGCCGTAGCCACAGCCGGAAAAACGGGGGCGAAGTGGGACTTTTCTCCATGCGTTGCAGCCGATGTCGTTCTGCCGCGCAGGCTCCTAGGGGTTGCTTTCGGACCGCGCCGAAGCGCCGTTACAAGGCCGAAGCCTTTGCTGGGGTTCCTGGCGCCGGTCTGCATTCGTACACTGTGTTCCTTGTGAATGAACCCCGGCTCCCCAGAAGCCAATACCCTGAGCAAAGCCTGTCCATGCCTTCCGTATTAAAGCCAGTCGGCCCCCACACATGGGCGCGTGCGACGCTGCTGATCGGGGTGTTGATTGGCTTCACGTTGCCCGCCGTCTGGGCGCAGGGCCATGAAGCGCAGAGCCCCCCTGCCACAGGTCCATCGAACATCCGTTGGCAGTCCAGCCTTGACGCCTTCGCGGCTGCAGATCACATCAAGGCACCGGCGCACGGCGGTGTGGTGTTTGTGGGAAGCTCATCCATACGTATGTGGAGTGACCTGGAGGTCAGTTTCGAGAAGCTGCCGGACGTGATCAAGCGTGGTTTTGGCGGCTCTCAGTTGCTTGATTGCGTCGAGCTGGTGGATCAGTTGGTCTTGCCTTACAAACCCCGGCTGGTGGTGGTGTATGCCGGCGAAAATGATCTGGCCGAAGGTGCAAGTCCTCAGCAGGTGCTGGCTCGCTTTGAAGCTTTTGTCAAAAAGATCAGGAATTCGCTGCCTGAGAGCCGCATCGCCTTTATCTCGATCAAGCCCAGTCCATTGCGAGCTTCCATGATGCCCGCCATGCAGGAAGCCAACGATCTGATCCTGGCCTTCAGCCAGAAAGAGCCGCAACTGGCGTTCATCGATGTGTTTTCTGAGATGCTCGATGCCAACGGGCAACCCAGGGCCGAGCTGTTTGCGGGTGACCAGCTTCATCTCAATGCCGATGGCTACAGCCTGTGGCGGAAAGTCATTTCAGCGCGCCTCTGAAACGGGATCCCGGCTGACCGGAATGGAAGCGATTGCTCGCAGATTGTGAACCTTGTGAGCCGCCTTTCGTTCATCCCGCGCCAGCGACAAGCGGGCTACCGCATGGAGAGCGTAGAAACCAACGAAGAGAATCAGCAGATCGACAGCAAACGGACGTTCCGGACGCGCAGATCCAAAAAACGCCAAGGCCAGGAGTGCTACCACCAGGTGCGCACAGAAAACGGGCAGTGCCGCCATGCCCAGCGTTTCAAGCACCCGCACCCTCGGGATGCTGCGCTTCAACCAGGGCGCAAAGTGCATCAGCAGCACCACCAGGGCCAGCACATTGATCAAGCGCATGGGCCCCAGATGCCACTTGTCGAACATCAGATTGATCCCGGCGTGACCAGGCAGGGGGGTCTGGCCGACCGCGTGGCGCCAAATGAATGCGCTGAGTGCAAAGATCAGGGCCACCAGAACCATCCACCGTGGGAAGCGCGTCGTCGGTGCATCGGGCTCACTGTGTGATGCCCCCATCCACAATCCCAGCACCCAAAGGAATTGCCATGCGAGCGTCTCGAAGGCGCCCATGTCCCGGTATTGCAGGGGCATGTCGAACCATCCTGTGAGGGCCTGGTAAAGCGCCGGCCCCAGTCCGAACTGGGCGCCCAGCCACAACAGCAGGCTCAGCGCCATCAAGCCCCGCCAGCCATGCTCCATGCCATGCAGGAGCACGATGGGACTGAGCAGCATGAACACAATGTAGATGGGCAAAATGTCGAGGAGCCCCGGGTTGTACAGCAGCAGGCTCGCGCTCACCATCGCCATCACCGGTCGTTCAAGGTAGAAGCCCAGCAATCCCGTGACGGCGTCCTCACGAACGATCAAGGCAATGCCTGCGATCAGTGTGAACGCGAACAGAAGCAGGGCCAGCTGACAGGCATACAGCTTGACCGCCCGATTGAAAAACGCGGACTTCATGGGCGCTTCGCCTTTGCGGCGAGCGGTGGTGCTGTACACCAGACCAGCCATATAGGCAGACAGCAGCACAAACCCTTCGGCAGCCGAGACATAGCCGAACGGTTGACCAAAAGGATCCGACAGACGGGTCGGAAAATGCGTCAGAGTCATCAGCACCAGCATCAGTCCGCGCATGGCGTCCAGCTCCCAGCGGCGGCTTACAGTGCTCATGTTCTTGGCTGACGTGACCTGGAGAAGAATAAAAAGAGGCAATTTCTTGGTGCGCGCCAAGCAACACAAGTTCCAGCAGGACAAAGCTGGCAATGCAACAAGCTGAAACCCGCCAGCGCGGGTGCTCACCTAAACTCCCAGTCATGAAAGTTGTTTCGGAAGCGCCTGCACCTCAACACGACGACACCTGTCTGATGACCCTGGCTTTGGCTCAGGCGCAGCTGGCCGTTCAGGCAGGCGAAGTCCCGGTGGGCGCAGTGCTGGTTCGCCGCCATGCCGATGGCTCAGCCACTGTGCTGGCTGCAGCGCACAACAGCCCGATGACCTTGCACGATCCGACCGCTCATGCCGAGATTCGCGTGCTGCGTGAAGCCGCCCGTATGCAATCCAACTACCGGCTCGAAGGTTGCGAACTCTTCGTGACGCTGGAGCCGTGTGCCATGTGTGCGCAGGCAGCGTTGCATGCCCGCGTGGACCGGGTGGTGTATGGCGCCCGTGAACCCAAAACCGGTGCTGCCGGGTCGGTGGTCGATTTGTTCGCATTGCCCCAACTGAATCACCGGACCCGTGTGGCGGGCGGTGTGCTTGCTGAAGAGTCTGCGGAGTTGATGCAGCGCTTCTTCCAGAGCCGCAGGGCGCAAGCCCGGCAACAGGCTCATCCGCTGCGAGACGATGCTGTTCGAACATCGGATGCGCGGTTCGAACAGCTTCCCGGCTACCCCTGGCAACCTCGCTACATCAGCGACTTGCCGTCCCTGGACGGATGGCGCATGCACTATCTTGACGAGGGGCCCGGCGATGCGCCCATCACCTGGCTGTGCCTGCACGGCAACCCCGCCTGGAGCTACCTCTACCGCAAGATGATTCCGGTCTTTCTCGCACACGGCGATCGCATTGTTGCGCCAGACTTGATCGGGTTCGGTCGCAGCGACAAGCCCAAGAAGGAAGGAGCCCATTCATTTGCCTGGCATCGGCAGGCGCTGCTGGAATGGGTGGAGCGCATGGATCTGCGCAATGTCGTGCTGGTGGTACAGGACTGGGGTGGCCTTCTGGGGCTGACTTTGCCCATGGCGTCCCCTCATCGCTATCAGGGATTGCTGGTCATGAACACCACGCTGGCTACAGGCGACCAGCCATTGAGCAATGGTTTTGTGGCTTGGCGGGAAATGTGCAGAAAACAGCCGGATTTCAGCGTGAGTCGGTTGTTCGCACGCGGCAACCCTCGCATGTCGCCCCAAGAATGTGCGGCGTACGACGCGCCCTTTGCCGACCGGGGACACCGTGCTGCCCTGCGCGCTTTTCCTGCGATGGTGCCTGAGCAGGTTGACGACGATGGCGCAGCCGTCTCACGCCTTGCGCGCGAGTTCTGGCAGCGCCAATGGCAGGGGCACAGCATGATGGCCATCGGCCAGCTTGACCCTGTCTTGGGCGAGCCCGTCATGCGCCAGTTGCAAAAGCTCATCAAGGGATGCCCGGAGCCCGTGCTTCTGCCGGAAGTGGGGCATTTCGTGCCGGAGGAGGGCGAGAGAATCGCTGCAGCAGCTTGCCGGGTATTTGGGCGATGATCGTGCCACCCTTCACTCTGTCAGAGACACCGTCTTCATGAGTCATATCTACATCTACTCACCCTCCAGTGCCGTGCGCGACAAGGCGGCTTTTCGGCGGGGCGTTGCGCGTCTGAAGCACCTTGGTCATGAGGTGGAAATCGACGAGGCGGCCCTTTCTTCGCACATGCGGTTTGCAGGCGACGATGTCACCCGGCTGGCAGCCATCGGTCGAGCTGCAGCCAGTGGCGCACAGGTTGCGCTCATTTCACGCGGTGGCTATGGCCTCACCCGAATCCTTCCGGACCTTCCGTTCAAAGCCATCGCCAAAGCGGTTGAATCCGGCACGCATTTCGTGGGGATGAGCGATTTCACAGCACTTCAGTGCGCGGTCCTCGCCAAGACCGGTACGACAACGTGGGCTGGCCCGGCGCTGGCTGAGGACTTCGGCACAGAAGGCCTGCCCGACGACATCATGGAGGCCTGTTTCGACGATCTGGTGTGCGGGCAGGGTGAAGGCACGGGATGGCGCTTGCCCAAGTCGGACCTGACGGCCATGACCTCCACATCCCTCGCCGTGAAGGATGGCGGGCCTTCGCTGCACATCCGCCATGCAACGATCTGGGGCGGCAACCTCACGGTCTTGTGCTCACTGGTCGGGACACCCTGGCTGCCTCGCATCAAAGGCGGGGTGCTGTTCCTTGAAGACGTGAATGAACACCCGTACCGCATTGAGCGTCAACTGACCCAGCTGCTTCATGCGGGTATTCTGGGTGAACAGAAGGCGGTGTTGCTGGGTGCGTTCAATCGCTACCAATCCAGCCCCCATGACAAGGGTTTCAAGCTTCAGACCGTGGTGGACTGGTTGAGGAGCCGGCTGCGTACACCGGTGTTGACCGGATTGCCGTATGGACATGTGCCAACGAAGGTGGTGCTGCCCGTAGGACGCCAGGTGGAACTGCTGGTGCAGGAACGCGAAGCGCTGGTTTTTTGGGGGTGAAGATGACGGAGGGGCGCGTTGCGGTGCGCTCAGCGGCGCAATCTGCCTGAGTCCATGAGACTTCTGGGCAGCAGCCCGCGGAAAGACGGAGACAGTTCCTGCACGATATCGACCGCTTTGGCCTCACCGTGTATTCGGCTGAGGACAGCCACCATTTCCGACCGCGCGAACCACAACGCGTTGGCGTCCGGCATGTACTGCAAACGGCGAGAGAGCTGGGGGTTGATCATTGCGCCTTCTTCGCCCAGCGCAGCCAGCATGGCCTTTCGCACAGGCTCGAGCGCTTCTGGCGAGTCGCGTCGAACCTCGGTGCCCAGGAACGCAGAAATGCTGTGCCGCAATCCAGGTTTAAACCAACGCATGTTTGAACTCCTCAACGACGACCCGCAGACAATGGGCCTGTGTACTTGTGTTACGGAAGATACTCTCTTCGAACGACTTTGTGCAATCTCCTTTCAGACAGTGAAACCAAAAAAACAACAAATGAATCATGCGTTTAGCACATCTGTCTCGGTTTCGCCTTAGCATTTGTAAGAATTATTTAACCAGCCTGCTGGCGTCACTTCGCAAAAGCCATTGATTGGTATTGCATTCACGAGGTGAGAGACGCGTTTTTTTAGAACCTTATAAGTCAGCCTTGGGTGCTCAGTGCGCTTGTGTACTTCCTGCAATTCCTGAGACCATCCCCCAAGTCCTTGGCTGCGTGAATGCTCCGGCACCTTTTTTTCAGTGTGATTTAATTCACACAAAAATTCTCACATGGCAGAACTGACCATCGCATTTGTTGACTTGACCGGCAGCGTATCGGTGTTTGAAACGCTGGGCAACGAACGCGCCACCCAGGCCGTGACCAAGCTCACTCAATGGATCGGCTCGGTGGGCATCGACAATGGCGGCAAGGTGGTGAAGATGTTGGGCGATGGCGTGTTGCTCTCGTTCGCCAACAACCGGATGGCTGTCGAGACCATGATCCAGATTCATCAGGAGCATGCACAGCGCGTCGCACAATGGCCCAGCCGGCTCAAGCTCATGATGCAGATCGGCATGGCGCGTGGTCAGGTTGTCCAGGTGGACGGCGACTGTTTTGGTGATGCGGTCAACGTTGCATCGAGGTTGAGCGACCTGGCGGGGCCTGAACAGATTCTCGCCACCGACACTGTGATTCGCAAACTGGGTGTGCGCCACGGTGTGCGTAGTCGCAGTCTGGGTCCAATGCGAATCAAGGGCAGGGCGGAGCCCTGTGAAGTGTTTCGTATCGAATGGCAGTCCGAAATGCTCTCGGAGTTCCTCACGCTCCCCGCTGATCTGCATGCCCTGAATACGTCCACAGAATCGGTTTATGGAGGCATCGAGCTGGGTTGGCTCGACACCAGTCAGTCGTTCAGCCTGACGGACCTGCCGGTGAAAATCGGTCGCGTACCTGAAGCGGATTTTGTGGTCAATGATCCTCGGGTGTCACGGCTGCATGCCAGCATCGACATCCGATCGGGTAACTATGTGCTCGAAGACATCAGCAGCTATGGGACCTGGGTTCGCTTCACCGGGGCCGACAACCCCATTTCACTCCGGCGCCAGGAGTGCCTGCTACACAGCGATGGGGAAATTGCGCTCGGCGCACCATTCACCGATTTCAGCGGGCCGAATGTGACCTTCAAGCTGGTCGACGGCCAGATGGTCCTGGGTCGAGGCGGGCCGCTCTGAGTGGGGTGAGCCTGCTCAGGCGATCGTGCTGGATCCGCCGCCCGGAGTCCTGTTGGACGAGTTATCGCGAAGCTGGCTGAGCGCCAGTTGCATCTGGCTGGCCAGCTGCGCAATGAATTGATCCACCTCGCTGCTGCCGATTTGACCATCCCTGTTGGCGCCCAGGCCGGCCATGAGCGCCTTCAAAGGATCGTTCGCTGAGGCGGTTGCTTGTTGGGTAGACGTCGCTGGTGATCCGGCTGAGGGCGCGTATTGCGCAGTGGTGACGCTGGTGATCGTGGTGGTGACCATCGAAACGGCTCCATCAGACAGGCCAGCGGCGCCCAATGTGCCGCCCTGGCCAGTGAATTCTGCCCGCGAGAGAACGCCATCGCCATCGACATCGAGTGCGTCAAACCCGGCGTTGGGCTTGTTTTCGGCCCCGCGTGCGGCGAGAAAGTCCTGCGTGTTTGCGGGCGCGGAGAAGGCCGCGCGAATCATCTCACCCAGCTCACTGCTGGACAGTTCACCATCGCCATTGGCATCAAGGCCGGCGAACATTTCGCTGTGGTCTTCTCCCATGCTCACGCCCAGTTTGGTGGTGAGTTGTTCCATGGCTGCCTGAAACTCACTTTGTCCGACCGTGCCGCTCTTGTCGGTGTCGATCTTCTTCAGCATCTTGTCTTGCAGATAGGTCGTCAGGGTGGACCCGAGCGACGCCAGGGCAGGGGACCACTGGCTTGCGGTTTTGGAGCCGAATCCTTCGACGTTGCTCATGGCAGATCCTTTTCAAATGGGAATGACACGCCCTTCTGGGCTGCCCATATGGTCTGACATTCGAACGAACGGAAGCGGTACAACAACCGGGGAAACGACCCTCTTTTCGTGCTCTTGAATTGCAGCAGCGAACTTACTTGAGGTTGCCCGAAAGGAACTGGGTCAACCGTTCGCTCTTCGGACGTGCCAAGACTTCTGCAGGGACTCCCTCTTCTTCAATGCAGCCCTTGTGCAGAAAGATCAGGTGGTTGGAGACCTCACGCGCAAAGCCCATTTCGTGGGTGACCACCAACATGGTGCGGCCTTCTTCGGCGAGCAGCTTCATCACGCGAAGCACCTCGCCCACCAGTTCCGGATCCAGCGCGCTGGTGGGTTCGTCGAACAGCATGACAGCAGGTTCAACCGCCAGCGCGCGGGCGATCGCCACCCGTTGCTGCTGCCCGCCACTGAGGTGAGACGGATAGCGGTCTTCCACTTCGCGAAGACCCACGCGCTCCAGGTAGCGGCGCGCGATGTTCACTGCCTGATCGCGAGGCACCCCCAGCACGTGCACCGGTGCCTCGATGATGTTCTGCAGCACCGTCATGTGCGCCCACAGGTTGAAATGCTGAAACACCATGGCCAGCTTGGTCCGCAGGCGTTGGAGCTGGGCCGCTTGCACCGCCTGCAACTCGCCATTTCTGTCGACCCTGAGTTGCAGTTCTTCGCCAGACAGGACGATTCGCCCCTCATTGGGCTTCTCAAGCAGGTTGATGCAACGCAAGAGCGTGCTCTTGCCAGACCCCGAGCTGCCGATCAGGCTGATCACGTCGCCCGCTTTGGCCTCCAACGACACGCCCTTGAGTACTTCGTTGCTGCCAAAGCGCTTGTGGATGCCTTCCACCTTCAACAGACAGGCTGACGGGATACTGGCAGATTCGGTGTCGGAATGCATGGTCGTTCTTGTTTTGTCTGGAAGTGGTGGGACCATCAGGCGCCCAGCAGATCACCTGTTCGAAACGGGCGCGCACCAGCGATCTTGCCAATTTCGTCGCCCGCCATCACGTAACGCTGCCTGATCACGGCATAGAGGATCCCGGCCACTCCGGCCTTGACCTCATGCACGCTGGACTGGTCTGCCGTGGTGGGGTCGATGACCTCAGCGATCACCTGTCCTTCCACGACTGTGTCTCCCGGATGTGCCAAGTAGACGAGCACGCCTGGTCGGCTTGATCGGAGCGTCTGCGAGCCCGCCAGAGGAGTGGCCAGACAGGCCAGGGTGGGCAATGCCGGTGCTTCTCCGGCACCGGAGCCAATGACACCCGCGTGCTCCATGAAAGCCATGATGGCCTGTGAATCATTCAACGCAAGCGAGTGCGATACCTCGCCTTCTCCGCGCAACTCCACCGTGGTGCTGGCGCAAGCCTGCGGCAACGGAACGTCCAGACCCGCCGCGGTCAGGCGATCATGAAGTTGCCACCAGACGCCGGATAGCCGTTCATCAAAAGGCCCACCGCCAGAATCCCTCGCCAGCAGCACGGCTCGGCAATCCAGAAGCCGCGCAAGCGGCTCCAGTGCTGGCCAGCACGTGTCTTCGCAATACATGTGCAAGACCGACTCGCAGTCGCAGTGCAGGTCAAGAACCAGATCGGCGTCATGCGACAGCAGCATCAAACGCCGGCGCAAGCTTTCCAGCTCGGTGGAGGGCTGCCATTGTTCGAGCCAGGCTCCCATGGCCGCTCGCACCTCGGCGATGTTGGCGGCTGCATCTGACCCCATTCGCGTCTTTATCCCAGGCCAGACGGCCTCGGCAAGGTCGGGGTAATGCCTGTTGAAGTTCTCGGAGGTGCCAAACTCAAATCGTCCTTGCGCGTGATGGTCAACCCGTTGCGCCAGACCAATGGGGTTGGCAGCTGGCACCAGCACCACCTGACCCTGGAGGCGCCCGTCGTCTTGCGCCCGCTGCAGGCGTGTTCTCAGATGGTGTGCGACGAGCATGCCAGGAAGCTCCTCGGCGTGGAGGCTGGCCTGTATATAGGCCTTGGGTCGCGCATCGGGCTCGCCGAACTGGAAGCAGACCAGGCTCTTCTGACTGCCCAGACTCTGAGCCAACAAGGGGTGTTCAATGCGTTTCATGCGCGGGAATGTTTGATCGTCAGTGCGAGCGGGGAGCCAGATGAGCGAGAAAGCGACGTTCAGTCAAACGGAACAACCCTACCAGCGCAAATGTGATGAGCAGATAGATCGCAGCGGCAAACAGATAGGCTTCGAACGGCAAATAGTAGTCAGAGTAAATCCGGCTGGCAGCCGCCGTAATGTCCAGCATGGCCGGCACAGTGCTGGCCAGACTGGTGCTGTGCAGCATCATCACGACCTCGTTGCTGTAGGCGGGCAAGGTACGGCGCATGGCGCTCGGCATGATGACTCGCCGCATGGTTTGCCACCGGCTCATGCCCATGGCCTGCGCCGCTTCCACTTCGCCGGCATGGGTGTCGCGGATTGCGCCCGCCAGCATTTCGGCCGTGTAGGCGGCGGTATTCAGGCTGAAGGCGAGCAGGGCGCAGAAAAAGGGTTCCTTGAAGTGCGTCCATGGCCACACGTCGTTCCAGCGCAACTGAACCCATTCGAGCTGGGCAATGCCGTAGTAGATGAGGTAGACCTGAATCAGCAGCGGTGTGCCCCGGATCACATAGGTGTAGGCACCAACCAGCCAGCGCAACGGCGCGATGGGACTGGTCAGCGCCAGCGCAAACACCAGCGCCATCAGCCCCCCCACGGCAAGTGACGACAGCAGCAGCGTGGCCGTCGTGACCACCCCTTCAGCGTAGAGCGCCAAGGTGGCAGGTTCGAAGATGACGCTCCACCTCATCGGATCTGCCTCTCAGGTGGCCGCACGGCGCACACCGATGCTGTATCGCCGCTCCAGCCAACGCAAGGCCCAGAGCGAGACGGAGGTGTAGACCAGAAAGAGGGCCGCCGCAAACAGAAAAAACGTGAACGGTTCGCGGGTGGCCGCGCTGGCCTGTTTGGCCAGGTAGGTCATTTCATGCAGGCCAATGAGGCTGATGAGCGCCGTGGCCTTGATCAAAACAAGCCAGTTGTTGGTGAATCCAGGCAGTGCATAGCGCACCATTTGGGGAGCCGTGATGCGCAGGAATGTCCTGACTGGCCCCATGCCGAACGCCCACGCGGCCTCCATCTGACCTTTGGGAATGGCAAGAATGGCGCCCCGAAACGTTTCGGTCATGTAAGCGCCATAGATGAAGCCGATGGTCAGCACCCCGGCGAGGAACGGATTGATGTCGAACGTGGATTTGCTTCCGGCCAGCTCCAGCAGGTTGTTCATTCCAATGGTGCCACCATAGAAAATCAGCAGCATCAGCACAAGCTCCGGCACCCCGCGCACCACAGTGGTGTACACCGTGGCCAGGCCCACCATCAGGGGACGACCCGAAAGCTTGGCTGCCGCACCCAGCAAACCCAGCAACACAGCCAAGACCAGTGCCGCCAGTGACACCCCCACGGTGAGGAGGGCGCCCTGGAGGATGGAAATGAAATAGCCGGACAAAGTTTTTCAGGGATCAGTCACCGTAGACGTCGAAGTCGAAGTATTTCTTGCTCACTGTGTCGTAAGTCCCATTGTCACGAATGGCCTTGATGGCGGCGTTGAGCTCATCCTTGAGCTGCGTTTCGCCTTGGCGCATGGCGACACCCACGCCGATACCGTAATACTTGACGTCGTTGAGAACGGGCCCGACAAAGCCATAACCGGCACCTTCAGGCTTGCTCAGGAAACCACCCGTGACTTCCACCGAATCAGCCACCGTCCCGTCCAGGCGCCCCGACTTGATGTCGAGATAGACCTGATCCTGTGCCTCGTAGGGCACAACAGAAACACCCACGGGCCTGAGTTCGCCCATGGCGTATTTCTCCTGGGTGCTGCCCTTGAGAACACCGATCTTTTTGTCCTTCAATGAGACCAGGTCGGTAAACGGCGTATCGGCCTTGACCACAATGCGGCTGGGCGTGTTGTAGTACTTGTCCGTAAAGTCAACCACCTTCTGGCGCTCTTCGGTGATCGACATCGAGCTGATGATTACGTCGTACTTCTTTGCCTGCAAACCCGGGATCATGCTGTCCCAGACCTGTTCCACATAGACGCATTGCCGCTTGATCTCTGCGCAAAGGGCCTCCGCGATGTCCACGTCGAATCCGGTGGGCTTGCCGTCGGAGGTCTTGAAGGTGAAGGGCTCGTAGGTGGGATCAATGGCCACCCTCAGCTCGGCAAGAGCAGCTGGCGCTGCGGCAGGTGCAGCCGCTGGTGCCTGTGTTGCGCCTACTGGAGCTTCGGTTTTGCCGCAGCCGACCAAAACGGCTGAGGCGATGAGGCACAGAGGAAGAAACTTTGTTTTCATTGATTTCCTTGGTGTAGCTAAATGGGGTGCATCAGGATGTGGCGCCTGAAGGAGAAGTGAATTGTAGGTGTGGGGGATTCACTTTCTTTGTGCGGCGTGGTGGTGTTTCCCCGGAGAGGTTGGGGGAACCTCATGAAGCAAGAGTAGGGCCGATCAATCGATCATGGGTTGCCACTTCATAACTTAACATAATATACATCGTGGAATATCAAGCCACCGCCCGCAGAACAAGCCTGCAACCATCAAGCCCGCTTGGCACAAGACGTTCACCAGTTGAACGCCTTCACACCGGTGCAACCAACCAGATGGATGAGCGCGCTGCAAGCAGGCCCATCGACTGCGCGTTGGACTATGTCAATGGATTCGCATCGGAGGGGTGTCCATCAACCATTCTTTCAAACAAAAGCCACGAAAAAGCGGGGCCGACGGCCCCGCTGAATCTCAATGTACACCCGACAGATACTCGGGCCAATCAGGTGTGCTCTTCTGGAAAATCTCGCCGGTGTTCCCGCGCACGCATGGTGCGTTTGAGCGAACCCCAGATGGTCCAGATCATGAGCGCAGCACCAAAAGCCAGCAAGCTCGCGCTGATGGGCCGCTCCAGGAAGGTCATCATGTCGCCACGCGACAGCAACAACGCACGCCGCAGGTTTTCCTCCATCAGCGGGCCGAGCACGAAACCCAACAACAGCGGTGCTGCTTCAAACTTTGTCACAGCCATGGCATAACCGACCGCGCCGATGCCCGCCACCATCAACACATCGAAGGTGTTGTTGTTCACGCTGTAAACGCCCAGGCTGATGAACACCAGAATGGCTGGGAAAAGGACCCGGTAGGGTATGCGCAAGATGGCAACCCACAAGCCGATCAAAGGCAGATTCAACACCATCAGCATGATGTTGCCAATGCCGAAGCTCACGATCAGACCCCAGAACAGCTCAGGCTGCTGGGTCATGAGCAAGGGACCCGGTTGAATGCCGTGAATGATCAGGGCCCCCAACATCAACGCCATCACTGCATCGCCAGGAATACCCAATGAAAGTGTAGGCACAAACGCCGTTTGTGCCGCGGCGTTATTCGCTGCTTCTGGCGCGGTCACACCCTCAATGGCACCCTTGCCAAAGCGGCTGGGGTCTTTGGCAACCTTCTTCTCCACCGCGTATGAGAAGAAGGAGGCGATGGATGCGCCAGTTCCAGGCAAAGCGCCGAAGAAGCTGCCAATGGCGGTGCCGCGCAGCATGGGCATGACGGAGTCCTTCACGTCCTTCCGTGTGGGTGTCATGGTCTTGAAGTTGATCTTTTCCTTGACCTCGGTTTCTCGTGTCTGGTTGATGCCGGCAATCACTTCCGACACACCAAACACGCCCATGGCCAGCGCCACCAGATTGATGCCGTCCATGAGCTCGGGCACCCCAAAGTCGAACCGGGCCACACCCGAGTTCACGTCGGTCCCAACCGTACCCAGCAAAAGGCCCATCACCACCATGGCCAGTCCCTTGGCTGGCGAACCTGAGGCCAGTGTGGAGGCTGCGATCAACCCCAGCAACATCATGGCGAAGTACTCTGCCGGCCCGAACTTCAAGCCAAGTTCCGCAATCGCGGGCGCAAACAGAATCAGCGCCAGAATACCCAGCATCGAACCGACGAACGAGGCAATGGTCGTCATGAACAAGGCCACGCCTGCCCTGCCCTGTTTGGCCATGGGGTAGCCGTCGAGACAGGCCACGGCAGACGAAGGCGTACCAGGCAGATTCAGGAGAATCGAAGCGGTGGAACCACCGTACTGGGCGCCGTAGTAAACGCCCGCCAGCATGACGATAGCGGCCGTGGGTGGGATGTGGTACGTGATAGGCAGCAGCAGCGAAATCGTTGCCAACGCCCCGATACCAGGCAATACCCCGATCAAGGTGCCAAGAAAAACGCCAATAAAGCAATAGAGCAGCGTGACCGGCTGCAGGGCCGAGTCCAGGCCAAGCAACAAACCGTTGATGATGTCCATCTGAATGTCTCTCTTTTTTTGTATTTAACGGTGATGGAGTCAGACGCTCCAGGGCCAAGCCGGCAGCACCATGCCAAGACCAAAACCAAACACGAGGTACGTGATGGCTGCCACGCCGATGGCCAGGATGATGCGCCCCTTCCATCGCGTCTCATGATCGGCCAGCGAAGAAACGATCACAGCCAGCACAGTGGCCAGGATCAGGCCAATCACCTTCAATGTGAGCGCAAAAACCACGATGCTGCTCAGCACAAGCAGGAAGGTTTTCCACTCGACGTGGATCTTCTCGCCGTTGCGCAGGAAAGCCGGAATCGCAATCAACAGGCCCAGCACAGTGAGCACCACACCGAGAGCCACGGGGAAGTAGCCCGGGCCCATTCGATTGAGATCTCCGAATTCGTATCTCTGGGCGTAGATTGCTGCGAACAGCCCCAGGGCGGTGACGGCCACACCACCGACCAGATCCTGCATGTCTTTGCTTTTCATTCTGTCTCCATTGAGCGCTCAACCCTGACGAAGCACGTCAGAAGTTGGCCGAACTGCACAATTTGCCCTCACCCCGGGCGAACCCAGTGATTGAACGCGCAAAAGCTGCTCTCGTCTTTAAGTAGTTGCACGTAGTAACTACCCGCAGGTTGACGCTCCTGAGCGCTACCACGTGCCGCGCGGCTGCTGATTGCGCTGACGCGAGGCGATGATATTGACGACAGCGGGTCGATTTGCGCCGCGCGCGAAGTCGATGGCGGTAAGCCCTTTTTCATTTCTTGCGGTCGCATCGGCCCCCTCTTCCAGCAACAGCTTGACCACATCTGGATGCCCGTAATGAGCCGCCATCATCAAGGGCGTGGTCCGGTTGGGCGAGACGGCGTCAATAAATGCGTGGTGCTCCAGCATCAACCGTGTCATCTCCACACTCACCGGATCGGCGTTGGTGGCCGCGTAGTGCAGCGGTGTCCATCCCGGCTTGTTGACCTCAGCTTTGCGTTCGATCAATCGCTTTGCCAGGGCCAGCTGACCTTTGAGTGCAGCCATCATGAGCGGACTTTCGCCATGACGGTTTCGCACCTCGACTTTGACGGCTTTCTGATCCAGCAGGAAGTTGGCAACCTTCACCGAGCCAGATCGAATGGCGATCACCAGAGCGTGTTCGCCATCGGGATTGAGGGTGTTGAGATCGAACTGGCGAAGGGTCAGGCCGATGACCGCCGACTCGTTGTCATTTTGAACGGCCTCAAAAAAGGCCTCATATGAACTGGCGAACGCACAAAGAGAAAGGAAAAATAACCCAGTGAAAACAAATGTCTTTCGGATGAACCTAAGGCAATTTGTGAACATTTTTACTCCGTGACACGAGAAAAAAGTCGCTCGAAATTTTGGCTGGTGGTGGTCGCCACCTGTTCCAGACTCAGGCCCTTGATCTCGGCCACTTGTTTGGCTACGTGTGGCACATACGCTGGGGAGTTGGTTTTTCCCCGGTGCGGAACGGGCGCCAGATAAGGGCTGTCGGTTTCGATGAGTATGCGCTCCATGGGTACAAAACGAACCACTTCGCGCAGGTCGGCAGCGTTTCGAAACGTGATGATGCCCGAGAAGGATATGTAGAAGTCCATGTCGAGAGCGGCCCGCGCGACCTCTGCAGTCTCGGTGAAGCAGTGAAAGACACCTCTGGACCTTGCTTGCCCGATTTCCGCTCCGCCGCCACTTTGAAAACCGCCGTTGTCTCGCAGGATGTCCAGCGTGTCGTCCGATGCGCTGCGGGTGTGGATCACGAGTGGCAGGTTCACTTCACGACCCGCCCTGATATGGGTCAGATAGCGCTCCCGCTGCCATTCCATGTCAGCCACCGTGCGCTCCCCCAGGCGGTAGTAGTCAAGACCGGTTTCACCGATACCCACCACACGAGGGCGCCTCGCTCGTGTAAGCAAATCGTCCAGCGAAGGTTCTTGCACGCCCTCGTTGTCCGGGTGCACGCCTACCGTGCACCAGAGGTTGGCGTTGTCACGGGCAAGGCCATGAACGTTTTCAAACTCTTCCAGCGTCGTGCAGATGCACAACGCGCGGTCGACACCGGCCTCTGCCATCGCGGCGAGGATGGATGGCAGCTGTTGGTGCAGCTCGGGAAAGCTCAAATGACAATGGGAGTCGGTAAACATGCGCAGCCCAAACGGGAATTGCCAACACCTGCGTCCAGTCGGCGAGCAGGCACCGAACCGGGCGGCTCGGAATCAGATGGTTTGCGTGGGACGCTCGGAACCCAGACTGGCGCCGAGGATTTCTTCGATCTTCAACTTGAGCAGACGCGATTTTTCATCGGCAGGAAAACGGATACCCACGCCCTGGGTGCGTCCCCCCTGCGCTTTCGCAGGCGTGACCCACGCGACTTTGCCTGCCACCGGATACCGCTGAGGGTCATCCGGCAGACTGAGCAACACGTAAACGTCATCACCCAGCCGGTAATCCCGAGACGACGGAATGAAGATGCCGCCATCGGCAAACAAGGGGATGTAGGCAGCGTACAGGGCAGCCTTCTCCTTGATGGAGAGCTGAATCACGCTGGGGCGAGCGGCAGCTGACGGAGGCGACGTTGTGCTCATGGAGTCGGAGTTTAGCGGCAAACCTGAGCCATTTGACCAGCAACTGATGCTGCAGAACGCTGCATTCTTTATCTTTGCCTTGGCGTTGGACGGACTTGCGAGCCAGTTCCACCTGTGGGCTCAGCCTGCTTTCGGTTCGACCGCAGCAGTCAGGACCTGTCGGGTACGCGCAGCCCAGGCTTGCTGCATCAGACCGGCATTGTAGGGATGCTCCACCGAACGAGCCGCCGTGGAGAGCTCGCGCGACCAGGCGGACAACATGAACCAGCGAGGGACCGCTGGCAAATGCTCGGCTGGGAAAAAGCGGGTAGGCGCATGCGCACGGTGGGCCATGAGGTCGTGACACAGCTTCTGAAGCACATCCAGCTGGCGGGCTGGCGGCCAGTCGGCCATGGCGGACCAGTCCCCTCGGGCCAGAGCCTGAGGCAACTGAGCCCAGGCCTGCGCGTGAAGACCTGCCGATGCCCAGTGCAACGCATCCGCCGGGCGCCCGCCTGCCGCCCGCAACCATGTTTTAGCCAGCTCTGGGACCACCGTTTTTCCCGTGAGATTGCCGGCCACGTCCCGTAGCCAATCCAGCGCTTCTTGTTCACCAGGCCAGACCATGACGTGGGTCTGACAACGGCTTCGAATGGTGGGTAGCAACTGATGGGAGGCTTCAGTTGCCAGCACAAAGCGCACCTCGCCCAGCGGTTCTTCCAGTGTCTTGAGCAGCGTGTTGGCCGACTCGTTGTTCATGCGCTCGGCCGGGTAGATCAGGATCACCTGAGCCGCGCCCCGGGATCGGGTGAGCTGGGTGAAGGTCACCGCATCGCGCGCCGCATCCACGCGGATCCATTTGCTGGGTTTGCGCTTTTTGTCGTCGATTTCTTTTTGCGCGCTTTCGTCAAGTGGCCATCCCAGATCCAGGCTGAGGGTTTCGGGCATCAGCACGCGCAGATCGGCATGGGTTCGCACGTCGATCGCATGACAGCTGCTGCATTGACCGCAAGCACCTTGAGGGCTGGGCTGTTCGCAAAGCCAGGCCCGTGCAAGGGCCAGTGCAAGTTCGTACTGACCAAGACCGGACGGACCGGCCAGCAATAGCGCGTGGCCCCGTTGCGAAAGCAGCGCTTCTAGCTGCCGCTGCAGCCAGGGCGCAAGGGTCGGGGCCTCGAAACCAGCAGCCGTGTTGCTCACACAGCCGCCTCGGGCGGTAGCCAACCCTTGTCGGTGAACACCTGTCGCACATCGCGCCAGACAGCTGTCTTTGCCTGGTCGGCGTGAATGCGTGCGAAGCGCGCCGGGCTGGCCTGCATACGCAGCGCATAACCTTGCGCCACCTGGCTGAAGAAGGCCACGGGCTGTGACTCAAAGCGGTCGGGTACACGGGCAGAGGCCAGGCGTTCGGCGGCCACCTGGGCAGAGAGGTCAAACCAGACCGTGAGATCAGGCTGACGCAATCGCCCGGGGTCATCTGGGAGACGTTGAACCCACTGCTCCAGCTGACTCAGTACGGCCAGATCAAAACCACGACCGTACCCCTGGTATGCGAAGGTGGCATCGGTAAAGCGGTCGCACAAGACCACATCACCCCGGGCCAGCGCAGGCTCGATCACCTGGAGCAGATGGTCTCGCCGTGCTGCGAACATCAGCAGCGCTTCACACAGCGGATCCATGGCGTCGTTGAGCACAAGCACACGAAGCTTTTCAGCCAGGGGGGTACCGCCGGGTTCACGGGTGAGCGTGACCTTGCGGCCCTGGGCCTCAAACGCAGCGGCGAGGTCGGCAATGTGCGTGGATTTGCCGGCTCCGTCGATGCCTTCAAAACTGACAAACAATCCGGTGGTTGACATCGGGGGTAGGGATTCGGAGAGGCGGTCAGCGCCCCAGTATGTAGCGGCGCACGGCGGCGTTGTGTTCTTCCAGCGTGGCGCTGAACTGGCTGGAGCCATCACCCCGGGCCACGAAGTACATCGAAGTGGTGCTTTCGGGTCGCACCGCTGCCATCAGCGACGCGCGCCCGGGAATGGCGATGGGCGTGGGAGGGAGGCCTGCACGGGTGTAAGTGTTGTAAGGCGTGTCTGTCTGCAAATGCACTCGGCGCAGATTGCCCTCAAAAGTCTCACCCAGCCCGTAGATCACGGTGGGGTCCGTCTGCAGCCTCATGCCGATGCGCAGCCGATTGGTGAATACGCCACCCACGCGACCACGATCGCTCTCGAGTCCGGTTTCTTTCTCGATGATGCTGGCAAGTATCAGGGCTTCTTCAGGCGACCGCAGGGGCGTGTTGGGAAGGCGTTGAGCCCAAACGTCCGCAAGCCGCTGATCCATTGCCTGCGCCGCTGCGCGCAGCACGCTCGATGCAGGAGCGCGTTTGACCACACGGTAGGTGTCCGGGAAAAACCGTCCCTCCGGATGTACGCCTGGATAGCCGATCAGGGTCATGATTTCTTCATACGACAAACCTTCCAGATCGGGCGTGAGATCAGGTGAAGAACGCACTGCCTGGAGCACCTGCCGAATGTTCCAGCCTTCGATCAAGGTCACGCTGCGCAAGGCCTGTTCGCCACGCACCAGCTTGTCCAGCAGTGTTGTGGGTGTGGTGCCTGGAGGGAATTCGTAGCTTCCAGCCTTGATGCTGCGTGCCTGTCCCGAAGCGCGAAACCAGGCGTAAAGCATGACGGGCGGAAGCTTGACACCCGCCCCGGAAAGGGCTTCTGCGACGGACTGCGCAGAGGACCCAGGAGCGATCGTGACTTCAAGCGGGGCACCGTCCGTGACGGTGGCCACCATGTCCAAAGGTCTTTGCAACCACCAGATGATCGCGACATAGCCCAAAACGCCCAACAGCAAGGTGATCGAAAACAAGCGTTTGAACATACGGATCAGTGGCTCGACTTCGGCGAGGGTAAATGCGCTGGGATCATTGAATACATGGGAGGACGATGATAATCGAGGCCTTCGGGGAGCCCTTCCAACCACATTCTCCGATCCAGCATGAGCGAAACCCCTATGACTTCCTCTGTTCAGAATTCCCTTGATGCAGTGCCCATGCACGGGGTGGCGCGGTTAAGCCGCCTGGGGGTGATCCGGGTGATGGGCGCTGATGCCTCCCCGTTTCTACACGGTCAACTGACGCAGGACTTTGCCCTGCTGGGGCTCGGCGAGGCGCGCCTGGCGGCCTTCTGCTCGGCGAAGGGGCGCATGCTGGCGAGTTTCATCGGCTTCAAGCTCACAGATGACGAGATCCTGCTGGTGTGCAACCGCGACCTGCTGCCGGCCACGCTCAAGCGGCTGAGCATGTTCGTTCTGCGCGCCAAGGCCAAAATCAGTGATGCCAGCGACGACTTCCAGTTGTGGGGGCTGGCAGGCTCGGCAGTGCCTGAGGCGCTGCCAGAACTGGCCTGGAGCAAGTTCGAATCGGACGGTGCGCAAGTGGTGCGCCTGTATCCGGCCGGCGATACGCCCCGTGCGCTGTGGCTGGCACCTGCCAGCCAGACCATGCCGGCAGGGTCCCTGCTCGACGAGCGCGACTGGAACTGGCTGGAGGTCGTGAGCGGTGTGACCATGCTCAGCCACCCCGTGGTGGAGGCCTTTGTGCCCCAGATGCTCAACTATGAATCGGTGGGTGGGGTGAACTTCAAGAAGGGCTGCTACCCCGGGCAAGAGGTGGTGGCACGCAGTCAGTTCCGGGGCACGCTAAAGCGGCGGGCCTTTATCGTACACAGCGCCTCCCCGCTTGAGGTCGGTCAGCCGGTGTTTCATGAAACTGATGCAGAACAGCCATGCGGCACCGTTGCAGCGGCAGGGGAGCGACCCCATGGCGGATGGGACGCGATCGTTTCAATGCAGACCAGTGCAGCGGTTTCGGGACGGCTCAGCGCCGGTGCCGCCGATGGCCCCACCCTGCAACTGCTTGCCCTTCCCTACCCTCTGCTCGAAGACATCTGAGGTGTTTGCGGGATGTGCCTGATCGCCTTTGCCATTGGCATGAGCCCCTCGCGACCGCTGATCATTGCAGGGAATCGCGATGAGTTTTTTGACCGGCCCACGGACCCACTGCGCCGCTGGACCACCCCCGCAAGGCAACAAGAAATATGGTCGGGTCGTGACCTCAAGGATGGCGGCACCTGGCTCGGTGCTGCGGCCAACGGCCGTGTTGCGATGCTCACCAATGTGCGAGGCGCGAGCGAAAAGCGTGCGAGAAGAAGCCGCGGCCAGCTTCCCTTGCGGTGGCTGCAAGGTGATCTGGACTGGCCTGGCATGGTCGCAGGCATCGTGGCCGGTGACTATGCAGGGTTCAATCTGGTGGTGGGTGATTTTCACCGCGATGTTTGGGGGTGGGTGGGCAACCGCCCGCCCGAAGCGCCTCACGAAGACTGCCCACCCAAGCTCCATCATCGATTGCTCTCGCCCGGTGTCTACAGCCTGTCCAATGCAGTGCTGGACACCCCTTGGCCCAAAACACAGCGGCTCGCACACGCCATGCGTATGTCGGTCGAGCAAAGTGCTTTCGACGCTGAGCGAACGCTGACGCAGGCACTGGCCGATTCTGGACTGGCTGCGGCCAGCGAACTGCCCCGAACGGGAGTGCCTGAAGCGGCTGAGAGGGCGCTCTCCAGCGCGTTCGTGCACATCCCCGAGCGCCACTACGGCACCCGCAGCAGCCTGTTGCTCCGGGTTGACCTGCAAGGGTCTGCCGCGCTTCGCCACTGGCGGGTCCAGATGGACGAATGGACCCATGCACCGCCAGCGGAGCAACACCAGATACACCGCTGGTCAGACCGGCAGAAGGTCAGCGAAAGTCTGGCCTGGTGACGGGACCTGTTAACACCGCAGATGTGAGTGCAAATGTAGCCACAAAATCGCCAGTCTGGACGCGAGACGACGGCCAGACTGGGCGTCTGGCTTAGGCTTGCAACGACAAATGGCGCTTTTGTGACTGCATTCGCTCCTGGTTGCAACCCAAAAGGCCATGCGTCGCATTGCAAAGCCTCGCCGGGCCACCGGCCCGTCTGCGCCTTGCGCCATGCGCATGGCCTTTGGACTTGCAACGCATCTCACATCCGCGGTGTTAACAGGCTCCTAGTCCAGCGACTTGAACATTTCCCGGTGGGGGATGCCGGCTTCTTCGAAAGCCTCACCTCGGGGCAGAAATCCCAGGCGAAGGTAAAAGCCCTCGGCGCTGCGCTGGGCGTGCAACTCCACTTCACACGAACCGGCACTCCTGCCCGCGTCCATCAATGCGAGGAGCACCTGACGGCCCAGGCTGCCGCCACGCAGCACGCGGTTCACAGCCATGCGACCGATCTTGACAGTCCCGGAGCCAGCATTCAGCAGGCGCCCGGTGGCCACCGGCTGGCCCAGGCGGTTGAACGCCACGGCGTGGACGGCCTGGGCATCGGCCGCGTCCCACTCCAGTTCCTTGGGGATGCGCTGTTCTTCGACGAACACTTCTGTGCGGATGCGCTGCGCATCTTTGCCGAGCTGGCTCCATGGCCCCACTTTCACTTCGGTCATGGCTTCGCCGGCCTCATACCCCAGAAGAATTTCACGCAACGCCTGTGGCACCGGGCGCGAGGTCTGGGTGACCGGATCGGCAAACACATAGACAATTTCGCCGGTGACCAGGTGCTCGTCACCGCGAAAAATGGCGCCAGTGAAAACGATGGAGGACCGGCCCACGCGCTCGCATTTCATGGCCACATCGATCTGGTCGTCGGCCCGGGCAGATGCGTGAAACTCCACCGTGGCCTTGACCACGTACAGGTCTCCTTCGAGCGCATGCATGGATGCCTCGTAAGGCAGCGCAAGCGCCCGCCA
This sequence comes from Hydrogenophaga sp., assembly GCF_030651625.1. Lineage (GTDB taxonomy): Bacteria > Pseudomonadota > Gammaproteobacteria > Burkholderiales > Burkholderiaceae_C > Hydrogenophaga. The sequence goes on along the minus strand of NZ_JAUSCF010000031.1, from coordinate 293,274 downwards.
GTAGTCCGCAATGGCGGTGTCGAAATACATCAGGTAGTGGGCATTGAAGACGATCTTCTGCATGTCCACCTCGGCCCAGCGCACGCGCAAGCGGTGGAAAAAGCGGAAGTCGGCACGGGTCAGCGGCATGTCGGGGCTCCATGGGGGTTTTGTACCAATGACGTGAGGATAGTGGTTTAAGGACTGTGCTGCATGTGGCAGCAAATGGCAGGTGGCTGAGCCCTACAGCCTGTACGATGGGCTACCATGCGCGCCCTGCTTTGTCTGCTGTCTCTGTCATTTGTTGCTGCGCCGACCGCCGCAGAAGTAGTTCAGTCCCTTGAAGTCAAGACCTACCACGTGCCTTACCGTGCAGACATGTCTTTGCGAAAGGCGATCAGTGCGGCGTCCCCCGTTCGCCACGGCGGCAAGATCTTTCATGGCTTCACACGCTGGAACGTCAGCTGGCAACTGTGGTGGAACCTCACCGCCGACGGTCGCTGCGAAATCCACAACACCCAAACCCGGGTCACCGGTGTCATCACCTTGCCGGTGCTATCGGGTGCACCGGATGACGTTCGCCAGGCTTTTGACCCATACGTGACCGCGTTGCGGCGACACGAATTGGGCCACTACCAGTTCGGTCTGGATGCGGCTCACCAAATTGATCGCCAGATCCTGGCGTTGCCACCGCAAGCCACCTGCCCATTGCTGGAATCTGCGGCCAACGGTCTTGGGCGGCGCATCCTTGGCGAAGCGATTCAAGCCGAAATCGAGTACGACCGCCGAACCCGGTACGGGCAAACCGAGGGTGTCACGCTGCCTCCCTGATGGAGCGCTCCGCAGAGGATCCGGATTCAGGCACGCCACGCCTGGCGGAGCGCTCGCGCCGCATCGTTGTGCGCCGTGAGCGCCTGCGGCAGGGCCCGTGCAAACTGAATGAACCCGTGGACCATGCCTGCGTAAATTTCCAGATCGACAGGCACACCCGCCATGCGCATGCGGTCCGCGTACATCACGCCTTCGTCGACCAGCGGGTCGCACTCGGCCAGACCGATCCAGAGCGGCGCTACGCCTTCCAGATCCGGAATCTCGCCGCTGGCGTCCACCCCATCCAGCGGCGCAAAACGCCAATCGTCGCGTTCGGCGGGTTCGTTGAGGTACTGGTCGAAGAAGTAGCTGATGTGGGGCTCTTCCAACAGGAACCCCTTGGCGAAGGTGTGGTGCGAAGGTGTGTTCTGGTGGCCTGCGCAACCCGGATAGAAAAGCAGCTGCAACGCCAGCGCCCAGCCAGCGTCGCGGGCCGCGATGGCGGTCACCGCCGCCAGCGTGCCCCCTGCACTGTCGCCACCAATGGCCATGCGGGCACCATCGAGCCGCAGATCCAGCGCATGCTCCCGCAGCCACGCCAGGCTGTCCCAGGCGTCGTGTACGGCGGTCGGAAACTTCCATTCGGGTGCCAGGCGGTAGTCCACCGACACGACCGCGCATTCGGCCAGATGGGCCAGGTGCCGGCAAAGCGGTTCGTGCGTGGCCACGCTGCCCACCGTGAATCCGCCGCCGTGGAAGTACAGCAGCACAGGCAAGGGAACGTCTGATGATGGCGCAAAAAGGCGCGCTGGCAATCGTTGGCCATCGCGTGCAGAGATGAGCACATCCTCCACCCGCGGCAGCTTGTGCGGCTGCAGGTCGAGGACCCCCGCACCCGCTGCGTAGGCCTGCTTGGCCTGGTCAGGGGAAAGGGCATGCATGGGCGGATGCCCCGCTCGCGCAATGCGATCAAGCATGCCACGTGATGCGGGTGTGAGAAGCGCTCGGGGGTTGAGGTGTTTCGACATGAAGGTCTGAAGGTGTCGTATGCGGGACCGGATGCGCCGCGTGCAATTTGGATGCGAGGGCCAAGGCGGCTTATAGTTTTCTGCCAATTCCACACCATAACGCGAGACAACCATGTCCCAGATCCTCTATGTGACCAATATCCTCATCGACTTCGGTGCCCTGGCCCAGCTCAAGGCCGAGTGTGAACGTGTGGGCATCACACGTCCCCTGATCGTGACCGACGCAGGCGTGAAGGCCGCCGGGCTGCTGGACAAGGCACTGGCCGCGCTGCCCGAATTGCCGGTGGCTGTGTTTGACCAGACACCATCCAACCCCACCGAGGCCGCCGTGCGTGCTGCGGTCGAGGTGTACCGCCGCGAGAACTGCGATGGCCTGATCGCACTCGGTGGCGGCAGTTCGATCGATTGTGCAAAAGGGCTGGCCATTGCCACAGCGCACGACGGGCCGTTGAAGCACTACGCCACCATCGAGGGTGGTTCGCCCCGCATCACCGACCGGGTGCCCCCGCTGATCGCTGTGCCCACCACGGCCGGCACGGGCAGCGAAGTGGCGCGCGGCGCCATCGTCATCGTGGACGACGGACGCAAACTGGGTTTCCACAGTTGGCACCTCGTGCCCAAAACCGCCCTGCTCGACCCCGAACTCACCCTGGGCCTGCCTCCCATGCTGACCGCTGCCACCGGCATGGACGCGATTGCCCACTGCATGGAAACCTTCATGGCGCCAGCCTTCAACCCGCCCGCCGACGGCATTGGTCTGGACGGCCTGCAGCGAGGGTGGTCCCACATCGAGCGGGCGACAAAGGACGGGCAGGACCGCGAGGCGCGTCTCAACATGATGAGCGCGTCCATGCAGGGCGCGATGGCGTTTCAGAAAGGGCTGGGTTGTGTGCATTCGCTGAGCCACAGCCTGGGTGGGGTCGACCCCCGTCTGCACCATGGCACACTCAACGCCATGTTTCTGCCGGCGGTGATCCGCTTCAACGCCGAGGCCGAGTCGATGAAAAGGGAAAAACGCCTGGAGCGCATGGCCCACGCCATGGGGCTTCAAAGCGGCAGCGACATCCCGGAGGCGATCAAGGACATGAACGCCCGCCTGGGCTTGCCCAGCGGGCTGGCCGCCATGGGCGTGACCGCTGCCCTTTTTGACAAGGTGATCACAGGCGCTCTGGCCGACCACTGCCACAAGACAAATCCCCGCATCGCCACGGCTGATGAGTACCGTGGCATGCTCGAAGTCGCCATGTGATTCTCGAAGGCCCATTCTGATGACCGCTCTGCCCTCCATTCCGCTCTCCATGCTCGACCTGGTCGCCGTGCGCGAGGGAGGGTCTGTGGCAGAAGCGCTTTCAATTGCGCTGCGCACCGCGCAACATGCCGAAAAGCTCGGCTTCAAGCGCTACTGGCTGGCCGAACACCACAACATGAGCGGCATCGCCAGTTCCGCCACCGCGGTCCTCGTCGGCCATATTGCGGGCGGCACACAAACCATCCGCGTTGGCTCGGGTGGTGTCATGCTGCCCAACCACGCCCCCCTCGTGGTGGCGGAGGCCTTTGGCACGCTGGCCGAGCTTTATCCAGGCCGCATCGACCTGGGTCTGGGACGCGCACCGGGCACCGACCCACTCACCATGCGAGCCCTGCGCCGCGACCGTGTGGAAACCGAAGCCGACTTTCCTCGCGATGTCGCCGAACTGCAGCGTCTGCTGGGCCCGGTCCAACCCGGGCAGCGGCTGATAGCAATGCCCGGCGCGGGCACAGAAGTGCCGATCTGGCTGCTGGGCTCCAGCCTGTTTTCGGCCCAACTCGCGGCCGAACGCGGTCTGCCCTACGCCTTTGCCTCGCATTTCGCCCCCCGCCTGCTGTTACAGGCGCTGGACCTCTACCGCAGTCGCTTCCAGCCATCAGCCACCTTGAACAAGCCATATGCGATCGTGGGAGTGCCCATGGTGGCTGCACCGACGGACGAAGAGGCCGACTACCTTGCCAGCAGCACCTACCAGCGGGTGCTGGGCATTCTCACCGGCAAGCGAGGCCAGTTGCCAGCTCCCGTGCACAACTTCATGCAGAACCTCCACCCCCAGGAACGTGCAGCCATCGCCGATTTCCTGGCCTGTGCGGTGATCGGCAGTCCGGACACCGTTCGCGAAGGGCTCGCAGCGCTGGCGGCCACCACCGAAGCAGACGAGTTGATGCTGGTCTGCGACGTTTTCGATCCCGCGCTGCGCCTTCGTTCACTGACGCTCGCAGCACAAGCCTTCGAAGAAGCGGCCGCCGAACCTTCACACAGCTGACCGGCGTGCGGTCCTTCGTACCCTTGCGGTTGGCCTGTGGTCAGGTGTCCTGGGCCTTCAAGTCCAGGTAGCCCAAAGCCCCCTGCCCCGCCCGACGACCTGTGGACACACAAGCCGTGAGCAGGTAGCCCCCGGTCGGCGCTTCCCAGTCAAGCATTTCGCCTGCACAGAACACGCCCGGCATTTCCCTCAGCATGAGCGATGAATCCATCGCGGCCCAAGACACGCCACCCGCCGTGCTGATGGCCTCGTCCAATGGGCGAGGTGCCACCACCGTCACCGGCAAGGCTTTGATGGCTGCTGCCAGCAGGTGCGGATCGTTCAGCGACGCCTTGTCCAGCAACTCGTTCAGTATCGCCATGCGAATGCCATCCAGTCCCAGCCTGCTTTTGAGGTGGCTGGAAAGGCTGCGAGCGCCACGGGGGTGCGCCACCTGCATCCGTACCTGCTCTTGTGTGCGATCCGGTTGCAGGTCGAGGTGAAAAGTGGCTTGACCGTAACCAGCAATCTCTTCCCGCAATCGGGCAGACACGGCGTAGATCAAACTGCCCTCGACGCCGCTGGCGGTCGCCACGAACTCGCCCCGGCGGACAAAGTGTCTCCCATCGTTCCCCGTGAAGGTCAGGCTGACCGCCTTGAACGGTTGGCCGGCGAAGCGTTCGACAAAAAACGGACTCCAGCCCACGCCCGCGCCATGCCGGGGCGAGCTCGCCACATCAAAACCGCAGTTGCTGGGACGCAAGGGCGACACCGTGATGCCCGCCTCTGTGAGTGGCGCCACCCACGCTCCATCCGAACCCAGACGCGCCCAGCTGGCACCGCCCAGCGCCAGCACCACGGCACGCGCATGAACGATCGTCTCACCTGCAGGTGAACGCAGAACCAGGCCGATGCGTCCCGAGGGTGCCGCCGCCCAACCCGTCCATCGATACCGCATGTGGAATTGCACCGGTTCGCCGTTCCCTGCTGGATGGCGCAGGCGCTGCAGCCATGCGCGCAGCAGAGGCGCTGCTTTCATGTCCGTGGGAAACACCCGGTGCGACGAACCCACGAAGGTGTCGATGCCAAGCCCACTGGCCCAATCGCGCACCGCCTGTGCGCCAAACGCCTCCAGCATGGGTTGCAAAGCTGAACTGGCTTCGGCATAGCGCCCCACAAAGGCGTCGAAGGGTTCGGCGTGGGTGAGGTTCATGCCGCCTTTTCCGGCCAGCAGAAACTTGCGACCTACCGACGGCATCGCATCGAAAAGGTGCACCGCTGCCCCACCGGCGCTCAGCACTTCAGCGGCCATGAGGCCGGCAGGGCCACCGCCCAACACCGCCACATCGATCTGTAGCGGAGACCCTGATTCAGAGGCCTGCGTGTTGAGCTGCTCCCGAGATGGGCTGTTGATCATTCCGAAGCGTCCCCGGGCGACAGCTCGATGAGCTCGCCGTTCTTGCTGACAAAGGCCACGCGCACGGCCTCTCCTGGGCAGGATTCGGCCACCGCGCGGCGGTAGCGGCGCATCTGGGCGATCAAGGCGGGTTGGCGTTCCGGGCGTGCGGCGCTCTTGTAGTCGAGTACCCACCAGGCGCCCGGACCAGAAACCGTATGCGCTTCACGCACCAGCCGGTCCAGCCTCAACAGCTCACCCTGGTGAAACAGCTCCACCTCGTTGCCCCATTGCACCAAGCGAGTGTCGTCCCAGGCCCAGGCGGCGTCGCCCTTGACGACGCGCTGTGCAATGGCTCGCGCCTGCTCAGCCTGTTCGCCGTCCAGATCAAACTCCCGGGCCACGGATCGCAAGTGCAGATCCGTCCACAAAAAATCCCTTGCGGGCGTGGGACACCACTGCAGCAGCCGGTGCAGAGCGAGTCCGACCCGGGTGTGATCGTCGTCTTGATCGGAGACGCGCGATTCGGCTCCAGAAGCAGGCGAATTCTCGGGCACCACGATTTGCCCGGTCAGAGGCGGCAGACAGGGCAAATTAAACAGTGCACTTTCACCGTGCTTGATGGGGCTGTCCTCGGCATCCTCGTGGCTATCGCGGTATCCGACGATGCTGCCTGCCTCGACCGCTTCGGACACCGCTGCCAGGCGCTGGTACCAGGTGACGGCCTGCCCACGCCGGTGCGGCTCGAAGCTGGATATCACCAACCGGTGTTCAGCGCGGGTCAGCGCCACATACAACGCATTCAATTCTTCCAACGCCCTGGCTCGTTGCTCCACCTCCAGCACCCCGGAAGCACACACCGGCGGTGCCTTTTCGCTGGCCAGGAACACAAAACGGCTGGGCGCCGGATTCTCGCCGGGCCAGTCCACCAACACGCCCATGCTTTCGGGGCGGGAGGATGGCGCGTCGGTATCCAGCAACAGCACGGTGTGCGCCTCCAGTCCCTTGGCCCCGTGGATGGTGAACAGGCGCACCGCGTCCGTTGTCTGGGCGGGCGTGGCCTTGATACCACCGGCCTTCATCGCCCGCACAAAGCGGTAGGCCGTCAGGAAGCGACCGCCTTCCTGGGTCAGGGACTGCAACAGCAGGTCGCGCAACTGAGCGAGCACCGAAGTCCGCTGGCTGGCGGGAACGGATTGCGCAAACCGTGCCATCGCGTCGCTGTGATCGTAGATGGCCGACAGGGCGTCATGAGGTGGCAATCGGTTGAGCCAGCCGCGGTAAAGCAACAGATGGCGTGCGCATGTGGCCAGCAGGCTGGCTTGTTCGCTGGCCTGCTGAGGCGAGGGGCACGTCAAGGCCATCAACTCCACCTGTTCTTCATGCGACAGCGCTTCGAACCGCTGAAGCACGCCCCACCACGAAGGGGACACCAATCGAGTCGGAGCAGTCGACCCTGCTGATACGACGGATTCCGCGCGCGCCGTCCAGCGCACACGCAGACGGGCAATCTGCGCCAGCAGGTCGTCGCTGAAACCCAGCAGGGGAGATTTGAGCGCGCGGGCCAGGCTCAGGTCATGCGAGGGGGACACCAACGCATCCAGCAAGGCCACCACGTCCTGCACAGCCGGGGCCTCGCAAAGATCGATCTTCTCTGGTTGCTCGCTCGGAATACCCCGCTCCAGCAGCGCCTGATGCATCCAGCCCAGCCGTTCTCGGCGACGCGAAAGCACCATCACATCTTTGGCATGCAGGCGGCCCGATGCGATCTCGGCCGCCACCCAGTCGGCGGCCTGGCGCGCTTCACGCACCGACATGCTGTCTTCTGGAAGTACCCTGGGCGTCACCAGGCTGTCGCGCCAGACCGGCGCATCGCTCGAAGTGCGGCCACCCTGCATAGCGGCGTCCCGCAGCACCTGAGGCAGTGCCAGCACAGCGCCCTCTTCCGTGCTCTCGGTGGTGTGGCTGCGGTAGTCGCTGCCGTATTCACCCTTGGCCAGAGCGTCCAGCATGACACTGTTGAAGGCATCCACCACGCCCGTGGCGCAGCGGCGCGTGTGGTCACAGCTCAACAGCGCGCCCGAGAGCCCGTTGACCACAAATTGTTGTGCGGCCTTGAACACCTGGGGTTCGGCACGCCGGAACCGGTAGATGGACTGTTTGGGGTCGCCCACCAGAAACACACAGGGCGGTTCGCCCGACCCTGCGCCCGCATAGGCCGACAGCCACCCATACAGCGCCTGCCATTGCAGCGGATTGGTGTCCTGGAACTCGTCGATCAGCAGATGGCGCACCCGGGCGTCCAGCCTTTGCTGCATCCAGCCAGAGATCTCGCTGTCGCCCAGCAATCGCAGCGCAGCCCCTTCAACGTCGTTCATGTCAACCCAGCCACGTTCGCGCTTGAGCTCGCCATAGGACCTGAGCAGCACCCGTGAAAGCCGAGCCATGCGCTGGTGGTGCGACCATGCCTGATGCTGGCGCCTGGCCGTGCACAAGTCCTGCAGCTCCAGTTCTGCATCCTGGGCAGCCACGAACTTGGTCAGGTTGTTGGTCAGGCGGTCTTCGTTGGCCACAAAAAAGGCCTTGCGAAGTTGGGCAAGCCGAGCGGGCATCTGCAGCGCGTCGTCCGGCAACAGGAATGCGTCGATCACCGCACGCGCTGCGGCCTGAGGCGTCTTGGTGGCTTCCCTGCCGAGTTCCTTGGCTCTGTCCAGCCAGCGCTCTCGCACCCCGGGCAAGAGCAAGGCCTGTTCGGGGGATGCCAGACTGGCCCAGCGGGGAAACAGCGCTCCAAAAGGCTGTACCGAGTCCTCCACCACGCCCACGCTGTCTGCCAGGGCGAACTCCACCCGTTTTTGAAGCGCGTTTTCCAGGGCTTTGAGCGTCTGATGGCGTCCGTACTCGGCCACCGCAACCATGAAATCGCGCTTGCTCAGGCCATCGCTGACGACGGCGGCATAAAAGCGAGGCCACACCGATGCCACTGCCTGGGCGTCGTCCTCGAGGAGCTCGTACCGCGGTGGCAGCCTCAGTTCCTGCAGCACGGACAACGGAGCACTCCGCAACAGCGAAGCGAACCACCCGTGAAAGGTGCGCACCTGCACCTGGCGACCCACAGCGTTCAGCCTTTGATGCAGGGTGCGCAGCTCTGGAGCGCGCAGCGTGGCGTCCGGTGCACTCAGTCCGCGCGCGCGCAGCTCGCTGGCCAGCTCGGTGTCAGAAAGGCCGGCACAGCGCAGCAATTCCCCATTGAGCCGGTCGCGCATTTCGCCTGCCGCCTTCTTGGTGAAGGTGATCGCGAGGATATCTTGCGCCGCACAGCCGTCGAGCAACGCCCGAAGGATGCGCGAAACCAGCATCCAGGTCTTGCCTGCGCCGGCACAGGCCTCCACAGCGATGCTGCGCCCGGGATCACAAGCGAGTGCGTAAAACGATTCGCGGTCAGCGGGTTGTCCGTTGATGCGGTAGGCCGGCATGTTCATCGGAGCACCTTCGCACTGCGGACTGCGCAAGGCCGCACATCAAGGTGCTCTGCACGTTGCTGCGAGCTGGCCATGAAGCGGCCGGGCACTGCGTTCATGGCTGCCCCCAGAAGTCTTTGCGACACAAGCCGCGGGCCGCACAGAAGTCGCAGGCCTGCCCCTCGCCCAGAGCGGGCATGGGTTGCCCACCCGCGATACGCGACATGTCGTCCACCAGGCCCTGACGCAGCTGTTCCCGTGCCATCAGCACGTCCTCCTGCTCCACCCAGAGGGTGGCAGCGTCCCTGGGACCCTCGCCTCGTTTGTCCGTGATGCTCAGATACGCCGCCCTCAGATTGTCATGTGGCAAAAGTGTGGCGTAGAAGGCAAGCTGGGTGTCTTCAAAGGGTTCCTTGATCCGTTCGAGCGTCCTTGCCCGGCCCTCGGTCTTGTAGTCGATCACGATGGGAATCGGACCTTCTGGTGAGTCCTGTACATCGACACGGTCCAGCTTTCCGTACAGATTCCACAGCCCGAGCTGCGCTTCACGGGCTACCTCGGCCATCTCGAAACGCGGACCTGCGTGATCATCTCTGGATTCAAATCCTGCCAGCCAGGTCAGGTAGCCTTCGCGCAGCGCGGGCCACATGGCCTCAAAAGGGAGAAAGCCGGCTGCGCCCTCGTCTGCATTGAGCCCCATGGCGCTGGCGGTTTCTGCGGCGAGCAGATCCAGTGATGACCGGTCTGCTTGCACGCCCGGGCGCGTATCGCCTCGTTGTTCGTGAAAGGCGCGTAGCACGGCGTGAAGCCAGTTGCCCATGTCGCGCTGGTCGGGCGCTTCTTCGAGTTCCGGCGTCTCGGTCAACCGGAGCTGTCGAAGGGCGAAGAAACGATAGGGACAGTGGCGCAGATCCTGGTAAGCGCTGGCCGAAAGCCGATCCGGCAATGTGTCTCGCGCAGAAGGCGCGGGGCGGGGTGCCACCTGAGCCGTGAGTGAGCGCATGGATCGGAGGTCTGAGCCCTGGCCGCTCGGACTTCCTGACACATGCACACCAGAAAACCCTGGCAGTGACTGTACCCAGGCGCTGGCCAGCAGGGATTCACCCCGCTCCTGGCTTCGCCACAGGATGTCAAGCTGGGGCGTTGTCAGCGTGCCTTGCCATGCGCTCGCTGCGGCCTCGGCCAGCTCGACTCGCGAAGGAAGGCCCAAAGCATGGCGCTGCTCATTTGTCCATTGTCCGGGCGGTTCGGGGCTGGCAGGCAGGTGGTTTTCATCGCAGCCCGGCACCACGGCTGCTTTGAAGCCTCGCCCCAGCAACTGTGCCATGGGCACGACCACCACCATGGGCGCGGCGCCGTTCTTCGCGGTGAAGCTGGCGCCTTCCAGCACGTCTTGCGCCCAGTCGACAAAAGCTGAAAGCGACAAGCGACCGCCTGCGCCAGCTCCCTGCTTGCGCTGCCCTTCTGGTGTGTTGGCTGTCTGTGCCAACGCCTGGCTCACGGCCAGAAGCTCGTCCGCGCCACCGCGACCCAGCCTCATGGCCCGTATCAGCTGTTTGCCCGCGTCATCCAAGTGGAGCGGATCCCACATCCCGCAGGCCGCCAGCGCCGCTGACGTGTCCGAGAGCCACTGACTGAGTGTTCGAGGGACTTGCAGTGCCTCGAGAAGCGATGGCACATCCAGTGGCACCGCGCCGGCAAGGGCGGGTGTATTCATCACGGCGCGCCAGCGGGAGGCACCGGCATCTCGGGCAAGCCGTTCAAGCTGCTGCACGTGTGTATCGCTCCAGGCGGGTGCCAGCTTCATGAAGTCGAGCACATCGTCTGTGCGCGCGTTCGAGCTGGCCGCACGCAGCAGCGCCATCACTTGCGATGCAGCGTGCGTGGTGGACAACTTCCAGCCCGTTTCATCTCGAACCGACACGCCAGCACCGGTCAGTATCGCGCTGATACGACGAATCAGAACCCGATCATTGGCCACCAGCGCCACCGGCGCCAGTCCCGCATTGGCTCGGGCCAGCACACAGGCCGCCGCCTGTTGCGCCTCATCTTCACTGTCACCGCACCGGAACAATTGCGCATGCGCGCCCAGAAGCGCATCCCGCGTTTCCATGACCAAGGGCAGCACAGTGGCGCGGTCCCCCCAGTGCCTGACCAGTGCCGCCGCCAGCGGGTCGTCATGAAATCCGGGGACCATGAGCATTGCATCGGCCAATACGCCGGGTTGGGCCGCCTCCTCCCAAAGCGCATCGGTGGCGAACGAAGATGCGCCGACCCATGCCAGCGCCAGGGAGCCCAGCAGCGACTCCCATTGCAGTGCTGTCGGCCCCAGCCGCAGCGATGCCTGAAGCGAGGCGGACCATGCCAGCCGTTGATCAGGCGCTATGGACGCGGCAATCGGTGCCAGCTGCGTTGCCGCCTCGATCAGCCTGGCGACCATCAGGGAACGAATGGCTGGATCGGTGCGCCCTTTGGCCACGCTTTCGACAAACGACTCAGCGACGAGGCTGTCGCGGGCCATGTCCATGCTCAGATCGGTTGGTTCCGGAAAAAAGGGCTTCAACGATGCCGCCAGATTTCGGCTCGATTCAAAGCGGGGTGGGAACCCGCCCGGGTGCATCTGGCCCCAGGCGCGCCGCCCCTCGTCCATCAATTGGGCGTAAGGCACCAGCACCAACACCCGTCCGGGCGTGATGCCGTGTTGCACGGTCAATCGATGAACCTCATCCATCAAACGCACCCAACGGGGATCCACGCTCACAGATGTGGCTGGTTCAGGTGCTGGAGATTCGCTGCGGTGCGCATTGGGCAGACCGGAATCGTCGGACTGGCCTTCATGAGTCATGGAATAGGGGTTTCTGTCACAATGTTGTGGTTGATGCCAACGCGGCTGGCAAAGCCTACCGCTGATGGTGCACAGACTTTAACTTCCCCGTTCAACGTTCCTTAGGAAGATTCATGGCCAGCGACCTGATCAAACACGTTTCTGATGCGAGCTTCAAGGCCGATGTGCTGGACGCTCAGGCGCCCGTGCTGGTCGATTTCTGGGCCGAATGGTGCGGCCCTTGCAAAATGATCGCCCCCATCCTCGATGAGGTGGCCGGCACCTACGACGGCAAACTGAAAATTGCCAAGCTCAACGTGGACGACAACCGGGACGTGCCCGCCAAGTTCGGCATTCGCGGCATCCCCACGCTGATCCTGTTCAAGGGTGGCCAACCAGCAGCCACCAAGGTCGGGGCGTTGAGCAAAGCGCAGCTCACCGCATTCATCGACCAGCAGCTGTCCTGATTCCTGATCGCAACAAGCAGTCCACAAGGCCCATGCCGGGTGCAATGCCCGAACCCCATGCGCCGGACTGCTTTTTTCCTGTCATAATTTCGCCAGAGCTGCACTGACAGAGTCCAGCCTCACCCCAGCGCACCGTCTGACAACCAGACGCCGGCGCACCCTCCCCCCGGTTTTTGACTCAACTCCCCTTCGGAGTGAATTCCATGCACCTCAACGAACTCAAGGCACTGCACGTGTCTGAAGTCCTCAAGCAGGCAGAAGCCCTTGAGATCGAAAACACCGGCCGCATGCGCAAGCAGGAGCTCATGTTTGCCATCATCAAGAAGCGCGCCAAGGGTGGCGAACTGGTGAATGCCGACGGGGTACTCGAAGTCCTGCCTGACGGCTTCGGCTTCCTGCGAGCGCCCGACACCAGCTACACAGCCAGCACGGACGACATCTACATTTCGCCGAGCCAGATCCGGCGCTTCAACCTGCACACCGGCGACATGATCGAGGGTGAGGTTCGCATCCCCAAGGATGGCGAGCGCTACTTTGCGCTGAACAAGCTCGACAAGATCAACGGCCTGCCCCCAGAGGACAACAAGCACAAGATCATGTTCGAGAACCTGACGCCGCTGTTCCCCAAGGAACAGATGCGCCTGGAACGCGACATCAAGAGCGACGAAAACATCACCGGCCGGGTGATCGACATCATCTCCCCCATCGGACGCGGCCAGCGCGCGCTGATCGTGGCACCGCCCAAGAGCGGCAAGACGGTGATGATGCAGCACATCTGCCACGCCATTGCAGCCAACCACCCCGAGGTGGAACTGATGGTGCTGCTGGTCGATGAACGCCCTGAGGAAGTGACCGAAATGCAGCGCACCGTGCGGGGGGAAGTGATTGCATCCACTTTCGACGAGCCCGCTGCCCGCCACGTGCACGTGGCCGAAATGGTGATCGAGCGCGCCAAGCGCCTGGTCGAACTGAAAAAAGACGTGGTGATCATGCTTGACTCGATCACCCGCCTGGCCCGTGCCTACAACAACGTGCTGCCCTCCAGCGGCAAGGTGCTCACCGGTGGCGTTGACGCCAACGCCCTGCAGCGCCCCAAGCGATTCTTTGGTGCCGCCCGCAAGATTGAAGAAGGTGGGTCGCTCACCATCATCGCTACCGCACTGGTCGACACCGGGTCGCGCATGGACGAAGTGATCTTTGAAGAATTCAAGGGCACCGGCAACTGCGAGATCCACCTGGACCGCCGCCTGTACGAAAAGCGCGTCTTCCCCTCCATCCAGCTCAACCGCAGCGGCACCCGCCGCGAAGAGCTGTTGCTGCAGCCCGAGATTCTGCAAAAGACCCGCATCTTGCGTCAGTTCATGTACAACATGGACGAAATCGAGGCGATGGAAATGGTACTGAAGAGCATGAAGTCCACCAAGAACAACTCCGAGTTCTTTGACATGATGAGAAGAGGGGGCTAACCCCCCCTGCGCGCCTGAGGGCGCTTTCCCCCTGGAAGGGGGACAACACCAGAGGCCCGACGGAGCCGGTTCCTCGGTGTTTCTGGACGAATTCCCCCTCACTCCTGCTGCTCTGTATCCGGCGCATATCCCACTCCAGAGATGCCGTGGAACCGGCTCCGCCGGGCCACAGGCATCGCCCCCTGGGGGGGTAACGCCCAAGGCGGCGCGGGGGGTTATAATTCAAGGCTTTGCTAATTGCGACAAGTACAGGGAAATGGTTTTCCTGCGGCTGCCGCACCTGACCACAAGGAAACGTCATGAAAGACGGCATTCACCCCAACTACCGCGAAGTCTGTTTCCAGGACCTCTCCAACGGCTTCAAGTTCGTGACCCGCTCTTGCGCCAACACGAAAGAAATGATCAAGATGGAAGACGGCCGTGAGCTGCCGTTGTACAAGCTGGACACTTCCAGCGAGTCGCACCCCTTCTACACTGGCACCCAGAAGAGCGTGGACAACATGGGTGGTCGCGTCGAGCGCTTCCGCAACCGCTACGGCAAGGGCACTCCAGCAGCCAAGTGATTCGGCGAAGGCCTGCATCGCTCTGATGCCCGCCATGTCTCACGAAGAAGAAAGCAGCCACGCAGGCTGCTTTTTTTTCATCAATTCACATTCGGCCAAGGCCGAAAGGCGTGAGCGCCTGTATATTGCCCGCAGTGAACCGACCGACCCCTGCCATCGTCACCCAAACGGCGGTGCGCCCACTTCCCCGCCTTGCGCTGCTGCTCTTCTGCGCGGCGTATGTTCTGCCAGGCTTCCTGGGCCGCGAGCCCTGGAAGGTGGACGACGTGGCCTCGTTTGGGGTCATGGAGGAACTGGCGCAAGGCCTCAGCAGCTGGTGGCACCCTCAGTTGTTGGGTGGGGCGCCGCAAGAGAGTGCACTGCTGCCCTACTGGATCGGCGCATTGTTCATCAGCCTGCTCCCGTTCCTGGACCCGGTCTTTGCTTCGCGAATTCCATTTGCCGCGTTGCTACTGGTCACTCTGGCCAGCAGCTGGTACACGGTGTACCACCTGGCACGCCTGCCCGCAGCGCAACCTTTGGCGTTCGCATTTGGCGGTGAAGCCAGTCCGCGGGACTATGCCCGGGCGCTGGCCGACGCCGGTTTGCTGGCGCTTATCGCCTGTCTGGGCCTGGCTCAGCTCGGCCACGAAACCACCCCTGATCTGGTCAGGCTGGCGTTGCTGGCGGTGCTTCTTCATGCGATGGCCCGATTGGCTCCAGGCACCAAAGACCGGTACTTCCTGAGTGTGGGGTTGGGATCTCTTGCCCTGCTGGGACTCTTCCTCAGTGACATGGTTTGGCAAGCGCTGCTGCTCGCTGGCGGATGGTTGCTCCTGTTGGGAAAATCACCGGCGTCGTCATCCTGGGATACCTCAGGCAACCAGCCCAGCGTGATCAGTGGCAGGATGGGCATGGGCGCGGGTCTGGTGGCAGTCACGCTTGCCGGGATGTGGATGGGTTGGGTATCCATCCCCCAACTCCCCCTGGCTGGAGACTGGGGCGTGGTGACCAACAATGGCGAGGGCCTGCAAACCACACTCCCAGGCGAGTCGGGCATGGCGGCTCTGCCGGGTGCCAGCGACATTGAAACAGTCAGCCTTCCAGGCGGCGCATGGGTCGGCTTTGGACGGCTGCTCCTGTGGTTCACCTGGCCTGCCTGGCCTCTGGTCTTGTGGAGCCTGTGGTCTTGGCGCCGGCAGCTCCAGAGCCCTCATGTGGCGCTGCCGCTCTGGGGCGCGGTGGTCTGCCTGTTGGCCAGTGCATTGCAGGAGCGAGAAGACCGGGCCTTGCTGCTGGTTCTGCCCTCGCTTGCCGTGCTTGCTGCATTTTCGCTGCCCACGCTGAAGCGCAGCGTTTCGGCGTTGATCGACTGGTTCACGCTGCTGTTCTTCACAGGCTGCGCGCTCATCATCTGGGTCATCTGGTTCGCCATGCAGACCGGCATTCCGGCGAAACCGGCGGCCAACGTGGCTCGCTTGGCGCCCGGATTCATTCCCGAGTTTTCCTGGTTTCTCTTCGGGCTGGGGGCATTGGCCACCATCGCATGGTTCTGGCTGGTCAAGTGGCGAGTGGGCCGGCACCGCCAGGCGATCTGGAAGAGCCTGGTGCTGCCCGCCGCAGGCAGCACGCTTTGCTGGCTTTTGCTCATGACACTCTGGCTGCCGCTGCTCGATTTCGGGCGCAGCTATGGCCCCTTGTCCAGGCGCATTGCCAGCCTGGTGCCAGCCGATTCCTGTGTGCTTGTGGATGGTCTCAGCCAGGCGCAAATTGCCGCCTTGCGACACCACGGCGCATTGACGCTCCTTCGCACCGGAGGCCCGGACGGTGCGACTTGTCGCGCACTGGTGGTCTCGCCCGACACGCAGCCCACACTGGACGAGCGCATCACACTGACCCAGTGGGCATTTCGGGCCAGGGTGAGCCGCTTGTCTGACCGAAAGGAAAGCCTCTTGCTGTACCAGCGCGTAAGCGATTGAACCCAAACACCCCCGCAGCGCTTCGCGCTACTCCCTCCAGCGGGCGATACCAGTTGTCCGGCAAAGCCGGCCCGACGGTATCTCTGGAAGGGGTCATTTCGCGCCGAAAGCGCTTCTGCAAGAGAAGCTCAGTGCACCCGCACCCGCGACGCCGGTAGCCGCATCATGAACCGCGAGCCCTGCCCCATCACGCTTTGCACCTCGATCTGGCCGCCATGGCGCTGCGCCACATGTTTCACAATGGCCAGGCCCAGGCCAGTGCCTCCGGTTTCGCGTGAACGGCTGCGATCCACCCGGTAAAAGCGCTCGGTGAGCCTGGGCAGATGATCTTCGGCGATGCCGGGCCCAGTGTCTTCCACGAAGAACTCGCCACCACCATCTGACCGCACCTGCCAGCCTGCGCGAATGGTACCGCCGCCCGGGGTGTACCGCACCGCGTTGCTGAGCAGATTCGACATGGCGCTGAGCAGCTCGGTCTTGATGCCGGCCACCCACATAGGCGGCCCCTCGACCGGATCGATGGTGTGCACAGGTTTCGCAATCACCTCGGACAAGCCTCGCGCTTCCTGCACCACGTGCTGCAACAGCTCGCCACCGTCTATCCACTCGCCCTGCCCAGGCGCCGGACTGCCTTCCAGCCTGGAAAGCGTGAGAAGGTCACTCACCAGGGTCTGCATGCGCTGCGCCTGTTGGCTCATCATGCCCAGGTAGCGGGTCCGGTCCGATTCTTCCAGAGGTATGGTCTGCATGGTTTCCACAAAACCACTGAGCACAGTCAGCGGCGTGCGGATTTCATGGGAAACATTGGCAACGAAGTCGCGCCGCATGGCCTCAGCCAGTTGCACGGCCGTGACGTCGCGCGTCAGCAGGAGCTTGCGCTTCTTGCCGTAAGGGTGTATTTGCAAGAGGATCTTGGTGGGCTGCGACGGTCTGACGCCAGGGCCATCGATCTGGATCTCGTGCTGAAAGTTGCCGGCGGTCAGGTAAGCGGTAAAAGCCGGGTTTCTCACCAGGTTGCGAACGTACTGGCCGAGGTCGCGCTTTGGATCGAACCCCAGCTGATTGGCTGCCGTGAGGTTGGACCATTCGATTCTTCCAGTCGAGTCAAGAAGGACCACCCCGTTGGGAGAGGCCTGGATCGCGGCCAGAAAGTCCTCCAGTCGAGCGTCGCTGTTGCTGACCTTCTTTTCAAGCCGCCGGATCAGTTTGCGGTTGCGGTCGACCAGTTCGCCCCATACACCAGATAGGTCGGGCGTCCGGGATACCTCGCCTTTGTTCAGCCAACGGAGCACCTTTCGTGCGCGCAGTCCGTCCAGAATGCTCCAGATCAACGCGCCCGACAATGCGCCGGCAAAAGTCCAGCCTTCGGTACCTCGGATCCAGCCAGCGGCTGCTCCAAACGCTACCAGGAGCAGCAGTTCGATCGCCCGCCGGGTCATGCGCCAGGGCTGGTGGTCGCTGGTACGGGACGGCCCGTGTTGTTCATGGCGGTCAGTCGATACCCCGCTCCACGCACGGTTTCCACCATGCCGGCGGCTTCGCCGAGCGACTCTCTCAAACGCTTGACATGCACATCCACGGTACGCTCCTCGATGAAGACATGATCTCCCCAGATCTTGTCGAGCAGGGTACCACGGGTGTGCACACGTTCTGCGTGCTTCATGAGGTAGTGAAGGAGCTTGAATTCGGTCGGGCCAACTTTGAGTTCAGCACCGCGGAATGTGATGCGGTAGGTGCCTGCGTCCAGCGCAAGTTCGCCGACTTGAACAGAGTCGTTGACAATTTCAGGTGCACGCCGTCGCAGCACCGCGCGAATCCGGGCCAGCAACTCCTGGGTCGAAAAAGGCTTGGTGATGTAGTCGTCAGCACCGGCGTCAAGACCCTGTACCTTGTCAGACTCGTCGCTGCGAGCGGTGAGCATGAGAATAGGCACGGTTTTGGTCCGCTCATTCTTGCGCCATTGGCGAGCCAGCGACGCCCCGCTTTCGCCTGGCAGCATCCAGTCAAGCAAGATCACGTCGGGCAACACGGCGTCCACCTCACGCTGGGCAGAGGCCCCGTCAAAAACAACCGTAGGCGCAAAGCCGTTGTGCCTCAGGTTGACAGCAATCAGCTCAGCGATTGAAGGTTCGTCTTCGACCACCAGAACGCGGGGAAGCTTTCTCATGTTGAGGCTCTCGCGCGCTGATTGAGCAGGTACTTCGATAAGTTCATCCGACGACAGATTCCACGTTTTCCATCGAGGTGTGCCGGACGTCCTCGCCCTTCACGATGAAGATGATCTGCTCTGCAATATTTTTCGCATGGTCGCCGACACGTTCGATCGATTTGGCGAGGAATAACAGATCGAGGCTGGGCGAAATGGTGCGGGCGTCTTCCATCATGTAGGTGATGAGCTTGCGAAGAAAACCGTTGTATTCGTTGTCGATCTCGTTGTCGTCCTTGATGATCGCCACCGCCATGCTGGTGTCCAGGCGCGCAAAGGAGTCCAGTGATTTTCGGAGCAATGCGGATGCCAGATCGGCCGCCAGGCGAAGCTCGGAAATGGGCAGGTTGCGCGGCGACCCGCTCTCGATGATGGATTTGACCATGCGCGCAATGCGCGCCACTTCATCACCGGCGCGCTCCAGGTTCTGCGTGGTCCGGGATATGGCCATGAGGAAACGCAGGTCGCGCGCCGTTGGCTGGCGCCGACCAATGGTGGAAATGATCTCGTGGTCGATATGAAGCTCCATCTGATTGATGCGTGCCTCGTTCTCGATCACCTGCTGGGCCGACTCCATGCTCATGTTGACCAGTGCGTAGACCGCCTGATGAAGCTGAGACTCCACCATGCCGCCCATCTCGAGCACGTTGGTGGAAATGGAGTTCAGTTCGGCATCGAACTGGCTGGAGATGTGCTTGTCGCTCATTTGTAGGTCTCCCTTTGAAGAATGGATGGCCTTGCCGCTCTTGCGTTCAGCCGAAACGGCCCGTGATGTAGTCTTCCGTGGCCGTCTTCGTCGGCTTGAAAAAGATCTGTTCGGTGGCACCGAACTCGACCAGCTCACCCAGGTACATGTAGGCGGTGAAGTCGCTGCACCGGGCAGCCTGCTGCATGTTGTGCGTCACGATGGCGATGGTGTAGTCGGCCTTGAGTTCGTGCACCAGTTCTTCCACCTTGCCGGTGGAAATCGGATCCAGCGCCGATGTGGGTTCGTCGAGCAGCAGCACCGAAGGTTTGACGGCGACGCTGCGGGCAATGCACAGCCGTTGCTGCTGACCACCTGAGAGCGAAAGGCCGTTTTGTCCCAGCTTGTCCTTGGCCTCGTTCCACAGCGCAGCCTTGGACAGAGCCCACTCAACGCGATCGTCCATGTCGCTCTTGTTGAGGTTCTCGTACAGGCGCACACCAAAGGCGATGTTGTCATAGATCGACATGGGGAAAGGTGTCGGCTTCTGGAACACCATGCCAATTCGGGCGCGCAGCAAATTCAGGTCTTGCTTGGGATCGAGGATGTTTTGCCCATAGAAGTTGATCTGCCCCTCTGCGCGCTGGCCTGGGTAAAGGCTGTACATGCGATTCAGCGCCCGAAGCAACGTGGATTTTCCGCAGCCAGACGGACCGATGAAGGCGGTGACCCGCTTTTCCTGGATATCCATCGACACATCCTTCAGGCCCTGGAACTTGCCGTAGAAAAAGTTCAGATCACGCACCTCAAGGGCGTTGCGTACCTCGCCCTTCTGTGGCGTCTTGACAGCAAAGTTTTCGGGCTTGATTGCAAAAGCGGCTTCAGACATGAGGATTCCTTGACGATATGGGATGTGTGCGCTGGTGGGCTGCGGTCAGACTTTGACTTTTTCGCGGAAAACCACACGAGCCAGAATATTGAGGACCAGCACGGTCATGGTGATGATCAACGCGCCGCTCCATGCCAACCGGATCCAGTTGTCGTACGGGCTGAGCGCGAACTGGAAGATCACCACTGGCAGGTTGGCCATGGGGCCGCCCATGTTGGTGCTGAAGAACTGGTTGTTGAGCGCAGTGAACAGCAGGGGTGCCGTTTCGCCCGCGATGCGCGCAACGGCAAGCAACAAACCGGTGATCACGCCGCTCTTGGCCGCGCGCAATGTCACCATGGTGGCCACTTTCCAGCGGGGCGCACCCAGCGCAAACGCGGCCTCCCGCAAACTGCCAGGAACCAGACGCAGCATGTTTTCAGTGGTGCGAACGACCACCGGAACGGCAATCAATGAAAGCGCCAGGCTGCCCGCATAGCCCGAGAAGTTGCCAACGGTTGCCACGGCGATGGCGTACACAAACAGACCCAGCACGATCGACGGGGCCGAGAGCATGATGTCGGTGACGAAGCGCGTGACCTCGGCGGTCTTGCTGGTGTCACCATATTCGGCAAGATAGACACCCGCCAGAATGCCGATGGGCGTGGACACCACCACAGCCAGGCCCACGATCATCAAGCTGCCGAGCAAGGCATTGCGCAGGCCACCGCCTTCAGAACCCGGAGCGGGTGTGTCGGCCGTGAAGATGTTGCCATCCAGACCCGCAATGCCGTTGGAGAACAGCACCCACAAGATCCAGAGCAGTACTGTCAGGCCAAGGGTCATGGCGGTCATCGAAAGCGTCAGACCGATCCAGTTGGTGCGACGGCGGCGGGCGTACAGATTTTTGTTCATTTCCATGGTGGTATCTCGCTCGACAGTCAGTTCAATTGCCCTTGGCTCTCTCGGCACGGATGATCATCCACTTGGCCAGAGCAAGCACCACAAACGTAATACAGAACAGGACGAAGGCCAGTGCAAACAGGGTGTTGAAGTGCAGGCCTTCTGCTTCGCCGAATTCATTGGCCAGCACCGAAGCGATGGACGTTCCAGGCGCGAACAGGGAGTTGGGCATGCGGTTCGCGTTGCCGATCACAAAGGTGACCGCCATGGTTTCGCCCAGTGCGCGACCCAGCCCCAGCATGATTCCGCCCACAACCCCTTTTTGCGTGTAAGGCAACACCACCTTGCCCACCACTTCCCAGGTGGTGCAACCCAGGCCGTATGCCGATTCCCGCAAAATGGGGGGCGTGATCTCGAACACGTCACGCATCACGGCGGCAATGAAGGGCAGCACCATGAATGCCAGGATGATGCCCGCTGCCATGATGCCGAGGCCATTGGTGGCCCCCCCAAAGAGCCACCCCACCAGGGGCATACCGCCCAATACCTGTTGTAAAGGCACCTGCATGTAGTCGGCGAAGATGGGCGCAAACACGAACAGGCCGAACATGCCATAGATGATGGACGGCACAGCGGCCAGCAGCTCAATCGCAGTGCCAAGTGGGCGGCGCAGCCAGACCGGACAGGTCTCTGTGAGGAATACCGCGATGCCGAATGCCAAAGGCACTGCAATCACCATGGCAATGGATGCACTCAGCAGCGTACCGACAATAGAGATCGCGGCACCGTATTCTTCGTTGATGATGTCCCACTCGATGGTGGTGACGAACGCCAAACCAAACTTCTGGAAAGTGGGCCAGGCGTTGTAAAACAGCGAGATGATGATGCCCACCAGGGCGATCAAAACCAACAGGGAAAAAGTCTGA
Organism: Hydrogenophaga sp.; assembly: GCF_030651625.1. GTDB lineage: Bacteria > Pseudomonadota > Gammaproteobacteria > Burkholderiales > Burkholderiaceae_C > Hydrogenophaga. The sequence continues at coordinate 271,461 of NZ_JAUSCF010000031.1, read as the reverse complement.
GTCAGGCGGTGGAAAACAAAGTCCTGAATGCGGGCACGGCTCGCGACCGCTCGCATGGATTCATCGCTGCGTTGATCGGGCTTGCCGCTGCTGAAAGTGGAACTGGACATGCTGCTGTCAGTCGTTGTTGTGTTGTTCATCGAATCCCCTCCGGATCAATGTGACAGTCATTTAACTGCAAAAACCCATCAGCCGGCCAGAGCCAGCCGATGGGTTTACGTGGGCATTCAGCCCGCTATCACTTGTTGTTGATCTGCGACCACACGCGGGTAGCGATCTGCTGCGTCACTGCGGCAGGCATGGGCACGTAGTCCAACTCAACAGCGGCTGCGCCACCGTTCTTGAAAGCCCAGTCAAAGAACTTGAGCACTTCAGCGGATTCGGCCTTGTTGGTCGGCTCTTTGTACATCACGATGAACGAAGCCGTGCTGATGGGCCAGCTGTTCGCACCTTTGGCGTTGACCATGGACACGCCCATGCCGGGAACGCTGAACCAGTCCACGCCGGCAGCTGCAGCTTCAAACGACTTCTCGTCCGGACGCACATACTGGCCATCGGCGTTCAGCATGGACATGTATGGAATGTTGTTCTTCTTGGCGTAGGCGTACTCAACGTAGCCGATGGCACCACGGGTACGGCTCACGTTGGCGGCCACGCCTTCGTTGCCACGGCCACCGATGGAGGTGGGAGCTGGCCACTTGACGGCAGCGCCTTTACCGACGGTGTCGGCCCAGTCCTTGCTGACAGCGGTCAGGTAATCGGTGAAGTTGAAGGTCGTGCCCGAACCGTCCGCGCGGTGCACCACAGTCACTGCCTGACTGGGAAAGGTCTTGCCGGGGTTCAAAGCGGCAATTTTGGGATCGTTCCAGTTGGAGATTTTGCCCATGAACATTTCAGCCAGTACTTGGCCGTTGATGCGCACTTCACCCTGAGCGAAGCCTTCCAGGTTGAACACAGGAATGGTTCCACCGATGATGGCGGGGAACTGGACCATGCCGTCCTTGTCGAGCTCTTCACCGCTGATCGGTGCGTCAGTAGCACCAAAGGCCACGGTCTTGGCGCGGATCTGACGCATACCGCCGGACGAGCCGATGGACTGGTAGTTCATGCCAGTGCCGGTCTGGGCCTTGTACATCTCTGCCCACTTGGCGTAGATGGGGAAAGGGAACGTAGCGCCAGCGCCCGTGATGTCGGCGGCCATGGCGGAACCCATGGCCAGGGAAGCCAGCGCGGCAGCGGCCACGGTCTTGAGCAAAGTGCGTTTGGTGTTCATTGAGAGTCCTCTCAGGGGTTGGGGGAAAAGGAAAAGAAAAGTGCTAGGCAGGACTCTATGAGCCCAATGTGACAACTGTGTGACATGTGCAGACTTGTCATGCTTGCGCCTTGGCACCTGCAGCTCCAATCCCGGCATCGCTGTTGATCACCTGCAGGGCACCCGGAAAGCGCCCAGAAATCTTTGGCCTGCAACCCTTTCGCTGCCACTTTCGATTTACCAAACGGCGGTTCGGAGTGCGGTTCACCGGCCGTCGATGCGTCACAATCTCCGCAACCCAACAGATTCAGGATTCGCGGAGGGCCGGTCGCCGGCCAACGCAGCACGCATGCAAAACGGAACGCTTCTGGCCGCGGTCGACCTCGGCTCCAACAGTTTCCGGCTGGAAATTGGCCGCTACCACTCGGGTCACATCGAGCGGATCGAATACCTCAAGGAGACCGTTCGTCAGGGCAACGGTCTCGACGAAAACAAGAACCTGAGCCAGGCCGCCATGGAGCGCGGCTGGGAATGCCTGGCGCGCTTCGCCGAGCGCTTGCACGGTTTCAAGAAGCAGCAAGTGCGCGCGGTGGCCACACAGACCCTGCGTGAAGCGCGAAACCGGGACGACTTCCTCAAGCAGGCCCAGGCCATCCTGGGGTTCGCCATCGAGGTGGTCTCCGGTCAGGAAGAGGCGCGGTTGATCTATCAAGGTGTGTCGCGCCTGCTGCCGCAATCGGACGAAAAGCGGCTGGTGTTCGACATTGGCGGCCGCTCCACCGAAATGATTCTGGGCGAGGGCTACAAAGCCCACCGCATGGAGTCCTACAGACTGGGCAGTGTGGCCTGGTCAGGCAAGTACTTTCCCCGCGGCGTTTTCTCGGCCAGCGCCTTCAAGACAGCCGAAGTGGCGGCCAAGGCGGTGCTCGATGAAGCGCTGGACAGTTTCCCCCCGTCTGAATGGAGCGCCGCGTACGGTTCCTCAGGCACAGTGGGTGCCGTGATGGAGATGCTGTCGGCCAACGGCTGGGCGTCAGGTGTGATCACCCGTTCGGGTTTGAACTGGCTTGTCGACCGATTCATCAAAGCGGGCCATGTCGATCAGGTCAAGCTTGACGGTCTCAAGGACGACCGCCGCCCCGTGATTGCGGGTGGTCTGAGCGTGCTTTGCGCCATCTTTGATCTTTTCGACATTCAGCAATTGCTGCCGGCGCAAGGCGCATTGCGCCAGGGGGCGCTGTACGACCTGATCGACCGGGAAACCGACGGCGGCGACGTGCGCGAGCGCACGGTGCGTTGGCTGGGAGAGCGCTTTTCCATCGACGAAGCCCAGGCGCAGCGGGTGAGCACGGTGAGCACCGCGCTGTTTTCGCAGGTCGCTGCTGTCGACGCACAGAACGAGCGGTACTCTCAAAAACTGGCCTGGGCAGCGCGCCTGCACGAAATCGGCACCCACATTTCCCACGACCGCTCCTATTACCACGGTGCATACATCCTGGACAACGTGGATGCCCCGGGCTTCTCGTTTCCCGAGCTGCATCGCATGAGCCAGTTGGTGCTGGGCCAGCGGGGCAAGCTGCGCAAACTGGAACAGTCGCTCGGGGACGAGCTGTTTGCCAAACAATTGATGTGTCTGCGTCTGGCGGTGCTGCTCTGTCACGCCCGCCAGATGCCAGAACACGAATCGATCCGCCTGAGCTACAAGACGGGGTCGTTCAAGCTGACAAGCAATCCCGGTTGGGCCAAGCGCTATCCCCAGTCGGCCTGGCTGATCGGTGAAGAGGTGTTCGCCTGGCAGAAGACGGCATGGAAGTTCAATGCCGACGTGCGGTAAGCGGGGTTGACGGCCCCCACGTAGCGTCCAGGCACGCTCCAAACGCACAGTCGGCGGCAATCCGTCACACATTGCGGTCGCACTGCGACCCTTGACACCCGTTTTTGTCCACCGCCGGGCTAGCATGGTTCATTCCAAATAGAAGAACCTGTGATCCGATATGACATTGATTGTGGTGGCAGAGGACGACCCGGGCACGCTCAAATTGCTGACAGTGGTCCTGGAAAAGAAAGGTCATGATGTGGTCGCCGTGTCGGACGGTGCCACCGCCTGGGAAAGCATTCAGAAGCTGCGCCCGGATGTCATCGTGAGCGACATCGACATGCCCGGTCTCAGTGGTCTGGAGCTGCTGGAGCGAGTGCGCGCGCACCCGGTCAGCGCACTGACGCCATTCATCTTTCTGACATCCCTTCAGGAACGTCGCGACATGCGACATGGCATGAATCTGGGTGCTGACGACTACATTGCCAAGCCCTTTCGTGCCCGCGAACTGGCCGAAGCGGTCATGGCCCAGGTCAACAAGAACCACATGCGCGCCCAGTCGCTGGACCTGCAGGTTCAGGCGGCCCTGACCGGCGCCCTCCATGCACAGGCGCGCGACCTCAGCGATGCCTATGAAGAGCGTCTGGCGCGCGCCCTGAACGAGCAATGGCCAGGCGGAGGCACAGCACGCAAGGCCAGCCACCATGATCAGGCCACCGTGCTCAGCGCAGGCCTGGTGAATCACGGGGCATGGAACAGCGCATTGAGCGCTCAGGACATGGCGCAACTGCTCAAGCGGTTTTATGACAGCTGTGGCGACACCGTGTTCCTGTTCGGCGCACACAGCCTGCAGTTTCTGGGTGATGGTGTGGTCGCCGTGTTTGCGGACGGCTCCGCTGCGCCCACATCGTCGCCACATGGCCTGCGGGCCGCCAAGGCGGCGCTGGCGCTGCGCAAGGCGGTTTCGGGATTGAACAGCTTTGTGCAGACACTGGCACCACGCAACGGCCTTGAGAGTGTGGACCTGGGCGTGGCCCTTCACGTTGGGCCGGTGGCCATGATGCGCCTCGATGGTCTGCTGGGGGGTGCGGCACAATCGGTGCCCGTTGGCGAAACCGTGATGGATGCCGTGGCACTGCAAAAGCATGCCCAGTACCCAGGGCGGACGGGTATCACGGTGTCGGCTCAGGTATTGCGCAGCGTCACTGGAGCGGTGCACCCCGTGCGCCGGTACCTGCTTGCCCTGCCCCACCGCGTCGATCCCATGGACGTTTGTCTGGTCGAGCCCTTGCCCAACTGAAGCAGTCGATTCGGGTGGCTGGCGACCACGCGCGTGTACCCGCCTTTTCTTCGTTCCTGAAAACGCCTTGCGCATGAAATTGTTGTTCGGCAGACGCCTGTCCATAGGCCCCACGCTGATCGCCGCCCTGGTGCTGGCGGCGTTGATCCCTGCCTTGCTGGCGGCGTGGCTGCTGTCCACCAACAGCTCCCGCTCCATCAACACCCTGGCCGAGAACGCCATGAGCCAGGCCGCGCATCGCGTGGACGTGGGTGCACTGGCCCACCTGGGTGAATCTCACACGGTGGTGAACGCCCTGGTGCCCCCTTTTGTGGCTTCCGGCGCCGAGGCCGAGCGCACCCGGAACTGGCTCACGGACACGGCTGCTTTTGAAACCATGGCCTACGCGCTGACCCAGCAGTCACCCAACGTGCCCTACCTCTACGTGGGCACCGCCGACGGCTCGTTCTTCGGTCTGGAGCGGGAAAGCCACGGCTTCATCGTGCGCGAGATCCGGCCCGGCGACAGCGGCCGAAGACACTTTCTGATCGACCAGCCCGGCGATCGCAGCAAGTTGGTTCGAACAGAAACGAGCGTTTACGATCCGCGCAAACGTCCCTGGTACCAACTGGCCATGAGCACCGGTCAGCGCACGTTCACCGATGTGTACCGGTCGGCGGTCAAAGCGCAGTTTGACCTGACCCTGGCGCACCCGATATTCGACACCGACAACCGCACCGTGCTGGGTGTGCTCGCCGTCGACATGAGTCTGGCCCGCCTGACCGACCTGATCCGCAGTTCCCGTATCAGCGAAAACGCCGTGACTTACCTGGTCGACAGCCAGGGTCTGCTTGTCGCGTCTTCGGTGGACGAAGACCTCAGTGTCGAGGTGAACAACAAGTTCCAGCGCCTCTCACCCCTGCAAAGCCAGGACCTGCTGGTGCGTGAGTCCTTCACCCAGCTCAGCGCGCAATACCGCGATACCCTGCGACACAACCCGGGTCTGGTGAGGCTGGATACAGCATCAGACTGGAAGCAATGGCTGGGATTGGGCTCCAACCGTCTGATCGCCCTGCAGCGTCCGTTCGGCCAAAAGTACAACCTGAACTGGCAATTGATCGTGGTGGCCCCCGAATCGGATTTCACCCACCAGGTCATCCAGGCCCGGCAAGTGGCGCTGGGTGCCTTGATTGCACTCATTGCCCTTGCAGGTGTTCTTGCCTACATGGTGGCCAGAGGTCTGTCGGGGCAGTTTCAGTTGCTCATCGCTTCTGCGACCGCTGTGGGCGCGGGTCAGGTGCCAGTGGTGCAACAGAAAGCCGGGTTCAAGGAGGTGCACCTGCTGTCCAAGGTGCTGCATGACAGTGCCCAGTCCTTGAAAAGCTCCACCCGCGAGATACGCGAGAAGAACGAGCAGTTGCGCGAAGCCGCACTGTTGCTTGAAGAGCGGGTTCGGCAGCGCACCGCCGAACTGGCGGCTTCGCGAGAAGAAGCGCTGGCCGCCGTGAAGGCCAAAGCCGGATTCCTGGCGGTCATGAGCCATGAAATTCGCACGCCACTCAATGGCGTGGTCGGCATGAGCGACCTGCTCAATGAAACACCGCTCACGCAAGCCCAGCAAGACTTGCTGGGTGTGCTCAAAGTGTCGAGCGAACAGCTGTTGTCCGTGGTCGATGACATTCTGGATTTCTCGCGCATCGAGGCGGGCAAGCTCACACTGGAACAGCAGGCCTTCGATCTCCGCGCCGCCATCAAGCAGGCGCACGACATCCTGTTGCTGCGCGCCCAGGAAAAAGGGCTGCACCTGACCTTGCACATTGCAGCAGATGTGCCGCAAGCTGTGATCGGGGACATCACGCGATTGCGCCAGGTGCTGATCAACCTGCTGTCCAACGCCATCAAGTTCACCAACCAGGGCGAGGTCACATTGCGGGTCTGGCAGGAACCCGATGCCAATGGCACCGTTCTGAACTTCAGCGTGAGCGACACGGGCGTGGGCATCAAGCCGGACAGCATCGGCGCGCTCTTCCAGCCTTTTGCACAGGGTGACACGTCCACCACACGCGTGTATGGCGGCACCGGGCTGGGTCTGATGATCTGCAAGCACCTGGTGGAAATGATGGGTGGGCAGATCACGGTCGACAGCCAGCCAGGCGTGGGGTCCACATTTCGCTTCACCATCCGCTCGGCGGCGGCCGACCCCGCCCTCATTCCATCAGCTGTGGTGGCCGATCTGCCCTGCGCCACCGATCAACAGCGTGTCCTGGTGGTTGACGACAACCCGATCAACCTCAAAGTGGCAGAAGCGATGCTGCAGCACCTGGGTTACCAACCGGACGCTGCTGCCAATGGCCGCATGGCGCTCGCTGCAGTGACCCAGGCGCAGCAGCTGGGTCGCCCCTTTGCCGTGGTGCTGCTGGACAGCCACATGCCAGAACTCGATGGCATGGCGACAGCACGAGCCATCCTCGAGCAACTCGGGGCCCAAGCACCCGCCATGGTGGGCGTCTCTGCGTCCTCGCTGGGCGAGGACCGCCAGCGATGCCTGGACGCCGGCATGAGCGACTACCTTCCGAAGCCACTCAACCTGGCGCATCTGGCGCACACATTGCGCCAGCTCACAGCACGAAAGTCGCCCATTGCCGCTTTCGACGTGGTGAGCAGCGAAGCCACTTCCGGAACCGTACAGGCCAAGACCGACGCAGCGGAGAAGAACTGGATCGACCCGGAACGCTGGGAGGCTTTCGCAGAGTTCGATGACGCCACAGGTAGTCTTCGCCGCGAGATCATCGGTGAATTCCTGTCCTCGCTCGGAAGCCGAACCGTTGAGATCAAACGGGCAGTCGCTGCCGAAGACGCCCAGGCCTTGCGCCACGCCACGCACGTGCTCAAGGGTTCTGCCGGCAACGTGGGCGCACAGGGACTGGCGCGTCTGTGCGAGGACATCGAGCGCCAGGCGGACCAGCCAGGTCGCGCCCGTGCTCTGCTGCCTGCGCTGGAACAGGCAGCGCAGGCCACAGAGCTGGCACTGAAGGGCCTTTGAGTCGGCTCAACGCAAGGGTGCAAAAGAGGCGCACGAGGAACAAGTTTGCCTGCGCTCCATCCCTTGCCCCTGGATTCGACTTGTCACGAAAATGTCATGCAGATCACGCTCTCCGCATGCATCCATAAACCGTATATACCGTTTACACTATCGCCCATCTCAAACCACCCGGAGCGCCTCATGGCCAGCCAGAACACCAAATCCAGCAACAAGAAGCCAAAGCTCGTTCGCGACAGTTTCACCATCCCCAAAGCCGAGTTCGCCGCCATCGACCTCCTGAAAACCCGCGCCATTTCGCTAGGTACCAGCGTCAAGAAAAGTGAGCTGCTCCGCGCGGGACTGATGCTGCTGACCGGGTTGAATGACGGCGCACTCAAGGCCGCACTGGCATCGGTACCCACCCTGAAAACCGGTCGCCCTGCCGCATCCGTTACAGCCAAACCGGCTGCAAAACCCGTTGCAAAGCCCGCAGCAAAACCTGCCGCTGCCAGCAAGCCAGCAGCCAAGGCTGTCCAGAGCAAGCCCGCGCCAGCCAAGGCCGTGGTGAAAAAAGCGGTTGTTCCACGCAAAGTTGCGACCAAGGCAGCAGCCAACCCTGCTGCAACACCTGAGGTGAAAGCGGTCGCCAAGCCCGTTGTCAGCGCTCATCCCGCCGTCAAGGCGGTTTTGGCGGCCAAATCCCCTGCTCCACAAGCCTGAGAACGACCGTTTTGAAACCTCCCTGGGGTTTCTGAATGCGTCGAGGGTTCTTCCCGGGATGCGTCCATGGCGACGCGGGGCAGGTCCACACAGGCACGCGAGCCGGCTAGGAGCCTGCGCGGCAGAAGGCATCGAAGTGAAACGCGTGGGAAAAGAGCCCAATTCGGCGTCGATTTTGAGGACTGTGGCCGTAGCCACAGCCGGAAAAACGGAGGCGAATTGGGCTCTTTTCCCATGCGTTGCAGCCGATGTCGTTCTGCCGCGCAGGCTCCTAGGGCTTTTTCAGCCTTGCCCTAAAGCAACTCCGGCGTCTGTACCGTCACCACGACGGTCTGGCTGACGTTGCCCCGTTCGCGGTGGCGCAGCCACCACAAAGCCCCCTTTTTTACAGAGCAGTCTTCCTCGTTCAAGCTCAGAAGCCGGGCAATCACACGCCCCAGCGTGGGTTGGTGGCCCACCACCACCACGGGTGACTTCCCCAGAGGCCATTGAGCCAGTTCCAGCAGATCCAGCGGGTCGCCCTCGGGCAGCAGTTCGTCGCGCAGCTTGAACTTGCGATCAAGCGCCATCACGGTCTGTTCGCAGCGAGCAGCCGGGCTGGAGAAAACCCGTGCCCCCTCTGGCAACTGCCTGTCCAGCCACGCCGCCATGCGTGAGGCCTGCTTTTCACCGCGAGAGGTCAGGCGGCGCGCCAGATCCTGGGCATCGCCCGGCACCCCCTGCAACAAGTCGGGATGCTCATGGGCTTCGGCATGGCGCCACAGAATGAGATCCACGATTGGTGCTCCTGGGTTCAACCTTTGCTGCCGTACCGGGCCATCAGTGCGGCCTGCGCAGAATGCTGGGCACTGCGGGCCTTGACAGTGCCGCCTTGCCCGGCTGGCACGTAGCGCCCGTCAGGCTGCAGCAGCCAGGCATCCTTGTTGTCGTGCAGGCTGGCGGTCAGGCATTCGTCCATGATCCGGTTGCGAAGGCTGGCGTCGGTCACGGGCCAGGCGAGTTCCAGTCGGCGGAGCATGTTGCGGTTCATCCAGTCGGCACTCGAAAGCCACAACTCTTCGTTGCCGTCGACCCGGAAGTAAAACACCCTGGAGTGCTCGAGCAACCGGCCTATGATGGAACGCACCTGCACATTGTCGGTGATGCCGGGCACCTGCGCAGGCAGGATGCACGCCCCACGCACGATGATGTCGACCTTCACGCCTTGCTGGGAGGCATGTGCGAGCGCGCGCGACAGTTGTTCATCGGTGAGCGCATTCATCTTGAGGATGATGCGCGCCTCCTTGCCTTCGCGCGCTGCGGCCGCCGCAGCGTCGACCTTTTCCAGCATGGCCTTGTGCAGGTGAAACGGCGCGATCAAGGCCTTGTTGAGCTTGGGCAAACGGTTCTGACTGGCCAGGTGCAGGAAGATCTGGTCGAGGTCGGCGGTGAGTGCCTCATCTGCCGTGAGGTAGTTGAGGTCGGTATAGAGCTTGGCGGTGGATGCGTTGTAATTGCCGGTGGACATGTGGGCATAGCGGCGCAATTGCCCGTCCTCGCGCCGCGTGACCAGCAGCATCTTGGCGTGTGTCTTGAGGCCCACCACGCCGTACACCACCTGCGCACCCACAGACTCCAGGCGTTCGGCATAGTTGATGTTGGCCTCTTCGTCAAAACGCGCCTTGAGCTCCACCACAGCAGTGACTTCCTTGCCGCGCCGCACAGCTTCGCGCAGCAGGTTCATCAGTTCAGAACGCGCGCCTGCCCGGTATATGGTTTGTTTGATGGCCAGCACCTGCGGGTCTTCCACCGCTTCGCGCAAAAAGGCCAGCACCGCGTCAAAGCTCTCGTAGGGTTGATGAATCAGCACGTCGCCTTGCTGCAAGCGTTCGAAGAACGATTGTCCCGGTGTGAGCTGGGCGGGCCAGCCAGCGCTGTAGCGCTCGAAGCGCAGCGCGGGTGCGTCCACCTGGTCGATCAGCTGGTTCAGCCGCACCAGGTTCACAGGCCCTGGCACGCGGTAGAGCGCCTGTTCAGGCAGACCGAACTGCGCCAGCAGGAACCCCGAGAGGTATTCCGAGCAACCGGCGGTGACTTCCAGACGCAAGGCCTCGCCGTAGTGGCGCTGCTGCAGCCCCTTGCGCAAGGCGGTTCGAAGGTTCTTCACCTCTTCTTCGTCCACCGCCAGATCGGAGTGGCGGGTGACCCGGAACTGCGAAAACTCTGTGACCTGTCGGCCCGGAAACAAGTCACCCAGGTGGGAGCGGATCAGGCTGGAGATCGACACGAAGTGCGTCTGTTTCGACCCCTTGACCGGCGGCATGCGAAAGAAGCGCGGGAGGATGCGCGGTACCTTGACAATGGCGATTTCGTTCTCGCGGCCGAAGGCGTCTTTGCCCGTGAGGCGCACGATGAAGTTGAGCGACTTGTTCGCCACCTGTGGAAAGGGGTGCGAGGGGTCAAGGCCAATCGGCAGCAGCAGGGGCTGCACTTCGCGGCTGAAATACTCCTTGATCCAGCGACGCTGGCGGGGGTTGCGTTCCCCGTGGGAAATGAGCTTGATGCCCTTCTTCTCAAGCAAGGGCAGCAGCTCGTCGTTGTAAATGGCGTATTGCTGCGCCACCAGCTGGTGAATCTTGTCGGCAATCAGCTGGTGTGTCTGCGCGGTGTACAGACCCCGCTGTTCATTGGCCTTGAAAGCACTCAGGTGAGGCGCCATGCGCACCTCGAAGAACTCATCCAGGTTGCTTGAGACGATGCTCAGGTAGCGCAAACGCTCGAGCAGCGGCACATTGGGTCGGCGTGCCCAGTCCATCACCCGTTCGTTGAAAGCCAGGATGCTGTGGTCGCGATCCAGGAAGGGGATTTTTGTCTGTGGGCTGCTCGCGCTCATGAATACCAAGGGAAAAGTGGACTGCGGGGTGAAAGAAGCCGGCAAGACCCGACCGACCACCACACAAAACCCATCATTATTCAACGGGGAACCGGGGTTTATGTGACAGTTTCATGTCAAAGCACATCTTGTCAAGACCCATCTGCGCCTGCAGCGCTGCCGACATCGAACGTGTTGCCCCTGTCCGGTGAGGCAGCCCTCCATGCCGTCAGACCAGCTCGCCTGGACGCTCGATGCTTTGAGGTAGCGATGCCATCTCTGGTGTGCCCGGCTGCTTGCTCACCAAAGGCGCCCAATGCACCAGTTCGAGCCGGCCGTCCATGTGCTCCACCAGCGCGGACAGGCTCTCTACCCAGTCACCATCGTTGCAGTAGAGCGTGCCGTCGATGGTGCGCATCTCTGGCCGGTGAATGTGCCCGCAAACCACGCCCTGGTAGCCTTGCCGGCGGGCTTCCGCGGCAACGGCGCCTTCAAAGTCCGACACGTAGTTGACGGCCGTTTTCACCTTGTGCTTGAGGTATTGCGACAGCGACCAATAGGGCAGGCCCATGCGTGCGCGCAATGAATTGAGGTGCCGATTCAGACGCAGCGTGAACTCGTAAAGATTGTCCCCCACGTACGCCAGCCACTTGGCACACTGGATGACACCATCAAAATGGTCACCGTGCACCACCCACAACCGGCGCCCGTCCGCCATGGTGTGCACAGCCTCGTTGATCACCTCGATGCCACCAAAGCTGTGCCCGTGGAACTGCCTCGCAAATTCGTCGTGATTGCCTGGCACGAACACCACCCTGCAACCTTTGCGCGCCCGGCGGAGGAGCTTTTGCACCACGTCGTTGTGCGCCTGGGGCCAGTACCATTTGCGGCGGAGTTGCCAGCCGTCGATGATGTCGCCCACCAGATACAGCGTATGGCTCGGGTGGTGCTTGAGAAAGTCGAGCAGCGCATGGGCCTGGCAACCTGCTGTACCCAGGTGCAAGTCTGAAATGAACACGGCCCGGAAGCGCGCGCGTTCACCCCCCCCCTGACCCGCATCGTCTTCATCGGTGACGTCTTCGAAACCGTTCGGCAGCCCTGCTTTGTATGCCCAGCCGCCGAGTGCTTCGAACGCGGTCCTCATCACGCCCCCAGAAAATGCTTGCGGTAGCGAGGCGGCAGATCGGTGATGCGCATCATCATCGGCAGATCCGCCGCGTTGAAGTCTGGATCCCATGCTGGCGGGCCGAGCACCTTCGCGCCCAGGCGCAGATAGCCCTTGATCAATGCCGGCGGCTCCACGTCCAGCGTGTCGTCCAGCTTGTCGATGGGCAGGGGCAGGCGGGGGCGAACGTGGAATTCGATCGATGCGAGGTGTTTTTCCTTGACCTGTCGCCAGATGCTGGCGGCTGCATGCCCACCACCCACCCGGCCGTGCAGGCCTTGGCAATTCATCGGTATGCTCGCGCAGCCAATCATGGTGTCCAGCTGGTTGCGCACCATGAATTCGGCCAGCGCACCCCACAAGGCCATGATCACGCCGCCATGGCGATGGTCTGCATGCACACAGCTGCGGCCCAGTTCGACCATGCGCTCACGCATGAGCCGCAACCGGGTGAGGTCGAATTCGGTGTCGCTGTAGGTGCTGCCCACACGGCGTGCCTGCGCTGGTGTGAGCACCCGGTAGGTGCCGATCACCGCGCGTGTCTCGCTGTCGCGCACAAGCAGGTGCTCGCAGAAATCGTCAAACAGGTCCACGTCGTGCCCCGGCAGGGCGTTGGAGAGAATGGCACCCATTTCACCGGCGAACACGTCGTGACGCAGCCGCTGGGCTTCGCGGACTTCGTCCTGATGCCGGGCCCAGGCCACTTCGATGCCTCCCTTGCGGATCTCGGGCGTGATCGCGGATGGGATCACCACCGCTGGGACAAAATCTGTCTTGGGTGAAGACCACCGCCGTGGCATCTTCAATGGCGAAAGGTCCAGGGTGGGGGTGGGCAGTTCTTTCATGAACGGCCTCCACAAGCGTTCAGCATCAAACGACGACGCCGGGTCTGGTTCATGATCGTATCCTTCGCAAACGGGGCGCTCGACGGCTCCGTGTGGTTTGTGTGTCTGTTCATGAACCTGCATTCTGGGAATTCCGCGTGACTCACGCGTGGCAACTGCGTGAAGTTTTGATGACATTTTTTGCCAGCCATGCAGGTTTTCTTGCACGGCGAGGAGAAAACCTGCATGCTCAAACACTGCAATTTCCTTTGAAAGATGGCGTCCGCCGCGACGGCTCTGCCCAGCGGCATCGGCAACGGCAACGGATAGCCCGACAACAACATGAACCTGGCCGAATCTCTCAACCTGGGCTGCGCCTGCCAGACCCTGCAACCCGAACGCTTGCGAGAACAGCTGGAAACCCACCCTGCGCTCAAAGGGCTGGTTGCCCAACTGGCGCAAAGCCACCCTCACCTGTTTTCCTCTACCGCCGTGTTTGTGGACGCGAGTACTGGTCAGCAACTGGCCAAAACAGTGCGCGCACTGGAGCGCGTGATCGCACGCCCGCAATGGCAGACGCGGGCGATCGCACAGGCACCATCGATAGCGCGACTGGACTGGGGGCCTTCAGGCGTGTTCATGGGCTACGACTTCCACCTCTCAGCCCAAGGTCCCAGGCTCATTGAAATCAACAGCAACGCGGGCGGTGCGATCCTCAACGCGGCACTGGCCCGCGCACACCGAGCTTGCTGCGAAGCCTTTGACGAGATCTTCAAGGCTCCAGAAACGCCCAAAGCCCAGGACGATACGTTTGTTTCCATGTTCGAGGCCGAATGGCGATCTCAGCGAGCGGAGCGCTCATTGCGGAACATCGTGATCGTGGACGATTCGCCGGCTCAGCAGTACCTGGCGCCGGAATTCGAGATGGTTCGTGGCTTGCTGGCTGCCCATGGCCTGCTTGCGGTGATTGCAGACCCGGGTGAATTGCAATGGCGCGACGGTTCACTCTGGCACCCCGCCCTGCCCCGCGACATGCCGGTGGACATGGTCTACAGCCGCCTGACCGACTTTTACTTGCAGGCCGATGAGCATGCGGCGTTGAGAATTGCCTACGAGGCCGGCGCGGTGGTGGTCACGCCGCATCCGCGCACCCATGCGTTGTACGCAGACAAACGCAACCTCATCACCCTGTCAGACGCCCCTTTGCTGGCGTCATGGGGCATTGATACAGACAGTCTGGCTGTGCTGGCGCAGTCGGTGCCCACGACCCGGCTGGTTACGACCGAGAACGCAGAGACCTTGTGGGCACAGCGGCGCTCGCTGTTCTTCAAGCCCTCGGCAGGATTCGGCTCGCGGGCCGCCTACCGGGGCGACAAGTTGACGCGGCGCGTCTGGGGCGACATCCTCTCCGGCAGCTACGTGGCGCAGACCATGGTCCCCCCCAGCGAGCGGCTGGTGTGGGTGGATGGTGAGACCAAACGGCTGAAAGTGGACCTGCGCGCATACACCTACAGAGGCGAAGTGCAGTTGCTGGCCGCTCGAACCTGGTCAGGGCAAACCACGAACTTCCGAACCGAAGGGGGCGGATTCTCTCCTGTGGTGGTGCTGCCGGCGCTTCCGTTTCCTGAGGTGGACACCAGCGCCACATCATTGCAGTACAGGCCGGACTGAGGCTGGCGGGATTCACCCTGCAGCCAACGCTGCAGACTGTTACTTCCGTGGGGCGGTGATCGGCGTCATACAGCCCCACACTCCCTAAAATGGTGGGTCAACCTGCCCGACAGGCCATGAGCAACCACGAATCTGCAAGCTCACCCGCCCACCCAAAAGCACCTTCAAGGACCCTCCTGCATGCATGCCATTCGCCTTTGTTTTCCGTTGATCCTCGTGGCTTCACTGGTGGCGGGCTGTGCCACCGTGTCATTGGACGAACCTGCAAGACCCTCTGCTTCCAACCCGGGAGCAGCCAGCACCGCAGGCACGGTCGGGACGGGTGAAAGGCGCATCGTTCCCTCCAAAGACGGCTCGTTCGAAGGCGAAATCGTGGGCACTGCCGCCCCGGGTAGCCGCTTTGCCCAACTGCAGATCGGTATGGAGGCACTGCCTGTTCAGCGCCTGATCGGCATTCCTGACGCCATGCATGCCCACGAAACCGGCAAGCGCTGGATTCCGTTCTATTTCGGCACCGATGCGCGCCGCATGATCACGTTCTACAGGGGTGAAGGCTGTCTGACCTTCACCGGTGGCAACGACTGGGGCAGAGGCGGCAGTCAATTGATCCGCATCGAAGTGGACCCCAGCGGTCGTTGCTACCAGCCATGAACTGAAGCTCGGCGCCTGCCAGAATGGCGCCTGTGACATCGCTTTGCCCAACCCCATCCGCCCGACGCATTGAAGCTGCGCGCTGGCTGGTCCCATCGCAGCCACTGATCAGCCACCCTGCCATGCCGGGTGGCTTTTCTTTGTCGATCACGGTGTCGGTGGAAGCCGCGACGAATCTGCCGGGTGGAGGTTGGAGTCTTCGCTATGAACTGCGAGGCGATCTTGATGCATTGCTCATCCCGACACCTGTGGCGCCAGGACCCGCTGACGGCCTGTGGCAACACACCTGCTTTGAAGCATTTGTCGGACCGAGCGGTTCCCTCGCCTATCAGGAGTTCAATTTTTCCCCCTCGGGCCAGTGGGCAAGCTACCTGTTCAGCGACGAACGTGTGCGCGATACAGTTTCAGAGTCCGCGCAGGCAACGACATCCAATTCCCAGCCATCGGTAGCGTGGCATTGCTTCCCGGATGCCTTCGTGCTCGAAGCCTGTATTCCAGTGGCAGCGCTTCGGTCAACCGGCTCCCGTGAGACGCTGGATGTCGGTTTGACTGCCGTGATTGAATCCAGGGATCACGAGCTGACCTACTGGGCACTGCGCCACCCCTGTGCCAAGCCTGATTTTCACAACCGCCAGGGATTTGCCCTGCAGATCCCTCCGAAGCCCAACGCATAGCCGGCCCCGCACGCCCACGCCACTCCCATCTCGACATCACATGAAATTCGGCATCGAACGCTTCCTCGCTGAACCCGACCTTCGCGCGCCACTCGCTGGCCGCCGCGTGGCCTTGCTGGCTCACCCGGCCTCTGTCACCCGTGACCTAACCCACACGCTGGATGCCCTGGCCGCCCTGCCCGACGTGCGCCTGACGGCAGCCTTCGGCCCTCAGCACGGCTTGCGCGGTGACAAGCAGGACAACATGGTCGAGTCGCCCGACTACGCAGACCCGCACCTGGGCATTCCCGTGTTCAGCCTGTATGGCGAGGTGCGTCGGCCCACCGACGCCATGCTGGAAAGCTTTGACGTGTTGCTGGTCGACCTGCAAGATCTGGGTTGCCGCATCTACACCTTCATCACCACGCTGCGCTATGTGCTGGAAGCCGCTGCCCGCACGGGCAAGGCCGTCTGGGTGCTGGACCGGCCCAACCCTGCCGGCCGGCCAGTGGAAGGCCTCATGCTGCGCCCGGGCTGGGAGAGTTTTGTGGGTGCCGGCCCCATGCCCATGCGCCACGGCATGACCATGGGTGAACTGGGCCACTGGTTCATCTCCACGCTGGAGCTGGATCTGGACTACCGCGTCATAGCCATGGAAGGCTGGCAGCCTGATGACGCGCCCGGTTTCGGCTGGCCCACCGAACGCACCTGGGTCAATCCCAGCCCGAACGCCGCCAACCTGTGGATGGCCCGCGCCTACGCGGGCACGGTCATGCTGGAGGGCACCACCTTGTCAGAAGGTCGTGGCACCACGCGACCGCTGGAATTGTTTGGCGCACCCGATATGGACGCCAGTCGGTTGATGCACGACATGCGCAAAATGGCACCCGAATGGCTGCAAGGCTGCGTGCTGCGTGAATGTTTCTTCGAGCCCACCTTCCACAAACACGTGGGCAAGCTCTGCGCGGGTGTGCAGATCCATGTGGAAGACCCTCGGCACTACGACCACCACGCCTTCAAACCCTGGCGTCTGCAGGCCCTGGCTTTCAAGGCGCTGCGCTTGCAGGCGCCCGGGTACCCGCTGTGGCGCGACTTTCCCTACGAGTACGAACACGACCGTCTGGCCATCGATCTCATCAACGGCGGGCCGGCGCTGAGGGAATGGGTCGACGATCCCACGGCCAAACCGGCAGACCTGGAAGCGATCACACGCCCGGATGAAGAAGCCTGGTCGGCAGAGCGCCAGCGCCACCTGCTCTATTGATCTGCGTGCGCAGGCTTCAATACAGCCACTTCTGCATGAACCGCGCCGTGCCCATGGCCGGGTCCAGCTGGTAGCCGGCGAAACCGACGCGCTCGTACAACCGCAGCGCACCGCCGTTGCCGGACAGCACTTCCAGCGTCATCTTCACCGCGCCGCGCTCGCGCGCGACGCTTTCTGCCTCGGCCAGCATCAGCTCGGCAATGCCACGGCCTCGGTGGCTGGCCAGCACCGCCACGTCATGCACATTCACCAGCGGCTTGCAGGCAAAGGTCGAAAAACCCTCGATGCAATTGACCAGCCCCACGGGCGCCGTACCATCGAAAGCGAGCACGCTGTAGGCCTGTGGTCGCAAGGCCAGTTCGTGCACCAGGTTGGCTTTGGCGAAGTCCGTCAGCGGCTCGCCGCCACCTGCGGGGTCGCTCGCGTACGCGTCGAGCAGCATCACCAGTGCAGCGGCGTGAGCAGTGTCGGCGTAGTCGGCCCGCACGATCTTGACTTGGGCATTCAGCGCAATGCTCATGCGGGGACCTGACTCTTGACCGCGTCCACCAGCCGCTCGGCAAAGCTGCGCGACTGGTGCGCATCGCTGGCTTCCACCATCACGCGCAACAGCGGCTCCGTACCGCTGGGTCGAATCAGCACCCGCCCCGAATCGCCCAGCTCGGCCTCCACCGCTCGGGTTTCTTCTGCCAGGCGGGTGTTGATGCGCCAGTCCTGCCCCGGCTTCAGTCTCACATTGATGAGCGTTTGCGGAAACAGCGTCACTTCTGCCAGCAGTTGTGCCATGGTCTTGCCGCTGTCCACACAAGCATGCAGCACCTGCAGCGCAGACACCAGCCCGTCGCCCGTGGTGTGCCGGTCCAGCACCAGAATGTGGCCGGAGCCCTCCCCGCCCAGCGTCCAGCCATGGCGTTCGAGTTCTTCCAGCACGTAGCGGTCACCCACCTTGGCGCGCACAAACTTCACGCCCTTGTTGCGGAAGGCCACTTCCACGGCCTTGTTGGTCATGAGCGTGCCCACCACGCCGGGCACATCAATGTCACGCGCGATCCGATCGGCAGCGATCAGGTACAGCAGCTCATCGCCATTGAACAACCGGCCGCTGGCGTCCACCATCTGCAGCCGGTCGGCATCACCATCCAGTGCCACGCCGTAGTCTGCCCCGTGCTGCTTCACGGCTTCCACCAGCGCTTGTGGGTGCGTGGCACCCACGTTGTGGTTGATGTTCAGGCCATCAGGTGAACAGCCAATGCGCACCACCTCGGCACCCAACTCGTGGAACACGTCAGGGGCAATGTTGTAAGCCGCTCCGTTGGCTCCATCGACCACGATCTTCAGGCCCTTGAGCGAAAAAAGGTGCGAGCAGGTGCTTTTGCAGAACTCGATGTAACGGCCAGCCGCGTCATCCAGCCGCCGCGTCTTGCCCAGGCCTGCCGAATCCACCCACACCGGGTCTTCTGCCAGCGTGGCCTCCACCGCCTGCTCCCACTCATCGGTGAGCTTCGTGCCCTGTGCGCTGAAAAACTTGATGCCGTTGTCCGCAAACGGGTTGTGACTGGCCGAAATCACCACGCCGAGGCTGGCGCGCTGAGCACGGGTGAGGTAAGCCACCGCAGGCGTGGGCACCGGCCCCAGCAGCACCACGTCCACCCCGGCCGAGTTGAAGCCACTCTCCAGCGCACTCTCCAGCATGTAGCCAGAAATGCGCGTGTCTTTGCCGATCAGCACTGTGGGGTGTGCCTCGGTGCGCTTGAGCACGCGGCCGACGGCATGAGCGAGGCGCAAAACGAAATCGGGCGTGATCGGGGGTTGGCCCACGGTGCCTCGAATGCCGTCGGTGCCGAAATAGGTGCGTGTCATGGGGGGAGATTGGTAAGGGTGCGTACACACCTGAAGGGCAGTAAGGCGCTGAACAGCGATCACGCATTTTATGGCGTGCTCACCACCGACCCACCGACTTCACACCTTTTGCATTTTCCCGGTGCGACAAAGGACGATCCATTCCATTGCGGAATGCGCTCAACATGGTTCCTATGATTGAGAAACCGATTCCGCCGATCTGGGTTCAGCGGCGTTTGCGCCAGAGGAACGTGAAACTTCCGACACAGCACGATCTTTGCCTGTTGCGCGTGCCACGGTCGCTCCATGTGCCACAGCTTCCCAGCTGCTTGCCGCATCTGACCAGCTTTGCTGGGGACTTTGTTTCATTGCGTCGGCCACTGCAAAGTCGCGCAGCACACCAACCGAATCCAGCACCCCGACGCGCTGCCCATCATGGCTCAGCCAGGCGCCGTTGAAGTCGGGACCCAAATGGTGATGCACGGTTGTGCGCAGCGCATAGGCTTGCAACCGCTGGGTCTGTTCATGGGTCCATTGGTCATGCCCCTCTTTTCCTTCCAATACCGGTGCCAATGCCTGATTCAAAGCCTGCCGGTGGGCAGACAAGCCATCGGGCCAGTGCTGAGGCTCAAGATGGAGAACCCCGCCAGACGGTGCCTGAATGGTGGCTGCTTGCCCAGAAGGCGCGTGCACAGCTCGATTCAGCGCGGCGAGCTTGGCAGCCACCGACTCGTCCATGCCGCCATGCACCGACACTTCGTCCACATAGTGCAAGGCCATCACCTGCTCCGATAGTCGCCGGTCCTGGGCCGTCAACTGGGACAGCGGCGTTTCGAAGTGATTCACCAGTTCATGAAAGTTGGCCTTCTGTACGGGCGACAGCATGGGTGAATCCGCCACCCATGCGCGACCGGACATATCGGCGGCGGTGTGGGTGTGCTCTTGAAGGTTCTGCGAGGCGGCTCTCTCCCGTTGAGCCTGCTGTGCCAGCAGGTCTGGCCAGATCCCTGCCATGCCTGTTTTCGGTTCTGTCACCTGCTGCAGGACGGTCTGCGCTTCCTGAGGCAGTAGCTGACCATGTGCCGTTCTCGTGGCCAGTTCGTCGGCCACCGCATGGGAAGCGAACCACGTGGCCGGGACATCCACATGGGCCACCGCCTCACCTTCGTGAATCTGCAGACCGTGCCCCTCTGGTGCCGCTCCGATCACCTGGCGATGCCAATCGGCCAGGGAAGGAGCACTGCGTGGAATGGCCAGCCGGCATTTCTGTTCGATGGGTTTCTGAGCCGCCATTCCAGCGGCCTCACCCCAGACATCGTTGGACAAGTGCCCCGCCACGCCCGCTCTGGTTATCGGCGCGGTGAATCCACCCAGAGCACCAACTGCGGTCCGGTTCAGACTCACACACAACTCGTACAAAGTGCGGTCGCTGGGGCCGCGGTCAACCCACGTCTGGCGAATGCTCTGTACCACCTGCGGTGCCTCGGACTTCAAGTCCTCCCAGCCTTGACGGATCAAACCAGGAAGGGTTCGGGTGTCCCATCGCATGATCACCGATCGACCATCCTCCGACAGTTCACTGACTTGAGCGCCATGGCTGACCTTGGCTGGATACACTGGCGAAATCCCGCTTTCCTGCTTGTATTCCATGAACCACTGGTGCTCGTTGGCCAAGCGCTCCCGGTGCGCCTGTAGAGCCACCCGATCGTAGCCATTGACCCGCCATTCGCCTTGTGCATTGCGCGCGGACAGATGTCTGTCTGCCTCGGCGTCCAGTCTCATCAGGTCGCGGGGATGATCGAGGAATCGGTTGAGTTCGGCGGCGGCCTCCAGCCCTGCTTTGGGGCGACCAGTAGACACTGCAAGCTCGACGGCGTTTTGCAAGCGCTTGCCGTGCGCGCGCCAACCCTGCATCAACGCATCTTTGTCCATTGATGTCTTCCTCAGTGCCAGCCAAGAGCAATGCAGCTTGGGGCGTCATGCGAGCCTGCCTTGAGTTCCAACAGCGTGGACTCAAGTGCCGGGTTGCCGTCCGCGCGCGCGGTAACGAGATAGGTCTGGTAAACCATGGTCGCCCCTGAGTCAATGGAAGCACTTTGGTCGTGAATGACCGACCAACAATACGCTCGCCCGACATAACGCAGGTCCGTTCTGCTTAGAGCTCGAAAATGACTTGCCAGATGTGCCGCCGCGCGGTACGCCCCTGCAGATGCCGCGCGAGCTGCCATCGACAGACTGGATTCCACCTGCGCCTTGTCGCCGCCAATACCTGGGTAGGTCCGCTGCGCCATCCTCCAAAGGCACTCAGGGTGCCCCTTTGCTGCTCCTGCTTCCAGCATCCTTCGTGTCACTTCATCGAAGCCCGACAGATCCTGCCGCTCGTCGCGCAGCGCCCCCATCATGCACATGGCCCCCACATCGCCCTGCTCCGCCAATTTTTGCAGGCGATTCAGGGGCCCCTTGAAACTGAACACCAGATTGCGACAGGGGTTGTAGGCACGCCGTGCCAAGTGCGCCAGCTCGAAGCCGTCCTTCGCCATGGCCTTCCAGCGGTCGTCGCGAGCACAGCGTGCTTCCTGGAAGCTCTTGAGGTCTGGACCGTCAGGGAACCGCTTGGAACCCTGGTTCCACAAGGACAATTCTTCGAACAACTCATGCTCATAGGCCGCCCTTTGCTCGGCACTCAGTGCCTTCGCTTTGGCTGTTTCAAACCCCGCCAATCCCATGCCCATCCATACCCGGAGAAAGCGGTAGGCGTACACCTCGTAGGCCACGGCGGCACCCAGCGTGGCCGCAGCTGCGAGCACCAATCCCACTACCCAGAGTGCGATGCGCCATGCAACACGTCTTGCACTCATGTACGAACCTCCGTTGATGAAAAACCTGAAATCTGTCCGGCGGTGCAGGCCCGAACATGCGTCAACGCGCGGTCAAACTCGCCCACAATGCCGCCCAGTCCGGTGTATTCGGAGGGAAGGCCTCCAGATCTTGTTACTGCACCCGTGGCAGGCGGCTCCGCAGCGGCTGGCGATGGTGGCGGCGGCGTCTTGGGTTGCATTTGCATCACCCTTTCTGGGGGCAGCCCCGTCGCAGCAGCCGTCGGGAAGCCGGAGGGTGTGGCTGCACTGGCACGCAGACTGCCTAACTGCAACAACGGAGGCACCACACGAGGCTCCACCCGCCGTTTGAAAACGGCTTCTTTGAAGTGCCGAATTTTCTGGGACATCACCGGTTGTGCCATGCCTTCCACAATGAGGATCTGCTTGTCATCGCCCAGAGCCTTGAGTTCCTGCGGCAACATCAGGGCGCGGCGCTCCTCGCTCTCGCTGCGTGTGTAGCTCGACTCCCGCGAGCGGCTGCGGCTGACACTGCGCTTGCGCACACTGGTGTAGCCCAGCATCTCGCTGTACTCATTGGCGTCCTGCTGTTCGCGTGGCGCAAAAATGATGCGCAGCGCGTGATTGGTCAACAGCGTGCGCGCCACCTCACGGCCGTAGGTTGACTCCAGCTGCGAAAGGCTTTGCACGATCGGCATCAGTCGCAGGTTGTAGCCGGCCATGAAGCTGACCGCATTGGCAATGATGTCCATCCGGCCGATGCTGGTGAACTCATCCATCAGCAGCAGGCACTGGTGTTTCAGCTCCGGGTTGGCCTGTGGGAGTTCGCGAGTGTTCTGGTTGATCAACTGGCTGAAGAACAGGTTGAGGATCAACCGGCTTTCGGCGAGTTTGTTTGGCTGGATCACCACGTAGATGCTCATGCGCCGCTTGCGCACCTCGCGCAGGTCAAAATCATTGACTGTGGTAGCAGCGTCAACCACCGGATTCAGCCAAGGGTTCAGCGGCTCCTTGAACGTGCCCATGATGCTGGCAAAGGTTTCATCGGCCTGACTTAACAGAGTGACAAAGGCGGTTCGCGCCGGCTGGCTCAGCAATAACCAGCTCGCCAGGTCTTTGAGATAGCTCTTGAAGTCCTGATCGGCACGGCCCGAGGCCAAACGGTACAGACTGCCCATGGTGGGAGCAGCCACAGACGTGTCTGCCTTGAACCGCTTTGACAAATAATCCGCCTGTTCAAATGCGTACAAGGCAAAGGCCATGAAGGCGTTCTGTGCCTGGTTGGCCCAGAACGGGTCCTTGTGCGGGCTGGACGTGGGGTACAACATGGCCGCGATGCTTTGTAGGTCGCTGATCCGGAAGTTGGGGTCGGACGACACGTAGCCCAGCGGATTCCACCGGTGGGTGCGGAAGTCCTCAGCGAAGGGGTTGAAGAGGTAGACGGATTGACCATACCTGGCCCGGAAGCCGCTGGTGAGGTCGAAGTTTTCCTGTTTGATGTCGAGCACCACCACCGATCCCTGGTAACTCAGGAGGTTGGGAATCACAATGCCCACGCCCTTGCCTGAACGGGTGGGCGCGGCCACCATGGCAAATTGCTGGCCGTTGAAATACAGGAATTTGCCATCCTTCTTGCCTACCACCAGCGCTGTGTCCTCGGGTTTAAGCATGTTCTTCCCGCGCAGGTCAGCCAGGGTGGCAAATCTGGCGTCACCGTACAGGTTCGGCCTTCTGTGCAACACCAGAGCCAACACCAGGGCCATTCCAACCAACAGCGAAAAGCCGATTCCGATCAGCCCACTGCTTCTGACGGTTGCGCCGTGAATGGGGTGGTCCGCATGCGCCAGCCAATACGATACATAGCTGGTCAAGGCCACCTGCTTCAATGGCATGTCGAGTCGCCAGAACAGCAGCAGGCCACTGAGATAGGCCCCACACGCCATCGCGATCACGAGAAGCCCAGCCAGAAACCACCATTTCGCTTTGCTCACCGCCAGCCTCCCTTGTGATCAACCGCAACGAGGGGTGCAAACCCAAAACCGGACAGTTGTGTCATTGCACACGGTACTGCTGCATTTGCCATTGCGCGAGGCGGAAGCGACAGGCTTCGTTGGCCGACTGGAACAGCGGCGCCTGGAAGCCTTGCTCACGCACGTAGGCGAGGCAGCGGTTGTCCCGGTACTGCAGCCACGAACGGTGACTGGCATCGAGATTGACCGCATAGCGTTGGGCATACGCGCGCCCACGTTCACGCGCAAGTGCGGGTCGCTGCGCTTGCTTTTGCTCCACCAAAGCGGTGTGCAGCGTACGGTCGGTGGTCAGGCGCAACCGCCGGCATTCGCTCAGCGACGGCGTGGGGCCGGCGCAGGCCTGCCGTTCCTCCGGCCAATCCAACGCTGACCTTTCACCTTCTTCCATCAACCCGGGCAAAGACAACTGCCGGATCCACCGGCCCGCCTGGGGGGAGTAGCAGTGCTCATGTCGAACCAAGCGGGCATCTGCCGCTTCTTGAGTGATCGTCAGGCATCCAGGATTGATGACATCGATCAGGCCGATGTTGGAAAGGGTCTCGACCAGCACGAATTTTCCGGCGGCCTCGTCGAACTGGTAAAGGCTGCCGACCACTGACGCGTCGCCATCACTTCGGCGGTTCGGCACCAGAAAGTCCGGCAGGCCATCACCGTTGGCGTCAACGACTGTCAACCACTGTTCGGGATCAATCTCCGATATGGACATGCCGAAGTCGTGCGCAATGGTCTGTACCTCGGTTTCGTCTTGCGTCACCACGATGAACCCGGCGCCCAATAAGCCGCCTTCTGCATCCGGGCTGTCGCTCTCCACAAACTTGAAGCGATAGGCGTCGGCGCCTGCCATGGCCTCCGTTTGCACCACAGCAAGCTCAGGCGTTGCCGGCCTGGGTAGCAGCGCGCAGCCCGTCATCCACAGCGACACGCCCACGATACAGGTGCGTCGAATAGGTTTCCACACGTTCATTCTTCTTTCCTCCTGAAGTTGCAAAAGTACTTACCGGGCGTGTCAGACCATCGCCAGCTTGCGCGCCGGATCAAAGTCGATGCCGGTGATGTACCGTCGGCCGGCATGCGCCTGTATGTGCACAACGATGTCGATGGTCAGAATCAGCAGGCGCTTGATCTCGTTGAAGCCCAGTCCAGCCCCTTCGGGCGACGCCTTGACCATCAGGGCCATCTGGTCCCAGGTCTGCGTGGTGCTGCCGGCATGGCAGCTGGTGATGGAACCCGGGTGACCGGACGCGCAGTTGCGGATGTAATAGAACGACTCGTCACCGCGAATTTCTGCCAGGATGATGCGGTCCGGCTTCATCCGAAGGCAGGCCTCCATGCAACCTTTGGATGTGACGTTTGCGGTCCCCTGGCCACCGCGCGAGTAAATGAGATGCACGGCATTGGGCTGCTCGATGAACAGTTCACGCGCGTCTTCGATAGTGATCAACCGTTCATGTGCGGGAATGTGCGTGACGAGCGACTTCATGAACGTGGTCTTGCCACTGCCCGTGGCGCCTGAAACCACGATGTTCTTCTTGTAGAGCACGGCCTTGCTGAAGAAGCCATGAAAGTCGCCCGCCTTTTGCAGCGCCAGCAGTTCCCGATCGAGCTCGGTGACCTCGCCGTTGCACTCCAGAATGTGCGAAAAAAAACCGTCTGCCTGGTACTGATCAAGCGTTTTCACGTAGCGTGAAGGCAGGCGGATGGTGATGGACACCGTGTCGGCCGGCACCGCTGGTGGCAGCACGAACTGCGCTCGCTGGCCGGTCGGAAAAGTCAGTGAAACCACCGGATCGGTGTGGGTGATGCGCTGTCCGGTTTTGCTCTCATTGACCACGGTGGTGCAGAACTGTCTGGCGCGCTCGTAGGTCAGCCCCGGAACCTTCACCGTTTGCCAACCGGCCTGCGTTTCCAGGTACAACTCACCGGGTCTGTTGATGCAGATCTCTGTGACCTCGGGATCGTTCAGGTACGCCGTGATGCCCAGCACGTGGTACTGGTAGTCCAGAAACTCGGTCGAGATGTCGGCAACCGGTTCTGCGGGAATGTCGTGAGGCGTCATGAAAAAGCAGTCAGGCAGAGACGTAGCGGGAGATTGGGTTGGACAGCCAAGCGGCGGCACCTGCATCTCGCAGGTGCCGACGGGTCGCCGGATCGTTGTGATCAGCGCATCACTGAAGAAAAATCCACATCGCGCGCGGCAAAAATGTTCACGATCGTGCCGTTGAGCACCGTGACCGTGGCCTTGCGGTTGGCTGAGCGGGACAGCATTTCCGTGGCAGCGCGTTTGGTGGTGGTGGCCGTGTGCGACTCCCAGGGGTCCACCCGGGTGGACGCCACCCGACCATCGCTGTCGTACTGGGTGGTCTCTCTGCCCCTTATGTCGTTTCGGTCGGCAAACTTCTGCGCGCCCGCGTCGATGGTGTCGGCCAGCAGGCTCACCAACAAGGCCGCGCCAATGCGTTCGCCCCAGTGGCCGTCGTAGATGCCGGGTACGCCAGCGCCCCCCAGCGCGTCGGTGCCTGCGCTGTCGATGCGAACGTCGAGGCCGGTGGTGGTGAGAATCCGCGTCCAGACGATGCCGATGCGGTCAAAGTGCTCGTCCACGTACTTGTATTCGCCGGTGACCTTGGACCCCTTGTCGACCAGCAGCCGTCGACCGTTCACAGAATAGATGCGCTCGGTCACGATGCAGGAGGTCATGCCGGGATGGGTCGACACGACCTTGGTCTCCAGGGCACACCGAATGAAGGTGCCGCGCGTGAGGGTGAAGTCGGCGTTGGCCAGTTGCTGCACGGCACCGCGCTTTACCGATGAGTATTCGTCCTGGAAGAACGGACTCTTGTTGCCCTGTCCTTGTTGGGCGGCCACCAGGTTGTCCTGGTTGGCCATGCGGCGCTCAAGGAGGTCGTCGCGTGGTTCCGGCACGGGCGGCAAGGGTGCGGCGGGTACCGGCAAGGCGGCGGCAGCTTTCGCAGGAGGCGGGGGTGGAGGTGCTGGTTTGAACTCCGGCTTCCTGGGCACCTCCACTTCTTCGAACTTGACCCGCTTTTTCTTGTCGTCGGCCGAGAACGCGCTGCTGGTGATCCAGAGTGTTGCGCCGATCACGGCAATTGAGACCAGCACCACGTAGGCCACAGCCATCTTGTTCACGCCACGGGACAAACCGGATGAGAGACGCGGCATGTTGTCGTTGAAGACGGCCCGCTGTCCGTCGGCCGCTGGAAATTGTTCATTCATCACGGGTTCCTCCTCAAGCCGACGATGTCGGCACCCAGGCGCAGCACAAGATAGGGATACACCCCGTGCACGACCACCACGCCGTCTTCTGTTTTGGTGTTCACCAGAAACTCTTCGCCGTTGCGCTCATTGCGACCAAAGAACGCAGGCACATTGGCCATGGCAGGCAGATGCACAAACGTGAACTGCTGGTTGTCGTACACGCGGGTAGGAACGATGGTCGAGTCCTCGCGCACCGCCGCGTAGTCGTATTTCAGGTGGTAGGTGGACTGGGAGTTCAGCGGTGCGGCCGTGGGTGACAGCACCTGGTTGAGGGCCGACTGGGAACTCTGTGCAGCCGGTGGGGCCTCGTTGCCGTAGACAAATCGCACCTTGTACTGCACGCCAGCGCGCTTGGCCTCCTCGATGGACCGCCACTTGGTGGCCGTGACCACCAGTTCGATCAGGTACGAGCGCATGTTGGTGCGAATGAACATGTTGGTGTCGACGTCCACGTTTTTCGGTCGAACAAAGAACACGTTGTCTTTTCGCACCAGCTCCCAGCCGTCACTGAAGCCTGTACCGAAACTGCTGACCTGCTCCTGCGAACTGATCTCGATCTGCGTGGCAATGCCCAGCCCCGTGTTCACGCGAACCACCTGATCGGGCTGGTACATCACAGTGCGTACCTCCTGTGCGATGGCGGCATTCGCCCAAAGGCTCACGCCAAACCACACGCTCGCCAAGCCTGGCCACCATCGTGTTCTGCTCATTCCATTCACTCCCTGAAATCAAAATTCATTGGCGACATCCATGGCCTCATGCCGATGGGTATCACCGTCGAAAGGCCGCCGTGTTCTCACTCGATACGTTTGTCACTGAGTGGTGGGCGTGGACGGCGCACCAGGCAGGCCGATCTGAGGCACTTCTTGTCTGGCCGTGGCAGGGAGAGTGGTCGCTGCTGCATCTGCACCACGGAAGCTCATGCCTTCTCCTTCTTCCAGCAGAGGAATGCCCCCTTCCATTTCCTGCGACTTGAACACCGGCGCGTTGAACTCGTCGTCGACCCGGAAGGCCGTCACCTGAAACCCCAGCGGGTTGCGCAGCCGCAAGCTGTCGCTCATGCGCAGGTTGGTCTTGTATTCGTAGTTCATCGTGCCCACGTGGCTGCTGAGGTATTCGCTGCGGCCACTCGCCTTATCGAACTTCCATTTTTCAAACCGAACCGTCGCTCCCACGGGTGGCTTGCGCCGTTCTTCGTCCATGCCGTGGAAGACGATGCTGTTGACCTTGACCCGGATGGCGGCGTTGCGCCCCCAGCGTTTCTCCGGACTTTGAGCACTGCCATCGAACTGTTTGACGAACAGGCTTTTCACCTGATCGTTCGACATGGATGCGACGAACTCCCAGTCGTGCTCGTTGATGGTGTCCCAGTCGTAACCTTCGCGGGCCTGAACGAAGCGTGCCACGTAGCTGCGGTTGAGCGCCTCACTGGCATAGATACCGGAATACGCCACATCGTCACGCAGGTGGGTGACCGTGCTGGTGCTGCGCTTCAGATCCACCGTTACCAGATAGGGCACCTTTTCCTTCAGCGGCAGCATGAAGGCGATGGCCGCCACCAGGCACACGGTCACGGCCATGGAACAGAAAGTGACGATCCAGGCCAGACGCTCGCTGCGCTTGACCTGGAAAATGGTGTTGCTCTCAAAGTCGATCGACTTCTTGAGGATGTCTTGCGAGGCTTCAGAAATCTCGCGCTTGAAGAGAGCCATGAGTGAGGCGTTCCGGGTTCGGTTTTTGTTGGACGGGCAGACTGCAGATCGTGGGGAAAGACCCGTCCTCAGGGCAGGCGCGTGACACGCAGATCACGATTGGCCAGCACCTGCACGCGCAAGCGCTGGGGGCTGTAGGTGCGCCGCACCACGGTCAGGGCGCGCTGCAGGTTGTTGTCAGCCGCCTGCTCCAGCGCTGCCACCAGGGTCAGGTCGCTGGGGTACTGCCAGTCCAGCGTTCCACCGTATTCCTTGGCCCAGCGCTCCAGCAAACCCTGCAGGCTGGTGTCTGTGGGAAGCAACTGGAACCGGTGCATGGCCACCTCCTCCTTCAGGGGAATCTCCATGGGCGTTTCTGCCAGAACGTTCACTGGCTTCCAGTTGTCACCAAAGTCTTCGGACATGGGTGGTACGGTGGCGCAGGCTTTCATGAGCAGGACTACCAACAAGGGCAGTCCGCGCCGCAGGGTGGGAAAAAAATCGGGATGCGATGTCATGAAGAAGGATGTTCTGTTCTGAGCGGGCGTGGTGGCCTTGACCGGAGCAGTCACGACCGAACGCCTTCCGTGTTTCGTTGACCCCATGGCACCTGCGGGCGCGAGGCCGTCTCGCTTTGTGCAGGTGGCGTGGGCGTGGCGCCAGGCGGGAGCGTGCGGTGCACTGAGGTGTCCGGGTTCTCAGGTCTCGACGAGCTGCCTCCTCCACCGTCTGTGTTCGTCGTGCCGTTGTGACTCGCTCTGCTGCCTGACGAAGCGGCAGCGGGTGTCACGTGCTCGTTGGCTGCACCCGACACACCCAGGTGGCCGCCCCGCCCATTCCAGCTACCCTGCCCGTTGTGTTGGGTGTTGGCGGTGTCGAAATCTCGGAATTCTGTCGAGCGCGCCTGAACATCGTTGATCTGCTCCAACCTTGAAACGCTGGAATTTTCAGAAGCCAACCCTCTTGTACCTGGGGCTGCGCCCACAGAGGCGGTTGAATCTCCGCCAGTGAGATGACCGGTGGTCCTTGAGACTTGCTGCCCACCGATACCCGTGCTTCCGTCACCAGAGGGGCCGTTTGCTGGTGCAGGCAAACTGGGCGGAGGCGTCAGATACCCACTCTCACCCTGCGCACCCTGGCCTGCACCTAAAGCACCTGCACCGCCATAAGCCATCCCCGGGATGCCGGTGCCTCCGCCAGCCATGCGACCCGCCATGGCACCACCTATCATTCCACCCATGGCGCCGGTGGCAAACCCGACGCCGGCGTTGAAGAACTGCATGACCATGGGCGGCACTGAAATGATGATGGCGCTCATCAGGGTTCCCAGCGTGGCCATGCGCATTGCGCTGCCGGAGATGTCAAAGGAGGCAATTGAGCCGAGGCCCTCGCTGCCGTTGGCGTAGTAGGCGGCCAGCACAGACGCGCCATAAATCGCCGACATGCGGAGCGCGATACCGGACACCACGGCAAGCGCTGCGAGCGACACAAAGGCACCCAGCAAAAACTTGGCCCACGACCAGAACAGGGACGACGTCTGCTGAAACAGCAAGAAAAAGATGAACAGAGGCGCCAGCATGATGGCAAACGTGATGGCAATTTCCGCCAGCAAGGCCAACACGGTGGTGATCATGGCCGGCCCGCTTTGCCCCAGCAAACCAGCCGCCGTGGTCAGGCTGTTGCCCGAGACACCTGCCTGCTGTCCGCCCGCGAGGTTGTTGATGACTTGATTGATCACCTGCGCCAGGCCCAGGTTGATGTCGATCATGCGATAGACGTTGGTGTCTTCTCCAACCACGGCCGTGGTCACGAGCCGCTGAAAATCCAGCACCGTGTCCGCAATCGCGGGCGACTGTCTGGCCACCAGACTGACCAGTGAAAGCAAGAACACGAGCTTTGCCGTCTTGAAAAGAAGCCCTGTAAACGGCTGCCGGTTGGTCCCCGAGATCACCATGAAGCCCTGGTACAGCACCCACAGCGTCACGATCGTTGTGGACAACATGCCCAGGGCCGTGCCCAGCCGCGCTGCGGCCGCATCGCGGTAGGTGCCAATCAGCATGTCCTGGATCAGGTACTCACGAACCGTGCAGAAGAACACCGCGTCGGTCAGCGTGGCGACGTACTCTGGCGCCACCATCATCAACAAGGCCGCCACGGCCTGTAGCAATATGCCGTCGTCGCAGTTCATGGGGAGCCTCCCAATCGCGTGGCCTGGGCGTTTCGGGCGAACTGAAACAGCCCCTGATGAGCACAAAAATGTGAGTTCATGGCCGCGCTACCGCATGAGAGCAGGCATGAACGGCACCGCGCCCAGGCTTCTTGACCCAGGTCTGCGCGTATCGGAAACACGCCGAGCTTCCGCCATCTGCATTTCGTACATTTTTTCGCGCTGCTTGTAGCCGTCCATGAGGACTTGGAGTTGCATCGCGTCGTTCTGAATCTGTGCTTGAACGCCTTGAAGTTCAAACTGGTAGCGCTGCAGCTGGCCTGCTTCCGTAGAAGCTCCACGCGCAGTACGAATCAACGCGGTGATCCGCTCTCTTCGTCGATGAATAATTTCCAACAATCCTTCGCTTTGCTCCAAAGTCTTGAGTCGCAAGTTGCGCAAACCTTGACACGCCTTGAAGTGTTTTTCATTAAGCCGCTCATCGCCACAATCCTCCTCGGTTGTGATGAATCTCGCGCGCTCTGCCAATTCGATTGTTGAAAAATCCGAACCGAGTTCCGCCTGTTCTTCAAAATCATCCAGGGAAGGCTGTGTATACGATCGCACATTATTGATCTTGACCAACTCTTGATGCACACGATTATCAAAGACAGCCCACTGCGCCAAACAAGACTGACTGATGGCCAAGCTAACGGTGAAAATTACGTATTTCATTGCAGTTTCTATACAAACTGACGATTATCACGAACAGGGCTTGGTGAAGGTGCAATCCACAAGGAGCCGGTAATGTAGTACTCATCGGTACGACTTATCCATCCAAAAGTTACCCGAAGAACTTCCCCATTCTGCTCCCATGTCATGGTTTCGGGCGCGTCATTATCAGGGAGTCTGCCAACCACATTGATCACATCCTGCCTATCCATTCCCGCTTGCAGAGCGTCGTGCGCAGGTCTAAGGCTTTTTCCGCTCTGTGCAGAGTCATCATCGCCCCCGCCCCCGCCACCGCAAGCAACCAGCGCCAACGCAGTCGATCCCCCCAATGCCCAGCGCGCCAAAGTGCGGCGATTAATTGGCAACTCTTTGGGTTGGACTTGATTATTCTTGTAGGCTTGCATAACTATCCTCCTGAATTGAGTGGTGTGAAAATTGGGCTTTAGCTGCGTTCCAGTACAAGCACATTGCTTGAACAGGTCCGCAAGGTCTTGATCGTTGGTCCACTGGACCGGTGTTGCGCACAAGGCACAACACCGTCCGTGAACTCTTCCTCCCTGGCGCGTGACAAACTGACATATTTATTCATGGATTGACCGGAACACGCATCTGGCCAAGCATTCAATTCGATAACAGCACTCACCATAAAAACTCCGGTCGCATGTGCGCCTCACAAACCGCGCGTGCCTTGCTAAATTCCAGGGCATCAATCGAATCCCGCAAGTGTTCGGGCAGCAGATGGCGGTATGGCACGTGCTCTGCATCCAACGCCAATGCCAACAGCCGCACGGATCGATCTTTTTCCATCGCAACATCATCAAATGCGTCTCCGGCGCCCCAATGGCTGGTGCCCTGAAGAGCGGCCAGACGGGCCGCAATGCAGTAGTGGTACACGCCTTGTTGGTCCGTGTTGATAGGCGGTGCTTTCGCATCGATCATCGCGCGTGGATAGCTGTACTGCACTTCCATTACCCGTTCGTTTTGGCGGGTGACTTGTACAACAGCTTGGTCTGCCAATGATTCATTCGGCGATTTCAGCCAGTCCGCGAGATGGAATCGAATTCGACCCTGGTTATTCCATTCCGGCCAATGGGCAGGCGCACGCCCGGTCAGTTCAAAAGGTGCTTTGAGATCAACGACAATCTCCTTTTGTGCGGGTTGGGGTGGACTTGCACAAGCGCCGAGCAATGAAATGGCCAGCAGCATCGCAGGCGCTGCAATGTGGGGGCGAATGCCGTTCGCTATCTGTGAGATGAACCTCTTCAGTCCAAACCACCGGAAATGATCGTCAGCTAGAAGTGCCAGTTGGCTGAAGTACGTCATCTGCGGTGCTCACAATCGCTGATTCCGTTGGTGCCATTGGGGTCTCCCTTTTTCTCCAACGCCTCCATCGGACCACCGGACCCTTGCCAAGTGCCTTCCGTGGAAGACTGAGGGCAGGTTTGCATGAATGAAGGAATCCACTGGCTGTTCTGCGGATAACAGTTGGGAATCCAGGCCCAGGTGCCGGCCGAAGGTGCCACTGAAATCCAGCAATGCAGGGGGTACCCGATGCGGCAGAACGAAAAAACGTCCTGCTCATACGGCAGGTTGGAATTGAAGTGGGCCCCGCCTGTTTCACCGTGTGCGTCGACGCCATCGCAACTGGACGACTGGGCCGCACAATGACCGGCGCTCAACGCCAAGGCTGCACACAACAACCAATGTCTGGATTTCATTTTCTTGACGGCCTTCCTGATCGGTGTTTTGGTATTGCGGTGCGGCGGGCTGCGGCTCAACCAGCGACCGCCTCAGTGGCGGACTGAGGTCGGGCATGCCGCAGGAACTCATGGTTGTTGGCCATGAAGGTTTCGCGCTGGGTGCGCAAGCCTTTTCGGCGGGCGTGAAATTCAGGTAGCCAGGCATCAGGGTTGCCCGGTTCGGGGTGGTGGCGCAGCAGATCGTTCAGGATTTCCACGTTGTCGCTGGAACCTGAGAGCACGGCCAGCTCGTCGTCCATGCCGTTGAGGTTGAGCTGGCAGAGCACGGCGTTGTGGCCCTGCTTGACCAGAAAGCAGCGGCTGCGCTCGTCCAGCCCGACCACCAGTTCGAACTCGGCCCGCGTGAGCTTGAGTCCGTCCAGGTAGTCCTTGGGATCGGCGTTGGGGTTGGGCAGCAGGATGAGGGTGGCGGTCTGCTCGATGAGCGAGGCTGAGATGTCGCTGTTGAGCGCGTCTTGTGGGCTCTGGGTGGCGAAGATGCCCAGGCCGTTCTGTTTGCGGATCGTCTTTTGTTTGTTCTTGGCGAACTCCTTCAGCCCGCCCTTGCCTTCCAGCACTTTCCAGAATTCGTCCATCACATAAATGAACGGGCGCCCGTCGATGAGGCTTTCCATGCGGTGCAGCAGGTACTGGATGATGGGCTCGCGGGTGCGGGCGTCTTCGATGACCTCGGTGTAGTCGAAGCCGACGATGCTGGCACCACCAAATTCGATCGCGTCTCGCGGGTTGTCGAACACCCAGGCGGCCGGACCGCCCTGGCACCAGAGCGAGAGGCAGTCGTACAGGCTGTTTTCGCCGTGATTGGTCAGGCTCTTGCGCAGGTTGGTCATGGTGCGCAGGTGGCGCGGTGTGTCGAGCATGGCGCGCACGGCGCGAATGAGATCTTCGGACTCGGAGGCGCTGTACTTCTCTTTGCCACACAGCGTTTGCAGCAGTTCGACGAGAAACTGCTCGTTCTCAGGCGTGTTGTCGCATTGCAGCGGATTGAAGCCAGTGGGCTGCCCTTTCTCCAGCGTGAAGTAGCGCCCGCCGCAGGCCTGGATGAAGATCTGCGCGCCTTTGTCTTTGTCGAAGAAAAAGATGGTGGGCTCGGGGTCGAGCTTCTGGACCTGGCTGAGCAGAAAGTTGATCAGTGCGGTTTTGCCGGTACCGGACTTGCCGATGACCATGGTGTTCGCAATCGCCTTTTCACCCAGCGAATATTCGTTGGGCTTGGTTGCGTGGAAATTGAAGTGGTAGGCTTGGTTGTTCAGCGTCTGAAGGATGCTGACCGAGGGGCCCCATGGGTTGAAATTGGGCTTGCCAGTGGCAAAGTTGTGGAGCGGGCTCAGGCCCAGGAAATTGAGCGAGCTGAGGTTGGCCAGCCTGGGGCGGAAGCGCCAGTTGCAGGGCAACTGCGCGTAGTACGCAGCAGCCACGGCCACGTCTTCCTTGGTGGTGACGAAGCTTGCGCCGGAGAGCTGTGCGCGCGCCTGCGCCACGCTGGTGTACAGCTCTTCCTGGCTCGCCGCAAAGATGACCATGTTGAAGTGGTACTGGCCCAGCACAAAGTTGCCGGAGGCCAGTTCGTCCATGGCGTAGTCGAGCTCCACGATCTGACTCACGGCCTTGTCTTCAGAAGACAGCATGGCCCCCTTGGTGCGCTCCAGCGCCTTCATGGAGTCATAACGGCTCATGGGTGTAAACGAGTGCGTGATCACGTACTCGAACTCGAGGTACTTGAGGCTGTTCAGAATGCCCGGCCAGGTGCTGTCGGCGTATTCCTTGATGTTGAGAATGGCGCCGTAATGGTTGTCGCCATTGCTGGTGCGCACGGCAAAGTCGCCGCTGCCGGTGGAGAACATGTGGCGGCTGGTGGGCAGGTACTGGTGGATGGGTGCGTTGAGCACCGGCACCGGTTCGTCCACATGGTTGACGAGGTAGCCAAAGAACTCGAGGTTTTCAGAGAACACCTGTTTCTGGGCACTCTCATACAGGCCCAGCCTGTAGGGTGAATAGTCTTTGAGCAAGGCTTCGCAGTTGCCAGCGAGCTCGTAGATTTTTTCCAGCGACACCTTTTCCTGGTGGCGCAGTTCTTCGATGTCTCTGGAAAGCGCAGCAAAGCGTTTGCCGCTGACCACGGGCCGGTAGATCATGGTCAGGTACAGCTCGTTCTGCATCAATCGCTGGGTGGACAGACGCTGGATGTAGCGGTCGTGCAGATCCTGGTTGAAGCGCTGACGAAACCGTGCGCCCGCCTTCAGTGGTCTGCGGCGGCGCACATCGTGCGCCCAGAAGGCGACGTTCTCGAAGTCGGGTGCGCGCAGGCTCTGCAACAGGTTGTTGAAGGTCTTGTGCCGGTGCTCGAGCTCCCAGTCTTCCCTGCCCACAAAGGGGAATCCGCTGAGCAACCAGGTGATCAGGTAGTCGCCTTCACGCGTTTTCACCACGTGCGTATCCACGTGCGTGCTGAACGGGATGAAGTTGCTGAAGTTGGCGTCGGGCGAAAGCAGAGACATGTTTGAGACCGGGCTGTGTATCACTGAAGAGGCGCGTTCAGCACTGGTCGTATCCGCGCATGCGGGCCGCCCGCTTGCGGTAGGCCACAGGACAAAACACCCAGGCGTTGTGGTAGGCCGCGTGGTTTCGCGGCAGAAAGCGAAACACCAGGTTCAGCCCAATCAAGCGGAAGATCATTTCGTCCTTCTTGGTCATGAGTCGCATGATCAAGATGGAGAAAGGGATCACCAGCAGCAGGTACAGCGAGACGTACATGGCGAGAATCAGCGGCCCACCCGCGCCCACCAGGAACGGGATGTACGGCACCCCGAGGATGGTCGCGGGGCGGGTGCAGCCGCGAAACAGCGTGTCTTTGTGCATGTGGACTCAGGGCTTCAGTTAGGGGCAAGTGGTGTGGTCACGAGGTGGCTACGCCATCCCGAATGCACACGACTCGCTCAGCAAGTGGCGACCGATGAACCCACGAACCAGGTCGCAATCGTGGCGGCGCCGCCGATGAGCAAGCCACCGATGAGGATGGGTGCGACGTCGGAAAGGCGCTTGTGAGCGAAAGCGATCTGATAGCCCGCAAAGATGATCGCCACAGTGACCACGCCAATCGAGACGGCACCCAACAGCGTCACGACGCTTTGCATGAAGCCATCGACGTTTGCACAGGCTTCTGCAAACCCTGGCACCTGAGCCACAGCCTGAGGCATGAAGCCCACAAGACAAAGGCCGACGATCGTCGTGAGGACCACATTCATTTCGATGCGACTGCGATTTGCGCTGGGGTGCATGGAGGTACTTCCTTGAGTTGTCAAAAAACAAATGACCTGTCGGAAACATCCGATGGGTCCGGTTGGGGTTGGGCTCCGCCGCCAGAACGAACGCCGGCATCGGGGTTTTCAGGTTGCCCTGAAGGCTCGGTGGAATGAAGCAGGCTGCCGCCTTTCAGCACCGCCATGCCTGTTCCTGAACGCGACACAGTTGCAGTGCGGCTGCTGGTGGCAGGCGAATCGGGTACCGCGTGGGGATTGGGCAGGGGCAGTTGTTCGCCTGGCGTTGAAGGAGCAGGCAGGATCACTCGGGTCTGGTAGGGGTTGCCATTGACGCCGACGACCTGGACCGGAATATGCGCAAGGCTGCTGGGTGCTTGGCCAGTGTTGCCTGACGTCACCGCTCCAGGCCCCGGCACCGGAATGGCTGGCCGGCTCTCGGCGGTCTCTGGCTTGGTGGGTTGGCTGTGAGCGAGCGCCATGGCCTTGGCATTGACCTCCAGCGGGGTGTGTGGAAGGTATTTCCGCACAGCGTAGGGTTCCGGGTACGGCGCGCGGTGGTCCACCGGCGGCACCACATTGGGCGCCCCCAGCGGCAGGTTTTCTTGGCGAGCCGGGCGGCGTGGCAGATTGTTGTATGGAATGATGCGAAGGCTTGCCCGGTCGGAGCCGCCGGCCTGCACTTTGCGCATCGAGGCGTAGATCTTCTGGACGTAACCGTGCTTGAAACCGGTGACGAAGTTGCCGGAGTAGTAGCAGCTGAATGCCTTACCCCAGTCCTGCGCTCGGTCGTAGCACTCGCGCAGGATGCGCGACCCGGCCAGCAGGTTGGCGCAAACATCAAAGGCCTCTGAGTACGTATTCAACCCGTAGGGTGCCAGGTTGTAGCGATTGACCTGCGCAATGCCAACGGAAAAGTTGTAGCCCTCTTGCCGCAGCAGTTGCACAGCCGCCAGCGCTTCTTCGACATTGCGCGGCTGACGGGCCAGATAACCGCCGACCACGCCAATAGCAAAAGGGTTGCGAGAAGACTCCACCTGCACCACGTGCTGCATGACTTCTCGGGGAACGGCCAGATCGGGACAATCGAACATGTGGTGCCTGCAGGCCACCTCAGCAATGACACCTCCGCCCAAGCGGGCGAACGTATGGTGTGTGCGCCCTGGTGGGCACAGGTGCAGGAAACCGCGCGATGCACATGACCGATGGACGATCGAATACGCGCTCGCCGGAACCCGTTGCACCGGATTGCTGTGGAAAACCCCTCCCTTGCTCTGTTTAATTCTGGGCGGGAGTATAGCTACTTAGGTAGTATTTATTCAGGAAGATACCCTGTCAATGTTGACAGGGTATACCTACTTTTATTGCTCTATTCGTTCTTTTTTATTCTTTCAAACCGCTGCTAAGAAGCGATAGAGATTGAGAAGGGTGAGATAGCCGCCTGAATCCCCGGACCCGTCCTATCGCTTATTTTTGAAGATGGAAGTAGGACTACGAGTGCGATCAGGCATACGGACACGGTTGAAGTCATCTTGAAAAACCGGCGCCACAGTCGCTGGGCCCCTACGGAGAAAACTGCGCTGGTGCGGCGCACCTACGAGCCAGGCATGAGCGTGTCTTTGGTGGCACGCCAGGAGGGCGTCACGGCCAGCTTGCTGTTCCAGAGGCAAAAGCTCGAT
This sequence comes from Hydrogenophaga sp., assembly GCF_030651625.1. GTDB lineage: Bacteria > Pseudomonadota > Gammaproteobacteria > Burkholderiales > Burkholderiaceae_C > Hydrogenophaga. The sequence continues at coordinate 233,046 of NZ_JAUSCF010000031.1, read as the reverse complement.
CTCCAAGGTGCCCTGATGGCAGTCAGTGCTGAAGAGGCGGTGGTGTCGGCATCGGAGCTGACCGCTGCCCACGCCGAGATCGCCAAGCTGCCGCGGGTGCCGGGCAAGAAGACCCTGGAGAACGAAATCCTCAAAGAAACCGTGGAGCACGCAGCCGAAAAAGTGGATGGTGTGCTCGCCCTTGTTGCCCTGGGACGAACAACGAAAATAGTCTTCCGGGCACTGGGCGTGGCGCGCTCGCTTCTAGATGAGCTGCATCACCGCTGCGAAGACTGGCGCGTTGGTCGCAAGGGGCGCACGCTGGCGGGCTATGCGCAGTTGCACGACCAAATCCGGGAGCAGATCACCGATCTGCCCAACTACGGATATCGACGTGCCTTCGCCCTGGTCAAACGCCAACGCAACGCGCAGGGTCGATTCTCAGTGCGCCTGCCCCGTGATGGCGCAGCCGCGTTGCTGCTACCCAAGGCACCCCCGACGGCGCCAGTCCAGCAGAAGGCACGAGGGCAAGGTAACGGTTGGGCGCAGTAATCTGCGCTGGTGCGCCGATGGTCTGGAGATCATGTGCGACTCGGGAACGAAGGTGACAACCACGTTCGCCAAGAATTGCTACGACCGCGAAGTGGTCGCCTGGCGCGCCTGGGAGGGTAAGGGACTGCCAGATGATCTCGTGCGCGAGATGCTGCTTGCACCGGCTGAGCACGCCCACTGGTTCCGAGCATTGGCAATGGAGAATCGATTTCTGGGGACAGCAATTGATGCCTGTCGTTACCTACCCAGAGGTGACGCTTGCTCAGCCCAGGGACAACATGGCAAACACCCAGTTGGTCAAGATGGGCTCTGGTACGCCGACTTCGGGGTCACCAATTGGGTTCAGCGCCCACCCAACCCCATCCCCCGCGAGATCACCTCTTTCATGATCTCGTTGGTGCCACCATAAATGCGCTGCACCCGCGCGTCGGCATAGGCGCGGGTGATGGGGTATTCCCACATGTAGCCGTAGCCGCCGAACAGCTGCACGCATTCGTCCATCACCTTGCATTGCAGATCTGAGCACCAGTACTTGGCCATGCTGGCAGTGGCCGTGTCCAGCTTGTTCACATTGACGAGTTCGCAGCATTTGTCCACAAACACGCGGGCCACCTGCACCTCGGTCTGCATTTCGGCCAGTTTGTAGCGGGTGTTTTGGAAGGCGGCCACGGTCTGGCCGAATACCTTGCGGTCTTTCACGTAGGTCACAGTCCAGTCGATGGCGGCCTGTGCGGCGGACACGGCGCCAATGGCGATCTGCAGGCGCTCCCACGGCAACTGTTCCATGAGGCAGATAAAGCCACGGTTTTCCATGGCGGTGCCCCCCAGCAACTGGCTGGCGTCGAGCTTCACGTTGTCGAAGAACAGTTCGCTGGTGTCTTGTGCCTTCAGGCCCAGCTTCTTCAGGCGCTTGCCCTTCTCAAAACCGGGCATGCCGCGCTCCACCAGAAAAAGGCTGGTGCCTTTGGCGCCGGCGTCGGGCTGGGTTTTGGCCACCACGATCACCAGGTCGGCATGCCAGCCGTTGGTGATGAAGGTCTTGCTGCCGTTGAGCAGGTAGCTGCCGTCGGCCTGTTTGAGCGCTGTGGTTTTCACACCTTGCAGATCACTGCCGGCGGCGGGTTCGCTCATGGCAATGGCTCCCACCATGGCGCCGCTGGCCAGCAGTGGCAGGTATTTCTGTTTCTGCGCCTCAGTGCCGTAATGCAGGATGTACGGCGCCACGATTTCGCTGTGCAGGCCGTAGCCAATGCCGCTGAAGCCGCCGCGCGCCAGCTCTTCCATCTGCACCACTGAATAGAGTTTGTCGCCTTCCGCACCACCATAGGCTTCAGGCATGGTCATGCATAGGAAGCCGTTTTCACCGGCCTTGTTCCACACGGCACGGTCCACGTAGCCCTGCTCTTCCCAGGCCTCATGGTGCGGTGCAATTTCTTTCTCCATGAAGCGGCGAAAGCTGTCACGAAAGGCTTCGTGGTCGGGGGAAAACAGGGTGCGGTCGATCATGGTGTCACCTATCAGACTGGGTCGGTAGATTTATACAAAGCAAATGCTTGGCAAAAGTCTATACTGATTCGCCTGTACCGGCCACCGGCGGCATCCCCAGAACGTTCCCCAGGAGACACCCACCATGAGCGAAGCCTTCATATACGACGCCATCCGCACGCCGCGCGGCAAGGGCAAAAAGGACGGCAGCCTGCACGAGGTCAAGCCGGTCAACCTGCTGGCAGGCTTGCTGAGCGAGCTGCAGCGGCGCAACGATCTGGACACGGCCGCTGTGGACGATGTGGTGATGGGCGTGGTTTCGCCCATTGGCGAACAAGGTTCTGTGCTACCCAAGGTGGCCGCACTCAAGGCGGGCTGGGACTGGCGGTGTTCAGGCGTGCAGCTCAACCGGTTCTGCGCCTCAGGCCTTGAGGCGGTGAACATGGCCGCCATGAAGGTGAAGAGCGGCTGGGAAGACCTGGTGGTGGCTGGCGGTGTGGAGAGCATGAGCCGCGTGCCCATTGGCTCAGACGGCGGGGCCTGGGCGCAAGACCCGGAAACCAACAGCGCCACGCTGTTTGTGCCGCAGGGCATTGGCGCAGACCTGATCGCCACGCTCAATGGGTTCAGCCGCGCCGACGTGGATGCCTTCGCACTGGAATCGCAGAGACGCGCCACGGCTGCGCGCGCGGCTGGCCACTTTGACCGTTCGGTGGTGGCCGTGAAAGACGCGCTGGGCCAGACCATTCTGGCGCAGGACGAATTCATCAAGCCCGGCACCACGATGGAAGGCCTGGGTGGCCTCAAGCCGGCTTTTGAGCAACTGGGTGCCATGGGCTTTGACGCCGTGGCCCTGCAGCGCTACCCGCAGGTGGAGCGCATCCACCATGTACACCACGCGGGCAATTCATCAGGCATTGTGGACGGCGCTGCGGCCATGCTGATTGGCAGCGAGGCCGCAGGCAAACAGCATGGCTTCACGCCGCGCGCCCGCATCGTCTCGGTGGCCCTCTCAGGTGCAGACCCGACCATCATGCTCACCGGCCCCATGCCGGCCGCGCGCAAGGCGTTGGCCAAGGCAGGACTCAGCATCGACCAGATCGATCTGTTTGAAGTGAACGAAGCATTTGCCGCTGTGCCCATGAAGTTCATGCAAGAGATGGGTGTGCCGCACGAGAAGGTGAACGTGAACGGAGGGGCGATCGCCATGGGGCACCCGCTGGGGGCCACGGGCGCGATGATTCTGAACACGCTGATTGATGAGCTGCACCGCACCGGGAAAAGATATGGATTGGCAACCCTCTGCGTTGGCGGCGGGATGGGCATTGCAACGATTGTTGAGCGCGTCTGATCAAAAGCGGAGACCACAAACATGATCACCCAAACCATCCGCTACGACCTCGCCAACGGCATCGCGACCATCACCTTTGACGAACAGGGCTCGCCGGTCAACACCATGTGCCTGCAGTGGCAGGACGACCTGGACGCCATCGCTGCACAAGTGGTCAAGGACCGCGAGCAGATCAAGGGCATCGTGCTGGCGTCGGCCAAGAGCACTTTCTTTGCGGGCGCTGACCTGAAGGGCGTGATGCGCTCCACCGCGGCCGACGGCCCCCGCGTGTTCACCGAGATTGAACGCATCAAGCGCAACTTCCGCACCCTTGAAACGCAGGGTGTGCCGGTGGTGAGCTGCCTCAACGGCGCAGCGCTCGGGGGCGGTTGGGAGGTGGCGCTGGTGGGCCACCACCGCATTGCCGTGAACAACCCCAAAGTGCAGTTTGGCCTGCCGGAAATCACACTGGGACTGATTCCCGGCGGTGGCGGCATCACCAAGATGACGCGTCTGCTGGGGTTGATGGCTGCGCAGCCCTACATCCTTGAGAGCAAGCTGTTCGGCCCTGAAGAGGCTTTGAAGATCGGTGTGGTGCACGAGTTGGTGGCGACCGCCGAAGAGCTGCTGCCCAAAGCCCTGGCATTCATCGAAGCCGCACAAGGCAAGCCCGAGGCCTGCCAGCACGTGTGGGACCGCAAGGACTACAAAATGCCCGGCGGCACGCCAAGCAACCCCAAGATCGCCAATCTGTTGAGCGTGGCGCCCGCCGTACTCAAACAGAAAACGCGTGGCCTCTACCCTGCCCCGGAAGCCGCTCTGGCGGCCATGGTGGAAGGGGCCATGGTGGACTTCGACACCGCCATGCGCGTGGAGAGCCGCTACCTGGCCGGGCTGATGATCAGCCCGGTGGCGAAGAACATGATCAACACGTTCTTCTTCAACATGAACGCCATCAAGGGAGGCCAGTCACGCCCCGGCCCTTCGACAGGCTCAGGGCGAACGGAGAAGTACCAGCCGAAGAAGGTGGGCATCCTGGGCGCGGGCATGATGGGCGCCGGTATTGCCTATGCGCAGGCCACACGCGGCATTGCCACCGTGCTCAAGGATGTGAGCCCAGAAGCTGCCGAAAAAGGCAAGGCCTACACCGCCAAGCTCACGCAGAAGCGCGTGGACAAGGGCCAGATGGCGGCTGAGAAGCAGGCGGGCATTCTGAGTCTCATCACGCCTACCGCAAGCGCCGCCGACCTCAAAGGCTGTGAGCTGATCATCGAGGCGGTGTTCGAGCAGCGCGAACTCAAAGCCATGGTGACCCAGGAAGCCGAGCCCATGCTGGCCGAAGGCGGGTTCTTTGCCAGCAACACCTCCACACTGCCCATTTCAGGTCTGGCCCAGGCAAGCGGCAAGCCGGAAAAATTTGTCGGCATCCACTTCTTCAGTCCAGTGGACAAGATGAAGCTGGTGGAGATCATCCGTGGCAAGCAGACAGACGATGAAACCATTGCCCGCGCTTACGACTATGTGCAGGCGCTGGGCAAGCTGCCCATCGTGGTGAACGACTCGCGCGGCTTCTACACCAGCCGCACCTTCGGCACCTTCGTGATGGAGGGCGCGGCCATGCTGGGCGAAGGCATTCCGGCGCCGGTGATCGAGAACTGTGCCATGCAGGTGGGCATGCCGGTGGGCCCGTTGGCGGTTTTGGACGAGACGGCGCTTTCGCTCTCGGTGCATGTGCTGGAGCAGACGCGCCTGGACTTTCAGAAGGAAGGCAAACAGTACGTGGCCACCCCGGGCGAAACGCTGGTGGAGCACATGGTCAAGCAGCACAAGCGGCCGGGGCGCGCTGGCGGTAGCGGCTTTTACGACTACCCGGAAGGCCAGAAAAAGGTGCTCTGGCCCACACTCAAAACACTGTTCGAAAAGCCCGATAAAGCCTACAACCTGCAGGACATCAAGGACCGCATCCTCTACCGTCAAGCGGTGGAAACCGCGCGTTGCCTGTCCGAAGGCGTGCTCACAAGTGTGCACGACGGCAACATCGGCTCGATCTTCGGAATTGGCTTCCCGGCGTGGACCGGTGGAGCCCTGCAGTTCATCTACGGCATGGGCATCGAGGCCTTCGAGCAGCGCTGCGTCGAGCTGGCGGCGAAGCACGGCAGCGGCTTCGTTCTCAGCGACGCGGTCAAGGCCGCCATTCGCCAGCACCAGCCCGTGTACTGAGGCTCGTCAATCTGGCGTCAACAGGGCTCGCTAGACTCATTCAGCGGCCGGCGGCTGTTCAGCTTGCCGGCTTTTTCTCGTCATTTCCCTACTGAAATCATGAAACGACTCGACAACAAGATCAGCATCATCACCGGCGCCGCCCAGGGCATTGGTCTCGCCACCGCGCTCAAGTTCGCCCGCGAAGGCGCCACGGTCATCGTCTGCGACGTGAAGCAGGCCGCGGTGGACGCAGCGGTCGCGCAGTGCGAAGCCGAAGGCGCCACCGCGGTGGGCTTCGTGATGGACGTCACCCAGCGCGAGATGGTCGATGCCGTGGTCGCCGAGGTGAAGGAGCGTTTCGGCCGCATCGATGTGCTGGTCAACAACGCCGGCATCACCCAGGACGCGCGACTGCAGAAGATGACGCTGGAGCAGTTCGACAAGGTGATCGACGTGAACCTGCGGGGCGTGTTCCATTGTGCGCAGGCAGTGGCCGACACCATGACTGCGCAAGGCAGCGGCGTGATCCTCAACGCAAGCTCGGTGGTGGGCATCTACGGCAACTTCGGCCAGACCAACTATGCCGCCAGCAAGTTCGGCGTGATCGGCTTCACCAAGACCTGGAGTCGTGAACTCGGCCCCAAAGGTGTTCGTGTCAATGCTGTGGCGCCGGGCTTCATCAGCACCTCCATCCTGAGCACCATTCCTGACAAGGTCATTCAGGAGATGGAGCACCGTGTGCCTCTGCGCCGCCTGGGTCAACCAGAAGAAATCGCCAATGTGTACGCGTTTCTGGCCAGCGACGAAGCCAGCTACATCAATGGTGCGGTGATTGAAGTTTCTGGCGGCATGTCGGTCTGATCGTTGCATGCTCGCAAGGGCTGCCAGGGGCTGGCTGGCGGACCCGTTGCCAGGCATGCTTTTCGTGCGTGAGGTACTGCCCAGTACCCACAGCCTCCTGACAGTCGGTTCCCATTAATTTTGAACAGCATGCAAAAATCGTATACACCATTTTTGCCGCCCAAATGCTGATTGCCCCCCTGCCCTACAACGAAGAAAAACGCCTAGCCCGATTGAATGGCCTGGGCGTGCTCGACACCCTGCCGCAGCAGGCTTTTGACGACATTTCGGCGTTGGCGCAGGCCATCTGCGGCACGCCGATTGCGCTGATCACGCTGATCGACAGGGACCGCCAGTGGTTCAAGTCCCGAATTGGCGTGGACATGACCGAAACGCCCCGCGAAGTGGCCTTCTGTTCGCACGCCATCCTGAACCCGGGTCAGACGATGATGGTCCCCGACATGCGCCAGGATGACCGTTTTCACGACAATCCTTTCGTGAACGGACCCACCCAGGTCCGTTTCTATGCCGGCGCACCCATCGTGACAGATGACGGGTTTGCGCTGGGCGCCGTGTGTGTGATCGATCAAGAACCGCGAGAGCTCACCCCTGTCCAGCTGGACGCATTGTGCAGGCTCTCTGCGTTGGTGGTCACGCTGCTGGAACATGAGAAAGTGCGCATGCAGGAAGCCGCCCGCACCGCAGAGGCCGTGGAGCGCCAGAACGAGGAGCTCACGGCAATGGCCGTGGCCGGTCTGGACCTGCTGGTCTATGTGGACCGCAACTACGTCTACCAGCATGTCAACGACACGTTCCTGGAATACTGGGCCTGCTCACGTGAGCAGATTGTCGGTCGCACCCTGGCCGACCTGGTCGGCGAACAGGCTTTCAAGGACGTGATTCAGCCCAAGCTCGAACTGGCGCTTGCAGGCCAGGCCAGTCAATACCATCGCATGACGCAGTTTCCGGGCAAGGGATCGCGTCATGTGCAAGTGGCCTTGATGCCGGCACGCAATGCGCAGGGTGCCATCACGGGCGCCGTCATGCGCGCACAAGATGTGCACGACATCAGGCAGCGCGAAGCGCACCTGCGCGAAACCGTGGCCCTGCTGGAACAGAGAACGCACCAGCAAGAGCGCTTCATCCACATGCTTTCGCACGATTTTCGCGAGCCCATCAACGCCATCAACAACTTCTCGTCGTTGCTGGAATCGGACCACCTTGACGACTTGCCTGCTTCAGGTCAGCAGTACCTTGGGTTTGTGCGTTCAGGGGGGCAGCGTATGGGCACTCTGCTGAACGATCTTCTGCGCTTCATGCAACTGGACAAGCACTCGCTGGCCACGGAGCGAGTCGAATTGCACGGCGTGATGGAACAGGTGAAGGTCGACCTGGCACCCATGCTGGCGAGCGGTGCAGGCACACTTGAAGTGCTCACACTTCCGAAGGTTCAGGCAGATGCGGCACTGCTGCGAGACCTCTTGCGCAACCTCGTGGCCAATGGGCTTCAGTTCACGAAGCCTGGCGTACCGGCTCACGTGCGGGTCTTGGCTGAGCGACAAGATGGCTTCGACCTGGTACATGTCGAAGACAATGGCATTGGCGTGGCCCCCGAGCATCAGGAGGCCGTGTTCGATATGCTCAAACGACTGCATTTGCGCCGCGCACACCCTGGCTCGGGACTCGGACTGCCGATCGCCCGTCGCATTGCATCCATGCATGGTGGTTACCTGACAATGCGATCGGTGCCCGGCGAAGGAAGTCGCTTCACCTTGCGCCTCCCGTTGGCACACGGTACCCCCAGTGAAAGCTCCGTGTGATTGCTCCGACCCGCTTCATCCTCATTGATGACAATGAAGCCGACAACGTCTTCCACGAAATCATGATTCGCCGAGCCGGTTTCTCCGGTGAGTTGCTGATCTTTGAAGATGCCGGAGAAGCGTTGGTTTTCTTGCAGAGGGATCCGCTCATCGCACCCACCTGCATCTTTCTCGACATCAACATGCCTGTGATGGACGGCTTTGAATTCGCTCGGCAGGCCAAGTCACTGTTGAACGAAAAATCCACGGTGTGGCTGATGATGCTGACATCCTCAGACGCCCCCAGGGACCGGCAGATCGCCAGTGAAATGCCGTTGATTCGGGACTTCATCACCAAGCCCCTTTCTGTGCAGAAGGTGCGTGACCTGCTGAGCGTCAGCTGAAGAAACCTTTGCCGTTCAAGTTGTGACCAACCCGGCGGTCACGGGCCGCTGATAATCCGCTCATGCCCGAATCCGCTGCGCCAACTGGCGACCTTTCACCACCACCATCCCTGAACGCCCCGAGTTCACGCGCCGATCTCTTCTGGTCATTCACCTGGCTCGCCCTGCAGGGTTTCGGCGGCGTTCTGGCCGTGGTACAGCGTGAGCTGGTGGAGAAGAAGCGCTGGATGACGCGCGAGCAGTTTGTCGAAGACTGGGCGGTTGCGCAGATCATGCCCGGACCCAATGTGGTCAATCTTTCCATGATGATCGGCGGGCGGTATTTCGGGCTGCCAGGCGCACTGGCTGCGCTGGCTGGCATGCTGGCTTTCCCCCTTCTGGGTGTGCTCGCTCTGGCCATTCTGTATGGCAACGTGGCCGAATACCCTGTGGCGCAAAACGCATTGCGAGGCATGGGCGCTGTCGCCGCAGGCCTGATCACCGCCACAGGTATCAAGCTCATCGCAGCGCTGGACAGGAATGCCATGGGGTTGGGGGTGTGCATCGGCCTGGCCACTCTGACCTTTATCGCCATTGCCCTGCTCCGTTGGCCTCTGCTATGGGTGTTGCTGGGTATCGGGGGCGGCGCCTGCCTTTGGGCGTACCGGGTGTTGCCAAACGGACCGGCCGACAAGGAAGCAGCGTCATGAGCATGGCCCCTACAGTCGCAAACTGGATGGACCTGTTTGGCCACTTTGCTTCACTGTCGCTGCTGGGTGTGGGGGGCGCCATCACCACCGCACCAGACATGCATCGTCACCTGGTGCACAACAACGGCTGGCTGAGCGATGCGCAGTTCACCTCGTCCATCGCGCTCTCGCAGGCAGCACCCGGCCCCAATGTGCTTTTTGTGGCCCTGCTGGGCTGGAACGTTGGTCTCAACGCCGGCGGAGGACCCTCGGCAGGGTGGCTGGCCTGGGCGCTGGCCTTTCTGGGTGTGCTGGTGACCATGGTGGCCATCATGCTGCCATCATCGGTGCTGACCTACACCGCCACGCGCTGGGCGCATCGCAATCGCGAAATGCGAGGCGTACGGGCATTCAAGACCGGTATGGCACCCATCGTGATCGCCCTGCTGATCGCCACCGGCTGGTTACTCACCGGGTCGCACGATCACCCTGCACGGGACTGGCCGCTCTGGCTGCTCACCGCTGCCACCACCTTGATCGTATGGAAGACCCGGATCCATCTGCTTTGGCTCATCGGTGCTGGCGCCGTGCTCGGCGCCGCAGGCTGGGTCTGAAAACGCCGCTGACCTCGCCCAACGACGGCGATCTCCTACTTCGCCCGCTTCAGACCGGCAAGCCCTTTCACATCGACACGCGATGCCGCTGTTCGCAAGGCGTCCATGTCCACATTCCTGCCTTCAAATTCCAGCAGAATGCCGTTCGCGAGCATCATGGTCATTTCCGACCGGGATCCATCCTTGCGGTACTCCTCCTTGAATGAAACACCATCGCGCTGAAAAATGCGCTCCACCTCGACAGCCGTTTCCCGGTTGACCGTGGATTGGGTCCAGACGCCCATGGCCATGGCCAGAGCGGGCACTGAGCCAATGTCCTGCAGCTTGACATCCAGGCTGCTGTCGCTGCCCTGGTACTTGGCTGTGACACTGGAAATGTTCATGCCCATGGCAGCATCCGACCGGACTTCGAGCTCTGTGCGCTCCAAGCCACCCAAGGTCTGCGGCACAAACTTCTGCAGCTCATCTGGAGGAAATGGCTTGCCTCCCTGCCCGCCCAGGGCCGCCCCGAACATTTCGCTCATGGCCTTGCTTGCAGCCGCGGTGTCCCCTTTGGCCTGTGCCTCCTCCATGCGCTTGCCGGCCTCTTCCATCTTGCGGGCAGCCTGTTCCAGCTTGGCGGTGTCGATAGAAACTGCTGCCCCCGGTACCTTGATGGACATGTTCGGCGAGCCGTCACCCATCATCGTGCCCATGCCACGGCCACCGCCGAAAAGCGCACTCGCAGCGGCCAGCATCACGCCGGCCACAATGCCGCACACCACCAGCACGGCGGTATAGCCCGCGGCCTTGCTCGCTGGGGCCTTCATCAAGACCGGAATGCCGGTGTAGATCAGGTAGATGGAGTAGAGCGCTGCAAGCAACCCCAGCATGGACAGCATGGGCAAGAGGCTGAAGATGCCCCCCACCAGCGCCGCCGTGCTGCCATAGGCCATCAACTTGAGCGCGTTGAGCGCGTTCTTTTCGCCACCGAATGTGGGGGCCAGGGCGTTGGCGATCAACGACATCACGTAGATCATCACGAGCGAAAGCACATAGCTCACCACCATGTTGCCCAATCCGGCGAGCAGAGGAACCCGGAAGCTCATGCCGAAGCCCCCGAATCCGATCAGGCTAAGGCCGATGAAGCTGGCCACGGCGGGAATGGCCGCCAATAGCAGAAGATATTCCTTGTAAATGCGAGCGGTGTCTGTGGGCTCCAGTTCAATGACTGGCCAGGTCTCCGCCGGCTTCAGCAAGATGGCCTTGACGCGTTCGACGATGTCCATACAACCTCCTCAAAAACAGAGCGCCTGGTGCAACAGCGCGGAGAATTTGACCGACATTGACTTTAACGCGCGTTCATCACGGGTGGATGACCGGTTTCAAGCTCTCAGCAAGGAGGGCAGGCAAACGGCTGCAGGCTGTCGCAGGCATGCATCGGCCACCCTGTCGAGTTCGGTAGGCTCCGGGTTGATCATCACCACACGTGCATTGTGTTGATGGGCACTCAGGACCAAGCCAGCGGCTGGATAGACCACACCGGAAGTACCGACCACCAACATCAGGTCGCAATGCTGCGCAGCGTCTTCTGCAGCCCCCAGCTCTGGCGCAGGCAACTGCTCGCCAAACCAGACCACCGATGGCCTTCGTAGATTGCCGCAGACACTGCAACGTGGTGGTCTGCCAGGTTCTATTGAATCCGCTGTGCAACAGGCGCGCGCCGAGTCCAGCCATCGGTCTTCGGACAAGGCACCGTGCAGTGCAATGGTGTGCACACTGCCCGCACGCTGATGCAAGCCATCCACATTCTGAGTGATCAGGGCGAAACGACCTGAATGACGCGACTGGAAGGCGGCCAGGGCGGCGTGCCCCGCATTCGGTTGTACAGCAGCCACCGCTTCGCGTCGTGAGACGTACCAGTCCCACACGCGTTGTGGATCGGCTCGAAAGGCTTGTTCGGTGGCCAGTTCCTCCGGACTGAACTTCGCCCACAGCCCGGCCAGGGCGTCACGGAATGTGGGCACACCCGACTCGGCACTCATGCCTGCCCCGGTGAGCACAACCAGGTGTTTCGCTGCAGCTATCCACTGACGCACTGCATCGGACATGTCTGCGCCTGATCGCTTCAGCTCCGCTGACGCAGCGCCTCGTACAGGCACACACCACTTGCCACCGACACATTGAGGCTTTCCACCGCGCCGGCCATGGGAATGCTGACCAGCTCGTCACAGGTCTTGCGAGTGAGCTGGCGCATGCCCGCGCCTTCAGCACCCAGTACCAGGGCCACTGGTCCCTTGAGATCCACCTGGTACAACGTCTTGGGCGCGTCGTCACTCGTCCCGATGATCCAGATGTTGCGCTCCTTGAGCTCGCCCAGGGTGCGAGCAAGGTTAGTCACCATGAAATACGGCATGGTTTCTGCCGCACCACTGGCCACCTTGGCCACTGTGGCGTTGATGCCGGCGGCATGGTCCTTGGGCGCAATCACCGCATGCGCGCCGGCACCATCGGCCACGCGCAGGCAGGCGCCCAGGTTGTGGGGGTCGGTGATGCCGTCGAGCACCAGCAACAAGGGTGGAACGCCTGTGGGTTCCAGCTGTTCCAGCAGATCGTCGAGCGAACGTGCCTGTGTGATGGCTTCCACCCGAGCTGCCACGCCTTGGTGACCATGGCTGCCTGCGAGTTTTGCGATGCGCAAACCATCGGCCTCAATAAGGCGCGCATTGACTTCGCGCGCCCGGTCCAGAAACTGGCGCATGCGGGCGTCGCGGCGCGTCGGTTCGAAATAGATTTCGATGATGGATTGCGGCGCGGTTTTCAGGCGCACGCCCACGGCGTGAAAGCCGAACAGCACTTTGGGGGATGACATGCAGCGATTATCGGGCCAGGCGTGCAGGCTCGCATCGGCAACCCCGCCCATCTCTCCGTTCTGTCCAGGTACCAGATCGACTCAACTTTTTCTGAATCGGCCTTCCTGAATCGCCCCCTCGCTGAAATGTCTGGTCAGGGGTTCACAGCGTCCGAGAAAGTGTCGTTGGATGCCAGGGCACCCGCCTCGATCGTGATCCGCCGTTCGCACCGCTGGGCAATGGCCCGGTCGTGCGTCACCAGCACCAGGGTCGTTCCCTGCTCGCGGTTGAGTTCAAACATGAGCTCCATGATCGTGGCCCCGGTGGCGAAATCCAGACTGCCGGTGGGTTCGTCCGCCAGCAGCACCGCGGGTTGCACGACAAACGCCCGGGCAAGTGCCACCCGCTGCTGCTCGCCCCCAGACAGCACCTTCGGGTAGCTCGACAAGCGCTCGCCCAGCCCCACACGTTGAAGCATGTGCGTGGCGGTGGCACGGGCGTCACGCCTTGCGGCCAGCTCCAGTGGCAACATCACGTTTTCCAGCGCAGTCAGGTTGCCCAGCAACTGGAAGCTCTGGAACACGAAACCCACCTTTTGCGCGCGCAACGCAGCACGCTGGTCTTCGTCCAGCGCAAACAAGTCGACACCATCGATATGAACTGTGCCGCTGGTGGGCGTATCCAACCCGGCCACGATGGACAGCAAGGTGCTTTTGCCCGAACCCGAGGCGCCCACGATCGCCGCGGTTTCACCTTTTGACAGGGTGAAATCGATATCGCGCAAAATGGTCAGCGACCCGGTGGAGTCGGTGACCGACTTGAACACATGCTGGACCGCAATCATCACATCGGACATGGAAGGACTTCTCAAGTTGAAACGACGTCACTTTAACGCCCTGACTGTGGCAGCCCTGTCAATGGGGACTTGCTCGACCGCCCTGCCACAGGCGGCTCAGGCCAGGCCCGCACCCCAGAATCCCGTGATCCTGGTGGTGGGCGACTCGTTGAGCGCCGAATACGGCCTTCAGCGTGGGAAGGGGTGGGTGGCCCTGCTGGAAGAGCGCCTGGTTCAAGAGAAGGTTCCTGCACAGGTCGTGAACGCCAGTATCAGCGGTGACACCACGTCTGGCGGCCGATCCCGTGTCCCGGCGCTGCTTCGGCAGCACCAGCCGACACATGTGATCATCGAACTGGGCGCCAACGACGCCCTGCGCGGATTGCCCTTGAACATGACCCGCGAGAACCTCGCCACCATGGCGCGGCTTTCGCGCGAAGCCGGTGCAAGGGTGCTGCTGCTGGGTATGGAAATGCCGCCCAACTACGGTACCAGGTACGCGCAGGAGTTCCGGGAATTGTTCAGCACCGTGGCCAAGGCCGAGGAGACGGCGCTGGTCCCGTTTTTCCTGAAGAACGTCGCCGACACGACCGACCCACTCAAGCTGTTCCAGAGCGACCGCATTCACCCCAATGAAAGTGCGCAACCGATCATGCTGGCCAATGTCTGGCCTGAGTTGCGCAAGATGCTCCCCAAACGGTAAACGGACATGCCTGTCTTCACACTGTCTGCTTGCGATGCGATTGCTCGCCTGGATGATTTTCACACCATCATCGATGCCAGGTCCGAGGACGAACACGCACTGGACCACGTACCCGGAGCGGTGAACTGGCCAACACTGAACAACACAGAACGCATCGCCATTGGCACCATGTACAAACAGGTCAATGCGTTTGAAGCAAAGAAGCGGGGAGCCGCGCTGGCGGCAAAAAACATCGCGGCGCACATCGAGCGCGAGGTAATCGACAAATCAAGGGATTGGAAACCGCTGGTGTACTGCTGGCGTGGCGGGAACCGAAGTGGCGCCCTGGCCACCATTCTTGGTGCCATCGGCTTCCAGGTGACGCTCATTGAAGGGGGCTACAAGGCCTGGCGTGCCGCCCTGGTGGAAGATCTTGCACGAAGCGCACCGCGTTTTGCCTTCAGGGTGATCTGTGGCCCCACAGGAAGCGGGAAGACCCGGTTGCTGCATGCCCTGGTTGCACAGGGAGCGCAGGTGCTCGACCTGGAAGCCCTGGCGGCGCACCGAAGCTCTGTCCTTGGTCACATTCCTGGCCGGGCCCAACCCAGCCAAAAACGCTTTGACAGCCTGGTTTGGCAGGCCTTGCGCCAGTTCGATCCTTCGCGAGTCGTGTATGTGGAGAGTGAGAGCAAGAAGGTGGGCAACCTTCGGGTGCCTGACGGCCTGATGGAGGCCATGCGCAACAGTCCGTGTGTGGACCTGCGCCTCAGCGATCCAGAGCGGGTTGCCCTGCTACTGGAAGACTACGACTTTTTTGTTCAGGAGCCCGCGCATTTCTGCGCGCGCCTGGAGGCGCTGACAGAGCTTCGTGGCAAGGCGGTGGTGTCAGACTGGATCGCCAAGGTCCATGCGGGCCAAACGCCCTGGGTCGTGCAGGAGCTGCTGAACCACCACTATGACCCCATGTACGCTCAGTCCATCGAAAGAAACTTCAAGCAGTTTCCGCACGCGTTGCCCATGGAACTACCCGACCGGACCCCGGCATCATTTGCAGGAACAGCAACTGCCCTCATTGCTCGTGAATCTGAAGAGGTGGTGAACTGACACCCGGATGCGCTCGCCTTCACTGAGCATGAGGCCGGAGCGCACCGTCCTCGTTCAAGCTGCGCTACCGGGCTCAATGCTTCCAGGCGCTTCGCCCTCTGCGCTGCTCTGTTCTTGTCCCTCAGAGGCATCACCTTCGGATGCATCACTGCCATCGGGGCGCTTGCCCGCTGCCTTGGCCCTGAGCTTTTCTTCCTTTTTCTTCTTTTTGGCGAGTTCGCGCTGGCGTTTTTCAAATCCGTAATTGGGAGTGGCCAAAACTGTCTTTCTTTGGAGAGTGGAAAGGGGATCAGGCGGTCAGCGCAGGCAGCGCCTGCGCCAGATCGGCTCGCAGATCTTCTGCGGCTTCAAGCCCGACGGCGAACCGCACCAACCCACCCTTGTAGGGCCAAGGCGCGGTGCGAATGGAAGACACGTTGTATGGAGCACACAGGCTGATGGGCCCCGCCCAACTCCAGCCCAGTCGAAACAGTTGTAGTGCATCGCAGAAGGCATCGATGCGGTCCTGGGCAATCGATTCGTCAAAGACCGCGCTGAACAGGCAGGCCGCAGCTCGGGCGTCTCTGCGCCAGACATGATGGCCGGGCGAGTCCGGCATGGCAGGGTGAAGCACTTTGACCACCCCGGGCTGTTGTTGCATCCACGCGGCGAGGTCCCGTGTGGTGGCATCCTGGGCGTGGTAACGCACGCCGATCGAATTGAGCCCACGCAGCACCAACTCTGCATCGTTCGCGCCCACGCCCAAACCCAGCCTCATGTGGGTCATCAACACGGCCTGGTGCAGTTGTTCTTCCCGCGTCACCACTGAGCCCATCAGCACATCGGCACCCCCGCTGGGGTACTTGGTGAGGGCCTGCATGCACACATCGACACCCAGATCGAACGCATTGAACGCAATGCCGGCACCCCAGGTGTTGTCGAACGCCGTGATGATCGGGCGCTCTGAAGCGCCACGCTGGCGATTGGCCTGGCGCACCACCTCGGTCAGCGCAGGCACATCAGGGAACTCGAGCGTGATGGAGCCCGGTGCCTCCAGCCAGACCATACGTGTCGCGGGACTCAATCTGGATGCCAGGTCGGCCGGATTCATGGCATCGAAGTAGCGATGCGAAATACCCCATGCCTTGAGCTCGCCTTCGGCAAAAGCTTTGCCAGGACCGTAGGCGTTGTCAGGGATCAGCAGCTCATCCCCTTGCCGGAGAAACGCCATGTCAACCAAGGCCACGGCCGAAAGCCCGCTGGGTGCAAGAACGCAAAAACGGCCGCCTTCCAGCGTGGCGATGCGCTCTTCCAGCGTGAACGTGGTGGGCGTGCCGTGCAGCCCGTAGGTGTAGCCGCTCTTGTCTTTCCACTCCTGCGTGCGAAGGGCTCGAACGTTGGGAAACAGCACTGTGGACGCCTTGTGCACGCCCGGCGCCACGGCTTCAAACCCCACGGGTGGGCTGTAAGGATGGTGAATCAGCTGGGTATTGAGGGAGTCGCTCATTCAGCTCAAAGCTTCCATTTTTCCAACAATTGCGCCGGTCTCAGCGCATCGTAGCCCTCAAAGGGTTGGTGGATCCAGGGATTCGTAGGCAAAAATTCAACGGAATAGTCAGGCGTGAAGGTGGAGAGCTGCTTCGTCCAGATCACAGCGCTGCGCAGCTCGGTGATTGGCGCGTAGTTGGTTTTCAACATCTTGATCACCGCCTGGAGCGTGACACCCGAATCGGCCAGGTCGTCCACCAGCAACACCTTGCCTGCTATCTCGCCTCTGGGTGTGGTGATGTACCGCGCGATGTCCAACTGCCCCTGTTGCTTGCCTGCTTCGGCGCGGTAGGAACTGGTCGACATGATCGCCAGCGGCACGTCAAAAATGCGAGAAAGTATGTCCCCGGGCCGCATGCCACCCCTGGCCAGACAAAGGATGGTGTCGAATTCCCAGCCCGACTGGTAGACCTTGAGCGCCAGTTTTTCGATCAGGTTGTGGTATTCGTCGTAAGAAACGTAGAGGTGTTTGCCGTCTTCGGTCAGCATGTAGGCTCCGGGAGAGGTCTGAGTTTTGAATTCTGCACGATAGTCGGGTGACCGACCATCACGCGTGATACGGGTGGTGCAACAGGATCGTGTGATCCCGGTCCGGGCTGGTGGACACCACATGGATCGGGACACCGGTGGTCTCCTGGATGCGCTGCAGGTAGCGGCGCGCATTCTCAGGCAGCGCTTCGTATTGCGTCACGCCCACCGATGAATCGGTCCAGCCTGGAAGCGACTCGTAGATCGGCTTGCAGCGTGAGATGTCTTCAGCGCCCATGGGAAGAATGTCAATGAACTCACCGTCGAGCTCGTAACCGGTGCACAGCTTGAGCTCGCTGAGCCCATCAAGCACATCCAGTTTGGTGATGCACAGCCCCGAAAGACCATTGACCTGGGCAGACCGCTTCAACAGGGCCGCGTCAAACCAGCCGCATCGACGGCTCCGGCCAGTGGTGACGCCTTTTTCGGCGCCCACCGTGGCCATGTGCCACCCCGGTGTACCTTCCTCTTCCCATTCAAGCTCGGTCGGGAACGGACCGCCCCCCACGCGTGTGCAATAGGCCTTCGTGATGCCCAGTACGTAGTGCAGCATGCCGGGCCCGACGCCAGCTCCCGCCGATGCGTTGCCGGCGACACAGTTGCTGGAGGTGACAAAAGGGTAGGTGCCGTGATCGATGTCGAGCAGCGTCCCTTGCGCGCCCTCGAACAACAGATTGGCGCCATCCAGATGGGCGCGATTGAGTTCGCGCGACACATCGGCAATCATCGGTCTGAGCAACTCGGCCTGGGCCATGGCTTCTTCGTAGACCGGCTCGAACTGAATCGCTCCGTCTTTCATGTAGGCTGCGATGGCGTCGTCCCAGACCATACCGGCGGACCCAAGGTAGGTGGTCAGCAAATGGTTGTGAAGATCGAGCAGTTCGTGCAATTTCGACGCAAAGCGATCCGGGTATTTGAGGTCCTGCACACGCAAGGCTCTGCGGGCGATCTTGTCTTCGTAAGCTGGGCCTATTCCGCGACCGGTGGTGCCTATTTTGGCGTTGCCCGCCTTTTCTTTGGCCGCTTCCCGAGCGATATCGATGGCAGCATGAAATGGCAGGATCAAAGGGCAGGCCTCGCTGACCCGCAATCGCGAGCGCACATCGACACCGGCCTTCTCAAGCCCTGTGATTTCCTCAAACAGCTTGCCCACCGACAGCACCACACCGTTGCCGATGTAGCATTTGACACCCGGCCGCATGATGCCGCTCGGAATGAGGTGCAAGGCGGTCTTGACGCCATTGATCACCAAGGTGTGTCCGGCGTTGTGCCCACCTTGAAAGCGCACCACGCCCGTCGCTGTTTCGGTCAACCAGTCGACCAGCTTGCCCTTGCCTTCGTCACCCCATTGGGTGCCCACAACCACCACGTTGCGCCCTGGTACCACGGCGCTGTTGCTGTTTGCCATTCTCAATCTTCCGTTCAAATATTCTTAACAGTCCACGCGCCGCTATGGGTGGCATCGCTCACCAATTCTCGGTCACACCTGAATTCGTCGACTTCGTGTTCATGCCCGGGCAGCACACACACCACCGTGTTGCCATGAGCGCGCAGCTCTGCAATGGCCTGGCGCAGTTGAACGTCCATGCCCCAGGGAGCGCGTATGGCGGCCACCAGGGGACAAGGAGCGACGGCTCCCACCAGTTCCTTGAGGTCCAGACTGAACCCCACAGCAGGCCGGTTTCGGCCAAAAATGGCACCTACTTCGTCATACCGTCCGCCACGGGCCACTTCAACAGGCTCGCCCTTGCTCCCGTGAGAAAACACCGCAAATCGCATGCCGGTGTAGTAGGCATAACCCCGCAGATCGGCCAGATCGATGGAAACTTCCATCTCTTCTGGCGCGTGTGAAGCCAACCACCTGAGGCAGCGGATGGCCTCTTCAAGTTCTATGGACGGCTGCAACAGCCGCAGCGCTTCGTCCAGCACTTCTGCGCCTCCAAAGAGCCGAGGCAATGCGCAGAGATCTTCACGAACCCGCACCGGCAGTTCGCGCGCCAGCGATCTCAACTCGGCCACGTCCTTGGCGGCCAAGGCTGAATGAATCAGTGTCACCTTGGCAGCCTCGATCTGAACCGTTCTGAGAACCGCGTCGATCACGCGAACGTCAGCCATGTCCAGATGGAGCTTCTGCAAGCCTGCGGCGCGAAGGCAAGCCTTCGCCAACTCGATGATCTCCAGGTCTGCTTCCATACCACCATGGCCGTAGATCTCCGCGCCAAACTGCAGTGGTTCCCTGCTGGCAAGCGGGCGGTCGACGCGGGTATGCACCACCGGGCCGCAGTAGCTCAGGCGGGCGATGCCCTGACGGTTCAGCAAATGAGCATCAATTCGAGCAACTTGGGGTGTGCTGTCCGCACGCAGACCCAGCGTTCGCCCGGAGAGCTGATCCACCAACTTGAACGTCTGGAGGTCCAGTGCCTCTCCAGTGCCCGTCAGCAAGGACTCTATGTGTTCAAGCAACGGGGGCATGACCAACTCATAGCCGTAGCTGCGGGCGGTGTCGAGCAGGCTCCTGCGCAACTCCTCGATGTGCCGAGCCTCGGAAGGCAGGACATCGGCAATGTGATCCGGAAGGACCCAGGCAGACATGGGCATTTTGAGGAAAATTAAAAGGGGAATTTTACTGGCCGCGCCCATGCTAAACCGCGCGCACGTGCGGTTGGCGAGGCAATTGTGGATTCACCGGCAGCCTGTTGACGGCTTCAGGTGACCCACAACCACAGCAAGGTTCCGGAAACCAGAGAAATCAATCCGAAGAACCGGATCTGACCGTCGCGCATTTTCAGCATTTCGCCAAACATGCGTCTCCACCCCCGAGGCGTGATGAAGGGCAGCAAGCCCTCCAATATGAGAACGAGTGCAAACGCTGCCCAGAACACCTCGATCATGGGCACACGCCCTCAACGTGGGGCGACGTTGCTGCTGCGAAGCGCCTTGAAGAAGTCCGACGAAGGATCGACGACCAACACGTCAGATTTCCCGGAAAAACTGGCCTTGTAGGCATCCAGGCTTCGGTAAAACTGGGCAAATGCAGGATCGCGCCCAAACGCCTCTGCAAATGTCGCCGCAGCCTGCCCGTCACCCTCACCCTTGATGCGCTGGGCATCACGGTACGCCTCTGACACGATCACCTCGCGCTGCCGGTCTGCATCAGCACGGATCTTTTCACCCTCTGCGAAACCGGTGGAGCGCAACTCGTTGGCCACCCGCTTGCGCTCGGCCTCCATCCGGTCGTAAACCGCACGCGTGATGCTTTCAGCGTAGTCCACACGGGTGATGCGGACATCGACCACGTCCATCCCCCAAGGTTGGTCAGCGCCCCGGACAGCCGCCAGCACATCGCGCTTGACATCGGCCATGAGTTCTTCGCGTCGTGTTGACAACAACTCGTTCACCGTGCGCTTGTTCACTTCCTGCTGGAAGGAGTTTCGCACCACGCGGTTTAGCTGCAGAGCCCCTGCCCGCTCGTTGATACCGACATTGCGAATGTAGGCTTGGGGATCGCTGATGCGCCACCGCACGAACCAGTCGATGACCACCCGTTGCTTCTCTGCGGTCAGGGTGGGTTCGGTGTCCGTACTTTCCAGTGTCAGAAGACGTTTGTCAATGTAGGACACGTTTTGAAAAGGTGGCGGGAGCTTGAAGTTGAGGCCCGGCTCGGTCACCACCTGCTTGATCTGCCCGAGCTGGAAAACCACGCCAAACTGGCGCTGATCGACCACAAACAACATGGAACTCGCGATCGCGAGTGCCACGAAAAAGGACGTAAGGATAAAACCCAGTTTGTTCATAGCGCTTGCTCTTTATTCACGGGTACTCGCCGATCCATCTAGCGGCTTTCTCGCTCACGCGAGCGAGCAGCGTTGTCAAGACTGCGAGTGGCCGGCGTGGAGGCCGGCGGAGGCAAGGTCGTGGGTGAACCCTGCGCGGCGGCCGAAGGGCCTTGACCGGACATCTGCATGATTTTGTCGAGGGGCAAATAGAGCAGATTGGAACCTGACTTGGAGTCCACCAGCACCTTGGTGACGTTGCTGTAGATCTCCTGCATGGCATCGACATACATGCGCTCCCGGGTGACCTGCGGCGCCTTCTGGTATTCATCCAGGACCGAGCGGAAGCGTTGCGAATCACCCTCTGCCTGAGCCACAATCCGGGCACGATAGCCTTCGGCTTCTTCAGTCAGTCGGGAAGCAGCACCACGGGCACGAGGCACCACGTCGTTGGCATAAGCCTCGGCTTCGTTCTTGGCCCGTTCACGCTCCTGGCCAGCCCTGAGCACATCGTCAAATGCGGCCTGAACCTGCTCTGGTGGACGAACGCCGCCTTGCTGCAGATTCACACCCACGACGTCGATACCCACCTTGTACCGGTCCAGAATGGTTTGCATGAGGGCGCGCACACGGGGGGCGATCTGGTCACGCTCTTCAGCGAGCACGGCGTCCATTTTCATTTTGCCGACCACCTCGCGAACGGCAGTCTCAGCAGCCTTCAGTACCGCCGCATCAGGATCCCGACTCTCGAAAAGGAATGCACGTGCGTCGTTCAGGCGGTATTGAACGACAAATTTGATGTCGACGATGTTCTCGTCTTCCGTCAGCATCGACGACTCGCGCAAACCTGTGGCCGGTACGATGTTGTCGCGCCCCACATCCACAGACCGCAACTGGGTCACAAACACCGTTTCATGCCGCTGAATGGGGTAAGGCAACCGCCAGTTGAAGCCCGCTCCAACTGTGCTGTGGTATTTGCCGAACTGCGTGATGACGGCCTGCTGGGCTTCCTGAACGATGAAAAATCCGGTACCCAGCCAGATCAACGCCGCAACCGCAGCGATCAGACCGACACCGATACCCGTCGCTTTGGGGTTGGGATTGAATCCAGGCAACCCGCCGCCACCACCACCACCTTGTCCGCCGCCGGAACCACCCTTGTTTCCAAGCAAGCCACCCAGCTTGCGATTGAAGTCGCGCCAGAGCTCATCCAGGTCAGGAGGTCCCTGATTAGGACCCTGCCCCTTCGGGCGCTGATCCCGTTGTGGCTGGCGATCTTCATTGCTGTCCCCGCCACTGCGCGATGGGTCGTCATCCCGGCCCCACCTGGGATCGTTGAGGTTGAACACACCCAAGCGCGAGAGCCAGCCACGGCGGCGAGCCACATTTTCCGACCCGCGGTCACGCGGTTGCAAATTCACGTCCATGTCTTGCCAACTTTTTTCAATTCAAAACCATCACATTGTGCCTAATCACAGAGGTGCATCGCCGATACCGGCGAACTCCCCCAGGGTATTGTCCTCATTCGCACGCGAGCCCTGCGCCACCCGTTGAGCAAGCATTGCTCGCAGGCGACTCATCCCGTCTCCGCTGAGCGCACTCACGTAGATTCGATCTGTGGGTTTGCCATCGAGTTCCATCACATCTTGCGTGGCCAAAGGAAGTGAGTCTGGATGCATCGCGTCCAGCTTGTTGAAGACGAGTATCTGGGGGACAGCATCGGCACCAATGTCTTTCAACACGCCTTGTACAGCCGCAATCTGCTCAGTGAAGGAGGGATTGGATGCATCGACGACATGCAGCAGAAGATCCGCATCTATCGACTCCTGCAATGTGGCGGCGAAGGCATCAACCAGGCCATGTGGCAGATTTCGAATGAAACCCACTGTGTCCGACAAAGAAACCGTTCGGCCTGCATCGCCAAGGTAGAGCTGCCGTGTGGTGGTGTCCAGCGTGGCGAAAAGCTGATCTGCTGCGTAGGCCCGCGCCTTGACGAGCGCATTGAAAAGTGAGGACTTTCCCGCGTTGGTGTAACCCACCAGGGAGATCGTGAACGCATCCCTGCGCTCTCTCTGGCGTCGCTGCGTGGCTCGCTGCTTCTTGACCTTGACGAGCCGCTCCTTGATGCGCTTGATAGCGTCGCCGATCATGCGTCGATCGAGCTCAATCTGGGTTTCACCCGGGCCGCCCCGCATCCCGATACCACCGCTTTGACGCTCCAGGTGCGACCACCTGCGGACCAGACGTGTGGAGAGGTACTGAAGCCGCGCCAGTTCAACCTGCAGTTTGCCCTCGTGGCTCCTTGCCCGTTGTGCAAAGATTTCAAGTATCAGCAGGATGCGGTCATTGACCGGCATGCCCAGATGGTGTTCAAGGTTGCGCTGTTGTGCCGGACTGAGGGCCTGGTCAAACAAAACCTCGGATGCACCCGTCGCCTGTGCCAGCTGCTTGATCTCGTCGGCCTTACCGGATCCCACAAACAAGGCCGGATCCGGTGCACGGCGCTTGCAAGCCACACGCTCAACGACCTCGTAACCCGCCGTTTTGGCGAGCAATCCCAACTCCTGCAGGTCGCCGTCGAAGTTCGAGGCACCCAGATCCACACCCACCAAAATGACCCGGGGTGTGGGAGTTGACAGTGGCGTTGGCTGATTCATGTCGGTCCTCAAGTCGGTCCGAGAGCCGCCATGGTGACCGAGTCGCCGAATTCAGGTCCGGCGGATTTCTCAAGCGACATCAAGAAGCTGGTGCTTCGTCTGTAGGTGCCGCAGAGAACTGCATCGGCCGCCCAGGCACGATGGTCGAAATGGCATGCTTGTATACCATTTGAGTCACCGTGTTCCGGAGCAGGACCACATACTGGTCGAAAGATTCAATCTGACCCTGCAGCTTGATGCCATTGACCAGGTAGATCGACACGGGGACGTGCTCCCGCCTCAGCTGGTTGAGGAAAGGGTCTTGCAAGAGTTGGCCTTTGTTGTTGCTCACGATATGCTCCGTGTTCAGAGAGTTTTATTGGGTCTTAGACCTTACCACACGACCGTCCTTGCGACGGCAAAAGGAGGCTATTCCTTGTAAGGGTTGGTGGATGTCTTGAATTCGATGCGCAGGGGCGTGCCGACCAAGTCAAAAGCCTTGCGAAAACGTCCCTCAAGAAAACGCTTGTAAGCATCAGGCACATTTTCCAGTGAGTTGCCATGGATCACAATCACGGGCGGATTCATGCCGCCCTGATGGGCGTAGCGCATTTTGGGCCGAAACATGCCCGAGCGCTGAGGCGCCTGAAATGCGACAGCCTCCATCAATAGTCGGGTCAGTACCGGGGTGGACATTTTCCGCATTGCAGAGGTGTGCGCCTGCGTAATGGATTTCCACACAGGACCCAACCCCTGCCGCTTCTGGGCAGAAATCAAGTGCAATGAAGCAAATTTCAGGAATGCCAGTCGCGTCTCGATCTGGCGTTCAATCTGCTCACGCTGATAGGCGTCAACGGCGTCCCATTTGTTGATTGCAAGCACGACAGCGCGCCCGCTTTCAAGAATGTAGCCAGCAATGTGGGCGTCCTGGTCTGTCACACCCTGAGTTGCATCCAGCAAAAGCAACACCACATGGGCATTTTCAATGGCTTGCAATGTCTTGACCACCGAGAATTTTTCGATGGCTTCAAAAACCCGGCCTTTGCGTCTGATCCCTGCGGTATCAATGAGCTCGTATTTCTGGCCAGAACGCTCAAAGGGCACCGCAATGGCGTCGCGCGTCGTGCCTGGCAGGTCAAAGGCCACGAGGCGCTCCTCTCCCAGCCAAGCGTTGATCAATGTGGACTTGCCCACATTGGGACGCCCCGCCACAGCCAGCCGAATCACACCCGGCTCAGGCTCGGTCGCTTCCTCATCTTCAGGAGGCAGGCCGGGTATGCGTTCCAGTGCCATTTCAAGCATGGAACGAACACCCTGTCCGTGTGCACTTGATACCGGCAACACCTCTCCCAGGCCAAGTTCAAAGAACTCAACCAGCTGAAGCCCCTGCGTCATGCCCTCCGCCTTGTTGGCCGCCAAGACGGTCGGTTTTCCCAGCTTGCGCAAATACTGGGCTATTTCATGATCCTGCGAGCTGATGCCTGCACGTGCATCGACCACAAAAATCACCACATCCGACTCGGCCACCGCTTGCCGGGTTTGCTTGGCCATTTCCCGGTAAATGCCCTCGCTGGCATCGGGTTCGAAGCCCCCGGTGTCGATCACGATGTACTCGCGGGAGCCCAGTCGACCGTTGCCATAGTGCCGATCTCGGGTGAGCCCGGCAAAGTCGGCCACGATGGCGTCGCGTGAACTCGTCAGACGATTGAACAGAGTGGACTTGCCCACATTCGGGCGGCCCACCAGGGCGATGACGGGTTTCAAGGGCAACAGCTTTCGTTCAGAACCGCAAAATTCGGGGACTTAAAAGGGTCACTATTGCGGACGCCAGGCATAAACGCCGCCATTGCGGGTTTGGACCACCAACAAATTGTTGGCCATGATTGGAGCCATCAAAATGGGTGAACCGTCGGTAGAAAGCCGGTTCATTTCGGTGCCATCCTCCCGAGAAAGCACGTGGACCGTTCCGAGGCTGTCGCCAATGACAACCACTCGCCCGACTGCCAGAGGCGCACCCAGACTGCGATGGAGCAACCGATCGGAGTTCCATGCAGGTTCTCCCGAACTCCGTATCCAGGCTTGAACCCGGCCATTGGCCTCAACACCAAAGACACGACTTTCATCGCCATGCACCCCAACGATACCTCGCGCCGGGCGGACCCAGGCGGCTGCCCCACGCAGCGTATCGACGCAGCCCACGGCAGCGCTGTAGGCACGCACACACACGCTGTTGCCCACCCGGCTGGCAGGCCCCACGAGGTCCACCAGACGTTCAACCTCATTCGTCCCCCGCGAACTGCCAACAGGCGCCTCCCAGCGGACCGATCCATTGAGCGGATTCAAGCCAACCAGACGGCCAGACAAACCCGCAACCAAGGTGTCCCCGACCGCCAGCAAGACGCCTCCCTGGCTGAGTACGAGAGGTTCGGCTGTGCGGGACTGGCTCCACAATCTGGTGCCGCTCTGGCCATCGAAAGCCAATACCGTCCGGTCGGCCATCAGCACAAACACCCTTTTTCCAGCCACCAGCGGTGCAGTGAAGGTCCGGGCTGGCAAGCGCACCCGCCAAAGCTCCTTGCCACTGTTGATCGCCACCAGTTCATTGCCCCGCGTGACAACCGCTGCGGTCTCACCATCGGAGCCGACACCGGCCGCGATGGAGGTGCCCAGGTTGATTCGCCAGACATCCTGCCCGGTCGCCGCATCGAGCGCAGCCACTGTACCGGCAGACGATGCCACGTACACGCGACCTTCCACGGCGAAGGGTGCAACGGAAGCCGACGAGTCACCCACTTGCGCACTCCACGCCTGCTGGACGCCAATCAGGGCAGTCACCGGGGGAAGCGGTTCGGGCTTCGGCTTTTCGGGTCCGGACGAACATGCCACAAGCACTGCTGCACCTCCGACCACGAGACAGCGCCTGATGATCGTTGCAAGCGTCTCTCGAATGCCGTCCACGGCTTTGAATTCTTTGCTCAACGGGACACCTCCGTTGACTGAGCCAGTACATCCACACCCAATGATGCCAGCTTGACTTCCACCAATCGCCGGTATTCACTCGCTTCGGACATCGTTCGCCAAGCTGTCTGATATTGCACGGTGGCCTCTTCGGTCTTGCCCTGCGCAAGCAGCACATCGCCTCGACGATCGGATGCCAATGGTTCAAATGGAGGCGCCAATGGTGCATTCAGCCATCTCAACGCAGCATCGAATTCGCCTGCCTCCAGTGACAGACTCGCCAGACGCAAGCGGGCAACGGCCTGATAACCTGGGTCGGACCCGTTGTTGACCGTCCACTCAAGGGCCTCACGCGCAGCATCATTCAGATCCGCCTCATGGAAAGAGCGCGCCGCCAGAAGTGCCGACTGACCCGCGTAGCTGGTTTTGGCGTAGCCAGACTGCATATCCCCGAGCGCCCGCTTGAGTCGATCGACATCCCTGGCCTGGGCGGCACTTTGCACTTCGTCGTAGAGCGCTGCTGCCTTGATGGCCTGGTTGGTTTGCCAGTAGTTCCATCCATTCCAGGCGGCAAACGAACCCAATACGGCGATCAGCGCCCAAGTGATGGCGTTGCCATACTGCGACCAGAAGTGTTTGATCTGGTCGAGTTGTTCCTGCTCTTCGAGGTCGAGGTGTTTGGCCATGGGGATTTCGGTTGGGAATCGGTGATTGTATGGGGGCGCAGTCGATGCAAGGCAAGATCGGCAGCGTTGCTCCTGAGTTCCGCTGCGCAGCAGACCCAGGGCGTGTCGTCAAATTGCTGTCAGAGTAGCCGCCCAAGATTCGACGTCTGCCAGCGGCTTCAGCAACTGCTGCACGGCTTCTCCCTGGTCTGCCACTGCACGAGGTCCCCGCAGGGATTTGATCGCCACCGCGCCTTGCTCAAGCTCGGATGGTCCAAAAATCAGGGCAAAGCGCGCACCGCTGGCGTCTGCCTTTTTGAACTGGGACTTCATGCTCCCCATCCCCTCGGGGCCGCAGGCGTGCATCTGCACACTCACACCCGCCTGACGCAGGGAGCGGAGCACGGGCATGACTCTGGGGAGACTGCCTGTATCCGTTACCACAGCGTAGGCATCCGGCGTGGGCTGCACTGGCAGCCTCCCCTGCTCCTTGAGCAATTCAAGAATGCGCTCCATGCCCAGCGCCCAGCCGACCGCCGGAACCGACTTGCCGCCGATTTGTTCGAACAAGCCATCGTAACGACCGCCTGCGCACACCGTTCCCTGCGAACCCAACTGGGTCGTGACGAACTCGAACACCGACAGGTTGTAGTAGTCCATGCCCCGCACCAGTCGCGGATTGATGTGGTAGGCAATGCCATGCGCATCAAGCAAATCGCGCAGCCGGTTGAAATGGTGCAGCGACTCCGGGCCCAGGTGGTCCATCAGCCGGGGTGCCCGGTTCACAAGGTCCTGCATGAGCGGATTCTTGGTGTCCAGAATGCGAAGCGGGTTGGTGTGAAGTCGGCGCCTGGCATCCTCGTCTAGCTGTTCCGCATGCCCTTCCAGATAGGCGATCAGCGATGCTCTATGTGCCAGGCGTTCATGAGGCTGCCCCAGACTGTTGATCTCCAGAGCAATTCCGCTCAAGCCCAGTGCTGCCCACAGGTCACAGGCCAGCACGATCAGCTCGGCGTCCACATCAGGACCGGCAAAGCCGAGTGCCTCGACGCCAAACTGATGGAACTGGCGGTAGCGGCCCCTCTGAGGGCGCTCGTGACGAAACATTGGACCCATGTAGTAGAGCCGCTTGCCTCCGTCATAGGTCAGCGATTGCTCAATCGCGGCCCGCACCACGCCCGCCGTGTTTTCAGGACGAAGGGTCAGCTGCTCACCATTGAGACGGTCTTCAAACGAATACATCTCCTTCTCGACGATGTCGGTCACTTGACCCAGGCCGCGCACAAACAGTGCGGTCGGCTCGACGATAGGGGTTCTCAAGTTGCGATACCCGTACCTCCGCATCAGGCCTCGCAGTTGTTCTTCCAGCCATTCCCAATGTGCAGACACGGGAGGCGCTATGTCGTTCATGCCTTTGACAGCACTGATTTTCTCTGCCATTTTGTTTGCTGGCTGTTTGCGTCCTGATTGAGCAAGGCACCTGCCCTGCTCAGGGCTCAGCCCGCCACACCAAACCTTTTCTCGATGTAATTTTCAACAATCTGCTGGAAATCGTGCGCGATCGCATCGCCCCGCAGCGTCATGGCCTTCTCACCGTCGATGTAGACCGGCGCAGAAGGCGCCTCTCCGGTGCCTGGCAGACTGATACCGAGGTCTGCGTGTTTGCTTTCACCGGGGCCATTGACGATGCAGCCCATCACGGCCACCTTGAGATTTTCGACACCAGGATAGCGCTCTCGCCACTGCGGCATGGACTGACGAAGGTAGTCGTCGATCTGCTTGGCCAGCTCCTGAAAGGTGGTGCTGGTGGTGCGACCACAACCTGGGCATGCCGTCACACTCGGTACAAATGCCCTCAGGCCGAGCGCCTGGAGGATCTCCAGGGCGATCAGCACTTCGTGGGTGCGTGATTCGCCAGGCTGAGGCGTGAGCGACACGCGAATGGTGTCACCAATGCCTTGCTGAAGCAGGACGGAAAGGGCCGCCGCAGACGCAACCGCCCCTTTGGTCCCCATACCGGCTTCGGTCAAGCCAAGATGCAACGCATGGTCGCAGCGCTGGGCCAGCGCCTGGTACACGGCCACCAGATCCTGGACATTGCTCACTTTGCACGACAACATGATGTTGTTGCCGTTCAAGCCGATTTCTTCGGCCTTGGCAGCCGATTCCAGCGCCGAAGTGATCAGTGCCTCGTACATCACCTGCTTGGCTTCCCAGGGGCGTGACCGTTGTGCGTTCTGGTCCATCAGCCGTGCGAGCAGATCCTGATCCAGACTGCCCCAGTTCACGCCAATGCGGATGGCTTTGTCGTATTTCGCGGCCAACTCCACCATTTGCCCAAACTGCCGATCACCCTTGTCGCCACGGCCTACATTGCCGGGATTGATACGGTACTTGGAAAGGGCTTGCGCGCAAGCAGGATGGTCAGTGAGCAGCCGGTGTCCGTTGTAGTGAAAATCGCCGATGAGTGGCACCGTCACACCCATGCGATCCAACTGCTCGCGGATGTAGGGCACGGCTTTGGCTGCATCGTCGTTGTTGACAGTGATGCGAACCAGCTCCGAACCCGCCAAGGCAAGTTCTTTGACCTGTATGGCAGTGCCAATTGCGTCGGCCGTGTCGGTATTGGTCATGGCCTGGACGCGCACGGGTGCGCCCCCACCTACCGTCACCCGATGATCACCCCACGCCACCACACCCGGTCGGGTCTTGCGGGTCTGCGCAACACCCATTGCAATGGGCAATTCAGGTTGGGCGGGCATTGTCATTGAAGCGTTGATTCCATTCATGTCGATCACTTCACTTCAAAGCGGGCCACATTGTTGCGCGCGTAAGGCATCACATCAAGCGATTGCCCTCGAACAAAGACTTGAGCAGCCTCTGCCCGGCCCAGAATCACTTTGTAAGGCGGTGTCGATGAAAACTCGATGACTTCCCCCTGCCTGAGCACGCGCTGAACCACCACTGCACCTGCACCGTTGGTCACTTCCACCCATGATTCGCCCCCTGCTGTGATGCGCAGCAATGCGGGGGATGCCGCGGGCGTGCCTGGTTGTTGTACGTTACCAGGTACGGCAGTGCTCGCCTCCTGGAGCGAGGGAACACCTTCACCCGGCGTAGCGCCAGACGCCGGCTGCTCGGCAGTTGATGGGGTGACGCTGCCTTCGACGGGTACAACAGGAGGTGCAGCCCCGGACGGGTCGGCCTGAGGCTCTTCTGAAGGTGGTGCCCCCAGCTCAACGGGTTCGATCGTCTGACCGGTCTGATCCGTGGAGACCGTCGGATTGGTACCCATGGCCGGCATCTGAATGACTTCAGGCAGCACCAGGAGCACAAGGGCCGCGACAACCAGCAAGGTGGCAATGAGCACCGACGGCCGGAAAAACCAGGACGACTGGTTTGAAGTCGCTCCTGGGAACGAGGCCTTGAACGGGGTGTTGATGGCATTCCCCGCCTTCCCCAAGACGGGCAATCGCCCCATCGGAATCTGCTCCAGGATCGGCGCAGGATCGATCTTGAGCTGGCGACAAGCGCTCGAAGCCAGGGCACGAGCGAACGTCAGGTCGGGCAACTCGTCGTACCGACCCGCTTCCAGCGCTTCCAGCTTCCGAACTGGAACCTTCAGCGCAGCCGCCAGGACAGCAATGTGAAGGCCAACCGCTTCTCTCGCCTGCCTCAGCAGGTGCAGGGGCACGTGCGATTGATCCTGTGGTCCATTCGAAACACTGGATGCATCGAGTGCGTCTTCATTCATTGAAGGCCCCTCTTTGGTAGAGACCCCACTGAGGCGACTGGGCAAAACGGCGACTCAACTGTTGCGCGAGTTGCTCCATGGCCTCGGTGTTTCGCAGCCGCCGCTCCACTTTGATGCCGAGCCACAAGGTCTCAGCGTTGGCCAGCTCGGTGTTGTTCAGCCGACGGATGATGAACTGGGCCCTGGTGTCTTCTCCTCGGCGAAACAGCAGGGTTGCCAGGTTGTATGCCGTAAATGGATCCGCCGCATCGAGCTCATAGGAACGGGCAAGGCTGCCTTCCGCTTCTGCAAGCTGGCCCATGCGGATCTGGCACACGCCTTTCGCTCTCAACGTCTTGGCCTGACCCCCATACACAGGACTGACCAATGCGCGGGTGAACAGGTCTATGGCCTGGGCGTGCTTGCCCTGCTGACAGACAAACCATCCGTAGTTGTGCAATGCATCAGGATCGCGCGGATTGAGCTGAATGGCCCGCTGAAAACTCTCTTCGGCGAGGCGGTTTTCGTTCATCTGCATGAACACCAGCCCTCTGAGCACGTAGGCTTTCGCGTAGGTTGGATCTGCGGCAATCGACTGCTTGATCTCGTCCAGCGCCACATTGGTCTGGCCTTGCTCGAAATAACTGGACGCAAGCTCCAGCCGTATGCGCGCACGTTTTCGCGTCTCTGGCTCGTCCGACTCGGTGATCGGTCCGACTTCGTTCCCGCCGCGGTCCAGCGGCATCTGTGTGCACCCGGCAATGAGCAGCGAGGCCGACAACAGCAAGGTCAACCGAACGCCTACGGAAATGGAACGAACGCGAAACGGGTGATTCATGCCTGCCTTTCTCTGTGAACAATACGGATGGGTCGTTCTTCCGCCGAACGCAACCTCGCCAGACGTTGACCCGCATTGGTGCGATCAAGCACGTCACCCGCCAGCTGACCGCAAGCGGCTTCGATGTCGTCGCCGCGCGTTTTGCGCACGGTTGTCACCACACCCCCGTCTACAAGGATCTGTGCAAACCGGGATACCACCGATTTGGGTGAACACTTGAGCCCGGAATCGGGAAAAGGGTTGAACGGTATCAGATTGATCTTGCACGGCACGCCCCGCCCCCGGTGCGACCGCACCAGATCAAGCAACTGCCGGGCGTGCTCGGGCTGATCGTTCACACCATCGAGCATGCAGTATTCGAAGGTGATGAAATCCCGGGGTGCCGCCGGCAGGTATCGCACACAGGCGTCCAACAGCTCGGCGATGGGATATTTGCGATTGAGCGGGACCAGCGAGTCGCGCAGGGCGTCGTTCGGTGCATGCAACGACACGGCCAGAGCCACAGGGCACTCGCGGGCAAGACGGTCCATCATGGGCACCACGCCGGAGGTGGACACAGTCACTCGGCGGCGCGACAGACCGTAGCCGTGGTCATCGAGCATGATACGAAGAGCGGGGAAAAGCGCCGCATGGTTCTGTAGCGGCTCCCCCATGCCCATCATGACCACGTTGGTGATCACACGTTCTTTGGAGACCAGGTGTTTACGAAGAAAGTGCTCGGCATGCCACAGCTGCGCCACAATTTCACCAGTCGTGAGGTTGCGCGAGAACCCTTGATGGCCAGTTGAGCAAAAGCGGCACCCGACGGCGCAACCCGCCTGCGAAGAGATGCAAAGCGTGCCTCTGTCTGCTTCAGGAATGAACACGGTTTCAACTGCGTTGCCGCCGCCCACATCAAAAAGCCACTTGATGGTGCCATCAATCGACTCCTGCCGCGACAACACTGAGAGGTCATCGATGCTGCAAACGGCAGGGAGCTTTTCACGCAGCGATTTGGCCAGATCGCTCATCTCGTTGAAGTTTCGAGCGCCTTTTTGATGAATCCAGCGAAACAGCTGCACAGAGCGAAACCGCTTCTCGCCCAGGCCTTCACAGAAGGCGGCCATTCCATCGAGGTCAAAGTCGAGCAGATTGACCTTCATTTCACAGGCTCCAACACCGTCGGCTCCGCGCACGCCACCCCACCAGAACACTGTCGAGGTTGGGGATGAGCGCGGAAGACAGCATCAACGAGAGTAGACGTTCATGCCAGGGAAGAAGAACGCGATTTCCACAGCTGCCGTTTCGGGGGCGTCCGAACCGTGGACCGCATTCGCATCGATGCTGTCAGCAAAGTCGGCGCGAATGGTGCCTGCGGCGGCCTTCTTGGGGTCGGTGGCGCCCATGAGGTCACGATTCTTGCCAATGGCGCCTTCACCTTCCAGTGCCTGAATCATCACCGGGCCGGAAATCATGAAGTCCACGAGGTCCTTGAAGAAAGGACGTTCCTTGTGAACCGCGTAAAAGGCTTCAGCTTCACCGCGCGAGAGATGTGCCATGCGTGCAGCCACGACTTTGAGGCCAGCCGCTTCGAAGCGTGCGTAGATCTGGCCGATGACGTTCTTGGCAACGGCGTCGGGCTTGATGATGGAAAGGGTGCGTTCGATAGCCATATGGATCCTGAGATTTTTGGATGAGAAAGAGGGAATTGCGCTAACTCGCAAAGCTTTCAATTCTACATCGCCGGGCCGTTTCAGCCCGGTTCGGAAGTGCCACCACTTCCAAGGCAACACGGCCTTCGCTCGCTCGGAAAAAGCGCTCCTTCATTTCCGGCCGGAACGATTTCCTCCGCCGCGCTTGCGCCCTGCCCCCGGTGGACCGGCGCGGCGCCCTTCTTCTTCACGGCGGCGCTGAAGGGCATCCTGACCAATGTAGCCAAAGGAAGTTTTCATGGGATCGGGCTGTTGGGGGGTGCTGGTCTTGCCTGGCGGCTTGGTACCACGCGGGCGCGGGGTACCCCCAGGCGCGCTCGGGCCGTCCCCAGCCCAAGCTCCACTCTCAGCGCGAGAGCCAAAGTACGAACCTGGCCCCCGACTGCCGTCTGAAGCACCCCGCGGCTTGTTGGACTTGCCGCCCGATTTGCCTCTGCTCGCCGGATGGCGGACCCCGTTGCGAGGCAGACGGTCCATGCCGCCCTCCGCGCCTGCCAAGCCAGCCGCCGCGGTCAGCCTATCAATGTCACGTTGGTCCAGCTCGATCCAGGCACCGCGCTTGAGGCCTCGCGGCAACATCACGACGCCGTAACGAATGCGGATGAGCCGGCTGACGGCATGTCCCACGGCTTCGAGCATGCGGCGAACTTCGCGGTTTCGACCTTCGGCAATGGTCACGCGATACCAGCAGTTGGCCCCTTCACCTCCACCGTCCTCGATCGATGCGAACTGGGCTGGCCCGTCTTCGAGCTGCACACCATCGAGCAGTCGCTGTTTTTCTTCATTGGACAATGCACCCAGCACCCGCACCGCGTATTCGCGCTGCAAGCCGAAGCGCGGGTGCATCAACCGGTTGGCCAGCTCTCCCGAACTCGTGAGCAGCAGCAGACCTTCCGTGTTGATGTCAAGCCGCCCCACCGACTGCCATTTGCCCTGGATCAACCTTGGCAAGCGCCGAAACACGGTGGGCCGGTTCTGCGGATCGTCTCGCGTGACCACTTCGCCTGCGGGCTTGTGGTAAGCCAGCACCCGCGGCGGCGGTGGCGTCATGCGCACACGAACGGGCTTTCCGTTCACCTTGATCACGTCGCCAAACTGGATCCGCTGACCGATGTGGGCGGGCTCGCCATTGACTGAAATGCGCCCTTCAAGAATCAACTGCTCCATTTCCAGCCGCGATCCCATGCCTGCCTGGGCAAGCACCTTGTGCAGCTTGGGAGATTCGGCCTGTGGTGCCAGCACGCGTTTGCCCGGAAGAGGCAGATCCTGTTCCTGCTCGGCATCGAAAGCGCCGCTGACGACGTCACCAAATTGAAGGTGTGCGGCTTCGCCCGCACCGGGATGGCCTGCAGACGCCCTTTCAGGCGAGCCGCCATGCTCCGCGCGAATCTCCTTCTGCGCGTCTGCGTTCACCTCGGCAATTTCGGAGGGGACAGGTTCAGTGGGGGGGGTTGGTGCCGAGTTCATTGGATTCCTGGGTAACGTCGGCCACCGGCATCATGCCGGAGGAACTTTCGGATGGGGCAGCATTTGGCGTGGCAGCGGCTTCGGAGAGAGACAGGATTTCTGGTTCTGCCGGTCCGGCATCAAGGTCAGCCTGAAGGCCACTCGAAAGGGCCTCAAAGTCCAGCCGGTCCAGGGCAGACTCCTGGATCTCGCTGGCTTCCAGCGGAGGCAGTTGATCCAGCGAAGCAAGGCCCAGGTCGTCCAGAAACTGGCGGGTTGTGGCGAACAGCGCTGGTCTCCCCACCGTCTCCCTGTGGCCGATGACCTCGATCCAGCCCCGGTCTTCCAGCTGTTTGATGATCAAGGAGTTGATGGTCACGCCTCGAATGTCTTCCATGTCGCCACGGGTCACGGGCTGCCGGTACGCGATGATGGCCAAAGTCTCGAGGGTGGCGCGACTGTACTTGGGCGGTTTCTCCGGGTGCAGTCTGTCCAGGTACGGACGCAGCTCCGGACGCGACTGGAATCGCCAGCCTGTCGCCACATGAACCAGCTCCACGCCCCGCCCGGTCCATTCCAGCTGAAGGTCGGCCAGAAGCTTCTTGAGGGTGTCGGTGGACAAAGCCTGATCGAACAGAACCGCGATGTCCCGCAGGGAGAGCGGCTGAGCTGCGCAGATCAGTGCCGTTTCAAGGACACGCTTGGCATCCGTGGTGTTCATCTGTGGTGTTCAGTCAATGGCCCATGGCCGGCTGGGCAGGAGAAAATCATGCAATACCCGCTGAGCGACTGGCATGGGATGCGGCGGGTGTTGGCGTATATCTCAACGCACGGTCTGTGGTGACCGGGAAGGCGAGAATCACGTTGGCGCCAGAGTGTGGTGTTTTGTGGTCGACAAACCGCTTCACAGCGACAACTCTGCCGTGCCACCTGTCTCTGACGCAATCAATCCAGACACTCCGGATTGTAATGGAGCCCGGCTTGCTTCAAGGCTTCCTTGAAATCTTGCGGAGGGTCTGATCGAAACACCAGGGGTTTCCCCGTCACTGGGTGATTCAACTCCAGACGAGTGGCATGAAGAGCCTGGCGAGTCAGTCCCCACAATGGACGGCCCCCATACAGCACGTCACCCACCAAAGGGTGCCCCAACCAGGCCCCGTGCACCCGAATCTGGTGGGTGCGCCCAGTGTGCAGTCGACAGACCAGCAAGGAGGCCTGATCGGTCTTTTCTAGGACGGTCAGCGTGGTTTGGGCCGGCTTGCCGCTTCCCGCCTCCACCACGGCCATCCGCAGGCGGTTGCGAACATCCCGGCCAATGGCCTGGTCGACTGTGATTTCTGGCTGGCTACTCCAGCGCCCATGGGCCAAGGCGAGGTAGAGGCGTTTGACGTCCCGGGCAGCAATTGCACGAACCAGCGCGTCCACAGCGCGGCGCGACTTTCCCACCAGCATGAGGCCCGAGGTGTCCTTGTCCAGGCGGTGCACGATGCCTGCGCGCGGCAGTGCTGAAGCCCCCGCATGAAAGGCCAGCAAGCCGTTGAGCAGCGTACCGCTCCAGTTGCCCGCGCCCGGATGAACCACCAAGCCCGCCGGTTTATGTATCACCAGCAGATCGGCGTCCTCGAACACCACATCCAGGCTCATTTCTTCTGCCACAAAGGCCTGGACCTGCTGCGGAGGCCGAAGTCCCACGGCGAGGCGATCACCCACGGTCAAACGGACTGCGGGCTTTCGCTGGGGTGTGCCCCGCAGTTCGACCGCGCCATCGACGATGAGCTGCTGCAAGTAGGTGCGCGAGAACTCGGGGATCAGGCGTGCGAGCACCCGATCCAGCCGCCAGCCGTGCATGTCTGCTGGAACCTCGCCATGCCGAATTTCCACCTCTGAAAGCACAACGTCAGCAGGTGTATCCAGAGGGTCTTCGAGATCTTCCCCCATCGATATAATTTCAGCGTTCAAGCTTTGTTCCGTTGTAAAGGTGCGCGTGTGATACGTTCGTTCAGATTATCGGTTGTGTCGCTGCCCCTGATCGGTGCAACGCTGGCCCTCTCGGGATGCAGCAGCACACCCGTCGACAACACCCTTGGATGGAGTCCCAACAGGCTCTTAAGCGAAGCGCGGGACGAGCGCGATTCTGGCAACTTCGACAAAGCGGTCGTGTTGTACGAGAAGCTTGAAGGTCGTGCTGCCGGCACCCCGCTGGCCCAACAAGCCCAACTGGACAAGGCCTACACACACTACAAAGCTGGAGAGCCAGCGCAGGCCCAGGCTGCAATCGACCGTTTCATGCGCCTTCATCCCACCAGCCCGGCCATGGACTACGCGCTCTACCTGAAGGGTTTGGTTTCATTCAACGACAATCTCGGCCTTTTCGGATCACTTGCACGGCAAGACTTGTCGGAACGCGACCAAAAGGCGGCGAAAGAGTCTTTTGAGGCATTCAAGGATCTGGTCAACCGCTTCCCGGATTCGCGTTATTCGGCTGATGCGAGGATTCGCATGACCTACATCGTGAACTCGCTGGCTCAGTATGAGGTTCACGTTGCACGCTACTACTACAGCCGTGGTGCCCATGTGGCGGCGATCAACCGCGCCCAGTCGGCGCTGGTCGACTATGCAGATGCACCTGCACTTGAAGAGGCGCTTTACATCCTGGTTCAGTCTTACGACGCTTTGGGCATGGATCAGTTGAGGGACGACGCGCGGCGCGTCATGGAAACCAACTTTCCGCAAAGCACCTTTCTCACCCAGGGCTTCCGGAAATCTTCGGATCC
Source organism: Hydrogenophaga sp. (assembly GCF_030651625.1). Classification (GTDB taxonomy): domain Bacteria; phylum Pseudomonadota; class Gammaproteobacteria; order Burkholderiales; family Burkholderiaceae_C; genus Hydrogenophaga. The sequence goes on along the minus strand of NZ_JAUSCF010000031.1, from coordinate 195,152 downwards.
CTGGTGGAAGGTCTGGTGAGCCGCATGCTGGCCAACTCGGCCATCATTTCTGTGTCGTCCATCAATTGACGATGTGGCGGCAAAATGGCCAACAGTTGCGGTCCGTATTCCCTCAGCAGCAGCCGCTTGTCGCCAATGACAGCGATGCCCCGGTCGTCTGCCGAACGGATCAACCGGCCAACGCCCTGCTTGAGCGTCAGCTTGGTTTCCGAAAGCAATCCGTGAACAAACGGATCAAGGCCTTTGATTGAAAGCTGCCTGCTTCTCGCTTCCATGACCGGATCATCCGGTGGCGGAAACGGCAACTTGTCGATCACCAGAAGCTGAAGCACATCGCCAGTCAGATCAATCCCCTCCCAGAACGCCATCGATGAGACCAGCACCGAGGCCTGGTCAGGATCGCAATCATGCAGCGAAGGTGCGCCCGCATCGCGAAACCGTTGCAGAAGATGTGCACGTGGGCACATGGATTCGTCCAGCACATTCAGCACTTCGCAGCCACCCCGTGCCACTTGCCAGCGCAGGCGATGTGCAATTCGATAGGCCGCCTTTCGGGTGGTGGTCAATACAAGTGTTCGCCCTCCCAGCTGGGACGCCCAGTTCGCAATGGCATCAGCAAGAGCGATGCTGTGCGCAGGCTCTGAGGGCATGGGCAGTCGCCGTGGCACGAACAGCGCCATCTGGTTCACACGGTGGAACGGGCTCGGAATTTGTGCAGTCTGGACTCCCTCTCGCGCCTTGAGCCCTAGACGCTCGGTAAACCAAGAGAGAGAGGTGTCGTGACCCAGTGTGGCGGAAGTGAATATCCAGCCAGTTGCATCCGCCTCCGGGCCATCCATCAGCTGCTGAAAAAAATCTGCGCTTTCAGAAGGACCACTCATCAGCGCCCATCCGTTTGATCCGACGCCCTCTTCGCCCCAGTCAATCCAGCACACCTCATGCATCCCGTCAGGGCCTCTGCCTCGGGCCAGTCTGCGCCATGCCACCACCAGATCGTGCGCTCGCTCAAGAAGGCGACCAAGATCCGGCGATGACGAAGCGGTGCCTCGCAGGCTTTCATATGCAGAACGCAATGCTGTGTCCATGGCAATGGCGGCCCTTGCCCACGCATCTCCATCCAGGCCACTTGGCACGGCACCGTCCCATCGGCTGCGGCGCCCTGACAACCCTGCGCTTCCCGCCATTTCCTCGATCAGCCGAACCGCCTGGCCAATGGACATGGCCAGATGGCTCCAGGGACGCAACCCTTGCGCCCACAGCTTGCCCTGATTCACAAGGTCGCGGGCGAAAGCGTTCAGCTGCCTTGTTCCCACAACGGCCGCCAGTTGCTGGGTGCCGACCTCATTCAGATGATGTGCCTCGTCAAACACCACCACGCCTCGTCCGGTCAGCAGGCTGGTGTCGCCAGATCGTCGACCCGTCGTCTCAGCAAAAAAGAGGTGATGATTCAGTACGACCCAGTCGGCCGACGCGGCTTGGCGCTTGGCGCGCAAATAGTGGCAATCTGCAACCCGTGGGCAGGCCGAACGCAGGCAATTCTCAGTGGTGGAACCCGCAAGCGCAGCCATTTGCGACTGCCCATCCCATCCGTCGAGTTCAGAAAAATCGCCTTGTTGGGACCCTCGGGCCCAGTGTCGAATGTTTTCCAGCTGCACTGAGAGCGCCGGGTCTCGCAATCGTCCGCCATTCTCCTGACACGCCTGCTCAAGTCGATGCAGGCACACATAGCTGGAGCGCCCCTTGAGAACCGCCACACGCACCGGAATACCCAACAACCGAGTTACCGCCGGTATGTCGCGCTGGGCCAGTTGCGCCTGAAGCACGTGAGTGGCGGTGGACAGCACGGCACGCTGCCCACTCAGCAGAAGGGGAACGAGATAGGCAAACGTCTTGCCCACCCCAGTACCAGCTTCCACCACCAGACTGCCATGCAGCGTGATCGCATGTGCCACCAGCCTGGCCATCTCGATCTGCCCCTCTCTTTGCTGGAGGCGCAGGTCGCCCCGAGCCATGGCACCTCCTTCGGCCCAGGCCTCGAGTACCTGTCGCTCAAGTGTCGTCAAGGTATCAGGCCCTGAAGCCAGCCAGCCACTGCCTTGTGGATCGAATCGTGTTCACAACGGTCCGATGGCCTCGGTTTTGGTGATAGGCTGCTCGCACAACCAGATTTCGTCGTTACCATTGCGAAGGTTCTGCGGTCACCGCTTCCATTGACTGACTACAAGATTCACTATGTCCAAAGGCTACCGCATTCAGGCTTCCACCGGGATCCACAAAGGTGACCGCGACTACCAGCAGGATCAGGTTTGCCTCTTGCATCATCCCCGCCACAGTGGCTGCCTCCTGGCGGTCGTGGCCGATGGCATGGGTGGTCGCAGCGGTGGAAGAAAAGCGTCAGACCAGGTGATGCTGACAGCCCGCCAACTCTTTGAGCGCTACGACCCGGACTCTGATGACAGTGCGGCCCTGCTGAGACAAATTGTTGAAGAATCGCATCTGGTCATCAAGCTGACCGCTGTTTCCGCTGAGCAAGAGCCTCACAGTACGATTGCAGCGTTCCTCGTGAATCCAGCAGGTGACAGCCACTGGGTGCACGCAGGCGATTCGCGAATCTACCACTTCAGACATGGAAAAATGGTGTTCAGAACCATGGACCATTCCTACGTTCAGACGCTGGTCAATCAGGGCGAAATCAGCGAAGAAGAAGCGCTGGACCACCCGCATTCCAACATCCTCATGGGCTGCCTGGGTACCGACAACGATCCACCGGTGGACATACACGTGGTTTCCCAGCTGGTAACCGGTGATGCCATCGTTGCATGTAGCGATGGGGTCTGGCACTACTTCACGCCGGAAGAGCTGTCGAGCACCGTGGCCATGCTCTCACCGCGCGAGGCCTGCGAATTCCTGATCCAGAAGGCTCGCTCGAGATCCAAAGGCATGGGAGACAACCTCTCCCTGGTCATTGTCAAGCTCGATCCACTGGGCTGATCTGCACTCAGGCAAACAGCCTTTTTCTGGTTTGCGGCCATTGCACCAGGACAACGTGGTCAGGTCAGGCTGGTATCGACCAAGCGGTGCTCCAGCGCAGTGAACTCCGCCGACTGCATTTCGTTCAGTCGCGATACCGTTCTAGGGAATTCGTGCGACATTGGTCCTTCGGTATACAAATGCTCGGGCGGCACCGCCGCCGACATGACCAACTTCACACGGCGGTCATACAACACATCAATCAGCCAGGTAAATCGCCTTGCCTCCGACGCCTGGCGCACCGACATCTGAGGCACATTCGACAGCATCAGGGTGTGGAACTGGGTGGCGATTTCCAGATAGTCGTTCTGTGATCGTGGACCGCCGCAAAGCGTTCTGAAGTCGAACCAGATCACACCGCCAGCGCGCCGCAACGCCTGTATTTCCCGCGACTCGATTCGCATGACCGGGTCCTGATCGGCAGTCTCGGCCAGCTGGCTGAAAGTTTCCTCCATGGCGGTATCTGAATCTGCCCCCAGAGGACAGTGGTACAGCTGCACATGCGTGAGAGTTCGCTGCCGGTAATCGGTGCCGTTGTCCACACTCAGCACTTCCAGGCGCTGCTTCAACAGCTCGATGGCAGGCAGAATGCGATCGCGATGCAATCCGTCCGGGTACAAACCATCCGGGTGGAAGTTGGAGGTGGTGACAAAGCCCACGCCTGCCTTGAAGAGCGCATCCAGCAGGCGGTGCAGGATCATGGCGTCGGTCACGTCCGCCACATGAAACTCGTCAAAGCAAATGAGCTTGTAGCGTCTGGCCATTCGCAGACCCAGCTCATCCAGCGGGTTCACTGTACCCTGCAGATCACGCAGTTCGCGGTGCACCTCGCGCATGAACTCATGAAAATGCAGGCGGGTCTTGCGCCGGATCGGCACCGCATTGAAGAAGCAGTCCATCAGAAAACTCTTGCCCCGGCCCACGCCACCGTACATGTACACGCCGCGAGGAATATCTGGCCGGTTGATGAGCTTTTTCAGCGGGTTCGACCGTTTTTGCTTGTAGTGTGCCCACTCGCTCGCGCAGCGCTCCAATGCGTCAATCGCACGTTGCTGCGCAGGATCGGTCTTGTAGCCGCGTTCCTTGAGAGCGGCCTCATAGAACGCCCTTACAGACACGGGCATCCCTCAAATGGGCATGGACTTGCTCCCTGCATCGGGCTTGCGCAGCTACCCTGCAACACCGGCTCTGCCGATCTGCAGGGGCGACCCTTTTGAGACGTCAATAGCCGCGACTCCAGGTCTGGCCGGGCCTGCCTCCACGGATCCGAAAGGCAGCCGACCCTGCGAGTCGCCCGTACGCAACCACTCGCCGTGAGCAACCGACAGGTGCGGATCAAAAGTTCAGCGTCCGTTTGTCCACAGCCAGTGCGGCCTCCTTCGTGGCCTCGGACAGTGAAGGATGTGCATGGCAAATCCGGGCAATGTCCTCGGCACTGGCCTTGAACTCCATCGCCACCACCGCTTCGGCAATCAATTCCGAAGCCATGGGGCCCACAATGTGCACGCCCAGGATTTCGTCGGTTGTGGCATCGGCGAGGAACTTGACCATGCCGGTGGTGTCGCCCAGCGCTCGTGCACGGCCGTTGGCAAGGAACGGGAAGGTGCCGGCCTTGTATTTCACGCCGTCGGCCTTGAGCTGCTGCTCGGTGCGGCCCACCCAGGCGATTTCCGGGCTGGTGTAGATCACCCAGGGAACGGTGTTGAAGTTCACATGCCCATGCTGACCGGCGATGCGCTCGGCCACGGCAACGCCCTCTTCTTCCGCCTTGTGCGCCAGCATGGGGCCACGAACCACGTCGCCCACGGCCCACACGCCTTTGAGACTGGTGCGGCACGCTTCGTCCACGACGATGGCACCACGCTCGTCCAGCTGCAGACCGACCGCTTCGGCGTTCAGGCCGATGGTGTTGGGCACCCGGCCGATCGAGACAATCAGTTTGTCGGCATCGATGCTCTGCGCTTCACCTTTGGCGTTCGTGTAAGACACACTCACGCCCTTCTTGGTGGTCTTGATGTCGCCGACCTTCACGCCCAGTTCGATCTTCAGGCCCTGTTTGTCAAACGCCTTCTTGGCTTCCTTGGCGATCTGTTCATCAACCGCACCCAGGAAGGTCGGCAAACCTTCCAGAATGATCACGTCGGAACCCAGACGGCGCCAGACCGAGCCCATCTCAAGACCGATCACGCCAGAGCCGATCAAGACCAACTTTTTGGGAACCGAACCGATGCGCAGGGCGCCGTCATTGGACAGCACGGTTTCTTCATCAAAGGGCACACCAGGCAGCGCTCTGGCATTGGAGCCAGTGGCCACAATGATCTGCTGGCCTGTGAGGACTTCTTCCTTCTCGCCGGCTACCTGGATCTCGTAGCCCGCTTCCACTGTCTTGACGAACGAACCACGCCCGTGGAAAAACGTGATCTTGTTCTTCTTGAACAGGTACAGGATGCCGTCGTTGTTCTGTTTGACCACCGTGTCCTTGCGACCGATCATCCTGGCGATGTCGATCTTCACGTTGGTTGCGCTGATGCCGTGGTCAGCGAAGTGGTGGTTGGCGTGGTCGAAGTGCTCAGACGACTGCAGCAGGGCCTTGGAGGGAATACAACCCACATTGGTGCAGGTGCCGCCAGGCGCGGGGCCGCCAGCGGCATTCTTCCATTCGTCGATACAGGCCACCTTGAAGCCAAGCTGGGCGGCACGAATGGCCGCAATGTATCCACCGGGACCGCCACCAATGACGATCACATCAAAAGACTGGGACATGTTCAAACTCTCGGTTGGTGCCCGCTTCACTCATTCAGCGGGCACGAAGATCCAAAGCAGGATGTAGAGGACCAGCCCTGTACCTCCCGCAAAAAACAGCACGGACAGCAACAATCGCCAGATCCAGGCGTCTGCGCCAGTGGCGGCAGCAAGCCCGCCACAGACGCCGGCGATCCACTTGTCGGTGCGGGAGCGACGCAGGTTGTTCAAGGCCTGCGCCAGTTCGGAAGGATTCTGCGGTGTCGACCCCGTACCCAGCAGACGGGATTTTGCCCGCTCAAACTCTTCCACCGACAGGCTTCCGCGTTCGCGGAGTTGCTCGAGTTTCAGAAGTTCGTCTGCCAGAGACATGGTCAAGGCGCCTTTCTCGACATCAGATGTCGAACAGCAGACGCGCGGGATCTTCCAGCGCTTCCTTCATGGCCACCAGACCCAGCACGGCCTCGCGGCCGTCGATGATGCGGTGGTCGTAAGACAAGGCGAAGTAGTTCATCGGACGCACGACCACCTGGCCGTTTTCCACCATGGCGCGCTCCTTGGTGGCATGGACCCCGAGGATGGCCGACTGCGGCGGGTTGATGATGGGAGTGGACATCATCGAGCCGAAGGTGCCGCCATTGGAGATGGAGAACGTGCCGCCAGTGAGGTCGTCCAGCCCGATCTTGCCGTCCTTGGCCTTCTGACCGAATTCGGCGATCTTCTTCTCGATGTCGGCAAAACTCATCTGATCCGCGTTGCGGATGATGGGCACCACCAGGCCACGCGGAGATCCCACTGCGATACCGATGTCGAAATACCCGTGGTACACGATGTCGTTGCCGTCCACCGAGGCGTTGAGGATGGGGTACTTCTTGAGCGCATGCACCGCCGCCTTCACGAAAAAGCTCATGAAACCGAGCTTGACGCCGTGTTCCTTCTCGAACCGCTCCTGGAACTTCTTGCGCATCTCCATGACCGGGGCCATGTTGATCTCGTTGAAGGTTGTCAGGATGGCGTTGGTGGACTGAGACTGCAACAGTCGCTCAGCCACACGGGCACGCAGGCGGGTCATGGGTACACGCTCTTCAGGGCGGTCGCCCAGATCCGGTGCCACCACGGCGACCTGAGGCAGCACCCTGGATGGTGCACCCGTCGGGATTGCCACGGGTGCGGCCACTGCCGTCTTGGGCGCTGTGGCACCGCCCGCCACGGCTGAGAGCACGTCGCCCTTGGTAACGCGACCGTCTTTTCCAGTCCCGCTGACCGAACCAGCCGCGAGCTTGTTGTCGGCCATGAGCTTGGCTGCAGCGGGCATGGCCACACCGGCCTTGGAAGATGACGAGGCCGCTGCAGCAGGAGCAGCAGCCTGAGCGGGCGCAGCGGATTCGGTCGGCGCCGATGCACCAGCGCCAGCCACTGCTTCGGTGTCGATGCGCGCGATCAACTGTTCGGCGGCCACGGTCGCACCGTCCACCTGTACCAGTTCCACCAGCACGCCGGCAGCGGGAGCCGGCACTTCCAACACGACTTTGTCGGTCTCGATCTCGATCAGGATCTCGTCGAGCGCGACCGCATCACCGGCTTTTTTCTTCCATTGCAACAAGGTGGCTTCGGCCACCGACTCGGACAACTGGGGAACCTTGACTTCTACGATTGCCATTTTTCTTTCCTGGTATTGCTTTACGCGTCAGGAGAAGGAAATGCCACGGTCCGGCGATTCACCGGCACAGCTGACGCTCCCCGCCCTGGCACTGTTCATTTGGTGAGGATGAATCCCTTGAGCTTGCCGAATGCCGCCTCGATCAGCGTTTTCTGCTGCTCCTGGTGCAAGTGGGCATAACCGACTGCAGGCGAGGCCGACGCCACCCGGCCGGCATAACCGAGCTTCTGGCCGTCCAGCATGTTCTCGTGAATGTAGTGCTGCACGAAGAACCAGGCGCCCTGATTCTGCGGTTCATCCTGGCACCAGACGATGTCGGTGGCGTTCGGGTACTTCCTGATCTCTGCACCAAACACCTTGTGCGGGAACGGGTAGAGCTGCTCGACACGCAGAATCACCACGTCGTCCGACCCCTTTTCCTCGCGCTTCTTCACCAGATCGTAGTAGACCTTGCCTGAGCAGCAGATGATGCGCTTGACCTTGTCGGCCTTCTTGACGACATCGGCGTTCTGCTCGGGGATGATGGTCTGGAAGCTGCCTTTGGTGAACTCGGACAGCGGTGAGGTGGCGTCCTTGTTGCGCAGCAGCGATTTCGGCGTGAAGATGATGAGTGGCTTGCGCAAGTTGCGCACCATCTGCCTGCGAAGCACATGGAAGATCTGGCTGGCCGTGGTGGGCTGCACGATCTGCATGTTGGTGTCGGCCGCCAGCTGCATGAAACGCTCCACGCGAGCCGAACTGTGTTCCGGGCCCTGACCCTCATAGCCGTGAGGCAGCATCAGGGTGATGCCGTTGACACGGCCCCACTTGACTTCGCCGGAAGCAATGAACTGGTCGATCACCACCTGTGCGCCATTGGCAAAGTCGCCAAACTGTGCCTCCCAGATCACCAGGGTGTTGGGATCGTTCGACGCATAGCCATATTCGAAACCCAGAACCGCTTCCTCTGACAGGATCGAGTCGATCACCACGAATGGTGCCTGGTTGTCGGCGACATTCTGCAGGGGGATGTAGGTGCCTTCGTGGTACTTTTCACGGTTCTGGTCGTGGATAACCGCGTGACGGTGCGTGAACGTGCCGCGCCCGCAGTCCTCCCCAGAAAGGCGCACTGGGAAACCACTGGCCACCAGCGAGGCAAACGCCATGTGTTCACCCATGCCCCAGTCCACCGGAATGTCGCCCCGGCCCATCGCCGCGCGGTCGGCGTAGACTTTTTTCACCAGCTGGTGAGGACTGATACTTTCAGGCACCGTGGTCAGGCTCTCTGCCAAACGGGTCCACTCGGCCAGAGGAATCGCGGTGTCCGCTGCATCGGTCCATTTCTTGCCCAGGAAAGGCGTCCAGTCGACTGCGTACTTGCTCTTGAAATTGGTGAGCACGGGGTCTACCGTGTGCCGTCCTGCGTCAAGTGCGGCGCGGTAGGCCTTTGCCATGTCGTCGCCCAGCGTTTCGCCCAGGCCTTGCGCAGCCAGTTTGTCGGCGTAGAGCTTGCGGGTGCCGGGATGGGCCGCGATCTTCTTGTACATCAGCGGCTGGGTCAGGCTGGGGGTGTCCTGTTCGTTGTGACCCAGCTTGCGGAAGCAGACGATGTCGACCACCACGTCCTTCTGGAAAGTCAGGCGAAACTCGAGAGCCAGGCGCGTGGCCAGCACCACGGCCTCAGGGTCGTCACCGTTGACGTGCAGCACCGGCGCTTCAATCATCTTGACGATGTCCGAGCAGTACAGTGTGGAGCGACTGTCGCGAGGGTCAGAGGTGGTGAAGCCGATCTGGTTGTTGATCACCAGGTGCACGGTGCCACCCGTCGTGTAGCCGCGCGTCTCGGCAAGTGCGAGGGTTTCCATCACCACGCCCTGGCCGGCAAATGCAGCGTCGCCATGCACCTGCACGGGAAGTACCTGCTTGCCCAGCGGGTCGCCGCGACGGTCCATGCGGGCGCGCACGGAGCCTTCCACCACAGGGTTGACGATTTCGAGGTGGGAGGGGTTGAAGGCCAGCGTGAGGTGTACCGGGCCGCCGGGGGTGGACACGTCGGAGCTGAAACCCTGGTGGTACTTGACGTCACCAGAAGGCAGGTCTTCAGGGGCCGTGTGGTCGAACTCGGCGAACAGATCCTTGGGCATCTTGCCAAGTGTGTTGACCAGCACGTTCAAGCGACCGCGGTGGGCCATTCCGATCACGATTTCCTGGAGGCCGGCGACACCGCCGGAGCGGATGAGCTCATCCATCGAGGCGATAAAGCTTTCGCCACCTTCAAGGGAGAACCGTTTTTGCCCGACGTACTTGGTATGCAGGAATCTCTCAAGGCCTTCTGCCGCCGTGAGCCGATCCAGTATGTGCTTTTTGTGCTCTGCATCGAACGACGGCTTGGACCGAATGGATTCCAGCTTCTCCTGCCACCAGCGCTTCTGGTTCTGGTCGGTGATGTACATGTACTCCGCGCCGATGGAGCCGCAATAGGTCTCCCGAAGGGCGTTGAGCAGATCGCGCAAGGACATGACTTCCTTGCCGAAGAATGTGTTGCTGGTGTTGAACACCGTTTCGAAGTCGGCGTCGGCGAACCCGTAAAAAGACGGGTCCAACTCGGGAATATGTTCGCGCTCGGTGCGCTTGAGCGGATCCAGGTCGGCCCAGCGAGCGCCGACGTTGCGATAAGCAGCAATCAGTTGCTGGACCGCTACGCGCTTGCGACCCAGATCGGAGTCGGCGCCAGCAGCCACCACCACCTTGGTGCCACCCTGCTTGGCGCGATCGGCAAAAGCATTGATGACGGGAAGGTGGGGAACGTCGCGGGCATCGGTGCCGTCGGCCGCCGGTACATGCTGGAGCGCGTCGAAATAGGAACGCCAGGTGTCAGAAACGCTACCGGGGTTTTCCAGGTAGTTCTCGTACATCTCCTCCACATAAGGGGCGTTGCCGCCAAACAGGTAGGAGTTGGTGTTGTAGGCAACATAGACGTTGCCCCCATTTGATTGGGTATCGCTCATGAATCCGCTGACCTCCGTTTCCCTTCGGGAAACATTAGCTGGTTAAGAAAACCTTCCGCGACACGGCTGAACCGTTTGGCGGATGCGACAGTGACTGTGGAAGGACCTGACTGCAATTGGCGATTGTGCCATTGCAGACATCAATCAGGGAGAAAAACTGTTCCGGATGGACAGAATGATCACGGATGCCACCCCGCTTGTCGTGCGCCGCACAACACAAAACAAGTGGGCATGTTGAATCCCAGGCTCAGGAGACCACCCTCGGTGAGAGCCTCTGCGAAGCGGGAACGGAACTGGGTTCGTCCATCTCGATCGCTATCTGGGTGCACACGGTTCTGCACAACGTGACAGCCTGCTCGCTTTGAACCCGGTAAATCACCTGGGTACCTTCCTTGCGCTTGGCAAGCACCCCGGCTCGATAAAGCAGGTTCAGATGCTGCGACAGATTGGGCTGGGTGGTATCGATTTCCTGAAGCAGCTGCGACACCGATTTTTCCTTGTCGCACAACGCACTCAGCACACGCAGCCGCATGGGCGTGGCCAACACACCGAACAGCTCAGCCGCCAGCTCGAACACGCGGGCTTTCTCCACGTTGGCGCCAGTTTCGATCATCTGTTCCATGGCATGCATCACTTTTGTGAATATAAGCATGCATCATACTGGCAAGTCGCACCTGCGTCCAAGGGCTGTATCGCCTTGAAACCCGATGTCCGGTCGGGCCGAGATCCTCAAAGAGCCAGGCCCTCTTTCACGCCATCATGTCCTTGATCTGCTGCAAAGCCGATGGGTCGTCCATGGTGGTGAGATCGCCCGGGTCCCTGCCCTCGCACACCGCCTGTATGGCCCTGCGCAACATCTTGCCGCTGCGCGTTTTGGGCAACAGTGTCACAAACTGCACCCGCGACGGACGCGCCACGGCGCCCAGTTGCTCATCAACCAGCTTCATGACCTCACCTTCCAGCTTCAGCCGGGCAGCCTCGTCGGTCAGCAAGCTCGCGTCCCGGACCACGGCGAATGCCATGGCCACCTGCCCTTTTAGTTGGTCGGCCACGCCCACCACTGCCACTTCGGCGATGCGTGGGTGGCTGGAAATGCTCTCTTCAATTTCACGCGTTCCGAGGCGGTGCCCCGCCACATTGATCACGTCGTCGGTGCGTCCGAGGATGAAGTAGTAGCCGTCCTCATCACGGATGCCCCAGTCAAACGTGCTGTAGACCAAGCGGCCCGGCACGCTGGACCAGTAGGTTTTGACGAAGCGATCATCGTCCTGCCAGACCGTCTGCATGCAGCCAGGAGGCAACGGGCCTTCGATGGCCACCACGCCCTTCTGGTTGCCGCCAACGAGCTCTTCGCCGGTTTGATCGTCAAGCAGCTTGACGTTGTAACCGTAAACCGCCTTTCCGGGCGAACCGAATTTGGTGGGTGCTTTCTCAACACCATTGCATATCGACAGGATGGGCCAGCCGGTCTCGGTCTGCCAGTAGTTGTCAATGATGGGCTTGCTCAAGGCGTCTGCAATCCACTTGGCGGTGGGCTCGTCCAGCGGCTCCCCTGCCAGAAACAATGCCTTCAAACTGGAAAGATCGTATTTGCGGAGCAGCGAAGCGTCGTATTTTTTCAGCACGCGCACGGCTGTGGGCGCGCTGAACATCACCGAGACTTTGTACTTCTCCACGAGGCTCCACCAGATGCCTGCATCCGGCCGGATGGGCAGACCCTCGTACATGATGGTGGCCATGCCGGCAATCAGTGGTCCGTAAATGATGTAGCTGTGACCGACCACCCAGCCGATGTCACTGGTAGAGAAATAGGTCTCTCCCGGTTCGCCCATGTAAATGTGTTTCATGGAGGCCGCCAAGGCGACGGCATAGCCTCCGGTGTCCCGCTGAACACCCTTGGGTTTGCCGGTGGTGCCGCTGGTGTAGAGCGTGTAGCTGGGGTGGGTGGAATCCACCCATTCGCATTCGACCTGTGTATCCAGATGGCGCTGCCGCGCACCCGCATAGTCCACATCCCGGCCCGGGACCGCTGAAAAAGGCGCCAGCCCCCGGTCAACCATCAAGACGGAGTTGGGCTTGTGCGCAGAGAGCGCGATCGCCTCGTCAAGAAGCGGCTTGTAAGGCACCACTTTCCCGTTGCGGGAGCCAGCATCTGCGCTGACGATGGTCACAGGCGACGCATCCTCAATCCGGCTGGCCAGTGAATGGCTCGCAAACCCTCCAAACACCACGGAGTGGATCGCGCCGATGCGGACGCACGCCAGCATGGCGAATGCGGCCTCCGGAATCATGGGCATGTAAATGAGCACCCGGTCACCCTTCTTCACACCTTCTGCGCGGAGGATGGCAGCCATGCGCTGCACTTCGGCATGCAACTGCCGGAAGCTGTAGGTGCGCTCTGTATCGGTTTCGGTCGACACAAAGATCAAGGCGTTCTGATCACCACGGTCCTTGAGATGGCGATCCACCGCGTTGTGGCACAGATTGGTCAAACCACCTTCAAACCATCGCGCAAATGGCGGGTTGTCGTAGTTGCAGACGCGGTCAAACGGCTTGTGCCAGTCCACCAAGGCGGCTTGCTCGCCCCAGAAGGCGTCGCGCTCGTCAATGGACCGGCGATGGAAATCAGCGTAGTTGATGGATGCGTTCATGAATGTCTCCAGTTTGAGAGTTCAGATGTGGACAACCTTTTTTGTGCACCGAGCATCCCACGGCAACTCGCCCATGGCGGCCGCCAAAGCCCAGCAATTGCTCAATCTGAATTCATAATTATGAACACACGGCTTGCGAGAGGCTGACACGCACAACAGCCACTGCGCCACCCTTCCGCCAGCTACTTGATCAGCGCGTGGACCTCTCGAAACAAGGGATGGTCAGCACTACGCAGCCACTCGAACGCAACCATTTCAGTCGTCACCAACTCGGCACCTGCCCCAGCCAGGCGATCGAAAGCCGCATCGCGGTTGCGTTCCGTACGAGAAGCACAGGCGTCGGTTACCACCCAGACATCAAACTCCTGCTCGATCAACTCCAGCGCAGTCTGGAGCAGGCAGACGTGGGCCTCACAGCCTGCGATCACAATGGTCTGTCTGCCTTGCGGTGACGCAGCGGGCTTTTGCAAATGCTTGGGGAGACTGCGCGCATTGCCACCCTGCTGTTTCACCAGCGGACGCAACCAATCTGCCAACCCATCGGACACTGCACCGAACGACATTTTTGCCAAGGTTTTCTGGCACAGCAGACGAAGCTCGGGGGCGTTAGGACCGAGCTTTTCAGGATTCTGCTCAGTACCCAGCACGGGCACCTCCATCAAAATTGCCATGCGGGCCAACCGGACGGCGTTGGCCAATGCCAGTGCACCATCGGACAGAGCCGGCAACAGGCGTTCCTGGTAATCCACGAGCACCAACTGTGAGTCTTCGGCATCCAACAACATGCAATTCCTTTGATCAATTTCAATTATCAGAAACCGCATTCTCGCCGAGCACTTCGCCTGGCGGCACACTTGAAGCCTGTCGACCCACCCAGATTCCCGTCCGAAAACAGAGCCGCATGGTGAATGAGTGGCACCACCTGCATCACCGCATGCGTGCGCAGTGTCGCCATGTATTCGAAAGTACAACAGAATCAAGCGCTTGAAGCTCTTTCTTCGCTTGACTTGGAAGATCAACACCGATACCCTCGCCGACATGGTCCGATGCATCCCCGCTCTCGTATTGGTGTTGTCTTCCGCAGCGCATGCTGCGCCGGCGCACGACACCTATGGAGATCTGGATACGCTGTTGGCGGACAAAGGCCTGATCACCCGGCTTGGTGACCAGTTGCAGCAAGCCCGCCTGTCGGTTTCGGACCAGGCCTCTGGTTTGGTCATCAATGCCATGGCTTTCCTGGGTGTCCCCTACAAGTGGGGTGGAAGCAGCTTCGAGACAGGCTTTGATTGCAGCGGTTTTGTGCGTGCGGTTTACGAGCAGTCTGTGGGCAAGGTACTGCCCCGGCGTTCTGATGAACAGGCTGCGGCAACCCAGATGATTGACCGCAACGAACTCAAGCCAGGCGATCTCGTTTTCTTCAACACCATGCGGCGCACATTCAGCCATGTCGGTATATATGTGGGCGAAGGCCGGTTCATCCACTCTCCCCGAGCAGGCGCCCATGTGCGCTTGGAAGACATGCGCCTCTCGTACTGGAATTCGCGTTTCAATGGCGCGCGCCGCGTGCTCCTGGACACACCCTCAGAGTCTTCTGCGAGCGTGATGCGCTGAGGTCTTCACTTCCGCTTTCTGCGCGAACGTGAACCCCTGTGCCCGAGCCCATTGCAAGCGCATTCGCTGACCGCGGCGCTGAGAGGGCGAGCTGCTTCTCGCAGTGCACACTGCACCATCGTTTCCCAACCATGACCCACCAGCCCATCCCGCTGCTCGCGGCCCAGTTGCGATCAGCCACCCGCGCGCTGCACGCCGAAGTGGAGCGCACCGGTGTCATGCCTGACCTTCTGCGTGGCGAACTGCCCGTCGATGGTTATGTCGCGCTGCTGCGCAACCTCCATGCGATCTACGCCACGCTGGAACCGGCATTGATGCTGAGGGCAGGTGATCCACGGGTGGGGCTGGTCTGCAAGACAGATCTCTTCAGGTTGCCCGCCCTGGAAAGCGATCTGACTGCGCTCTCTGTAAAAAACAATTGGCTCAAGCTACCGGTTCAGGAAGCCACCCTGGCCTATGTCGCCCGTTTGCTCAATGCCTCAACCGAAGACCCGGTTCGCCTGGTTGCCCATGCCTATGTTCGGTACCTGGGAGACCTCAATGGGGGCCAGGTGCTGACACGCGCCGTCTCGCGTCTTACGGAGCACTTGCGTATTTCTTGTGTCGCCTTTTACGATTTTGGCGGCAAGACCGAGGCCGCCAACCATGCCCGCGATCTTCGCGAAGCACTTGATGCGCTGCCACTGACAGAGGCGGAAACAACATCGGTGGTGGATGAGACACTCTGGGCGTTCAAACAGCATGGTCTGATCTTCAAGGCGCTCAGTGCCTCCTCGACCGGTCCGTCTCAGGACTTTTCAGTGTGACTCCGAATATGCCCGTACAGAGTCGCTGCGCGTCGTGCCGACTGTTCGAGCTGTTCCAGCAAGGGTGCGACAGAAGGGCCGATGGTCGAGTCTGCAATGTCCATGGCCGCCAGCGACACATTGGTAAAGATGGCATTGACCAACTCATCGGCATCGGTGCTCGCGCCAGACCGCTGGGGCCAGCCCAGCGAACCGCGAGCGGCCTCGGTCAATGAAGCTTCCAGATGACGCCGAGCGGCTTCGGCACGTTTGTTGTCACTGAGGTCGGCGAAGATCAGAATGAATCCGATCACTGCGCCGGCAGTGCCCGGCACCACCTCCGCTCGAAGGCTCACCGGCAGCGTCATGCCTGGCCCTCGAGTCAACGAAAACTCTTTACGCAAAGGTTGGTGTGCCGTGCGGGTATTGGCCAACATTTCATTGACCGCCTGCGGATCGCTGAACAAGGTCGCCACCTCCTCCAGCGAACCGCATTCAGCACTTGCAGGACCGGCCAACTGCAAAAAGGCCTGGTTGGTGAAGAGTACACGCCCGTCTGGGCTTGCAATAACGACAGGTTCATGGGAGCTCTCCATCGTGCTGCGAATCCGTCCCAACTGATGCTCCGCGATCAAGAGGCGGACTGCGTGGATCTGCACGATGATGTCCGCCAGGGAGAGTCCCAAGGCCTTGGCCAGGGCAATGTCTGAAGCGGTCCAAGGCAACGCCGTGCCCCTCACGATCTCCGACCAAGCCGCAAATGAGCGGCGCGGCGACAACTCCAGCGGGTCATCTCCCACGTGAGGCTTGGTCGGATCACCTGCCCAGGTCACTGAGGAAAGCTGCTCCTTGCGAAACCACATGAGGAAATCAGGTCGAACTCGTGAAAGTCGCATCGCCAGCACGCCGCTGGCGGTGGGCGTCAACGAAGCGAGTTCCGGGTTGGACCTGGACACCGACGAGCAATTGAACGGCGCTTCATGAGGGCAGTCGTTGACCCATTGAAGCAAAGCGCGAAGTTCCGGTGTTGATGGCACCTCTCCGGTCGTCAGGATCTCACCTTCGTAGAAAAGTGCTGCGCCAGTGGCCTCCAGGGGCTGCAAAAGCGTGCGCGGATTGCGAAACAGGGCGTAACGCCAATCACCTTCGGTTGACGTGGCTTCAACCAGCCGCTGCTCCAGCCGCCGCACCTGTATGGCGACCTGCGCGTGAGCATAGTTTTCAATGGCGGCAATGCGCGTCGAGATCACCTCGGCCATGAGATCGGCAGCCGCACGAACGGCGAATCGCATATTGCGGGGCGCGTAGTGGTGTGCCGCTATCAGGCCCCAGAGCTGCCCGTCATGCACCAGTGAAACCACCAAGGTGGCTGACACACCCATGTTCTTCAGGTACTGCAGGTGCAGGGGAGACATGCTTCGCAGGTAGCACATCGACATGTCGGTGTCCTGCCCCGAGAGTGGGAACAGCCGGGGAACCAACGGCGCCGGTTCGTAGTGCACATCGACCAGCACCCGGACCCGGTTGCGGATGTACAACTGTCTGGCGCGCTGAGGAATGTCCGACGCAGGGTAATGGTGCCCCAACAGGGAATCCAGGCGGGGATCGCGTGCCTCGGCGATGATCTTGCCATGGCCATCGGGGTCAAAGCGGTAGACCATGACGCGGTCATGACCGGTAAGCTCTCGATAGGCTTTGACCGCTGCGTCGGCCAGCTGGTTCACCGTAGATGCCTTTCCGAAGCGCTCAACCGATACCGCCAGGTGGTCTCGCAGTTCCTTTGCGCCGGTTGCAACCGTGAAAGCGTCCGAAGTTGCAAACCACAAGGGTTCAAGCTCTACAACCAGCACGCCCGGCGCCAGACGGTGGAGGCTGCCCTCGACGTCGCCGCGCGACACGTGCGCCTGCATCGGCTCTGGATCTTCCAACGAACATGCGCCTGCCATGCTCCGCACGCACTCATCCAGGTTTCCGCCCAGCAGCTTGAGTGGCTTGCCCAGCAGCTCACTCAGTGGCTTGCCGATCAGCTCAGCAACATTGGCGCTGAGCTGAACGATGGTCCAGTCGGCTTCGTTCACCACCAGCATCACGCCATGCGGCTGAACGGAGCCCGCAAGGTGAATGAGCTCGCGCTCGCAGTTGGTCAGATCGGCCTGGCCGAATGCGGGGCTGTTTGGCACGCTGAGGATGTCCGAAATTCTGCTGCGGGCTAGTTCAGAAAGCCCGAGGGCGCAGCACCACCAGCCCCCTGCGCGGGCTGCAAGCCGAGTTCAATCAGCTGCCGCTCGAGCACTGAGACCGGTAGGCCAAGCACCCTGGCCGCCCTCTCGGAATCGCCGTTCGCACGTTCGAATGCCACTTTCAAGAAATGGCGTTCGATCACTTGAGTGGCACTGAGCACCAGCTCCGTCAGCTTCACCTCACCCAGACGGGCAGTCAATTGAGATAATTCGAGCGCCAGTTCGCCGTCAATGCCTTCGGTCGACAGGGTTGAAGGGCGAAGAGTGCGCAAAGTCAGGCCGATACACGCTTGATCACCTTCATCGAGCATGGTTGCCACCACCTCAACGGATATTGCAGGCGATTCAAGTGCCACAGGCAATGGACCCGTCAGCCCTCGCCGCTGAGCCTCGCTGATGAGTTGGGGCAGGTACGGCGCAAGCCCTGTCAGAACAGCATCAATCTGACGCCCCTTGAGCTGGACTGCGCCGCCGCCTTCGCACAATCGCGCAAATGCAGGGTTGCACATCAGGATGCCACCGCTTGAATCAGTGATCACAACGGCGTCCTGAGTCTGCTCGACAAACTGCGCCGGGTCTTGCTGGATCAAAGCGTCAGAAGGCCGGACCCGCACCATGAGCAACAATGCGTTGTCCGCGCGAAACGGCGTGGCTGACACCGCCACCAGTGCAGCACTGCCCGCGACGCGAGCACGGATCTCGGCGGGCAGTCCCGTTGTTCGGGTAGAAGTGAGGAGTTCCCCAAAAGCAGGCTGAGATGTGGGATCAAACCCCTGAGCTGCATCCAGGCCGACCAGCGATTCCAACGGCAAGCCAAAAAGACAAGTTGCGGCTTGATTGGCATCCACGACCTGCATGGTCAGGGCATCCACCACCAGAACGCCATCGGTCGCCACCTGAAAAAGAAGCCTGTACCTGGACTCAGCTTGACGGCGCGCCCAATAGGACTGTTCCATTTCCTGCTGCGACTGGATGAAATGCTGCTGGATGGCCGCAATGGCTCGCATGTCGCGCCCTGCGGCGATCAGCGGACCACCTTGGCCCAAACGAATGGCCGAATAGGCCATCGGGATGTCTGCGCCTGAATGCGAGAGCAGACTCACCTCCCTTCGCCGTGTGAGTCCCGCTGTGCAAGCCTCTTCGAGCAACTGATCCACTTTCGCGCGCGACTCCTTTGTGACGGTGTCACTCCAGTGACGGCCAACCCAGTCGCTCGTGGCCTCCGTGAGTTTGGCGTCGCACACGGAAACGTTTTGAATCACGCCATCTGAGCTGATGACCAATGCGATGTCGCTGGATACCGTCGCCAGGGCCAATGCAAGTTCAGGCGCCAGTGGCGCCAACTCACACAGATCAATGGGCTTGTCCGGACGATCGGTCATGGTGGCTTTCATCAGGAGGGAAGCTGGCTTCTGTCGCCGCGCCAGTCTTGTCCAGTGGCGTGCGACTGATTTAAAACCTCGACTTGCAATTTTACGCCTTGAGGGTCATTTTGGCGATTTCAGACTTCATGCTCGCGCCCGCTCCATGTCCCGGTTGCAATGAAGATGCTCCCCATCCACGTGGTGCTCACATCCATATCCCGAAGGAATGTGGCGAGAATGGACCACGGCTTGTCCAGTCCGTCCATGGTGGTGACCGAGTACATCGCAGCGCTCCAGACAAACAGGTTGACCGGCCACACCCAGGGGGCCGCCCATTGAAGGCCAGTCGCCACAACCCTTGCACCGGGCTTGAGATGCTGCATCACGTGGGCGATAGCTTCTGGCTGCCGAAGTATGTCGTGCGTGAAATGGAAAATGGCCGCGTCGGCCTGGCCGCGCAGAGATGCCTCATCGGCAGCTTCGCTCAACAACCTGACCCCGTGCCAGCCATGAGCCTGAACACGCTCCCTGGCTTTGTTTAGCATTTGCGGGCACTGTTCAATGCCAACGATGGTCCCCTGCTCTCCCACAAGTGCTTTCAGCGGCGCAAAACTCAGTCCGGTGCCACAACCGACGTCCAGCACGGATTCTCCGTCCCGGAGTTTGAGCCGGGATATCGCCTCCTGCCGCAAGGGCTCGAACAGCGCCAACTCGCCGTCGTAACCTTCAGCGCGCATCCTGTAGCGCTCAAGGGCTGCTCCCCTATCTGGGAACCGGCTTTGCGCGGCGCTTCTGGACTGTTTGATCATGGCAAGTCATCCCTTTCGTTTTTCAGGATAGACCTGCAGAGCCATCGACGCAAGTCAGGCGCACTTAAGGTGGAAAAAGCATGCTGACTCAGCATCCGGCAATAGCCCAAGAAATCCCTGTGGATTGCCCTTCATATTCGGAACTTTGATACGGGGGTGCCATTCAGAATAACAACAGTGTGCAGCAGGCCTGATCTTTGCTCTATGCTGGTGAGACCGTTGAGAGTACTGGCAGTTTTCTGTTGATCGCGCACAGTGCTGGTGCGGCTTCAAAAGAGTAAATTGGGCGCTGCGCCCAATGCCAGCATGAAGTCTTGTTGACTCTAAGGAGATGACAGTATGGACGTGATGAGCAACTTCGCCGCCCGGTACGAGCGCACACGGGAAGAGGTGATCTCGCTGCAGGACTACCTTGACCTCTGCAAGCGTGACCCAGTGGCCTATGCCAGTGCCGCTGAGCGCATGCTCAAGGCCATCGGCGACCCGCAAATGGTCGACACGCGCAACGACCCGCGGCTTTCGCGCATCTTCGCCAACAAGGTCATCAAGATCTATCCGGCGTTCAAAGAGTTCTACGGAATGGAGGACGCTATCGAACAGGTGGTGTCCTACTTTCGACACGCTGCCCAGGGCCTTGAAGAAAAGAAGCAGATCCTCTACCTGCTGGGTCCGGTGGGTGGCGGCAAGAGTTCGATCGCAGAGCGCCTGAAGCAGCTCGTTGAACACGTGCCGTTCTATGCGATTCAAGGCTCGCCGGTCAACGAGACGCCCCTGGGCCTGTTTGACGCGGCGGAAGACGGAGAGATTCTGGAAAAAGAATACGGCATCCCCAGGCGGTACCTCAACCGCATCCTCTCGCCCTGGGCTGTGAAGCGCCTTGAAGAGTACGGCGGGGACATCCGGAAATTCAAGGTGGTCAAGCGCTATCCGTCTGTGCTGCGGCAGATTGCGGTGGCGAAGACCGAACCGGGCGACGAGAACAACCAGGATATTTCTTCTCTGGTCGGCAAAGTCGACATCCGCAAGCTGGAAACCTTCGCGCAAGACGATCCGGACGCCTATTCGTACTCCGGCGGCCTGTGTCTGGCGAACCAAGGTCTGCTGGAATTCGTGGAGATGTTCAAGGCACCCATCAAGGTGCTGCATCCCCTGCTCACCGCCACGCAGGAAGGCAATTTCAAGGGAACAGAGGGCTTTGGTGCCATACCCTTTGACGGCGTGGTGCTGGCCCACAGCAACGAGAGCGAATGGAAGGCTTTCCGCAACAACAAGAACAACGAGGCCTTTCTGGATCGCATCTACATCGTCAAGGTGCCGTACTGTTTGCGAGTCTCTGAAGAAATCAAGATCTACGAGAAGCTGGTGCGCAACTCGTCGCTTGCCCAGGCGCCGTGCGCACCCGGAACGCTGCGCATGATGGCCCAGTTCTCCGTGCTCACCCGACTCAAAGAGCCTGAGAACTCCAGTATCTACAGCAAGATGCAGATCTACGATGGTGAGAACCTCAAGGACACGGACCCGAAGGCCAAATCGCTTCAGGAGTACCGCGACTACGCGGGCGTGGACGAAGGCATGAGCGGCGTTTCCACCCGCTTCGCGTTCAAGATCATCTCCAAGGTCTTCAACTTCGATAGCGCCGAAGTGGCTGCCAATCCGGTGCATCTGATGTACGTGCTGGAGCAGCAGATCGAACGAGAGCAGTTTCCTGCAGAAACCGAGCAGAAGTACATCAGCTATATCAAAGAATTGCTGGCACCGCGCTATGCCGAATTCATCGGCAAGGAAATCCAGACGGCCTACCTGGAAAGCTACAGCGAATACGGCCAGAACATTTTTGATCGCTACGTAACCTATGCCGATTACTGGATCCAGGACCAGGAGTACCGCGACGTCGACACCGGCGAGGTGTTTGACCGCTCTTCACTGAACGGCGAGCTGGAAAAGATCGAAAAGCCCGCAGGCATCGCCAATCCAAAGGATTTCCGGAACGAAATCGTCAACTTCGTGCTGCGCGCCCGAGCTGGCAACGCGGGCAACAACCCGACCTGGACAAGCTACGAGAAGCTGCGCACCGTCATTGAAAAGAAGATGTTCTCGAACACCGAAGAACTGCTCCCAGTGATCAGCTTCAACACCAAAAGCAGCGCCGACGAGCAGAAGAAGCATGAGGATTTTGTCAGCCGCATGGTCGAAAAAGGCTACACGGCCAAACAGGTGCGCCTGCTGTGCGAGTGGTACCTGCGGGTAAGAAAGAGTTCATAGGAGCAATTGCGCGTGGCCATCTTCCAGCAGATCATTGATCGCAGGTTGTCCGGCAAGAACAAGTCGATTGGCAATCGGGAGCGTTTTCTGCGTCGCTACCGCGGCCAGATCCAGGAGGCGGTGCGCAAGGCGGTGAGCGGCCGCAACATCCGAGAACTGGAGCAAGGCGAGGACGTGACGCTGCCGCGTCGGGATGTGTCGGAACCCTCCTTCGGGCATGCGCGGGGCGGCAACCGCGAATTCGTGCACCCGGGCAATCGCGACTATCTGCGCGGAGACCGTATTGCCCGCCCACCTGGAGGGTCTGGCTCGGGCAGCGGTGATGGTGATGCCAGCGACAGCGGCACGGGTGAAGACGATTTTGTGTTTCGCCTCACGCGCGAAGAGTTCATGCGTGCCTTCTTTGACGATCTGGCCCTGCCCCACCTGATCCGCACCCAACTGGCCGAAGTACCGGAGTGGAAGAGCCACCGCGCCGGATTCAGCAGCGATGGCACGCCCAACAATCTGCACGTGGTGCGCTCCATGCGAGGGGCACTCGCCCGCCGCATCGCATTGGGCGGAGAACCACGCAGGGAGCTGCACAGACTTGAGGCGCATCTGCTGAACCTGCAGAAGCACGAACCCAAGACGCAGGCCCTGAACAGTGAAATCCTCGAAACCGAGGCAGTGATTGAGACACTTCGAAAGAGCATCCGTCATGTGCCATTCATTGATCCCATCGACCTGCGTTACCGCAGCCGTGTCAAGACCCCCATCCCGAGTGCCAAGGCGGTGATGTTCTGCCTGATGGACGTATCGGGTTCGATGGACGAGCCGCGCAAGGACATGTCCAAGCGTTTTTTCATGCTGCTCTATCTGTTTCTGACAAAGCATTACGAAAAGATCGACCTGGTGTTCCTGCGGCATCACACTCAGGCACAGGAAGTGAACGAGGAAGAGTTCTTCCGGGCCACTGAAACAGGTGGCACCGTCGTCTCCAGCGTGCTGTTGCTCATGGATGAGATCATTCGCGCACGTTACCCCAGCGGGGAATGGAACATCTACGGCGCGCAGGCCAGCGATGGCGACAACTGGCATCAGGACAGCGGCCGCTGTCGCGCACTACTGTCTGACAACATCCTCCCGCTGGTTCGCTATTTCGCCTATGTGCAGGTGGCCGAACCAGAACAGAACCTTTGGCAGGAATACTCGCAATTGCTGGCCAGTCGCCGGAACTTCGCCATGCGCAAGGTGAGTGCACCAGAGGACATTTACCCTGTGTTCCGCGATCTCTTCAAAAAGAAAGGGGTCACCGCATGACACAACCTTTGACTGAGCCTCGAGCATACGAACGGTTGCCCAGCCCGTCTGACTGGACCTTTGACCTGATTGAAACCTACCACGCCGAAATCGCAAAGACCGCGCGCGGTTATGGTCTGGATGTGTATCCGAATCAACTGGAGGTGATCACTGCCGAGCAGATGATGGACGCCTACTCCAGCGTTGGCATGCCCATGCTCTACCGCCATTGGTCCTACGGCAAGCAATTCATCAGCACGGAAAAAAATTATCGCCGCGGTCACATGGGCCTGGCCTATGAAATCGTCATCAACTCCGATCCCTGCATCGCCTACCTGATGGAGGAAAACACACTGGCCATGCAGGCACTGGTGATTGCGCACGCGGCCTACGGGCACAACAGCTTCTTCAAGGGCAACTACCTCTTTCGCATGTGGACCGATGCCTCGTCCATCATCGACTATCTGGTCTATGCCCGGCACTACATCGCCGAATGTGAAGAACGCCACGGCATGGAGGCGGTCGAAGAAATCCTCGATTCATGCCACGCCTTGATGAACCACGGCGTCGACCGCTACCGGCGTCCCCAAAAGCGCTCTCTGGCACAGGAGAGTGCACAGCGAGAAGAGCGCGAGAGGCACCTCCAGCAGCAGGTGAACGAGCTGTGGCGAACCTTGCCACGGCGCGAAGGTCAGGCCACGGAGGCCAATGCGTCGAGGCGCTTTCCTGAAGAGCCGCAGGAGAACATTCTTTACTTCATTGAGAAGAATGCCGCCCTGCTCGAGCCCTGGCAACGCGAAGTTGTGCGCATCGTGAGAAAGGTCGCGCAGTACTTTTACCCCCAGCGTCAGACCCAGGTCATGAACGAAGGCTGGGCCACGTTCTGGCATTACACCCTGCTAAACACCATGTACGACCGGGGCCTGCTGGCCGATGGCTTCATGATGGAATGGCTGAGCTCCCACACCAGCGTGATCTTCCAGCCCCCCGTTGGCCATCGTGCCTACAGCGGCATCAACCCCTATGCACTGGGCTTTGCCATGTTCACCGATCTGCGCCGAATCTGCGAGAACCCCTCCGATGAAGACCGCAGGTGGTTCCCCGACATTGCAGGCACTGACTGGCTAAAGACGCTGGACCATGCGATGCGCAATTACAAGGATGAAAGCTTCGTGGGTCAGTTCCTCAGCCCCAAAGTCATGCGCGACTTCCGGTTGTTCGCGATTCACGACGACGAAAAGGCAGTCGAACTCGAGGTGTCAGCCATTCACGACGACAGCGGCTATCGGGCGCTGCGAGAATCGCTTTCCCGCCAGTACGACATCAGTAATCGGGAACCCGATATCCAAGTGTGGAACGTCAATGTTAGGGGTGACCGCTCTCTCAAGCTGCGCCACACCCAGCGCAATGGCATGCCCATGAGCGATGCCACGCCCGAAGTGCTCAAACACGTGGCCCGTCTGTGGGGCTTTGACGTGCATCTGGAAAGCGTGGACATCAATGGCGTTGTGCGCCGAACCTGGCAGGTGCCAGCGCCAGCACATCATCATTGACCCGCTGACACAGAACACGAAAAAGCCCGGAGTCGTGAAACTCCGGGCTCTCTGCGTTTTTGGTCGGCGTGGCGGGATTCGAACTCGAATCCCACCCTAGGATTCATGCGGCCTGCCGCCCGATTTGCTCGATATGTCGCACGTTTGTCGCATGCGCTCTCATCGGGTACGAATAGCCTGGCACCTCACTCGTCATCCGAGTCGTCGTCGGTCTCACCCCTAGCCAGAAGGGCTTCATCCAGCTCGGGCACGTCGCAGACCACATCCACCCGCTCGACCTGCGACACCAGGTCCGTCCACTCTCTCTGGTAGGCCATGGCTGCGTGCTCCCCAGGATTCATGTCCGGGCGGCGCAACCAGCGCCCGTACACCGCTGCGACAAGCCGCCCGTCCAGGTGCCCCATCTGCTCGGCCACCCACTCGGTGGGCTCCCCGGCCGAGACCATCATGCTGGCGTAGGTGTGGCGGCATTGGTACGGATAACGGTAGCGCACCCCTGAGGCCTTCATGGCGTAAATCCAGTGGACTCGCAGTCGCTCGCTGTTTTGCCAACGGTCGTGAATCCGGGGATTCTGAAACACCCACTTGCCCGCATCTCCAGTAATCTTCTTCTGGGCCTTGAGCACCTCGAGTGCAGGCGGCATCAGTTCCACCCATCGAGAGCGGCGTCCCTTGGTGTTGGTGAAACAGTTCTTTGAAAAAGCGAGCCGCACGCAGATGCGGGCCCGCTCAAGGTCCACATCGCACCACCGCAGTGCAATCAGCTCCCCCGTGCGCAGGCCGGACCACATCGCAAACAGGAAAATGTTTCGAATCTGCCCAATCAGTTTCCCGAGGACGGCTGCCCGTTCCTTTGCATCCAGAGGGTCGGCGTGTTTCGCTGCTGACTCGTACTGCGGCAGCAGCGATGTGGGCAATGGTTCGTTGAAGTCCGGTTCGCCCGCGCTGTCGAGCACCACGGCCTTCGCCTTCTTCGGTTTGGTCGGTGCAAGCTCCAGTGCCACATTGCGAGGCACCAGCCCTTCCTCCACGGCAATGTTCAGACAAGCCCGCAAAGGCGTCATGATGTTGCTGATTCGCGAGTCGCTGAGCTTTTTCTCGCGCAGACTGTGGCGGAACTGGATGAGCACGTCCTTGGTGAGCTCATCCGGACGCTTCTCACCCAGTGCCGGCGCGAGCTGTGACGAGATGACCTCCCTGTGGGTGTTCAGGGTGTTTTTGCCGGCGGGATGCTCTTTGGCGTAGCGGTCCAGAAATACAACAAAGAGGTCTCGCATGGTGCGACCGTCCTGCTGCTTCTTCTCGCGTTGCTGCACGAGCGCCTTTTTGACCTTGCGGCTTTCCGGAAAGTGGTGCTCCAGCACAAAACGGTTGTGTGCGATGTCGCGCAGAACCACCTCGCGTTTCGAAACTGCGTCCGCGACGGCTCGCTGGGTCGGGACTCCTTTGATGGACTCCGTGAAACGGCGCCCCTGCCACATGAATTCCAGCTGCACTGCCCTGGAACTTCTGATGGTCACACCGGGTGGAATGGGTTCCAGTGGGGTGCCGTCGAGCCCGATGAAATGGGTGGCACCGACGGGAAGGACGAGCTTGTCGTCCATACGTTTGATGGCTGTAGCCATGACCGCTCCTGCCCGCTTAGGGGCATAGAGCGTCAGGGAGCAAACGTTGCCAAACGCAAGTTAAAAATATGACTGCCTACATACGTATTTGCCGTCAAGAGCCGAGGCCCTTGTGTTTGCAGCAGGCTTCACGGTGGCCTCGGCAGTCATCTGTAATTATATCCAGTAATGTCAGCCGCCGGCCATCCATTCCTGTATACGTGTGAGATTGAACACGATGCGTCCATCTGGCGCCTTGCGCCAGTGAGGACCGCAGACCCAATCCCCGCGGCGGATTTTGGCGCGGATGGCGTCATCGGAGTAGCCGGTGTAGTCGGCCAGCACATTCACCAGGACCCAGCGGTCCGCAACATGACTCATCGTGATTTCTCCTGAAACCACGTCTAGCCATCGTTGTTAAATTCTGAAAACGGCGGCACTTTAGACACCCGGGTGTCAGCCAGGCGGTCCGCCATGAGCCGCTCTCGAGTCTTGCCGTCTCGTCGCGACGACTGAAAGAAGCCGCTCCCCCGGCGCGCCGCACCGCCCTTGGGCGATGCATCCACACCAAGGGCTGACCGCCTGGGCCATGGGACATGCACAGACCCAGGAGGTCGAAAGTCGAGCATCCCTCCCCAGACATCGAGCCGGCGATGCTCTTGATACTTGCATCGCGAATAAGCGCGGGGACTGCGACGGCAGTGCCCGACGTCGCAAACCGCCGGACTCTAAAACGCCAGCCACCTGCATATAACTACGGTGGATATACCGCTGTGCAGTGCACAAGCTGCCAGCGGAGATGGTCTCTGCTGAACCCAACCTGGAACAAACCATGCCATCCCACTCAGTCAAATGCAAACCCAACGATTCCCGCTGCCGCTACTGGGCAAAAATCGTCCGAGCCGAGCAGTCTCTTCCACTTCCGGCAGAGGTCCAGGGTGCCAACGATATTCCCAGCCCCTACCTGCGACGCGGCGAAGAGGAGCTGATGGCTGGCGACGTGCTTTTTGAGGGCGAAGCGAACCATCACCGCCGGACCGACCGGGGCTGGACGTACGCGGTCTCGCTCGCCCTGCCTGACGGCAGGTTTCTGTGCCTGACATCCGGATTCGGCGCACAGAAACTGCTCCTGAAGGAACAGGGAATGGCACCAGAGCAGCTCAAGGGCGCTGGCGACGTGGCGGCGATGGTTCGTATCGCACACGGTATGCGGCTCGGGCTTTCACTCACGGAGGATTGCGCGCCGCAACAAAGCTGACCAGTGAGCGCCAGGAGCAAGGTCACCCTCTAAGAGGCTACACGCATGAGCAGCAGATACCTACGTCAGCCCTTGTGGCCGCCTTTCCCGCACCCGACAAGGTAGGGATGTGACGAGGATTTACACGCAGGTGGCCAGCACTCCGGACAAGGCCAAGCCTGCTTGAGAAAAAGAGCTAAAGATTCTGGTGCGGTCGTCGATATACCCAGTGACGCGCCCTTGATGCCTGAGTCAGTGCCCCGCGTTAGCGGGGATATCTCGAGCCGGTAGTTCTCGACCGAACAGGTCGTTTCTCAGTTACCTGGCTACTGCCACCCCACAACCGAACAGGTTGTTTCTCAGGCACAAGTCGTTTTTACGACTGGTAGGCTCTATTGATGAAGCTCTCGGGCTGAATCCTGCGAAGGCACCCGAGGGCGCGTCACCCTCTTCCCATGGGCACATCATCTCAAGCGATGATGTCTTCATCCGTCCCACCAACCATCGCTGGCCAATCTCCCTGATTGCTCAGTGCTGCGCAAGAGGCGCTGGAATCAAAAATTCGGCCCTTTGCGATTCAGCAAACTACTGGAGCGCACGCCAATCGCGGTCCAGGTCGCACGCGACATCCACTGTCAACCCAGAAGCCGCGCCGCGACCTCTAGCGCATCACGAGCACACAACCAGTCCGGTCGCGGCCGTCCTTTGGCTGTGTCGCATTGAACCACTGCCCGCACCATGGTCTCGGGGATTCCATCGATACCCACCCTGGCTCCAACCAGTCCGCCCACGATGCAGGCGTTGGTGTCTGTGTCACCCCCGCAGGAAAGCACTTGGTGCAGGGCCTGGTGGTACGAGCTCCCACCAAGCAGGTGATGAAACGCATGAGAAAACGCGATGCGCACAAATCCTGCCTGCGGATACGCTGGCGGCAGCTGACCCTGCTCGGCATCATCCAGCCAGGATTGCACCTCTTCGGAATCTGTACCAGCCTGCAGCGTCTGTCTGGCCACCTGCAGTGCTCCAGCAGCATCGCCCAGTGAGAGCAGCAGATGGCGGATGGCCACGACGTAAGCGGCGTTGGCCCATTGGCAGCTGGGATTCGGGTGGGTCAAGCACGCATCCTCCCGGGCGGCTCTCGCGGCCTGTTCCGCCGAAAGCCTCGTTGCCCAGATTCCCAGCGCACTGGCACGCATCAGGGCACCGTTGGCCTTAGATGGCATGTTGTGCGCAGCAGCACTTCGGGACATCCCGTCTGCAAGGCGCCCGGCCATGAGGCAGGACCCACCCAGGGCGGCGCGTGTTGCCATGCCCATGTCGAACGGCCTGCTGGTCACCCAGGCGCGATAGTTCGTGGCCACCTTCTCCCGGGGGTATTCGGGCGCACCTTCAAGGGCTCTGGCCAGGGCCAATGTGAGCTCCCCGTCGTCAGTCACCTGCCCAGGCGCCACCCGCAGCACGCCGCCGCCTTTCATCGCCAGCGCATCCGTGAGTTCGGCCTCTGTGGGTTTTCTGCCGAGAAACTCCAGGCGCGCGCCAGCGGCATCTCCGACCAGAGCACCAAGCAGGCAACCCTGCGCAAGTTTGACCATTTTCTTCATGTCCACGTCTCCCTGAATCTGGTGGTTGTTGGTAGCCGGCTCAGTTATCAAAGGGCGGCAAGTCGGCCGCGTCCTCGGTCATCCACCGGAAAAGTTTTTGCGAGACCACGAAGGTGAGGTCTTCCATGTGTTCCGTGTCGTCAGGCAGGGGTTGGCCTGAGCCGTTGAGCACCCTGTAGCTCCAGCTGTAGCCCGACGAGGTGATGCGCATCAGGATGGCGCCATTGCAGTCTCTCCAGAGGTCGGCGGTTGCTTCGTGGACCCCCGTGACCTCGGTTTCGTATGAACAGCCTGCGCCAGGTACCACGCATCGCCGCAAGCCCCTGGCATTGAAATGCTCCACAGGGACAACATGGATGTCTGGTGCTATGCGGATGGTGTGGCTCATCCGAATAGCGCTTTGTTGTCCGTTACCACAGGTCCGAACGTGTGGGTCGTTCGGTCAAGAACGCGGTAGCCGGTTTCGCTCTTCCTGTTGGTGTTCCACTGATACAGCAGAACCTTGTCGATGTTGTACAAGTCTGCCACACGCTCCATGCGGGCAATGTCGATGGCAGAGGGCATCCTGGCACCACCACCCTTCACCTGGATGAGCATGATGTCGAATACGTCCAGGTGTTTCAGGACTTCGTCCTCAGGCAGTCCAGAAATTTCCCAACGCTTGCGAACGGCCAGGATGTCGACGATGCCCGCAGATTCCCTACCCTTCGCACCGGGAAAGTCCACCCATTGCCAGCGCCCACCGTGCTTTCGCGACTCCCGGATGAGGTGCGCCTTCGCAAGCGTGACAGCGGTTTTTGCAGTGCTGATGGCCTTGTCTGCCGCCAACTGGCCACGGGTACGCTGAGGTGCTGCTGGCTCGATAGCCTCGCTTTCCAGACCTGTTGGAGCAGGTGCAAGCGCGTTGGGAGAGGCAGCAGTTTTCTTCATATCAAGGCTCCTGAACATGGAAGTGATTGGCGTCAAGGGTTGGCTCGCCATCCCAGCGGTAGGCGACCAGGGGACCACCTTTGCCGGCGCTGTAGTCCACGCAAGCAATCCTCTCAGACTGCAAAGCAGGTGCACCAGACAACCAGTAGTGACCAATGAAAACCGGCTTGCGTTGGTCATAAACCGGGCGGGCTTCCTCAGGGACACGGAGGTCCGGCAACGCCATGCGCTCCTGCTCGGGCATGAGGGCAAGCTCCCGGAAACTGCTCCCGCCTTCATCCCACCAGCGGATTCGGACGTTGCGCCGCTCGTGCCCATCCTTGTCCAGGAACATGTGGCCATCGGGCAGCGCCACTTCAATTCCCTTGGTCAGCCCTTCCACGGCCCTGAAAACTGGGTCTTCTCGGCGGCTTGCCCGAACCATCAGCTCTGGAGTCAGGGTTCTGGACGGTCCAAGCAGTGGCTGCAGTTCAACTATGTAGCCATCGTGCCAGCAGGCATGCACCACCCGCAGTTCCGGCAGGTCGAGCCACAGCGGCAGGGTGAGAAACCACTCGATGGCCTCGTCGTGCTGCGCCGTTCCCTCAACCTCGGCGAGGAAGTGGCGGTGTTGGTGACGGTTCCTGGCACCTTGGTCGCCGTGCCTTGGCCGCAGATACTGCAACTCATCCTGAACCTCCGGGTCTGGCATGTTCCAGGCGATGGCGTTGAACTCGTGGTTGCCGAGGATGGCCTGTGCGTCGCCGGACTCGACCATGCTCCAAACAATGCGGTAGGTATCAAGCTGCCGTGGGCCACGGTCGATGTAGTCCCCTACGAAGATGGCGGTGCGGTGTGGGTGCTGGTAGCTACCTGCCCTCTTTCTGTATCCCATTGCCTGCAGAAGGGCCTCCAGCTTGTCGGCCTGCCCGTGTACGTCTCCGATGATGTCAAAGCTCATGGCACCCCTCTTAGTTGCATAATGCCACTATTATGGATTACTTAGTGGCAACACGCAACTATGAGTGAAGATAAAGAGCTGTTTCCGCTGGTGGGGGTAGACGTTGCCCTGTTCAGCGTCGTTGACGAACGCCTGAAGGTGCTTCTGGTCAAGCGGGCCCGTGAGCCCGAAGCCAGGCGATGGGCTCTACCAGGGGGATTGGTGAAGCCTCATCTGGACGCATCGCTCGCTGCCAATGCACGCCGGGTGCTGGCAGACAAGGTGGCCGTAGACCTGCCACACCTTGAGGAAGTCGCAACTTACAGCGGCCCAGACCGGGACCCGCGCGGCTGGTCGGTGATGGTGCTGTTCTATGCCCTGCTGCCGCTGGACAAAATCAACGCCGTGGTGCGCAACAAGGTCGAGGCGGTCGAGTGGGCAGATGCCATAGCCCCTGGGCACCGACTCGCTTTCGACCACACCGAGCAGCTCACTGCTGCGGTCAAGAAACTTCGAGCCAAGGTGGCAGGCGATGCGCTACCGTTACACCTGCTGCCCGAGAAGTTCACGCTTAGTCAGCTCCAGTCGGTGGTGTCCATCATCCTGGGGCACCCGGTGGACAAAAGCTCGTTCCGGCGGCGCCTGAAAGCCTCCACTCAACTGGTGGAGTTGGACGAGTTCGTGCGTGGGGCACAGAGGCCGGCACAGCTGTTCAGGGCGAGTGAGGCGTTCTCTTTCTGAGGGGGCATCATTTTTCGAAATGCCAGATGCATATCTCGACTCTCGCTACCGCCACGAGTGCGCCCACTCCACAAAAGTGAACGTCATCGGGCTAGGCTGGGACAATTTTGGGGCGAACCCACGAACGTTCGACCGGATACCTGGGTACAAGCCTCATACCTGTACCTATGGGACTGATGACAAGCCGACCTCTATCTTCCGCTTCTATGACCACCCATTCGAACTCGGAATCGCCGGGGTCTTGATACTCGGGAAGAAGGTCGACCGCATCTCCAACTTTGAGGAGAACCGAAAAATCACTCATGCCCAGTCCTTGAGTACTCTAGAAGGCAAATTAAACACGCTTTGCCACGTCTGTCGCGTGACACCGGGTGCTTGTTGGTCATAATCAACCATCACATTTGTTTACACCGAGCCAAGCAGGGTGCAAAGGGAAAACGAACATGCCGTCCGAGGGGATGAGAAGAGCTTGCTCACATCTGCACGCAATGCGGCTTTGCTCAATCCGGCGCTCAGGTTAGCAGCACTGCATGGAGTCGTGTCATCCGTTCGACTTCACATCGAGCGCAAAGACCCTTTGGAGGGTCGAGACCTTAACGGCCACACAGCGCTCATGGTTGCAGCGCGCAGGAACCACATTGAAGTGTGCATTTTGCTGCTGCAGGCAGGGGTAGACCCTAACCTTAAAGACAAAGACGGCCAAACAGCATTTGATTTGGCGAAAGCCGCTGGTGCCATCGACACTCAAAAGCTACTTGACCCATTCAACGGTCATCTAGGCGACCAGCAGTCACAGTACGAAGCGCCATCGCAAAAAGAAACTGCCGCCCTCCACCTCGAGACTAGCGCTTCTTCGAGTTGTGATGCACCTGCCGAAAGTAGCCCTGACGAGGATGGCTCGGGGTTGGACTTATGGGTACCCGTTCCTGAGCCTCAGCCACCTGAGCCTGATGTGACTCTGCTTCACCAAATCCAGCAGACACATTCAACAATTACAGAACACACTCCCTTTGACTCTCTCACGACATCTTGGGATGAAGTCGTCGCCTATTTACCAACCGACTTTCATCAGGGAGCTCTGTCGGACGCTACTCGTAGTCAATCGGCGGCGCAGCGTTCTTCAGAAGAAATTCGATGTTCAGGCGTCTACCCAGACCGCAGGAAGTTTGTGCTTCGCTCATTGGTTATTCCCCGCTACGTGGCTGCATGCCTCTAGCCAGCGTTCCACGTCAACCGCGCGCCAGCGCAGGAGCCGCGTCCCGGGAATGACCAACCTGGGTGGTACAGCGCCAGAGTTGCGAACGAGGTCCTTTCGGATGGTTTCGGGGCTGCGCCCGAGGATGCTTGCCAGCTGGTCAAGCGTTAAGAGGTGTAAGGGTGCCATGCGTGTTCCATTTGATTCAAGAAGGACACGCAGCAACGGACCGCGGGTCCGCTGAAGGCTGGTACAGCCCTCAGCAAGACCTATAGCGGGCGGTTTTATTCCTTTACGAGGTCGACGCTTCAGAAACGCAGCGACGACGCCTGTGGGCAGAAGCATCGGTAACCGAACACTCGCTGGTCAACCCTGACTGGAGTGACATCCGTCGGGCGCCATGAAGCGGCTGATGAAAACCAGGGGGCTGGTCCTGTGTCCAACGACCTCAAGGGCTGAAGCGGGAGGTCCGCAGCCATACAGAAACTTGATACTCGGTCAGGACGCTTTCAGCCAGCACCCACTGCAGCTGGTCTGCGCCCGGTCTCAGCACGGCAACCTCCGTGCTGTCTCCGCGCAACCGTACCCCAAAAAACTTGCCGCTTCGCAGCGACAAGGCAGGGGACGCCCAGAGCGTTTGAGTACGCACAGAAGACGGTGCGGGCAATGCGCGAGGACGAGGTTGCTTATGCGGTGGGGTGAGCGTTGCGCTGTCGGGCGTCGCGCTGTCGATAGCAACTGCCGCATTGTTGAAACGAACGTGCATGGTGAACTCCTGAATGCGCAGCCATCAACGGACGCACCTGTGGTGCGTCGTCTGGCTGTATTCAGGAGTGCGTCGAAACCTGACCGACCGCTGTCGGTTGGTGTTTCGAATCCGCTCGGGAATCAGCGCATGTTCAAACCTCGAGAATGAGAGAGCCTTTGAAAGACGGGTTCTCAAACAAAAGTTCTTCGGCTCTCGATACCGCGCCGATGTTGCGACCGTATCCCCGGGGATTCGCAACCACCCGGCACCCCTCCACCGTGTAATCGAACGAGTCATGCACATGCCCGTGGAGCCACAGCTGCGCATGTGGCATGAGCTCGGTGAGGTCGCTTGCAAAAGCGGCGTTCAAGGGGTCCCCTGCATACCTCGGGTGCACCGACCCAGGATGCGGGGCGTGGTGCGTTGCGACAACCGTTACGCCATCAAATGGCGTGGACAACTCTGCAATAAGCCACGCTCGCGACCTCTCGTGCTCGAGCAAGGCATCAGCCGGGGAGAACAGTGAGCCATCTGCATTGCGTATGAGCCGGTGGTCATTCAAGCGTGCCTGGGCGTTGTTCATGTGCGGCTCCTGTGCCTGTGCCCCGAAGAGGCAGTAATCAGTCCACAGCGTGCACCCCAGAATCCTCACCCCATCAAGCATCGCCACGTTGCGTTCAAGAAACTGCACCGAGGTGCCAGCGGAGGCTCTTCTGCATTGCTCGACGACCTCTGCCCATCGGTGTCCATAAGCCTCGTGGTTGCCAGCGAGGTAGACCACTGGCATAGGCCAGTCGGCAAACAGTTCAATCGCCGCCGCGCCTTTGCCTATGTCGCCAGCGAGGACGAGAAGGTCGGCGTCTGGGGCAGGAAGAAGAGTGCGCTGCCCGGGAAACGCGCGAGCAAGGAACTCAAGGTGGAGGTCAGAGGCCAGTTGGATGCGCACAGGAAATCTTCGGTCGATTCAGAGACGATAGATGTTGCCGGAACCGACCAGGGATGGGGTGCATGGCCCTTTGTTCTGTTTGTTATTTCGTGTGCACCACCGGTAGAGGTCCCTTACTCGAGGGACCTGCAAGGAGGGTACCGTGAGTAAATCGGGGTACTGCTATGGGTTGTTTGCACGTCCAAAACCATCAGGAGTCGGGGCGTTTTCCGCGCGGAAAACAGCTGCGCATCAACCAGGTAACAGCCCCTCGTGGTTTGGTCCCACCAAGAAAAATCCCCCCAGCAGATGCAGGGGGGATGGAATCAACGAACCGGTTATGGCCTTTACTGGGTGGTATCTGCAACCTGCACCACGGGCTTCGAAATCTTCGCAGCTTCGAATGCAATAACCACCAGAGTGCCGGTGGGCTTGCCCTCTCTTGAGAGGTAGTAATCGACCTTGAGCTTGCCCGTCACTTTGACGAAGTCGCCCTTCTCCAGATGCGGAATGTGCTCTTTCATGACGTTCACTGAGTACCAAGTGGGCTTGTCGTCTTGCCCACGTTGAGCCTCAGCGACCCTCATTGAGTAAAAAACCCTTCCACTGGTCTTCGAAATCTTTTTCTCAGGCTGGGTAGCCACGTTGCCAAAAAATTGCATTTTTGATTTTCCTTGGTTGCGGCAGCGACAGGCTCGCTGCGTCTCGTATAGCGAACGGTCCTTCGACGGGTTCAGTGCCGAACAGAGTTGTCGGAAAACAGGCGTTTCAGGGTGTGCGTGGGCGGCACCACCGACACCATCACCTCTTCCACCTCTCGGTCTTTGTCAAAGCCAGGAATGGCCTTCATCTGCTGAATCATCTGTACTGCCGCCCACATCTGCGAGAGATGTGTCGCGTCGGTATCCTGCCCCGCAGGTACCACCAGGTCCAACAGGGGTTCGATATCGTGCCGCTTGAACTCGCTGGGGAACACAATGGCTTCGTTCGAACCGCCTCGGGCCAGCATGAAGCACAGCTTTCCTTCGATAGCTCCCCGCATGCTCGAGAGGACGTCGAGGTCCCAAAGAGGGAGCAAAAATCGATGTTGACGCAACAGCATCTGAAGCGTCAGCACCGCATAGACTCCGCCGCTGTTCGAAGTGAAGGCAGAGAGGCGAATACCGAGCTTTGAGGGGTGCAGTTCCCTCGTCACATCGAACAGTGACTCCGTTGCCTCTCCGCAAAGGCTCCAACGTCCTTTTAGCTCCGGCGGAAGCTCATCCCCCCGGGATGTGAATGCGTCAGCCACTTCGTACGGTGCCATGATTCTTGCTTCCGACAGAAAGCTCTTGGTTGGGTCAATCAGGGCTGGGTCGTGTTGCAGGGTCTCGATGGTTTGCATGGTTTTCCTTTTCGCGCTCTAGTGCGCACTGCGTATAGCAACGCCCGTTCAAGGGCGGCGTTCAGTCGCTACGCAGCAAGGGCGAGGCGGGCTGATGCCATGGGCTCATCGAAGGCAAACGTCGATATGGCAGGTAGTTCTCAGGAAGCCAGCCAGAGCACGAGTGACCGTCTCGGCCATCGAGACGAAATTTCGGTAGCCACATCGGGAGCGCTTGAACAATGACGTGGCCAACAGGTACGTCCACCAGCTGTGTCCGTCCATCCCCCAACATCTGCTCGACGGTACAAATGACGCTGAACGCACCTGGTCCACAAGACAGCAGCACCCTGCGCCCCTCGCACAGCGCGTAGCCACTTGACTCGCTGGCCAGGGCGTTCAAGGCGGCGAGCACGCGATGCTCGATACGCGGTGTTCGCGTAAGCACAATCACCCGGCGCAGCCGCTCGCCCAGTCGCGTGTTCCGTCCTATGGCCAATACGAGCGATTTCAGGGAGGAAGCGCGCTGCGCCCCGCGCGCACTGCGGTCTACTTCGAACCATGTCAATCCATCCGACTCGATTGCCACGGCGTCGGGGCGAAGCTCCAGCGTTCTCTGCCCGCGGCTGGACTGAGCCTTGACAGTCAGCAGACCCTGGGGTGCGGCTTGCCCAGAGGATTCAGTCTTTGCGAGAACGAGAAGCAGCTCTTGCTCTGTGTACGCGGTTAGGCCGCGGGCTTCGCAACACAGCGCCAGAAACTGGGCCCAAAGGCGGTGCTCGGGGTTCGTCATATCTGACACGCGACGCACCGAAGCGGTGGCGTCGACGTCGTGTTCAGCGAGCCATACAACCCCTTTACCGGTCAAGCCGTAGACGGTCTGGAACCGGTCTGTCCTGTAACGGCGTAGCAGTTCGTCCTTCACCAACCCGCGCATTGCGCGCTGGGCGGCTGTGAGGGCTGCCTTGAACGGCCGTTCGGGGAAGCAAGCGATTGCTATGTCAATCGTTCGAATCACCCGGAACCGATGCGCCAGAGATAACGCTCGGATGCGGATACGGGTCTGCAGGGAGCCGCTGTGCACCCGGGCTGACAATCCCCGCCTCGGTGGATGCCGCACCTTGAGGGATGGTGATGCAGGCTCCTGCATCACAGGGGTGACGGATGTTGGACCACCGGGACCCCGTGTTGTGGTCACTGTGGTCGGTCCCTTATGGGGCTCTGATGCGCGGCGTTGCACCCTGTGGTCTTGCTTCATGTAGCGCTGCTTCGGGGAGTGGTTTCGGCTGCCGCTCGGACCTGACTTCGCCCATCGAAGTGGTGGCAGCACCTTTTTCCGTGTAGCGAACGACCAATAGGTCGCGCTACCCAGCGGGAGTACCCGGCACACCACGCCAACTCGTGCTTTCGTTGCTGCTCACGGGGGTTGCCAGCACGGCAGACCGAGGGAATGGGGCAGCTGTGTTTTCCCCTCTGTCTGCCTCGTGTGCCGGGGGCACACGTCTGTCAGGTTTTCGTCGCGACGCACACCCAAGGCCTCTGTATCAACGGACCGGCTCCGCCGGTGCAAACCGCCGCCGTCCCGTTGGCGCGCTTTCAAGGCCACTCGTTCTTCGGGGACGGCTTGCGCAGCTGTCCATTCGGCATGCCCTGCTTTCGTGGCTTGCCCCGGACACGACATAGCAGCTGTCCATCGGTCGTGACCTGGGACCCCGGCCACAGTCCAGCGCTGCCAGGCAGCGCTGGCTGCACCAAGGTCGACATGCGCGGGGACGGCGGCGGTTTGCACCGCCGGGCCGGTCCCAGTCGCGAGCAACTGCTTTCCCACAGCTGCCCATCAGGGTCTGACCTTCCCCCGAACACGCTGCAAAGGCTAGGTCCAGGGCGCCGGCTGGACGCCGACCCGTCCGCCTGCTGGTCTTTCGATGCGATGCCGTCCGGTTCCCTCCAGGCAGGTCGTACTGGAAATCGCTCCATCGATGGTTGGGCACCGCCGTCTTGCCGGCACAGGGTTCTGGCGTTGTCGGTCACTGATTCTCGGTCCGAAGGCCATGGGTATGCACACCCGATATCACTGGTGCCTATACGGGTGTCCAACAACCCATCTGGAGAAGAAATGAATCTCAAACGCCGCGGCCTTCGCATCTCGCTCTACCGGAGCATCTGGGTACCCAGGGGACCAGGGGTACCACATGGCTACACGAGACAGAACTTCATCGGCAGCATTGCGGCCGACACGACCGAAGTCTCCGAAGAGCTAGAGCGCGAGTTATCTCCCACAGAGATACGTGAGCTCGACCACAAAGTGATTCAACCCGCTCGCATTGCAAAAGAGGCGGCACTGCGGCAAGCGAAGCTTCGGGAAACGGACCCGGTCTGGCGCCTTGAGGAGGCGCTTCGACTGGTCAATGAAGCTGCCGAATGCAGCTTATCTTCGGCGGTCCCCGAGGCCAGGAAGTCCACATTGAAGTCGGCTTTGGAGAAGGTCATGAGCGTCGGTGCGACCGCTCCCGTCGCAGCACCATCAGAGCCGCTGCGAGAAGCGCTCAAGGCCATCAATGCGGCAAGCCATGCCGTGCGGCAGGGACGCTACGGAAGAGGCCCCAAAAGCGGGTTCAGGAGCACCCCGGTGTTTCGACAATGGACCGAGATTCTTGCTGCTGTGGATGGCAGCGAACAGAGCTTGCTGAGGGCTTTGCAGGACGCCGGCTTCGCCACACGTCGCGCGAGGTGAGGTCCGGCCGAGGCCTTGGAAAGGCGGTTGCTATACGAAGAGCACGGATTGCGTGCTCCTAGGACAACACACATGAAATCGACCGCCTCGAACAACTCGACTGCCCCTGCAACACTCTGCGCCGATGCGCTGGAAAACACCGAGACACGCGAATCTCGCGTTCGTCGCCTATACGCCGCACCCGGTGGCCCACTGATGGGCTGGCTTTTCGATGAAGCCATGACACGTGGGCACTCTCACCAGGAACTGGCGCGCCATCTGAAGGTAACAACTGGCTATCTCTACCAGCTTCGCAACACCATGCGGCAGGTCAGTCACATCAGCCAGGAATTCGCAAGGTCCTGTGCCTGCTACCTGTCCGTCCCCACGGTCGTCGTCATGCTCATCTCCGGCCAAATAAGAATGTCAGATTTCGCCTGGCCAGTCGTGCCCGACGAGGTTCAGGTCGAGCGCGCATTCCAGCGACTCGCGAACGACCCAGTGGTTCGAGTCCTGCTTCCCGAGCATCTTGAGACCTTGAACTTCGAGGCCCGCAGAGCGCTCGTGCTGCTGTACTCCGAGGTGAGCGGACACGACTTCCTCGCGCTACACCAGTTGCCGCAGACAGTTCAGTGGCTCCAGCGGGCCGCGGTGCTGCATGACGAGTCGGAAGCAGAGGCAATACGTGACCACCGCGACGGCGATATCTAAACCCTCACCGGTCTAAGCGTCCCTCATTGAAACAGGCGAGCCAAGTGCTCGCCTGTTTTTTCGATGGAGTCTGCCGTTGTTGCGAACGACGAGCTCGTCTGCCATGGATATGTATTTCGCAGGCATGGAGCACTCGATTGCAAACGGATTCGAGCAGCCGGAAGCTGCAACATCGTTCGCGCCTACGACCTCGGCTAAAGAATTTCGCCAGGCAGCCGATAGCTGGTCTCTGCCCGCAAGCGGTTTAAACACGGGTGCTATACGAGAGGTAGACCCCGCTACATCCCAAGGAAACACATTGTCCATTGAAGAACAAAGCAAGCTTGAAGCCCTGTCCGCCATCGTTGGCCCCTCGTCAACATTCGCGAAAACACTCCACGAACTGCGCAACCGCGGCTGGTCGTTCGTACTAGCAGGAGGCTTTTCTCGACAACCCGTTCGGCTGTCGATTGACTCACACAGCACCCTGCGGCCCGCCGGCTTCAACGTCGCAGTACTTCTGCAGCTCGAAGCGGCGCAAGGCCAGGTCTATCTGACAAAAGACAAGCCCTCCCAGACCGCCATACCCTCCCCACATGGCGAACCCGTCGAGATTCAACTTAACCCGAAGGCTTCCGGAAAAGCGTGGGCTACTGCCATCGAAAAGGCTATCTCTGCTCTCAAATCCTGAGCACTTTGACATTATTCCAGCCCCCTGCCCAGGGGGCTTTTTCTCGTCTGCAGAGTGTTATCCAGCTGATGGCCAAAATCTTTGCAAATCAACGGCTTACGATGACCCCTAGGTGGCCTTCAGGATAAATTGATGGCAGTGGTAGCGGCGCTAGGGAGATAGCGACACTAAGGGTGTCATCTCCGGCCACCCAACTGCAAAAGACATCAGTACTGCCTGGTGATGACGAACCAGCTGGTCCTTGGCCTGCAAAGACGCGGTAGCCAAGAGGCGCTTCAGCGCCGAGATTTTTTTCCTGGCCAGGGCAGTTCGCCAGTCAGCTCCGCCAAGCCCTGGTCTTCGAAGACTCTGGTTCCAAAGCGGGTAGTTTCAACTTCTGGCAGGTCCTCTTCATCGAACCATAGAAGTGCGACCGTCGTGTCGGTCTTTGCGTAGTGGCGCGCTAGCTCCACCATATCCAGCCCTTGGTCCCAGTTCTCAAACCAGACGTCCTGCGCGACTTCGTCTGTATCCGTCTGGCTGACGCCGGCGGCGCGAAGACGGTGTGCCACGGAGCCTGGCGGTATTGGTGACTTAGGCGGTATCCACGCCCGTGCCTTGCGAAGGGCGGTTGACCTTGCCGCATATCTGACCATGCCGCGCTCCATGGTCACGTAGGCGCAAGGCACGTCCGACAGGGTCGCAAATCGCGATGCTGCGGCAGGAAACGAGACCCGAAACTCGGCCGCCATGTGCTCAATGACCTGGGGCAATGGCTCGGAAGTCGGCAGAAGCTGGCGCCACAGCGTGTATGGCATCAAGAGCTCAGCGGCGAAGGTGTCACAGGTCACCTCGTTTGGGTGCCTCTTTGCAAATCCCCAGGCAGGAACCTCTTCATGGCTGGAGCCCAGCCCGAGCTTGATGTGGGCGACTTCGTGGCAGATGGTGAAACGACGGCGCACCAGCGGCTCCAAGGAGTTGACGGTGATGATGTGCTTGCCGTTCGGCAGGGTCATCGTTGTACCGGACTCTCCTTCGCCAAGCTCTTCCTCGATGACCTTTGCATTGGCGGCCTTCAAGTACACGGATAAGTCATCGCGGACATTCGAGATGTCGAGACCCGCGATGAACGAGCGCGCTAGTTGCTGAGCCTCCGCCTCGTCCATTCGCTACTCTTCGTCTTCCTCGAAAGCGCGCCTGACCCGCACAATCAGCGTCGCAGGGTCAGGGCGGGCGTTCCCGCGATGGCGAACGCCGGCAGCCGTGGCAAAGACGTCAACGCTGACGTCTGCCTCGCCCAGCACGTAGCTCACCAAGTCTGGGTCGCAATCAGGGTGGCTCACGAGCCACTTCACTATTTCGGCGTCGCGGTCGCTGGGCTTCAGCACCTTCAGCAACTTGGCGACCAATTCTTCAGACGGCGATGTCTTCTCGCCCGTCTCAAGCCGATGCACGTACGCGTGGTCGACGGTGGATAGCTGCGCCATTTCCCGCAGCGACAGCGTGCGTCGCTCTCGCAGGGTGCGCAGCGCCGTCCCTAAGCCGGTCTGTGCCATCAAAACTCCGTAAAACGCAAAACTCGCAAGCCGAACCCAACGGGGGCTTCCACTTTGTAACCATACTGACTATACTGTTGTCCAGCCAGACAACGGGGCGTCGATTTGCTAGAGTGGGCTCCTGGGCTGGTCCTATTGGGTCGTGTTGTCTGGATAGAACAACACACTCTGCCACAACACGGCCCTTTGAGCAACAATTTCCGGACGTACACGCGATGACTACGCAGCAGCAGTTTTGGGACTTCCTGGCGGAAATCGAACCCTCGCCTTCGACAGTCGGCGCGTGTTCCAGCGCCCACAACACCCTGCGCGAGGTTCTGCGCACTGACGAGAGCTTCTCTGAGCTGCACGTCGAGACGTTCCTGTCGGGCTCGTACAAGCGGGACACCGCCATCCGCCCGCAGAAGATTGACGGCTTCTTGCAGCGCCCGGACGTCGATATCATCGTCGTCACCAGCCACACGGCAGATGTCGACCCGCACGACGTCCTGGACGCGCTTCACCAGGCGCTCATCGACGGCGGCTACAAGGCCCTGAAGGTCAACCGCCGCTCCATCGCTGTGACTCTGGCGACGGTGGACATGGACGTTGTTCCGGTCATTGAGAACGGCGACGCGTACCTTATTCCGGACGTCGAACTCCAGGATTGGCTGGACACGAATCCGCCGGCACACACGAACTGGACGATTCAGGTCAACAGCGATGCTGGTGGCCGCTTTAAGCCACTGGTCAAGCTGGTGAAGTGGTGGCGCCGCTGCCACCTCTCTGACCTGCGCCGGCCGAAGGGCTTCATCCTAGAGTGCTTGGTGGCAGAGCACATGAGCTACACCGAGGCCAACTGGGAAGAGCTGTTTGTACAAACCCTTGAGGCCATCCGTGATGCCTACGCCGGACATGCCTTGTTGGGCACGGTGCCGAACCTGGAGGACCCAGGCGTGCCGGGCAACAACGTGTTCTCGAACGTCACCGTGGAGGAGTTCAAGAAGTTCTACAACAAGGTCAAGGAGCACGCAGGTCTCGCTCGCAAAGCGCTGAACGAAACCGATGACGATGAGGCGCTGAAGCAATGGCGAGTCATCCTCGGGCCTCGCTTCCCTGCATCTGCATCCGTGTCATCGAAGGCCGCGAACAGCTCGCTCCTTCGCCCCGCCGTCGGTGCAGGCCTGATGTTCCCCTCGACGCCCGTCTTTCCTAACAAGCCGGCCGGCTTCGCCTGATGGTGCTTCTCCAGGACCAGCCGCAACGAATGGCCCGCGAGAAGCGGGGCATAGAACAGATTGCCCGCGCTGAGACGTGGCTTAGCTTGGGGAAATGGTCGACATCACCCAAGGGGCTGCAGGTGTCCTTTCGCCTGCCCACCTTCGAGTTCGATGGCTTGCTCGTCTACCCACCACTGTTTCCGAAGGTCCCGGCGTATGTTCGACCGAAGAGCAACGGGGCCTGGAGTAGGCATCAATATGGAAACGGG
Organism: Hydrogenophaga sp.; assembly: GCF_030651625.1. Taxonomy (GTDB): domain Bacteria; phylum Pseudomonadota; class Gammaproteobacteria; order Burkholderiales; family Burkholderiaceae_C; genus Hydrogenophaga. The sequence continues at coordinate 151,817 of NZ_JAUSCF010000031.1, read as the reverse complement.
GTTCTGTGCCTTGAGCGAGGCCCTGACAACTGGGACCCAAGCGTCACCGGCGCGGAGTTGCTACGCAGTGCCTACAAGCTTCTCTTCAGCGAGATGCTTCAGGTTGTCCTGCCCGGCGTAGGGCCCGCACCATCACGGCATAAGTTGACCCTTGGCCAAATCGCCCGCGGCGAGAAGCGCCGATTTTTGGTCACAGGTGAGTTCGCGGAGCAGCTCGAAAACCTGCAGGCTCCGCAGCGGCTTCAACTTCGGGTCGCTCGACGCCAGCTTGACGACGTTGTCGTGAGCGTGCCGGTTGCAGTTGGCCCCGACAACCGAGTACCACTCAAGGATGTGCTCAGCACCGACTCGATTACCAGTGAGGACGGCTGGGTATTTGCCGTGTCCGGACCTGAGCTCAAGACCCTCAGAACCGCCGAATCGCTGAGAGCCATTGCCAACTCGCACGCCCTCAGCCCAGACCGCCTCAATATGAGGACCGTTGTGGCCTGCGACAGCGAGCGCAACGTTCGGGCATATCGCGTTACCGACACCGGAGAACTAACCGAACTGGCTGTCATTGACGCGCGCGATAGCGATACCGACCGACTGCCTCCAGAGTTTGCTCAGCTCGCGAGCAAGCGAATCACAGTCATTGGCGCGGGGTCGCTTGGCAGCAAGATTGCCGTTTCGTTGGCCCGGTCGGGAGTGCGTCAGTTCGTACTGATTGACGCTGACGTCCTCATGCCGCAGAACCTCGTCCGCAACGAACTCGACACTCGACACCTTGGCTTCGCCAAGGTCGCCAGCTTGGCTCAGCGCATAAAGGAAGTGGCGACTGATGCAAAGGTTACGCCCCTCGACTTCGAAGTTGGTGGTCAGGAGAATCCAGAGGTTGCCTCGCTCCTGGCGGATGTCATCTGCCACAGTGACCTTGTGATTGACGCAACCGCAAGCTCCGACGCCTTCGTGACGCTTGCGGCACTATGCGGCGAAAGGGTCTCGCTCGTATGGGGAGAGGTCTTCGCAGGCGGTGTCGGCGCGATGATGGCTAGGAGCCGACCAGGGCGCGACTCTGACCCCCTCGCCACCCGCGCGCACATCTACGGCGTGATGAGTGACATGGCTGACGCGCCGCGCTTCCAGGCGAAGCGTTATGGGCTCGAAACTGATGAGGGCGCGCTTGTTGCAGGGGATACCGAGGTGAGCTCCCTGGCGGCGTCCATGACGGCGTTCGCAATTGATGCCGTCTGCCGCGAAGAGTCTGAATACCCTGTTGGGGCGTACCTCATTGGATTCAAGAAATTCTGGGAGTTTCGGGCCCCCTTTGACACCATTCCCATCGCTTGTCCCCCACCTGTTGCTGCCGTCGAGCTTCCTGAGCTGACTGCTGATGAAGTTGCAGCCCTGGACGAGCTTACCGAGGCTGTACTGGAGACTGCGGGTGCTTCGAGTAACGCTGCCGGCTGACGTGCGCATCGTGCTAGAAGCAGCGCTGAGACGGGCTGGGCACAAAGAGTGCGGCGGCGTGCTGATGGGAGAGCATGTCGGGCCAAACCACTTTGTCGTTCGACGTCTCACTGTGCATCGGCCGGGTGCGGTCGCCTTCTTTGTGCGGCACCTCGGTGGCGTGGTTGGTGCCATCAAGCGCTACTGCCAAGCGCACGGCAACGATTACCAGCGCTTCAACTATCTGGGTGAGTGGCACTCGCATCCGCTATTCAGCGTGCAACCAAGTACGCAAGACCATGCCAGCATGCGCGCGCTTGTCACGGACCGAAGCGTCGGCGCGAACTTCGTGGTCCTGATGGTCGTTCGCCTGAACTCCACTGAGCTCGAAGGTAGCGTTCATACCTACCTGCCTGATGGCAGCGTCCATCCCTCATTCCTTGACCTGGAAGGCTGACGACATGAAGGCTAGTTTGCTTGCGCCTGAATCAACAGGTGGCGATACGGCCCGCGATGGCTTTGGCTATCAGGACGCCTACGTCTTGCAAAACCTTCCCCTTTTTCTCTTCCAACCTGCGTTCAGCCATGTAGTGAGCGAAGCGACGGGTGACGTGGAGATTTGCTACTTCGGCGGCGGCGGTCTGACGGTCCGAACGTTCATCGAAGCCAAGGGAGGTGCCGCACTGTCCTGGGGCGATTTCTGGAAGGAAATCGAGCAGTTCAAGAAGGTCTTCGACACATCACCAGCGGAATTTCCAAGGTTCGTCCTAGTGTGTCGGGACTTCAACTCGAGGACTTCTCCGTTGGTCGAGATGGTGGGACGGGTGCGCGGAGTTGGCCGGTCTTACGACGCGACATCGCCGATGCTAACTGGCTCGCATGAGGAAATCATCGCTTGGGGCATTGAGAAGGGGCTGTCCGAAGAGATGATGACCTTCATCCTCGGTCATGTCGCGTTCGAGACGTATGCTGATGAGAGTGCCCAGTCTGCTTTCCAAGGTGAGTTGACGAAGCACCTGCCGTCGCTGGACTTGCGCAGTAGCGATATCGCCGCCTTCAGGTTGATGTGCCTTGAGTTGGTTTCACGCTCCAGCCGTCAGCCAGTCCATCGAGCTGAAATCGAAGCCGCACTCTCGAAGGTGCTGGGGCGAGATGCGAGCCTATGGGCCCAGACGCCCACGCCGCTGCACCTGGACGGCAGAGTACCCCCGTTTGCATTGGGGCTTGATGCCACAGCATTCAACGGTCCTGGTCGAGATTGCCTGTCCGCCGAGGACTGGTGGAGAGCCCAGGAAAGGCTCGAGGAGATTGGCACGTTCGTCCGACAAAGCCGGCAGCGGGCTGCTGTAGCTCTGTCAGCCAAGCAGCGAATGTCGCTCGCATGCACGCTCGGATTCGTCTTCTCTGCTACACGAGGCTTCATCCTGGATGTCGAGCACAACGGCGGGCGTATGCGCACCGACGACCACTCACAAGGAGTTGAACAGTTTTTCTCTGTTCAGACTGTCCAAGGCGCTGGCGCTGGCGCTGAGGGCGTGGCCACCATTTCCTTCCCTACCGGGATGGCAAACGACGTTACAGCGGGGATTGCCGCCAACCTTGCCAGCGGCCATGCACTGCATCTCGTCAGCGCTCGCGCCGTCGACGGAATCGCCACGATGAATAAGGCTGTAGCTGAGACCAAGGCTGCTCTCGTCTCGTTCCGCAGCCGTCATCGCCTTGAGGTCATTCACTTGTTCATTAAAGGACCATCGCACTTCGCGATGATGCTGGGCCACCGGCTCAATGGCGTCTGCCGCTTGCAGCTGTACGACTGGGTTGCTGGACGCTACGTGCCAACGGCGTTGCTAGGCGATTGAGTCGGCTGACATGAGCCGATGAAGAAGTACCAAGCGCAAAGCGAAGACGCTTGAACGCTTAAACATCTTGAACGACGGACAGTATGTCCATAACGTATTCGTATCGAACAGACTTTCAAGCCGCCCTGCGGACCCACCGGCGTCGCCACAAGGCCTTCCCTGGCAAGGCCAAGCTGGCAGGCACGCTGTGTCTGTCGTCGTCTGGTTAGGTCTTCGCTGTTGTGGGCCGGCTTACCGAAGCCGGCTTCCTCGAGCGCGTGGAGGGGCGCATTGCGCCAACGCGCAAGTTTCTCAGCTACCCGCCAGTGGGTCGCGTGCGCACTGGACTGGCGGAACAAGCCTCGCAGGTCTCCTACGATACCCTGCACACCGATTGCAGGTTCCTTGACCAGGACCACACAAATCGAGCTTCGGGGGTTGGCGACCGCAGCAAATACGGCCCCTGCGGCGAGCGACGATATCCGACCCAGATAGCTGAACTCCATTATGGTCCAACGGTGGTCGAACGACCCGCTTTGTACCGACCCTGACTGCCGCAATGCGGCATAGAGACCTGTGCGATAAACAAGTTTTGTCGCAATTTTGTCGCATACCCGAGACCACTGAGGACCACTCTGCCACTTTTTTCAGCGCTTGTGGGATGGACTCACCCGAATCTGAAGAGGGCCGAAATCTGTTGATTTCATTGGGTTTTTTCGCATTTCGGAGCGAAAAAAACAAAAAAGCCCGGAGTCGTGAAACTCCGGGCTCTCTGCGTTTTTGGTCGGCGTGGCGGGATTCGAACTCGCGACCCCTTGCACCCCATGCAAGTGCGCTACCAGGCTGCGCTACACGCCGACAAGCCATAAATTATAGCCTGCAATATTTGGGTTTCAGACCTGATGTCTGAGGAGTTCGCGAATTTCGAGCAACTCTCTGCGCACCTCATGGACAAGAGAAAACGATGAGCCATTCCTTGCGACCGAGTCCAGCCGATTGTGAAGTTGGGCGGGCAAGACTGCGTCCTCATTTTCTCCACTCCCATTGACCGTCAGTTCGATCACCTCGATAGGCTCGCTGTCGTCGTGTCGACGTTGCTCGCGCTCCGCTTGCACGATTTCCTGCAACTTGTTGCGGGCCCCGCTGATGGTGAAGCCCTGGTCGTACAAAAGCTCACGAATCCGCCGGATCATGAGCACCTCGTGGTGCTGGTAGTAACGGCGATTCCCCCGGCGTTTCATTGGACGCAGTTGGGTGAATTCCTGCTCCCAATACCGAAGCACGTGAGGTTTTACGCCGCACAAATCCCCCACTTCGCCAATAGTGAAATAGCGTTTGGCCGGGATAGATGGGAGCGTTTTTTCCATGAAAATCAAGGCGGTACAGACCGAACCTTGAAATTTACTCTAACAGAGCCCGTCGTGTGCAGAGGCAGGCAAAAATGTCTCGAAAGTGTTGCAAACGGCATGCTCTGCCGTCTTTTCGATGGCACTCACTGTGCTTCCAGAGCGTGCAACCAGTCGTTGGACGCCTTTCGATCCCCATATGCGCCTGAAGCCTATGGATCTACCCTCCGATGACGGCTGTTTGCACCTGCTCCTTGAGCTTCGGACTGGCGTGGAATGTAACCACTCTGCGGGCATCTATCTTCACCGGCTCACCCGTGCGTGGATTGCGCCCCGGACGAGGGGCCTTGGTTCGAATCTGGAAATTCCCGAAACCGGAGATCTTGACGTCATCCCCTTCGACCAAACTGTCCGTCACCAGGTCGAAAAATGCGTCAATCATGTCTTTCGACTCGCGCTTATTCAGCCCGATCTGATCAAACAGCATTTCGGCCAGCTGCGCCTTGGTCAGCGCGGGGGTTTCCAGACTTTCAACAGCTAGCTCCATGCGGGTATCCTCCATCCTCTCGATCCATCAGTCATGTACGAAGTCGGGCTGCCACCCTTTCCTGAAGCGAGCCCAGCACCGATTTCACGTTGGATTCAATCGCCTCTTCGGTCAGTGTAGCGTCGTCACGCTTGAGCACCAGTCGCACCGCCAGACTTTTTTCGTCTGCTGCCAGCCCTCCGGTCAAGGTATCCCCCAGAACAGCCTGCTTTTTGGGTCGGTAGACGTCAAACAGCAGTGCATCGTGCAGCCAAGGGCTCTCTGCAGCATGAATGGCTTCCATGATGGCAGCGTGGGTCACACTTTCTTTCACCACAATCGCCAGGTCCCGTTGGACAGACTGATATCGACTCACCGGCAGATAAACAGGGACCTGCCGATTCAGCACAGCATTGAGGTCCAGCTCGAACATGACAGCTGCGAGCGGCAGCTCGTAAGTCTGGCGCCAGCGTGGATGCAGCTCACCCACATGGCCGATACATTGGTCATGCAGCCAGACGGCGGCACTTCTACCCGGATGGAATGCCGGGTGCTCGCAGGCGCGAAACTCCGGTGTCCATGGCGCGAGCAGTGCCTGCACGTCGCCCTTTACATCGAAAAAGTCTGCGTGGCGTTCGATCAGTCCCCACTGCAAGGATTCTACGGAGCCAAAAGCAAGGCCGGCGACGCGCATTGGCTGATCAAATCCTGCCACGGCGGTGTCACTTGCCGCGATAGAAGCGTCCTTTCGAAACACCCGTCCGACTTCGAACAGCCGTACCCGCTCTGCGCGGCGATCAAGGTTGAACTTGAGCACCGACACCAGGCTACCGAGCAATGACGAGCGCATCACGCTCATCTGGCTGGCAATGGGGTTGAGCAGCCGGATGGGATCTGCGTTGCCAGCCAGTTCACGCTCCCAGCGCTCCTCCACAAAGCTGAAGTTGATGGTTTCCTGGTAACCCAGTTGGGCGAGCACTCGACGCACTGCAAATGGACCGCGCTTCGCTTCAGACCGGACCTTGGCGGTGATCGGTGCCAGCGGCGGCGTCTCGGGCAGCTCGTTGTAGCCCACCACACGTGCGACTTCCTCGATCAGGTCTTCCTCGATCTGGATGTCAAAACGGTGGGATGGTGGCGTGACCGTGATTGTCCCGTTGCCCTCCTGCAGCGCCAGTCCCAGGCGGCGCAGGGCGTCAACACACTGAACCTGGGTAAGCGGCATGCCAATCACTTTGACCGCACGCGCCACGCGCAGCGTGACCGGCATGGGCACCGGCAGGTTGACCACGTGGTCATCGACCGGGCCGACCTGTCCACCGCACACTTCCAGGACCAGTTGCGTGATGCGCTCGACATGCTCGACGGTGGTCGACGGGTCCACGCCGCGCTCGAAGCGGTGACCGGCGTCGGTGGAAAAGTTGTAGCGGCGCGAGCGCCCGGCGATCGACTTGGGCCACCAGAAGGCAGCCTCGATGTAGATGTTCTGTGTGTCGTCAGACACAGCAGTCGAGTCTCCGCCCATGATGCCAGCCAGCGATTCCACAGATTGCTCATCAGCGATCACGCCCACCTGGGCGTCCACCGCAACGGTGTTGCCGTTGAGCAGTTTCAGTGTCTCGCCTTCTTGTCCCCATCGCACCTGCAGGCCGCCGTGGATCTTGTCGAGGTCAAAAATATGTGAAGGGCGCCCCAGCTCGAACATCACATAGTTGGAAATATCCACCAGCGGCGAGACGCTGCGTTGACCGCAGCGCGCCAGACGCTCGACGATCCAGGTGGGCGTGGTGGCACGGGTGTTCACGCCGCGCACGATGCGGCCGGTGAAGCGTCCGCACAAATCGGGCGCACTCACGGTCACCGGCAACCGCTCTTGCAAGGACACGGACATCACTGGAAATTCCGGCTCCTTCATTGGTGTACCCGTCAATGCGGACACCTCCCGCGCAATGCCGTAGACGCTCAGGCAATGGGCAAGGTTGGGTGTGAGCTTGAGGGTGAACAGCATGTCATCCAGCTGAAGCTGCTCGCGGATGTTGCGGCCCACCAGCGCATCAGCCGGTAGCTCCAGCAATCCGCCATGGTCTTCGCTCAGCCTGAGCTCGCGCGCCGAACAGAGCATGCCCTGGCTTTCGACGCCTCGCAGCTGTCCCAGCTTGATCAGGAACGGCTTGCCGTCCTCGCCTGGCGGCAGCTCTGCCCCCACCAAGGCGCAAGGCACCTTGATGCCAACGCGGGCATTGGGCGCACCGCACACAATGTTGAGCAGATTGCCTTGCCCCACGTCCACCTTGCACACCCGAAGGCGGTCGGCGTTGGGGTGTTGCTCTGCAGCTTTGATTTCACCCACGACGATGTGGGAAAACGGCGGCGCGACCGGTTCGAGCGCTTCAACCTCCAGACCGGCCATGGTCAAGGTGTCGGCCAGTTGTTGACTGGTGAGGGGCGGATTGCAGAAGGCGCGTAGCCAGGATTCAGGAAATTGCATGAAACGACTCAGTACGGGGGCGCAGCAAGGGCTAGGGTCCGACTCACCACAGAGCCTGCGTTGCCAGGCTGCCGGTGTTGTCCCCTCGAGGGAATGAAGCGAAGCGTCGCAGGTATGAACATGCGCTAGCGGAACTGGGCAAGGAAACGGACATCGCCGTCGAAAAACAGGCGCAGGTCGTTCACGCCGTAACGCAGCATGGTCAGCCGGTCCGGGCCCATGCCGAAGGCAAATCCGATGTACTTTTCAGGATCCAGGCCCATGTTGCGGACCACATTCGGATGCACCTGCCCCGACCCCGCGACTTCGAGCCAACGTCCAGCGAGTGGTCCCTCTTGAAACTGGATGTCGATCTCGGCACTGGGTTCGGTGAACGGGAAAAAACTGGGGCGAAAACGCAACACCAGATCTTCCGACTCAAAGAATGTGCGGCAAAAGTCGGTGAAGACAAATTTCAGGTCTTTGAAGCTCACGTTCTCGCCAATCCACAGGCCTTCGCATTGGTGGAACATGGGTGAGTGCGTGGCGTCGCTGTCCACACGGTAAGTGCGTCCAGGAGCGATGACACGAATTTCTGGCATCGGTAAACCCGCATCAAGGTTTGCACGATGGCGCTTGACGTGTTGCACCGCATGGCGAATCTGCATCGGACTGGTGTGGGTCCGTAACAGGTTGGGCGCCTTTTCGCTGCCACCTTCCACGTAGAACGTGTCATGCATGGAACGCGCTGGGTGGTCTTCTGGCGTGTTGAGCGCGGTGAAGTTGAACCAGTCGGATTCGATCTCAGGGCCCTCGGCCACTTCAAAACCCATCGAGCCAAAGATCGCTTCGATGCGCTCCAGGGTAAGACTCACCGGGTGCAAGCCGCCCTGCCCGCGCTGGCGCCCTGGCAATGTCACATCCAGCGCCTCGGCCTTCAGCTGGATCTGGAGCTCAGCGTCGGCCAGTGCCTGACGGCGCTCGGTGAGGGCTGCCTCAACGGCTTGCTTGGCCAGATTGATGGCTGCGCCCCGGCTTTTTTTCTCTTCAACCGAAAGCGCTGCCATGCCCTTCATCAGCTCGGTAATTCGGCCGGTCTTGCCGAGGTACAGGGCCTTGACGTTTTCCAGGTCGGCAGGGGTGGTAGCTTGTGAAAACCCTGTTCGGGCGTTGTCTACCAGTGCGTCCAGCTCATTCATGTGTTTACTTGAAATCGATGTCAACAAAAAAGGGGCTGAAGCCACCGAGGGAATTCCCTCAAGCCTCAACCCCTTTGAGCGACCGGGAAGCACCGAGGTGCATCCCTGTCGTGAATCAAGCGGCCAGCTTGGCTTTGACTTGCTCCACGATGCTGCCGAAGGCAGCCGGATCGTTCACGGCCAGATCGGCCAGAACCTTGCGGTCGATTTCGATCGAAGCCTTCTTCAGACCGTTGGCAAACTGGCTGTACGTCAGGCCGCATGCGCGAGCACCGGCGTTGATACGGGCAATCCACAACTGACGGAAGACGCGCTTCTTGGTGCGACGATCACGGTAGGCGTATTGCCCCGCCTTCATCACCGCCTGTTTGGCGATGCGGAAGACGTTACCGCGACGGCCACGGAACCCTTTGGCCAGAGCCAGTACTTTTTTGTGTCGGGCGCGAGCCGTGACACCACGTTTGACGCGAGGCATGTGTGTTCTCCTGTTCGTCGTTGATCAAATACCCATGCCGGGCAGCATCTGCGCCATGTGACCCATGTTGGTCTCATGCACAGTGACTGCTCCACGCAAGTGGCGCTTGTTCTTGGTGGTCTTCTTGGTCAGAATGTGACGTTTGAAGGCTTGACCGCGCTTGACGGTGCCACCGGGACGAACGCGAAAACGCTTCTTCGCGCTGCTCTTGGTCTTCATTTTGGGCATATTCATGCTCCTTTTTCATTTGTGCTCGTGAGGCGCCGCGAACCTTCCGCGGACTTGTTGGCCCCGAGCCACTTTTTAAGGAAGACCTTTCGGCCCTCCTAGTTCGGTCGCCGGCATTTCGGCCGACTCCTCAGGCCAGCAGGAGACTACCCTGCCCGCCCAATCCTTTTTTCCATCAAGCCGCGGGCTTCTCGGCCACGGGCTCTGCTGCCGCTTTCACCGCCGCCCCGCCGGCCTTCTTTCGACCCGGCGCAATCATCATGATCATCTGGCGCCCTTCGAGTTTGGGAAACTGCTCCACCACAATGGAGTCTGCCAGCTCGTCTCGAATCCGGTTCAACAACGCCAAGCCAAGTTCCTGGTGCGTGATCTCGCGGCCTCGAAAGCGCAACGTGATCTTGCATTTGTCTCCATCATCCAGAAAGCGGCGAATGTTGCGCATCTTGATGTTGTAGTCACCGTCGTCGGTGCCCGGCCGGAACTTGACTTCCTTGATCTCGATGACAGTTTGCTTGGCTTTTGCCTCGGCTGCCTTCTTTTGCTCCTGGTACTTGAACTTGCCGTAGTCCATCAATCGACACACCGGAGGAATGGCAGTGGCCGCAATCTCGACCAAGTCCACGTCCAGCTCACCGGCCATGCGCAGCGCTTCTTGCAGACTGACGATTCCCAGTGGTTCATTCTCAGGCCCGTTGAGGCGAACCTCAGGTGCCATGATTTCACGGTTCAATCTGTGCGCGCGCTCTTCACGTTGGCGGCGGTCGCGAAAGTTGGTAGCTATGGCGAAATCCTTTATGTGGGCAAATTAATGTAAGTGGCGACCATTTGGTCGCCTTGGTGCACACGCAGAGTGCCGCAGCAGCGGGGGCATCAACCGGAGCGTTTGATATCAAACTTTGGATGAAACGTCTGCCGCAATGAGTTTGGAAAAGGCTTCCAGCGGCATGACACCGAGGTCTTTGTTACCTCGAGCCCGCACAGCCACGGCGCCAGCCTCTTTCTCCTTGTCGCCCACGACAAGGATGAAAGGTAGCTTTTGCAACGCGTGCTCCCGTATTTTATACGTGATTTTCTCGTTGCGCAGGTCCGTAACCACCCTAACCCCTTGATTTTGCAACGCTTTGGTGATTTCGCGACAGTATTCGGCCTGAGAGTCGGTGATATTGAGCACCGCTACCTGCACCGGGGCCAGCCAGGTAGGTAACGCGCCAGCGTGCTCCTCGATGAGGATGCCGATGAACCGCTCCATGCTGCCCACGATGGCACGGTGCAGCATCACGGGTCGGTGTCGCGCACCATCTTCGCCCACGTACTCGGCATCGAGGCGCTCTGGCATCGAGAAATCGACCTGCATGGTGCCGCACTGCCACTGCCGACCGATCGCATCTTTGAGCGTGTACTCGATCTTCGGTCCATAGAAAGCACCGTCGCCCGGCGCGATCTCGAATTCGCATCCGGAGGCACGAAGGCTTTCCATGAGCGCATGTTCGGCCTTGTCCCATACCTCGTCTGAACCGATGCGCGCTTCTGGCCTCGTCGCCACTTTGTAAATGATGTTCTTGAAGCCAAAATCGGCGTACACCTTCTGCAACAGTGTGGTGTAGGCCAGGCATTCGGGCAGGATCTGCTCTTCGGTGCAGAAAATGTGACCGTCGTCCTGCGTGAACCCGCGCACACGCATGATGCCGTGCAGGCCGCCACTGGGCTCGTTGCGGTGGCATTGGCCGAACTCACCGTAACGCAAGGGCAGATCGCGGTAGCTTTTGATGCCCTGCTTGTAGATCAGGATGTGGCCCGGGCAATTCATGGGCTTCAGGGCGTAGTCGCGCTTTTCACTCTCGGTGGTGAACATGGCATCGCGGTACTTGTCCCAGTGACCGGTCTTCTCCCACAGCGACTTGTCGATGATCTGCGGGCCTTTGACCTCCTGGTAGCCGTTGTCGCGGTAGACGCGGCGCATGTACTGCTCCACCTCCTGCCACAGCGTCCAGCCCTTGGGGTGCCAGAAAACCAGTCCAGGGGCGTGCTCATCCAGATGAAACAGGTCGAGCTCGCGGCCCAGTTTGCGGTGGTCGCGCTTTTCGGCCTCTTCGATCATGGACAGGTGCTGCTGCAACTCGTCCTTGGTGGCCCAGGCAGTGCCATAGATGCGCTGCAACATTTCGTTGCGGTGGTCGCCGCGCCAATAGGCGCCAGCCACCTTCATCAGCTTGAAGTGCTTGAGCTTGCCGGTGCTGGGTACGTGCGGGCCACGACAAAGGTCTTCGAACGCGCCTTCACGATAGAGGGACACGTCTTCATTGCTCGGGATGCTGGCGATGATCTCGGCCTTGTAGTGCTCACCCATGCCCTTGAAGTGCGCCACGGCCTCATCACGTGGCAGCACGCGGCGCACGACGGGCTCGTCCATGTTGGCCAGCTCGGTCATGCGCTTCTCGATCGCCACCAGGTCTTCGGGCGTGAAGGGTCGCTTGTATGAGAAGTCGTAGAAGAAGCCGTGCTCAATCACGGGGCCGATGGTCACTTGTGCATCGGGGAACAACTCCTTCACCGCATACGCCAGCAAGTGGGCGGTGGAGTGCCGGATCACTTCCAGGCCATCCGGATCCTTGGCAGTGACGATAGACAGCGGGCTGTCCTGCGCGATGAGAAAGCTGGTGTCAACCACTTTGCCATCAATCTTGCCGGCCAGCGCGGCCTTGGCCAGACCACTGCCAATCGAAGCCGCCACTTCTGCGACGGTGACCGGGCCTGGGAATTCGCGTTGGGAACCGTCTGGGAGCGTAATGTGCAACATGGGGTGATCCAGAAAACAAAAAGCGCGGCATGGGCCGCGCTGGTGTGGGGGAGAAAAAATCGGGCAGGCGCGAACTGCAGGCCCTACAAGGCCAGGAGGAAGATATCCTGAGTTCGCGGTGTCATAACCAGATTGCCTTTCTCGCTCTTGCAGTGTTCAAAGAAGCCTGGATTTTCCCACAAAAATGTGGCCCCCACGCTCCCGCGCTGCGCGCGTCGCTGCCCCCCCAGGGGGACATTTTTGTCTTGGGGCGGCCCAGCGACAAAAAAAGCCCGGGGCCAGCCCGGGCTCTCATCGCTACACACCGCACGGGGGCGGATATGAGACGTTAGTGGAACTGCTCTTCTTCGGTCGAGCCAGTCAAGGCCTTCACGCTGGAAGAACCGCCCTGGATCACGGTGGTCACGTCGTCGAAGTAACCTGCGCCCACTTCCTGCTGGTGCGACACGAAGGTATAGCCTTTTTCGCGTGCAGCGAATTCGGGCTCCTGCACCATCTCGGTGTAGTGCTTCATGCCTTCGCCGCGAGCGTAGGCGTGGGCGAACTGGAAGGTGTTGAACCAGTTGATGTGGATACCGGCCAGCGTGATGAACTGGTACTTGTAGCCCAGCGCGGCCAGATCTTCCTGGAACGAGGCAATCTGCTTGTCGTTGAGGTTTTTCTTCCAGTTGAAGGAAGGCGAGCAGTTGTACGACAGCAGCTTGCCTGGGCAGGCGGCCTGCACGGCCTGGGCGAACTCGCGGGCGAAGCCGATGTCGGGCACACCGGTCTCGCACCACACCAGATCGGCATAGGGTGCGTAGGCGATGCCGCGGCTGATGGCTTGCTCCAGGCCGTTCTTGACACGGTAGAAGCCTTCTTGCGTGCGCTCGCCGGTCAGGAAGGGCTTGTCATTGGCGTCGTGGTCGCTGGTGATGAGGTTGGCGGCTTCGGCATCTGTGCGGGCCAGCACGATGGTGGACACGCCCATCACGTCGGCGGCGAAGCGCGCGGCGATCAGCTTTTCGCAAGCCTCTTGCGTGGGCACGAGCACCTTGCCACCCATATGACCGCACTTCTTCACGGCGGCCAGCTGGTCTTCGAAGTGCACGCCTGCGGCACCGGCGGCGATCATGTTCTTCATCAATTCGAAGGCGTTCAACACACCGCCGAAACCGGCTTCGGCGTCGGCCACGATGGGCAGGAAGTAGTCGATGAACTCCGGGCTGCCCGGCTCGATACCACGGCCCCACTGAATTTCGTCGGCACGCTTGAAGGTGTTGTTGATGCGGCGGACCATGGTGGGCACCGAGTCGTAGGCATACAGCGACTGGTCGGGGTACATGGTTTCGGAGGTGTTGCCGTCGGCGGCGACTTGCCAGCCCGACAGGTACACGGCTTCAAGGCCCGCTTTGGCCTGCTGCATGGCCTGGCCGGCGGAGATCGCGCCGAAGGCGTTCACATAGCCTTTCTTGGAGCCGCCATTGACCTTGTCCCACAGCTTCTCGGCGCCGCGCTTGGCCAGCGTGTGCTCGATCTGCATGCTGCCGCGCAAGCGCACGACATCGGCGGCGGAGTAACCGCGCTTCACGCCTTTCCAGCGCGGGTTGGTGGCCCAGTCTTTTTCCAGGGCTTCGATTTGCTGTGCGCGGCTGAGTTGCTCGGTGAGGGATTGAGGCATGGAGTGCTCCGTGAGGTTGATGTGGATGGTTCGGAAGACCGCATTGCAAGAGCGGTGCCGATGTGAGAACTTTAAGTCTTATAGAAGACTTTTCATAGCTCTTGTGTCTTATATAAGACATATATTTTTCTCTTAAAAATCAACGGTATTTGGCCTTCTTTTCTCATTAAGAAATCATTTCTCTCATATCAAGAAATATTTTTGCATCGCACCATTTTTGTTTTTCACATTAAGAAAATGTTTTTCCTCAATGTGGGATTCCGAGCCAGACACACCGTGCCACGATGTGTCTGGAAAAAAACTGCGCCAAAGCACAGCAGAAGTCGCCCTCCCAGGGTGGTAGGGCATGATTCGGTGCCCTGAACCTCTTCCAACTCAAATTCGCCATTACCCATGAATCGCTGGTGGGCCTACGCATGCCTTGCCCTGAGCATGTCTCTTGTTGGCAGCTATGTGGCGCTCTCAAAGCCACTGGTGCTCGTGTTCCCGGTGTTTCTGCTGGCCTGGTTGCGGTTTGGCATTGGCGGTATTGCGATGTTTCGATGGTTGAAGAAGCCAGCCGACGAGCCTCGGATAGCGCCGCACACGAAGAGACTGTTGTTCCTGGAGTCGTTTCTGGGCAACTTCCTGTTTTCAATCTGCATGCTGTTTGGCGTCAGCATGACAACCGCCGTGGCCGCTGGTGTGGTGATGTCCTCCATTCCAGCGGTTGTTGCATTGCTGAGCTGGCTCTTCCTCAAGGAACGCATCGGGCGACGCAGTGCCGCCGGCATTGCTTGCGCGGCCGTCGGGATCGGACTTTTCTCGCTACAGAAAGGGGTGCCAACCTCCGTATCCAGCCCCGATGCGGCCGCCATGTTTGGCATGAACCGCGCGCTGCTGGGCAATATGCTGGTGTTTGCTGCGGTGGTGTGCGAGGCCGCCTATGTGGTGATCGGCAAACGCCTGACAGATGGGCTGGGGCCCAAACGCATTTCAGCCATCATCAACCTTTGGGGTTTTGCGCTGGTCACCCCATTCGGCATGTGGGCTGCATGGCAATTTGACTTCAGTGCCGTGAGCCTTCCGGTCTGGGGGTTGCTGCTGTTCTACGGGCTCGCAGCCAGCGTGTGGACGGTCTGGCTGTGGATGACCGGTCTGAAAAAAGTGCCGGCGTCACAGGCGGGCGTGTTCACTGTGATGCTTCCGATCAGCGCTGCCACCATCGGCGTGATGTTCATGGGTGAACGTCTCAGTGGTGTTCAGGTGCTGGCATTTGGCATTGCCCTCCTGGGCCTTGTGCTGGCCACTTTACCCACCCGGCGAACGACTTGATCACGCACACCACAAACCGGTGGGATCCGTGATGCCCATCCAAAGGGCCCACCCCGACGTGACGGCCAGGGCAAAACCCGCCAGCCGGATGCCCCATGCGCCCGATCTTGCCTGGCGAAGGCGCAGCAGCAACCAGGGACCAGCTGTCAGCGAGATCGAGGTCCCCAGTGCGAACAGTGCCATGATGGCGGCGCCTTCCAGTGCGTTGGCCGACAACGAGGCCACCAGCAGCGCTGAATACAGCAGGCCGCAGGGCATCAGTGCCCACGCGACGCCCAGCACCACAGGAGCGCGTGGCCCCATGCGAACAAGCGCCGGTCGGGCTTTGCGCCAGACGTTCTGACCCAGTGTCTCGATCCACGCGGGTTGCCTGGCCTGCCACATCAGCACAGCACCCAGCAAGAGCGCGGCGACGTGAAACATGGTCCAGACGGGGCGAATCACGGCGGTGTTGGTGCCCAGCCAGGCGAGACCTTGCACAGAGCCTGCCGCCAGGGCGCCCACCAGCGCGTAGCCCAGCATGCGGCTGAACTGAAAAGTCATCAAGGCACGGGTGCTCTGATCACCTGCAGCACGCCCGATTCCCGCACAGGCTGCACCACACATGGCGACGCAGTGGGGTCCGCCCACCAGACCCATGAACAGGGCGGTGATCGCCATGGAGGTTTGCATGCTGTCAATGTAGCAGTGGCCTGCCCTACCCGCTCAAATGATCTTGGAAAACCGGGCTCTGTCCCGATCCACCTGCAAGTTCTTGTCGAACACCATGGCAATGGCTCGCACCAGATACCAGCCAGTGGGCGTGACCTGCACGCCGCTATCGTCGATTGTGACGAGGCCGTGGTCGGCGAGTTCAGACAAGACTTCCAGTTCGCGTGCGAAATAGGTCCTGAAATCAATCAGGTGGCCGAGATCCACCGATTCGAAATCCAGCTGACCCTGGCACATGATGGCCATGATGACGCAGCGGCGCAGCAGATCGTCGCGGGACAGTGCCAGCCCCCGGACAATGGGCAGACGCCCCTGATCAAGGCTGTCGTAATACTCCTCCAGCGTCTTGGCATTCTGGCTGTAAGTGGCGCCGATGCGGCCAATGGCCGATACGCCCAGCGCAATCAGGTCGCAGTCAGGCTGGGTGCTGTACCCCTGGAAGTTGCGGTGCAGGCGCCCTTGCCTTTTGGCGACCGCCAGCGCATCTGTTGGCAATGCGAAATGGTCCATTCCCACGTACACATAGCCGGCGCCCAACAGGCTGTCAAGCGAAGCGGAGAGCATGGCCAGCTTGTCCCTGCCGCTGGGCAGGTCGGCCGACACGATCCGGCGCTGTGGCTTGAAGCGCGTGGGCAGATGGGCGTACGCATACAGCGCGATGCGGTCGGGCCGCAGTTCGTTGACCTGAACCAGCGTACGGGCGAATGACTCTGGTGTCTGCAGCGGCAAGCCGTAGATCAGGTCCACATTGATGGACTCGAAGCCGATCTTTCGCGCACTCTCGACCAGCGAAAAGACCTGTTCGGCCGGCTGGACCCGGTGTACGGCTTTCTGGACGGCGGGGTCGAAATCCTGCACGCCGAAGCTCAGCCGATTGAACCCCAGGCGTGCCAAAGCCTGCAAGCGGCCTTCGGTAACGGTCCGGGGATCGACCTCGATCGAATACTCCCCGCCAGGCGTCAGCGTGAAGTGGCGCCGGATCATGCTCATGAGGTCTTCGAGTTCGGCGTCGGAAAGAAAGGTGGGTGTACCCCCTCCCAGATGCAGTTGAGAGACACTGTGCCCTTGACCAAAGTGCTGGATCTGCAGCTCCATTTCACGAGATAGGTAGCGCAGATACTCTGCAGCGCGCTCATGGTGCTTGGTGATGACCTTGTTGCAGGCGCAGTAGTAGCACACCGACTCACAGAACGGCACATGAACGTAGAGGGAGAGTGGCAGGGCCATCGAACCCACACGGCGTTGCTCGAGCGCCTGGATGTAGTCCTGTTCCGTGAAAGCCTCGACAAACCGGTCTGCGGTGGGGTACGAGGTGTAGCGCGGACCCGGCACATCGAAGCGACTGAGCAGTTCAGGGGATACAACGTGACTCACAGACAAATCTCCATTTCAATGAACCGAATGTGCATCACGCAAGGCCAACTGCCCTTGATGTTCATCAAGCCCGCTGGGCTTTTGCAACCCATAGACCGTTGCAAGCCACAGGAAGGTCATTAGACGTGGGTTCACTCAATGGGTTAAGCTCAAAAGCCAAAGGATAAGAAACCATGGATGCACAGACCATCAAAGTCGCTTGTTCCAACTGCAACCTGCGAGAGTTGTGTTTGCCGATGGGACTGAACGCGGAGGAAATGAGCAAGCTCGACAACGTGATTTCCACCCGCCGGAAGGTCAAACGAGGCACCGCGCTTTTCAGCACAGGCGAGCGCTTCACATCGCTGTTTGCCGTGCGATCGGGGTTCTTCAAGACTTGCGTGACCACCGCCGACGGCCGCGACCAAGTCACCGGTTTTCAGATGACCGGTGAAATCATCGGGCTGGATGGCATCGTGAGCGACCACCATTCCTGCGATGCCATCGCGCTGGAAGACGCCGTTGTCTGTGTGATGCCTTTTGACCAGGTGGAAGAGCTTTCGCGTGAATTCACCACACTGCAGCACCATGTGCACAAGATCATGAGCCGCGAGATCGTTCGCGATCACAGCGTGATGTTGCTGCTGGGCAGCATGCGTGCCGACGAGCGTCTGGCTGCTTTCCTGCTCAACCTTGTCCAGCGCCTGCACGCCCGCGGTTTTTCCCAGTCCGAGTTGATCCTTCGCATGACGCGGGAGGAAATCGGTAGCTATCTCGGCATGAAGCTGGAAACGGTGAGTCGCACTTTCTCGAAGTTTGTGGAGGATGGCATCATCGACGTCAAGCAGCGCTACGTGCACATCAAGAACACCGAGGGCCTCAAGCAGATCGTGAATTCGCAGAACTGCCGTTGACCCGAGAACCTGAAGCTCGATACCGGCATTAGCCCGCAGATGATCAGAAACCCCACACAGCCTCTGGGCTGGTGGGGTTTTTTGTGTCGTTTGCCGACCTGGCCTGCGCTCAGCAGTTGCCCTCGCGAGCGCAGTCTTTGGGGCGCTGGTGTTCAGGGGTCGGGCACCGATTGACTTCGAAAGGAGACATGGCGAGCAAGGTCGTCAAGGCGCTGGAAACCATGGCGGCAGCCCAAAACACGAAAAACGCCATGGTGTAGACGGCTTCACGGGAAAACGGCAGTGGTGCGCCAAACCAGTGCAGATCGCTGGGGTCCACAAGGGCAAACACCACCATCTCCAGCACAGCGGCTACCAGAAAGGCGGGCCAGGCTATCCACATCAAACGCTGTGCCCACATGGGGTCTCTCCTTGACTGCTTTGTTGATGACGCAGAACGGCCCCGCTAGGTGCGATCGGTCTGCGCGCGCTCATTCGTCAGTGGGCACGATGGGTGAAGCGGCATGATTTCTGCCCTGATGGGCGGGCTGTACGGCCATCAAGGCATCAATTTTCGCCTGCCCCTCAAGAGCAAGTGCGGCACGCCGTTCCCGCTCGTACACCTCTTTGTCCAGCACCGGATCCTGGTCCATGGCAGAGATGACGACCATGGTACTGGTGGCGACCACGCCACTCAGCAGGAGGGCCGGAATGAGCAAAACCTGTGGAATTTTCCACCACGGGATGTCTGTCTTTCGGGGCGATGGCAGCAGGGAAGTGTCGCTCATGTGTGTCTCCAGAATTGAAATGGCATTGTGCGATCAGTGAAGGTCAGCGCGGCACCAGAAAGGCTGCCTTTTCGGATACCTGATACACATTGTCACCAGTAGAACGGATATCGAAATGAATCGTGTGGGAACCGGTGGTGGCAGCACCAGGTGGAATCTGCACCCGGACCGCCGCCGACCGGGCCTCGGTGGGCAGCACTTCAACCTCCGTGTCGGAAGCGATCTCAATGCCAGGCAATCCTGTGACCGAGATCACGTAGCGCTGGGGGGACTCTGTGGCATTCATGATCTGCAGCCGGAACACGTTTTCAATCCGGCCTTGCTCGACCATCCGTGCGAGCGCACCACGATCGCGGATCACGTCCACCTTGAGGGGCGTGCGCATGAACAGGCTGACACCGACCGACAAAGTGATTGCGAGCAGAATGGCGGTGTAGATCAGAACCCTGGGTCGCAGCGCTCTGCGAATCATCTGCCGGCTGGTCCAGCCCTGCGCGATGCCATTCTGGGTGGAGAACTTGATGAGACCTCTGGGGTAGCCGACCTTGTCCATCACGGTGTCGCACACGTCCACACACGCGGCACACCCTATGCATTCGTATTGCAAGCCCTTGCGAATGTCGATGCCCGTGGGGCAGACCTGAACGCACAGCGTGCAGTCGACGCAGGCACCCAGGCCAAGCGCCTTGGGATCGGCCTTTTTCGATCGGGCACCGCGAGGTTCTCCCCGTTTTTCGTCGTAGGTGACGATCATGGTGTCGCGATCGAACATCGCACTCTGGAAGCGCGCGTAAGGGCACATGTACTTGCACACCTGCTCGCGCATGAAACCGGCATTGCCGTAGGTGGCAAATCCGTAGAAAAACACCCAGAAGGTTTGCCAGGGACCCAGCGACGCCGCCAGTGACAGCATGGCGAGTTCCCGAATCGGGGTGAAATAGCCCACGAAAGTGAACCCGGTCCAGAGCGAAAAGGCGATCCACAATGCGTGCTTGAGCCACTTCTTGCTGAGCTTCTGGACCGAGAACGCCGCTTGGTCCAGCCGCATGCGCGCCGATCGGTCGCCTTCAACTTTCTTTTCAATCCAGAGAAAAATCTCTGTGTAAACCGTCTGAGGGCAGGCAAATCCACACCACAAGCGACCCGCCACGGCAGTGAACAGGAACAGCGACAGTGCCGAGATGACCAACAAACCTGTGAGGTAGATGAAGTCCTGCGGGTAGAGCACCAGCCCGAAGATGTAGAAACGCCGCGCCTCCAGATCAAAGAGCACGGCTTGCCGCGCATTCCACTCCAGCCAGGGCAGACCGTAGAACACGATCTGCGTGATCCATACCGTCACCCAGCGCCACGACGAAAAGACACCTGCCACCGATCGTGGGTAGATTTTCTGCCGCGAGGCATATAGCGACACCATTTCCGCGTCTTCCCCCTCGCCTGCGGCCGGCCCGGAATTTGGATCGGCTGGGACAATGGGAATGATGCGGTTCGGGTCTGGTGTGGTTGAGCTCACGGGGGTCCCAAATGGGGAGACTGATGGACCTGGGAAATGAAAAAAACCTTTGGCGACCGTCAGGTCGCCAAAGTCATGAAAAGCGGCTTCAGTTGGCGGGTCTGTTTGACAGGCCCCAAACGTATCCGGTCAGCACGTGAATCTGAGCCTCGTTCAACAGCACATTCTGGGCAGGCATCTGATTCGTAAATCCGTTGTTGATCGCACGGACCACGGCCTCTTCGCCCCAGCCATGCAACCAGATGCCATCGGTGAGGTTCGGCGCGCCGAGCGCCGTGTTGCCCTTGCCATCCATGCCGTGACAGGCTGCGCAAGCACCAAACTTGTCTTTCCCCAGCGCCGCGCGAATCGAGTCGCTCGGGCTTCCCGACAGGCTCAGCACATAGTGCGCAAGGTTGCGGACATCTTCGGCACTACCGACCGCCGCGCCCATGGGCGGCATCACACCCACGCGGCCTTCCGTGATGGTGGTCTTGATGGCTTGCGGGTCGCCACCCCACTGCCAGTCGCCATCCGTCAGGTTGGGAAAACTGCGCGCACCCCTGGCATCAGATCCGTGGCATTGAGCGCAATTGTTCATGAACAGGCGCTCGCCAATGGCCATGGCCTGTGCATCGCCTGCCAGATCTTCGGGCTTCATGTCGTTGAACCTGGCGTAGATGGGAGCGATGTCTTGCTGCATCTTCTCCACTTCTGCGGTGTGTTGGCCGGCGGAAGACCAGCCCAATGCGCCCTGGTACTTGCCAAACATGGGGTAGAGCACGCCATACGCCAGCGAAAACACCACCGTGATGACAAACAGATAGACCCACCACTTGGGCAGCGGATTGTTCATTTCCTGGAGATCACCGTCCCACACATGGCCAGTGGTGTTGTCGGCGTGGGTGGCCGCCTTGGTGGTGCCGCTGATCCACAGCAGCACCAGGCAGGCAAGGATGCTGACCAGAGTCAGACCGGCCACGTAGTAGTGCCAGAAATCGCTTGTGAAGTCGCTCATGATGTTTCTCTTTTTTGATTCCGAGGATCAGTCTTCGTTGAACGGCAAACGGGCCGCTTCATCGAAATCAGCCTTGTTCCGCTTGGACCAGGCCCAGACCACGATGCCTACAAACGTGATGAGGCTGACGACGGTAACGATGCTGCGCAGGTCGTTGATTTCCACGTCGATCTCCTTGTTTTACTTGCGCGCAGTGCCGAGCACCTGCAGGTAGGCGATGAGGGCTTCCATTTCGGTCTTGCCCTTGACATCTTCGATGGAGGACGCGATTTCTTCATCGGAATAAGGCGCACCCAGTGTTCGCAGCACCTGCATGCGCTTGGGCAGGCCTGTCTCGTCCACGTACTTCCTTTCAAGCCAGGGGTAGGCAGGCATGTTGGACTCTGGCACCAGGTCGCGCGGATTGACCAGGTGAATGCGGTGCCATTCGTCGCTGTAGCGACCCCCTACCCGGTGCAAATCCGGTCCCGTGCGCTTGGAGCCCCACTGGAACGGACGGTCGTACACGAACTCGCCCGCTACCGAATAGGGACCGTACCGCAGGGTTTCAGCCTGGAACGGCCGGATCATCTGGGAGTGGCAGTTGTAGCACCCCTCCTTCACGTAAATGTCCCGCCCGGCGATCTGCAATGCCGTGTAGGGCTTGAGGCCTTCGATCGGCTGGGTGGTGGATTTCTGGAAGAACAGCGGGACGATTTCCACCAGGCCGCCGACGGCGATCACCAGCGTGATCAGCACGATCATCAGGAAGTTGTTGGTCTCGATCCGCGCGTGACCCGTGGGTTTTTCGTTATTGGCCATGTTGTTGCTCCTCAGGCGTGTGCGGGGTTGACAGAGGCCACAGGCACATCAACGATGCGACCCTGACGCGCCGTCATGATCACGTTCCAGAGCATGACCACCATGCCGCCGAGGTAGAGCACCCCTCCCAGCAGACGGATCACATAGAACGGGAAGGTGGCTTTGACCGACTCGACGAAGGTGTAGGTCAGGCTGCCGTCGGGGTTGACCGAGCGCCACATGAGGCCCTGCATCACGCCGGCAATCCACATCGCTGCGATGTACAGCACGATGCCGATGGTGGCGACCCAGAAGTGCAGCTCGATGGCGGGCACCGAATACATCTTCTTCTGGCCGAACAGGCGGGGAATCAGGTAGTAGAGCGATCCCATGGACACCAGGCCCACCCAGCCCAAGGCGCCGGAGTGCACGTGGCCCACGGTCCAGTCGGTGTAATGCGACAGCGCGTTGACGGTCTTGATCGACATCATCGGACCCTCGAACGTGGACATGCCGTAGAACGAGAGCGACACGATCAGGAAACGCAGGATGGGATCGTCACGCAGCTTGTGCCAGGCACCCGAGAGGGTCATGATGCCGTTGATCATGCCGCCCCAGCTGGGTGCGAGCAGGATGAGCGAGAACACCATGCCGACAGACTGCGTCCAGTCCGGCAGAGCGGTGTAGTGCAAGTGGTGCGGGCCCGCCCACATGTAGGTAAAAATCAGCGCCCAGAAGTGCACGATGGACAACCGGTAGGAGTACACCGGTCGTTCGGCCTGCTTGGGGATGAAGTAATACATCATGCCCAGGAAGGCAGCGGTAAGGAAGAAGCCCACGGCATTGTGGCCGTACCACCACTGCACCATGGCATCCTGCACGCCGGCGTAGGCCGAATAGGATTTGGTCATGCTGACCGGAATCGCTGCGCTGTTGACGATGTGCAGCAGCGCCACGGCGATGATGTAGGCGCCAAAGAACCAGTTGGCCACGTAGATGTGGCGGACCTTTCGGATACCCACTGTGCCGAAGAACACGATGGCGTAGGCCACCCAGACCACGGTCAGCAAGATGTCGATGGGCCACTCCAGCTCGGCATATTCCTTACCGCTGGTGATTCCCAGGGGCAGCGTGATCACCGCCAGCACCAGCACAAGGTTGTAGCCCCAGAATGTGAACCAGGCCAGCTTGTTCATGAACAACCGGGTGTGGCAGGTTCGCTGGACCACGTAATAGCTGGTGGCAAACAGCACACAGCCACCAAATGCAAAAATCACCGCGTTGGTATGAAGCGGGCGCAAACGGCCGTAGCTCAGCCATTCGATGCCCATGTTGAGCTCGGGCCAGGTCAACTGGGCCGCGATGATCACCCCCACCAGCATGCCCACCACGCCGTAGATGACGGACGCGATGGCAAACCACCGAACCACACTGTCGTTGTAGACCGCCGGTTGGCTGGTCGTTGTTGTCACGGACATTCGGGAACTCCTCATTTGTGTCACTTTGCCAAGTGTCCTCACGGACCCATGGGGCCGACTTGACTTACGTCAATCGCCCCCCAGAATGCGCTCGCCTTCTCGTTCGATGTTGTCAAACTGCCCGCCCTGCAGCGCCCACCAGAAGATGCCGATGATCACGAAGACCAGCAGCACCGATATCGGTATCAGCAAATACAGAATGTCCATGATGAACCTTTCATTGAACGGATAAGAATCAGATGGCTTCAGGGATGCCGGGCACGGGTTGAATACCGGCACCTGTGCTTCGCGCCAGACGCAAGGCATTGCCAATCACCAGCAACGAACTTGCAGCCATGCCCAGCCCCGCCAGCCAGGGCGGCATCCAACCGACCAGCGCCATGGGAACCGATATCGCGTTGTAGGCACCCGCCCAGATCAGGTTCTGGCGCACCGTGCGCATGGTCGATCTGGCCTGCCGGAGTGTACGCACCACATCCATCACCTGCCCTCCCTGGATCACGTAGTCGGACTGCGCTTGCGCCAAAGGGGCGGCATGGCCCAATGCAAACGACGTATCTGCCCGTGCCAGCACTGGGCCATCATTTAGGCCATCTCCCACCATGGCAATGCGCACACCCCTGGCTTGCAGTTCCATCACTTCGGCCAGCTTGCGCTCCGGCGATGCACCCGCAATCACATGGTCCACACCGACCGCCTTCCCCACCAGGCGTGCAGCGCCCTCTTTGTCGCCTGAAAGCAGCCAGGTACCGATTCCCATGTCGCGCAAGGCTTGCACGGCAGACCGGGCATCGGAACGCAGCCCTTCCTGCAATTCGAACGTTGCCACCCAGCCCGTCCGATCGCTGAGGTGGGCCCGCGGACTCTCCTGATCGCTGACCGGTTCAATCTGCACTCCACAGAATGCTGACGATCCCAGGCGCACTTCGAATCCATCGTCGGTGATGCCTTGCATCCCATGCCCGGCAGTCTCGGAAATCGAGGTCCACTGCGGCCGGGGCAGGTCTGTTTCGCATTCGGTCTTTGCCGCCAATGCAAGCGCACGCGATACCGGGTGCAACGAAGATTCGGCCAACCCCGCTGCCAGTTGCAACGCCTCCTCGCGCGTCGTACCGGTGCGGGTTCGCACTTCCTGCAACACCAGCCGGTCATGCGTGAGCGTACCGGTCTTGTCGAAGAGCACGGTATTGATGCCCGCCAACGCCTCAAAGGCCTGCAATCGCCGCACCAGAATGCCACGCCGGGCCAGCGAGCCCGCAGATGCCAGCATGGCAGCGGGCGTGGCCAGTGCCAGCGCACAGGGGCAGGTCACGATCAGAACGGCAACGGCAACGGCAAAGGCCTTGGTGTGATCGATCTGCCACCAGTACCATCCGGCAAAGAAGGCGGACAGCATCACCAGCAGCAGAAAGGGCGTGGCGATGCGGTCAGCGAGGATGGCAAGCCTGGGCTTCTCGGTCGAGGCTTGCTCCATCAAAGTCACAATCTGGGCGAAACGGGTGTCGCGCCCCAGTTTGTTTACCCGCACCAGCGCTGGCCCGCCCAGATTGAAACTACCCGCCACCACAGCCTCACCCGTGGAGCGCGTCACTGGATGCGACTCGCCAGTCAGCAAGGCTTCGTCCACGGTAGCAGAAGGGCTCAGAAGTTCGCCGTCTCCCGGAAATGCCTGTCCGGCCTGGACACGAACCACGTTGCCCAGTTCCAGCCTGCGCACCGAAATCGATTCAAAACTGCCGTCGGCGCGCTGCCGATCACACGCCTCTGGCAATCGGTTCATCAGGCTGTCGAGTGCGCCGGCTGTACGGTCACGCGCCTTGAACTCCAGGTAGCGGCCTCCGAGAAGGAAGAACACGAACATGGTCAATGAGTCGAACCAGACTTCTTGCCCCCACGGTCCGGCAGGATCAAATGTGGCAGCCGAACTGACCAGAAAGGTCACGAGAATGCCGACCGACACCGGTGTGTCCATGCCCACCCGCCCCAGCTTGAGGTCACGCCAGGCGCCCTGAAAGAACGGGCCGCTGGCGAAGAACACCACCGGCAAGCTCAATATCCAGCTCGCCCAGCGCAGCAATTGCTCAATGTCGGCAGGAATCTCGCCCGGTTCGGTCACATAGGCAGGCCACGCATACATCATGACCTGCATCATGCAGAAGCCAGCCACAAACAAGCGCCAGAGTCCCTGCCGGGTCTCGGCCAGACGCTCACTGATCGACAAGGCCTGATGCAATGGGAGCAACCGGTAGCCGGTCTTCCCGACGAACTGGGCCAGGGTGGACATCTGCGTGATGGCTGGGTCCCATCTCAAACTGAGACGGCGTGTGGCTGCATGCACATGGGCCCGCTCTACGCCGGGCATGTGCTGCAACACAGACTCGACCGTGTCGGCACAGGCTGCGCAGTACATCCCCTGCACCATCAGGACCGAATTGGCCCTGACCTGACCGTCTTCATCGGTGAACTCGGTGAATTCCTTCTGTTCAACCGGGTCGTCCAGCACCGCAAAATCGTCGGTCACGGTCAGCGGCCCCTGGTGCTCACCGAACCAGCCAGCTCTTTCGTTCATGCGCTCTTCAATTCCCGTTGGTTGGGGTGCGCGCGATGTGGCAGATGTCGGAGACCCCACCGGGGGCAAGGTGGCGGCCTGGTTCATGCTGCGAGCGTAAGGCAATGGTCGCTCCTCTCGCTTGACCTAGGTCAACCACGACTGGTTGAACCTTGTTATCGTGCGGTGTCACAGAAGCAGTGGACCACAGGCCATTCGTTCATGGCAAGTGCCTGCGTTGACCGTGCGCGACATCGGCCGGAAAATCACTGCAAGTTCCCCTTTCGTTCCGTACAAAAACGTCACGGTGCACAACCCGGCCCGCAGGTGCGACAAGCACAAACCCTTTTCAACACCATCGAGGAGATACACATGTACAAGCGCATTCTGGTCGCAACCGACGGATCCAAGCTGTCACAGCGCGCGGTGGAGCACGCACTCAACCTGGCCGATCTAACGGGTGCCGACGTGGTGGCGTTGAAGGTGGTGCCCCGTTACCCTCAAACCTACTTTGAAGGCGGCGTGGCGCTGGCAGCAGCGGAGGTGGCGCGTGTGGAAAAGCAATGGCAGGAAGAGGCCATGGCGACTGTCAATGCGGTGAAGTCCGCAGGACAACTGCGCGAGGTGAAGGTCAAGCCCGTTACAGTGAAGTCCGATCTCATTGCCGAGGCGATCATTTCAACGGCCAAGCGCAGCAAATGCGACCTGATCGTCATGGCCTCTCACGGGCGCCGTGGGTTGAAGCGCCTGCTGCTGGGCAGCGAAACTCAGCAGGTACTGACTCACTCCCACACACCCGTGCTCGTGCTGCGCTGAGGCGCAGGTGTTCTGAAATAGCCGGGATCGCACCCGGCATGCCGTTGAGGTGTAGAGTGCGCGGGCCATCCAAGCCCCCATGAGCACCGCATCCCACTCGCCACA
Source organism: Hydrogenophaga sp. (assembly GCF_030651625.1). Lineage (GTDB taxonomy): Bacteria > Pseudomonadota > Gammaproteobacteria > Burkholderiales > Burkholderiaceae_C > Hydrogenophaga. The sequence continues at coordinate 124,557 of NZ_JAUSCF010000031.1, read as the reverse complement.
GCCTCAGACAACCGGAAAGTTCGTCACAGGTTCCACACTCAGGCACGTCATCACGATGACCGCCACCGGCTCGATCGGGTTGGCGGCGGTTTTCTTCGTGGACGTGCTGAACCTGTTCTACATCTCTCTGCTGGGGCAAAAAGAACTGGCGGCTGCTGTGGGCTACGCCGGTACGCTGCTGTTTTTCCTCACCTCACTGGCGATCGGGCTTTCGATTGCGGCCACCGCATTGACCTCGCGGGCCCTGGGACGCGGCGACCGTGACAAGGCCCAAGAACTTGCGGGCGCGTCCATGTTGCTGATGGGGATGTTCATGACCATGGCGGTCGTGCTCACCTTCCCTTTCCTCCAGTACTTGCTGGGCGCACTGGGCGCCACCGGCGAAACGGCCCAACTCGCCCTTCGGTTCACACGCATCGTGTTGCCCTCGGCCATTCCATTGGGATTGGGCATGTGCCTGGGCGCACTTCTGCGCTCGCTGGGCGACGCTCGCCGTGCCATGTTCGTCACATTGGGGGCTGGTGCCATCAGCGCAGTGCTCGATCCCATTCTGATCTTCGGGTTGGGCTGGGGCTTGGACGGCGCCGCGGTGGCCACCGTCTTGACCCGTTTCACGATGGTAGGCATCGGCCTTCACGCGCTGGTGCGGGTGCACCATTTGCTGGTGTGGCCTGCCATGCCGGTGTTGCTCGGCACATTGCGCCCATTCCTCGCCATTGGGGTGCCGGCCGTCTTGACCCAGGTTGCCACCCCCGTGGGCAATGCCTTCGTCACCGCCGCGATTGCAGGTTTTGGCGACAACGCAGTGGCTGGCTGGGCCGTGATCGGACGGCTGATTCCGGTGGCGTTTGTGGCATTGTTTGCGCTCTCCGGATCGGTGGGCCCCATCCTGGGTCAGAACCTGGGCGCACGGCGATTTGACCGTCTGCGCTCCACCGTGCGCGACAGTCTCAAGGTGGTGCTGGTCTATGTGGGGGCCGTGTGGCTGTTGCTGGCCGTCGGTAGCGGCTGGATTGCCGATGCGTTTGGTGCCGTGGGTGAAGCACGCGAACTGATCGTCTTCTTCTGTGTGTATGTCGCGGGCAGCTTCATGTTCAACGGTGCCCTGTTTGTGGCCAACGCCGCTTTCAACAACCTGGGCTTTGCCTTCTATTCCACCGCGCTGAACTGGGGCCGCGCCACTCTGGGGGTGGTGCCATTTATCTGGCTCGGCTCGCAGTGGTTCGGGGCGCGTGGCGTCATGGCAGGCTATGGCCTGGGTGTGGTGGTTTTCGGAGTGGCGGGCGCTCTGCTCTGTCGCCGGGTGCTCAAGCGAATCGAACGGGAAGCGTCCGCCAGCGCAACCATCAGGTCGTGAAGAGGTGCGCCCAGGCGTCTCGCAGCAGGTTCTTCTGCACTTTGCCCATGGTGTTGCGTGGCAACTCTGGCACCACACTGCAGTGCTTGGGAATCTTGAAGTTGGCCAACTGGGTCTTCAACGCCGCAATGATCGCAGCACCGTCGAGCTGCACGCCCGGCTTTGCGGTCACCACCGCCACGCCCACCTCGCCAAAGTCCGGGTGTGGAACGCCCACCACCGCGCTCTCGGCCACGCCCGGCATGTCATTGATGCACGCTTCAATCTCTGCCGGGTACACGTTGTAGCCACCGCTGATGATGAGGTCCTTGCTGCGGCCCACGATGGTCACATAGCCCCGTTCGTCCACGCGCCCCACGTCACCGGTCTTGAAGAATCCGTCAACGGTGAACTCCTCTGCCGTTTTCTCGGGCATGCGCCAATAGCCTTTGAAGATATTCGGCCCTTTCACCTGAATGCTGCCGATCTCCCCTGCGGGCAGGGGTTGGCCCGCATCGCCGGCCACCTTCAATGTCACGCCAGGCAAAGGAAAACCCACGGTCCCGCCGCGGCGCTCGCTTTGCCCTGCGTGGCGAGCGTCAGGTGCGCACGGGTTCGAGGTCAGCATGACCGTCTCGCTCATGCCGTAACGCTCCAGAATGGTGTGGCCGGTCCGCTCCTGCCAGGCCTTGAACGTTTCAATCAGCAGCGGCGCCGAGCCCGAAACAAACAAACGCATACGGGCAGCCTGCGAGCGCGTCAGACCAGGCTCGGCGAGCATGCGCACGTAAAGCGTGGGCACCCCCATGAATACGGTGGCCCTGGGCAACAAAGCCACCACCTCGGCGGGGTCGAACTTGTTGAGCCAAAGCATCGGGCTGCCATTGATGAGGGCACCGTGAATGGCCACAAACAACCCGTGTACGTGGAAGATGGGCAGCGCATGAATCAACACATCATCAGGTTTCCAGCACCAGTATTCCCGCAATACCTGCGCGTTGCTCAGGATGTTGCCGTGCGTCAGCATGGCACCCTTGCTGCGCCCGGTGGTGCCACTGGTGTAGATGATCACAGCGAGGTCATCAGCCGCACAGACGGCCGGGGTGTGCTCTGCACTGTGATGAGCCGCCCTTTGCAACAAGCTGCCCTGGCGCGCATCGTCCAGCGTGAACACATGCCGTGTGCCGGCGTTGAAAGCGATCTTGGACACCCAGCCGAAGTTGGCCGGACTGCACACCACCACGGCCGGCTCGGCGTTGCCGATGAAGTACGCAATCTCGGCGCTGCGGTAGGCGGTGTTGAGCGGAAGAAAAACGTAGCCTGCGCGCAGTGTGGCCAGATACAGGATCAGGGCTTCCACCGACTTTTCCACCTGCACGGCAATGCGGGCGCCCTTCGGAAGCTCCAGTGAAACCAACAAATTGGCCATCATGGCCGTGGCACGGTCCAGATCACGCCAGCTGTAGTGGAGTGACGGAACAGAGCCCCCCACCGTTTCAACGGCCGTGGCATCCAGATCGGAAGGAAATGCCTTGCGCAAGGCGACAAACAGGTTGTGATTGCTCATGAGAGGGGCAAAGCGAATGTTGTTGGAAGAGAGTCAACCAAACTGCGGGGGTCGTTTGGCCAAAAATGCGGCTATGCCTTCACGATGTTCGGCACTGTCTGCATACCGGTAGCTGTCCAGAGAAGCTGCTGAAACTCCGTCACCACGCGCCAACGCACGCAGGGCTTGCTTGTTCATGCGAGCGGCCTGGGGTGCGAGTCTGGTCATGCCCTCCAGGCGTTGTTCGACAGCATGAACCAGTTCTTCCTGCGGTGCCACCTGGTTCAGGAAGCCGCGCCCCTTCATTTCGGCGGCGTCCAGCACGACTGCACCCAGCAACATCTCGCGCGCGGTGAGTTCGCCCGCAGCGCGCACCACCTGGGCCGCTTCGCGCGGCGCCATGGGAAATCCCAGGCGGGCGATGGGTGCGCCGAAACGGGCCGACGCACTGGCAAGGCGGATGTCGCAACAGCTGGCGATCTCCATGCCTGCGCCCATGCAGTGGCCTTCAATACAGGCCACTATGGGCAGGTCACAGTCCAGCATCGCAGAGAGCCCGCCCCAGACCTCATCTTCGTGAAACGCCCGGAGTGCCGATTCGTTGAACCGGAACTCAGGGTACTCCGCAATGTCGCCGCCCGCGCAAAAATGCCCGCCCATACCACGCACGGTGACGCAGAGCAGGCCCTGCTGGTTTTGGAGGTCCAGAAAAATCGCGCGCAACGACCGCCACATGGCTCGCGACATGGCGTTGAACTTGCCGTCGTTGAACAGGCACACCCGCGCCAGCGCACCATCGATCTCGCAGTGCACCTGTCCAGCCACGGTCATCAGTCCAGCTTGGCGCCGGAAGCTTTCACCACCTGGGCCCACTTGCTCACTTCGCCCTTGATGAACGCGTCAAACTGGGCGCCGCTCAGGTCCGGGAATGCGGCACCCTGCCGGCCCCAGACCGCCTTGGCTTCATCGGTCAGACAGGCCTTGCGGATCTCTTCGATGGCCCTGGCCCTCGCTTCCGCAGGCGAGCCCTTGGGCGCCCAGATGCCGTACCAGGTGGTCACGGTGTAGTCGGGCAAACCCAGTTCGGCCGCGCAAGGTACGTCGGGCAGAGCCGGGTTGCGCTGTGCGCCAGACACCATCAAGGCCTTGATCCGGCCGCCCTGGATGTGGGCAGCCGAAGACCCGAGGCCGTCAAACATCATCTCCACATCACCCGCAATCAAGCCCTGCAGCGCAGGGCCGGCTCCCCGATAGGCAATGTGCGTGATGAAGGTCCGGGTCTGCTGCTTGAACAACTCGCCGGCCAGGTGATGCGATGTGCCGTTGCCAGCCGATCCGTAGTTGAGCTTGCCCGGGTTGGAGCGAACGAGTTTGAGAAAGTCGGCGAAATTCGCCGCAGACACCTTGCTCGGGTTGACCACCAGCACCTGCGGCACGCTGGCCACCAGAATCAGCGGTTCAAGGTCCTTGTCCAGGTCGTATTCCAGTTTGGGATACATGCTGGGCGCAATGGCGTGGTGCACCGCACCCATGAACAGGTTGTAGCCGTCGGGTGTTGCCCGTGCGGCCAGGGTGGCGCCAAGCGTACCGCCGGCGCCGCCCTTGTTGTCGATCACGAGCTGGCGCCCCGTCAGTCGCGAGAACTGAACCGCCAGTGGACGCGCAAACGCATCGGTGCCGCCACCTGCAGGAAACGGCACGATCATGTTGACGGGGCGCGTGGGCCAGGTGGACTGCGCGTGCAGTGGTAGGGTGTGGGTGGCCAGCCCCGCAAGGGCTGCGCTCAAGGCCGTGCGCCTGGTAATGGAACATGTCATGCGTTGTCTCCTGTCGTTGTCGATGCCATTCGCCAGCCCTCAGGGGGCCGGGATCAGTTTACCGACGGCGGGGGCCGTCGGGATTTTGCCCTGCGCCAGGAGAGCCCGGTGCCGGTCAAGCCGCTTGAGGTCGTACAGGTAATTCACCATCAGTCCGTACGATTGCTTCATGCCTTTGGTAGACGGATCGCCCGCCCAGTTGATTCGTTCGACGCGCGCGCCATTTCCGAGATGAAAACGGGCCACGGGGTCCAGCGGCTTGCCATCACGCATTTCGGATGCCAGGTACTGGGCGGCCAGACCCAGCAAAGCCGCGCGTTCCGGGGCGCTTGCGGGCAGCTCCAACGTCTGCTCCCATGCCTTGAGCAAGTCGGGCGACGCATGCTTGGACAGCCAGGGCCGCAGGCCTGGAATGGGTGACAGGGTTACAAACGTCTTCAGCTTGGGAAACTCATCCTTCAAAGTGTCGACCACGCGTTTGATCAGCGAGTCACCAAAGCTCACGCCCTTGAGACCGGTCTGCGTGTTGCTGATCGAATAAAAGATGGCGTGGGTGGCCTTGGACAGATTGGCCGGCGCGGCCGACTCGTCGAGCAACGGCGTGATGCAGGTCGCCATGTCGTCCATGAGCGCCACCTCGACGAAGATCAGCGGTTCGTCTGGCAGCCTGGGATGAAAAAAACCGTAACAGCGGCGGTCTGAATCGAGCCGATTCTTGACGTCGGCCCATCCACGGATGTCGTGCACGGCCTCGTACTTGATCAGTTTTTCAATCAGGGACGCGGGTGAATCCCAACTGATGCGGCGCAGGTCAAGAAACCCCACGTCGAACCAGGTCGAAAACATGTACTCCATCTCAACGTCCAGCGCCAACAGCCGCCGGTCCGCTTTCAGGCGGGGCTGCATTTCTGCCCGCATATCGACCAGAAAGCGAATGCCCTCCGGATTGACGCTGAACCGCTGCAGCAGCCGCCGTCGGGGCGACACCGTGGCCCTGCGGTAGTTCACCTCGGCCGCCGCTTCATCGGGCGTGCCCACCGCGGCCGTGTACTGGGCCTGTGCTGCCTTTACTTTCAGGGGGTCGGCCACAAACTGTTCACTCATCAGCAGCCACATGTCATGGCGCTGCTCTGGTGTGGCGCTGGCGTACCAGCCCGCCACCCCACGTGCGCGGCGCCCGCCCTCGACCTCACTCACCTTGGGGTCGACGATCGACCGCAACTCCAGCAAGGTGCGCCGCAACACGCGCGGGGAAAGGGCTTCTTCATCTCGCCGAAGCGTGGCCTTGAGGCGGTCCCGTGTCGATCGCGCGGCACTGCGGCTGGACTTCGAAGGAGCCTCTGAGGTTTCAGGCCCGCCCTTCAGCGACCCGGTGCGCAGGATCGACACCCCCTTGGTGATCCAGTCGGATGTGTTCATCGCGTGTCTCCCTGAATTACCGGCATGCTGCCAAAACCGCTGGCAGCCCAGCGGCAATCGGTGAGTGAGCGCCCTGGCTTCCCGTTCATGCCAGTTTCGATAGACCACCGCGCGCGAGTTCCCGCAGGGCCTCGCGCTGCCTTGTCAGATGTGTCCTCATGGCGGCTTCTGCACCTTCCGGGTCACGTGCCTTCAGCGCCGCAAACACCGCCATGTGTTCGGACAGGCTTTGCTGCAACCGGCCGGGCGCATGGAGCTGCTGAAGCCGAGCCAGCTTGAGAATCTTGCGCAGATCGGCTATCGCCTGGGCCAGCCATCGGTTGTTGGCCAGGGTGATGATGGCTTCGTGGATGGTGAAGTTGACCTCGTAATACAACGTGATGCGTCCAGCGCTGGCGTGTTTGTTGAGCCGTTCGTGAAGCGTTTCCAGCGCCGCCAGATCGGCCTCGGTGGCGTTCCGCGCCGCCTCGTACGCACACCGCCCTTCCAGCAGTGCAATGACGGGGAAAATGTCGTCCAGATCCTGCTCGGTGACCTGATTGACAAAGCAGCCCCTGCGCTGTTCGTGGCGGACCAGACCCTCAGCCGCCAGCACCTTGAGTGCCTCCCGAAGAGGTGTGCGCGATATGTCCAGCCGCTCAGCGATTGCCACTTCATCCACGAATGCGCCTGGCAACAGGTCCCCCGAAAAGATCAGGTCGCGCAACTGCGCGGCGACTTCATCGTGGAGAGAATTGGAAACAACGCGCATGTCGATCAGGTGTGTCGAATGAAGGCTCTGTAATTACAGGTAATTATGAGCATCACGACGTGGTGACGCAAGGCCTTCGCCTGAGGGTTTCTACCCGTTTTCAGCAATGGTGTTGCGTCGCCCTGCCCAGACCCAAAGGCCCACCCCGCCCAGCACCATCGGCACGCAAAGCCATTGCCCCATGCTCATTCCGAGCGAAAGCAGACCGAGATGTGCATCGGGTTCGCGGAAATACTCTGCAATGAACCGGAAAACGCCGTAGCCAAAGAGAAATGCAGCTGTCACCTGGCCAGTGGCATGCCTCTTCCTCGCGTAGATCCACAGCAACAAGAACAGCAAAACACCTTCCAACAGGAACTGATATACCTGCGAAGGATGCCTGGGCAGGTCACCTGCACCCCGAAATACCATGCCCCAGGGCAGCGAAGGATCGGACACCCGCCCCCACAGTTCGCCGTTGATGAAGTTGCCCAGTCGACCGGCGGCGAGCCCCGTAGGTACACAGGGAGCCACAAAATCCATCACGTGAAGAAACGGACGCTTGCGGCTGTGCGCAAACCACACCATGGCCACTGCCACGCCCAGCATGCCGCCATGAAAACTCATGCCCCCTTCCCATACGGCAAAGATCTCCAGCGGGTTCTGAAGGTAATAGGCGGGCTTGTAGAACAGGCAATAGCCCAGGCGGCCACCGGCCACCACACCCAGTACGCCCAGGAACAAAATGTCTTCAACGTCTCGCTTGGCCCAAGGCTGAGCAAGACCGGCACCAGCAAAAGCAGGATGCCGCAAGCGCAGATGGCCCAGCCACATGAACAGGCCGAAGGCCGCGAGATAGGTCAGACCGTACCAGTGGATGGCCAGCGGACCGAGTTGCAGGGCCACGGGATCGATTTGCGGGTGTTGAAGCATGTGGCCTATTGTGCCTTTTGAACATGAGCGCCAGAGGGCAACCCCGTGACAGCTTGCTCGCGGGCGAAGTGCAGGAAATGGTTCAGCGCCGGGCTCACCACATCCGGGCGCCACACCAGACTGGTTTCACAGGCAGGCACTACCCTGCCCTTGGGCCATCCCACAGGCCGGTACACGATCCCGGGCCGTTGAAACTGTCGCACGCTCTGCGGAACCCATGCCACGCCAAGGCCAGCGGATACCAGATTCACGATGGTCTGCATCTGGATGGCTTCCTGCGCCACCTGCGGCACTCGCCCTGCAGCGTTGTACAGAGCAAACACGGTGTCATACAGCGAAGGAAGAATGCGCCGGGGAAAGATCACCAGCGGCTCGGTCAACAGACTCTTGAGCGGCGGTCGTTCAGACATCGCAAGGGCATGGGATTCCGGCAATGCCACCACCAACGGCTCACTGGCGATGCGCGTCTGTGTGAGCCCGGCAGCGACAAAGCCCGGTGAATGCAAGAGGAAACCGGCGTCCACCTCACCGCGCGCCAGGAGGTCCAGTTGCACATCGCCCGTGGCCTCGATCAATTCCAGCGCGATCTGCGGCCAATGTCCCCGAAACGCCCGCACCCACCGCGGCAACAGATCAAATCCCACGGTGGAAACAAACGCCAGCCTTAGTCTTCCCAACTCGCCAGCCGCAGCGGCGCGGGCCAGTTCAGGTAGCGCCTGCGCGCGTGCCAGCATCTCGCGGACCTCGGGCAACAATGCCGCACCAGCTGGCGTGATCTGCACGCTGCGCCGGGTGCGTTCGAAAAGGCGCACGCCCAGCGCTACCTCCAGGCCAGCGATGGCCTGGGTCAGCGGTGGCTGGGTCATGTGCAGGCGCGCCGCTGCCCTGCCGAAGTGGAGTTCCTCGGCCAGCGCGACAAACTGGCGCCACTGGCGCAATTCAATGCGCAGTGACCTGGATGGATCATTCATTCACCGAGCGTATCAAACTCAGCGACCGAAACTATTGGAAATCGAACTGCCCGTGTCGCATACTGCCTACTTTTCCCTTCCCCGAGACAACACCATGGCCGACAGCAAAACCATTCCGATCAAGCCCATCAACAGCCGCAGTGCTCATATCACCCAAGGCAAATACCGCGCGCCCAACCGTTCCATGTACTACGCCATGGGCTACGAGGAAGGTGACTTCGTCAAGCCGATGGTGGGCGTGGCCAACGGCCACAGCACCATCACCCCCTGCAACTCCGGCTTGCAGAAGCTGGCCGATGCGGCCATCGCCGGCATTGAAGAAGCCGGAGGCAACGCACAGGTCTTCGGCACCCCCACCATCTCCGACGGCATGGCCATGGGTACCGAAGGCATGAAGTACTCGCTGGTCAGCCGCGAGGTGATTTCGGACTGCATTGAAACCTGCGTTGGTGGCCAGTGGATGGACGGCGTGCTGGTGGTTGGAGGCTGCGACAAGAACATGCCCGGTGGCCTGATGGGCATGCTGCGCGCCAATGTGCCCGCCATCTATGTCTATGGCGGCACGATCCTGCCAGGACACTGGAAGGGCCAGGATCTGAACATCGTGAGCGTGTTCGAGGCTGTGGGGCAGAACGCGGCCGGCAATCTGAGTGATGCAGACCTGCGCGAGATCGAAATGCGGGCCATCCCCGGCACCGGCTCTTGCGGTGGCATGTACACCGCCAACACCATGTCGAGTGCGTTCGAGGCGCTGGGCATTTCGCTGCCTTACTCGTCCACCATGGCCAATCCACACGACGAAAAGATGAACTCGGCCAAGGAGTCGGCCAAGGTGCTGATCGAAGCCATCAAGAAGGACATCAAGCCGCGTGACATCGTGACCAAGAAGGCGATTGAAAATGCTGTGGCAGTGATCATGGCCACCGGTGGATCGACCAATGCGGTGTTGCACTTCCTTGCCATTGCTCACGCGGCGGAAGTCGAATGGACCATCGACGACTTCGAGCGCGTGCGCCAGAAGACACCCGTGCTGTGCGACCTGAAGCCCAGCGGCAAGTACCTCGCGGTCGACCTGCACAAAGCGGGCGGCATTCCACAGGTCATGAAGGTGCTGCTCAACGCCGGACTGCTGCACGGTGACTGCCTGACCATCAGCGGTCAGACCATCGCGGAAGTGCTGAAAGACGTGCCCGATGCACCGCGCGCCGACCAGGACGTGATCCGCCCCTTAGACAAGCCCATGTACGAACACGGCCATCTGGCGATTCTGAAAGGCAACCTCAGTCCTGAAGGCGCTGTGGCCAAGATCACCGGCCTGAAGAACCCGGTGATGACCGGCCCGGCGCGGGTGTTCGACGACGAGCAGTCTGCACTGCAGGCCATCCTCGATGGCAAGATCAAGGCCGGCGACGTGATGGTGTTGCGCTACCTGGGTCCGAAAGGCGGTCCGGGCATGCCAGAGATGCTCGCGCCTACCGGTGCACTGATCGGCGCCGGTCTGGGTGAAAGCGTCGGCCTGATCACCGACGGTCGCTTCAGCGGTGGGACATGGGGCATGGTGGTGGGCCACGTGGCACCAGAAGCCGCAGCGGGCGGCACGATCGCCTTTGTGAATGAAGGCGACAGCATCACCATCGACGCGCATCGGCTATTGCTGGAGCTCAACGTGCCTCAGGCGGAAATCGAGAAACGTCGTGCAGCATGGACAGCCCCTGCCCCGCGCTACACGCGGGGCGTGCAGGCCAAGTTTGCCTTCAATGCGTCCAGCGCCAGCAAAGGCGCCGTGCTGGACAACTATTGAGCAATCGCGCAAGTGGGGTGCCGTGGCCCGGCTCGACTTCGAGCCAAGGCCATCTGCACCCCAACTTTTTGCCGGAGGCCGCACTCAACTGCAAGGAGCAAGAACGTGTTCAGGCTCCTGACATCAGCGACGCCTGGGCTTGATGCCCAGAGCGGCTCGCTGCTTTTCCAGGCGGTCCTTTTTTTTCTGGTCCATCTTTTCCATGGCCTTGCGCTTGGTGTAGCCACTCGTATCGGCCCAGGCCCACCACGCCACGGCCAGTCCAAATGGCGCCAGCACCCACAACCACGAGAGTTCGGCCACGAAGCCGATCTCGAAATACTTCAGCAGCATCAGGCCGATGCCCAATATCAGTAAATACATCACACCCTCCGGTAAAGGTCCGATAAAGCCCGGCAAGAAACTGTAAGCGGGCGTTTCAACGGCGTTCCGATCGCTAGAATCCAGACCAGACGAGCATTCCAAACAACCGTAAGGACACCACCATGAAACGCGCTCTCCTGATTATGGCCGCCCTGACCGCTTTTTCCGCAACTGCCCTGGCCGACGCAGCGCTGGCCAAGAGCAAGAACTGCATGGCCTGCCACGCAGTGGACAAGAAGCTGGTGGGGCCGTCGTACAAAGACGTGGCCCAAAAATACGGGGCTGACGCCAAAGCGGTGGATGCCCTCGCTGTAAAAATCATCAAAGGTGGTTCAGGCGTATGGGGCGCCATTCCCATGCCCGCCAATCCTCAGGTCAGCGAAGCTGAAGCAAAAATACTTGCCGCTTGGGTCATGTCACACAAGTAAGCCAGGACAGACTCAACAAAAAACCCGCAGCAGCGGGTTTTTTGTTGGCTGAAGCCCCAGACGAATCAGTTGGTTTTGGCCAACTGTTCAAGAATGGCCGGATTTTCCAGGGTCGACGTGTCCTGCGTGATGGCCTCGCCCTTGGCCAATGCCCGCAGCAAACGCCGCATGATCTTGCCAGATCGGGTCTTGGGCAGGTTCTCACCAAACCGGATTTCTTTCGGCTTGGCAATCGGGCCAATTTCTTTGCCGACCCAGTTGCGCAACTCATTGGCGATGGCCTTGGCCTCGTCACCTGTGGGCACCGAACGCTTGAGCACCACAAATGCCACGATGGCTTCCCCGGTCACATCGTCCGGACGTCCCACCACGGCCGCTTCTGCCACCAGGTCTGTCTTGCCAACCAGCGCCGACTCGATCTCCATGGTGCCCATGCGGTGACCCGAAACATTGAGCACGTCGTCGATACGCCCAGTGATGCGGAAGTAACCCCGGTCTACGCTGCGCACCGCTCCGTCGCCAGCCAGGTAGTAGCCTTTGAGCTCTTCCGGGAAGTAGCTCTTCTTGAAACGCTCGGGCTCACCCCATATGGTGCGGATCATCGAGGGCCAGGGTTTCTTCACGACCAGAATACCGCCCGCACCATTCGGCACGTCATTGCCGGTCTCGTCGACAATGGCGGCGGCGATGCCTGGCAGTGGCAATGTGCAGGAACCCGGCACCAGCGGTGTGGCGCCCGGCAACGGCGTGATCATGTGGCCACCGGTCTCGGTCTGCCAGAACGTGTCCACGATGGGGCAGCGCTCGCCTCCCACATGCTTGTAGTACCACATCCAGGCTTCTGGGTTGATGGGCTCTCCCACCGAACCCAGAATGCGCAGGCTGGAGAGGTCCGAGCGGGCGGGATGCACCTTCTCGTCCCCTTCCGCCGCCTTGATCAGCGAACGAATGGCCGTGGGCGCCGTGTAGAAGATGGTGCACTTGTGTCGTTCGATCATCTGCCAGAAGCGCCCGGCATTCGGGAAGGTGGGCACGCCTTCAAACACGATCTGAGTGGCGCCGGCGGCGAGCGGGCCGTAGGCCACATAGCTGTGACCGGTGATCCAGCCGATGTCGGCAGTGCACCAGAAGATGTCATCGTCCTGCAGGTCGAACGTCCACTGCATGGTGAGGTTCGCCCACAGCAGGTAGCCGGCGGTGCTGTGCTGCACACCTTTTGGCTTGCCGGTGGAGCCAGAGGTGTACAGCACGAACAGCGGATGTTCCGCGCCCACCATCTCGGCAGGACAGTCGGTGGATTCCGCCGCCATGGCTTCGTGCATGAAGCTGTCACGACCCGCCACCATGTTGCAGGCGGTCTGGGTGCGCTGAAACACCAGCACGTTCTTGACGCATTCGCATCCGCCCATGGCGATGCCTTCATCAACGATCGATTTCAGAGGCAACTCCTTGCCCCCACGCAACTGGTAGTTGGCGGTGATCACGGCCACAGCACCTGCGCCTTGAATACGCTCTTGCAGGGCCTTCGCCGAAAAACCGCCAAACACCACACTGTGGGTTGCTCCGATGCGAGCACAGGCCTGCATCGCCACCACGCCCTCCACTGTCATGGGCATGTAGATGACCACCCGGTCACCCTTCTTCACACCCTTGGCCTTGAGTGCGTTTGCAAACTGCGATACCTTGGCCAGGAGTTCCTTGTACGTGACCTTGCTCACCTCGCCGCCGTCAGCCTCGAAGATGATGGCCGTCTTGTTCTCGACCGGCGTGCCCATGTGCCGATCCAGGCAGTTGTAAGAGGCATTCAGCTCGCCATCTTCAAACCATTTGTAGAACGGTGCGTTCGATTCATCCAGCGTTTTGCTGAAGGGCTTGTGCCATGTCAGTGATTCACGCGCCAGCCTGGCCCAGAAGCCTTCGAAGTCGCTTTCTGCCTCTGCACACAGGGCATCATAGGCCGCCATGCCAGACACGCGAGCGCGCTTCACGAACGCTTCAGCGGGTTCGAAAACACGATTTTCGACCAGCGTGGACTCAATGGACGACGAGGGTGCAGACATGGGCAGTCTCCTTCAATGTTGTGGGTTCAGGTTCGCCAGCGACTGTGCTCAAAGGCTCTTACGAGCCACTTACATGGTATACGCCATCAGGCCTGAAGGACGTGAATCGAAAACTGTGGCCTTTTCTGGAACATGCCCCATCCGGCCTTGCCTGTGATCGGCACGCAGTGCCACCAGGACGCCGCCGAAAAGGAGGCCTCTGCATACCGATACGCCCTCGAGGAAAGCCTTCAAATCCTTAAAATGCGAAGTTTGTCCTTTCGGTCCTTCAGCCAATCACCATGTCCACCGACACCCTGCCTCCCGACGGACTCCGCCAACGCTGCCATGCTTTCCTGTCCCGACCGATTGTCCAGCACGGTATTCTGGCGCTGATCGTCCTCAATGCGGTACTCATGGGCCTGGAGACTTCAGCCAGCGTGATGTCGAGGGTGGGTCCCTGGCTGCTGGCCGTGGACAAGTTCATCCTTGGCATCTTCGTCGTTGAACTGGCGGTTCGCCTTTATGTTCATCGCAGCGCCTTCTTTCGCGATCCCTGGAGCCTGTTCGATTTTGCCGTTGTGACCATCGCACTGATACCGGCCAGCGGACCGTTTGCGGTCCTTCGAGCCCTGCGTGTGCTGCGTGTGCTGCGTGTGCTCACCATCGTGCCATCCATGCGGCGGGTGGTAGGCGCCCTCCTGTCGGCTATACCGGGCCTGTCCTCCATTGCGATGGTGCTGCTGCTGGTGTTCTATGTGTTCGCCGTGATCGCCACGCACCTGTTTGGCCAGCAATTCCCGGACTGGTTTGGCCACCTGGGACGCTCGCTCTACACCCTGTTCCAGGTCATGACGCTGGAGAGTTGGTCGATGGGCATTTCTCGCCCGGTGATGGAAGAGTCGCCCTACGCATGGGCATTCTTCATTCCGTTCATCCTGTTCGCCACCTTCACCATGCTCAACCTGTTCATCGCGATCATCGTGAACGCGATGCAGACGTTCAGTGAAAGCGAACACCAGGCCACGGTGGGCGCGGTGGAGACCGTGGGTCAGTCCATCGAGCATCAGCTGCACGCAGAGGTCCAGTCGCTGCGGCAGGAGATTGGGGAGCTCAAGACCCTGTTGCGCTCATCCAGCCTGGCTGGGGCGATGGATGCAGCCAAACCATCAGGGCACGGCCAGCCAGGCTGAGCCTGTCCATCGCACGCTTCTACCGCCCGACCATGTTTGCCGGCACGACCCACTGATCAAACTGTTCAGCGGTCACATAGCCCAGCCCCAGCGCAGCGGCCTTCAGGCTCGAGCCTTCGGCATGTGCCTTCTTGGCGATCTCGGCCGCACGGTCATACCCAATGTGCGGATTCAGGGCCGTCACCAGCATCAGGGATTGATTCACCAGCTCGGTGATCCGTGCCCGGTTGGGCTCGATGCCTCTGACGCAGTGGCGCTCGAAGCTGTCCATGCCATCTGCCAGCAGTCGCACACTCAGAAGAAAGTTGTGTACTACCACTGGGCGAAAAACATTGAGCTGAAAGTTGCCTGACGCGCCGCCCAGGCCAATCGTCACATCATTCCCGAGCACTTGCACACATGCCATGGTCAGCGCTTCACACTGGGTCGGGTTCACTTTGCCCGGCATGATGGAAGAACCGGGCTCGTTTTCCGGGATCGTCAGCTCGCCCAAACCACTGCGAGGGCCACTGGCAAGCCAGCGCACATCATTGGCGATCTTCATCAGACTCACGGCCAGCGTCTTCAGCGAGCCGTGGGCATGAACGAGCGCGTCACAAGCGGCCAGCGCCTCGAACTTGTTGGGAGCACTCACCAAGGGCAATCCGGTCTCCTGCGCCAATTGTTCCGTCACAGCATCTCCAAACCCGGGCGGCGCGTTGAGCCCCGTGCCCACCGCCGTGCCTCCCAATGCCAGTTCGCAAAGGTGCGGCAACGATTGACGAATGTGCCGCTGTCCATGGGTGAGCTGCGTCACCCACCCTGAAATTTCCTGCCCCAAAGTCAGCGGCGTGGCGTCCTGCAAATGCGTGCGACCGATTTTCACGATGTCGTCAAAGGCGTGTCGCTTGCGTTCGAGCTCAGCCCGAAGGCGCTCGAGCCCGGGCAACAGCCGGTTCCCCACGCCCTCCACCGCCGCCAGATGCATGGCCGTCGGAAACACATCATTGGAGGACTGGCTGCGATTGACATCGTCATTGGGGTGCACCATGCGATCGACACCTCGCTTACCACCCAGCAACTCGCTGGCGCGGTTGGCCAGCACCTCATTCATGTTCATGTTGGTTTGTGTGCCTGAGCCGGTCTGCCAGATCGCCAGGGGGAACTCAGCGGCATGCAGCCCTGCGATCACCTCGTCAGCCGCTGTTGAAATGGCCGCTGCCTTGTCGGATGGCAAACCAGCCAACTGCTGATTGATCTCGGCACACGCTTTTTTTACAAGCGCCAACGCCCGAATCAATTCAGGAGGCATCTTTTCGGTGGAAATGGCGAAGTGTTGGAGCGATCGCTGAGTCTGTGCACCCCACAGCCGCTCTGATGGCACCTCCATGGGCCCCATGCTGTCATGTTCGATGCGCTGCGTCATAAGGACTCCTTCTGGTGTCAGCTGAGGTTGGGTCGACCTGTCAAAATACACTTGGCCCACCGTAGCAGACTTGTGCCGCCTTGTCGCGACAGCGACCCCCGAGCCGCAAATTCCAACCACACCACAGCCATGACCACGAGCATCCGCCAGAACGACCTCATCGAATCCGTTGCCGCTGCCCTGCAGTACATCAGCTACTACCATCCGGCCGATTACATCGCCCATCTGGCCCGTGCCTACGAGCGCGAACAAAGCCCTGCTGCCAAAGACGCCATTGCCCAGATTCTGACCAACAGCAAGATGAGCGCTATCGGGCATCGCCCGATCTGTCAGGACACGGGAATCGTCAACGTGTTCATCAAGGTGGGTATGGATGTTCGATGGGAAGGCTTCACGGGTGGCCTGGAAGACGCCATCAATGAAGGCGTTCGCCGCGGCTACAACCACCCTGACAACACCCTTCGTGCCAGCGTGGTGGCCGACCCGCACTTCGCCCGGAAAAACACCAAAGACAACACGCCCGCCGTGATCTTCACCGAGATCGTTCCAGGCAACACCGTGGACATCACGGTGGCGGCCAAGGGTGGTGGCTCCGAAAACAAGTCGAAGATGATCATGATGAACCCCAGCGACTCCCTGGTCGACTGGGTGCTCAAGACTGTACCGACCATGGGCGCTGGCTGGTGCCCGCCAGGCATGCTCGGCATCGGCATCGGTGGCACAGCCGAAAAAGCGGTGCTGCTGGCCAAAGAGAGCCTGATGGACGACATCGACATGTACGAACTTCAGGCCAAGTCGGCCAAGGGCGAGAAGCTGAGCCAGGTCGAAGAACTGCGCCTGGAACTGTTCGACAAGGTCAACGCGCTGGGCATTGGCGCGCAGGGTCTGGGCGGACTCACCACCGTGCTTGACATCAAGATCAAGATGTACCCTACCCACGCAGCCAGCAAGCCGGTGGCCATGATCCCCAACTGTGCGGCCACACGGCATGCCCACTTTGTGCTCGACGGCAGCGGCCCGGTCTACCTGGATCCGCCCAGCCTGGACCTCTGGCCCAACGTGAACTGGACCGCAGACACCGAAAAGAGTCAGCGCGTCGATCTGAACACGCTCACCAAGGAACAGGTAGCCAGCTGGAAACCGGGCCAGACCCTGCTGCTCAACGGCAAGATGCTGACTGGCCGCGATGCCGCCCACAAGCGCATCCAGGACATGCTCGCCAAAGGCGAAAAACTGCCAGTGGACTTCACCAACCGCGTGATCTACTATGTCGGCCCGGTGGACCCGATCCGTGACGAGGCCGTGGGTCCCGCAGGCCCCACCACCGCCACCCGCATGGACAAGTTCACCGACATGATGCTGGAACAAACCGGGTTGATTGCGATGATCGGCAAAGCCGAGCGCGGCCCAGTGGCAATCGAGTCGATCAAGCAGCACAAGAGCGCCTACCTGATGGCGGTGGGTGGTGCGGCCTACCTCGTATCCAAGGCCATCAAACATGCCAGGGTGGTGGGTTTTGAAGACCTTGGGATGGAGGCCATCTACGAATTTGACGTGGTCGACATGCCTGTGACCGTGGCAGTGGATTCAGGCGGTACCAGCGCCCACATCACGGGGCCAGCCGAGTGGCAAAAGCGCATCGCCAGCGGTGAGTTCAAGGGTATTGGCGTCACGAGCGCATGAACCTGTCTTGACAACCGTTGCGGTATTTGACAGCGGTGTGGGAGGGCTGAGTGTGCTTCGGGCCCTGCAAAGCGAGGCGCCACACACCCACTGGGTCTACCTGGCCGACAGCGCGTTTGCTCCTTATGGTGACCGCCGTGAACCGGAAGTCATCGAAAGGTCACATCGCATCACAGCATGGCTGATCCGGGAATACCGGCCAGATGCGCTGGTGGTGGCCTGCAACACAGCCACCGCTTTGGCCATCGACACCCTTCGCAACATGTACCCCGCCCTGCACATCATTGGGGTGGAGCCCGCGCTGAAGACGGCGGCTCAGAAGACACGCACGGGGTGCGTCGGTGTATTGGCCACCACCGGCACGCTGGCAAGTGAACGCTTTGCCACTCTGAGACGCAATGTGGAGGCGATGGGCGGGCCAAGCTTGCAGTTCTTCTGCCACCCCTGCCCAGGTCTTGCCGATGCCATAGAACGGGGCGACGAAGCACAGACGGAACATCTTTGCAGGCGCTTCCTTTTGGCATTGTGCGAGCGGATTCCCGATCCGAAGCGGATGGACTGCCTGGTTCTTGGATGCACACATTACCCTTTTGCCATGGACACGCTGCAGCGGCTCTGCGGTTCTGGTGTGCACTTGATCGACAATGCAAAGCAGATTGCAAGAAGAACGGTCGACCTGGTCGGTCCATCCCACACGCCGGGGGTTGCCGCCTCGGAAGGTGGTATTTCGCTTTGCGCGACGGGCAGTGCGAGCGCACTGATTGAAGCTTGCGAGCGCTGGCTTCCCGGCACGCATCAACCTGGAGTCAGAGTAGTACAACTCTGACATCGTGCGGCAGAGAACGGTACCTCACACGGAGCCTCGTCCTGCAGGTCCGAGTCAGGGTAGGCGCGCATTCAGTGCAGGTGCCGTGGCTTGCGGGGTCCGCCATGCCCAGAGGGTCCGCCATGACCACGCGGGGGCTTGCCCAGTTGCATGGAGTTGACCAATGCATCGAAGCGCAGCGTGAACAGCTTGTCGACAGCAGCCACCACCTCTCCCAGCTCGGAAGAATCGAAATGGCGTTCCATCACATGGATCACGTCCTGCACCAGCAGATCACGTTGCACCTGCATGATGGCGGCCGGTGTGGGCCCAACAAAACACATCATGAAGTCGTCCCGCGCTTCATCTTCGGCTGCGTCGTCCTCCTCGTCGTACTCCGTGTCGTAGAAAGAGACTTCCAAGGGCGCCCCGGCCGCTGCTATGTCGTTGAGCGCCATGCAGGTCTCTTCGATCACCTGCCGAAACTCCTCGCCACCCGGCACTGTCCAGCACATCTGCAAAACATGGGTGGCCGCATCGAACCTGATGCCCGGTTCGTCCTCGTAAGCACTCTCTGCAGCGGCAGCGAGGGACCGCGCACCTGCGTACTGCCACAAAGGCTTGAGTGCATCCTGGATCTGCGCGTACACGACGTCTTCGCGCAAGGGCACATCCCCATGCACATGTATCTCGAAAGGGGCGTTGTAACGGGTCATGGAAACTCACTGTACCGGCGATTCCGGAAAAATCCTAGGGACTGGTGCCTCGAACCGGAATCGAACCGGTACGCCCGATTAAAGGCGGCGGATTTTAAGTCCGCTGTGTCTACCAATTTCACCATCGAGGCACGCCATGTATTGTCTCAGGTTGGTTGGAGCCGCCCAGCCCTCGACTTTTGACATGCAAACCGCGAAAAAAAACCTCGGCAACCGAAATTGGCGAGGCTCTGGATGACTGGAGGCGCGACCCGGAGTCGAACCGGGCTAGACGGATTTGCAATCCGTTGCATAACCGCTTTGCTATCGCGCCACAGGTATGAAGCGCCCAGATCGACGCCTCAACAAACCGACAAAAAAGGGAAGCAATGCTTCCCTTTTTGAATCTGGAGCGGGAAACGAGATTCGAACTCGCGACCTCAACCTTGGCAAGGTTGCGCTCTACCAACTGAGCTATTCCCGCAATTTTTCAAACCCACCTCTGTGTTCGTCTGAAGCTGAAATTATAGCGTAGAAAATCGACCCTTTTCAAGACCCCCGCAATTTTTGAATCAATGTTTCACGGCATCAGGGCCAGGTGCCGGGCGGCTCACAGAGGCTGCCACTTGCGCTGCAACCTCTTCATCCGTCAAAGCAACAGGTTGACGTTCCAACGCGACCGCCAGCACCTTGTCAATCCACTTGACCGGAACGATTTCCAGACCTTGCTTCACGTTGTCGGGGATCTCCGCCAGGTCCTTGACGTTTTCCTCAGGGATGATCACCGTCTTGATTCCGCCACGCAACGCGGCAAGCAGCTTTTCCTTCAAGCCACCAATGGCCGTCACTTCTCCTCTCAAAGTGATCTCGCCTGTCATGGCCACATCAGCTCGCACCGGGATGCCCGTCAATGAAGACACCAGGGCCGTGGTCATGGCGGCACCGGCACTGGGGCCATCCTTGGGCGTCGCGCCGTCTGGCACGTGAATGTGGATGTCGCGCTTGTCGAACTGCTCGTCCTTGATGCCCAGCATCCGGGCGCGGCTTCGCACCACGGTTCGCGCAGCCTCCACCGATTCCTTCATCACATCGCCGAGCGACCCTGTACGCGTGATGACACCCTTGCCTGGCATGATGGCCACTTCGATTGTCAACAGATCGCCGCCAACCTCTGTCCAGGCCAGGCCCACCACCTGCCCCACTTGGTTCTGTGCCTCTGCGCGGCCGTAGTTGTACTTGCGCACACCCAGGAATTCGCTGAGATTCTCCGCATCCACGATCACGGTGGGTGTGTACTTCTTCAGCAACAGGCCTTTGACGACCTTGCGGCAGATCTTGGAGAGTTCCCGCTCCAGCGACCGCACACCCGCTTCGCGCGTGTAGTAGCGAACAATGTCGCGCACCGCGTCATCCCGGATTTCCATTTCACCTTCACGAATGCCATTGTTCTTGAGCTGCTTGGGCAGCAGATACCGGATCGCGATGTTGGTTTTTTCGTCTTCGGTGTAGCCGGACAAGCGGATCACTTCCATGCGATCCAGCAATGCGGGCGGGATGTTCATGGAGTTGGAGGTGGCGACAAACATCACGTCCGAGAGATCAAAATCGACCTCGACGTAGTGATCGGCAAAGGTGTGGTTTTGCTCAGGGTCCAGCACCTCCAGCAGCGCACTGGAAGGATCGCCCCGGAAGTCCGTGCCGAGCTTGTCGATTTCGTCCAGCAGGAACAGCGGATTGCGCGTACCGACCTTGCCCAAGCTCTGCAACACCTTGCCGGGCATGGCGCCAATGTAAGTGCGGCGGTGCCCACGGATCTCGGCCTCGTCACGCATGCCACCCAGGGCCATGCGCACGTACTTGCGACCGGTGGCTTTGGCGACCGATTGGCCCAGTGACGTCTTGCCAACGCCGGGTGGCCCTACCAAACAAAGGATGGGCGCTTTCACCTTGTCCACGCGTTGCTGCACCGCGAGGTACTCAAGGATACGGTCCTTGACCTTCTCCAGCCCGTAGTGGTCTTCGTTCAAGACGGCCTCGGCATGCGCGAGGTCGTGCTTGATCTTGGTCTTCTTGCTCCAGGGCAATGCCACCAGCGCATCAATGTAGTTGCGCACCACCGTGGCCTCGGCCGACATGGGTGACATGAGCTTGAGCTTCTTGAACTCGGCATCGGCCTTCTTGCGCGCCTCGGCTGGCATCTTGGCGGCTTTGATCTTCTTTTCGATTTCCTCGATGTCGGCGCCCTCTTCGCCTTCGCCCAACTCCTTCTGGATCGCTTTGACTTGTTCGTTCAGGTAGAAGTCGCGCTGGTTCTTCTCCATCTGCCGCTTGACACGGCCACGGATCTTCTTGTCGACGTTGAGGATGTCGACCTCACGCTCCAATTGCTCGAACAGGTTCTCCAGCCGCTTGTTGACCGGATCCAGATCCAGCACCACCTGCTTTGACTCCAGTTTCAGAGGCAAGTGAGCCGCAATCGTGTCGGCCAATCGACCTGGATCATCAATGCTGGAAATCGACGTGAGTATCTCCGACGGGATCTTCTTGTTCAGCTTCACGTATTGGTCGAACTGCTGCATCACGGCCCGACGCAGTGCCTCCAGCTCGTTGGACTGCGACTCAGCGCGCTCTACCTGAGGATCCACCGGGGCCACGCTGGCCACGAAATGGCTCTCACCATCGCGAATGTCGAGCACTTTGGCTCTCTGCAGCCCTTCTACCAACACCTTGACGGTACCGTCAGGCAACTTGAGCATCTGCAGAATGGTGGCCACGCAACCCATCTCGAACATGTCTTCGGTCGAGGGCTCGTCTTTGGCTGCCGCTTTCTGGGCCACCAGCATGATCCGGCGTTCGGCTTCCATGGCCGACTCCAATGCCTTGATGCTTTTCGGCCTACCCACAAAAAGCGGAATGACCATGTGTGGAAATACCACCACATCGCGCAAAGGCAGCAGTGGCAAATCGATTGGTGAGTTGGGCAAGGGGGTGTGTCCGGACATTTCAACCTCGACAAAATGGGCACGTGGGGCAGATGCGGGCGATTTCAACCGGACGCATCATCAACTACACACAGGCAGGCTTGACGCGTGCCTGGAGGCGACATTCAGGCCTGCTTGGCGGCCTCGCGGTACACCAGCAGGGGCGGTTTGTTCTCTTCAATCGTGCTTTCGTCCACCACAACCTTTTCAACATTGCTCATGCCCGGCAGATCGAACATGGTGTCAATGAGTGCATTTTCGAGGATGGATCTGAGTCCCCGTGCTCCCGTCTTGCGTGCCAAGGCCTTGCGCGCAATGGCTTTCAGCGCCGCTGGACGGACTTCAAGCTCGGCACCCTCCATCGACAACATTCGCGCAAACTGCTTCACGACGGCATTCTTGGGCTCGGTGAGAATTTCCACCAAAGCATCTTCGCTGAGTTCGGCGAGCGCCGCGATCACGGGCACACGCCCCACGAGCTCGGGAATCAATCCGAACTTGATCAGGTCTTCCGGTTCGATTTCCTTAAAGGAATCCGTCAGACTTCTTTGCTTTTTGCTCTTGACCACCGCGCCGAAACCTATGCCGGACGCCTCGGTGCGGTTCTCGATGATTTTTTCAAGACCGGCGAACGCACCGCCGCAAATGAAGAGGATGTTCGTGGTGTCGACCTGTAGAAAATCCTGATTGGGATGCTTGCGACCGCCTTGAGGAGGCACAGACGCCATGGTGCCTTCAATGAGCTTGAGCAACGCCTGTTGCACGCCTTCGCCCGACACATCGCGTGTGATGGAAGGGTTGTCAGACTTGCGCGTGATCTTGTCGATTTCGTCGATGTACACGATGCCCTGCTGAGCGCGCTCGACTTCGTAGTTGCAGCTCTGCAGCAGCTTGGCCACGATGTTCTCGACGTCCTCGCCCACATACCCCGCCTCGGTGAGCGTGGTGGCGTCGGCCATGACGAAGGGCACATTGAGCATGCGCGCCATGGTCTGGGCCAGCAGGGTCTTGCCAGATCCTGTTGGGCCAATCAGCAGAATGTTGCTCTTGGCCAGCTCGACATCTTCCTTTCGGGCAGTCTGCTTGTGTCGCAGGCGCTTGTAGTGGTTGTACACCGCTACTGCCAGTGCCCGCTTGGCCTGCTCCTGTCCAATCACATAGTTGTCAAGATTGGACTTCAACTCTGCGGGTGTTGGAACCACATCACCCGTGGCCTTGACAGATTCCAGACCTGGCAATTCGTCACGAATGATGTCGTTGCACAGATCAATGCACTCATCGCAAATGAACACCGAAGGACCTGCGATCAATTTCTTGACCTCGTGCTGGCTCTTGCCACAAAACGAGCAGTAGAGCGCCTTCTCAGGCGTGGTGGCTTTTTTGTCGGCCATGGGTCTTTGGTGTCAGGTGAGCAGAAGACGTGATGTCGGAATCAATGATAGTTCAAGCCTTGCTTGGTCCGATCGAAGGAAAAGCACTTGGAATGAGGTCATTGATCTGGTGTCAAGCCAAGGTTTTGTGAGACCGGCGCCATTCAACCGGATTTCAGGCGACGCCCGGCCGCTTGTCAATGACCTTGTCGATCAGCCCATACTCGGCCGATTCGGCAGCGGAGAGGTAGTAATCCCTTTCGGTGTCGCGCTCGATCTTCTCCAGCGGTTGGCCCGTGCGCTCGGCGAGTATCCGGTTCAGCTGCTCACGCGTCTTGAGGATCTCGCGTGCGTGAATCTCGATTTCGGTGGCCTGGCCTTGTGTGCCGCCCAAAGGCTGGTGGATCATGACTTTGGAATTGGGCAGGGCAAACCGCTTGCCCTTCGCGCCCGCAGCCAGAAGAAAAGCACCCATGCTGGCCGCCATACCGATGCACAGGGTAGACACGTCGGGCTTGACAAAGTTCATGGTGTCGAAAATGGCCATGCCGGCGCTGACCGAGCCGCCGGGCGAGTTGATGTAGAACGAGATGTCCTTGTCCGGGTTTTCGCTTTCAAGAAACAACAACTGGGCCACGACCAGGTTGGCAGACTGGTCATTCACGGGGCCCACCAGAAAGATCACACGCTCCTTCAGCAGGCGCGAATAGATGTCATAGGCTCGTTCGCCCCGGCCAGACTGCTCGATGACCATGGGCACCATGCCCAGGTTCTGAATTTCCATTGCGCTCATGCGTTTCTCCATGTATTGATGCACCGCGATTTCCATACTGTAACCAACCCGCCGACGCCCTGCCGACACAGCACCCATGGCCATGAAGGGCATATGGCGCGTTCAAAGGCAAACGCAAGCGTCGAGACGCAAAAAAGGGCGGACAAGTCCGCCCTTTCCAGTGTCGAGGCGCTCCCGGCGCTCAGGACTGCCCCATCAGTTCGTCGAAGCTGATGGCCTTGTCGACGACCTTGGCCTTGGAGAGCACAAATTCGGTGACGTTGTTTTCGATCACGATACCCTCGACCTCGGCCATGCGACGGTTGTCGCCGGTGTACCAGCGGACCACGTCAGCAGGCTTTTCGTAGGAGGCAGCGAGCTCCTCGATGTGTGCCTTGATCTGTTCTGGCTTGGCGTGCAGTTCGTTGGTGCGCACCAGTTCGGCGACCACCAGACCCAGCTTGACTCGACGCTCTGCCTGGGGGCGGAACAGCTCTTCGGGAATGGGCGCTTTGTCTGCATCCTTCACGCCACGCTGCTTGAGGTCGGCGCGTGCGCCTTCCACCAGACGGTCGAGTTCGGCCTGGACCACCGATTTCGGCAAATCCAGTTCGGCCTTGGCTGCCAATGCGTCCATCGCCGCCTGCTTGTTGCGGGCCTGCAAACGGAACTTGACCTCGCGCTCCAGGTTTTTGCGGATGTCGGCGCGCAAGGCTTCCACCGTACCATCGGCAATACCGAGCGACTTCGCAAGCGCCTCGTCCACTTCGGGCAGGTGTGCAGCCTCGATCTTGTTCACAGTCACCAGGAAATCGGCTGTCTTGCCGGCCACATCCTTGCCGTGATAGTCCTCAGGGAAGGCCAGGGGAAAGGTCTTTGACTCACCAGACTTCATGCCACGGACAGCGTCTTCAAACTCCTTGAGCATCTGGCCATCGCCCACGATGAACTGGAAAGCCTCGGCCTTGCCACCTTCAAACGGTTCGCCGTCAATCTTGCCGGCGAAGTCGATGGTCGCGCGGTCGCCATCTTGCGCCGCCTGATCCTGAGCCCGCTGCGCAAAAGTGCGGCGCTGCTTACGCAGAATGTCCAGCGTGCGATCGATGGCCGCGTCAGTCACATCAGCCGACACGCGCTCGACCTCGGCGGTTGACAGGTCTTCGATCTTGACTTCAGGGTACACCTCGAACACAGCGTCAAAGGCCAGTTGACCCTCGGGTGACTCTTCCTTCTCCGTGATCTTGGGCTGGCCGGCCACACGAAGCTTGGCCTCGTTGGCAGCCACTGCGAAAGCTTCACCGACCTTGTCGTTCATCACTTCGTAGTGAACCGAATAGCCGTAGCGCTGGGCAACGACATTCATGGGCACCTTGCCAGGACGAAATCCGTCCATCTTGACGTCTCGCGCGATGCGCTTGAGTCGGCTGGAAACCTCGTTCTGGATCACATCGGCCGGCAGCGTCAGCGTGATCTTGCGCTCAAGCTTCTCAAGGGTTTCTACGGTCACGGTCATCGCAATCTCCAAATGGGTGGCGGTCAACCAGCCTGCCTGGCCGACCCGGGATCTCTTCGTCTGTGAGGTGGTGCGCGGGGGGGGACTCGAACCCCCACACCATTGCTGGCGTCAGGACCTAAACCTGGTGCGTCTACCAATTTCGCCACCCGCGCGCCTTCATTGCAGTGCCTGGCTCGACCATCTGGGATAGTCTCTATCGCAGCGCTCGGCTTTCGGTCATCCGCTTCTCGGCAACCCTAGATTGTAGCCGCTCGGCACCCCTCAGCCGTCGGATCATGCACCCAGACGCCTTTGCAGCGCACGCACAGCGCTGTCAGGTGTAGTGAACACCGGCATACCCAGTTCGTGTTCCACAAGGCCACCGGCCCTGGCCATGCTGAACTGGGCCAGCGCGATCACGCTTGCACCCTGGCTCCTGAGCTGGCTTGCTGCGCGCAAAACCAACGCGTCATGGCGAGCGCCATCGCCCTGATTCAGCGCATCCATCGCGCCCTCTGCAAGCCGGGTAATGAGATCGACGCCTTCGGGGAACTCGGCCGGCATGGATGCAAGGGTGGGAGCGAACGAGGCGATGAGACCGATGCGCCCGCCCAGCGCCACAGCATCAGCCACCATGGCTTCGTTGGGTTTGAGCACCGGCATGTGAGGACGGCGCGCAGCGGCCGCTTCAATGCACGGACCAAACGCCGAACAGGTGAACAGTATGGCGTCGGCACCGGTGCCTTCGGCATATTCCGCCAGCTTCTCAAAGCGCTGGTGCATGGCTTCGTCCAGACCGCCTGCTCCCGTGGCAGTCTGGCGAGCCAGGTCAGCGGAGAGGCTGTCGTCGAGCAGGTTCATACGAATCGCCTCTGGCCAGGCGGCTGAAAGCGCATCATTGATCGGCGCCACCGAATGCGCCAGCGCATGAATAAGCGCGATTCGCGTCACAGCACGGCCGCCGCAGGTACCACGGGCTGACGCGGGCGCCGCAAGCGTTGCAGGAACACCACCAGCAGTAGCAGCGCCACAGCCGGGATGAACACCCACTCCTTGACAGGCCGGTCGGCCGGGATTTCGGCCGAAACGATGCGGAAGCCCTGTTCCATGCCCAGCTTCTCCGCCGGACTGCCAAACCTCACCTGCGCAATCAGCAACTCTTCGCCCTGCGCGATGGCCGTGACACCCGCTCTGGCCAGTCGTTCGCGGGCGGTTCCGCCCTGCTCTCCCAGCGGCAGCAGCACACCTTTCCGGATGTCTCGGCCGTCCAGGTTCGTACCTTCGATCCAAATCCGTTTGCTGGCGTTGTTCGGTGCACTCTCGACAAGCTCATTCATCTGGGTGGCCGATACCTCATCGTATGGCGGGTAGATCATGTCCCACCAGAAGGCGGGTCTGAACAGTGAGAAGGTGATCAGCAACAGCGCCACCGTTTCGTACCAACGCGATCGCACCAGGAAATAACCCTGCGTGGCCGCCGCGAACACCAGCATGGCGACCGTCGCGCTGACCACCGTGATGACCAGATGCACAGGTCCGGTCAGGCCGATCAACAGCAGCTGCGTATTGAATATGAACAGGAACGGCAGGATCGCGGTCCGCATGCTGTAGAAAAATGCGGTCACGCCGGTCTTGATGGGGTCTGCCCGTGCAATGGCCGCCGCAGCAAAAGAAGCCAGACCCACCGGTGGCGTTACGTCGGCCATGAGGCCGAAATAGAACACGAAGAGGTGCACGGCAATCAGCGGCACTATCAATCCGCTCTGCGCGCCCAACTCCACCACGACAGGTGCCATCAGGGTCGAAACCACGATGTAGTTCGCCGTTGTTGGCAGGCCCATGCCCAGGATCAGGCTGATCACCGCGACCAGGAAAAGCATCAGCATGAGATTGCCGCCAGACAGCAGTTCCACCAGCTCGGTCATGACCAGCCCCACACCGGTGAGCGACACAGTTCCCACGATGATGCCGGCTGCGGCCGTGGCCACACCGATACCGATCATGTTGCGCGCTCCTGTAGCGAGACCATCGACCAGGTCGGCAAAACCCTGCTTGGTGGCTGCCCCCACCGAACCCTGGCCGCGGAAGGCAACAATGATGGGCTTTTGCGTGACCATCACGAAGATCATGAACATGGTGGCCCAGAACGCCGACAAGCCAGGTGACATCTGCTCCACCATCAGGCACCAGATGAGCACCACGACCGCCAGCAGATAGTGCAGGCCAGACTTGACCGTGGGTCCCGTCTCAGGCAGTTCGAACACGGGTGCATTGGGATCGTCGAGTTCCAGTTCCGGCTGCCGCGAACCAAACCAGAGCAGACCCACATAGGTAACCAAGAGTCCGATCCCCACGATCCAGATGGCCGCGTCGCCCATGACGTCCTTGATCCAGCCAATGCCCCAGTACACCGCACCCGCCAGAACGAAAAAACCGCTGACGGTCAGTCCAAATGACAACAGCCTGGAGCTGGTGGTGCCCGTGCCGCGCCGCGGCAGACCGACCATGTTGGCCTTCAGTGCTTCCAAGTGCACGATGTAGAACAGTGCAAGATAGGAGATCACCGCCGGCAGGAAGGCGTGCTTCATGACCTCGATGTAGGGAATGCCGACGTATTCGACCATCAGAAAGGCTGCGGCACCCATCACGGGCGGCATGATCTGTCCGTTGACGGAACTTGAGACCTCGACCGCACCGGCTTGGTCACCCCGGTAGCCGACGCGCTTCATCAACGGAATGGTGAACGTGCCTGTGGTCACGACGTTGGCGATCGAAGAGCCCGAAATGATCCCGGTGGCCGCCGACGACAGCACAGCGGCCTTGGCAGGCCCACCACGCATGTGCCCCAACATGGCAAACGCGGACTTGATGAAATAGTTGCCCGCACCCGCCTTGTCCAGCAGCGCGCCGAACAGTACAAACAGAAAGATGAAGCCGCTGGACACACCCAATGCCACACCGAACACGCCTTCGGTGGTGAGCCATTGGTGGCTCATGGCGCGGTTCAGCGAGAAGCCCCGGTGGGCGATCATGTCGGGCATGTAGGGCCCGCCGAACGTGTAGGTCAGAAACACCAGGGCCACGATCACCATCGGAAGACCCAGTACCCGGCGCGTGGCCTCAAGCAGCAGGACTACACCGACAGCTGCCGTGTACACATCCATCGGCGTGGGTTGGCCAGGCCGCGAGGCCAACTGGGCGTAAAACAGGAAAAGATAGGACGCACAAAAGGCACCGGCGATGGCCAGTACCCAGTCGGTGATCGGCACGTAGGCCCGGGGAGAGCGCTTGAACGCCGGATAGGCCATGTAGGCAAGGAAGACCGCAAACGCCAGGTGGATGGCGCGAGTTTCCGTGTCGTTGAACACAAAAATCCCCAGTGTGAACGGAAGCGGTGACGCAATCCACAGCTGGAACAGCGACCAGGCAATGGCCACATACAGCAGCATGCGACTCATCAAAGGCCCGGGTGTACGGCCACCCGTGTCGTTGTCTGCCACCAGCTGGTTGACATCCACTTCGGTTGCGGCTTGGGTTTTCATGCAGTCCTCTGGGTATGAAGGTGGGGATGCCAACAAAAAAGCCCTGACGAATCAGAGCTTTCCTGTGGCTGCGGCCCTTGTCGACCTCAGCAGTCGGCAGGATGTTACATCCAGCCCTTTTCCTTGTAGTACTTCACGGCACCCGGATGCAGAGGTGCAGACAGGCCGTCCTGGATCATGTTCTTGGGGTCGAGCGCACCAAAGGCAGGGTGCAGCTTCTTGAACTCGTCGAAATTCTCGAACACGGCCTTGACCAGTTCATAGACGGCATCATCTGCCACCTTGGCCGAGGTCACGAAAGAAGCCAGCACGCCGTAGGTGGGCGTGGGGTTCGGGTGGCCGGCGTAGAGACCACCGGGAATGTTGACCGCCGCGTAATAGCTGTTCTCTTTCACCAGCTTGTCGACGGCTGGACCGGTCAGGGGAACCAGCTTGGCACCGCAGGTGGTGATGGGATCCTGGATGTTGGCACTGGGGTGGCCCACGCCGTAGAAGAAGCCGTCGATCTTGTTGTCACACAGGGCAGCACCGTGTTCGTCGGCCTTGAGTTCGGCGGCAAGACCGAAGTCAGACACCTTCCAGCCTGCGGTGCTCAGGTACTCTTCCATGGCGGCGCGAGTGCCTGAGCCAGGGTTGCCGATGTTGAAGCGCTTGCCCTTGAGGTCTTCGAATTTCGTGATGTTGGCTTCTTTGCGCGACAGCACGGTGAAGGGCTCGGGGTGGATGGAGAACACCGCACGCAGGTCGCTGTGCTTGCCGTCCTTTTCGAACTGGCGGGCGCCATTGACGGCGTTGTACTGCACATCGGACTGCGACACGCCAAAGTCCAGTTCACCTGCCTTGATGGTGTTGATGTTCACCACCGAACCGCCGGTGGATTCCACCGAGCAGCGGAAGCCGTGTTTGGCCCGGTCCTTGTTCACCAGACGGCAGATGGCTCCGCCTGCGGCGTAATAGACACCAGTGACGCCACCCGTACCGATCGTCATGAATTTTTGCTGGGCCTGGACGCTACCGACCGGCGCGAGCATGGCGGTAGCGGCAGCAATGGCGGTGATGCATGCGGACAATTTTTTCATCGGGGTCTCCTGCAGGGTCGCTGCGTTGCTGGGAATGAAAATGACAGATCGTGTCTTGAGGGGTTGATATTAATTCAAACGTATGCCTCCTCCGTCAATACCGCCTAAGTAATAACCCGTCGTGCGGTCATCAGGTTGACCTGCCTGATCGAATCGCAGCGTCAATCGAAAGACGCAGCCGCTCGACAATCTGCGTCAGTTCAGCCTCACTGGCCACAAAGGGTGGCGCCAGCAGCACATGGTCACCGCAACGGCCGTCGACTGTGCCCCCCATGGGATAAACCATGAGTCCCCTGCCCATGGCCTCTTTCTTGATGCGTGCATGGAGTTTCAATGCCGGCTCAAACCATTGCTTGGTGGCCCGGTCAGTCACGAACTCCAGGCCCCAGAACAAGCCCCTGCCTCGAATGTCACCCACATGCGGGTGCTTGGCGAACGCCTCCTGCAAGAGTGTGTGCAAGGCCGAACCTCGTGCCTTCACCTGCTCCAGCAGCCCGTCCCGCTGGATCACCTGCTGCACCGCCAACGCCGCCGCACAGGCAACGGCGTGCCCCAGGTAGGTATGCCCATGTTGAAACAGGCCACTGCCCTGGCGAAACGTGTCCACCAGACGTGCCTGGGCCAGCACGGCACCAATGGGCTGATACCCGCCACCCAGGCCCTTGGCGATGGTGATCAGGTCTGGCACGACGCCCTCCTGCTCGCAGGCGTGCAATGAACCGGTGCGCCCCATGCCACACATGACCTCGTCCAGGATGAGCAGGATGCCGTGCCGGTCGCACAGTTCGCGCACGCTGCGGAAGTAGCCCGGTACCGGGGGCAACACACCGGCGGTCGCGCCGCCCACCGTCTCGGCCACAAACGCGATCACGTTTTCTGGACCCAGTTGCTCGATGGTCTCAGACAGTTCGGCCACCAGGCGCTGCCCGTATTGTTCGGAACTCTCTTCGTCGTGGCGATCGCGGTATTCATAGCAGGGTGCCACATGCGCCACGTTGATGAGCAAGGGCTTGAACTGCTCCCTGCGCCAGGCGTTGCCACCTACGGCCAGAGCGCCCAGCGTGTTGCCGTGGTAGCTCTGGCGTCGCGCGATGAAATGGCGACGCTGCGGTTCACCGATTTCCACAAAGTACTGGCGGGCCATCTTCAGTGCGGCTTCCACCGCTTCGGAACCCCCACTGACAAAGTAGGCGTGACTCATGCCCTCAGGTGCACTTCTGATCAGCAGATCGGCAAGTTCTTCAGCCACATCGGTGGTGAAAAAACTGGTGTGGGCGTAGGCGAGCTTGTCGATCTGCGCGTGCATGGCAGCGATCACGTCGGGGTGGCCATGCCCCAGACAGGAAACAGCTGCGCCGCCCGACGCGTCCAGATAGGACTTGCCGGTGCTGTCGGTGATTGAAATGCCCTGACCACTCACCGCCACAGGCAGGTCGTGATGCAAGTGGCGATGAAAAACGCGGGTGGGCGATGAAGACGACATGGATGGCGAGCGGCTCAAGGCTGGTGAACAGAAGACAGCGTTTCAGTGTAGGCAGTCGGGCGCGATCGTGAAAATGCCTTTATGGCCCCATGCCATGCCTTTTGCTTATGGGCCTGTTTTGATACAGATCATGACTTCCCGGCATGGGCGAGTGTGCAGTCGGCATTTTTCAGGAGGCGACGAACGTCCTAGAGTTCGTTCCCATGACACACCTCTCCAGATCTCCCCAACATGTCTGCATTCTTGGCGCAGGCATCGTGGGTCTTGCCACCGCATGGCGGTTGCAACGCGACGGGCACACTGTCACGGTGATCGACAGCGCCCACAGTGGCGCAGGCGCCAGTGCAGCCAACGGCGCGCAGCTGAGCTATTCCTACGTGCAGCCTCTGGCCGATCCATCCATCTGGCGGCAGTTGCCCAAGCTGCTGCTGGCCAACGAATCGCCTCTGAAGGTGAGGCTGCAGATGGACCCCCACCAATGGGCCTGGGGGCTGGGCTTCCTGGCAGCCTGCCGCGCCAGCGTTTCGCGCGATACCACCACCCGCTTGCTGCATCTGGCCGCACAAAGTCGGCTGGCATTCGAAGCCATGCGATCGGAAACCGCCATGGACGCCGACCATTCGACCACCGGAAAACTGGTGCTGTATCCGAACGAATCAAGTTTTTCGGCGGCACGACATCAGATGGCACTTCAGCGCAAGCTGGGCAGTGAGCAGCATGCGCTATCACCGGCGGCGTGTGTCGCCATCGAACCTGCACTGGCTCATCATGTGTCGCGGTTTCATGGCGCCGTGTACACCCCCAGCGAGTCGGCTGCCGATTGCTTCAAGGTTTGCCAGGCGCTGGAGCAACTGCTTCGGGCGCGCGGCGTGCGCTTCCTGCTTGACACACCTGTGACAGGCCTGGTCCGGCTAGGCGATCGGGTGGTGGAAGCGCAGACACCCGCAGGCGCGGTGCATGCGGACACGTTCGTGATGGCTCTTGGTACGGGATCGCGACATCTGGCAGCTTCGATCGGACTGCGTGTGCCTGTGTATCCGCTCAAAGGCTACAGCATCACGGTGGATCTTCAAGATGTTGCAGACGCCACATCGGCACCCGCGGTCAACGTCACGGATGCCGAACGAAAAATTGTGTTTGCACGCATCGGGCAGCGTCTGCGCGTGGCGGGCATGGCTGAGCTGGTGGGCGAGGACCGTCGAATTTCGAATGACCGCATTGCCGCACTGGTGTCAGCCACGCGCGACATGTTTCCGCGAGCTGCCACTTTTGAGCACGTTCACCCCTGGGCCGGTCTGCGGCCTGCCACGCCCAAAGGCCTGCCTGTGCTGGGTCGCATGCCAGGTGGACCATCCAACCTGTTGTTCAACACCGGGCATGGTGCACTTGGCTTCACGCTGGCTTTCGGCAGCGCCGAGTACATTGCGGCTGCGCTGCGGCCTGAAATCAGGCCATTTGCTGCAGAGCTTGCTGCATGCAGCGCGTGAAGGCGCGCGTGGTGATGGAGTTGGGGCGCGCGATGGGCCGCAGCATGTGCACCGACGTGGCGATGGCAGGTTCCAGCGCCAGCACGTCGACCTTGCTGCGATCTGCCGACGAGGCGGTACACCCTTCCACCATGGCCACGCCCACGCCATGGTGAGCCAGTGCCAGCGCCACGTGGTAGGTCTGCACGGTGATCACTTCGTTCAGCCCAGCGCCGCTGTCACGAACCGTGTGCGCCAGCAAGGTCCCCAGCGGGTCTTGTCCGTCCAGTGCGATCACGGGCAGCTTGCTCAGCTGAGCCAGGGTGATGACACCCGCCTTCACCTGCCTGGCGCTGACCAGTCCTTTTGGTGCCACACACATCACGCGCCGATCGGCCAGCAGCTCCTGGGTCAGCGCTGGGTGGGAGACCGCGCTGAACACATAACCCACATCGGCCTCCTGGAGAACCAGCGAAGAGACGATCTGAGGCGAATGTAATGCCTGATGGTTCACCACCACGTTCGGGTGCTTCTCCCTGAACAGGTGCATGGCACGCGGAAACACCTCGTAGCTCAGCGCCAGCACCGTCAACACCCGCAACGCGCCCTGCCCTCGCCCGGCCTTCAGGTTGACCGACAGGCGCTGCACTTCGTCGAGCTGGGCAAACAGCCTCTCGATGTGCGGATACAGCGTCTGCGCCTCCACCGTGGGCTTCAGACGCCCGCCCACCCGCTGAAACAACGGAAAGCCCAGTTGCACCTCTGCATGCTGCAAGGTGCGGCTCACCGCCGGCTGCGTGACATTGATCATGCGCGCGGCCGCGCTCACACTGCCGGTGAGCATGACCGCGTTGAAAACTTCGATATGGCGCAGACGCATGAGACGGATTGTGTACCAGCGCTTCTCACCCGTACGCTGACGGAAACGCCTTTCGGAGCGAGATGACCCCGTCCAGAGATACCGTCGGGCCGGCTTTGCCGGACGACTGGTATCGCCCCCTCGAGGGGGTGACGCCGAAGGCGGCGCGGGGGTGCTACCTGTCCCCGGGGTGCTACCTCCTCACTCTGAACCAGGCCGCATACATCGCTGGCAGTGCCAGCAACGTCAACACCGTGGCCACCACCAGACCGCCCATGATGGCCACCGCCATCGGTCCCCAGAACACACTGCGCGACAGCGGAATCATGGCCAGTACCGCAGCGGCTGCCGTGAGCACGATCGGTCGCATGCGCCGCACCGTGGCTTCCACAACGGCTTCCCAGTCCGGCACGCCACGGGCGCGGTCCTGTTCGATCTGGTCGATCAGGATCACCGAGTTTCGCTGGATCATGCCCATCAGAGCGATCACGCCCAGCAGGGCCACGAATCCAAACGGTCGATCCAGCAGCAGCAGCGCACCGGCCACGCCTGCCAGACCCAGCGGCCCTGTGAGGAACACCAGCAAAGACCGGCTGAAGCTCTGCAACTGCAGCATCAGCAGCGTGAACACGATGAACAACATGAGCGGAATGCCAGCCGCAATGGAAGAGGAACCTTTGCTGCTTTCTTCGACGGCTCCGGCCACCTCCACCCGGTATCCAGCAAGCCCGCGCTGCGCCCAGCCGGCCTCGATGGCGCGCAACGACGGCAGCAGTTCGGCGGTCACGGTCGCACCCTGGAGGCCTTCGACCACGTCCCCCTGCACCGTGATGGCGTAGTCACGGTTCTCGCGCCACATCACGCCAGGCTCCCAGTCAAACACCGGTCGGGCAATCTGCAGCAGCGGAATGGCCCGTCCACTGGCGGTGGGCAGGTTGGCCTGCGCCAGGTCGGTGATGGCGTCGCGCTCGTCCAGCGGCTGGCGCAACACGATGTCGATCAGCTTGTCGCCGTCACGGTATTGACCCACGGTGGTGCCACTGAGCAAGGTGCGCGACGCCTGCGCAATGGACTGGCTGGACACGCCCAAGGCACGCGCCTTGGCCTGGTCCACTTCCAGTCGCAGCATCTTGACCGACTCATTCCAGTTGTCGTTCACGCCACGCGTGTTCGGGCTCTGGCGCATCGCCTCCTTGATCTCATCGGCGAGTGTGCGCAGCACGGCTGGATCGGTGCCCACCACCCGGAACTGCACCGGATACGGCACCGGCGGTCCATTGGGCAACAGTTTCACGCGACCGCGCGCCTCGGGGAATTCGGTGGCCAGCACCGCTGGCAGTGCGTGGCGCAGGCTCTCGCGTGTCTTCAGATCCTTCGGGATCACGATCATTTGCGA
This sequence comes from Hydrogenophaga sp., assembly GCF_030651625.1. GTDB lineage: Bacteria > Pseudomonadota > Gammaproteobacteria > Burkholderiales > Burkholderiaceae_C > Hydrogenophaga. The sequence goes on along the minus strand of NZ_JAUSCF010000031.1, from coordinate 88,950 downwards.
CACGTTGGTCTGGGGAAAGGTCTGGTCCAGCGGCAGATAGAAGCGGGGCACGCCTGAGCCCACCCATGTGCTCACACTGGTCACGCCAGGCTCTGCAGCCAGGCGCGCCTCCACCCTTCGGGTCACCTCGTCGTTGGCGGCGATGCTGGTGCCTTCAGGGAACCACACGTCGACAAGGATTTCGGGTCGACTGGAGTCTGGGAAGAACTGCTGCTGCACCTGGCCCATGCCCACGATGCCGAGCACGAAGGTGAGGATGGTGGCGCCAATGGTGATCCAGCGGTGTTGCACGCACCAGTCCACTGTGGCGCGGAAGCGGTCATAGAAAGGTCCGTCGAACACTTCCTGAATGGCGCCTACGTGCGGCTTGACCTTGAGCAACTTCATGCCCAGATAGGGCACGAACATCACCGCCACGATCCACGACACCACCAGCGCGATCACGGTGACGGCGAAGATGGCGAAGGTGTATTCGCCCACCGTGGAGTTCGCCATGCCGATGGGAAGGAAACCGGCTGCCGTGATCAGCGTGCCGGTGAGCATGGGCATGGCGGTGGCATCCCAGGTGAAGGTGGCCGCACGCATCATGGTGTAGCCCTCTTCGAGCTTGCGCACCATCATTTCGACCGCAATGATGGCGTCGTCCACCAGCAGGCCCAGGGCAATGATCAGCGACCCCAGCGAAATCTTGTGCAGACCGATGCCCCAGTAGTTCATGGCCAGAAAGGTGATCGCCAGCACCAGCGGAATGGTGATGAAAACCACCAGGCCCGGTCGCATGTCCAGCATGTAGCGACGCAGGCCGCGCCCACCTTCCCGCTTGTGAAGACCCAGTGCCAGGAAACTCACCGCCAGCACGATCACCACAGCCTCGACCAGCACTTTCACGAACTCATTGACCGAGGCGGTCACGGCGCTGGGCTGGTCTTGCACCTGCACCAGGCTCATGCCCGCCGGCAACTGGCTTTCGATGTTCACCATCGCCAGCTTCAACGCCTTGCCCAGAGCGATGATGTCGCCACCCTGAGCCATGGAAATGCCGAGTGCAATGCTGTCCTTGCCGTTGTGCCGCACCATCACCTGCGCGGGGTCCGCGTAGCCCAGGCCGATCTCGGCGATGTCGCCGAGCCGGATTTGCGTGCCGTTGGGAGCGCGGATTGGCATGGCGCGCAATTGATCCACCGAATTGAAGGCGCCGCCAACACGGACCTGCAGCACGTCCTGGGGCGTCTGGATGGTGCCTGCAGACTCCACCGCGTTCTGCTGACCCAGCGCGGCCAGCACCTGATTCACATCCAACCCGAGTGTGGCCAGTCGCTTCTGCGAGATCTCCACGTAGAGCTTCTGGTCCTGGGCACCGAACAGGGCAACCTTGTTCACATCCTTCACGCGCAACAACTGCTGGCGCACGTCGTCTGCCACCAGTTTCTTGTCAGCCGGTGAGAATCCGTCCCCTTGCAGCGCATAGATCACGCCGTAAACGTCGCCGAATTCGTCATTGAAGAATGGCCCCACCACCCCTTGCGGCAACGTGCCCCGCATATCGCCGATCTTCTTACGCACCGTGTACCAGGTCTGCTCGACCTCCGCCGCCGGCGCATCGTCCTTGAGCTGGAAGATGATGAGCGTTTCACCCGGTTTGGAGTAGCTGCGGATCTTGTCGGCGTGCGGCACCTCCTGCAGCGTTTTCTCCAGTCGGTCGGCCACCTGTTCGGCCACCTGCTGTGCGGTGGCGCCAGGCCAATAGGCGCTCACCACCATGGCGCGAAAGGTGAACGGAGGGTCCTCGTCCTGACCCAGCTGGAAATAGGCTGCGACGCCCAGCAGCATCAACACGATCATCAGGTAGCGTGTGAGGGCCTGGTGATCCAGCGCCCATTGCGAAAGATTGAAGCGCGACACCCAGGAAGTGGATGCCGCGGTGGAGGCCTGTTGTTCGCTCATGCCTGACCTCACTGGGTCGCCGCAGCGGCAAAACGGGTGACCTTCTGACCCGGTGAAAGCACATGCACTCCCGCTGCAACCACTTCGTCACCCGGCTGCAGACCTGCCCCGATGGCAACCTCGTTGCCGTCGGCCGTGAGCACCTGCACGGTGCGGGTGTTCACGGTGGAAGTGGCGGGGTCGAACACCCAGACCGCCGTGCCATCGGCCACCTTCAACAAGGAGGAGGTCGGCACCTTGACCACCAGAGCAGCCAGCCTGTCCTTGGGAGCAAAGCGAACGTAGGCCGTGGCGCCCAGCGGCACGTCCAGGTCTGCTGGCAGCGCCAGCTTCACCTGAAATGTGCGCGTGGCAGGGTCTGCAGTGGCCGCCACTTCGCGAACCGTGGCGCTCACGCCTTCGGATGCACCGCCGGGGTTGGCACTGGCCCAGAAACGCACGTTGGCTGGATGGCCATTTGCAATCAAGGCCACACGGTCCTCCGGTACGGCAATCACCACATCGCGCGGACCGTCCTGAGCCAGCCGCACCACCGGTGTGCCTGCCGCCACCACCTGGCCGACCTCGGCCTCAACGCCCACCACAACGCCAGCCGTCTCGGCCTGAAGTCGCGCATATGTGGTCTGGTTTCCTTGCAGCGCCCCTTGGGCCTGGGCTTGCTGTAGCGTGGCATCGGCCGCCCTGAGCGCGGCTTCGCGGCGTTCGATCTCGGCGCCGCTGACGAATCCCTGCTTTTGCAAGTCGGCAAATCGCTTCAGGTCGGCTGCGGCCAAATCGCGCTGCGTGCGGGCCGCAGATATCTGAGCCTGTGCCGCCTGGCTGCCCAGGGCAAGATCCCGCGCATCCAGCCGTGCCAGCAACTGACCCGCCTGCACCTGCTGCCCCACTTCTGCGGGTCGTTCCACCAGCTTGCCCCCCACCCTGAAGCCTAGGCGCGACTCCTGGCGTGCGCGCACGTCACCTGCGTACTCGATGTGTGTGCCCAGCGCGTCGGCCTGCACGGTCAGCAACTTGACCGACCGGATCGGCTCGGGGGGAGCGGGTCGGTCAGCACAGGAGGCCATGGCCAACGAAACGGTCACGATCAGGACAAAATGGCGTGTTTTCATGGCTGGTCGCTTGAATGAACGTCAGAAAAGGGGCGGTGGATGGGGCTAATGGCCTTCTGCCAGGGCGCTTTTGTTTTTCGTACTCGGCCGGGGTTATATTAATGACTGACCGGTTAGTAAGCAAAATTGTAGTGCAACTGGACGACCCTGGCAGGCCTCCACTTCTGACGGCAGGCTGGTGCCATGGCCCACACATGGGCAACCCAGTCGTACTCACCACCACCTTCACAACCACCTACCTCTCATGAATTCACCACCACCGCTGCACCCTGTTGTGGTGGTCCCAGCGACCCCGGCCACTCCACTCACGCAAGGTGTGGGCCACTACGAAAACTTTCCCGTGGCGTCGCTTTTGTGTCCGGCGCGCTTGCGTCCGGCTGTGATGGCGATCTACCACTTCGCCCGCACGGCCGACGACATCGCCGACGAGGGTTCCGCCGATGCTGCGACGCGGTTGGCCGAACTGGCCCGTTACCGCGAGGCGCTGAATGTGTGCGCCATGCAGTTCCGCGATAGTCAAACCCTTGCAGCCTTCGATGTCGCTTCGGCCGAGGCGACCGCTGCGCCGCCACCGCCACCGCCACCGCCACCGCCACCGCCAGCATTGCCATCGCACTGGCCAGGCGTGTTCGAACCTCTGGGTGCTGCATTGCGAGAGCACCGCCTGCCACTGCAGCTGCTTCACGATCTGCTGTCGGCTTTTGAGCAGGATGTGAGGCACACCGCCAGCGGGTACCGCTACACGAGCATCGACGAATTGCTCGACTACACCCGGCTGTCTGCCCAGCCGGTGGGACGCCTGCTGTTGCACCTGTACAACGTGAACGACGAAACTTCCCTGCAGCGAAGCGACCAGATTTGCAGCGCCCTGCAGCTCATCAACTTCTGGCAGGACATTGGCATCGACCTGGCCCGTCAACGCTGTTACCTGCCGAGTGACGTTCTGCAGCGAAATGGCGCAAGGATCGAGGACTTCCTGCCAGATGCAGCGCTCCCCGACCACGCTGCGCGTGCGGTCGTGGGTGAACTGTGCGCCCATGCCAGAGGCCTGATGATGCAAGGCGCCCCTTTGACCACCCGCGTGCCGGGTCGTGCAGGCTGGGAGCTGCGCCTGGTGGTACAGGGCGGTCTTCGCATCCTCGATGCCATCGCTGCCATCGAGCACCGCAGCTGGCTCACACGACCGCGCCTGCAGCGTGCCGATCTGCCGCGACTGGTCTGGCGAGCGCTCTGGATGTAGCCAACACCCACCCACTCACTCACAAGCCCCTGAAAACATCCCTGCGCAACCGTTTTCAACCAGACAAACCGTTCACCAATCGATCCAGGACGCCTCATGCCGTTTGACACCACCCGTTTTTCTGCGGCCCTGCCTCTGGCCGCTCCTGGCGCCCTCACCGTGCTGGTGCTGGTGTTGTCCCTCTTCAGCGGTCCTTCTCCCGCACAGTCCACCAACGCCACGCCACCCACTGGCGCCGAGCCTTCACCTGCCGCACGCGCAGCCGTGCAAGCCAGCACCCTTGATCAGGTCTGGTTGCTGCCCAAGCGCGAAGCGCCAGCGGATGTGGTGGCACGCAACGAATCCAGGCTTGCAGCTGAAGTGTCTGGCACGCTGCAGCGCTGGGGGGCCGACGTGGGGGCCAGTGTGAAACGCGGCGAACTGCTGGCCCAGATTGACTCACGAGACTACGAACTGGCGGTGCAGCGTGCGCAGGCCAATCTGAGTGCCAGCCAGTCGAGGCTGAAACTGGCGCAGGCACAACTGCAACGTTCCCGCGAGCTGGTGGCGCAAGGCTTCTTTTCGCAAGAAGCCCTGGGCCAGCGCGAGACCGAAGTCGCCCTGGTGCAAACCGAAGTCAATATCGCGCGCGCCCAACTGGCGACAGAGCAGCGCCAGCTGGGCAAGACAAGGCTGTTGGCACCCTTTGCCGGCACGGTGCGCGAGCGCATGGCCCAGACGGGCGAGGCCGTAGCGCCCGGCACGGTGCTGTATGTGCTGGTGGAATCGGGGCACAACGAAGTGAACGCCACACTGAGCCCGTCCGATGTGGACGGCTTGCGCAACGCCACCGACCTCCAACTGCACACCCGCGACGGCCAGTTTGCTGTACGGCTGCTGCGCGTGTCAGACACGGTGACAGCGCCTGCACGCACCCGGGCAGCCCGCCTGGCATTTGCAAACGCCGCGAGCACGCCGGCCGCCGGCACCAGCGGCACACTGCGCTGGCAGGAACGGCAACCCCACCTGCCTCCCTCGGTGATGGTGCGCCGGGACGGTGTCCTGGGCGTGTTTGTGGTGCAAGGCGACGGCGCTCAGACCACCGTACGCTTTGTTCCCCTGCCCGGGGCCCAGGAAAGCCGTGCCTCACCGGTGCCGTCCCATCTGAGGGGCTCCGAGCGCGTGGTGGTGCGAGGTCAGGAAGCCTTGCAAAACGGGCAAGCCATCGAACTTCGCCCCCCATCCAGCTGAACACCCGCGGGCCATCCACCCCACCCCGGTGAACCGGCACCCAGCATCGATCGTCCACAAGACAACCTCAGCCCCAAGGCTTCACCATGCCCTTCATGCGTGCCCTGCTCACCAACCACCCGTTGGCCAACATCGCCTTCACGGTGGTCCTTCTGCTCGGGCTGGTCAGTTACCTGTCCATGCCCCGCGAACAAGACCCTGAAATCAACTTCAACTGGGTCGCGGTCACCGCCACCCTGCCAGGCGCCAGTGCCGAGGACGTGGAACGGCTGATCACGAATCCCTTGGAAGACGCCATCAAGGGCGTGGCCGACGTGCGCTTTGTGCTCTCCAATTCCCGCGAGAACGTCGCCAGCATGCTGGTGCGCTTCCGTGAAATTGACGAACGCACCTTCGACAAGCGCATGGCCGATCTGCGCCGGGAGATCCAGAACAAGACGGCCAGCGAACTGCCCACAGGCGCCGAAGACCCCGTGATCCTGGAAATCACCACGAGCAATGGATTTCCCACCGCGTCCATGATGCTGGTCGGTCAGGCCGATGACGAAACCTTGCGGGTGAACGCGCGCCGCATCCAGTCAGACATTGAACGCATCGCAGGTGTCGACACCGTGGTGGCCGTGGGCCTGCGCGACCCTGAAATCCTGGTGAGCCCCAACCCGCAGTCCCTGGCCGCGCGCGGCCTGCTGTCCACCGATGTGGCGGACACCTTGTCCAGTTGGTGGCGTGACACCACCGGCGGCACGCTCAAGACGCAAAGCGGGGCCTGGTCGGTGGGGGTCAAGGGCGTGGTCACCGACCCGCAGGCCCTGGCCAACCTGCCGGTGCTCTCTTCCAACCGACCCGGCGTATCGGCCCGGCTCGGCGAAGTGGCCCGCATCGAGCGCGCGCGCGCCCCCGCTTCGCAACTGGCCGCCACCGAAGGCCGCGATGCGATCTCCATGGCCATCACCAAGAAGACGCGCACCAACACGCTGGTGCTGGTGGATCAGCTCAAAGCCTTCATGGAACGCGAAAACCAGGTGCTGACCGAGTTTGGCCTGAAGCTGGTGTTGACCGACGATCAGACCGTGCCCACGCGGGAGGCCATTGGCGTGATGGAAACCAACGCACTCTATGGTGTGACGCTGGTGCTGGCGGTGTGCTGGCTGTTTCTGGGATGGCGCATCGGCATGCTGGTGGCCATCGGCATCCCCTTTTCGCTCATGGGCACGTTCGCTGTGCTCAACACCATGGACTACACGGTCAATGTCTCCGTGCTGCTGGGCGTGGTGATTGCCCTGGGCATGCTGGTGGACGACGCGGTGGTGGTGGTCGAAGCCATCTTCTACCGCATGCAGCGCGGCCAGGCTGCACTTGAAGCCAGCCTGGATGCGATTGCCGAAGTCTGGAAACCGGTGCTGGCCTCGGTGGCCACCACCATGGCGGCGTTCCTGCCACTGATGCTGCTGCCCGGCATCGTGGGCAAGTTCATGTTCGTGATTCCGTTCGTGGTGACACTGGCCTTGCTGATTTCCCTGCTGGAAGCATTCTGGATGATGCCCGTGCACGTGAGCGCCGTGGGCGTGCGTTTTGATCGCCCCAGCCGCGTGCAGCTCTGGCGGGAACGGTTCAACCGGGGGCTGCGCTTGCGCTACGGACAGGCATTGGCTTACGTGCTGCGCCGCCCAAAACGCTTTGCCGGTGTGGGCGTGCTGGCCGTGGTGGCTGCCGTGACGCTGCTGGTGAGCGGCGTGGTGCGCGTGCAATTTTTTGCCTTCGACCCGATTCGGGCGTTTTATGTGAACGTGGACATGCCCGAAAGTGCCACGCTGGAAGACACCTTGCTGGCGACGCAGCGCGTCGAGGAAGTGGTGCGCTCCCGCCTGCAGGGTGTGGGTCCGGATGGCGAAGCCAGGGCCGCCACTTCCACAGCAGGCATCAAGTTCACCGAAACCGACGTCGTGTACGGTGATATGTATGGGCAGGTGTTTGTGTCGCTCAATCCACGCACCGACGAAGCGCGCGAGGTGATCGACGTGGTGGACGCCTTGCGTGCCGAGGTGGAAGCCATGACGTCACCCGGCACCAAGAGCTTCACTGTGCTCTCGGGCGGACCGCCAGCAGGCAAGGCCATCAGTGTGAAAGTTCGCGGCGACGCGTTCGACCAGATCGAAGCCGCGGCCAGCGAACTCAAGACCATCGTGAGGCGCATTCCAGGTGCCACCGATGTGAAGGACGACAACCTCCCCGGCCGAGACCAGCTGCAGATCACGCTGGACCCCGAAGCTGTGCGCAATGCGGGCCTGAACGCCGCGCAGGTGGCGCGCCTGGTACGGCTGGCGGTGGATGGCGAAGTGGTCGCCTTCACCCGCGACAGCGGCGACAAGGTGGAGCTGCGCGTGCGATCCGATCAGGCGCTGCTTGAAGGCGGTGCGACAAGGGTGGATCCAGCCAGTCTGCTGGACGAACCGATCGCCCTGCCCGACGGCAGCGTGACGCGCCTGGGCGCACTGGTGCACGCCGAGGCCGCGCCCGGTCGAGGCTTCATTCGACACTACAACCTGCGCCGCACCACCACGGTGGAAGCCAATCTCGACAAGGAAATCACCGACACCCGGGTGGCCAACGATTTCATCAAGGCCGAATGGGAAAACATCCGCGCGCGCCACCCAGGCATTGACCTCGATTTCTCGGGTGAGCTCGAAGACATCGAGGAAAGCCTGGCGGCCATGCAGGTGCTGTTCCTGCTGGGCCTGGGCCTGATCTACCTGATCCTGGCGGCGCAGTTCAAGAGCTACTTCCAGCCCCTGATGATCCTGGTGACCGTACCACTGGCCTTCACAGGCGTGGCATTCGGACTGACCATTTCAAGTAACCCGTTGTCCCTGTACACGTTGTACGGCGTGATTGCGCTGACGGGCATTGCCGTGAACTCGGCCATCGTGCTGATCGACGCGGCCAATGACCGGCTCGAGCGCGGCATGGGCGCCATCCATTCCATCATTCAGGCCGGACGCCGCCGCGTGGTGCCCGTGCTGATCACGACCACCACCACGATTGGCGGGCTGTTCGCACTGGCCTTTGGTATCGGTGGCAAGAGCCTGCTGTGGGGTCCGGTGGCGGCCAGCATCGTCTGGGGCCTGGCCTTCTCCACCGTGCTCACGCTGTTCATGGTGCCGCTGCTCTATCTGGCATTCATGCGGCGCAAGGGTGAGAGGCTAAGGGCTGTTCAGCCAGGGGAGGTGAGTGAGTCGGCTTAGGGGCAAAAAACCGGTCCAGCCAAACCGCCGGCTCAACCTCGCTGGTGGCGCACTTGATCGCCCTGCCTCACCGTCAGGTCCGGGCGCTCGAACTCCATTTGTGCCGGGAGAAGGAAGTGGAACGTTGCACCCTGGTCGGGACGGGCGTCGGCCCAGATGCGACCTCCGTGGTTCTCCACGATGCGACGAACCAACGCCAGCCCGATGCCTGCACCCTCGAAGCGTGCATCGGAGTGCAGGCGCTGGAACATGCCAAACAGCCGATCCGCATGTTCTGGATTGAATCCCACACCGTTGTCGCGGACATGGAACACAAAGCCTGAGGGTTGCGCTTCCCAGCCCACTTCGATTTCAATCACGTCCCGATGCGAAGCGTACTTGACTGCGTTTTGCAGCAGGTTGGCCCAGACTTCACGCAAAAGCACAGCGTCACCCTGGACCGAAGGCAGTCCGGGCTGGATGTGCCAGCGCAATTTCTTCAAGCCCGCGTCAAGCGAAATCACCGCTTTCACTTCATCGACCAGGGCCCTCATGTCCACCGCCCCTACTGCCATGCCGTTGCGCCCCAGGCGGGCGAACGACAGCATGCCGTCGATGAGGTCCCTCATCTGCACCCCCGCACGAATGATCTTGTCGCAATAAGCCAGGCTGTTTGGTCCGTTCCCTGCCATCACCTCTTCCTTGAGCAGCTCGGCAAAGCCGGCAATGTGCCGCAGCGGTGTGCGGAGATCGTGGGAGAGCGCGTAAGAGAACTCCTCCAGAGAGGCGTAGGCATCCTCCAGCTGCTGGGTGCGAACGCGCACCTGCTGGTTCAATTCTTCGTTTCGCAGGCGCCGCTGCTCGATCAGGCTCTTGTACAGCGTGACATCCTGCACCGTCAGCGTGAGTGGCCAGTCGATACCCTCCTTGCCCTGATGCGGCACACCTCTGCATCGCGCCCATCGGATGGACCCGTTGTTGGTGAGGACCCGCAGTTCGACGTCGAGCTCCTCTCCGCTGTGCAGCGACTGATCGAGCGCGCGCTTGATGGTGTCAATGTCTTGTGGGTGAACATGGGCGAGAAAGGCCTGGGTGCCACGCGGCTCGTCATCACGCTCGCGCCCCAGCAGGCGGAAAATCTCCGACGTCCATCGTGAGACCCCTGTGTCTGCGTCGTATTCGATACGGCCCAGACGTGCCAGTCGCTGGGCCAGTTCCAGGCGTTGCTGCATGTCTGCCATGTGCAGTTCGCGCTGCTTGCGCTCGGTGATGTCGGTCTGGATGGAGACATAGCTCACGACCCGCCCCGCCGAATCCAGAATCGGCTCGATATTGAGCAACACCCAATAGGGCTCGCCCGAACGCTTGTAGTTCAGCACTTCAATGTCCCGAACCGCCCTGGGCTCACGAAGCAGACTTCTCACCCGCTCAAGCGTCTGTGCATCGGTGAGCGGCCCGTGAAGGAGCTCACGGGGCAGGCGCCCCATGCACTCTTCCAGCGACCAGCCGGTGGTGTGCGTATAGGCCGCGTTGACCCAGGTGATGCGACGATCCTCGTCAGTGACCACCACCATGTTGGATGTGCCCTGCACAATCATTTCCAGCATCTGCAGGCGCAGCAACACATCTTCAAAGCCGGGCATGGAGACGGGTGGCATGACGGGGTTCTCGTTGCGCGGTTCAGGCAAAGGCGCCCACCGCGTTCTCGTTGTTCTGCAACCGGTGTCCGAGCGTGTTGACCGGGGCAGCGCTCTGCCCGGAGCGGCACCTTGTCTTGCGCCGATGCTCCATCAGCGACGCCATGCTTTCGTCGAACTCAAGCTCAAGCTGGGTCGCAGACGGGATGCCTAGCATGTGCCATAACCTTTTGTAACATTGCGGATCACATAGTTTCGACAAATAATCTGTTTGACCGAACTCAAAAGCACGTCCCGAAGCCGCTGAAACTGCATTCAATGTGACGTATCACGCGTTTTGGACCCCCGTATCTGACGTTCTGAAAATGCAGCTTGCTTAAATTGTCCAGACACGCGAAGCTGTTCCCGGCATTTCGACGTCCGGGATTGCACAGTTCCCTTTCGACCTCATCTCTTCAATGCCCGTCACCCCTTCAGCACCCCCAGCATGGCAACGCCCACCTCTACACCACGCCACAGTCGCTCCGGCTCGGGCGCAGGCTGCCCGGCGTGCGCCACGCTACCCATCTGTTTCATGGGTTGCCTGACCAATGAGTCGCGCAGTTTGCTCACGCCCTGCGTCACCGAATCCAGATTTGTGAAAGGTGACTGCCTGCTGCGCGAAGGCTCGGTCGCTCAGCATCTTTCCATCGTCAAGTTGGGGGCTGTCCTGATCAGCCGCCAGTGCGAGGACGGTCACGACCATCCTGTGGCACTGGTCGGGCGCGGAATGACACTTGGCGAGTACGCGGTCTATGGTCACGACGAGCAGATCAGCGCATCCGCCCTGTCGGCAGGCCGGATCTGCCGGCTGGAAGTGACGGACTTCTACCGCCTTGGTGTGGTGGACCGTCGATTCCACGCCTGCGTACAGGATCGCATCGTGCGTTCTCACGGTCGACTGGCCGACTGGTCTCGCGTGATGCGCATCAAAGGCGTGAAGCAACGCCTGTTGGCCACGCTGCAACTGTATGCCCGAGAGCAGGGCGGTGGCACCATACGCCTGCCGAGCCACATGGCGCTGGCCTCCCTCCTCTCGACCACGCGCGAATCCATTGGCCGCTCATTGAGGCAGTTGGAGATTTCGGGGCACATCGTGAGACACGACCGTTGGCACTGTGAAGTTCCGGGAACCGGGTTGGGGGCGACAAGGGTGGCCGGCAGACGCCGCAAAACGCCACCTGGGAATTGCCCCTTGGTTGAAGCAGGCTTGCGACCAAGCCGTTAGTTGTCATAAATATTTGACACTTTAATCTGTCACTTGGAACCAAAAATGTGCATCCTGTGACATACTGGTTCGCCATGGCACAGGCATTTCCTTTTTCAGCGATCGTCGGTCAAGAAGAAATGAAGACGGCGATCCTCATCGCCGCCATCGACCCCAGCATCGGCGGCGTGCTGGTCCTCGGCGACCGGGGCACGGGCAAGTCCACCGCCGTGCGGGCGCTGGCCGCACTGCTGCCCAGGATGAAAGCGGTGAACGGATGCCGCTACAGCTGCGACCCGTCGGATCCGGCCAGCCGGTGCGAAGACTGCGCCACCCTGCGTGCGCCGGGACTGCCCACACCCAGGACACATCTGGTGCCGGTGCCCGTGGTTGATCTGCCGCTGGGCGCCACCGAAGACCGTGTGGTGGGTGCCCTTGATCTGGAGCGGGCACTCTCGCAAGGCATCAAGGCCTTTGAGCCCGGCCTCCTGGCCCAGGCCAACAGGGGATTTCTCTATATCGATGAAGTCAATTTGCTGGAAGACCACCTGGTGGACCTGCTGATCGACGTGGCCGCTTCGGGCGAGAACGTGGTCGAACGCGAAGGCCTGAGTGTTCGGCACCCTGCCCGTTTTGTGCTGGTGGGCAGCGGCAACCCTGAAGAAGGCGAATTGCGTCCCCAGCTGCTGGACCGGTTCGGACTGTCGGTGGAGGTGAAAACGCCCGATACCGTGGCCGAACGCGTGGAGGTGGTGCGCAGGCGTGATGCCTTCGAACAGGACCGCGAAGCCTTCATCGAACGCTGGAAGAAAGAAGACGAGCGCATCCGCCGCAAACTGGTGAGCGCGCGCAACCGTTTGCAGGAAGTGGTCATCTCGGATGCCGCCCGCGAACGCGCCGCTGCTCTGTGCATGGCCCTGGGCACCGACGGGCTGCGCGGCGACCTCACTCTGATACGCGCTGCGCGCGCCATGGCCGCCTTGCTGGGCGATGCCAGCGTGACCGATGCACATTTCAAGCGTGTGGCGGGGCCGGCCCTTCGCCACCGCCTGCGTCGCAACCCGCTGGACAATTCGGGATCGACCGTGCGGGTGGAGCGCGCGGTGGCCGAACTGATGGGAGCATGAGCGCCGCACGGCCGCTCCGAAGGCGCTCAGCCCCGCAGTGCTTAGCACGGAGGGTAGTCGAGTGAGCGCCGCACGGCCGCTCCGAAGGCGCTCAGCCCCGCAGTGCTTAGCACGGAGGGTAGTCGAGTGAGCGCCGCACGGCCGCTCCGAAGGCGCTCAGCCCCGCAGTGTGTAGCACGGAGGGTAGTCCAGTGAACTCAGCGCAGAACCGCTCCCATGCTGGCTCGTTCCGCAGCCCGCAGGACGAAAGCACGGCTGCGAGTGCCCGGCAGCGCCCCGGCCCGGGAGCCTGTGCGGCAGAAGGCGTCGAAGCGAAGCGCGGGGGAAAAGAGCCCGATTCGGCGCCGATTTTGGGGACTGTGGCCGTAGCCACAGCCGGAGAAACGGGGGCGAAGCGGGACTTTTCTCCACGCGTTGCAGCCGATGTCGTTCTGCCGAGCAGGCTCCTGGGCGCCGATGCGGCGCTGGTCGCAGCGCTGATGGCGGTAGACCCGGTGGGGCTTGGCGGTGTGGCTTTGCGGTCGCCAGCGGGTCCGCTGCGCGACGACTGGCTGGCGCTGCTCAAACACTGCCTGCCCGAGACGGCCCCGCTGCTCAGGGTGCCGTTGCACGCCTCCGATGCCGCCTTGCTCGGTGGCCTCGATCTGGCCGCCACCCTGCAGGCCGGGCGCCCCATTGCACAGACCGGGCTGCTGGCCCGATGCGACGGCGGCGTGTTGCTGCTGGCCATGGCCGAACGCGTGAATGCCGGCGTGGCAGCGCTCCTGGCTGCGGTACTCGACACACACGAGCTCAAACTGGAACGCGACGGGCTGACCCAACGCTGCACAGCCCGTGTGGCGCTGGTGGCCTTTGACGAAGGGGCCAACGAGGAAGAGCGCCTGCCCGCCACCTTGCTTGACCGACTGGCTTTTCACGTGGCCTTGTCGCCCGCCGCGCCCGGTGACGAAGGCACCGCCTGGCGCCGCGTGGACGTCGAAGAGGCCCGCGCGCTCATGCCAAAGGTGGTCGTGCCCGATGCGGTCATACAGGCCCTGTGCGCTGCATCGGTCGTGTGGGGCGTGGCATCGATGCGCGCGCCCTTGCTGGCGCTGCGTGCCGCGCGCGCGGCCGCAGCCCTGGCGGGGCTGGACGAGGTGGATGAGAGTCACGCGGCACTGGCCGCTCGCCTGGTGCTGGCACCTCGAGCGACCCGCATGCCCTCACAGGCACCCGAGCCCCAGGAAGAGCAAGCCAACACCCCTGAGCCAGCCCCCCCTGAAACCGACGAGGCCGAATCTGCGCCTGCGGCCGATTCGCCGCCCGACCAAACACCCATGGATGAAGAGGCCGACCACAACGAGACAGTCGACCCCAAAGGCATGGAAGACCGTCTGATCGAAGCGGTGCGAGCCGCCATTCCGGCTGGACTGCTGGCCGCACTGGCACTGGGCCAGGCGCGCCAGGGCCGAGCGGCAACGGGTGGGCAGTCGGGTGCGGTGTTGAAGAATCAGAACCGTGGGCGCCCAGTGGGCACTCGCCGGGGTGAACCCCGTTCGGGCGCGCGGCTGCACGTGCTGGACACCCTGCGTGCCGCAGCGCCGTGGCAGCGCCTGCGGGGCGCCACCCAGGAGCCCCGACGCATCCAGGTGCGCAAGCAGGATTTTCACGTTGTGCGTTTTCGCCAGAACCGTCCCACCACCACCCTGTTCGTGGTGGACGCTTCGGGTTCGGCCGCGTTACACCGGCTGGCCGAGGCCAAGGGCGCGGTGGAGCTGTTGCTGGCCGAGTGCTATGTGCGACGCGACAAGGTCGCCGTGCTGGCGTTCCGCGGGGCGGGCGTGGAGGTGCTGCTGCCACCCACACGGTCACTGGCGCGAGCCAAGCGCGCCCTGGCCGCCTTGCCGGGTGGCGGCGGAACACCCCTGGCGCAAGGCATTGACGCGGCAGGCGCCATGGCGCAACAGATCGTCCGCAGCGGGGACACGGCCGTCGCCGTGTTCCTCACCGACGGCCGCGCCAACATCGACCGCCTCGGCACGCCCGGACGCACGCTGGCCACGGCCGATGCCTTGCAGGCGGCCCAGGCGTTCGCTCTCAGCGGGTTCACCGCACTGCTGATCGACACTTCTCCCCAGCCAGCCGATGCCGCACGAACGCTTGCCGCCGCGCTGGCCGCTGCCTACATCCCGCTGCCCCACGCGGGTGCTGCGGGGCTCAGCCAGGCCGTGAGACTGGCACAGCCTGCCGGTTGAGCAGAGGCCCGCCCATGGACTGGCCAAGAGACGGCAGAGACTGGCCGAACCGCGAGCACAGCCGCTTCGTGCAGGCAGGTGGCCTGCGCTGGCACGTGCAGGTGTTCGAGTGCGTCGCACAGTCCGGTGGTGCGGTCGCTCCCTTCGATGCGCCGGTGGCGCTGCTCCTGCATGGCACCGGTGCATCCACCCACAGCTGGCGTGACGTCGCGCCCCTGCTGGCCAAGCGGTACACCGTGGTGGCACCGGACCTGCCCGGTCACGCCTTCACCGGTATTCCGCCGGGTGGTGCTGGCGCGCCCCAGCTGAGCCTGCCCGGCATGGCGCGCGCAATCGCTTCACTGATGAAACAGCTGGAAGCCAACCCAGCACTCATCATCGGCCATTCCGCCGGTGCGGCCATCGCCATCCGCATGGTGCTGGATCGGCTGGCGAACCCGCGACGTATCGTGGGCATCAATGCGGCACTGATGCCTCTGGGCGGGCTCGCCGGACAATGGTTTTCACCTGCGGCCAAGGTGATGGCGGCCATGCCGCTGATTCCCAGGTTGTTTGCCTGGCGGGCACAAAACCCGGTCGTACTGGCCCAACTGCTCGGCCGCACGGGTTCGGTGCTGGATGTGCGCGGCACTGCGCTCTACCACCGGCTGGTGAGCGACCGCGATCATGTGGCCGGCGCACTGGCCATGATGGCGAACTGGGACCTGCCACAACTGGCTCGCGACCTGCCCAAGCTGGCCGTGCCTCTTGACCTGATCGTGGGAGAGCAAGACCGCACCGTACCACCAGCAGACAGCCGCAAAGCCATGGAGCGCCTGGCTCCTGATTCGCGCGGCACACTGACCGTGCTGCCTTCACTGGGCCATCTAGCGCATGAAGAGGCACCGGCCGCTGTTGTCGCTTGTCTGCCGAGCTGAAATCGGGCGCAGCGCAACCGACTGCAGCAAGGTTCAGACTTAGTCTGCGGCTTCGCGCGGCTCGGTGAGTGTGAGCAGGATGTCGGCGTACCAGGCGCAATTCAGACCGAGCGATTCGTCCAGCACCAGATCGCGGTCTCCCATGTCCATGCGCGCCGAGTGCACCCCCAGCAACTTCCAGGGCAAGTCGGCTGTGGCGGAGCTGGGTGAGAGGTCACGCATCACCACCGCTGCGCCGCTGGTCCCTCTGTGGGTTCTGGCATCGGTGAGAAAGTAACCCTGTCCCTGAAACCGGATCCCGTAGGGCGATGCCACCACCGCGTAGCGCAGCACCGGCAAGTGGTGCAACGCGTCGTGGAACCCCAGTGGAAACCCGACCACCAGCAACGACTCGCCAGCGTGCACCTCGCGGAAGGCGGTTTGCAGGTGCTCGGGGCTGAATGCGCGGATCACGGCCGAAGCCGGCAGTGCGCTGCGGTCGACCTCCAGCACGGCCACATCGATCTCGCCACCGCTGTCACTCCCCTGCCGCCAGACGGCTTCACCCTCCTGGTAAAGCAACATGGAAAAACCGGTGGACAGCGTGAGGTTGCTGACGTCGGTGTGCAACTCGATTTCCAGCCGATCCGGAAAGTGTTTGGTGTCCTCATCAATCACCACATGCCGGCTGGTCACCAGAAAAAGCTGCTCTCCGCGTTCAAAGAAAAAGCCGCTGGCGTTGGTCAGGGCCTGAGTGCCGTGAAACGAGGAAACCCTTGGGGCCGCCAGAAACAGCGGATCAACAGGGATGCTGCCGGAAGCGGCATCTTCAGAACCCCCTGTTTGCGGAGTTGTTGCGCGTGGAAGCATGTTCATCCTTGAAGTGTCTCACCTCGAGGCTCCCGAGATTGCAGGGTGTGGATGGAGAAGAACGGCCGACCGTCCATATCCGGCCCGCGCAACCGTCAGCCGCTCAAGCCTCAAAGGGTTTCCCCTGAGGAAGCAAATGCAAAATGTGCACTATATTGCAGGCTTGTGACGCGATGCCAAGGTCGAACGGCCCACTTTCGCCACGTGACAGAAATGCAATATAGATCATCTTTTCGGTCAACCCCGAGGATCACTGGATCTGCACGTGGTTTCAGAGCCGACGCGGTCGACCTGGCAAGTCGCCGCCATCCGACGAACCGGTCGTCAGAAAAGCAATTCAAACCTCAATAATTCAGGTTTGAAGTACGGGTAATTCTGGATCGCCAACCGGAAGCACCGCCTCTACAGTGAATCGCATCCCGGCAACCCAACCACAGGAGAATTCCATGACCACCCGCCGACTTGTTCTCACCCGCAGCGCTGCCGTGATCGGCGCCGCTTCCACCGGTCTGCTGTTGCCGCAAATCGTGCGCGCCCAATCTGACAAAGTGCGAGTGGGCTTCATGCTTCCCTACACCGGCACCTTTGCGCAGCTCGGCGTGGCGATCGAAAACGGCTTTCGAATGGCGCTCGATGAACAGGGCGGCAAGCTCGGCGGGCGAGAGATCGAATTCTTCAAAGTGGACGACGAATCGAATCCAGCCAAAGGGGTCGAGAACGCCACCCGTCTGGTTCAGCGCGACAAGGTTGATGTGCTGGTGGGTACCGTGCATTCGGGCGTGCAGATGGGTATTCACAGGGTGGCCCGCGACACCGGCGTGCTCAATCTGATTCCCAATGCAGGTGTGCACGTGGCCACGCGCGCACAGTGTTCACCCAACGTGTTCCGCACCTCGTTCACCAACTCCCAACCCACCCTGGCGCTGGGCAAAGCCATGGTGGAACGCGGTCACAAAAGGGCCGTCTGGATCACCTGGAACTACGCCGCAGGCGATGAAGCGTTCGAAGGCTTTGAGAAGAGCTTCACCGAAGCCGGTGGCACCATCGTCAAGAAGCTCGGCTTGCCCTTCCCGAACGTGGAGTTCCAGGCGCTGCTGACCGAAATCGCCTCCCTTAACCCCGATTCCGTGGCCTGCTTCTTCGCTGGCGGTGGTGCTGCCAAGTTCCTGCGCGACTACGCAGCAGCCGGCCTGAACAGGAACATCCAGCTTTATGGCTCCGGCTTCCTGACCGAAGGTGTGCTGGATGCCGCCGGCCCGGCCGCCGATGGCGTGCTCACCACCATGCACTACAGCGATTCGCTGGACACCCCCCGCAACAAGCAGTTCCGCCTGGAGTACGCAAAGGCCTTCCGTTCGCAGCCCGACGTGTACGCCGTGCAGGGTTACGACACGGGGCTGTTGCTTATCAAAGGTGCGAACGCGGTGCGTGGCGACATGAACAACAAGCAGGCGCTCTACGCTGCCATGCGCGGTGCAGAAATCGACAGCCCGCGCGGCAAGTGGACCATGAGCCCGGCCCACAACCCCATCCAGGACATGTACCTGCGTCAGGTGGTGAACAAGGAAAACAAGGTGCTCGGCATTGCACAGAAGGCTGTGGCCGACCCGGCCACCGGCTGCCGCATGGCCTGACCCGGCGCCCCTCGCTTCGCGTGTCTGAACGCGAACCGGCCGTTTGCCGCAGACTGCCGCAGACCAGCACTTGAACGGTGCTGGTCTGTTTTTTGCACGCGTGTCCAGAGACCTTCCAAACACCCCACCCCATGGATTTCGCGAACTTCCTGATCCAGCTGCTCAACAGCCTGCAATACGGCCTGTTGCTGTTCATGCTTGCCGCAGGCCTGACCCTGATCTTCGGCATCATGGGTGTGGTCAATCTGGCGCATGGCAGCTTCTACATGCTGGGTGCGTACCTGGCGTGGTTCCTGGCCTCGCAGCTGGGCAGCCTGGTGCTGGCGATCATCGTCGGTACCCTGATTGCTGTGGTGCTGGGCTGGTTGCTGGAGTGGCTGCTGTTCCGGCATTTCTATCATCGGGACCACCTGGATCAGGTGCTGCTCACCTTCGGCCTGATCTACATCTTTGAAGAGATGCGGTCCATCTTCTGGGGTGACGACGTGCACGCTGTTCAGGTGCCGGAGATGCTGAACTGGTCGATTCCGTTGACCGACAACCTCTCGTACCCGGTGTACCGGCTGGTCATGTCGGCTGTCTGCATCGCGCTCGCGCTGGGCCTGTACCTGCTGATCTCCAGGACCCGCCTGGGCATGAAGATCCGCGCGGGCGCCTTCAACCGTGAAATGACCGAAGCACTGGGTATCAACATCCGGCTCATCCATGGCGTGGTGTTTGCGCTTGGCGTGGCCCTGGCGGCCATTGCCGGCATGATCGCTTCGCCCATTGCCAGCGTGTATCCCGGCATGGGCAGTTCGGTGCTGATCATGTGTTTCGTGGTGGTGGTGATCGGCGGCATCGGCTCGGTGCGCGGCGCCATGGTGGCCGCGCTGCTGGTGGGCCTCGTGGACACCTTCGGCAAGGTGCTGGTGCCGCAGATCGCGGGCATGGCGGTTTACATGCTGATGGCAGTGGTTCTTCTGTACAAGCCCGAAGGCCTGTTCAAGCAATAGGGTCAAGATGAGTTCCCCCAAAGCCCAACTCGAAAAACTGCCACAGGGTGTGCAGGTGCTGCTGGCGCTCGGCGCAGTGGCACTGGCCGTGTTTCCGTTCGTGCCGCTCACCGGCTCCGACTTCTACCTCCAGATGCTCTCGCAGATGATGATCCTCGCGATCTTCGCCATGAGCCTGGACCTGCTGCAAGGCGTCACCGGCCTGGTGTCGCTGGGGCACGCGGCCTACTTCGGGCTCGCTGGCTATGCCCTCGCCTTCCTCACACCGGCGGACACCCCCATCAGCCTTTGGTGGGCTCTGCCAGCGTCGGCGCTGGGGGCGGGCCTGGCGGCGCTGATCATCGGTTTCTTCGTGGTGCGCACCCACGGCATCTACTTCATCATGGTGACCATGGCGTTCGCGCAGATGGTGTTCTTCCTGTTCTTCGACAACCGGGCACTTGGCGGGTCGGACGGCATCTACGTGTACTTCCGTCCTGATGCTTCCATTTTTGGATGGCAGGTGGTCGACCTCGAAAACAAGACCACCTTTTTCTATTTCACGCTGCTGGTGCTGGTGCTGGTTTACCTGTTCCTGAGGCGCCTGCTGTTCTCGCCTTTTGGTCGCGTGCTGGCCGGCATCCGAGTGAACGAACACCGCATGCGCGCCGTGGGTTATGGCACCTTCGGCTACAAGCTCGCCGCGTTCACGCTGGCCGGCGCGCTGGCGGGCGTGGCGGGCTTTCTGTGGGCGGCACAAACCGGCTACGTGAACCCCGAACTCATGGGCTTCCACATGAGCGCCCACGCCATCATGATGATCATTCTGGGCGGCATGGGCAACTTTGCCGGCGCCATCGTGGGCGCCTTTGCGTTCGAGTACGTGATGCACTTCTTCAAGGACCTCACCAAACACTGGCAGTTGCTGATGGGCGGCTTCATCGTGCTGGTGGTGCTGGTGGCGCCCAGGGGCCTGCTGGGCCTGGGTGAACGCCTCTTCGGCAAGCGCGGAGGCACGCCATGAGTGATCTGCTGCTCTCAGCCCACCACCTCACCAAACGTTTTGGAGGCCTGGCCGCTGTCAACGATGTGTCTGTGGACCTGTTCCGCGACCGCATACACGCCGTGATCGGCCCCAACGGCGCGGGCAAGTCCACGCTGACCAATCTGCTCTCTGGCGACCTGCCCCCCACCGCAGGCCAGATCACGCTCAATGGCCGGGAAACCGCTGGCAAGAAGCCCGAAACCATCTCCCGCCTGGGCCTGGGCCGCAGCTACCAGAAGACCAACATCTTTCTGCCCTTCACCGTGTGGGACAACGTGCGCCTGGCCGCGCAATCGCGCGAACGGCATGGCCCATGGAACCCGCTGCGCTGGCTGACATCGGCGAGCGCCATGCCGGGCGTGAATGCCCGCTGTGAACGCGCGCTGGAGCTGGCGGGACTGACCGAAAGGGCGAACGCTGTGGCCGCCACCATCAGCCACGGCGAACAGCGTCAGCTGGAAATCGCCATGACCCTGGCCACCGAGCCCACCGTGCTGTTGCTGGACGAACCCCTGGCCGGCATGGGACAGGCCGAAGCCGAAAGCATGGTGGCCCTGCTGCTCAGAATCAAAAAAGACCACGCCATGATGCTGGTGGAACACGACATGGACGCGGTGTTCACCTTGGCCGACCAGCTCACCGTGATGGTCAATGGACAGGTCATTGCCACAGGCACACCCGCAGAGGTGCGGGCCGACCCCACGGTGCAAGCGGCCTACCTGGGCGAGGAGCATTAGATGAAACAACCCCGCGTCGCTTCGCGCCACCCCCTCAAGGGGGCGGCACTGGCCGTCCGGCAAAGCCGGCCCGGCGGTGCCACTGGACTGGACCGCTTCACGCATCGTGGTCGCGCGCTGCGCGGTGAGACAACCGAGACGGTATCGAAGTTTCTTCTCATTTTCAGCGCCTGTCGCAATAAGGGGCTTCGCCAATGAGCACGATCAACCTGATCGAAGCCAAGGGCCTGCACACCCACTATGGCGCCAGCCACATCCTGCGCGGCATCGACTTCACGGTGGCGCCCGGGCAGACCATTGGCCTGATGGGACGCAACGGCATGGGCAAGACCACGCTGCTGAAATCGCTGATGGGCATTGTCAAACCCAGCGGTGGCAGCGTGCACGTCAAGGGCAAGGCGATGACCGGTGCACCCACCTTCGAAGTGGCCCGCCAGGGCATCGCCTACGTGCCCGAGGGCCGCGGCATCTTCGGCAACCTCAGCGTGAAAGAAAACCTGGTCATGTCGGCACGCGCCGGCACCAAGGGTCAGCGCGACTGGACCTACGAGCGCGTGCTGGAGACCTTTCCCCGCCTGGCCGAGCGCCTGAACCATGGCGGGCAACAGCTCAGTGGCGGTGAGCAGCAAATGCTCACCATCGGCCGCGCCTTGATGACCAATCCGGACCTGCTCATCCTGGACGAAGCCACCGAAGGCCTGGCCCCATTGATCGCCCGCGAAATCTGGCGCATCTGCGGCCTGATCCGCGAGTCCGGCATCAGCAGCGTGATCGTCGACAAGAACTGGAAACACGTCACCCAGATCACTGACCGCAACGTGATTCTGGTCAAGGGTGAAGTGGTCTTCAATGGTGCCACCAGCGAATTGCTGGAGAAACCGGAGCTGCTGGAACAGTACCTCGGCGTTTAACGCCGCAAGTACGCCGACCCGGTGAAGCATCAACCGTTCACCCGGCGCCAGCCCAAGGGGCCGCTTGAGTGTGGGCGGGGGCTTCGACAGGCTCAGCCCGAACGGAGGGGTTCCCGCCCGAACGAAACAACATCCGTTCGCCCTGAGCCTGTCGAAGGGCTCGTGCCATGTTGCAGTTGAAGGCTTCGACGGGCTCAGCCCGAACGGAAGGGTTTCTGCCCGAACGGACCACCTCACCGGGCCGGATCAATGAAGAACGTCAGAGCAGCGGCCGCATTTCACGCGCCGCGTCCAGCAACAAGGGCAGCAGGTCGGTTTGCAATATCCGGGCCTCCAGACGGTCAGGTGAAGCCACCACGTTGAGGGCAGCCACGGTTTTGCCCTGCATGTTGCGCAAGGGAACCGCGAGCGCATGCACGCCCAGTTCGTGCTCTTCGCTTGCCACGCAGAAGTCGTCCTGCCGCGCGCGTTCCACCTCGGCGCGCAAGCCCTTGTGATCCACCGTCGTTTTGGGTGTGAGCCGGGCGAGTTCGCGCCCCTTGAGCCAAGCTGAAAAAGCGCTGCGCGGTAAGCCCGCCAGCAGCACCCGCCCGGTGGACGTGGCATGCACCGGCAGGCGCGCACCCAGGTGCAGCCCGTAAGCCATGAGCCGCTGCCCGCCCACAGACGCACTGCGCGCAACGATCACCACCTCGTCACCGTCCAGCACCACCGCAGAAAACGACTCGCGCGTCTGCGCGGCCAGTCGGTTGAGCGTGGGCTGCAGCAACCGAGGCAGGCGCGCCGAGGCCAGGTAACTGCCGGAGAACCGCAACACCTTGGCAGACAACCAGTAGTGGCTGCCATCGGTGTCCAGATAACCCAGATGCGCCAGCGTCAGCAGATGGCGGCGCGCGGCGGCCCGCGTCAAGCCAGCTCGCTCGGCGGCCTGGGTGGCATTCAGGCGCTGGCGTTCGGTATCGAAACTCTCCAGCACCGCCATGCCTTTGGCCATGCCCTCGATGAAGTCGGCCTTTGCGATGGGGTTCGGGTGGGTGTCCATGGGCGCCATTATGGCCAAGCGACGGCAGATTGCGCGTTCATCGCGCAAAGCATCCGGAGATCGCGCAGCTCCGCCAGCAAGCCATTGCCCGCACAGGGTCCTCTGCCTAAGCTGCATGCAGGTCGCGGCGCCCTTGCCGTCGAAACCCATCCGCACACGCTTTCAGGCCATGCGCCCAGGAGACACTCCCATGAAAACCCAGGTCGCCATCATCGGCGCAGGCCCTTCCGGCCTGCTGCTCGGCCAGTTGCTGCACAAGGCCGGCATCGACAACATCATCATCGAACGCCAGAGCCCGGACTACGTGTTGGGCCGCATCCGCGCCGGCATTCTGGAACAGATCACGGTGGACCTGCTGCATGAAGCGGGCGTGGGACAGCGCGTGGCCAGCGAAGGCACGGTGCACCACAGCATCGAGCTGGTCTACAAGAACACCCGCCACCCCATTGACGTGACCGGGCTCACCGGTGGCAGCGTGGTGACCGCCTATGGCCAGACCGAGGTCACGCGCGACCTCATGGAAGCACGTGCCGCCGCTGGCCTGACCACCATCTACAGCGCCGCCAACGTCAGCATCCACGATTTCGACGGCAAGACGCCCACGGTGAAATACGAAGTGGACGGCCAGTCCAAGGAACTCAGCTGCGACTTCATCGCCGGCTGCGACGGCTTCCATGGCGTGTGCCGCGCCAGCGTGCCGCGCGACGCCATCCGCGAATACGAAAAGGTGTACCCCTTTGGCTGGCTGGGCGTGCTGGCCGACGTGCCACCGGTCTCATCACACGCCATCGTGTACGCCAACCACGAGCGTGGGTTCGCGCTGTGTTCCATGCGCAGCCTCACGCGCAGCCGCTACTACGTGCAGTGCCCGGTGGACGACAAGGTGGAAGACTGGAGCGACCAGCGCTTCTGGGACGAGCTTCGCCTGCGCCTGGACCCCGAGATGGCGTCGCGCATCATCACCGGCCCGAGCATTGAAAAAAGCATTGCGCCCCTGCGCAGCTTTGTGGCCGAACCCATGCGCTTTGGCCGCCTGTTCCTCGCTGGCGACGCCGCGCACATCGTGCCACCCACCGGCGCCAAGGGCCTGAACCTGGCCGCCAGCGACGTGAAGTACCTGGCCAATGCACTGACCGAGCACTACATCGAGCACACCGACGCCGGCATCGACAACTACTCGCAGAAAGCACTGGCCCGCGTCTGGCGCGCAGAGCGCTTCAGCTGGTGGCTGACCACCCTGATGCACCGCTTCCCCGACACCGAAGGCTTTGGCCAGAAAGTGCAGGAAGCCGAGCTGGAGTACCTGGTGCGCTCGGAGGCCGCTTCCCGCTCGCTGGCCGAGAACTACGTGGGTTTGCCCCTCGACTTTGGCCAATAAGGGCCCACCCCCGCGCCGCGCTTTCAGCGCATCACCCCCTCAAAGGGGGCGATACCAGTGGCCCGGCAAAGCCGGTTCCACGGTATCTCTGGACGCGGGCATTTCGCGCCGGAAAGGTAGCTCCACCTGGCGCTGTCGCCGCCTTGCCTCTGTCCGTTTGAACTTGGCTGTACATTGACGCGAACGTCAACCGGTACCGTCATGTCCATACCCTCCCCTGCCACGCCCAAAGCCCTCAAACCCCTGCGCGGCGTCCGCATCCTGAGCCTGGCGCTCAATCTGCCCGGGCCAGCCGCGTTCATGCGCCTCAAGGCCATGGGCGCCAACTGCATCAAGGCAGAGCCGCCCGGCCCCAAGGGTGCGCCTGCTGGCACCAGCGGCGACCCGATGGGCCAGTACAACCCGACCGCCTACGCCACGCTGCATCAGGGCATCAAGTTGCTCACCATCGACTTGAAGACGGACAAGGGCCAGGCCCGGCTGCACCAGGAACTGGCCCGCACCGACCTGCTGCTGACCTCGTTCCGTCCATCGGCACTGGCCAAGCTGGGCCTGGGCTGGAAGGCGTTGCACAAGGCCTACCCGCAACTCTCTGTCGTGGCCATTGTGGGCGCACCCGGCGCGCGCGCCGAAGAGCCGGGGCACGACCTGACCTACCTGGCCGAGGCCGGCCTGGTCAACGACATGAGCTTGCCCGCCACCCTGTTCGCAGACATGGGCGGCGCCCTGATGGCCAGCGAAGCCGCGTTGAAGGCGGTGTTGAACCAGCGCACCAGCGGCAAAGGCAGTTTTCAGGAAGTGGCGCTGTCAGACGCAGCGGCCTGGCTGGCCCTGCCGCGAACCTGGGGCTTGACCCAACCCACTGGCGCGGTGGGTGGCGCCCATGCGGGCTACCGGGTGTATGCCTGCAAAAACGGGCGCGTTGCGGTGGCCGCGCTGGAACCGCACTTTGCGGCCGCCCTGTGCAAGGTGGCGGGCGTGAACATGCCCGATCTGCGCGCGATGTTCCTGCCGCAGACCCATGCAGCCATCGCCGCGTTCTTTGCAGGCCAGACGCGCCAGCAACTGGACAAGCTGGCAGCAGCCAACGACATTCCCTTGCACACCTTGCCGGCCTGAGAAGCTGACGATTTTCCGAGCAGGCCCGCACGGCAAAAGTATCCGTTCGCACTGAGCCTGTCGAAGTGCCCGCCCACACAGGGCTTCGACAAGCTCAGCCCGAACGGTGTTTGTTGAGTTTCCGGAAGCACCCTGATGTGAGTTCGTGTTCGACGGCAAAAAATGCCCTGAAGCGAATGCACGTTCGACAGCAGAAATAAACCGTTCGCACTGAGCCTGTCGAAGTGCCCGCCCACGCAGGGCTTCGTCCCTTCGACATGCTCAGGACAGGCCAAGCTCAGCCCGAACGGTTTCCATCAAACCGAATGGATCGGTATGAGACTCCGGCCACTCACCGCATGGGCTCAGGCGACACCACACGGCGGGTCCAGGCCGGCAGCGGGTCTGCCTGCCACATCAGTTCACCACCGCGCAACCGCGCCACCAGGCGTGGAGGCTGAAACACCTGGTCCGGCGGCAGCGACGTGTCGTACAGCAAGGCCAGATCAGCCCGCCGCACCGCCACGCTCAGGTGACGCACCGTGCGCGGGTAACGCGCCAGAATGCGTTCGGGCGGCACGGGGTGGCCGCCTTCGGCCACCCGCTGGTTCACGCGCTCAATCAGTTGCTGCGGGTCTTCCACGCACACCACGAGCAGCACCACGCTGAACCCTATGCGCCTGGCTGCGGCCATCAGATCCAGCTTGGAGGTATGGGAAAACACCGTCTCGCTGGCGAACGAGCGGCCTTCGGCAAAACACTGCGCCCGCCGCGCATCGGCCCATTGGCGCGCCTGGTGCGAGCGCTGAGCAGGGTCAGTCACATGCTGCAGATGGGCCGCCTCGTGCAGGTCGGCATTGACGAATTCGGCATCCGCCGGAATCAAGCCTTGGGCCACCGCACTGCGATAGAGCGTGGACTTGCCCGCGCCGTTGGGCCCGGCCAGCAGGTAAAAAACCGGAGCAGCCAAAGACAAACGGCGTCAGGCAGCGTGGCGCGAGGGTGCGGCCTTGAGGCGGTTGGCCAGCACGGTGTCGCGCACCGCCTGGGCCAGGCGACCGGTGGACTCTGCGGCCATGAAGCGCGCTTCAATCGCGTCGAGCGATTCGTCGTCTGCCGGGGAACTGTGGCGGGCGTCATAGAGCGCAATCGCCTCGCGAGCCTCTTGCACGGTGAGGCCGGTTTCGTCGGCAATGCGCCCCAGGGTCGCCCAGTATTCAATCTGACCAGCCACCGAGCGGCGCTGAGGCTGAGCCGCCTCCCGGGCCTGCTGCACCAAGGCGGCGGGCAGTTTCACAGATGCAAACGAGCTGGCAACGCTGGACATGTCGAATCTCCTGTTTGAGGCATTTTGCGCCATTTTGCCCCATTCTGCAACACAGATGACAGATGATAGAAATCAGAGCATCCGGGTCACGACAAAGCCCCGAGCCTTGAGCAGCGACGGCAGCCCCTGCGGCCCAACCATGTGCAATGCGCCTACCGCCGCGAACACACTTTCCTCGGCGTGCAGCCGCTCAATCGACTCGGCCAGGCCAGGATTGCGCCCGTCCAACAATCGGGCATACATCTCCCGTTCGGTCGGCGTGTTCAGACAGTCGCACCACTCGGCATAGGCCTCCAGGTCTTTCAGGTCGCGGATTGCCCAGGCCTGCGCCAGCCGCTCCAGGCTGCGCGCGGCGCGGGGGCGCTGCAGCTCGGCCAGCATCTCGCTCACCATGGTCGCAGCCTCTGAGTCGTCCCGCGCCATCAGCGCCGAGAGCTGCGTCTGCACCGACTCCAGCCCAACCACCGGACGCTGGGCGCTCATGCTGTGCATCAGCAGCAGGGACTCACCGCCGTAAAGCGTGAACAGCCCCTGGCGCTGCGCCTGAGCCACCGCCAGCTGCATCACGTGCAATTCCACCGCGCCCTGTGCAAGCGCGGCCTCAGGCAGGCACTCGGCCGCCCAGGCCAGACGCAATGACTGCATCAACGCTGACGGCAAAGGCCGCGCCGGTCCCTGCATGGCGCTGCGCAAGGCATCCAGCACCGCCGGATCGGTCAAATCAATCTCCAGCGCCAGCACACCCGCGCGAGACAGTGAAGCCTCTACCAGCGGCCCCAGCGCAAACCACTCAGACCGGCCGGCGTGCATCGATCCATACAGAAACGACTCGCGCCCGTCGCGGCTGATGCGCCACAGAAAACCCCGGTCCGTGGCCTGCTGCTGGGCGTTCTGCATCAGCTCGTGGCTGAGGGGATCGGGTTCGGGTGGGCAGGTTTCTTGCGCTGGTGGGGCAGCGAGCGCAACGGCGGTGCCCGCTAGAAAGGCACAGGCCAGTGTGAGCGAGACAAATCGGCGGAACATCATGGTGAAAGAACGACCCTTCAAATACAGTTGTGAGCGAAGTTGCCCGCGCAAAAATCTACCATGTGGCATTCTGGTGGTCGTTCAACGGTGCATACCAAGCATGTTTTGGTGGAAGCGCCAATGTATCGAATCGGCCCAGAAAGCTCTCCTGAGTGATTGCCCAGCAGCGGCCAGTCACTTTATTGGAGGCCCCCAACACCAACATGCAGAAACTTTAGCCCTACTTGCTATATACCTACGGAATCACCGACAATCCATCAATGGCATGGGCTAACATACACCGAAATTCCTTCCTACATGAATCCACCATGAAGTATCGGGAAAGCCGGCTTTCAAAGGCTAAGGATTTGCTTTGCAACTTTATTTGACGACCTCGATTATAGCCACCTACGAATGGCCATATTTAGCCCGATAGAACCGTTAGGAGCAGGGACTCAACGCAAATGAACCTTCTGACATTAGTCCTTGGAATTGTCGTGTTTCTTCTGGGAGCCTATCTACACTATGAAAACAAAAACAACTCAGCCGGATGGTGGTTTATGGGTGTAGGAATATTGTTATGGGCTGGCTCAAATTACTAGCCAGATCGACAAATCAACTATTCGCCAATTGTCGAACATGAACTTCGACAAATGACAACACGCATTAGTTAAAATATTTAATAAAAGCTTGAACTGCATTAAGTTGTTTCAAACAAACATCAGGACATGGGCAACAAGAATTAGGATTTTAGAGGACCATTTATGAAAAACAACAAAGTGTTCGGCGTTCTTCTGACCGAGCAAGCATGGAATGACCTCAGTGAGGCGCTGGCGCCATATGCAAGAGACGGGCTTGTTGGGAAATACATCTACTGCCAAAGGGTGTATCCTGATGGTCCCTACTTCGTGATGGTGGCTACAAGCACCAACGAGGACGGCTCTTCGTTCGAGGCTGAGATTTCCATTCCACACCGCTACGTCAAGCTTTGCGTGTCAGCGTCTGAAAAATCGCAAATCGGGTTCGTGCAGGAATAATATCAAGCACTATCAAGCGCTCGCAGACGTGGTGGCTATGTCGATGCTTTGCGCCGACTCAACTCGCCGCTCAAGCCTTGCGCTAGATCACTAGAAAGCCTCCGTATGTACACCCTTGGAGAGCTATCTCTTGCATCGTTGGCGTCGCTGCTGATCGGGGCGATCCTCACCCATTTACTTGCTAAGCAGAGATCTCATCAGGACCGTCGCGCGGCTAGGTTCAACGCTGCCAGCGAGGAATTGCGAAAGGCTTTTGTGAGTGAGATTGCAACTCTTAGAAGCAATGTTCCAGCTGAGCCTGGCAGCGGCTATGATCTCCTGAAAGAGGCATTCCCCAAGCATGAGCGAGCTATTTACAGCTTGCGAAATATGTTAAATGGAAATCAAAGAGATCAATATGACGAAGCCTGGAGGCAATACTTCTATCCGGAGGGAGTAAACATCATCCTTCCCGAATTGGAAGTCAAAACCTACATGCTGGCGCAATACATTGGGATCAACCACAAAGATGAAGTTGAAAAGCGGCAAATAGCTATTCAGCGCTTAGAGGCCCTTATGTCATTCGCCGTAGTTCAATAGTGCGCCCAACATTCAAATGCGCTAGCCGACGTCCTGTGAACTAGAACGTTGAAAACTCTCTTCCGAAGATTGCCAAAGTCGTGGTTATGGCCGACCTCAGGCGCTCAGCACAAACCCTACCGCCCCCGCCCCTTCACCCCCGCCCGCGGCGGCAACCCCGTGTGCTGCGTCAAAATCCGCCCCTTGACCGGCGCCTTGCCCGCAGAGCCTGAGTCCACGCGCCCCGCCCCACCCGTCTTCACCACTGCAGCAGCCCGCTCGCTGGCCTTGGCACCCACAGGCGTGCTGTTCTTGCGCCGCGCGCTCTGGTACCCACCATCGGTCATGGGCTGAAAGGTGGGGATCAGGTGGTGTTTGCCGTTGCCAATCAGGTCGGCGCGGCCCATGGTCTTGAGGGCTTCGCGCAGCAGCGGCCAGTTGTTCGGGTCGTGGTAGCGCAGAAAGGCCTTGTGCAGGCGGCGGCGCTTGTCGCCGCGCACGATGTCCACCTTCTCTGCCCGCTCGTCGCGGTGAATGCCTTTGAGCGGGTTCAGGCTGGTGTGGTACATGGCCGTGGCGGTGGCCATGGGGCTGGGGTAGAAGGTCTGCACCTGGTCGGCGCGGAAGCCGTTTTTCTTGAGCCAGATGGCCAGGTTCATCATGTCCTGGTCGCTGGTGCCCGGGTGCGCGGCGATGAAGTACGGGATCAGGAACTGCTTTTTACCTGCCTCTTCGCTGTACTTCTCGAACATGGCTTTGAACTTGTCGTAGCTGCCAATGCCGGGCTTCATCATCTTCGACAGCGGCCCGCCCTCGGTGTGTTCGGGCGCGATCTTCAGGTAACCGCCCACGTGGTGCTGCACCAGTTCTTTCACGTACTCGGGGCTTTTCACGGCCAGGTCGTAGCGCAGGCCGGAGCCGATCAAGATCTTCTTGATGCCCTTGAGCGCCCGCGCCCGGCGGTAGATCTGGATGAGCGGGTCGTGGTTGGTGGTGAGGTTCTGGCAGATGCCGGGGTACACGCAACTGGGCTTGCGGCAGGCGGCTTCGATGGCAGGGCTCTTGCAGCCCAGGCGGTACATGTTGGCCGTGGGGCCGCCCAAGTCGCTGATGACGCCGGTGAAGCCTTCCACCTTGTCGCGGATGTCTTCGACTTCCTTGATGATGGATTCTTCCGAGCGGCTCTGGATGATGCGGCCTTCGTGTTCGGTGATGGAGCAGAAGGTGCAGCCCCCAAAACAGCCGCGCATGATATTCACGCTGAAGCGGATCATCTCCCAGGCCGGGATCTTGGTGGCGCCGTCGTGCCGGCCATTCTCGTCTGCGTAGGCGGGGTGCGGGCTGCGGGCGTAGGGCAGGTCGAATGCCCAGTCCATCTCGGCCGTGGTCAGCGGGATGGGGGGTGGGTTGATCCACACATCGCGCGCCGTGGGCCCCTCGCCGTGCGCTTGCACCAGTGCTCGGGCGTTGCCGGGGTTGGTTTCAAGGTGCAGCACGCGGTTGGCGTGGGCGTAGAGCACGGCGTCGCTCTTCACCTGTTCGTAGCTGGGCAGGCGGATCACTGTGCGTTCGCGCGGCAGCTTGGCCACGCCGCCTGCGCCCTGGGGGCGGTGGATGGTGATGCCTCTTCCTCCCTCCCCCTCTGGGAGAGGGTTGGGGTGAGGGCCGGCCTTGGCGCGCAGGTTCGGGTTTTGAACGAAGCGGATGGGTTGGGCTGGGGAGCCCTCACCCCTGCCCTCTCCCAGGGGGAGAGGGAGTGACTTCTTTTCGCGCGCTGCCGAATTCCCCTCGCTCGCCTCGTCCTTGGAACAGCTCTGGCCTTGTGCCTGTGCCTGCTCGCTCGTGGTCAGGTAGGGGTTGATGTGGTCTTCCACGTGGCCCGGTTGATCGACCTCGGCGGAATTCAGCTCGATCCAGTCTTCGGTCGAAGGGTCGCCCGGGCGGCGCACGAAGGCGGTGCCTCGCACGTCGGTGATCTGTTCCACCGGCTCGCGGGCCGCGATGCGGTGCGCCACTTCCACCAGGGCGCGCTCTGCGTTGCCGTACAGCAGCAGGTCGCACTTGGCGTCGACCACGATGCTGCGGCGCACCTTGTCGCTCCAGTAGTCGTAGTGGGCGATGCGGCGCAGGCTGCCTTCGATGCCGCCAAGCACGATGGGCACGTCCTTGTAGGCTTCGCGGCAGCGCTGGCTGTAGACGATGGCGGCGCGGTCTGGGCGCTTGCCGCCCACGTCGCCGGGGGTGTAGGCGTCGTCGCTGCGGATCTTGCGGTCGGCCGTGTAGCGGTTGATCATGGAATCCATGTTCCCCGCGGTCACGCCCCAGAACAGGTTGGGCTTGCCCAGTGCCTTGAAGGGTTCGGCGCTCTGCCAGTCGGGCTGGGCGACGATGCCCACCCGAAAGCCCTGCGCCTCCAGCACGCGGCCGATCACCGCCATGCCAAAGCTGGGGTGGTCCACATAGGCATCGCCCGTGACCAGAATGATGTCGCACGAGTCCCAGCCCAGCTGCTCCATCTCGGCGCGGCTCATGGGCAGAAACGGCGCCACACCGAACCGCTTGGCCCAGTAGGGGCGGTAGCTGGTGAGCGGCTTGGCTGCGCGCGCAAAAAAGGAGACGTCGACGGGGGCGTTCATGGAGACAATCAAGGGAGAACCCGCAAGTGTAGGTGCTGGCCATCAACCTTGGTGGCGGGTGTGGTGCTGGCTCGGCCGTGGCGATGGGAGCGTAAACCGCCGGACGGCAAGCCTTTGGGACCCGCACCGCACTGAAAAAGGCCGTTCTTGCAGACTTCTAGCTACCAGCCAGACGGCAGCTTTGACATCCACATTGGCGTCCCCAGGAGTGCCCATGGCCCAGATTGACCTCAAGAAAGACCTGAAAGACCTGTATCAGGCGAGCTCGAATGCGGTCGTGCAGGTGGATGTGCCCGAGCTGAAATTCCTGATGATTGATGGTCAAGGCGATCCCAACACAGCGCCAGCGTACGCTGAGGCGGTGCAAGCGCTGTTCGCCGTCTCCTATGCCGCCAAGTTCATGGTCAAGAAGGGGCCAATGGCGCTGGACTATGCCGTCATGCCACTCGAGGGGCTCTGGTGGGCCGACGACATGGCCGCTTTCACAGCGGGCGACAAGGCGAAATGGGAGTGGACCATGATGATTGTGCAACCCGCCTTCGTGCCCGATGAAATGATTCACGAAGCCATTGGCGACGTGCTGAGAAAGAAGAAACTGCCCGGTGTAGACCAGCTGCGCCTGGAACACTTCTCTGAAGGCCGCTGCGCCCAGATCCTGCACGTGGGCCCGTTTTCTGAAGAGGGACCGGCCATAGAACGCCTGCATGCTTTCATCGGCGCCAAATCCAGCCTCCGTGGAAAGCACCACGAAATCTATTTGAGTGACGTGCGGCGCGGGGACCCGAAGAAGTGGAAAACGATTCTTCGCCAACCCATGAGTTGACTCTCAGAGGTCCTTGAGCGCTGCCTCAATGTGCGCCTGAAACAGCGCCGGTTCGGACAGTGCATTGGCGTTCAGCAAGGCCAGCTTGACCAGAAACAGCTCGGTTTTCTCCGGGCCAGCCGCATCAATGGCGATGGCGAGTGCGTCGTAGACCTGTTCCAGGCCAGATATGGTGAGGGCTTGAGATGGATTCATGGTCAGGCTCCTTGCAGGCTGGCTGCATTGACAAGCGCAGCGCGCAGGCGTGTGGCTTCCAGATGCGTCCAGCGTGCACAGACATGGTGGTCGGGTCGCAGCAGATACGCAGCGCCGCTGGTGGACACACCGTATCGCTCACGCAAATGTCCACTGGCATCGTTCAGCGTCTCATCGGCATCAGACACAGGCGCAGCACCGCCCACTGCGACCACGCGCAGCGGAAGGCCAAGGTCCCGTGCTTCGCGCACGGTCGCCAGAACGTCCTCCGGCATGGCATCTGCGTCCGTGAAATAGAGCAAGGCAAAGTGGTGAGCCAGGTGGTCGAGCAGGTAATCGTCGGCCGCCATCTGCACGTTCCGGGGCGGCGCGCCGTGGCCTGGCCCTGCATTGAAAGAAGCGTTGTCGTCGTCTGCGCTGTTGGCGGGGGAATGTGTGTATTCGTGCGGACGCGAGGTGCGCCAGTGGTACAGCGGCCTCACGAAGGCTTCACTCAAGGAAAGGGACAGCACGGCATCTCGCAGCAGGCGAAAACCCCGGGTGGGTGGTGTCATGAAGCGGGTGCTTTTGCCCGCTTCGTCAATGATTTCACGCGCGGCCGCCACGCGTTCGCTGCTGTAGGTGTTCAGCAGCTTTTCTGGTGAGACGCCCTTGACCACCAGTGCCAGGCGCCAAGCCAGGCCTTGCGCATCCTGAAAACCCGTGTTGGCGCCGCGAACGCCAAAAATGGGCAGCAGGTGCGCCGCATCGCCCACGAACAGCACACGGCCGTGTACATAGTCCGGCAGCGTGAGCGCGCGGGCCGAATACACCGAGCACCAGTCCATTTCCCAGGGCACACCCGCATGGCCGATCATGGCCAGTTGCGCATCGATGCGCGCCTTCAATGACGCCGGTTTCAAGGCGTCTTCAGGGTCTTCGCCGGGCGGCAACTGGTAGTCCACCCGCCAGATGCCATGTGGCTCCCGGTGCATGAGGATGGTGTTGCCCGGATTCCAGTCGGGGTCGAAGTAGGCGAGCCGCTCGGTAGGCAGCGGCAGATCGATGCGGATGTCGGCGATCACGAAGCGGCCTTCGTAGGAAGCCCCTTCCAGCTTCAGTTCCATCAAACTGCGAATGGCGGAGCGGGCCCCGTCGGCCGCGACCAGCCAGTCCGCGCGCAGCGTGTACGGCCCCTCGGGCGTGTCGACCTCCAGACTGGCACTTTGCGCATCCTGGGCCACCGCCATCACCCGATTGCCCCAACGCAAATCGATCAGCGGATGCTGGCGCGCTGCGTCCACCAGATATTGCTCCAGAAACTGCTGCTGAAGGTTGATCATGGGGAAGAAGCGGTCGTCCGGGTCATGGGGTGCCTCCATGCGGAACACGCGCTCTCCCCGGTAGAACGAGTTGCCGAACCGCCAGGGCAAGCCGTGTGCAGACACCTCTGCGGCCACCCCCACCTGCTGCAGTATTTCCATCGACCGCCGCGTGAACACGATTGCCCGGCTGCC
Source organism: Hydrogenophaga sp. (assembly GCF_030651625.1). Taxonomy (GTDB): domain Bacteria; phylum Pseudomonadota; class Gammaproteobacteria; order Burkholderiales; family Burkholderiaceae_C; genus Hydrogenophaga. The sequence goes on along the minus strand of NZ_JAUSCF010000031.1, from coordinate 54,300 downwards.
TTCGCACACCTGCCGTTCCGACTCGATCACCACACATGGCACCCCCTGGTGCGCCAGTGCAAGCGCCGTCACCAGACCAATCGGCCCCGCGCCTGCCACCACCACACGGTGGGACTGCTGCCCGGCGTGCTGCGAAGGCAGCCAGGGCTCAAAAACCTGGTAGCGGTAGTAAATCGATGAACGGGGTTCGGCATGAGGAAGGTGCATGGAGACCTCGGGAATTTGTTTGGATGCGGACGAAAACCGCCGCCACAGACTCGTCAGTCTATGTGCCGCGTCCACCCACAATGTCCCCATATGGAGACATGGTAGTCAGACCTTCCGGCCTGGCTCCAGCAACATGCCTATCAGGTCCCGCTGGCCAGACACCCCCAGCTTTCGGTACACCCGCTTGACGTAAGTGCGCGCGCTGGCCAGCGTGAGACCCAGCCGCTCGGCCATGGCTGTGGTGCTCAGACCATCCAGCAGGCACCGAACGACATCGCAGTCGCGCGGGGTGAGGTAGGGATGACGTAGCCTCAGGCGCGCCAGCAAAAGGTCCCCCAGTTCCTGATTCACGCTTTGCCCGGTGTGGTGCAAGCGCACGGCGTGAACGATCAGCGGTGCAAACGCACTCACCACATCGAGCGACCTCGGGTCAAACGGCCCATGCTCGATGCCGCGGTAAAGGTTCACGGACAACCACCGTCGCCCCTCGAACAAGGCCAGTAGTGCGAGCCGCTCAGCCACCTGCGGCCGCTCATAGCACACGTGCCGGTACTCGTCATGAGCAATGTCTGAGCCGGTCTGGCGGTGCATCACGATGCGGGGATGCTGCATGCCCGCCTTGCGTGCCGCAGACAGTTCTTCGCGCATGGCGGTCATGCACCCGTCCAGGCGATAGAAGCGCGTCACATAGGCTTCGGCGATGTCGGCCAGCGTCTGCGTGCGCGACCTGTCACCCACCGCAACGATGCGCGGCGCCCGCGTGCCCTCATGGGCAAAGATGGTGCACTGCGCCAGCGGCACGTGCTCCTGCAGGAGACCCAGCAAACCTTCTGCCACCGCGTGCTGATGCCCCATGCCCAGGATTTGCATCAACGATGCGGCATGCGTCAGGGACACCGTCAGGCCGGTTGATGGCTTTGGCTCCAGGATCCAGTGACTTTGCATGTCGAAAGTATCTATCTGAAAGCATCAAACCAGCGGGTTTCGCATACCGGCGCTGCTCGGGCAACGCATTACGCGGTGCATCTCGTTACCGGTCTTACGGTACCGCCGCGAATGTAAGCGCCGTGATCATTAGCATGGACGCTTCACTTTTTGAAGGAGGCTACATGGCACTGCATTTTGGCAAACGCGAGACCGAACAACCCAAACCCCTGAGCAGTGGAATGGCCACCCCACGCTACGGAGCTGCAACTCCCAGCGCGCCGCAGCAGACTCCCTCGACACCTGAGGCGGCACCTGCGGTGACCACACCAGCCTCTGCAACAGCCAGCACCAGCACAGCACCGGAAGGTGGCAGCAAACTCACCGTGGGCCCCAACATCAAGCTCAAGGGCGTGGAAATCACCGACTGCGACACCCTGGTCGTGGAAGGCATGGTCGAAGCCACCATGGATTCGCGTGTGATCCAGATTGCACAACAAGGCGAGTTCAAAGGCTCGGCTGAAATCGACATTGCAGAAATTCGCGGCGTGTTCGACGGCAACCTGACGGTTCGCCAGAAACTGGTGATCTATGCTTCGGGCAAAGTCACAGGCAAGATTCGCTACGGCAAGGTCGTGATTGAAGAAGGCGGTCAGCTGTCTGGGGATATCGAATGCACGGTGTCAACAGCCTCGAGATCGGCCAGCAAACCTTCCATGGCTCTGGCAGCCTGACCAGACCACGCAACGCATCCGGCTCTGAGCAACCGGATGCCGTTGCCGCCCCACTTCGGCCCCGGTATGCTCCGGGCATGTACGCCGAATACTTTGGTCTAAAACAAGAGCCTTTTTCGATCGCTCCCGATCCGCACTACCTCTTCATGAGTGAGCGCCATCGGGAGGCTTTGGCGCATCTGCTGTACGGCATACGGGGCGGTGGCGGGTTTGTGTTGCTCAGCGGTGAAATCGGTGCCGGCAAAACCACCATCTGCCGCTGCTTCCTCGAGCAGATGCCCGAGCACTGCCGGGTGGCCTACATCTTCAACCCCAAATTGACGGTGTCAGACCTTCTCAAGACGATCTGCCATGAATTCCAGATTCCGGTCCAGCACACGGGCATCGGCCCCCCCACGATCAAGGACCACCTGGATCCGCTCAACGAGTACCTGCTGGCAAGCCATGCCAAGGGTCAGCAGAACATTCTGATCATCGACGAGGCACAAAACCTCACGCCACACGTGCTGGAGCAACTTCGGCTGCTGACCAACCTGGAGACTTCCGAACGCAAGTTGCTACAGGTGATCCTGATCGGACAGCCCGAACTCCGCCAAATGGTGGCCAGGCCGGAACTGGAGCAACTGGCGCAGCGTGTCATCGCCCGGTTTCACCTGGGCGCACTCACCGAAGGTGAAACCAGCCAGTACATCCAGCACCGCATGGGCATCGGCGGCCTGCGTGGCCCGATGCCGTTTTCTGCGGGCGCCCTGCAGCGCATTCATGCCATCACGCGCGGCGTTCCCCGCCGTATCAACTTGCTCTGCGATCGCTCCCTCCTGGGCGCCTACGCGAATGGCTTGCCCCGTGTGGACGAGGCTGTGGTGAACAAGGCAGCAGCCGAAGTGTTTGAAACCGCCGAGAGCGCCCCTGCGGTAGCCCCCACGCGGGCACTCCAATGGACCGCAGGTGCCAAGAACCTGCTGCTGGGCGCCTTGGGTGGAGGCCTGGCCGCCGCCGCCCTTTTCTGGCTCTGGCCAGGGTCGCCCGTGCCTCCGGCCACCACCACTGCCCCGACATCAGCATCTGAAGTCGCACCTTCCCCCACAGCAGCCCCATCAGCCACCACACCCACGCCGCACTCTCCCTCTGCAGGCGCTGCTCCCACCCAATCAGACGCAAGCAGCACAGGCCTTGCCGCAGCAGCACCTGCGGAAGCGCCTGCCCCCTCCAGCAGCCTGCCCTCAGCCAGCGCTTTGCTCACCAGCGAATCAGCCGGATTGCGTGAACTGGGTGCCCTCTGGAACAGACCTCTGGTCGGCGCCAACCCTTGTGCCAGCGCATTGCGACTCGACTTGCAGTGTTTCCGGACCAACCGCATGACCCTGCATGGCCTGGGGCAGATGGATCGCCCGGCGGTGCTCACCCTGCACCTACCTGGCCAGGACAACCGATGGGCCTTGCTGACGGCCATCACGCCAGACACAGCCACTCTTCGTGCAGGCTCTGAAACATGGCTGCTTCCCCTGAGCGTGCTCGCCGATATCTGGCGAGGTGACTACACCACACTGTGGCAACTCCCGCCAGGCCACGAGGGCGAACTCCGCCAGGGAAACACCGGTGCGGCAGGTGCCTGGTTAAGGCAGCAACTCGACCGGTTGGCAACCCGCCAACCGACGATCGCTTCTGCAAACAACCTGACAAGCCAAATAGAGGCGTTTCAGCGCAGCCAGGGTCTGGAAACCGATGGCCTGGCCGGTCCGATGACCTTCATGCAACTCAACCGGGTCAGTGGCGTGAACGAGCCCCGTCTCAGGTCACCGTCCACCTGAGGCAAGCCGATGTCCTACATTCTTGATGCGCTCAAACGCGCAGACACCGAAAGAGAGCGCGAACGCGGGACCGTGCCGAGCCTGCACAGCCAGAACCTGCCCAGCGGCAGTTTCCAGCGCGACCGGCAGCGTCAAAGCACCAGGCTGCCACCGTACGCCACCTGGGTGGGTCTGCTGGTACTGGCTTTGGTGGTGGGGTGGTATTTCTGGCCCACCACTGAAAATCGACAGGTGACCGCATCCGCGCCCGTTTTGGTACCTGGCCCGGCACCTTCACCAACGCCAACAACGGAAGCGCCGGTGCTGGAGCCTGCACCATCCGAGCCATTGACAACCCAGGCACCCGACCTTCCCATTCTGGCGCCGCCCCCTTCACCACCACCGCCTCCTCCCCGGGCAGTACGTACCCAAGCGAGCGGCAGCGTTGCTGGCACCACTGCAGCCGCAGAAGGCGCATCAACGCCCGCAGCGCCAGCAGCACCTGCCACGACGCCAGCGGCCACCGCAGGCACAGCGCCACCTGCAGCGCCGGTTCGTCGCTTCGCGGAGTTGTCTCCAGAACTCCGTGCGCAGTTACCTCAGGTGAACGTGAGCGGATCCACCTACTCCAGCAACCCGAAACTACGCACGCTGATCGCCAACGGCAAGGTCATTCAGGAAGGCGATGAGATCGCGCCGGGCCTTCAGGTGGAAACCATCGGTCAGCGAAGTGCTGTGCTCAACTTCCAAGGCACTCGCTACAGCATTGGCTTCTAAAAAGCAGAAGATGGACCCATCGCGAAAGACGATGCTATCGGTAGAAGACCTGTGTTTCAGTTGGCCGCAGCAGCCGCTGTTCGAACAACTCAGCTTTCAAGTGCCTGCTGGTGTGAGCGTGGTGGTTGGCGACGATGGCGTCGGAAAAAGCACGCTGCTGGCCTTGCTCGCGGGTGCCATCCAGCCGCAATCAGGCCGCCTGGTCATCGATGGCATCAAATGCGATGAGCACCCTGGCACCTATCGTCATAAAGTCTTCTGGATCGACCCCCAAACGGACATCCACAACGCGATCACGGCCAACGAATTTCTGAAGAGCCAGAGCGAGCACTTTCCTCATTTCGACACCCGCCGCTTCGCACCACTTGTCCAGGGTTTTTCGCTGGAACCGCATTTGGCCAAACCCTTGTACATGCTCTCAACTGGCAGCCGGCGCAAGGTGTGGTGGGTGGCGGCTTTTGCGGCCAATACGCCTGTGGTTCTGCTGGACCAACCGTTCGCTGCACTGGATGGACCGTCCTCACGGTTTTTGTGTGACTTGCTCGATGAGGCATCTGGGCACACCGACAGGGCCTGGCTGCTGGCCGATCACAGCGTGCCAAAAGGCGTGAACCCGAAAGTCGTGATCGGGCTTTGACGGCCCCGATGTTCAAGCAGGTGAGGCAGGATCCCGACTGACTTGACCCACCCGCCACAACAAGGCACCTGCACACAACCACTGCCCCAGCACCATGGCACTGCCCATCGCGTGCCAGAAGCGAAGGTCACCGCCTGTGGCTCGCGCGTTCACGATCTTCTGGGCAACGCCGAATTCCTGCAACATGGCCAGCAACATGGCCAACAGCACAAAGCCCATGGTGCCGAGCACCGGTGAATTAAGCAAGACCCGACTTACGTCAGGATCGGCACCGCCGCCTGGGCGCTGAAGCCGCAACACCAACAGCATGGCCAGCCCGATGAAAATACCGGCCCAGCTCTGAAGAGAAAACAGCTGGGCCGCCACTGGCCCAGCCACCGGTGCCCCGAGACGGGCAAAAAGCAACGGCACAGCCATAAAGCTCAATGCCGTGATGCCACCCCACCAAAGGGCTGCGAGGAACAACGACAGACGCTGCATGAACTGTGCAGCTGCTCTACGCGTAGCGCACGGCCACGATTTCGTAACGGCGGGTGCCGCCTGGTGCCTGAACCTCGGCCACGTCGCCCTCTTCCTTGCCGATCAGCGCGCGAGCGATCGGGCTGCTGATGTTCACCAGGCCCTGCTTCAGATCGGCTTCGTCTTCGCCGACGATCTGGTACGTCACGGCCTCGCCACTGCTTTCTTCTTCCAGTTCAACGGTCGCGCCAAAAACAACGCGGCCACCGGCTTCCACGGACACCGGGTCGATGATCTGCGCAGCAGCGAGCTTGCTTTCGATCTCGGCGATACGGCCTTCAATGAATCCCTGGCGATCCTTGGCAGCGTCGTATTCGGCGTTTTCGCTCAGGTCGCCTTGCGCGCGCGCTTCCGCGATCGCGTTGATCACCCAGGGACGATCGACGGTTTTGAGGCGATGAAGCTCTTCCTTGAGCTTTTCAGCGCCACGCTTGGTGATGGGAAGGGTGGACATGTGTTCGGGCCTCCAAAAGCAAACCGCCGGGCGTTGCCGCTCGGCGGTGATATAGAAACCACATTATGCCGCGAAAGATTCGGTCGCCCAATCCGGGCAAACACGCCTTGAACCCGTGGGCATTTTCATGGCCTCATGACGACAGCGGGGCGTCGGCCAGAAGCGAACCTGACTGGAGCCACACGGACGGTGCGGCACCCAGATTCAGAAACTTTCCTTCAGAGCTGCGCGTGCATCTCCTGGACCGAAATCACATCCAGCTTGTCCAGATACTGCATGCCTTCGACGGCCGCTTCCGCCCCTGCGATGGTGGTGAAGGTGGTCACACGTGCCAGCAGAGCCGATGTGCGGATGGCGCGCGAATCGGTGATGGCATTGCGCCGCTCTTCCACCGTGTTGATGACCAGCACGATTTCGCCGTTCTTGATCATGTCCACGATATGCGGGCGACCTTCGGTCACCTTGTTCACCGTCTGCACTGGCACGCCAGCTTCGGTGATGGCCGCTGCGGTTCCCCGCGTAGCCACCAGCTCGAAACCCATGTCGATGAGCTGGCGGGCCACTTCCACCGCACGGGGCTTGTCGCCGTTCTTGACCGTGAGAAACACCTTGCCGGACGTCGGCAGCCTGGTGCCGGCACCCATCTGACTCTTGACGAAGGCCTCGCCAAAGGTCTTGCCCACACCCATCACTTCGCCCGTGGACTTCATCTCCGGGCCAAGAATGGTGTCTACACCCGGGAACTTGACGAACGGAAAGACGGCTTCCTTGACGCTGAAGTACGGCGGCGTGACCTCGGCGCCAATGCCCTGGTCGTCCAGCGACTGCCCGGCCATGCAGCGCGCAGCCACCTTGGCCAGCTGTATACCGGTGGCCTTGGACACGAAGGGTACGGTGCGCGAAGCGCGCGGGTTCACTTCGAGCACGAAGATCACATCCTTCTTCACGCCGCTCTCTTCCACTTCCTGGATGGCGAACTGCACGTTCATCAGGCCGATCACATTCAGACCTTCGGCCATGGCGGCAGTCTGGCGCTTGAGCTCGTCCACGGTGGCCTTGCTCAGGTAATACGGTGGCAGCGAACAGGCGGAGTCACCGCTGTGCACGCCGGCCTGCTCAATGTGCTCCATCACCCCGCCAATGAAGACGCGGCCAGTGTGGTCGCGGATCGCATCCACGTCGCACTCGATGGCGTCATTCAAAAAGCGGTCGAGCAGCACCGGCGAGTCGTTGCTGACCTTCACGGCTTCGCGCATGTAGCGTTCGAGGTCACGCTGCTCGTGCACGATTTCCATCGCACGACCACCCAGCACGTAGCTCGGGCGCACCACCAGCGGATAACCCAGTGCGGCAGCTTTCTCGAGCGCCTCCGGCTCGGCGCGCGCGGTGGCATTGGGGGGCTGGCGCAGCCCCAAGGTGTGCAGCAGCTGCTGGAACCGCTCTCGGTCTTCTGCAGCATCGATCATGTCCGGGCTGGTGCCGATGATGGGCACGCCCGCAGCTTCCAGACCCAGAGCGAGCTTCAGAGGCGTCTGACCGCCGTACTGAACGATCACGCCCAGTGGCTTTTCCTTGTCGACGATCTCCAGCACATCTTCCAGTGTAAGTGGCTCGAAATACAGACGGTCGCTGGTGTCGTAGTCGGTGGAAACGGTTTCCGGGTTGCAGTTGACCATGATGGTCTCGTAACCATCTTCGCGCATGGCGAGTGCGGCGTGCACGCAGCAGTAGTCGAACTCGATGCCCTGACCAATGCGGTTGGGGCCACCGCCCAGCACCATGATCTTCTTGTTGTTCGTCGGCTCGGCTTCGCACTCGCCGTCGCCATGGCCTTCGTAGGTCGAATACAGATAGGCAGTATCGGTGGCGAACTCGGCCGCGCAGGTGTCCACACGCTTGTAGACCGGGCGGATGTTTTCGGCAATGCGGCGCTCGCGCACGGCCTGGTCGTTGGTCTTGAGCAGCTTGGCCAGGCGCCGGTCAGAGAAGCCCTTCTTTTTCAGGCCGCGCAGCGCTTCGGCGTCGATCGCTTCCAGGCTGGTTTTCTCCAGCGTGAGTTCGATCTTCACGATCTCTTCGATCTGAACCAGGAACCAGGGGTCGATCTTGGTGAATTGGTGTACCTCTTCCAGCGTCCAGCCAGCGGCAAACGCATCGCCCACGTACCAGATGCGGTCGGGGCCAGGCTCACCCAGTTCGCGCTCCAGCGTTTCACGGTCCTGCGTCTTTTCGTTCATGCCATCCACGCCGACCTCAAGGCCGCGCAAGGCCTTCTGGAACGACTCCTGGAAGGTGCGGCCCATGGCCATGACCTCGCCCACGCTCTTCATTTGAGTAGTCAGGCGGCTATCGGCGGTGGGGAATTTTTCGAAGGCGAAACGCGGGATCTTGGTCACCACGTAATCGATGGACGGCTCAAACGACGCTGGCGTGGCACCGCCCGTGATTTCGTTGCGCAATTCGTCGAGTGTGTAGCCCACGGCCAGCTTGGCCGCGACCTTGGCAATGGGGAAGCCCGTGGCCTTGGAAGCCAGTGCAGACGAACGCGAGACCCGCGGGTTCATCTCGATCACCACCATGCGCCCGTCTTTCGGGTTGATGGAGAACTGCACGTTGGAGCCACCGGTGTCCACGCCAATTTCGCGCAGCACGGCCAGCGAGGCATTGCGCAGAATCTGGTATTCCTTGTCGGTCAGCGTCTGGGCCGGTGCCACGGTGATGGAGTCGCCGGTGTGCACTCCCATCGGGTCGAGGTTTTCAATGGAGCAGACGATGATGCAGTTGTCCGCCTTGTCGCGCACCACTTCCATCTCGTACTCTTTCCAGCCGAGCAGCGATTCTTCAATCAGCAGCTCGTTGGTGGGCGAGGCTTCAAGGCCTCGCTTGCAGATGGTCTCGAATTCTTCCGGGTTGTAGGCAATGCCGCCACCGGTACCCCCCAGCGTGAAGCTGGGGCGGATGACCACGGGGAAGCCCACAGTCTTCTGCACACCCCAGGCTTCGTCCAGGCTGTGGGCAATGCCCGAGCGCGCCGATCCCAGACCGATCTTGGTCATGGCGTCCTTGAACTTCAGGCGGTCTTCTGCCTTGTCGATCGCTTCTGGGGTGGCGCCGATGAGTTCGACATCGTGCTTTGCCAGCACACCGTTGCGCCAGAGGTCGAGTGCGCAGTTGAGTGCGGTCTGTCCGCCCATGGTGGGCAGGATGGCAAAACCACCCTGGGCAAGCGGACGCTCCTTGACAATGATTTTTTCCACCGTCTGCCAGGTGATCGGCTCAATGTAGGTGACGTCGGCCGTGGCCGGGTCCGTCATGATCGTGGCAGGGTTGCTGTTGATCAGAATGACCTTGTAGCCCTCTTCTCGCAAGGCCTTGCAGGCCTGCACGCCCGAGTAGTCGAACTCGCAGGCCTGACCAATGATGATCGGGCCAGCGCCGATGATGAGGACGGTCTGGATGTCTGTTCTTTTTGGCATGGGTTCGCTTGTATTGGTGGGTCGCGCGGGCTGGTCTGAGGTGGAGGGAGTTCAGCGAAATCCCCCCACTCTCTCAAGCCTGCCGCTGGGTTTCCAGTTTGTTCAGCAGGGCCTTCACACGCTCGGCCGGCACGTTTTTCTGCATCAGTTGCAGCAGGCCGTCGCCTTCGATCATGGGGCGCAACACTTCGACTTCGGCGGGATAGAACAAGGCGTCCCATGCCGCCATTTCGGCGTTGAAGGTCTCTTCGTCCCAGGTCTTGCCTTTGGCCACCAGGGTCACCAACGGCATGGCCTTGTTTTCAAGAAAAGCCTTGCGATAGGGTTTCTGCGCCCATCGCTGGGCGAACCAGTCGCGATGCTGGGGCTCCAGCGACAACATGCGCTTGGAGATTGCCTTTTCCACCGCAAATACCGGAAAACTGAAGAGCTTCATGGATGGCTCCTGGTTGACATCAAGCCGCCACGCGGTCTTGCATGAGCGTGATGAACCGATCGAAAAGGTAGCCGATGTCGTGTGGTCCTGGCGATGCTTCCGGGTGGCCCTGGAAGCAGAATGCAGGCTGGTCTGTGCGAGCCAGACCCTGCAGCGTGCCATCGAACAAGCTGACATGTGTGGCACGCAAACTCGCCGGCAACGACTTTTCGTCCACAGCAAAACCGTGGTTCTGGCTGGTGATGGACACGCGACCGCTGTCCAGGTCTTTCACCGGATGGTTGGCGCCATGGTGGCCGAACTTCATCTTGTAGCTCTTGGCACCGCTGGCAATCGCCATGATCTGGTGCCCCAGGCAAATGCCGAAGGTCGGCACGCCGCTCTCAATGATTTCACGGGTGGCCTCAATGGCGTAGTCGCAAGGTTCCGGGTCGCCGGGGCCGTTGGACAGGAACACGCCATTGGGCTTGAGCTTGAACACGTCTGCAGCGGGCGTCTGAGCCGGCACCACGGTGATCTTGCAGCCACGTGCGCTCAGCATGCGCAAGATGTTGTGTTTGACGCCGAAATCGTAGGCGACCACGTGAAAGCGAGGCGCAATCTGCTCACCGTAGCCAAAGCCCAGTTGCCATTCGGTCTGCGACCAGTTGTAAGGCGCATCGACCGAAACCACTTTGGCCAGATCCTGCCCGCTCATGTCGGGCGCGGCTTTGGCTGCTGCGATGGCCTGCGAACGGTGCGCATCGGTCAGCGCTTCGCCCATCGGCAGGGCCAGAATGCAGCCATTGGTGGCGCCATGGGTGCGCAGATGCCGGGTCAGGGCTCGGGTGTCAAGGTCGGCGATGGCGACCGTGCCCTCTCGGAGCAGGTATTGGGACAAGGACTCTTCGCTGCGAAAGTTCGATGCCAGCAAAGGCAGGTCCTTGATGATCAGTCCAGCAGCATGGATGCGGCTGGCCTCCACGTCTTCCTTGTTCACGCCGGTGTTACCGATGTGCGGATAGGTGAGCGTGACGATCTGTTGACAATAGCTCGGATCGGTGAGGATCTCCTGGTAACCGGTCATCGAGGTGTTGAACACCACCTCGCCACAAGTCTGGCCGGTTGCGCCAATGGAGATGCCTGTAAAGACCGTGCCGTCGGCTAGCGCGAGAAGGGCTTTCGGGTGGACGGGAAGCACGGGGTTCTCCAGAAGTGATGGGCGCACCCACGCCCGCCATGGGGCACTACCGGGGAGGAATCGCGTCCGAAATCGCCGAGACGGGCCAGCCGGAACGACGAAAAAAGACACTGAACCTGGACAGGAAGCCGGGCGGGCGCAGCGGGTGGCGCCGATTGCGGGTAAACCCCGGAATTATAGCCCGCCGCAGAACTGGCCCATTGGACAAGAATGCCCAACCCCAAGTATCGGTATCTGGCAGTCCGCCGCCTGCCAATGGTTCGCCTGCTATCCAGGCACACCTACGGAACTCACGGCGCTGGCATAAAGGCAGATGGCAGCAGCGGCGGCAGCGTTGAGCGACTCTTCTCCGCCGGGCTGCGGGATGCGTACCGACAAGCTCGCCATCTCTTGCAGCGCTTCACCAATGCCCTGACCCTCATGCCCCATCACCCATGCGCACGGGCTAGGCAGCCTCGCCTGCTGCAACAAGGTGCCTTGATGAGAGCTGGTCACCACCATCGGCACCTGCAAGGCGGGCAGCTCCTCTACCGACAAACCTTCAACAAGGTGCAAGCCGAAATGGGCGCCCATCGCAGCACGAACCACCTTGGGAGACCATAAAGCAGCCGTTCCCTTGACGGCGAGCACCTGCGCGAACCCGAATGCCGCCGCGCTGCGCAGAATGGAACCCACATTGCCAGCGTCCTGCAAACGGTCCAGCACCACCGTGGCCTGCCCAGGCCAGAGCACGGGTGCGGCAGGCATATTCCAGACAAAACCAACCTCGGCCGGCGACTCCAGTCCACTGATGCTTTTCATCAAAGCCTCTGGAAGCACATGATTCTTTGCCGCTGCCTGACGGAGGACAGGCGGCGCCTCAGCCCAGCCCTTCTCCGTGAACAGTGCCAGTTCGGGCTTCTGGTTGCGGGCAAGCAAAGCACGGCAAAGGTGGTCACCCTCAAGCCAGATCTGACCCTGTTTGCGGTACGCGGCGTTGTCTCTTGCCAGCACACGAAGACGCTTGAGCAGTGGATTCTCCCGCGATGTGATGGTGCTGGGAGCGTTCATGGCTTGGCCTTTTCAATGGCCAGCACGCGCGCAACCGGAGCGAAGGATCGGCGGTGGTCGGGCAAAGCACCATGTATTTCAAGCGCCTGCAGATGGAGGACCGTTCCATAGCCTTTGTGGCGGTTGAATCCGTAAGCAGGGTGTCTCAGATGCAGGTCCTCCAGCATGCGATCGCGCGTGACTTTGGCGATGATCGATGCTGCTGAAATGGCTGGCACCAGTGCATCACCCGACACGACGGCTTCTGCCAATATGTCCAGCGCTGGCAGGCGGTTGCCGTCGACCAGCACCTTGTGCGGCTTCAGGCGCAGGCCCCGCACCGCACGTTGCATCGCGAGCATGGTCGCCTGCAGGATATTGAGTCGATCAATCTCCTCCACCGAGGCCATCGCGATGCTGCAGCACAATGCCTTGGCGCGTATTTCGTCGTAGAGGGTTGCCCTGCGCCTGGCGGTGAGCTGCTTGGAGTCGGCCAGACCCTTGATGGGCTTGAGCTCATCCAGGATCACGGCTGCGGCCACCACCGGACCAGCGAGCGGGCCTCGCCCGGCCTCGTCTACGCCGGCCAACAGACCAGGCCCGTCCCAGACAAGGGAAGCCTGTTCAGCCTTGAAGAACTTTTTCGATCGCATCGGTGGCGAGTTGCGCGGTGTCACGTCGCAAGGTTTCATGCAATGCCGAAAATCGTGCCTGCAATGCGTTGGCTTTGTCGGGGTCATCGAGCCAAGCCAGCGTGGCGCGTGCCAGTGCATCGGGTGTTGCAGCGTCCTGCAGCAACTCGGGCACGACGAATTCGCCACACAGGATGTTCGGCAAGCCCACCCAGGGCTGCAGTTGTTTGCGGCGCATGATGTGCCAGGACAGCCGGTTCATGTTGTAGGCGATCACCATCGGCCGCTTGAACAGAGCGGCTTCCAGCGTGGCTGTGCCACTGGCGATCAGCGTGACATCGCAGGCAGCCAGAACAACGTGCGATTGTCCCTCAACGAGGATCAGCGAATCGCCCAGGCCGCTTGCCGCAGCCAGTTGTCCGATGCGCTCGCGCAGCGCGGGAACCGCAGGCACCACAAAACGCAGCCCCGGGCGCGCTTCCAGCATCAATGCTGCAGCCGCAAAAAATCGCCTTGCGAGGTACTGCACTTCCGAAGCGCGGCTGCCCGGGAGTATGGCCACCACATGGTCCTCATCGCGCAAGCCCAGCTGGCGCCGGGCCGCGGCACGATCGGGATTCATGGGTATCAAGTGTGCGATCGGATGACCCACGTAGGTGGAAGCAATGCCATGCTCAGCCAGCAAGGCGGGCTCAAACGGAAAAATGCAAAGCACATGGTCGGCCCCACGTCTCACCTTTTCCACTTTCTCAGGCCGCCAGGCCCAGAAAGAGGGGCAGACAAAATGCACGGTGCGCATACCCGCTGCCTTGAGGTCGGCTTCCAGTCCGAAATTGAAATCGGGCGCGTCCACACCAATAAACAGTGCTGGCGGCTGCGCCAGCAATCGCTCTCGCAGGCGATTTCGAATACGCAGAATAGCCAGCAGCTTGGGCAATACCTCCAGGTAGCCCCGAACAGCCAGACGATCGCTGGGCCACCAGGCGTCAAATCCTTGTTCGACCATGCGCGGGCCGCCGATACCCGAGGCCACCAGATCAGGCCAGCGCTGGCGCATGGCCTGCAACAGAAGGCCAGCGAGCAGATCTCCAGAGGTCTCGCCAGCCACCATCGCAAACCGGCGTTGCGTGTCCATGAATGAGCCCAGCAACCCGTTAGCGGGCGATGCCGCGGGTCGCAGACGCCAGGAAGCGATTCATCATGTCCACATCGGCAGCCGCTGCGGGCATTTCGCCAGCCAGCGCTTCGATGCCGCTGCGCGACTGCTCAAGCGTGAGGCCCTGGCGATAGAGCAGCTTGTGCATCTGCTTGACGGCGGCCACACGGTCAGGCGTGAACCCGCGGCGACGCAGCCCCACGAGGTTGAACCCGCGAACCGCCAACGGATTGCCATCCACAAGCATGAAGGGCGGCACGTCTTGTGTGACGGCACTGGCAAAACCGATCATGGCGTGAGCGCCCACTGAAACGAACTGATGAATGCCCGTCAAACCACCCACCGTGACCCAGTCGGCCAGATGGACGTGACCTGCCAAAGTGGTGTTGTTCGCCAGTGTGGTGTGGTTGTCAACCAGGCAATCGTGGGCGATGTGGGTATAAGCCATGATCCAGTTGTCATTGCCGACTCGTGTCACGCCCCCTGCACCGGGCACGCCCAGATTGAAGGTGCAGAATTCGCGAATGGTGTTGCGGTCTCCAATGAGCAACGCGGTGGGCTCTCCCGCATACTTTTTGTCTTGCGGTATGGCGCCAAGCGAATTGAACTGGAATATCCGGTTGTCCTGCCCGATGGTGGTGCGCCCATCAATCACACAGTGCGCACCGATCGTCGTACCCGCGCCAATCCTCACATGAGGGCCAATCACCGTATACGGGCCGACGGTGACAGTCGGGTCGATCTCTGCAGAGCGATCCACGAGCGCAGTGGGATGAATCTGAGTCACGAGACACACTCCACCGGTACGATCAGGCAATGGTGCGCATGGTGCACATCAACTCTGCCTCACAAACCACGTCTCCTGCGACACGAATCACGCCTTTGAATTTGTAGATGCCTGACTTCATGCGATCGAGTTCAACGTCCATGACGAGTTGATCGCCTGGCTCCACCGGCCGCTTGAACCGTGCCCCATCAATACCGGCAAAGTAGTAGACGGTCTTGTCGTCCATGGTCACACCGGCGGTGTCAAATGCCAGCAATGCCGCCGCCTGTGCCATCGCCTCCAGCATCAGCACCCCCGGCATCACTGGCCGATTCGGAAAATGCCCGCCAAAGAAGGGTTCGTTGATGGTGACGTTCTTGATCGCCTTGATGCGCTTGCCCTTTTCGAGCTCGAGCACCCGGTCCACCAGCAAGAAGGGATAGCGGTGCGGCAGTTGCTTGCGAATCTCGTGAATGTCCATCATGGTTTCGTATTCTTTTCTGATGCTTTTTCGATCGCCTGCTCGACGGCCTTGAGCCGCTCGCGCAAACGGTTGAGCTGTTTCAGGGAAGCGGCGTTCTTCTCCCAGGTGGCATTGTCGTCGATGGGAAACATGCCGGTGTAGTGACCTGGCCGGCCAATCGATCGCGTCACCACTGAGGCAGCTGAAATGTTCACGCCGTCAGCCAGCGTGAGATGGCCGAGCACCACGGCGCCCCCGCCCACGGTGCAATGCGCCCCGATAACGGCACTGCCAGCCACGCCCACACAGCCCGCCATGGCGGAATGGGCACCCACGCGCACGTTGTGCCCGATCTGGATCAGGTTGTCCAGCTTCACGCCGTCTTCAATCACCGTGTCGTCAAGTGCGCCGCGATCGATGCAGGTGTTTGCGCCGATTTCGACATCGTCACCGATGCGAACCGACCCGAGTTGTTCGATCTTGACCCAGGCGCCCTGGTGAGGGGCGAAGCCAAATCCATCGGCTCCGATGACTGCACCGGAGTGAATCACGCAGCGAGCGCCAACGACACAGCGCTCCCCCACCACAACGCGCGGATGAAGCCACGTAGCTTCACCCACCCGTGCGCCTGCACCCACCACGGTATGGGGCCCGACCCGAGCGCCTCTGCCCACATGCGCCCCAGCACCGATCACGGCGAAGGGTCCCACATCGACGTCGTCTCCAATGGTCGCACTGGGGTGGACACTCGCAAGCGGATCGAGTTGAGCGGCGGGACGCTGTTCATGCGCGCGTCGCCACCATTGCGTCAGGCGCGCGAAATAGAGGTAGGGATCGTCAGTGACCACGCAGGGCCCCCTGGCAGCGGCCTGCGCCTGCAACGCCGGAGGCACGATCACCGCCACCGCACCAGTGGTCGCAAGCTGGCTGGCGTACCGGGCGTGGGAAACGAAAGTCAAATCGCCCGCTGAGGCTGAGCCCACAGGTGCAAGCCGCAGAATTTCGGCATCACCGGGACCCACCAGTGTGCCCCCCAGGGCATCGACGATGTCACCCAGGGTTGTAGACACGCCCACCCTCCGCGCGCTACTTGGCGTTGTTCAAGCTGCTCAACACCTTGTCGGTGATGTCGTGCTTGGGGTTGATGTACACAGCTTCCTGAATCACGAGGTCGTACTTTTCAGCTTCTGCGATCTGCTTGATCACTCGGTTGGCGCGCTCAAGCACGGCCTGGAGTTCTTCGTTCTTGCGCAAATTGAGGTCTTCCTGGAACTCGCGCTGCTTGCGCTGGAATTCCTGATCCTGCGTGATCAGCTGGCGCTGGCGAACCACCCGCTGGCTCTCGGCCAGCGTGGGCGCCTCGCGCTCGAATTTTTCCGAGGCACTCTTGAGTTGTGCCGCCAGGTTCTGCACCTCTTTCTCGCGCTTCAGGAATTCCTGCTCAAGCTTGGCCTGCGCCGTCTTGGCCAGGGAAGCTTCTCGAAAAATACGGTCCGTGTTCACAAAACCAATTCGAAAGTCCTGGGCCAGCGCAGACACCGCCATCACGCTGGCAATGATCATCAGTGCACCGGCTCGAAGTACCGAAAATAGGGAAGCATTCATCAAAAGGAGGTTCCGATCTGAAACTGGAATTTCTGGATTCTATCCCCTGCAAACTTGCGAATCGGGGTCGCGTAGGCAAAGCGCAAGGGGCCGATGGGAGAGACCCAGCTCAGACCCACGCCCGCCGAAGCACGCATGTCAGAGAAGGTCACCTTCTCCCTTTCTCCATAGACGTTACCCACGTCCACGAATGCAAACATGCGCAAAGTGCGGTCATTGCCTGCACCAGGGAATGGCGCAATGAATTCGGTGTTGAGTACAAAGTTCTTGGCTCCACCCACGTTGACAGTCTCGCCGGTCGTGGAACCAATCACCTCTGAGCGTGGACCCAAGGTTCCCTGGTCGAAACCTCGCACAGAACCGAGACCGCCACCATAGAAATTCTTCAGCACAGGGAAGTCCCCGTTGATTCCTCGTCCCACCCCGAGTTCGCCGTTGAAGGCCAGCGTGTACTGCCGGGTCAATGGAATGTATTGCTGAACCTGGTAGTTGAGCTTCACGTACCGCTTGTCACTGCTGAGACCGAACTCGGTGTTGAAACGCTGCAACCGGCCTTCGTTGGGCACCAGAGCACTGTCGCGCCCATCGCGGGTCCATCCGATCGTGGCTGGAAAATAAGTCCCGTCCTGATCGCGGTAGGCCACAGGCAGTTGATTGCCTTCGTCAATTCGGATGCGCTCTGCCCCCAGGCCAAAAAACACGGTATCGCGCTCGGTAAACGGAACACCAAATCGCACTGCCACCCCTGGGGTCACGATACGGTAATCGCCCCCTTGCTCCGTGTAGGGACGGGTCGTCTTGTAATAGACATCAAAAGTACGTGAAATTCCCTCGGGCGTGAAATAGGGGTTGGTGGTGGTCAGCACGAACTGTCGGTTGAACTTGCTCGTGTTGAGGTTGAGTCCAAGGTAGTTGCCCGAGCCAAACACGTTCTCCTGCTGGATGCCGGCAAGGAACGAAAGCTTGTCTGCCTGGGAATACCCTGCACCGATGGAGAGGTTGCCCGTGGGCTTCTCTGCCACGGTCACCACCAGGTCCACTTGATCCGGTGTTCCAGGTACCGGCTGTGTATCGATACCGACTTCGGTGAAGAACCCCAGACGATCCACCCGATCTCGCGACAGCCGGATACGGTCGCTGTCGTACCAGGCAGACTCCAACTGGCGAAACTCACGGCGGATCACTTCATCGCGGCTGCGGTTGTTGCCTTCGACATTGATGCGGCGCACGTACACGCGCCGTTGTGGCTGTGCCCTCAGCACGAATGACACCTGATTGTTCACCCGGTCGATTTCTGGCACCGCATCCACTTGCGCGAATGCATATCCAAAAGCGCCAAAGTAGTCGGTGAAGGCCTTCACCGTATTGGCCACCTCTTCTGCGTTGTAGGCCTCGCCAGCCTGCAGAGTCACCAGGCGCTTGAATTCCTCGTCCTTGCCAAGGTACTCACCTTCCAGTGCCACGGCCGACACGACGTAGCGATTGCCTTCCGTGATGTTGATGGTGATGGACATGCCATCTTTTTCCGGGTCAATGGCCACCTGGGTCGAATCGATGCGGAACTCCAGATAGCCACGCGTGAGGTAGTACGAGCGCAGTTTCTCCAAGTCAGCGTTCAGCTTTTCTCTGGAATAGCGATCGGATTTGGTGTACCAGCTCAACCAGCCGCCCGTGTCAAGGTCGAACAAACCCCGCAGGGTGGATTCTGGAAAGGCCTGGCTGCCGACGACGCGAATATCCCGGATCTTGGCAACATCACCCTCGACCACGCTGAAGTTGAGATTGACCTGGTTGCGCTCTCCGGGAGTGACTGTGGTGGTCACTTCTGCAGCGTACATGCTCCGGTTGATGTATTGGCGCTTGAGCTCCTGCTCTGCCCGGTCTGCCAATGCCTTGTCGAAGGGTCGCCCTTCTGTCAGGCCAATGTCGCGCAAAGCCTTCTTCAGTACCTCGGCATCGAACTCCCTGATGCCTGAGAAGCTCACGTCGGCAACGGAAGGCCTTTCTTCAACAATCACCACCAGCACGTCGCCGTTGATCTGGAGACGGACATCGCTGAACAAACCAAGTCCGAACAGCGACCGTATGGCAGTTGAGCCCTTGTCGTCGTTGTAGAGATCACCAATGCGAAAGGGGAGCGATGCAAACACGGTTCCTGGCTCAACGCGTTGCAGACCTTCGACGCGGATATCGCGCAGCGTGAATGGATCCACGGCCCAAGCCGGGAGCGCCGACAGCAAAGAGACGGCGAGCGCAGAGAGCGTCAGGCCGCGCCAACCATTTTTGATTTTTTTCATGGGAAGGAAATGTTCAGCCCGCCAGGCGGACCACATCATTGAACAAGGCTACGGACATGAGTGCCATCAACACAACAACACCACCGCGCTGCAGGCGCTCCATCCAGGCGTCGGATACGCTACGCCCAGTCACACCCTCCCAAAGATAATACATCAGGTGCCCTCCGTCCAAGACAGGCAAAGGCAACAAGTTGAGCACGCCCAGACTCACGCTGATCAGGGCCAGGAACAGAAGATAGGACGTGAGTCCCAGGCTCGCAGACTTGCCTGCGTAGTCGGCGATGGTGAGCGGCCCGCTCAGATTCTTGACAGATGCTTCCCCGATGAGCATGCGCCCCATCATCTTGAGGGTAAGCCAGGACACCTCCCAGGTGCGCACCACACCCTGCACGAGACCGTCCACAGGTCCGTACTTCACAATCATGAATTCTGGCGCTGCGCCGATGTAGGCGCCAATGCGTCCCACAAGAATGCCATCCACCATCTCAGCGGCGGGTGACACCTGAAGCGTGAATATCTGTCCCGCCCGTTCCAGTTGCCAGGCCTGGACCACCGGCTGCCCGTCCGGGTTCACGCCAGTCCTGATCAACGATCGCAATTGCTGACCGTCAGCGACGGGAGCACCATTCACCGCCCTCACCTTGTCCCCAGGCAGAAGTCCCGCCTCGGCTGCGGCACCTCCTTCCATCACGCCGCCAACCACCGGCGCACTCCAGGGCGCGGTAATCCCCATCCGCTCAAACAACTTTGCATCCACCTCTCGCACGTCCAACCGACCCAGGGGCAAGAGAACAGGACGCGTAGCGGCGCCCTCCCCCTTGCCGACCCACAGTGTCATGTCGTCGCCAGACAGCGCCGCCTGGGTCAACCGCCAACGCAAGTCGCCGAAAGAGCCCACATCCACAGCCTCTGAGTTGCCCACGGAAGCGCTTGCCACCCAGTCACCGCTGACAATGCCTGCCTGTTCCGCCAGCGAGCCAGCAACAGGGCTCCCGAGAATGGGCTTGGGTTCTTCTACCCCACTCCAGTTCACCACCGCATACAGCACGGCTGCCAGGAGCAGGTTCGCGGCGGGGCCTGCCGCGACGATCGCAGCGCGAGACCGCAACGGCTGGGTGTTGAACGCCAGGTGTCTCTCTGCCGCATCGACCGGGCCCTCCCGCTCATCGAGCATGCGAACGTACCCACCCAAAGGCAATGCACAAAGAACGAACTCGGTGGGACTTCCCTTGCGTTGCCAGCGCAGCAGGGGCTTGCCGAAACCCACGGAAAAACGCAGTACCTTCACACCACAAGCCACAGCCACTCGGTAATGACCGTACTCATGGATGGCGATCAGGACGCCGAGTGCAACGACAAACGCAATCAGGGTAAGCATGGCAGGGATTCCTAAATGCGGAAAAGCGTGAGCGAGTGCGCTTGATTGAATTCTGCGCCGCTCACTTCTGCAAACGCAAGATTTGCGCCTCGGCCATCGCACGGGCTTCAGAGTCTATCGCCATCAAGCCAGCGAGATTTGCTGGTTTGGAGGGCAGCAACCCAGACAAAGTTGCATGGTTGACCGCATGAATCTGATCGAATCGCAGGCGACCATCCAGAAAAGCGGCCACGGCGACTTCGTTCGCAGCATTCAGGACAGCCGTTGTCCCTTCTGGGGACCGAAGTGCTTCCCAGGCGAGGAACAACCCTGGGTAGCGTACCTGGTCAGGCTCGACAAAAGTGAGCGACGCCAGCGTCGAAAAGTCCAGCGGCTGTGCACCGCTGTCCATTCGCTCCGGCCATGAAAGACCGTAGGCAATGGGCACACGCATGTCTGGCGTACCCAATTGCGCCAGCACGGAAGTGTCCTTGAACTGCACCATCGAATGGATGATCTGCTGAGGATGAATCAAGACCTTGATTTTCTCTGGCGCCAGATCAAAAAGCCATCGGGCCTCGATCACTTCCAGCGCCTTGTTCATCATGGTCGCTGAATCCACCGATATCTTGCGACCCATGACGAAGTTCGGATGCGCACATGCCTGCTCGGGCGTCATGGCCGCCAGTGTCTCCAGAGGCGTCTGTCTGAACGGCCCACCTGAAGACGTCAGCAAAATGTGGTCAATCCGCTTTGGCCAGTGGGAGGGATGTTCAGGCAGGCATTGGAAGATGGCCGAATGCTCGCTGTCGATGGGCAGCAATGTGGCGCCGCCCAGCCTGACTGTTTCCATGAAAAGCCCACCACCGACGACCAACGCTTCCTTGTTGGCCAGAAGGAGTTTCTTTCCCGCAGCGGCCGCGGCCAGACTGGGCGCCAGGCCCGCAGCTCCAACGATGGATGCCATCACGATATCGACGTCAGGATCTTCACTGACTTCGCACAGCGCGCGTTCCCCGGACAGCACTTCGACGTCCAGCCCCAACAGCCGCACCTTGTTCCTCAACGCCACAGCATGCTCATCGCTGACCATGACCGCATAGCGTGGCCGAAACTGTTTGCATTGCTTGAGCAGCAGGTCGACCTGAGTCGATGCGGTCAGCGCATGAATGATGAAGCGTTCGGGATGGCGGGCAATGACATCCAGCGTATTGACGCCAATGGACCCAGTCGAACCCAGTATCGTGACAGTTTGGTGCGTGTTCATGCAAATTTCACAGCAGGACCAGCATCATGGACAAGGGCAACACCGGAAGCAACGCATCGACCCGATCCAGAACACCCCCATGACCCGGAAGCATTTGACTTGAGTCTTTCACCCCAGCGCTGCGTTTGACCAAGGACTCCAGCAAATCGCCGACCACGCTCATGGCCACAAGGAAGAAGAGCGATGCAACGCCCAATAGCGGGCCCAATTGCCAGAGTCGCGCATAAAGGCTCCCCTGATTGCCAAGGCCACTGGCATCTGCCCAGAGCCAGCAGGCAGCAAGCAGACACACGCCAAACAAGCCGCTGATAGCCCCCTCCCAGCTCTTTGCAGGACTGATCTTGGGCGCCAGTTTCCGACGCCCAAATGCCTTGCCCCCGAAATACGCGGCGATATCGGCCATCCACACCAGCAGAAGCACCGACAGCAAGAATGCAAGCCCCATTTGCCTCGCCTGTACCAGTGCCAGCCACGCACAGCAGATCAAGAACAACCCGATCCACAACCGCAGGGGAGACGGCCAGACCGCCCACCCTGCCACGCCACGGGAAAGCATACCGATTGCAAGCACCACCCAAATCAGCCCGACCACAATCCAGCCCGATCGCCAGGAACGATCCAGTCCACCCCAAAACCAGAAAAGCGCCATTGCCAATCCAAGGAAGAAGCCCAGAAACAAGGACAAACCAGCCCGGCATCCATTGAGACGCGCCCACTCCCACCCGCCGGTCATGACGAGAAGCAGGCTCAGTGCCGTGAATGGGCGGGTATCGGAATAAAACAATGCTGGCAGCAAAACGGCCAGCAAAAGGAGTGCTGTGATGATGCGCTGTCTAAGCATGGCAACTGCCTGCCAGGACAGGCGCTGCCTCCACCGGGGCGCATTGCTCCGCCGTCTGCCCGAAACGCCTCTGTCGACCGGCGTAGTCAGCCAAAGCCCGATCCAGTTCGGCTGCATCAAAATCCGGCCAAAGACACTCGGTGAAATAGAGTTCGGTGTAGGCCGCCTGCCAGAGCAGGAAATTGCTGATGCGTTGCTCCCCACCCGTGCGAATCATCAGATCCGGGTCGCTCACATGTGCCATGGACATGGCTTGGGACAGGCTGGCCTCAGTGATCTCGACACCCTGGGATGCCAGTTTCTGGGCTGCTTGCACCACATCCCACCGCCCGCCGTAGTTGAAACACACGTTGAGGACCAGCTGGCTGTTGTGCTGCGTCGCTCGCTCTGCGAGCTCCAGCCCCTGCAGCACCTTTTCGGAAAGCCCTTGCCTGCCTCCGGGAAAGTGCAGTTGCACACCGTTGGCCTCCAGTTTGGGCACTTCGCGGGAAAGCGCCATCACCAACAACTCCATGAGACCTGAAACTTCATCGGGGGGACGACTCCAGTTCTCAGACGAAAAGGCAAAGACAGTGAGTATGCGTACCTTGCGTTCCAGACAGGCAGCCACCGCCTTTCTCAGAGCATCAACACCCTGCTTGTGCCCAGCCACCCTGGGAAGCCAGCGCTTCTGGGCCCATCGGCCGTTGCCGTCCATGACAATCGCCACATGCTTCGGAGCCTGCAGCGAGGGTACCTGGTGGGATGAAACAGGGACTGTCATCTGAAATCAAGCCGCATTGGACGTACTGAAGTCAAACCGCGAGGATGTCCTGCTCTTTGGATGCCACCAGCCTGTCGACCTCCGAGATCATTCGGTCGGTGAGCTTCTGGATCTCATCTTGTGAACGACGATCGTCGTCCTCTGATGCGAGCTTATCCTTCACCAGCTTTTTCACGGCTTCGTTGGCATCCCTGCGCAGGTTGCGAATGGCGATTTTGGCCGCTTCGCCATCGCCGCGCACCACCTTGGTCAACTCCTTGCGGCGCTCTTCAGTCATGGGTGGCATCGGCACACGAATCAGATCACCCTGGCTGGACGGGTTCAGCCCCAGGTCGGACTCCCGAATGGCCTTTTCAATCTTTGCGCCCATGCCTTTTTCCCACGGCGCCACGCCGATGGTGCGTGCGTCCAGGAGGGATAGATTGGCCACCTGCGAAAGAGGGAGCATGGAACCGTAGTAGTCGACATGAACCGTGTCGAGCAAAAGCGGATTGGCTCGACCCGTGCGGATCTTCGTCAAGCCACTCTTGAAGGATTCGATGGACTGCTGCATCTTGTGCTCGGCGGTCTGGCGAATTTCAGCTGTACTCATATTGTTCCTCGATCCTTCTCTGTGCTTCCGTTGTGTGCATCAAACGTGAACCAGGGTACCCTCATCGCCGCCCAGAACCACTTTGCGCAAGGCTCCTGGTTTGAAGATGGAAAACACCTTGACGGGCAGCTTCTGATCCCTGCAGAGGGCAAATGCGGTCGCATCCATCACCTGAAGGTTGCGGGCCATGGCCTCATCGAATGAAATCGACGCGTAGCGCGTGGCGTTCGGGTCCTTGTTGGGATCGGCCGAATACACCCCGTCCACCTTCGTGGCCTTGAGGACAATTTCTGCGCCAATCTCTGCACCTCGAAGCGCAGCGGCCGTGTCCGTGGTGAAGAAGGGGTTGCCGGTTCCAGCGGCAAACACCACAACCTTGCCTTCTTCCAGGTACTGAAGCGCCTTGGGGCGCACGTAAGGCTCCACAACCTGCTCAATGGCAATCGCCGACATGACTCGGGCCACGACACCTGCCTTGTCGAGCGCATCGGCCAGCGCCAGCGAGTTCATCACGGTGGCCAACATGCCCATGTAGTCAGCCGTGGCCCTATCCATTCCCACCGATCCTCCGGCCACACCTCGGAAGATGTTGCCACCGCCGATGACGATGGCCACTTCGACGCCCAGGCGCGTCACCTCGGCAATTTCCTCCACCATGCGAACGATGGTGGCCCGATTGATACCGAAGGCGTCGTCCCCCATGAGGGCTTCGCCCGAAAGCTTCAGCAAAATTCGTTTGTACGCTGGCATGGTGACTTTCTTCAATACGGTGTTCTGGTTTTTTTATTCAACGAGTGTAGCGGTGCCGGCTCCGGCACGGGCCACAGACGACGGGTCTGCACGACCGCTGTCCGCTCGATGAACGCTCCCTGGTCCTTGGTCCCTGGTCCCACGTGACAACGGGCCTTCCGGCCCGTTGTCTCATTTTGCGCAGGTTCGGACCATCAATCAGACTCAGGCGCCCTTGGCTGCTGCCACCTGTGCGGCCACTTCGGCTGCAAAATCGTCTACTTTCTTCTCAATGCCCTCACCCACAACATAAAGGGTAAAGCCCTTGACCGTCGTGCCAGCGGCCTTGAGCATCTGCTCCACGGTCTGCTTGTCGTTCTTCACGAACGGCTGGTTGAACAAAGAAACCTCTTTCAGGTACTTTTGAACAGCACCGTCGATGCGCTTGGAGGTGATTTCGGCACTTTGCTCCGGCTTGCCGGCGGCCACCAGCTCCTTGTTGGCCTCTTCGGCCTTGGCGCTTGCCACAGACCGTTCCCGCTCAATGAAATCGGCTGGTACTTCTGCGCTTGTGAGCGCCACTGGCTTCATGGCAGCAATGTGCATGGCAGTGTCCTTGGCGGGAACTTCTTCTCCGTCAAACTCCACCACGACGCCGATACGGGTGCCATGCAGGTAGCTGGCCAGCTTGCCCGATCCGCTGTAGCGCTTGAAACGGCGGAAACTCATGTTCTCGCCGATTTTGCCGATCAGCCCCTTGCGAACATCTTCCAGCGTGGGACCAAAGGACTCCTGGGCATACGGCAGGGCGGCAAGCGCCTCCAGATCGGCAGGATTGTGCTCGGCCACCAGACGCGCTGCTGCATTGGCCAGACTCAGAAAGCTGTCGTTCTTGGTGACGAAATCGGTTTCGCAATTGACTTCGATCAGGGCACCGGTGTTGCCATCGATGTGGCAGGCCACTACACCCTCGGCAGTCACGCGGCTTGCAGCCTTGCCTGCCTTGGTACCCAGCTTCACCCTCAGCAACTCTTCCGCCTTGGCCATGTCGCCTTCGGCTTCAGTCAAAGCCTTTTTGCACTCCATCATGGGCGCATCGGTTTTGGCACGCAGCTCTGCCACCATGCTTGCAGTAATCGCCATTGTCTTTTCTCCTTGATCTTCCTCGCGCCATGAAGCGCGGGCAGACATGTCATGTGAATCGGTAAAAACTTGTGAAAAAGGGGCTACAGGAGCCCCTCTGACTCACGCAGGCTGCAATTAAGCGGCCGCATCTTCCTTGACTTCGACGAACTCATCGCCACCCTCTTTCGAGACGGCCTTGACCACGTCGTTGACCGCGTTGGCACGACCTTCAAGGATGGCATCGGCGATGCCGCGGGCATACAGCGCCACCGCACGGGATGAGTCGTCGTTGCCCGGAATGACATAGTCGATACCAACTGGGGAATGGTTGGTATCCACCACGCCCACCAGAGGAATACCCAGTTTTTGAGCTTCCAGCACGGCAATCTTGTGGAAGCCCACATCGATGACGAAAATGGCATCGGGCAATGCGGGCATGTCCTGAATGCCGCCGATGTCTTTTTCCAGCTTCTCCATTTCGCGAGCAAACATCAATTGCTCTTTCTTGGTCATGCTGTCCAGGCCGCCCTCTTTCTGTGCCTGCATGTCTTTCAAGCGCTTGATCGAGGTCTTCACCGTCTTGAAGTTCGTCAACATGCCGCCCAGCCAGCGCTGGTCAACAAAGGGCACACCGGCGCGACGCGCTTCCTGAGCCACGATGTCGCGGGACTGGCGCTTCGTACCCACCATCAGAATGGTGCCGCGATTGGCGGACAGCTGGCGCACGAATTTGGCTGCCTCTTCAAACAGAGGGAGCGTCTTTTCGAGGTTGACGATGTGGATCTTGTTGCGATGGCCGAAAATGTACGGCGCCATCTTGGGATTCCAGAAGCGGGTTTGGTGGCCAAAATGCACACCAGCTTCCAGCATTTCGCGCATGGATATAGACATAAGGTTTACTTTCCAGAGGTTGAGTCTTAAATCCGACCCTGATCAGCTTGAAGACACACCCTTTTGGCGCGAACACTCCAAGTGACACCCGGTTGGGTCGGTTTGCGATTTGCTTGGCCCTCGAGGTGCGCAAAAATGCGCAAACAGCCGCAGGCAAAGCCAATCGAGTATAGCATCCGGCATATCGGTCGTCACCCTTCGCCTGAAAGCCTCTTGCAATTGGACAGGTCGCCGTTGAACCTGGTGGAAGCGAAGCCGCGCTGGTCCCTGCCCCCTTGCCGACTGCGGAAAGTCATGTCATGCAACACCAACCAGTGGTCGCAACTCCGACCCTTCCTTTTCAACGTCACGGGAGGTCAGATTGATTCGCCGGGTGGCCTACGATCGGCGCGAGGCTCTACACGGCCGTGACTCCACCCGGCAAATCGAGCGCCTGACGGCAGTCGCCCTTCCGCCACACACGCTCATGGCAAGAGCGGGGCTCGCTGTGGCTCAGCTTTCGCGTGCCGTGCAGCCCCATGTCAGATGCATCTGGGTGGCATGTGGTCCCGGCAACAACGGTGGAGACGGGCTGGTTGCGGCGACGCACTTGCATCAGCTGACAGTGTCAACGGGAACCGGCGTTCGCGTGATCGCCACCCACGACAGTGCAAATCCAGCCTTCTCGAAGACCCTCCCACCCGATGCCCAGCAGGCGTTGTCCGCGGCGCGCGAAGCAGGTTTGGCGATTCAACTTGAGGCTCCTGCCCAATTCGACCTCGCCATTGACGCGCTGCTCGGCATTGGCGCAAGTGGTCCGATTTTGAAGGACATGGCACAGATGCTGTCGCTCTTGCGCAGCACATCGTCTCCCGTAGTTTGTGTGGATCTGCCCAGCGGCCTCGACGTGGAAAGTGGCGTCCTGCAGCCTTTGCCCGACCACCAGCCAGGCGAAGGACGCCATCTGGCCGGGCCCAGATACACGCTCTCGCTGCTCACACTCAAACCCGGCTTGTTCACCAATGAGGGGCGGGATGCCGCCGGAGAGGTCTGGTACGACGACTTGATGGCAGTCCACGAGCCAGATACGTCGCCAATGGCCCGGCTGTATGCGGAGGCACCGGGCACCGTTGCACCAACCGGAAGACCCCATGCGAGTCACAAAGGAAGCTTCGGCGATGTTCTGGTGTTGGGAGGTCAGGACATCGCAATCAACGGCGAGGGCATGACGGGTGCTGCGATCCTTGCAGCAACGGCCGCATTGCACGCAGGAGCGGGCCGGGTGTTTGTGAGTCTGATGGGTGAACGCCCTGCTGCGGAAATCCGCTATGAGCCGCTTGCTCCGGAACTGATGTTTCGCACAACACAGCGCATACTCGAGTCAGACTTGCCCGAACGGGCCACGGTCGTCTGCGGCTGTGGCGGTGGCGCAGCGGTTGCGGGGATTCTGCCCGCCGTACTGACCAGATCACCTCGTCTCGTGCTCGATGCGGATGCACTCAATGCGATTGCAAGAGATCCCGTCTTGCAGGCGTTGCTGACACAGCGATCACAGCACGCATGGACAACCGTTTTGACACCTCACCCTCTCGAAGCAGCACGATTGTTGGCAACCAGCACCGAAACCGTGATGCACGACCGACTGACTGCCGCACAACGCCTGGCCACCCGGTTCGGCGCCATTTGCGTGCTGAAGGGCTCAGGCACCATCGTGGCAGAGGCAGAAGAAACGCCCTGGATCAATGCCTCCGGCAATGGGCGTCTTGCGACCGCAGGCACAGGCGATGTGTTGGCCGGCATGATCGGTGCCGCGCTCGCAGCACCCGTGAACAACAAAATTGGAGCTTCAGGACGGCGTGTGGCATCTGCCGTGTTTCAGCACGGGAATCTGGCGGACAGCTGGGGAAATACCGGCCGTCAGCACGAGGTGCCTGCCGGGCAGCCCACTCTCACGGCGGGCGGCTTGGCTCGACGAATTCGCCCGATCTCATGAACCCTGCCAATGGCAGGCAATGCCTCAGGCGATCAACATCAAGCCCACTTGCAGCAAGATGATCAGTACGAGCACCGACAGATCAACACCACCGATGGTGGGAATGACACGACGCACTGGACGCAGAATCGGCGAGCAAAGCCGGTCAAGGGTGACCAGAATCGGAGACTGAGGCTGAACCCATGACAGCACCGCATACACCAGAAGAAGCACCATCAGCCCCTGGAGGAGGCTGCGAAGCACCAATTTGAACGCCAGCACCGGAATGGCCATCACCAATGCGGCAGGAGATACGGCCACCGAGTTGAGCCCCGTGGCCAGCATGATCCACAAACCGCCATAGGCCAGGGCCAGCAGCACCACCGCCATCAAACTGCCCCAATCGACACTTCCTTGAGCCATGCCTCGAGGCAGAATACGGCGCACAGGTGCCACCAGCCAGTCTGTCACGGCCATCACGAATCGCCCTGGCTGCGCCCACATGGGAACGCGCAAATGGTTCATCCATGCTCGCAACAACCCTGCCGCGACAAGAAAGAAAAACAGCGTGTCCAAAAGGAACAGAGCGATGCGCATGCAATGGACTTGGTTATTTGGGTCAGGCGACTGGCAAGGCTGACCGAATCATGACCTTGGTGATTGGTGAAGTTTACCGAACGCTCCCGCTTGGGCGAATCTGAATGAAGCGTGTTGACTGTCGTGGTTAACGGCTGACCCCACGAAAGCCACAGCACCATGCTCCAAGATACGTTGCGCCAATGCGTGCTCGATGCACTGCAGGTAGTTGTCCCGAAAGCCCGGCTCGTGCGGCCCCGGGTGGTGCCAGTGTGCCGATACACAAAGGTCATCCACTGGAATCCCCCGCCGGTCTGGAGACTGACCCTTGCCTCCGTCCCAGTGCTTTCGAAGCCTTGAGCAACCCCCGTGACGCGCTCGCAGGCAAGGGGCCTTCGGAAGCCATCCGAGCATCCCAGGTGCGCACTGCCACCTCACCCTATGCCGTGTGTCGCCCTCGCGCTTCCCCATCACCTGCGACTCTTTCGAGCCTTTCCAGCGGAACTCCTTCCTGCACCACGATCCATTTTTTTTGCACCGGTTGATTTGCGGCCTGCCGGCAAGGACTCCTTCTCGGAAGCCGGCGAAAGATCCACCTGGCGAACCGGTGCCTGGGAACCGCCTCCCTTGCCGCGGCGGGGTTTGCCCGGGCGGCCCTTGGCTTCTCCGACTTCTGCTGACCCACCCTTGTCCCGCATGGCACGCAACACCAGATCGTCACCGCTTGAGACCAGCCGGAAGTCGATTCGGCGCCCGTCCAGATCCACCCTGCTGACCTGAACGTTGACACGGGAACCAAGGGCGTAGCGAATGCCGGTGCGCTCTCCGCGAAGCTCTTGCCTCGCCTCTTCAAAACGGAAAAACTCGCCACCCAGTTCAGTGATGTGCACCAATCCTTCCACATACATGGCGTCAAGCGTCACAAACAGACCGAAACTGGTGACGGAGCTGACCACACCGCTGAACTCTTCGCCCAGGTGTTCGCGCATGTATTTGCATTTCAACCAGGCTTCCACATCGCGACTGGCCTCGTCGGCCCGGCGCTCGTTGGCACTGCAATGCAGGCCTGCGGCCTGCCACGCCAGGGTGTCCACCGATGGCTTCTTAGCTGGTTCGTCACCCGCTGGTTTGGCCCGGCTGGCCAGCCGTTTGCTGAGCTTGGCGTGCGCTTCACCCGGTGTGGGCAGCTCCGGTAATTGGTACCGCTGCTGGCTCAAGATGGCCTTGATGACGCGATGCACCAGGAGATCGGGGTAGCGCCGAATCGGACTGGTAAAGTGCGTATACGCCTCAAACGCCAGTCCGAAGTGGCCACTGTTGATCGGCGTGTAGATCGCCTGCTGCATCGATCGCAGCAGCATGGTGTGAATCTGCTGCGCCTCCGGACGGTCCTTGGTGGCGCTCGCAATATGCTGGAACTCGGAGGGTTTCGGGTTGTCGCTGATGGTTTGCGGCACACCCATGGCCTTTAGGTAGTTGCGCAGGATTTCCTGCTTCTCCGGCGTCGGGCCTTCGTGCACACGAAAGAGGCCAGCCTGCCTGCCCTGGCTGATGAAATCGGCCGAGCACACGTTCGCCGCCAGCATGGCTTCTTCAATCAATTTGTGAGCATCGTTGCGTGTGCGTGGAATGATCTTTTCGATGCGTCCCGCCTCGTCGCACACGATCTGGGTCTCGGTGGTCTCGAAATCCACGGCTCCCCGCGCACTGCGCGCAACCAGCAAAGCGCGGTACACATCGTGCAGGTTGAGCAGATAGGGCACCAATGCCTTTCGCTGAGCGGCTTCTGGCCCCCGCGTGTTCTGAAGAATGGCGGCAACCTCGGTGTAGGTGAAACGCGCATGGCTGAACATCACCGCTGGATAGAACTGATACGCGTGAACTTCACCCTTGGCATTGACCAGCATGTCGCACACCATGCACAGGCGTTCAACGCCCGGGTTGAGCGAGCACAAACCATTGGACAGTTTTTCCGGCAGCATCGGAATGACGCGGCGAGGGAAATACACCGAGGTCGCGCGGTCGTAAGCATCCACATCAATCGCTGAGCCGGTTTGCACATAGTGGCTCACATCGGCGATGGCCACCAGCAGCCGCCACCCCTTGCCCCTGCCCACCTTCGCCGGTTCACAGTACACCGCGTCGTCAAAGTCGCGCGCGTCTTCGCCATCGATCGTCACCAGCGGCACGTCACGCAGGTCCACCCGGTTCTTGTGATCCGCAGCGCGCACATGGTCCGGCAGCGCCCTGGCCTGAGCCATTGCCAAATCTGAAAAAATGTGAGGCACACCGTACTTGCGCACGGCGATTTCGATCTCCATGCCGGGATCGTCGATCTCTCCCAGCACCTCTTTGACCCGACCCACAGGTTGGCCATACAGTGCCGGCGGTTCGGTGAGCTCCACCACCACGACCTGCCCTGTTTTTGCAGTTCCGGTGGCACCCTTCGGGATGAGCACATCCTGCCCGTAGCGCTTGTCTTCCGGGGCCACCAGCCAGACACCACTTTCCTGCAGCAGCCGTCCGATGATGGGGGCCTCTGAGCGCTCCACGATCTCGGTCACCCGCCCTTCTGGTCGACCTTTCCTGTCCAGACGAACGATACGGGCCTTGACCCGATCCCTGTGCAGGACAGCGCGCATTTCATTGGAAGGCAGATAGATATCTGCTTGTCCATCGTCACGAATCACAAAACCGTGCCCGTCACGATGACCGGACACGACACCTTCAAACTCTGCCAACAGGCTGTTTTTTTCGTTCACTTTTTCTCTGCTATAATTTCGGTTTTCCTGAGATGCCCAGGTGGCGGAATTGGTAGACGCACTAGTTTCAGGTACTAGCGCCGAGAGGCGTGGAGGTTCGAGTCCTCTCTTGGGCACCAATCATAAAGGCTTGCAAACACGTCGTTTGCAAGCCTTTTGTTTTTGTGGCGAAGGCAGATCGAGCAGTGGAAGACAGGCGCGGTACTCTGCTGCGCAATGCCGCGCTCAACCGATCGAATGCTTGCTGCGCCAAGCTGCTTCTGCTGTACAGAGCCAAGCACTTCAAATCGGTACTGCCAGCAAGTCGTGCCCCTCGGCGGACACGATGCGCGCCCTGGTGAACTCACCCACCTTCAGCGTCTTGCTGATCTTCTCCGGTGGCAGCAGTCGCACGACACCATCGATCTCGGGCGCATCGGCGTAGCTGCGCCCGACACCACCCTTTTTCCCCAGTCCAGGCGCGGAGTCCACCAGCACCTGCATGGTTGCCCCGACCCGCTGACGCAGCTTGGTCGTAGAAACAGCCTCGGCAACAGCCATGAAGCGCGCACGGCGTTCTTCACGAAGTTCTGCAGGAACGGGATCAGCCAGCTCATTGGCCGCCGCACCCTGCACAGGCGAATAGGCAAAGCAGCCGGCCCGGTCAATGCGGGCCTCTCCCACAAACGTCAACAAGTCCTGGAACTCTTCTTCGGTCTCCCCAGGAAAGCCAGCAATGAAGGTGCTCCGCACCACAATCTCCGGACAAAGCTCACGCCAGCGCGCGATTCGCTCCAGGTTCTTTTCACCACTGGCAGGACGCTTCATTCGCTTGAGCACGGCAGGGTGGCTGTGTTGCAGAGGCACGTCGAGGTACGGCAGGCAAAGGCCTTCTGCCATGAGTGGAACGATGTCGTCGACATGCGGGTAAGGGTACACATAGTGAAGCCGCACCCAGGCGCCATAGCCCCTTGCCAGTTCACCCAAAGCGCGCACCAGGTCAAACATGCGCGTTTTCACTGGCCTGCCATCCCAGAAACCGGTGCGGTACTGTACGTCCACGCCATAGGCCGATGTGTCCTGACTGACCACCAGCAACTCCTTGACGCCTGCGTCGAAAAGTTTGCGTGCTTCGCTCAGCACATCACCGATGGGCCTGCTGACGAGATCACCCCGCATGGACGGGATAATGCAAAAGGTGCAGCGGTGGTTGCACCCCTCGCTGATCTTCAGGTAGGCGTAGTGCCGCGGCGTGAGCTTGATGCCTTGTGCCGGCACCAGATCAACAAATGGATCGTGCGGTTTGGGCAGGTGCTGGTGCACCGCCGTCATCACCTCGTGGGTGGCGTGTGGTCCGGTCACCGCCAGCACACTGGGGTGCATCTGTTGCACCAGATTGCCGCCGCCCTCACCTTCACGCGCGCCCAGGCAACCCGTGACAATCACTTTGCCATTGGCGGCCAGCGCCTCGCCGATGGTGTCCAGGCTTTCCCGGACCGCATCGTCGATGAAGCCGCAGGTATTGACGATCACCAGATCGGCACCGGCAAAGGTCTTGGAGGTCTGATAGCCCTCAGCGCTGAGTTGCGTGAGGATGAGTTCGGAGTCTGTGAGCGCCTTGGGGCAACCCAGGCTGACAAAACCGACTTTGGGCGCTGAGGCCACTGACTGGACAACGGGTTCGGACATGTTCCGATTGTCTCAGACAGCCGGATTGCCTGCCCGAATGCACACAAACAGACTTTTCAGCGCTTCAGCCCGAGTGCAGCCAGCATCTGCTCGCTGTTCTTCTGCATCTGCTCCTGCATCTGGGTAAATGCGGTGCGCGACTGCTCAAGATAAGTCCCCATCATGCCTTGCATCATCGGGGATTGCACATTCATGAACTGCTTCCAGGCCTCCGGATTCAATCCGCTGGACTGCTCGGTCATCTTGTGCTGAAGATCCATGAAGATCTGCACGTTCTTTTCCAGGTACGCACCCATGAAGTCCTGCATGGCATGCCCGTAGAAACGGATGATGTTGGCCAGCACCTGCTCGGTGAAGATGGGGACACCTGCCGTCTCCTCTTCCAGAATGATCTGCAACAGGATGCTTCTGGTCAGGTCATCATTGGACTTGGCGTCTCGAACCACAAAGGGTTCGTTGTCCATCACAAGCGCCTTCACTTCAGCCAGGGTGATGTAGGACGAGGTATCTGTATCGTAGAGACGCCTGTTCGGGTACTTCTTGATGATGCGGACGCCACCCACCCGCTCGCTACCGGACGCTGCCTTGGATTTTTGCACTACGGACTTTCAGGAAGGAAGAGGCAAACGCCCCTGATCTGATGGGAGGATACGGCACATTTTAGGAACCCTGGGACTGCCTTGCGCCATGGGTTTTCCCTGTGCGTAGCCAGTGTGCCCCTGCATCTGACCACAAAGGATTGTCTGACCCTGCAGCCAGAGGCGTGTGCCTGAGCGCATGCCACCTCAGTCCACCACCCTGAAGCAAGCCACCGGACACGGGTGAACTCCAGACAGACGCCAGGTCAGCAGGGACCTCAAATGAAAAAAACCCCTGTTCTCATGTGAGATCAGGGGGTTCCATTTTGGTAGGCGCGATTGGACTCGAACCAACGACCCCCACCATGTCAAGGTGGTGCTCTAACCAGCTGAGCTACGCGCCTGAGATCGATTCGAAGCCGAGAGTATATCTCATGATCGGGAGGCATTTATGCGAGCGCTACTTGCGCCTCACCACCCTCACACCGTTCACATCACCCACCACGGCCATTGCGCGGGCGACTTGCCTTGCATCACTCACTTCGATGGTGAAGGTCATCCAGGCAACCCCCTTGACCGACTGCGTTTGAACACCAATGACATTCATTTTTTCACGGGCAAACACATCGGAGATATCGCGCAGCAAGCCCTGCCGGTCTGCCGCTTCAACGGCAACATCCACGGGATAGACGCCAGCGTCCCCGCTCTTCGATCCGCCCCATTGCACTTCGATCACCCGATCGGGACTCTTGACCTTGAGGTGTGCAAAGTCGCTGCAGTCAGCACGATGGATGCTCACACCTTTTCCACGCGTCACAAAGCCGCCAATCTCATCTGGCGGCGCGGGTTTGCAACACTTGGACAGTTGGGTCATCAGCGATTCCACCCCCACCACCAGAACCCCACCTGACGAACCCGAAGCCGGCTTTCTCGGCTTCTTCAGCCAGATGGGAACCTCGGCAACAGGCTCCGGCTCGGATGGCCTCAGGTGGGTTTCGATCGAGCGAAGGGAGAGTTCGTCTTTCCCGACCTGCTCGAACAGCTCTGCCGCAGTGGACAATCCCATGGACACCGCCAGGTCGTCCAGCTTGAGTGCGGTCCTGCCTTCGCGCTGCAGCAGCTTCTCAACCGCCTCGCGCCCGCGGGCAATGGTTTCCTGCTGCGCCTGCGCATTGAACCAGGCGCGCACCTTGCTTTTGGCTCGATGACTGACCAGATAGCCCAGCTCACCATTCAGCCAGTCTCGTGATGGCCCGCCTTCCTTGGCTGCTGTGATCTCCACGGTCTGCCCGTTTTGCAACGGTGTATTGAGCGTGACCATGGCACCATCGACCCGAGCGCCACGGCAGCGGTGGCCCAGGCTGGTGTGAACACTGTAGGCAAAATCGAGGGCGGTCGCTCCCTGCGGCAATTCAACGATCGCTGCATCGGGCGTGAGCACATAGATTCTGTCCTCGAAAAGCCCTTGGGCCGAACCGCTGAGATCGCGCTCCCACGCGAGCAGCTGTCTGAGTACGGCGATCTTGGCGTCGTAATCGGAACTCGCCGATACGCCCGCATACCCTTTGGCGCCCGCCTCCTTGTAAGCCCAATGGGCCGCCACCCCATGCTCCGCATGGTCATGCATCGCCTCGGTGCGTATCTGGATCTCGAATGCCCGCCCCTGTGCGTCGCGTACCACCGTGTGCAGCGACTGATAGCCATTGGGCTTGGGCTTGGCGATGTAGTCATCAAACTCTTCCGTCACCGGCGAGAAATGGGCGTGTACGTGTGCCAGCACGGCATAGCATTGATCCGCCTCTGGGACCACCACACGCAGCGCTCGAATATCGAAGACCTGATCAAAGTCCAGCGACTTCCCGCGCATCTTTTTGACGATGCTGTAAATGTGCTTGGGGCGCCCCTGCACCGAGGCTTTCACCCCCATGCGCTGCAACTCGTTCTCCAGCTGCAGTCGAACCTGCTCCACGTGATCTTCCCGCTCGGCGCGTTTCTGATCCAGCAGTTGTGCGACCTGCTTGTAGGTCTGAGGCTCCAGAAAGCGGAACGCAAGGTCTTCCATTTCCCACTTGACCTGCCAGATGCCCAGCCGATTGGCCAGTGGAGCGAACACATGCAAGGATTCGCTGGCCAGCGCTTCGCCCGGATCGCCACGGCTCAATGCATAGAAGCGCAGGGTCTGCAGGCGCGAGGTCAGTCGCAACATGACCACACGCAGATCACGCGAGAACGCCAGCAGCATCTTGCGCACGTTCTCCGTCTGGTTCGCTGCCAGCTCCGTGACCGGCGCCTTGTTGGGTGACACCAGAGGCAGCGCGGTTTCCTGCGCGAAGGCACGTTCCTCGTGCTTTTTGGCCTGAACCTCTGCGGCCTTGACGCGGGCTTGCCGCTGCAATTGAACCAGTTTGGTGGTCTCAACCGCCAATGCCGCGAACTGTTCGCCAAATGCCTTGGCGATCACTTCATGCGGACGGTTCAGGTGCTGACAGGCGTAGACCAGATAGGCGGCCGCCTGCATCGCTTCAGAACCACCTATGTCGCGGAGAATTGCAGCCACCGCATCGGCGTGCGCAAAGGTGTTCTCGCCAGTGTCGAGTTGCTCGCAGGCCAGGAGGGGTTCTGCGAATGCCCTGGCACGCGCCAGTGCGTGGGCCTGCTGCGGCAGGCTGTCCGATGTGGCCGCAACGATGGCAGAGGGAACCACCTGACCGCCCTGCGCAGCCTCGGCTGCGGCACCGGCGACCCTTTCCGGCTCTATCAATGATGAAAGGTCGGACGGCTTCATGTCAGGACGCTTGCACCGTTGAGGGCCGCAACAGGAACTGCCGCACTGCCAGGATCTGGTCGTCCGCGATCAATGTGGGTGCATGCCCGACGCCTGCGAACTCGATGCATCTGGCCTTGGGTCCACGACTGGACATGAGCCGTGCGGTCTCAGGCGAAAGCAGATCGGACTCGGCACCCCGAAGGAGCAAAGTTTCGGAAGTGATGGCGTCGTACAACCGCCAAAGTGCGCCCTCTCCTTCCTTCACCGTGCGAAGTGCCACTTCCTCGTCGCCAATGCTCAGGAGCGACATCAAGGGTTGCGCGATGGCCGGGTCGTAGTGCAGGTGCCACTTTCCATCCTGCCCGCGCAGCATAGGCCCACAAAGCGCACGCCACTGCTCAGCGGTGTGAGGACCAAAACCGGTCGAAATCGCGGCCAGATAGTCCCATGCTGCCTGCTCGGTATCAAACTGCGGGTTCTTCCCCAGATAGGTTCCGATGCGCTGCAATGCGCTCCACTGAATAACTGGCCCCACATCGTTGAGCACCAGCCTTCGCGGCGCCAATGAGGGCTGCGCAGCAATGGCCAGACCGATCAGTCCACCCATGCTGGTGCCGACCCAGTCCATGGTGGACTCGGGAGCTTCCGTACGCAACGCAAGAATGAGTGCCGCAAGATCGGCCACATAGGTTCCCACCTGGTAGGCCATGGGGTCAACCAGCCAGTCGCTGTGACCCCGCCCGGCCACATCGACAGCAATGACGCGAGAGGTTGGCTGAAGGGTCTCGGCAAGGGCATCGAAGTCGCGTCCCTGCCGCGAAAGACCATGCACACAGATCACCGTGTGAGACGACTGAGCGTCCAGGCTTGGCCAATCCCAATAGGCCATGCGGCGTGGAAAGCCACCAACGGCTTCGGGCCCGCCAACGGTCAGAAATTTGAGAGAAGGTTTCTGCATGGTGAAGTCGTCGTATCGAGCGTCCACGATAATGAATCGAGTGTCTTTCAACCTATCGTAATTGAACTGGAGTTCGCACATGCTTTCGAACAGAACCGCTCTCATTACCGGGTCTACCAGCGGCATCGGCCTGGGCATCGCCAAAGCGTTGGCACAACAAGGTGCCAACATCGTCCTGAACGGATTCGGGGACGTTGAAGGCCCAAAAGCCGAGATTGCTGCCCTGGGCGTCAAGGTCGAGTACCACGGCGCAGACATGAGCAAGCCCGGAGAGATTGAGGCCATGATGGCTTTTGCTGCCGAGCGGTTCGGCCAGGTGGACATCCTCGTGAACAACGCCGGCATCCAGCATGTGGCCAAGGTGGAGGACTTTCCAGTTGAGAAGTGGGACGCCATTCTTGCGATCAACCTCTCCAGTGCCTTCCATGCCACACGTCTGGCGCTCCCCGCCATGCGCGCAGCCAACTGGGGCCGCGTGATCAACGTGGCCTCCGTGCACGGCCTGGTGGGGTCGGCTGAAAAATCGGCCTACGTGGCAGCCAAGCACGGGGTTGTGGGACTGACCAAGGTCACGGCACTCGAAACGGCACCGACGGGTGTGACCTGCAATGCAATATGCCCTGGATGGGTGCTCACACCCCTGGTCCAAAAGCAGGTGGATGCCAAAGCGACGTCACTTGGCATCAGCAACGAAGATGCGACCAGGCTACTGCTCGGCGAAAAAGAGCCGTCCAAGCAATTCACCACCCCGGAAGAACTGGGCGCTCTGGCGGTGTTTTTCTGCTCGCCTGCAGGCAACAACATCCGAGGCGTGGCATGGAACATGGACGGGGGATGGGTGGCGCAATAAGCCCCTGCGCCAACTGAACTATCCAGGATGTGGCGACAGAGCCGATTCAGGGCGGCCCCGCCAGGGGGCTGCCTCAGCGCAGCTGGATCGAGCCCACCACGGTCACCCTGACGGTACTGCTTCCCGCAGCAACCGGGATTGAGGCGTCCGACATGCTTTTTGCTTCCATGGCCATCATGCGGGGATTCACCGGCATGCCACCTTCGTCGACGGGACTGACCGACACCTCTCTGAGCTCGTAGCTTGCAAAACCGAAGCCCTTGGCGACATCGCTGGCGCGAGACCGGAATCGATCGATGGCAATGGCTTCCACCTCCTTCTCCAGGCGCTGCCGTGCCGGCCTCGACAAGCTGAAGGCGGCGCTTGACATTGTCAAGGAATCGAGCTTTCCTGCGGTGCCACTGACAAGAGCGAAATCTGTGCCTTCCAACACCAATTCGGCCGTACCCTGCCACCCGGCAATCTTGCCTTCTTTGCCATAACGGGGATACAGGCTGAACTGGCCCGTTCGCACATCCATGAGGCCTTTTTTCTCGTGAGCCCTGGCCAGAGACAAGGCTCTGTCCATGTCCGCCTTGAGCTCGCCTTGAACCGATGCCGCGGTGGACCCTTCTTTCGTGGTGCGAAGGCTCAGCGTGAGCAGGTCCTGCGGCACATCGGCTTCTCCCATTGCTGAAAGGCTGACCACATTCGACGGCTGAGGCGTGGTCTGGGAGGTTTGAGCAAAGGCTTGGCCCGACAGCATGCCAACAGAAAGAGCCACGACGGGCAGAACCCGTCCGAATGCGTGCGAGAGGCGGGAAACCCGGTACTTTTCAGTCATCTGTCACTTTGAAGTTTTGGCGGGACTGTGATCGCCGCGCAATTGTTCTCTCAAACGAAGTCGTTCTTCTGCCGAAAGGCGGTAGGGCTTGTTGGCCTCCATCTCGTCTTCGTTTGGCTGGCGCAAACTTTCACGCAGACGCACGGTTGTCCGCGTTTCGGGTTCCATCATCGAAATGGGTACCACCCGCATGGCACTCTCCGCGGGTACGGCAACGGGACGAAGATCAGATGCAAGGGCACAGGCAGGACCAAGCAGCAACAAACAAATGCCTCGCCTGTCAAACGGCTTCATGGTGATTCCAAGAGTGGTCATGGGCGCCATTGTCTGACGCGCACCCACAGGTGCTCCATACCCGCTCAGGCAACATCTGTAACAGCGTGTCAGGAAAACAAAAAACGTGTGCTGACAAGCACTTGGCGCTGCCACAATCGCGTTTGTTACATTTAAAGGAAGTTGTTCATATGCCACAAACCAGCACCCGCCCCAACAAGGTTCTGATCGTTGACGATGACGTTCGCATTCGCGACCTGCTGCGCCGCTATCTGATGCAGGAGGGTTTTGAGGTCATGTTGGCAGAAGACGGAAAGGCCCTGAATCGCGTTCTCCAGCGTGACTCGGTCGACATCATCGTTCTTGACCTCATGATGCCCGGCGAAGACGGTCTTTCCATCTGCCGGCGCCTGCGCGCCAATGGTGACCGCACGCCCATCATCATGCTGACCGCCAAGAGCGAAGACGTGGATCGCATCGTCGGGCTCGAAGTGGGTGCCGACGACTACCTGGGCAAGCCTTTCAACCCGCGCGAGCTGCTCGCCAGGGTCCATGCCGTGTTGCGCCGCCGTCCGCCCGCTGAAGTGCCTGGTGCCCCATCGCAGGATATGGAGGTCGTCAATTTTGGTCCTTTTGAATTCGATCTGAGCCTGCGCACGCTGCGCAAGGACGGCGCCGACCTGCCCTTGACCACGGGCGAGTTCGCCATGCTCAAGGCACTGGTACGCCACCCTCGCCAGCCCCTGTCCAGGGAAAAGCTTGCACAACTGGCTCGTGGCCGCGAGTTTGAACCATTCGATCGCAGCCTCGACGTTCAGGTGTCGCGCCTGCGCAAGCTGATTGAAGAGGATGCCGCTTCACCACGCTATCTGCAGACTGTCTGGGGGGTGGGCTACGTGTTCGTACCGGATGGCACCTCCTGATGTCCGAGGAGTCGCGCGTCCTGTTCGAGACGCAGCCAGCCTCCCTGGAGACAGCACCAGCGCCACTGGAGGGTCGCCCACCCAGGGAGTTCAGCCTGTTCTGGCGTACCTTCATCCTGCTGGCCGCCTTGCTGCTGGGCTGCATCATCGCGTGGCTGCAAACTTTCCGTGCGCTGGAGTTTGAACCCCGGGCACTGCAAAGCGCACAACAGCTGGCTTCGCTGGTCAACCTCACCCGAGCGGCACTGGTGCACTCTGACTCCATCGCCCGGGTTTCCCTCGTCAAGACACTGGCCGATGAAGAGGGTGTGCGGATTGCCCCGCGCGAACCCACCGATACCTACCGGCTCTACAACACAGATTCGCTCAGCCGCCGCGTGAGCGAACGGCTGAGCGCCCGGCTCGGGCCCGACACACTGGTGGCGCGCGAAGTCAATTCGACACCCGGTCTCTGGATCGGCTTCACGATCGAAGAGGATCCCTATTGGCTGTTGACCGATCCGTCGCGGATTGGCCTGGTGGCAGGAACAACCTGGCTGATCTGGTTGGCGACCGCAGCCATTTTGTCGCTTGCGGGAGCAGCGCTCATCGCAGGTCTGATCAACCGACCGCTCAAGAAGCTTTCTTTCGCCGCCAGCCGGTTGAAAGAAGGGGACTTTCAAGCCAGCCACCTCAGCGAGGCGGTGGCGACCAGTGAAATACGGGAGGTCAACATCGGTTTCAACCGCATGGCCCAGAGGCTCAGCAAAATCGAACAGGACCGTGCTCTGATGCTGGCTGGCATCTCCCACGATCTGCGTACGCCGCTGTCCAGGCTGCGACTGGAAACCGAGATGAGTGTGGCCGATCTGCAAGCCAGAGAGCACATGGCCGCCGACATCGAACAAGTCAACGCCATCATTGACAAATTCCTGGACTACGCACGACCAGACCACCTCACGCCGGAGCGCATCAATCTGAATCAGGTTGTCGACTCGGCCGTTTACGCGCTCGGCAACGACCCATCGATTCGGGTCCTCACGAACATTCCGCCCGACACGCTGGTGATGGGTGATGCCGTCGAGTTGCAGAGGGTGTTTGCCAATCTGTTGGAAAACGCCCAGCGCTACGGAAAGAACGTCAAGACGGATATCGCCACGGTGGAAATTGCAGCCAAGGCAAAGGACGACGCGATTCTCATCAAGCTGCGCGACCATGGCAGCGGAGTGAGCCCTGAAATGCTGGAGCAACTCACCCAACCCTTCTTCCGGGGAGACGTGTCTCGATCGTCGGCCACCGGAACTGGACTGGGTCTTGCAATTGTGGAGCGGGCCATTGCCCGGATGGGTGGACGTTTCGCACTGGCCAACAGCAGCACCGGCGGTCTGGCGGCGCACATCAAACTGCCCAGAGCCGTGAACTGAAGCCAGCCTCGCCTCACACTGCGAGGGCCGAAGCTAGCGAAACAACAAGGCCACGGCGCGGGCTTCCATGGACAGCCCCTGTCCCACAGGTCCCAGCTTTTCAGCCGTCTTGGCCTTGACATTGACCTGCGATGGGAGCAGCCCCAGCGTGGCCGCGATGCCATGCTGCATTGCGGGAATATGGGTCGCCAGCTTCGGCGCCTGCGCAATCACCGTGCTGTCGATGTTTCCAATTTCGAAGCCTTCAGCACGCACTCGCCGGGCGACCTCGAGCAGCAAGGTGCTGGAGTCGGCGCCCCTGAAACGCTCATCGGTGTCGGGAAAATGCCGGCCGATGTCGCCCAGCGCGGCGGCACCGAGGAGCGCATCGGCGATTGCATGCAACAACACGTCGGCATCGGAATGCCCCAGCAAACCCATGGGGTGCGGGATGTGCACGCCACCGATGATGAGCGGGCGACCGGGCACCAGGGCATGGACATCCCAGCCCTCGCCGACACGCATTGCAGGAATGGACGATGTCATGTGCGGCTCCTCAGTACGGCCTCAGCAAGCGAAAAGTCTTCCGGGTAGGTCACCTTGAAATTCTGCGCGCTTCCCCGAACCAGCAGCGGCCTGTGCCCGGCCATTTCCATGGCGCTGGATTCATCCGTGACGCCTGAAAAATTCCGGTCCAGATGAAGTTCCATGGCCAAACGCAATGCGCCCAGGCGGAACATCTGCGGCGTTTGAGCCAGCCATTTCCCAGAGCGGTCGACCGTGGCAGCCACGCGACCATCGGTGCCAGCTTTCAGGGTGTCGGCCAGCGGCAAGGCCAACAGGCCGCCAACAGCATCCTCCCAGCACGCATCCATCAGTGCATTCACCTGAGCCGGCTCCACCAGGCAGCGTGCCGCATCGTGCACAAGCACCCAATCCATGGGCGCGGCACCCATCTGATGCAACACCTCCAGCCCGTTGAACACGCTGTGTGCTCGGCTGGAGCCGCCACAACTGGCCACCGTCACACCTGCAGGGGGCATTGCCCCAAATGTGGTGTCTCCCGGTGCCACGACCAGCAAACGGATATGCAGACGATCGATCTTTTCGAAAGCAGCGAGCGTGTGCAATACCATGGGCTGGCCAGCCAGCGGCTGGTATTGCTTGGGCTGCGCAATGCCGGCCCGCGACCCCAAGCCCGCGCAAGGCAAAAGCAGGTGGCATCGCAGGTCAGACCGGATGGCGTCGAATGGGGTGATTTGTTCAGGGCGTTCTGACATAAGGCTGCCGCATTCTAGAATCAGTCTGTGCACCCCCTTCCCTGTCGGGCCGGGGGTGTTTGTCATGGCTGGTCAAGTGTGGCCCCGAATCCGATCCGAAACCGCTCTCATGCAACTGCCCAAACTCTCTCCCGGCAAACGCTTTACCCTGCCCCGCCCCAGTGGATCGGCCGATGCCATGCTGCTGGCTCAACTGGCGCGACGCGAGCTGGCCGCCGGGCGACCCACCGCCATCGTCACGGCCGATGCAACCGATGCGCAGCGCCTCATCGAGGAAATGGCGTTTTTTGCACCTGAGCTCCGCATTGCCCTGTTCCCAGACTGGGAGACCCTGCCCTACGACACGTTCTCACCCCATCAGGACCTGATTTCAGAACGGCTGGCCACGCTCTGGCGCATCCACAACCGCTCCAACGGCAATGCCAAGGACGCGGGCGCCGACGTGGTGGTGGTGCCCGCGACGACTGCACTGTACAGACTGGCACCACCCGCGTTTCTTGCGGGCTACACGTTCGAGTTCAAGGTCAAGCAGAAACTCGACGAGGCCAAACTCAAGGGCCAGCTGACGCTGGCAGGCTACCAGCACGTGACCCAGGTGGTAAGCCCCGGTGAATACGCGGTTCGCGGGGGCCTGATCGACCTGTTCCCCATGGGCAGCCTGGTGCCCTACCGGGTCGATTTGTTCGATGACGAAATCGACAGTATCCGAACCTTCGACCCCGACAGTCAGCGCAGCCTGTACCCGGTACCGGAGGTGC
Organism: Hydrogenophaga sp.; assembly: GCF_030651625.1. Classification (GTDB taxonomy): domain Bacteria; phylum Pseudomonadota; class Gammaproteobacteria; order Burkholderiales; family Burkholderiaceae_C; genus Hydrogenophaga. The sequence continues at coordinate 10,104 of NZ_JAUSCF010000031.1, read as the reverse complement.
GGCTGCTGCCAGGTCGGGAATTCCCCATGGACGATGCCGCCCGCGCGCGCTTTCGCAGCCGGTGGCGCGAATTGCTCGAAGGCGATCCGACCAAGAGCCGCATCTACAAGGACATGGGAAACGGTGTGGCCACCGCCGGCATCGAGTACTACCTGCCACTTTTTTTCGAGGACACGGCCACTGTCTTTGACTACCTCGGGGAGGCGGCTGCGGTGGTGTTGCATGGCGACCTGGAGCCTGCATTCCAGCGCTTCTGGAAAGACACGCAAGACAGGTACCGCATCGTGCGCACCGACCCGGAGCGCCCCGCGCTTCCCCCGGAGTCGCTGTTTCTCACTGCCGAACAGTTCTATACCCACGCCAACGCGCACGCGCAACTCGCCATCAGAGCCGAAGTGGCAGACGTGGTGGACAACGCCCATTTCCAGAAGCTGGGTGACCTCTCCGTGGTGCGTGGCGCAGACGATCCGCTTGCGCGCCTGCAAGCCCATATCCGCAGTACCACGCACCGCGTTTTGCTGCTGGCAGAGAGCGACGGCCGCCGCGAGAGCCTGCTCGACTTCCTGCGCGCCAGCGGGGTCAGCCCGCCTGCCTTTGACTCGCTGGCCGAATTTCAGGGCAGTGAGGAAACAATCGGCATTGCCACTGCGGCTCTCACGGCGGGGTTTTCGTGGCTGGAAGATGGCATCGACTTTGTCACGGAGACCGAGCTGTTCGCCGCCGGCCCCACCACCCGGCGTCGCAAGAAGCAGGAGCAGGTCAGCGATGTCGACGCACTGATCAAGGATCTGAGCGAACTCAACGTGGGCGATCCGGTGGTGCACAACGCCCACGGCATCGGCCGCTACCGCGGCCTGGTGAACATGGACATGGGGGAGAAAAACCCCGACGGCTCACCGGCCCTGATGGAGTTCCTGCACCTGGAATACGCCGACAAAGCCGTGCTGTATGTGCCTGTCAGTCAACTGCAACTGATCGGCCGGTACACGGGCGTGAGCGCCGACGAAGCGCCGCTGCACCGCCTGGGCAGTGGGCAATGGGAAAAGGCCAAGCGCAAGGCAGCCGAGCAGGTCCGTGACGCCGCTGCCGAGCTGCTCAACATCTATGCCCGCCGTGCGGCGCGCGTGGGGCATGCGTTCCGCTATTCGGCCCAAGACTACGAGGTGTTCGCCACCGATTTCGGTTTTGAAGAAACCGCCGACCAGCGTGCGGCCATTCATGCGGTCATTCAAGACATGATCAGCCCGCGCCCCATGGACCGGCTGGTGTGCGGCGATGTGGGCTTTGGCAAGACCGAGGTGGCTCTGCGCGCTGCGTTCGTGGCCGTCACCGGTGGACGGCAGGTGGCGTTCCTGGCACCCACCACCCTTCTGGCCGAACAGCACTACCAGACGCTGGTGGATCGCTTCGGCAAGTGGCCTGTCAAGATCGCCGAGATGAGCCGCTTTCGCACGCAGAAGGAAATCACCGCGGCGGCCAGAGGGCTCGCCGATGGCAGTGTCGACATTGTGGTGGGCACGCACAAACTGCTCAGCGAATCGGTGAAGTTCAAGGACCTGGGCCTGCTCATCATCGACGAGGAGCACCGATTTGGTGTACGCCACAAGGAAGCCATGAAGGCCATGCGCGCCGAGGTCGATGTGCTCACCCTCACCGCCACGCCCATTCCGCGCACGCTGGGCATGGCACTCGAAGGCCTGCGTGATCTGAGCGTGATCGCCACCGCACCCCAACGGCGCCTTGCCATCAAAACATTCGTACGCAACGAAGGCAATGGCGTGATCCGGGAAGCCGTGCTGCGCGAATTGAAGCGCGGCGGGCAGGTCTACTTCCTGCACAACGAGGTTGAGACCATCGAGAACCGCAAGCAGAAGCTGGAAGAGATATTGCCCGAAGCGCGCATCGCCATCGCCCACGGCCAGATGCCCGAGCGCGAGCTGGAGCGCGTGATGCGCGACTTCGTGGCGCAGCGCTACAACCTGCTGCTGTGTTCAACCATCATTGAAACCGGCATCGACGTGCCCACAGCCAATACCATCGTCATGAGCCGCGCCGACAAGTTCGGCCTGGCGCAACTGCACCAGTTGCGCGGCCGCGTGGGACGCAGCCATCACCAAGCCTATGCCTACCTCATGGTGCCCGACATCGAGGGCCTCACCAAGCAGGCCGCACAACGCCTGGATGCGATCCAGCAGATGGAGGAGCTGGGCAGCGGCTTCTACCTGGCGATGCACGATCTGGAGATCCGCGGCGCGGGCGAGGTACTGGGCGAGAACCAGAGCGGCAACATGCTCGAAGTGGGCTTTCAGCTTTACAACGAGATGCTCAGCGAGGCGGTGCGCTCGCTCAAGGCAGGCCGCGAACCTGATCTGCTCTCGCCGCTGTCGGTGACCACCGACATCAACCTTCACGCCCCCGCCCTTCTGCCCAACGATTATTGTGGCGATGTGCACCTGCGCTTGAGTTTCTACAAGAAGCTCGCCACCGCCAGGACCACCGACCAGATCGACGCCCTGCTGGAGGAGATCGTCGATCGCTTCGGCAAACTGCCACCCCAGGCCCAGACCTTGATCGACGTTCACCGACTGCGCTGCCTCAGCGCACCCTACGGTGTGGTCAAGGTCGATGCCGCGCCGGGGGTGACGAACATCACGTTCAAGGCCAACCCACCGATCGAGCCGATGCGCATCATCGAACTCATTCAGAAGAACCGCCACATCAAACTGGCTGGCAACGAGAAGTTGCGCATCGAGCGCGCCCTGCCCGAGGTCAAAGACCGGGTGCAGATGGTGCGCGATGTGCTGCGCGCCCTTGGTCAACCCATGAAGCAACCTGAACCCGCATGAACACCGCCACTGAAATCGCACCCGGCCTCACCGTCCGGGGCATCACACCGCCATTGAAACTCAGCGACTTCAAGCTGATCGCCTTCGACATGGACTCCACGCTCATCAGCATCGAGTGCGTGGATGAAATCGCCGACGTCGTGGGCAAAAAGCCTGAGGTCGCAGCAATCACCGAGGCAGCGATGCGAGGCGAAATCGCCGACTACAAGGAGAGCCTGCGCCAGCGCGTGGCGCTGCTGCGCGGCGTCACCATCGCCGACATGGAGCGTGTCTACGTCGAGCGCCTGCGCATCAACCCGGGTGCGGCCGAACTCATCCAGGCCTGCAAGGTCGCCGGCCTGAAGGTGTTGTTGGTGTCGGGTGGCTTCACCTACTTCAGTGAGCGGGTGCGCCAGACGCTGGGCATCGACTTCACCCGCGCCAATGTGCTGGAAGTGGAAAGTGGCCCGAACTGTGGTCAGCTCACCGGCCGCATGGTCGACCAGCCCTGGGGCGACATTTGCGACGGTGCGGAGAAGCGCCGCACCGTGCTGGAAGTGGCGTCGCTGCTGGGTATCGAGCCCTCAGAGTGCATCGCCATGGGCGACGGTGCCAATGACCTGCCCATGATGGGTGCGGTCGGCCTGTCGGTGGCGTACCACGCCAAACCTGCCGTGCGTGCGCAGGCCAAGGTGGCCATCAACAGCGGCGGCCTCGACCGTTTGCTCGAAGTCGTTCAGCCCTGAAGGTCGATGCGATTCAACCACCAGCCCGTTTGACCTTGAGGCCATGGGCCTGCAAGGCGGTCATCACCCGATCGACGTGATCTCCCTGAATTTCGATCACGCCGTCTTTCACCGTACCCCCCGAGCCGCAAGCGGTCCTGAGCTGTTTACCCAGTGTCTGCAAGGCATCTGCCGCCATGGCGGCGCCTTTGACCACCGTGACCGCCTTGCCACCGCGGCCCTTGGTCTCCCGGGACACGCGCACCACGCCATCGCCCGCAGGCGACGACCCTTGCTTGGCACACTCACAATTCGCAATGGGTTGCCGACAGGCCGGGCACATGCGTCCCGCTTCTGTCGAATACACCAGTCCACCGCTGGAAGGCTTGCTTTTCATGGGTCGCGATCCTAGCAGCCTGTCGGACTTGGAAATCGCCGGCTGCCAGGGCCTGGTAACACTATTTTTTCAAGATGGAAAATAGTGTTAACAGGCCCTGGCGCGTGAAAGAGCCAACGTTACACTGCAACCAAACTTTGCCAAATGCCATTCCAAGCTCTGGGACTCGTTCCCGCACTCACACGGGCCGCCACCGATCTCGGTTTCACCGCGCCCACGCCGATCCAGATCGATGCCATTCCCGTCATCCTTGAAGGCAACGATGTGCTGGGCACAGCCCAGACAGGGTCCGGCAAGACCGCCGCCTACGCACTGCCCATGCTGCAGCGCCTGCAGCAGCAAAACGCGCATTCAAAACGCCGTGTCGGCGCGCTGGTGCTGGTGCCCACGCGGGAACTGGCGGCCCAGGTCGGAGAAATGGTGCGCCAGTTGGCCCAGCATCTGGAACCGCGGCCCAAGGTGGCTGTGGCTTTCGGAGGCGTCTCGATCAACCCGCAGATGATGGCGCTGCGCGGCGGGGCCGACATCATGGTGGGAACACCGGGGCGGCTGCTCGACCTGATCTCACAAAACGCGCTCAAGCTGGATGCGGTGCAACTGCTGGTGCTCGACGAAGCCGATCGCCTGCTCGACCTGGGCTTTGCCGACGAACTTCAGCGCTTGCTCGCTCTGCTGCCCACCCAACGGCAAAACCTGTTCTTTTCTGCCACCTTCCCCCCTGACGTGCAGGCCTTGGCCAACGACTTGCTGCACGACGCAGTGCGCATCGAAGTGAGCGTCCCTGCAGACACATCGGGTGCCGACTCACCGCCCCTGGTGGTTCAGCGCCTGATCTCGGTGGATGCCGACCGCCGCGTGCAATTGCTGCGCCATCTCATCCAGGAACATCGCTGGGAGCGGGTACTGGTGTTTGTGGCCACCCAGTACGCGGCCGAGCGTGTCGCCGCCAAACTCCACCAGGGCGACATTTACGCCACGTCCTTTCATGGCGGGCTGAGCCAGGGCGCGCGCAAGCAGGCACTCAAGGAATTCAAGGAGAAACGCTGGGATGTGGTGGTCACCACCGACCTGGCAGCGCGCGGTATCGACATTGCCGAGTTACCCGTGGTCGTGAACTTCGACCTGCCGCGCTCTGCGGTGAACCACGTGCACCGGATCGGCCGCACCGGGCGCGCCGGTGCGGGTGGCCTGGCGGTCAGCTTCGTCACCGCCGAAACGGAGGCTCATTGGCGGTTGATCGAGAAGCGGCAGGGCATGAGCCTGCCGCGCGAGCAGGTTCCCGGGTTCGAGCCCAAACAGCTTGCGCCGCCTCCCACGCCGGGCGGCGGCGGGATCAAGGGCAAGCGACTCAGCAAAAAGGACAAGCTGAGAGCCGCTGCTGCTGCAACCGAATCAAAGTCAGACTGATCTGGGAAAGCTTGCTGTGCCCCACCCCGGGCAACGCAGCCCTGTTCCGGCGAAAATACGGGGTTACCAATCGCCAGAAGGACCTGCTTTGCCGCTCCCCGATCCCGCTCCGCGCAAGCTGATGCACACCCGCCGCATGTCGTTTCGCGGCTTCGAACGTGACGACGGCCTTTGGGATATCGAAGGCGAACTCCTGGATACCAAGCCCCATGCCTTCGAGATCGAAGGTGAAAGGACCTGGGCACCTGAAGAACCGGTGCATCACATGCACATTCGCGTGACGCTGGATGCAACCATGGTGATCAGGGACATCGCCGTGGCCATGGACAGCGTGCCCCACAGCCCATGCCCACAGGCACAGGAACCCATGCGCCGCATGATTGGCAGTGTCATGGGAAAGGGTTGGCGGCAAACCATCGAACGCCATCTCGGGGGCATACAAGGTTGCACCCACCTTCGGGAACTGCTGTTCAACATGGCCACTGCGGCCTTCCAGAGCCGCTCCGCGTCTTTTGCACCGCCGGCAAACGGCAGCCCCCCCATGCACCTGGGAAAGTGTCTGGCCTGGGACTTCAACGGACCGGTGGTCGAAAAGGTCTACCCCATGTTCTTCCGCTGGCAACCACCTGAAAAAACAGTGTCCCGAAGTTGAGAGACTGCCTTCGTACAGGCGACGTCTGCGTCTTGGTCAGGTTCGACTCAGCAACTTGGTCACATTCACCACCACCCGCACTTCGCCGGGCGCCAGGCTGGCCTTGACCTCGAATGCCGGGTTGGCAGTGTCTCGCAACGCAGGTTCTCCCAGTGGCAAGCCCTGCCGACCGACGATGGAGCAGACCAGCGGGGCATTGGCCCGTTCACTGCGCTTGACAACCACGGCCACTTCGTCGTTGGCCAGACGAACATAGCTGCCAGGCGGATAGAAGCCAATGCTTTTGACGAACAGGGCCCCCAATGGATCCGGCTTCTGGTCAGCACCCAGGTAGAGCTCGCGCGCCACATTTTGCGACAGCAACCCGCCCCGGCTCTGCCGAGGACTGATGCAGGCCACATACACATCGGCCATCTGCAACAAACGCTGAGCCAGTCTGTTGACGGGCACGCCGTTCGGGTACCCGCTGCCATCCGGCTGCTCGTGGTGTTCTTCCACCAGAGACAGCCAGAACGGATCATCGATCCCCAGTTGGCGCAAGATTCTGGCCCCTTGAATCGGATGCTGCCGGACCGTGTTCCGCTGTGCATCGGTCAATTCGCCAGCCTGACGGGCCAGCCCGTCATGCACCCGCGTCATACCTATGTTCATGGTCAATGCAGCGCGAAAAAGGGTGGACTGTTCGCTCACGGACAGGCCGGCAGAAGGCGCCACCATATCGCACAGGCCCGCCGAAAGCAGTGCATGGGTGGCGCTGTAGGCCATGCGCTGGTCAAACAGGAGCTGCACCAGTACCAGAAGGCTGTCATCCGGACCAGTCCGCCAGAGTTCGCGCGCACGCCACAGCAAACGCTCCAGACGCTCTGGAAACTGACTGGCCTCGGCGCCCTGATGGAGCAGGGTGGACAGCGACGCATGCAAATCAGGCCAGGCAGTCGCGGGGCCAACATCTTCAGTTGGCTGGCGATCACGTGTCTCTCGCACCTCCACATGGTGGCTGAGTCCCGCAATGCGACTCAACGATTCGTTGCTGCGCACCATGCGGTCCAGCTCGGCCTTGTAACTGTAGGTCCATGCTTGCCAGTCGGCATCCTCCACCATCGGCGTGTGCAGCATGAGATGACCCCGATGCTGTTCCGATGTGATGGACTCGCCTTTGCGAAGCAACAATATGCCCTTTGGGTCCCAGACGTTCACGGGCACCGGCTGGTTCAGAGCAATGGCATCCAAGGGCAGCGGCTTGTACATGCCGAGATTAAACCGCTGTTCTGGGCTGCAAAAAATGTAAATAACCCCGAAAACGGTCACTTTCTTCTACTTTTGAACTCCGAGCGGACCGCGCATTGGCGCTGGTCAAGCTAAACAAAAAAACAAAAAGCCCGCAAGTTTCTCAACTTGCGGGCTTGATGGTCTGGTGGGCGGTGCAGGGTTCGAACCTGCGACCCCTGCCGTGTGAATGACGGAAATCGGGATCTTGTGGGACCGTCTGGGACGTCGTTTGTCTATGAAGCTTGTCTCTTGAAATCCCACAGTGTTCAATAGTGTTTGGCCCACTTTTGGCCCACCACTTTGAAGGGCGGATCATGGCAAAGATTGACACGGTCGACGCACGCAACAAGCTGAAGCCTCGGACAGAACCCTACTGGGTCAAGCTCTCGTCAGGTTGCATGCTTGGTTTCCGCAAAATGACCTCAAGCTCCACCGGCAATTGGATTGCTCGCTACCGATGTGCGGACACTGGTAAACGCGACAAACGCAGCTTGGGTGAGTTCGAAGACAAAGTCCCATCCCAACGGTACGACGAGGCAAAAAGGACGGCCGAGGCGTGGTTTTCACATTTGGGCAAAGGTGGCTCATCCGAGACCATGACTGTGAGCGGAGCCTGCAAGCGGTACGTCAAGCATGTTCGAGCAAACCGAGGGGACACTCCCGCTGACGATCTTGAGATGCGATTCAAACGATGGGTATACGAAGATCCCGTGCTGGCAAACATGGACCTGGGCAAGCTGTCAAAAACACGCGTGGAGAACTGGCGCAATTCGATGGCCCTCACCCCTGTCAAGGTGAATCGAGACAACCGCGAAGAACCCGTAACTCGGCCAAGGGCCGCATCCAGTGTGAACCGGGACATAGCTGCTTTGCGCGCAGCACTGAACTATGCCCACGATGCCGGAAATGTAACTTCCGACATGGCTTGGCGGGTCGCGCTGCGCCCGGCCAAGAACGCCGATAGGCGCCGCGATGTCTACATCGATATCGAGCAACGCCGCAAGCTGATTGAAAAGGCGCCAGATGATCTTGCTATCTACCTCTGTGGAATGTCGTCGTTGCCTCTTCGTCCAGGGGCACTGGCCGCATTGAGGGTGTTCCACTTCGAACCCCGGCTCTCGGTGCTGACCATTGGCAAAGACAAAGCAGGGAAAGATCGCAAGATCAAGTTACCTCCCGCGACTGCGACCATGTTTGCGAAGCAATGTGAGAGCAAACCTTCAGATGCCCCCATTTTTCGTCGCGAAGACGGCCAAGCGTGGAACAAGGATGCTTGGAAGAAGCCCATCAAGGCTGCTGTTGCCGCGGCCGAACTCCAAAGTGTCACGGCATACACGCTGCGCCACAGCGTCATTACCGACCTGGTGACCGGAGGTCTTGATCTTCTTACGGTGGCGCAGCTCAGTGGAACCAGCGTCGCAATGATCGAGCGTCACTATGGGCACCTGAGGGCCGACCACGCAGCTGCAGCCCTGGCCAAACTCACCATCTGACTCCCGCGCTTGCGAACCCGTTTCGAGGAGGGTCGACACGCGAAGTCGCCACACACCTGGCAGTCTTTAGGTGAGGCTCACACAAAAGTCCAAAGGCAGGCGAAGGGAAAACAAGCCCAGCCATCGCGCCTTTGTGTCGGACCGACATCTCAGCGAAACATCCCTGCACCCAAGATTTTTTAGCGAATCCAGCGCGACCAAGGTACCACCAGCACTCTACAGTCACTCACATGCCATACCGGGAGATTGCCGTGAAACAGCCATCCACTCCATCTTTTGATGCACAGGACCAAGCATCGATGGTGTTCCTGCGCATGCCATCCGTAGTTCAGATGACGGGCCTAGGCCGATCCACGATCTACAGGCTCATTGCCCAACAACAATTCCCCAGCCCAGTACGGCTCGGGGTGCGTGCCGTGGCCTGGCGCCGTAGTGAGCTGAATGAATGGAGCCAGACTCGCTCGGCGGCTTCGCACTGAGCAGATACACCCGGCTTGGCCTGCTGTCGTAGCCAGCCAAGGCCTGGGCAAGTATTCATGGCGATGGCAGTTCTCCGACGGCGGCCGATGCTCCCGCAGGGCTGCATGCTGCCTTCCGAACCTCATGGACTGGAGTGCAGCGAGGCTGTGTGATAACTCGCAAGGAGCTTGCTCGACATGGGCGCAACACGCAGCCTTGCGGTTTTTTCGGATTGGCCGCATCTGCGACCCGTCAGTTTGATCCTGGAGCCCGCTCTGGGCCGCAATTTGGTCCTGCGGTGGCCGCAAAGGGCGCCTATGCGCCCAACAACTGCATCGCTTTCTTGGTCCTCTCGAAGCCCAGGATGCTGAGGACGCGTTTGAAGTTGTACGCCAGCACGTTCAGGCTCATCTCGGTTGCCACGTTCTGGATGCCTCGGGTCAAGAAGTGCGTCCAGCCCATCCAGTGCTTGATGGTGCCGAAGACATGTTCGACGGTGCTCTTGCGCACCGTCATGGCGTTGGGCATCTGGTCCAGCCGTTGCTGGACCTTGTCCATGACTTCCTCATGCTCCCATCGCCTGATGCGTCGGTACTCGCCTGTTGTGCATTGCGCCTTCATCGGACAGCCAGGGCAGGCACTGGGCCAATAGATGCTGATCTGTAGCCCACCCTCTTCGCGGCTGAAGCGGCGGATCGCCCGCTGGCCCGCAGGGCATTGGTATTCGTCGGCACCAGTGAACCGCCCCGGGAATCGTGGAGGCCGGTTGGTTTAAGTCAGGCCTCCACCGTGGTGACCTGACTGGCGAGTTGCCGGTAGTAGTTTGCCTCTGCTTCTGCGGGCGGTATGTATCCGATGGAGCCGAGCAGCCTGTGAT
>NZ_JAUSCF010000030.1 GCF_030651625.1 Hydrogenophaga sp. | reverse complement strand
TAAGCGGTTTGCGGCCCGCTGGGAACTGCCGCGACCCTTCGCCGTGGGCCTGTGTGCGAACCACCTCAATCACAGCCGACGCGCGGGCTTCCCCAGCACCCACGCCATGGTGATGGGCAGCCTGTTCGGCTTCATGCTGCCATTCGGCCCGCTGGATCTGGACATCGCACTTGTGGGTTCCATTGCCCTGCTCACCGGCTGGGCAAGGGTTTATGCAGGCGCGCACTTTCCATCAGACGTGGCCGCAGGCCTCGGGCTGGGCGCTGTGTTGGGCCTGCTGGTGGCCTGGAGCACCTGAAGGCCCTCCCTCGCGTCAGTGGCGCAGGGGGGAGCACCAATGACTTTCCGGAGCGAAGTGCCTCGATCCAGGGCATCCGTGGAACCGGCTCCGCCGGGCCACAGGGTGCGTCCCCCCTCCAAGCGGCGAAGCCGCGCAAGAGAGAGGGGAAAGCCCCGTCAGCGGCGCAGGGGGTAGTACCAATGACTTTCCGGAGCGAAGTGCCTCGATCCAGGGCACCCGTGGAACCGGCTTCGCCGGGCCACAGGGTGCGTCCCCCCTCCAAGCGCCGAAGGCGCGCCAGAGAGGGGGGAAGCCGCGTCAGCGGCGCAGGGTGGATCATCGAATCACTCCACCACCCACACACACCTCGCCGTCGTACAGCACCGCACTCTGCCCGGGTGTCACAGCCCATTGCGGCTCGCTGAAGCTCAATGCGAAGCCGGTGTCCCCTTGTGCCTCAAAGGTACAGGGCGCATCGGTCTGGCGGTAGCGCGTCTTGGCCGCGAGCGTGCCTGCGGTGGGCGGCACGCCAGCCACCCAGCTCGCGTCCTGCGCCTGCAGGGTGGGCGACAGCAGCCAGGGATGGTCGTGGCCCTGCACCACCCACAGCGTGTTCTTCTCCATGTCCTTGCGCGCCACAAACCAGGGTTCGTGTTCGTTGCCGCCCTTCTGTGCACCCTTGGCACGGATGCCCCCGATGCCCAGGCCCTGGCGCTGTCCCAGGGTGTAGAAGCTCAGGCCCACGTGCTGGCCAATGGTGCGCCCGTTCGGCTCCTTGATGGGCCCCGGCTCCTTGCTGATGTAGCGGTTTAAAAACTCGCGGAACGGGCGCTCGCCGATGAAACAGATGCCGGTGCTGTCCTTCTTCTTGGCGTTGGGCAGACCGATTTCGGCGGCGATGCGGCGCACCTCCGTCTTGGGCAGTTCGCCCACGGGAAACAGCGTCTTGCTCAGCTGCGCCTGGTTCAGGCGGTGGAGGAAGTAGCTCTGGTCTTTCAGCGGATCCAGGCCCTTGAGCAGTTCGAAAGCGCCATTGCGCTCCCGCACCCGGGCGTAGTGGCCGGTGGCGATCTTCTCCGCCCCCAGGCGCATGGCGTGGTCCAGAAAAGCCTTGAACTTGATCTCGGCGTTGCACAGGATGTCCGGGTTGGGTGTGCGCCCGGCCTGGTATTCGCGCAGAAACTCGGCGAACACGCGGTCCTTGTACTCGGCTGCAAAGTTGACGTGTTCGATCTCGATGCCGATCACATCGGCCACGCTGGCGGCGTCCACGAAGTCGACGTTCGACGAACAGTATTCGCTGTCGTCGTCGTCCTCCCAGTTTTTCATGAAGATGCCGATGACCTCGTATCCCTGCTGCTTGAGCAGATGAGCACTCACGGCGGAGTCCACGCCCCCGCTCAATCCGACCACCACACGTTGCTTGTTCGCCATGGTCGCGATTATCCCAGTCGAGGCGCTTCCGGCTGCGCGGGGACACGGCCGGTGATGAGGGCCTCGTACTTTCCTTAAATATGTGATGGAGCAAGCCTCTGATTGCGGGCGATCTCCTTGCGATCCGGATCGACGGCCGTATTCTTGTCCAAGGAGATTGCCTCAGGCGAGGTCGTTGTGTTCGTGGGACTCCGTGAGCAGGTCTTCAACCGGACCTGTCAAATCCAGCCGGCGGATTTGAGCGCCGGGCGATAGGTGCGGCCAATCGGGATCTCAAGCCCGTTGGGCAACAGCACGACAAGCTTCTGACCGTCACGCTTGACCGCTTGTCGCGCCGAACTGGAGACCCACCAGGAACGGTGCACACGCTGCCCAAGCCCTTCCAACTCGCGCGCGGCGTCCTCCATCCGGCACAGGATCATCTCGCTGCCCGCACTGGTGTGGACCTTCAGATAGTGATCCTGCATTTCCAGGCACAGGAGCTCTCCAACCATTGGGCCGGGCAGCCTCGACTGAAAAAGTGACGGACCTTGGGGGGGCGTCTCGTCCTCATCGGCGCTATGTTGGCGTTGCACGGCCTGCTGCAGATCTGTGAGTACATAGACCGGAACCGAGATCGCCCCGAGAAGAAGCATGACCTGGCCATAGAGGGTGAGGATTGCCTCTGGCCAGCCGATGCCCGAGAGTCCATTCGCCAGCGTCACCACGCCCGTCGCCGGGATCGAAACCGCCGCCGCCCCCGCAAGTGGCACAACGACGCGGCGCAGGGGCAGGGTATCGGGCAACTGCCCGTCCACCCAGCGTACCGCGATATCGCAGAGGGTCCAGTTAAGCGCTACCACCGCCAGCCAGTAGGCGAGACGCGGTAGAAGGGATAGGAGTTCGAATGTGCCGAAAGGCCCGGTCAGGCCGAGCACCACCACCACGGCCAGCGGTATCGCCAGTCGCCTGCCAACGTCGTTCATCCGTTCACGCATCGCGAAGGGAACATAACACGAACTTCACGAATTTCCCCAGTCGTTTCCGAAGCTTGCGTTGCTGCATGCCGCAACCCTCTGCCATCCTTCCTAGCAGTACATGCAACACGGAGATCGCAAATGGCAGATGCCTTCACATTCATGCACATTCTGGCGGGAGTCACCGCACTCGGCGCGGCTGGCGCCGCTCTTGTCACAGTCAAGGGCGCAGCATGGCACCGCCGTGCGGGCCTGATCTACGTGCTCGCCATGTTGCTGGTGACGCTGACGACGCTCGCCCTCGTCCTGATGCGACCGAACCTGTTTTTGTTTGTGATCGGCATCTTCAGCTTCTACCTCGTCTTCACCGGCTGGCGCGCAGCTGCGCAGCGGGACGGGCGGCCGAGATTATGCGACCATCTGGCGGGGGCGACGATGGCGCTGACTGGGGTAGCCATGCTGGCTAAGGGCGCGTTGCAACTGTTCGCGACGGGTGGTGCGCAGCCGGTCATCCTGCTGGTCTTCGGCTCCATCGGGCTGAGTCTGGCCTTGTCGGACTGGCGCGACTGGCTTCGCGGACCGATCACTGGCAAGGCGCGCGTTGCCCGACATCTGACCCGGATGTTGGCCGGGACCATTGCCACCATCACGGCTGCGGTGGTGGTGAACCTGTCATTTCTGCCGCCTCTGATTGTCTGGCTGGGCCCGACCGTGCTGATCACACCGCTCATCATCTGGTGGAACGCGCGCGTGCTGCGCCCCGCCAATCCTGTTTGATGGAAGGAGGTTTCATGCTCGCAAATCGCATCTTTCGGATCGCCGGCTGGACCATTGGGGGACTCGCCATTGTGGTAATTGCCGGTTTCCTCTGGCTTCGGCAAAGCCCCTACTGGGCCGGGATCACCCTGTTTGCCGAACCGTACAGGGTAGAGAATTTTCGCGCCATGGACCGCGTATTTCCGTCCCGCAGCGTGCCGCGCTCCGGCCCAGTCTGGGCATTCGAACGTGATCCGCGTGCATTGCCGGCAACCTACACCTTCCGCGGCCAAGATCACGATCTGGCCGCATTTCTGGATCGCAGTGTGACAACGGGTCTGCTGGTCGTTCATCGAAACACAATCGTGCATGAGGCGTATCGCCTTGGCGCCAACGAGGCTTCGCTCTTCACCTCTTGGTCGATAGCGAAGTCCGTTTTATCAGCACTGATCGGAATCGCAATCGACGAGGGGCACATCGCCAGCATCCGCGACCCCATCGGCCGATATGTCCCGGCGCTGGCGGGGTCGGGCTATTTCGAGGTACCGATTGAAGACGCACTCACCATGTCCTCGGGGGTGGCGTTCGATGAGGATTACGACAACCCGTTTTCTGATATCAACATGCTGGTCTGGCGAGCAATGGCGCTGGGCCAACCCGTCGAGCAGACGCTCGCCAACTTGGGCCGGCTGCGTGATCCTGGCATCTTCAATGACTACATCAGTTCCGACAGCATGGCGCTGGGTCTGGTGCTGGAGGCCGCGACTGGGATGCCGGTCGCCGAGTACCTGGCCACGCGCCTCTGGGGCCCGATAGGCGCTGAGGCGGATGCGACCTGGAGCACCGATCGCACGGGGCGCGAATTCGCGCACTGCTGTCTAAACGCGACCCTGCGCGATTACGCCCGCTTCGGGCGGCTGTATCTGGCGGGGGGCATGCGGGACGGACGGCAGATCATTCCGGCCGACTGGATCTTGGCCTCGATCAACCCGACTGCGCCGCATTTACAACCGGGAGACAACCCCGCGTCCAGCTGGACCTTTGGCTACGGATACAAGTGGTGGATCCCTGAGGATCCGCAAGGTGATTTCACCGCTATAGGAGTCTGGGGCCAGTACATCTACATCGACCCCGCACGAGAGATGATCATCGTGAAAACCAGCGCAGACCCGCTCTTCGATGACAATGACCACGAAAGTATTGCCGCCTTTCGGGCCGTCGCGCGTGCGGTAGCGGGGAGATGACGCTGATGAGCGATCCCACCAAACCATGATCGCGAAGATGCGCAATCTGCGCCTGCTGGTACAAAGGCAAAGGCGATGGATTCCGCCCGATCACTCAATCTGCAGCAAAAGGGGTGACGCCTTGACTGGGACCAACAGGAAGGAGGTCGAGAGCGAAACTCTGGAAAGTCTGCTCCGGCTTGCTGAGCGCGCCGAGACGGCCGTTTTCTGGCCGATGTGGCCTCGGCAGCACCTCGCCGTGCCCGGTTTGATCGGGGGCACGGTTGCAGCGGCATTCCTTCTGGCTGTCTGGGCGGCGGCGGGCGGCGGGGGCTTCGGGGCGCTGCCGGCCGAAATCGTGGGAGAGGCGTTGTTCTTTTCCCTGTCGCTTGGGCTGATCATGGAACTGGCCGTATTGATCCCGCGATCTGCGCAGGGTGACCTGGATGTCCTGACCAGCGAACTGAAGATCGACGACGTTCTGCGACGGCGGCTGCGGACGGCCCTTGTCCGCTATCCTGCAGGTGATGTGGGGGTGAATGCAGTCGCTGGCACGATTCTAGGGGCCGTGCATGTTTCGCTGACCGAGCCTGGTTGGTCAGGCCTGGCAGGGGACCCCGTTGCCACTTTGCTTGCGATTGGCACGATGGCTCTGTGGGCGATGATGGCTCAGACCGGAAGCCTGCTGGTGGAAAATGCCCGGCTTTTCGCATGTCTCGGGCGCACAGCCGTGCGGGTGGAGATCCTTGCGCCAGACAGACTTCGTCCCTTCGCAACCGTGGCGCTGCGGCCGATGCTTCTGGTGATGGCTCTCCTGGCAGTTTATCCATTGATGCTGCTGGGCTCGGATCAGTTGGAAGCAACGACCGCGATCGGACCCGTTGCGACGACGTTGTTGGCATTGGCTGTAGTGTGGATGCCCTTGCGCGGCCTCGCCGGTCGCATTCGTGAGGTGCGTGCACAACGGCTCTCGCAACTCGACGCCGCGATCGCTGCGGCGACGCAGGCATCCGATGCTCACGGGGCCCCTTTGGATCCACTAAGGCTGGAAGCCCTTGTCGCACTGCGCGAGCGCGTTCGGTCCACGCCCTCCATCCCGATCGGGTTGGGGGGCATCGGGCACGGTCTGGTTTATCTCTCGTTACCGGTTGCAACCTGGGGCGGCAAGGGATTTGCAGAGGCGCTCCTTAACCGGCTGTGGTAGCGAATCCCGATGCTGAGGCGTCCCGGCGCGGGCACAGACTTCGATCCCACAGACAAAGACACCGTCTATTGCCGGGCATCGATTTTCGAGTGGATCAACACAAACATCACGCCATTACCCCGAGTGCTACGGCAACAAACAGGGGCCCGTTGTATGTGCCATGAATGAATACACAGGCGAGTGTGCTCTTGGTCCTGTCAAAGACATACGGAATGACAATCGTGATCGGAAGCAGCATGATCATCAGATCTAGGCCGAATGGCAGGTGGAATAGCCACCAAAGGCCGGCGCAAATAAGCCATCCATGCCGTGTAGACATTCTTTTTTGAATGTACCCGCGCCATAGGACTTCTTCACCCACAATATTGAAGAAGAACATGGGCAACCACACAAGCAGCAACAACCGTTCAATGCCCTGAAGCGGCGAGAGCTTCACAAACCATGGTTCTGTGGACAGTTCCCTGACACCGAACAGGGTATTTAGAGCGAATGAAGCGCCGAATATTAAGCCCGTCAGGACAAATACCAAGGCCAGTCCAGCAGCCGCGTATTTCCAGTCTCGGGTACTCATCGCCCGCATACCTAGACCCTCAAGAATCGCGGGAGCGGTACCTCGACCTTCCTTTCTCACTGCTATGACCGCAAAGGAAAAAATGGGCACAAAGAGAAAATACCCGGTGATGAACCAGTTCAGCACCGGGTTCCAGGAGAGTTTTGCCGAAAGGAACGGATGAAGGGTAATTGGAAGCAAGAAAAAGTACGCGGTGAAACCTGCGAAGACTACCGAAGCATGGCTAGCTGAGATGGACTTTTTCATGCTGTTTCCTTTTCTGCTGTGATTGTTCGCTCTGCCGCAGGCAATCCAGCAGGAATCTGCGCGTCCTTTCAGCTGCAAAGACACCCGTGGTGTGACCCCTTTCCAGAACCTTCACCTTGCCCGGCCGACAGCATTGTGTCTGGCGTTCGAATTCCACGATTTCGTCGTGGCCCATCCTGAGGGCCTTCAGGTTTGGCCGCATTCTTGCGGCGAAGGCGCTCAAGTAGTCAGGGTTCTTCGCAGGTCGTAAGGATTCTTTGCCCCAGTCGGACGTCGAATATCCGACCCCAGCGATCGGCCAGGTCGCCCAGACCGTGTGTGGGCTCATCACTTCGTCACCGACGGTTTCAATCGCTGCAGATCGGTCCGTCAGCAGCGCATGTCGAACGGCCGTCCGGCGGGCCAGACGAGATGTGGGCCGAGATCTGCGACAAGGCTCAAGAGCCGCCCCAAGCCAGTCCGGGGTGTACGACGCCTGAACACCACGTCAACGCAGGAAAAAAACATGGAAAGCTTGGGCGTCCCAGCAGGCTCAGCGTTGGCGTGGACCTGCTCAAATCTACGAAAGTTGCCGAGGCAGACATCACGCCCCCGTCAATTCGTTCCACGGGCGGTCGCCGTTGCCATCCCGCACCCGCGTCGGCAAGCCCATGCGGTCCATCAGTCTCAGGAAGGGCACAGGGTCCAGGTCTTCCACATTGACCATGGTGCGCGTGTCCCAGGTGCCATCGGCAATCAGCAGGGCTGCGGCCACTGGTGGCACCCCCGCGGTGTACGAGATGCCCTGGCTGCCCACCTCGGCATAAGCTTCGGCGTGGTCGGCCACGTTGTAGATGAAAACTTCGGCTTCCTTGCCGTCCCTGGTGCCTTTGACAAGGTCGCCGATGCAGGTCTTGCCGGTGTAGCCCGGCGCCAGGCTGGCCGGGTCGGGCAGCACGGCCTTCACCACCTTCAGCGGCACCACCTCCAGGCCTTCGGCCGTTTTCACCGGTTGCTCGGACAGCAGGCCCAGGTTGTTCAGTACGGTGAACACGTTGATGTAGTGCTCGCCAAAGCCCATCCAGAAGCGCAGATTGGCCTGCGGGTAGCGACTGGCCAGCGAGTGCAGTTCGTCGTGGCCGGTCAGGTAGGCCCTTTGCTTCCCCACCACCGGCAAGTCCCAGGACTTGCTGACCTCGAACATCTTGTTTTCTTTCCATCGGCCCTGCTGCCAGGACATCACCGTTCCGGTGAACTCGCGGAAGTTGACTTCGGGGTCGAAGTTGGTGGCGAACCAGCGGTCGTGGCGGCCCGCGTTGATGTCGATGATGTCGATGCTGTGGATGGTGTCCAGGAAGTGGTCTTCGGCCAGGCGCGCATAAGCGTTGACCACGCCGGGGTCAAAGCCCACGCCCAGCACGGCGGTCACGCCGGCTGCCTTGCACCGTTCGCGCCGCTTCCACTCGTGATTGGCGTACCAGGGCGGTGGCTCGCAGATCTTCAGCGGGTCTTCGTGGATGGCGGTGTCCATGTAGGCCGCGCCGGTGGCGATGCAGGCCTCCAGCACCGACATGTTGACGAAGGCACTGCCCAGATTGATGACGATCTGCGCACCGGTGCGGCGTATCAGCTCGGCCACCGCCGGCGTGTGCATGGCGTCGATGGTGTGGGCCTGCAGGATGCCGGGTTGCTTCAGGCTGCCCTTGGCTTGCACGGAGGCGATGATGGCCTCACATTTGGCGATCGTTCGCGAGGCGATGTGGATATCGCCCAGCACATCGTTGTTCTGGGCGCATTTGTGCGCCGCCACTTGAGCCACGCCACCGGCGCCGATGATGAGCACATTGCGCTTCATGTCGTCGAATTCCTTTCGTCGGAGGTGGTTGAACAAAAGCTGCGCCAGCCCGCCGCGAGGGCAGGGGGCAGCCACAATAAAAATCAGCGAACCGCTGGCCTTCGAGCGAACTGCGAGGCAAGCAGGGGAGCTATCCAGAGGCACCGTGGAACCGGCTTTGCCGGGCCACGGGTGCCGCCCCCCTTGCAGGGTGGTGACGCGAAGCGGCGCGGGGGGTGGCTCATGACAATGCGGACGCAAAGTCCGCATAGCCGAAGGCGCGTACAAGTCGCACTTCGCCATTGAGTTCGCGCACCGCAATGGCCGGCATCTGCACGCCGTTGAACCAGTTTTTCTTGACCATGGTGTAGGCGGCGGCGTCTTCGATGGACAGGCGGTCGCCTACCTTCAAGGGCTGCGCAAAACGGAACTCGCCGACGATGTCACCCGCCAGACATGACTTGCCGCACACCATCCATTCGTGCGGGCCCTGGTTGGGTTCGATGCGGCCGCTGTAGCGGTAGACCAGAAGGTCCAGCATGTGGGCCTCGATGGAGCTGTCCACAATGGCCAGGTCCTTGCCGTTGTGCAGGGTGTCGAGCACGCTCACTTCCAGCGTGGTGGAGTTGGCCACTGCGGCCTCGCCCGGCTCCAGATAGACCTGCACGCCGTATTCGTCGGCAAAGCGCTTGAGGCGCTCGGCAAACGCGGCCAGCGGGTAGTCCGGGTGGGTGAAGGCAATGCCGCCGCCCAGGCTGATCCAGTCCATACGGCGGATCAGGTGGCCGAAGCGCTGTTCGATGTGATCCAGCATCTCGCCGAAACGCTCCAGCCGGCCGTTCTCGCAGTTGTTGTGGAACATGAAGCCGCTGATGTCGCCAATCTCGTCCAGGGCGCGCTCGATGGCGGTCGGGTCGTGCTCACCCAGTCGCGAAAAGGGCCGCGCCGGGTCGGCCAGGTCGAAGCTCGATGAGCTCACACCGGGGTTCACGCGCAGGCCTCGCACCCTGGCTTTTGAGGCGGCATCAAAGCGGCGCAGTTGACCCAGGGTGTTGAAGATGATCTTGTCGCAGTGGTCCACCACTTCGCCGATCTCGTGATCGGCCCAGGCCACCGAATAGGCATGCGTTTCCCCGGCAAATTTCTCGCGCCCCAGCCGCACCTCAAACAGCGAAGAACTGGTGGTGCCGTCCATGTACTCGGCCATGAAGTCGAACACCGACCAGGTGGCAAAACATTTGAGCGCCAGCAGCGACTTCGCGCCCGAGGTCTGACGAAGCCAGGCCATTTTTTCCAGGTTGGGCAGCAGGCGGGACTTGTCGATGAGGTAGTGAGGTGTGGGGAGACGGGAGTCGGACATGTGCCCATTATCCCCACGCCCCTTTTGGGAGCACGCCTCCGCAAGGATTGCGGGAATGGGGCGTCACGAAAACGTCATTGACTTGACTTATTGTGGGCTTTCCCGGATTCTGCGCTCCTATAGCGCCGGTCCCGCCCAGACGCCAGGCCCGCCGGGCTTTCTTTGCTTCCATTCCCTGTCACACACTGCCGAAAGCGAGTCGCCAATGAAGCATTCCCTGACCCGAATTGTCCTAGCCACTCTGGTGGTTGCTGCGGGCGCCGCCCATGCGCAAGACAACAAAACGCTGCGCCTGCTGACCTGGGGCGGCTACGCGCCCAAGGATGTGATCGAGCAATTCACCAAGGAAACCGGCTTCAAGGTGGAGGTCACCACCTCCAACAACGAAGAAATGATCTCCAAGCTGCGCGCCACGGCCGGCGCGGGCTTTGATCTGGCCCAACCCAGCCAGGACCGCATCGCCGGACCGCAGACCGAATTCAAGATATACAAGGCCATGGACATGAGCAAGATCAAGACCGATCTGTTCATCCCCTCCATGCTCGAAGCCACCAAGAAAAACACCACCGTGGGCGGCGCCGTCTACGGCGTACCGCACATCTGGGGCACCGACGGCCTGGTGGTCAACACCAAAACCTCCAAGGCCACCGACTACGCCGATCTGTGTGCCGCCGAAAACGCCGGCAAGGTGAGCATGCGGCTGAAGCGCCCCACGCTGGTTGCCATGGCGTTTGCATCCGGCAAGGACCCGTTTGCGCTTTACAACGATCCCAAGGCCTACGGTGCCCTGATGGACGAAATGGGCAAGAAGCTGGCCGACTGCAAGCCCAATGTGAAGTTCTACTGGGACGGCAAGGACCAGTTGCTCGCCGGCATCCGTTCCGGTGAGCTCACCACCGCCATGATGTGGGACACCGGCGGCTGGGAGCTCAACAAGGCCAACCCTGATGTGAAGTTCGTGGCGCCGAAGTCCGGCGCGCTGGGCTGGGTCGACACCTTTGCCATTCCCGCCAAGGGCCGCAACGATGCTGCCGCCTACGCCTGGATCAACTTCAACATGCGTCCGGAAATCGCTGCCAAGGTGGCCGGCGCCGCCGGCAACTTCACCGCCTCCAAGGGTGCAGACCAGCTGATGGATGCAGGGTTGAAAAAGCAGTTCGCCGACAGCTTCCCCGAAGCGGCCTTGAACAACATCAAGTGGTACCCGGCCGTGCCCGCCGGCATTGAAGACATCGAAGGTCGTGTGCTCGACCGTGTGAAAGCCGCGAAGTAAGCGGCTGCGGTGCCGAACTCCGCCCCCGCTGCGTCCGGCGAACACGATCTGGAGGTGCTGTCCCTGCACAAACGCTTCGGAGCGTTTGTGGCGGTGCAGGACCTCAGCTTCAGCGTTCGCCGTGGTTCGTTTTTTTCCATCCTCGGCCCGTCCGGCTGTGGCAAGACCACGCTGCTGCGCATGATCGCGGGCTTCATCGCCCCGGACGGCGGTGACCTGCACATCAAGGGCGCGTCCATGCTGGGCGTGCCGCCCAACCGGCGCCCGGTCAACATGGTGTTCCAGCACCTGGCGCTGTTCCCCATGATGAGCGTGGGAGAGAACATCGCCTATGGCCTGGAGCGACGCGGTATCAAGAGCGCCGCCGCCAAGGCCAGGATGACCGACATGCTGCGGCGTGTGGGCCTTCCCGGCAGCGAAAGCAAGCGCATCGACCAGCTCTCGGGTGGGCAGAAGCAGCGCGTGGCCATCGCGCGTTCGCTGGTGCTGGAGCCTGCCTTGCTGCTGCTCGATGAACCGCTGGGTGCGCTCGATCTCAAGCTGCGCGAGCACATGAAGGTGGAGCTCAAGCAGTTGCAGGCCGAAGTCGGCACCACCTTCGTCTACATCACGCACGACCAGTCCGAAGCGCTGGTCATGTCCGACCAGGTGGCCGTCATGAACCACGGTCGCTTCGAGCAAGTCGGTAGCCCGCAGCACCTCTATTACCAGCCGGCCACCGCCTTTGTGGCGGGGTTTGTGGGCAACAACAACCGCTTTGAGGGCCGCATTGAAGCACGCAACGGTGAGCAGGTGCTGCTGCGCACCGCCAGCGGTCTGGGCCTGTGGGCAAAGCGCGTGGAATCGCTGGACGTGGGCGAGACGGCGGTGCTCTTCGTGCGCCCTGAAGCGATTGAGATAGGCCGCCAGGCGGGTGAGCTGCCCGCGGGGAACCCGGCGTTCAGCGCCACCGTGCAAAGCCTGCTGTTTGACGGCGGCAACTCCACCGTGCAGGTGCATGAAGTTACGTCCGGCACACCTTTGCACATTGCTTTGCCGCTCACAGGGCGGCTGGCTGATCTGCAGAACGGCGAGACGGTGCATTTCACCTACCGACCCGACCAGGCATGGTGTTTTCGCGTCTGATCTGGTCATGAGCGAGTCGACCCACCGCCGCTTCTTCCTCTGGGTGCTGCTCGCGCCCGCGCTGCTGTGGCTGCTGGGTCTGGTCATCCTGCCGCATGTGGAGCTGCTGGTGCTTTCGCTGCAGGCCCGGGTGGGGCCGGGTGAATACGGCTTCAGCCTGGACCAGTACCGCACCTTCGTGGACGAGCCGCTGTACTGGAACACCTTTGTGCGCACAGCCACGCTGTCGGTGCTGGCCACGGTGCTCACACTGCTGCTGGCCTTTCCGGCCGCCTGGTACATCGCCAAAGTGGCGCAGGGCCGCGCCAAGACCGTGCTGCTGGTGTTGTGCCTGTTGCCGTTCTGGGTCAGTGAAATGGTGCGCACCCTGGGCTGGCTGATCCTGCTGCGCGAAACCGGCGTGGTCTCCAGCGTGCTGCAGGCTGTGGGCCTGGCCGACCAGCCTGTGGAGCTGCTCTACCGCGACGCCACCATCCTGGTGGGCCTGGTGTACGCCTCGCTGCTGTTCATGGTGATTCCGCTGGTCAACAGCCTGGAGAGTCTGGACGACAGCATGATCGAAGCCGCCTACGACTTGGATGGCAGCACCGCCAACATCGTGCGCCGCATTGTCATCCCGCACGCCGCGCCCGGCATCGCCGCCGGCAGCATCGTGGTCTTCATGCTCTGCCTGGGCAACTACCTCACGCCCACGCTGCTGGGTGGCAAGAACTCGTTGTGGTTCACTGAGCAGATCTACACCCAGTTCATCACCCGCTTCAACTGGAACCAGGGCGCCGCCTTCGGTTTCCTGCTGTTGTTCCTGTCCAGTCTCCTCGTCTGGGCAGGTCTGAAATTGACTGGCCAGCGCTTCGGCGCTGTGATGAAGACGTGAGCCCCCACGTTCTCTTCGTTCTCTGCCCCCCGAGGGGGCGCTCAGAGCCCTTCGGGCGGCCGGGCGGGCACTGACCATGATCCCCAGCCTGCCTCGCCCCGCCTCGCAGCGCTTCGGCCTGGGCGCCTTCGTGGTCGGGTTCTTTGTGTTCCTGTTCGTGCCGTTGCTGGTGGTGGCCGTGTTCGCGTTCAACGACGCGGCTTATCCCACGCCGCCGTGGATGGGCTTCACGCTTGACTGGTTTGTGGCCGACAGCGATACCCGCACCGGCCTGCTGGCCGACGGCGAACTGATCAGAAGCCTGGGCACCAGCGCCTGGGTAGCCCTGTGGGTCACGGTGTTGTCGGTGGGTGTGGGCACCTGCAACGCCTTCCTGCTGGAACGCTTCGAGTTTCCCGGCAAGAACGCGATTGCGTTGCTGACCATGCTGCCGCTGGTGATTCCGGGCGTGATCCTGGGCATCTCCATCCTCGCCTTCGCCAGCCGCATCGCCAACTTTGCCGACGAAACCTGGGGGCTGGAGCTGGACTTCCTGCGCCCTGGGTTGCCACTGGTGATCCTGGGGCAGTTCTGCTACATCGTCACCATTGCCACGCTCACCATTTCGGCCAGCCTGCGTCGCTTCGACCGCACGCTCGAAGAAGCCGCCTACAACCTGGGTGCCAGCCGGCTCGCGGTGCTGTGGACCATCACGTTGCCCTACCTGCGCCCGAGCATGATTGGCGCAGCCGCCATGGCGTTCCTGATGTCGTTCGAGAACTTCAACACCACGCTGATGCTGGTGGGCTCCGATCCGCCGCTGACGGTGCTCATGTACAGCCGCATGCGCGAAGGCGCCACGCCGGTGCTCAATGCCATCAGCCTGTTCCTCATGATCGCATCGGCGCTGCTGGCGCTGATGCTGCTCTGGCGAAAACCTGCGACACAGCCATGACAGCAACTGCTAAGGTCTGAATCTTGCAACACGCTCACACCATCGGCCCACGGCGCTACGTCTTTGACGACCTGCGCGCGCTGATGGCGCGCGCTTCGCCGCTGCGCTCGGGTGATCAGCTCGCTGGTGTGGCCGCGGCTGACAGCCAGGAGCGTGTGGCGGCCCAGATGGCCCTGGCCGACCTGCCGCTGGCGCATTTCCTGAACGAGACTGTGGTGCCCTATGAGGCCGACGAGGTGACCCGCCTCATCGTGGACACCCACGACCGCGCGGCTTTTGCGCCGGTGTCGCACCTGACCGTGGGCGACTTCCGCAACTGGCTGCTCGGTGACGAAGCCGACACCGCGACACTGACGTCGCTGGCCCCCGGCCTCACACCCGAAATGGTGGCCGCAGTGAGCAAGCTCTGCAGGGTTCAGGATCTGGCACTGATCGCACGCAAGTGCACCGTGGTCACGCGTTTTCGCGGCACCATCGGGCTGCCGGGCCGGCTGGCCACACGCCTGCAACCCAACCACCCCACCGACGACATGGCCGGCATCGCCGCCAGCCTGATCGATGGCCTGCTCATGGGCAGTGGCGATGCGGTGATCGGCATCAACCCCGCCACCGACAACGTGCCGCAGGTCCAGCGCCTGCTGCACATGCTCGATGAGGTGATCACCCGCTACGCAATGCCCACGCAAAGCTGTGTGCTCACACACGTGACCAACACGCTGCAGGCCATGGAACGGGGTGCGCCGGTCGATCTGGTTTTCCAGTCGATTGGCGGCACCGAGGCCACCAACCGCAGTTTCGGCATCGACCTCGCGCTGCTGGCTGAGGCGCGCGCAGCGGCACTTGCGCAGCGGCGTGGCGCGGTTTTTGACGACGGGCAGCGCGGCGAGCACGTGATGTATTTCGAGACTGGCCAGGGCAGCGCCTTGTCGGCCAATGCCCACCATGGCTGCGACCAGCAGACCATTGAAGCCCGCGCCTACGCGGTGGCGCGGCACTTCCAGCCGCTGCTGGTCAACACGGTGGTGGGCTTCATTGGCCCTGAATACCTTTTCAATGGCAAGCAGATCCTGCGTGCCGGACTGGAAGACCACTTTTGCGGCAAGCTGCTGGGCGTGCCCATGGGTTGCGATGTCTGCTACACCAACCACGCCGAGGCAGACAGCGACGACATGGACGCGCTGCTGACCGTGCTGTGCACGGCCGGGGTCAGCTTCATCATGGGTGTGCCGGGGGCGGACGACATCATGCTCAACTACCAGAGCACCTCGTTCCACGACGCGCTGGCCATGCGTCTGCTGCTCGGCCTTCGGCCCGCACCGGAGTTTGAAGCCTGGTTGCAACGCATGGGTGTGACCGAGCCAGGAGAGGGCATGCGCCTGGTGCCTGCGTTGCCGGATGCCTTTGCACCAGCCATTGCCCGCCTGGAGGCGTCATGAACAAGGTGCCCACGGCGACCGTCACGCCCGCGCTGTGGCGCGGACTTCGGCGCTTCACCGACGCGCGCATCGCTCTGGGACGTGCCGGTGTCAGTCAGCCCACGGCCGCGCACCTGGCATTCCAGTTGGCCCATGCACAGGCACGCGATGCGGTGCACCTGCCTTTCGACCCGACCCAACTCACAGAACCCCTGCACGCGCTCGGTCTGCAGGCGCTTCAATTGCACAGTGCCGCACCCGACCGAATCACCTACCTGCAACGACCCGACCTGGGGCGCCGGCTGGATGCCGGCTCGGTGCAGACCCTGCAGAACTGGCAACAAGACCAAGGGACAGACACACCACCTGACCTCGCCTTTGTGATCGCCGATGGTCTTTCGGCCCATGCCGCCATGCAGCACGCCCTGCCGCTGATGACAAACCTCGTGAAGCGACTCCGGGAGGACGATACACACCGCTGGACGCTGGCGCCGGTGGCGCTGGTCGAGCAGGGCCGCGTGGCCATTGGCGACGAGATCGGTGCTTTGCTGCACGCACGCACCGTGGTGGTGTTGATCGGGGAGCGCCCGGGGCTGAGCTCGCCGGACAGCCTGGGCATCTACTTCACATGGGCACCGCGTGTGGGCCTGAGCGATGCGCAGCGCAACTGCATCTCCAACGTGCGCGACGCGGGCCTGCCACCCGAGCGGGCGGCAGGCAAACTGATGGCGCTGTTGCGGCAGGCCCGCCTGCGCCAGATCACGGGCATCGCCCTGAAAGACGAGGTGGATGAGCGGCTGGACCCGCCACTCTCAGGGCCGCAGAGGCTGCGGCCCTGAAGGATCCCGGGCGGGGCGGACGCGCTGGTGGTCCGCTGCGGCCCGATCTGTTGCCGGCGGTTCGCCGCGACGCTCAGGTCGCCTTGCGGCTCAGGAATGCCATGACCAGCAGCCCCAGCGAAATCACGGCCAGAGCAATCAGGGTGATGTTGGGCACGTAGTAGGTGGTGTACACCTCCCATCCCAAGATGCGTAGCAGGTCAGAGACCTCGGTGTAGATGCCCACGAGGTGGCCGCCCAGGGTGCCGGTGATGCCCAGCAGGGCGCTGCCCAGGAAAGCCAGTACGGCCATGACCCAGCGCGATGTGCCCTGCCACACGCTCTCGCCCCGGCGCCACCGCACGAACAGGATCATGGCCCAGTAGGCCACGGTCCAGCTGGCGAGCAGCACATGGTTGCGACCCAGGGCCGACGCGGAGATCGTTTCCCAGGGCCACACCATCAGGCCGATGGCAAACGCAATGACACCGAACACCAGGCTCGCGCTGAGCAGGGGAACGAGTGCGTGATCAACGGCTCTGGCCAGCGGGCCATCAGAGAACACCCGCAGGAAGATCGCCAGTGTGGCGGTCATCCAAAGCGCGATCGGAAAGTGAACCATCACGACGTGATAAGCATCCATGATCAGACTCCTGTGGTGCGCTTGAGCGACTGGTTGAGGGCAAAGCCGAATGCCGCGATCAGCACGAGGCCGGCGAGCAGTGTCCAGCGCCACTGGTTGTAGATCTCGCTCGCGAACTCGGCTTCGACGCCGTAGTGCTTGAGCTGGTCCACGCTGTGGTGCGTGGTCACAGGCTGTCCCTGTTTGATGTACTTCGCGCCAGCGTGCTGGGTGCTGTTGAGGTGCGGCCAACTCACCTGGCCGGGGTAGAAGAGTTCGACCGTTGTCCACTTTTCGCCCCAGGTGGGAGCGGCCTCATCAAATTTCTGCGCCACGATGTTGGCGTCCCGGCTCAGACCCAGTGAGTAGGGCAGTGACACATAGTGCCATCGTCCACCCGTGGCATTGCGGTGGATGGAGAAAGCCACCGCATAGGCGCCCTGGTCTTTCAGGATCTTGTCGTCCAGCGGATGGCCGGTGTCGAGCTTGCGCGTGAGCGTCACGTCCCAGAAGCCATCGGTCCAGAGCCCTTTGCCTTGCACGGCAATGTCGGCCGTCGATTCCTCGGGTGTGCGCAGGATGCGCCTTGGCAGGGTATCGCCGTTCTGCCAGCCGGCGGCGGGGTCAAAAGGGACCGCCTCGCCGTCGCGCAGAAAGTAGGTGCTGTCCTGTGACAGCTTGCCGTTCGCCACATCGTCCCATTTCAGGGACCTGTAGCCCGTGGCGGTGCTGTTGAACATCAGCCTGGGCTGCTTGAGTTCGCCGTCCCAGTTGGAGGTTGCGCTGCTCTTGCCCGCGTCGCCCATCCGGGCTTCGGCGACCAGTTGGTCGTCTGACATGTTGATCGGGTTGGATCGATGGCCGCGCCAGTGCCACAAGTCCAGGAAATAGCCGGCGGCCCGTTGCGCCTTCAAGGTTTCTTCAGGCTGAACGCTGGCCCAGTCATTGATGTCGGTGCGCGTCTGCGGCAGGTGCTTGCCCACTTCGTCCTGCTTGAGTTTCTTGCCGAGGTAGGGGTGTGCCTGTACCTCATCGCTGGAAGCGTGCTTGGTGAAGGTGGCGATGCCCGCGCCAATGGCCAGATAGCCGCCATAGCGCGCGAACTCGGGCACGCTGCCATCGTCCAGCATCATGGCCACCCGGTCCTCGTGCAGTCCGTCAGGCTCGGAGCCCGGTACGGCCTTGCCTTTGGTGACCCATTTGCCGTCCTCATAGGTGAGCACATCGTGAAAGATGCCTGGCTTCTCGGCCGGCCACCGGTAGCGGAAGAACATGTCGGTACCGTTGTAGGCGGCCTGCACCTGCAAGGGCACGGTCAACTGCTTGGGGATGCTGATGTTGCGCTTGGGGTCGTCGCGGATGACACCGGTGCCGTGTGTGAACCAGGAGAGCAGCAAGGCCCCCCCGAACAGCGCCACGGCGGCCAGCAGCCCACCTTGGGCGGTGGTTTTATTCATGGGGGTCTCCTGTTTTGATGAGCGTCCAGCGTAGGCTTCACAGGAATCGACCGGTTGACATATGTCAACCATCGCTACGCAGGGCGGCACGGCGCCATCAATTGAGTAAGAACTTTGAAAGCAATCCATCCATTTAAGGTTGGCTTAACAATTGAATGGGGAACCCGCAAGGCTTTGTTGCTTTCCTGTGCGGGACACGCACCCGAAACGCAGACACTTTCGCGTGGCACACTGCCCCCATGTCCCGGGTCGACCCTTCGCAAGTGGAGTTCACCGCCATCCGCGCACAGGGCGCGGGCGGACAGAACGTCAACAAGGTGTCCAACGCGGTGCACCTCCGGTTTGCCGTGCACGCGTCTTCACTGCCGGAGGCCGTGAAGGAACGTCTGCTGGCCCTGAGCGACAAACGCATCACCACCGAAGGGGTGGTGGTGATCAAGGCCCAGACGAGTCGCAGCCTGGAGCAGAACAAGGCCGAGGCGCTGGACCGGCTTCAGGCGCTGGTGGACAGCGTGGCCACATTGCCCAAGGCGCGCAAACCCACCAGGCCCACGTTTGGCTCGAAGCAGCGCCGTCTGGAAGGCAAGGCCACGCGATCGACGGTCAAGCAGCTGCGCGGCCGGGTGCGCAGCATCGACTGAACCTGTTTTCTGTTCGCTTAAGGTTTTTTTACGATTCCTTTAAGCGCTATTTAGCAGCGCGCCTCGCGCGCGATTTCTAGACTTGTTTTCCATGACACGCGGCACATGGGGTGCTGCGGTCATCACAAGTCAAACCGGGCGCCGCCCGGCAAAGGAATCCACATGCAATCCCATGCGATCGAAATGAACCACCTGGCCGCTGCCGCCCGCACCGGCCTTGGCCGCTTCAATCTGTACGCAGGCATCCACAAGGCCTTGCGCGCCTTCATGGCCGACACGCTGATCGCGGTTGGCCGCGCCGACCCCACAGACGACGCCGACGTGAAGCACGCCATGGCCCGGGTGGAAGAACTCCTGGCCCTGTGCGCCAGCCATGTCGCCCACGAAAACGAATTCGCGCATCCGGCACTCGATGCCCGCTGCCCCGGCGTCTCCCAGCCGGTGGCCGAGGACCACGAAGCGCACCTCCGACACATCGCCCACCTCGGTGATGCGGCCCGGACCTTGCTCACCCTGGAGGCCGGTGAGCGTGAGTCTGCGCTGCAGGCGCTCTACCTGGCGCTGGCTCTGTTCGTGGCAGACAACTTCCAGCATATGCACGTCGAAGAAACGGTGCACAACACCGCGCTCTGGGCCGCCTACACCGATGCCGAACTGATCGCCGTCCACGACGCCCTGCTGGCCACGGTGCCACCGCCCGAAATGATGCTGGTGATGCGCTGGATGCTGCCGCAACTGAACGCGCCCGAGCGCCTGGGGGTGATGCAGGGCATGCGCGCGGGCGCGCCTGCGCCGGTGTTTGAGGGGCTGCTGACCGGTGTGAAGGGGCAACTGAATGTGCGCGAATGGGCCAAGCTGGCCTACGGGCTGGGGCTTTCCCCCGAGCCGGGCCTGGTGGAAGGCTGACCCGGCATTCCGGCGCCCGCTTCAGCCGTCCACGTCTTCCAGCTCGACCGGCCCGCTCGCTTCAAAGCGGAAGCAGCCGCGCCCGGTCTTCAGGATGTGCAGTTGCGGGCACTGCTCGATCAGCCGCCGGTGCAGCAGCAGCAAGCGGGCTTCGAGGTTGTCGGCCACGTCGGGCAGGCGCAAGGACTTGTCCAGCCGCAGCTCGCGGTTGGTGAAGTCACGCCGACCCTGTTGACCATCGCGCAGCAGCTTCCAGAGGATGGCGCCGGCCACGCCCTTGATCAGGTAGCTGTTGTTGATGAACACGCTGTCGTTGCTGCGGTAGTGGCGCACACGCAGCGCCGGTCCCGCCAACACCGTTGGTGCACTGGCCGCTGCGGGTTCCGCCTTGCCGTCGGTGCAGGGTGTTTCGGCCTCGTGCATCAGGTCGATGGCCGCGCCCAGCTGGCCACCCAGCGAGACCAGCAGGTCTTCGTCCTCGTAGCTGAACTGCATGTCCAGCGGACTCTCGACAAACAGCACGCCCACCACCCGCCCGGCCGACTGCAGCGGCACCGCCATCTGGCTGTGCGGCGCGTGCAGGCCGGGGTAAGGGATGTCGGTGTGGTGCGGGTGTGCGTCGCCCAGGCTGTTGCGCATGGCGCAGCTGTAGAGGTAGGCGCTGGTCATGTGCATGATGCGCACCGGCGTGCGTTCGCGTGCCGCCACGCCGATCACGCCATCGCCCAGCGCGATCTCCGATCCCACGCCCGAGGTCTCGTAGCCCCGGCTGGCCAGGGTGTAGAGGCGCTGCGTGGCGTTGTCGAGGATCAGCACCATGGCGTGGCGCACCGCAAGACCCTGCTCCAGGGTGTCCAGCGTGGCTTCAAGCAGCGTGTCCAGGGTGTTGGCGCTTGATAGGCGTGCACTGCCACGGCGCAACACGGCAAGAAAGTTGGGTCTGGACGGTGGCGCCGGCAGGGCCTCGGGCAACGGCTCCTGCGGCAGGCGTTCGACCTCGATCACTTCGTGGATGTCCGACCCGCGGAGGCGGAACACGTCGGCCATGCCGGTGTGCGATGCGATGCCCGCCAGCTGGGCCTTCATGCTCTCGAACACCGGCCCCGATTCTTCGGTGCGCAGGTAGCGCAGCTGCAGCCGGTAGAACACCGCATTGAGCGGGTTCAGCAGCAGCAGCGTGGAACGCGGGTTGGCCAGCAGGTTCTGTCGCGTCTTGTTGAAGAACTGGAACGACAGCGACACATGGCCTTCGTCCACGTAGTACACCTGCGAGATGTAGGCCACGTTGGGTGTGCCGTCGGCCGCGCAGGTGGCCATCATGGCCGGGATGGCACCCTCCAGGCAGGGTCGCACCTCGTTCAGATCCACCACGGGCTGCGCATGGGCGGTCGTCATGTGGTTGCCGTGATGGGTTGGCCCGCCTTGGGACCGGGCGTCTGGTCGAAGGCCACTTCGGGCACGAACTCGACGGCCACCAGATCGTCCAGCCGGTAAGCCAGCATGGCGCGCGCGTAAACGGCAGCAAAACCAATGCTCGTGAGTTCGCGCTCCATGCCCTGCAGACAGCGCCCGAGTGCGGGTACGTCGTCCTCGGTGGCTTCCCGTAACCGAGCGGTGCGGGTCTTGAGCTGCACGGTGCGGTGGGTGCTGGGCTGGCTGAACACGGCGGCCAGCCGGCCGCTTCGGGCCACGTCCTTCAGCAACTGGGCCGACTGACTGCGGCACAGGTAGACAGTGAAGCGGCGCCCTTCATCGTCGGTCCGGCTGCCCACTGCGCGCATCACGCTGGGCGTGAGGTCGTGACCGCACGAGCTGACGATCACCGACACGCCACGTTCGATCATGGCAAGGTGATCCGGTGTCAGCAGCGGTCGGGTGGTGGACGTTTCCACAGTGTGCAAAGCCAGGTTCAAACACGCCCAGCATGATAGCCAGCCGTCTGCAGGAAGCAAAGCGGGCTCGCGTGCGCCGGGAGAGTTGATGGCGACCGCATGCAGAGATCGATGGACACACGCCAGTGCAGAAATGACCAGAGCGATCCGGTGCGGTGGGTGTTCAGGGCCAGTGACGAGTGCGAAAGCGGGACCTCCCCGCCCCCGGGCACCTGGGCTGGGCGGGGAGGATACTGTCTGTTTCGCCCGGCACCGACGACATTCAGATGCCGATCGTTCCAATCTTCATACAAAGTGATGAAGGCGGACCGTTGGTATTAAAAAAAATTCACCCAAATTAAACCGAAGTGAGTTAAAAGTTTATTCACGTAAGTAAAAGTAATTGGTGGTGGCCATGCTTTTCCTGCGTCAAGGGTTTGCTTTTCGGGCAGCACGCGCGAGAAACGGGAGGGCATCGGGCATACGTGGGCAAGGGCCTCTCGCCCGGCGCGATCAAACGGCCGCACAACCTGCGCACACGAGAGGTGCGTTGGGTCGGAAGCAATGGGCAAGATTCAATTTCTGAGGAGTTTTTCATGCGAGTTGCAACGAAAGTGCGTGCCACGGTGCTGGCCGCGGCGGTGGGGATTCTGACGGCCTGTGGCGGTGGCGGCGACACCGATGTCACCCAAGCGACGGCGAAAGCCTGGGAGATGACGGATGAGGGCACGGGTTTTGTGGGCAAGGGCGATGTGCAGGTGGCGCTTAACCTGAATAACAAAATGCTGCAAGACAACGCCAGTAAGGTGACATTCCGCACCAGTTCGACCACCGTGACCGAGGTCAGCTGGATCTGTACCAATACAAACAATCAAAGTACCCAAGAGCGTGAAAGAACGACCACCACTACTTCGGAAGGGATCGTCACGTCTGTGGCACGTGAACGCAATCAGGTCACCGGTTTCATCCTGAGCGGCTATGGTGCAGGTCAAACCACGACGACGTCCACAGATGGCCCCCCGCTAAATTCATGTCCTAATAATTGGGTCCTCACCCCCGCAGGAGATCCGGTGACAGTGGGCGACCCTACATTCTCGCCATTGCAGGTCAGTATTGATGGCGAAGTCTGGAAAGATCTGATCTGACCATGTACTATTGAAAGTAGGTCCGGGAGGGCCGTTGCGCGTCGCAAGGACGCAAAGAAAATGGAGGCAAACCGCCTCCATTTTTTCGTCCTGACTTTGTACCGCCAACACCGCCAGCGATTTGCCCTGGGGATAAAGCCACAAGCCGCCATACCGTCACGCTGCGTCAGCCACTGTCTTCCTTCAGCAGCCCACCGGGCGCCTAAACCCTGAGCACCGACGCGTCCGTCACTACCAGCCCCAATGGATAACGCAACCCCGACAGGTGGTCTTCCACGCAGCGCAGCACCAAAGGACTGCGGTGCCTGTCGACACTGGCGCGCACCTCGTCGGGCGTCATCCACAGCGTGCGCACGATACCGGTGTCCAGTGCCTGGTCAGACACTTCTTCACCCAGCTCACCGCAGAATGCGAAGCGCAGGTAGGTGATGTCTTCGCCCGTGGCTTCGCGCTGAAAGCGTGAAAGGTACACGCCCACCAGCGCGGTGGGTTTGAAGTGGTGTGCGGTTTCTTCAAGCGTCTCCCGTGCCACGCCCTGCTCAGGGCTTTCGCCCGGGTCGAGGTGACCCGCCGGGTTGTTCAGGCGCAGACCTTCGGGCGTGTGTTCTTCGATCAGCAGGTAGCGGCCGTTGCGTTCGATGACGGCGGCCACGGTGACGCTGGGTTTCCATCGGGTGTCCATGCCGGCATTATGTGGTGCCGTACAACAACCTCTCTCAGAACACCACACACTGGCTGTGGATGGAGCAGGGAGCGGGGTGGGGAGCGCCGCTTTCATTCAGCGGTCATGTGCAGGAAAAGGGTGGGTGGCCTGTCGCGTCCGGTAAGAAACCGGTTCGCCCCGGTATGGCTTTCGGGTTAAGCTCGCGCGGATTCGTGACGAACCCATGCGAGTGAGGAGACATCCATGCTGCCAGGCGATCCCGCCGAAACAACGCCGAGCGAGAGCCGCTCGACCGCCGCGCCAAAGACGGCCAGGAAAAAGCGGGCCCGTCTACCAGGCCCGCACGCGGCATGCACCTGCACCGACGGCTGACGGAGTCTTCGGTTCGCGAAGACGGCAAAGCTCTGCCGACCCTCGCGCTCGCCTGGATGCTCCGCCCCCATTTCCCTGCTCCTTTCTGAAATCCCTGCTCTAAGGACACTTCCATGACTTCTGGCGCACCCACTGATACCGCCGCCGCCATCGCGGTCGCTCCCACGCCCCAGCGCATTGGCGTGCCGCGCGAGATCTTCCCCGGCGAGAAACGCGTGGCCACCGTGCCCGATGTGGTGACCAAGCTGGTCAAGTTGGGCTTTGGTGTGGTGGTGGAGACGGGCGCAGGCGATCTGGCCGACCTGTCCGACGATGCCTACCGTGAAGCCGGCGCCAGCATCGCCGGCTCGACCACCGAGCTCTGGAACAACAGTGACATCGTCTTCAAGGTGCGTGCGCCCACCCCCGACGAAGTGGCGCTGATGCACGAGGGTCAGACCATCATCGGCTTCCTCTGGCCGGCACAGAACCCGGAGCTGATGCAGCAACTGGCAGCCAGGAAAGTCACGGCATTGTCGATCGACGCGCTGCCGCGCACGCTCAGCCGTGCCCAGAAGATGGACGCGCTGACCTCGATGGCTGGTGTCAGTGGTTACCGTGCCGTGGTGGAAGCGGCCAACGCGTTTGGCCGCTTCTTCAACGGTCAGATCACGGCTGCCGGCAAGGTGCAACCGGCCAAGGTGTTCATCGCCGGTGCCGGTGTGGCAGGCCTGGCCGCCATTGGCGCGGCCGCCAGCCTGGGTGCCATCGTGCGCGCCAACGACACCCGCGCCGAGGTGGCCGATCAGGTGGTTTCGCTGGGCGGCGAGTTCGTCAAGGTCGACTACGAGGAAGAAGGCTCGGGCGGCGGTGGTTACGCCAAGGTCATGAGCGAAGGCTTCCAGGCCGCGCAGCGCGAGATGTACGCGCAGCAGGCAAAGGATGTCGACATCATCATCACCACCGCACTGATTCCCGGCAAGCCGGCGCCCAAGCTGATCACCGCCGAGATGGTCAGGAGCATGAAGCCCGGCAGCGTGATCGTCGATATGGCGGCCGAACAGGGCGGCAACTGCGAACTGACTGTGCCGGGTGAGGCCGTGGTGCGCCACGGCGTGACCATTGTTGGCTACACCGATCTGGCCTCGCGCATGGCCCGCCAGTCTTCCACGCTGTACGGCACCAACCTGTTTCGCCTGACCGAAGAGCTGTGCAAGACCAAGGACGGCGTCATCAACGTCAACATGGAAGACGATGCCATCCGCGGACTGACGGTGGTCAAGGATGGCGAGATCACCTGGCCTGCGCCGCCGCTGGTCGTGGCCGCCAAGCCGGCGGCCAAGCCCGCGGGCCCGGCGGTCGAGAAGAAGGGTGGGCACGGCCACGGCAGTACCGGTCCGCTGCCCGCCAAGAACCTGGCCATCATCTTCGGCGTGGGCGCTCTGGCTTTCTGGTTCATCGGCGCCTACGCCCCGGCGGCCTTCCTTGGCCACTTCACGGTGTTCGTGCTGGCCTGCTTCATTGGCTACATGGTGGTGTGGAACGTGACACCTGCGCTGCACACGCCGCTGATGAGCGTGACCAACGCCATCTCCAGCATCATCGCCATTGGCGCGTTGGTCCAGATTGCGCCCCCGGACCCCTCGGCCGGCGGCCGCCCGGCCGAGTTGATTCACTGGCTGGCCTTTGTCGGCATCACGCTGACCGCCATCAACATGTTCGGCGGTTTCTCGGTGACGCGCCGCATGCTCGCCATGTTCCGCAAATAAAGAGACAAGAACAAGGAAAGACGAACATGTCCCAAAGTCTCACCACGGTGGCTTATCTCGGTGCCGCCATTCTGTTCATCCTGAGTCTGGGTGGCCTGTCCAACCCGGAAACCTCAAGGCGCGGCAACCTGTTCGGCATGATCGGCATGGCCCTGGCCGTGCTGGCAACCATTTTCGGGCCGAGTGTCAGCGCGGCCGGCCTGCCCTGGATCATTGCGGCGCTGGTCATTGGCGGCAGCGTCGGCCTCTACGCCGCCAAAGTGGTCAAGATGACCCAGATGCCCGAGCTGGTGGCGCTCATGCACAGCCTGGTGGGTCTGGCCGCCTGCCTGGTCGGTTTCGCCAGCTATGTCGACACCTCGATCAATTACGAGGGTGCCGAGAA
Source organism: Hydrogenophaga sp. (assembly GCF_030651625.1). Classification (GTDB taxonomy): domain Bacteria; phylum Pseudomonadota; class Gammaproteobacteria; order Burkholderiales; family Burkholderiaceae_C; genus Hydrogenophaga. The sequence continues at coordinate 209,195 of NZ_JAUSCF010000030.1, read as the reverse complement.
GGTGATCCACGAAGTCGAGATCTACATCGGTATTCTGATCGGGGCGGTCACCTTCTCCGGCTCGCTGATCGCGTTCGGCAAGCTCTCGGGCAAGATCGGCGGCAAGCCGCTGCTGCTGCCGGCGCGCCACTGGCTCAACCTGATCGCTCTGCTGGTGGTGATCTGGTACGGGCGCGAATTCATCCGCGTCGACAGCGTGGCCGACGGCATGACGCCCCTGATCATCATGACGGTGCTCGCACTGCTGTTCGGCATGCACATGGTCATGGCCATCGGTGGTGCGGACATGCCGGTGGTGGTGTCCATGCTCAACAGCTATTCCGGCTGGGCTGCTGCGGCCACCGGCTTCATGCTCAGCAACGATCTGCTGATTGTGACCGGCGCACTGGTGGGCTCCTCCGGCGCCATCCTGTCCTACATCATGTGCAACGCGATGAACCGCAACTTCATCAGCGTGATCGCCGGCGGCTTTGGCAGCGGCGGTGGCAAGCCCGCGCCCAAGACAGACGGCGCGCCCGCCGAGCCGCAGGGTGAAGTGGTGCCAGTGAGCGCCCTTGATACCGCCGAAATGCTGCGTGACGCCAAGAACGTGATCATCGTGCCTGGCTATGGCATGGCGGTGGCGCAGGCCCAGCACACGGTGTTCGAGATCACCCGCACGCTGCGCGAGAAAGGGGTCAATGTGCGATTCGGCATCCACCCGGTGGCCGGCCGCATGCCGGGCCACATGAACGTGCTGCTGGCTGAAGCCAGGGTGCCTTACGACATCGTGTTCGAGATGGACGAACTCAACGACGACTTCCCCGATACCGATGTGGCGATCGTCATCGGCGCCAACGACATCGTCAACCCGGCCGCACAGGACGACCCGACCAGCCCGATCGCCGGCATGCCGGTGCTGGAAGTGTGGAAGGCACGCACCAGCATCGTCATGAAGCGCTCCATGGCCAGCGGTTACGCCGGCGTGGACAACCCCTTGTTCTACAAGGAAAACAACCGCATGCTCTTCGGCGACGCCAAGAAGATGCTCGACGAAGTGCTGGTGGCGTTGAAGGCCTGATCACGCACTGGTCTGGGCAAGACCGCCCCGGCCCGTGCAAACCAGGCGGACCATCGAGCTTTCGTGGTTTTCTGTAGCGCCCGGAAATGGTCTGGTTCGGTTTGCAGAGCCCGGGCGGTTTCAGGTGAGGGTAAAACACGATCGCCTCATCGCTGGGGGTGGGCCAGAATGTAGGGTTGCCGTTCGCCGGGACGGCTGTCTGAACAACATCAACGGAGAGACCGAATGACCGAATCGACGGCCAACCGTCCCTGGCTGGGCGCGTATCCTGAGGGTGTGCCCGCCGACATCGATGTGGCGCAATACCCCTCGCTGGTGCACCTGATGGAGGAGAGCTTCCAGAAGAACGCCGCAAGAACGGCTTACAGCTTCATGGGCAAGGACGTGACGTTCGGGCTCACCGACAGCCTGTCACAGGCTTTTGCCGCTTACCTCCAGGGCCTGGGACTGGTCAAGGGTGATCGCGTGGCCATCATGATGCCCAACGTGCCCCAGTACCCGGTCGTGGTGGCCGGCATCCTGCGCGCCGGCTTCGTCGTGGTCAACGTCAACCCGCTCTACACCGCACGCGAACTGGAGCACCAGCTCAAGGATTCCGGCGCCAAGGCCATCGTCATCATCGAGAACTTCGCCTCCACGCTGCAGCAGTGCATCGGCAACACGCCGGTCAAGCACGTGGTGCTGGCGGCCATGGGTGACATGCTGGGCCTGCTCAAGGGCGCCATCGTGAACTACGTGGTGCGCAACGTGAAAAAGATGGTGCCCACCTTCAGCCTGCCGCAAGCGGTGCGGTTCAACGAGGCCGTGGCGCGTGGCACGCGGGGCAGCCTGAAGCGCCCGGACATCAAGGCCGACGACGTGGCCGTGCTGCAGTACACGGGGGGCACCACGGGTGTGAGCAAGGGCGCTGTGCTGCTGCATCGCAACGTGATCGCCAACGTGCTGCAGTCCGAGGCGTGGAACGACCCCGTCATGCGCAAGGTGCCGGCCGGCGAGCAACCCACCAGCGTGTGCGCGCTGCCGCTGTACCACATCTTCGCTTTCACGGTGAACATGATGCTGTCCATGCGCACCGGCGGCAAGACCATCCTGATCCCCAACCCGCGCGACCTGCCGGCGGTGCTCAAGGAGCTGAGCAAGCACACCTTCCACAGTTTCCCAGCAGTCAACACGCTGTTCAACGGGCTGGCCAACCACCCGGATTTCGGGTCCGTGAACTGGAGCAACCTCAAGGTGTCGGTGGGTGGTGGCATGGCGGTGCAGGGGGCTGTCGCCAAGCTGTGGCTGGACAAGACCGGCTGCCCGATCTGCGAAGGTTATGGCCTGTCGGAAACCAGTCCGTCGGCGAGCTGCAATCCCACCACCAGCACCGAGTACAGCGGCACCATCGGCGTACCGCTGCCCAACACCTGGATGAAGTGTCTGGACGACGATGGCAATGAGGTGCCGCTGGGCCAGCCCGGCGAGATCGCCATCAAAGGTCCGCAGGTCATGGCCGGTTACTGGCAGCGCCCCGACGAGACCGCCAAGGTCATGACCGCCGACGGCTTCTTCAAGACCGGCGACATCGGCGTGATGGACGAACGCGGTTATTTCAAGATCGTCGACCGCAAGAAAGACATGGTGCTGGTCAGCGGCTTCAACGTCTACCCGAACGAGGTCGAGGATGTGGTGGCGCAACTCGACGGCGTGATGGAGTGTGCGGTGGTGGGTGTGCCCGACGACAAGTCGGGCGAGGCCGTGAAGCTGGTCATCGTGAAAAAGGACCCGGCCCTGAGCGAAGAGCAGGTGCGCGCCTACTGCAAGGCCAACCTCACCGGCTACAAACAGCCCAGGGTGATCGAGTTCCGCACCGAACTGCCCAAGACGCCGGTGGGTAAGATCCTGCGTCGCGAACTACGCGACAAGAAGTAGGTCCATCCCCCCGCTGCGGTATGCCTGAGGAAGCCTTGTCCAGCGCCCACCGTGGAACCGGCTTTGCCGGGCCACCAGTGGGGTCCCCCCTTGCAGGGGGGAAGCCGCGAAGCGGCGCAGGGGGGTATCGCCAATCCACTGCCATCGTCTCGGCTCTGCACGACGAACTCGCCAGCGTGCTCGCGCTGATGCCAGACGAACACAGGCAGGCGGTGGGCGGGCGGGATTTCTGGGTGGGGCATTTGCATGGGCAGGACGTGGTGGCGGTGCTCTCGGGCATCGGCAAGGTCGCTGCTGCCACCACCGCCACCTTGCTGATCGAACGCTTTGGCGTGAAGCGCATCGTCTTCACCGGTGTGGCCGGTGGGCTGGGTGTGGGTGTGAACGTGGGCGATGTGGTGTTGGCGCGCAGCTTTCTGCAGCACGACATGGATGCTTCGCCGATCTTTCCGCGTCACGAAGTGCCGGGGTACCAGCGCAGTCGCTTCGATGCAGACAGTCTGCTCACCGACGCGCTGGAACTGGCCTGCGAACGCATGCTGCACACCCTGCCCGCACAACTCGATGCCGCCACAGTGAGTGCATTCGGCCTGCAGGCGCCTCGTCTGCACCAGGGCCTGCTCATCAGCGGTGACCGTTTCGTGTCCACCACCGCCGAGAGCCAGGCCCTGCAGCGCGAGCTGCCCGACGCACTCGCGGTGGAAATGGAAGGCGCAGCCTTCGCCCAGGTCTGCCACGACTTCGGCGTGCCACTGGCCGTGGTGCGCACCATTTCGGACCGCGCCGACGACGCCGCGCATGTGGACTTCCCGCGCTTCCTGCGCGAGGTCGCTTCGCGCTACAGCGGTGCCATCATAGAAGCACTGGCGTAGTGGCCAACTCTGCATCGGAGCAAGGCGACCCCGGTTCGTGGTGCCGTTGGCGAGCATGCTTTCCGGCGCGATGTGCCTGAAGCCTGGGATACCGTCGGACCGGCTTTGCCGGACGACTGGTATCGCCCCCTTGAGGGGGTCGCGCGCAGCGCGGCGGGGGTGGGCTTAACGGAGCCAGCCCCGCTTGCGAAAGTACACCATCGGCACCACGGCCGACAACACCATCAGGGCGATGGCAAACGGGTAGCCGTACGACCACTCCAGTTCGGGCATGAACTGGAAGTTCATGCCGTAGCTGCTGGCCACCAGCGTGGGTGGCAGCAGCGACACACTGGCCACCGAGAAGATCTTGATGATCTTGTTCTGGTTGATGTTGATGAAACCCACGGTGGCGTCCATCAGGAAGTTGATCTTGTCGAACAGGAACGCGGTGTGGCTGTCGAGCGAGTCCAGGTCGCGCAGGATCTGGCGCGCGTCTTCAAACTGCTCGACGCTGAGCAGGCGGCTGCGCATCATGAAGCTGACCGCGCGCCGGGTATCCATCACGTTGCGGCGGATGCGGCCCGACATGTCCTCGTGACGCGCGATGGCCGAGAGGGCTTCACTGAGCAGGTTGTCTGATGCGTTGCTGTTGAGCACCTGGGCGCTGACGATCTCGATTTCGTCGTAGATGTCTTCCAGCGTGTCGGCGCAGTACTCGGCGTCGGCGTCGAACAGCATCAGCAGCACGTCCTTGGCGTCATCGATCAGGCCAGGCATGCGCCGGGCGCGCATGCGCAGCAGGCGAAACACCGGCACGTCTTCATCGTGGATCGAGAACAGCACACCCTGGCTCTTGAGCTTGTCGTTGTGCTCGTTGAGAATGAACGCCACGCGGACCGAGCGAGGTTTCTCGTCTGCCGTGATCAAGAAGTCGCTGCGCACATGCAGCTCGCCGTTGTCTTCCTCAAAGAACCGCGCCGATTCCTCGATGTCTTCGTCCATCGCGTCTTCCGGGATCGACAGGCCGAAATGCTGCTTGACCCAGCGGCGTTCTTCGGGGGTGGGGTCTTCCAGGTCGACCCAGATGGGCTTGAACCGGGCCAGCTCTTCGAGCGACTCGATTTCTTCCTGGAAAAGGCGGCCATTGGCCAGCGTGAAGACGTTGAGCATGCGTGCGCTCCCGGCGGTTTACGGATTCTGTGATGGGGCGGGCATGGCTGCCGCGCCGCGACGGGCTTGGGGGCGCTTTCAGCCGACCGTCTGCCTGATCACAGCCACCGCAGCAGGGGGGCGAGGCTCAGGCGAAACTGGAGGGGACTGAAAGCACACAACTGGGAGGCGTGCTGTCCATGGTGGGTTTCGGGGGAAGTATGGCGCGCAATTATGTCACTGTAGAGGAAGGCTCCCCCCGCGCCGCTTCGCGTCACCCCCTCTCTCGCCTTCGGCGGGAAGGGCATCACTTGAGTTCCGTCCTGAGCTTGTCGAAGGGCGGTTCCTCGGTGATCCTGGCCGACTCAGTCACTGGCGATCCGGGGGTTCCCCTGCTGGCGTGGGCTCAAAGAAATCCAGCACCTCATCCTTGCGGCGCCAGGCATCGCCTTCGCCGAGTGAAATCAGGGCGTTGACGAAGTCGGGTTCGAACAGCAGGTAGCTCGCCAGCGAGGCCGCGCTGCCTGCCGAGCCTCGTTTGGTGTCGAGCGCTCCCAGGCCGGCGAGGGTGTTTCGGGTGGACACCGGCAGCGCCCCGATGTGTTTGAGCGCCATTTCGTCGAGTGAGAAAGTGGGCTGAATGGCCAGCACGCGCACAGGTCGGTACGGCAGGGCGGCCGCCAGCGCAGGGGGCAGCCGGCTGAGGGTCTGGCTGACGCGCTGCACCTGTTCCACATCGGCCTGCAGCGTGTCGTGAAACACGCTGGCCATGGCATGCCCGGCGATGGTGCCGGCGGTGGGTTCGTCGCTGGTGGGCGCGCTCATGCCCGAACGCTGGGGCTGACCCACGCCAACCACCAATAGCCGGCGAGCGCCGAACTGGATGGCGGGAGACAGGGGTGAGAGCTGTCGCATGGAACCGTCGCCGAAGTGCTCCTTGCGACCATCCACCCACAGCGGCACGGCGGGGAACAGGAAGGGGATGGCGCTGGAGGCCATCAGGTGTTCGATGGTGATGGGTTGGAATTCGGCCCGTCGGCCTGGCCGGTGCCATGGCGCCACGGGGTGGCCCGGCCGCGTCTGGCAGAAGGTCCAGTGTTCACCGGTGGAGTAGCTGGAGGCGGTCACACCCAGGGCATCGATGTGTCCTTGCTCCAGCGCCTTCTCCAGGGCGGCCAGGTCGATGGCGCGGTGCAGGGTGTCGACCAGTGGCAGGGTGTCGAGCAGGGCGCGGTGGCGCTTCACCTGGCGCGCGAGTGTCCAGCCGGCCACCACGCGGTTGGTGCGCACCCAGCGGGGGGCGTCGAGCGCGTACACCTGTGACGAACGCAGCCCGCTCCAGAAAGCGGCCAGCATGGGCAAGGCTTCCAGGCCGTGCCAGGACCGGCTGCCAAGGAACGCCGCGTTCAACGCACCGGCTGAAGTGCCGAACAGCCACTGGAAGGGGAAGGCGGGAATGGCGTTGGGTGTGGTTGCGGGGGCACGGGCAGCCAGCATGGCCGCCACCGCCTTGAGGACGCCCGCCTGGTAGGCCGTGCGCGCGCCGCCGCCCATGAGCACCAGCGCGCACGCGCCAGGCCGCTCAGGGAGGGCGGGCGGTGTGAGCAGATTGCGTGAGATCAGCGTGTCGAGCGACAAAGTGCAAAACGCCTTGCCATGCGTGGCAAGCCGGGGGAGCAAAAGTTGCTGAAATCATGACACAGCGCCAGGCTTGAGCCACGTGGGATTTGCCCAGGTGTTTTCGCGCGACGACAACTATTCTGCAGCGGCGATGGGCAAGCCGACGAGGCGCTCCAGTTCGGCGTGTTCCAGCCCGTCTACCGCGTCGATCAGGCGCAGACCCAGCGGTGTGCATTCGAGCGTGGCCAGGTCACTGTAGATGCGCTTGACGCAGCCGATGCCGGTGAGCGGGTAGGTGCAGTGCGGCACCACCTTGCTGGCGCCCTGCTTGGTCAGCAGGTCCATCATCACCCAGGTTTGCTTGGCGCCGATGGCCAGATCCATGGCGCCGCCGACGGCGGGAATGCTGCCCGGCTCGCCGGTGCTCCAGTTGGCCAGGTCGCCAGTGGCGGATACCTGGAAGGCGCCGAGCACGCAGATGTCCAGGTGGCCGCCGCGCATCATGCCGAAGCTGTCGGCGTGGTGGAAGTACGCTCCACCCGGCAGCAGCGTCACCGGCTGCTTGCCGGCGTTGATGAGGTCGTAGTCTTCTTCGCCCTGCGCCGGCGCCGGGCCCATGCCCAGGATGCCGTTCTCGCTGTGCAGGATCACTTCGCGTCCGGCCGGGATGTGGTTGGCCACCAGCGTGGGCTGGCCAATGCCGAGGTTCACGTAGGCGCCATCGAAGATGTCCTGTGCCACGCGTTTCGCCAGTTCGTCCTTGGTGCGTTTTGCGTAAGTGCGAGCCGTCGCCGGGCCGCCCCAAGACGGCTCAGCCCCCCCGGGGGGCAGCGACCCGCGAAGCGGCGGAGCGTGGGGGTCAATCTTGTTCATGCAGTCTCCTTGAAACCACCGGCCTGCGTGGCCACGCGCGGAATCTGAACCACCGCGCTCACATGGATGCCGGGCGTGACGATGGTCTCCGGATCCAGCGTGCCGAGTTCGGCGATCTCGAACACGCTGGCGACCGTGCGTTTCGCAGCGGTGGCCATCACCGGACCGAAGTTGCGTGCGGCCTTGCGGTAGGTGAGGTTGCCCCAGCGGTCGCCGCGCTCGGCCTTGATGAGTGCCACGTCGCCAAAGATGGGGTATTCCAGCACATAGGGGCGGTCGTTGATCACGCGGGTTTCCTTCAGCGTGCCATCCGGGTGCTTGGCCAGGTCGGTGCCGAAGCCGGTGGGTGTGAAGAAGGCACCAATGCCGGCGCCCGCGGCACGCAGGCGCTCGGCCAGGTTGCCCTGGGGCACCAGTTCCAGCTCCAGCTTGCCTGAGCGGTACAGGCCGTCGAACACGTGGCTGTCGGCCTGGCGGGGAAAGCTGCAGATGACCTTGCGCACGCGCCCGGTTTTCAGCAACGCTGCCAGGCCGTGGTCGCCGTTGCCGGCATTGTTGTTCACCACCGTGAGCTCGCGCGCGCCCTGATCGATCAGGCCGTCGATGAGTTCGTTGGGAATGCCGGCGGTACCGAAGCCGCCAATGAGCACGGTGGCGCCGTCGGCAATGCCGGTCAGCGCGTCGGCCACGGACGCGCTCAGCTTGTTGATCAAAACGGTCTCCTCGGTGGTGAGTGACCCGCGAACGCGCCTAGGAGCCTGCGCGGCAGAACGACATCGGCTGCAACGCATGGAGAAAAGTCCCACTTCGCCCCCGTTTGTCCGGCTGTGGCTACGGCCACAGTCCTCAAAATCGGCGCCGAATAGGGCTCTTTTCCCACGCGTTTCGCTTCGATGCCTTCTGCCGCGCAGGCTCCTAGCGCGGCACCGGCCCTGGGGAATTATGTCGGTGCCTCTGGACGTCAGTGGGACGCTGCCGAAAAACTGATTTTCAGTCGATCCGTTGCAGGACCGCTTCGCTGCTCGGACACTCTGCGTCGAACCCACCCAACAAATGGAGACAAGCGTGAGCAAACGAATCGGATGGATCGGCCTGGGCCGCATGGGCGAAGCCATGGTGAAACAACTGACCCAGGCGGGCCACAAGGTTGAGGTGTGGAACCGCACCCGCAGCAAGGCCGAGCCGCTGGCGAAATATGGTGCGGTGCTGGTCAACAGCAAGCAGGATCTGGCTGGCTGCGATGCGGTCTTCACCATGGTGTCCACCACCGCGGACCTGAAGGAAGTGCTGTTCGGTGAGGGCGGCCTCATGACCGGCACCACCAGACCAAAAACCCTGATCGACAGCTCGTCCATCTCGCAGGAAGGTTCGGCTGAAATCCGCGAACGGCTCGAAGCCATGGGCGTGGCCTACCTGTGCGCGCCGGTGTCCGGCAACGCCAAGGTGGCCAAGGCCGGCAAGCTGCTGCTGGTGGCGTCGGGACCGAAGGCGCTGTTTGATGAACACCAGCCCTATCTCGCCGCCATTTCGCGCAAGGCCATGTGGGTGGGCGAGGGCGAGCTGGCGCGGGTGTGGAAGATCGCGCACAACACCATGTTCGGCGTGATCATCCAGAGCCTTTGCGAGATCACGGTACTGGCCGAAAAGGCCGGCATTCCACGCCATGTGTTCCTGGAAAGCATCAACGATTCGGTGCTGGGCAGCATGTACACCCGCTACAAGACGCCGGTGCTGACCAAGCTCAATTTCGATCAGGTCACCTTCACGCCCAAGCTGCTCCTGAAAGACATGGACCTGGGCCTGGGTGCTGCCAAGGCGCACGGGGTGGCCATGCCTTCGGCGGCGGCCACGCGCGAGAGCATTGCGCGCATGGTGGGCCGGGGCTATGACGACATCGACTTCGCGGTGCTGCTGAAGGAAACCGCCGCCGATGCCGGCCTCACCCTCAAGCCCGAGGACGTCGACGTCTCCGATGGCCTGAGCAGCTGAGCACCCCCATGGCACAGCGCACGCTGATTCGCGGGGCCACGGTCATCACCATGGATGCGCAGGGCGACCTGCCGCAGGCCGACATCCTGGTGAGCGGCGACACCCTGACCGCCATCGCTCCCACCCTTGCCGTGGACGAGGCCCAGGTGGTCGATGGCCGTGGCTGCATCGTCATCCCGGGGCTCATCAACGCCCACATGCACACCTGGCAGACCGCGCTGCGTGGTGTGGCCGCCAACTGGACGCTGCTGCAGTATTTCCAGAACATGCACGCCGGTCTGGCCACGGCGTTCACGCCCGACGATCTGCACATCGCCACCCTGGTGGGAGCGCTCAACCAGCTCAACTGTGGCACCACCACCCTGGTCGACTGGTGCCACAACAACCCCACGCCCGCGCACAACGACGCGGCGGTGGCCGCGCTGCTGGAGTCGGGCATTCGTGCGGCGTTTTTCCATGGTACGCCCAAGCCCGACCCGCAACCCGGCCAGACCCCGTTCTGGGAGGTGCCGCACCCGCGCGCCGAGGTGGAGCGCCTGATGAAGGCGCATCAGGGCCAGCCGCTGCTGAGCGTGCACGCCGCTGTGCTGGGTCCGCACTACAGCACGCTGGACGTGGCCATTCACGACTTCCGCATGGCGCAGGAACTGGGCATCATCGCCTCGCTGCACCAGGGCGGCGGCCCGGCCCGCACGCCCGACGGCTGGGAGCGGCTGGAGGCACTTGGTCTGCTGGGGCCGAACGTCAACATCGTGCACGGCCACGCGCTGACCGATGAACAACTCAGGCGCTTCTGTGACCTGGGCATGAGCTTCTCGGCCGCGGCCGAGAGCGAGATGTCGCAAGGCCACGGCCATCCACTGACTGGTCGTCTGCGCGCGCTGGGTCGCGCGCCTTCGCTGGGCGTGGATCTGGAAAGCGTGATGAGCGGCGACATGATCAGCCAGGCGCGTATTGCGCTGGGCATCCAGCGCAGCCTGGACAACGTGGCCTACCGCGCCGAGCACGGCAGCATCCCGCCCACCTCCACGGTGACCACGCGCGAAGCCCTGAGCTGGATCACGGTGGAGGGTGCGCGGATGCTGGGCATGCAGGACCGCATCGGCAGCCTGGCGCCCGGCAAGCAGGCCGACCTGGTGGTGATTCGTGCGGACGAGATCAACATGCAGCCGGTGCACGACCCGGTCAGCGCCGTGGTGTTCCAGGCCAGCCTGGCCAACATCGACAGCGTGATGGTGGCCGGTCAGTGGGTCAAGCGCGAAGGTCGCCTGCTGGGTGTGAACCTGCCGCCGCTGCTGAGCGCGCTGCGCGAGTCCGGCGACAAGATCACCCGCGCCATGGGGATGCGGTGATACACCCCCGCCGCGCTGCGCGCGACCCCCTCGAGGGGGCACACCTTCGGACCGGCGAAGGCGGATCCTGGGTGTTGCTGGATGGGGGGCACGCGCTCCGGGCGCGGGGCTGCGGCAGCGACTCCCATTGAGTCGGAAGAAAACAAGAACGGTTTCCGGTTCCGCTGGGCAGCGCTTTTCTTGAAGCGCCCCGGTGGTGTCATTCACCCAGAAGGAGACAAAGCAATGAAGAAGATGTTGAGCATGAGGGGTCTGGTGGCCGCTGCGGTTTGCGCGCTGACGGTCGGTTCGTCCTGGGCACAGCCTTACCCCAGCAGACCCATCACCCTGGTGGTGCCTTTCACCGCCGGCAGCGGCACCGACCTGATCGCCCGCGTGGTGGCCGAGGCGATGCAGCGCAGCATGGGCCAGCCGGTGACGGTGGACAACCGACCCGGCGCAGGCGGTACGGTGGGCGCCGGCCAGGTGGCGCGTGCCGAGCCCGATGGTTACACGGTGCTGATTCCTTCTTCCAGCCATGCGGTCAACCCGGCGGTGTACCCCAATCTGCCCTATGACACCTTGCGCGATCTCACCGGCATCACCCCGCTGGCGGCGCTGCCCAACGTGATGGTCACCGGCCCGGGCAAGGGCTGGAAGACGGCAGGTGAAGCCGTGGCGGCGGCCAGGGCCCGACCGGGCCAGATCAACTACGCCTCGGCTGGCGTGGGCAGTGCCACCCACCTCAACGCCGAAAAATTCCGGCTCCAGGCCGACATCACCGCCACGCATGTGCCCTACCGCGGCACCCCCGAGGCGCTGGCGGATGTGATGGGGGACCGGGTGGACTGGTTCTTCTCGCCGTTGTCTTCCGCCCTGCCGCTGATCCGCGATAACAAGCTGGTGCCGCTGGCCGTGAGCACCGCCGAGCGCCATTCCGCGCTGCCCAATGTGCCCACCACGGTGGAAGCCGGCATTCCCGGTTCCGACTTTGTATTCTGGGTCGGCATGGTGGTGCACGCCCAGACACCCCCTGCGATCGTCCAGCGGCTGCACGCCGAGGCCATCAAGGCGCTCAACGATCCGGACGTGAAAGACCGCCTGGCGCGCCAGGCGGCGGTGCCGTTTCCCATGACGCCTGAGCAGTTCAACCAGTTCATCCGCACCGAGATGGATGCCGCTGCGCGCATCGCGAAAGCGGCCAACCTCAAGCCCCAATGAGCACTTCCGAACCGTTGCGCGTCCACGTCATTGGCGTGGGCAAGATGGGCTTGCCCATGGCACGCCACCTGCTGGCCGCTGGCCATGCGGTGACGGTGGAAGACCCTGCAGCCGGGCGGCTGTCGCTGGCCAGCGAGGCCGGGCTGGCGGTGACCGATGGTCTGGGCGCTGCCGAGGTGATCGTGTCGTCGCTCCCGCACGACGCCGCGCTGCTGGCGGTGAGCGATCGCGTGGCACAGGTGGCCAGCGCCAGCGCCGTGTGGATCGACACCAGCACGGTCTCGCCCGGCGCATCCGCCTGCGTGGCCGAACGCCTGGTGGCGCCCGGCGTGCAGTACTTGCGCTGCACCGTGTCTGGCAACAACCACATGGCCGAAGCGGCGCAGCTCACGGTGATGGCCTCCGGCCCGAAGGCCTTGCACGAACGCCTGCTGCCGCTGCTGCGCTGCTGGGGCCCCAACCACTTCTGGCTGGGTGAAGCCGAGCAGGCGCGGCTGATGAAGCTGGTGGTCAATCTCATGATCGCGCAGACCAGCGCCATGCTGGCCGAAGCGCTCACGCTGGGGCAGAAGGGCGGTTTGGACTGGGAAGACATGTGGCAGGTGATCGGCGCCAGCGCGGTGGCCTCGCCCATCGTCAAGGCCAAGAGCGCGCAGCTGAGCCGGAACGACTACACCCCCACTTTCACCGTGGGTCAGATGAACAAGGACATTGACCTGATCCTGGGCGAAGGCGCGCGCCTGCATGTGCCGCTCACCCAGACTGCCGCGACGCGCCAGCTCATGGCGGCAGCGCAGGCGCAGGGTGATGCAGAACTCGACTATGCGGCCATCATCCGCGTTGTCCAGCGCGCCTCCGGACTGGTCGTTTAGGGGCATACCGATGAAATCCTTTGTCTACCAAGGCCTGCCGAGTCGTGTGGTGTTCGGCGCCGGTTCGCTGGAACAGCTGCCCCAGGCCATCGAGGCCATGGGCGCGCAGCGCGCGCTGGTGTTGTGCACACCCGAACAGCGTGCCGGTGCCGAGCGCGTGGCCGCGCTGCTGGGCGACCGGGCGGCGGGCGTGTTCGACCGGGCCGTGATGCACGTACCCATCGAGACCGCCCGCGAAGCGCGCGAAGTGGCGCGCCGCATGGGAGCGGACTGTGCCGTGGCCATCGGGGGTGGCTCCACCACCGGTCTGGGCAAGGCCATTGCTCTGGACTCGGGTCTGCCCATCCTGGCCATTCCGACCACCTATGCCGGTTCGGAAATGACGCCCATTTACGGCATCACAGAAGCGGGTTTGAAGAAAACCGGGCGTGACATGCGCGTGCTGCCGCGCAGCGTGATTTACGACCCTTTGCTCACGCTCAGCTTGCCGGTGGGATTGAGTGTGACCAGTGGCATCAATGCCATCGCACACGCGGCAGAGGGCCTGTACTCGGTCGAAGGCAATCCGGTGATCGACCTCATGGCCGAAGAAGGCATCGCCGCCATCGGCCGCGCGCTGCCGCGCATACAGGCCAATCCGCAAGACGTGGAAGCCCGCAGCGACGCGCTCTATGGCGCTTGGCTCTGCGGCATCGTGCTGGGTTCGGTGGGCATGGCGCTGCACCACAAGCTCTGCCACACGCTGGGCGGCAGCTTCAACCTGCCGCACGCCGAAACCCACACCATCGTGCTGCCGCACGCACTGGCCTACAACGCCGCGGCCGCGCCTCAGGCCATGCAGCGCATCGCCCGCGCACTGGGACGCAGCGATGGTCATGCGGCTCAGGCGGTGTTTGATCTGGCCCAGTCGAACGGCGCGCCCGTTGCGCTCAAGCACATCGGCATGAAGGCCGAAGACCTGGACCGCGCCTGCGAAATCGCCCTGCAGAACCAGTACCCAAACCCGAGGCCGCTGGAGACCGGGGCCATCCGGAAGCTGCTGGACGATGCTTTTGAAGGGCGGCGGCCGGATTGACGCCGCTGTCAGGCGTTGAGCGGTGCGAAGGGCCGGGTGCGGTGCCGCCGCCGTGTGGTTCGATGGCTTGCGGAACTTGGCGCTTGTGCGCAAGCGCGTGCCCATCAGGCCGATCATCAGGCGGTGTTGCTCGGTGTATCCGTTTGAACCCAGGTACCTGTAGCACCCGGGACCCGTCCCCGTGACCACACGCTTTCATGCCCTCTTTTCTTCCGCCGCCTGAAATACCCGGCATGAAAGCGCCCTCGACCGCACTCACACTGTTGCTGGCCACCGGAGCGGGGCTGAGCGTTGCCTCGCTCTACTACAGCCAGCCCATGCTGCCGGGTGTGGCGCAGGACCTGCAAGCCAGCGATGGCGCGATCGGCGCCGTGCCCATGCTCACGCAACTGGGCTATGCCCTGGGCATTCTTCTGCTCGCCCCGCTCGGTGACCGCTACGACCGTCGCAGCGTCATGCTGATCAAGTCGGTGCTGCTGGCGATCAGTCTGCTGGCCAGCGCGCTGGCTCCCGGCATTGGCTGGCTGTTGCTGGCCAGTCTGTGCGTGGGCCTCACCGCCACGCTGGCACAGGATTTTGTACCTGCGGCCGTTTCGCTGGCACCGGTGGCGCAGCGCGGCAAGGCCGTGGGCACGGTGATGACCGGTCTGCTGCTGGGCATTTTGCTGTCGCGCGTGGTGGCCGGCGCGGTCGCACAGGTGGCGGGCTGGCGCACCATGTTCGGCATCGCGGCACTGGGTGTGCTGTTGCTGGCGTGGGCGGTGCGTGGTGGCGTGCCTTCGTTCCCCGCCACCACGCAACTGGGATACCGTGCACTGCTGGCTTCCATGCTGGGGCTGTGGCGACAGTACCCGGTGCTGCGTCGCGCGGCCATTGCACAAGGCGTGCTTGCGCTGGGATTCAGCGCCTTCTGGTCCACCCTGGCCGTGATGCTGCACACGCGATTCGGTTTTGGCAGCGGCGTGGCAGGCGCCTTCGGATTGGCAGGTGCTGCCGGTGCACTGGCAGCACCGCTGGCCGGGCGCCTGGCGGACCGGCGTGGGCCGCGCAGGGTGGCCATTCTGGGTGCCGTCCTGGCAGCGGTGTCGTTCGCCGCGCTGGCCGGCATGGCCGTGTTGCCCGTCTCCGGGCAGGTGCTGCTGCTGGTCGTCGCGGCCATCGGTTTCGACTTCGGCGTGCAGGCCTCACTGATCGCACACCAGAGCACCATCTATGGCCTGGACCCCAACGCACGCAGCCGTCTGAACGCACTGCTGTTCACCGGCATGTTCATCGGCATGTCAGGTGGAGCACTCGTCGGCACCCTGGCTCTGGCGCAGTGGGGCTGGCCGGCGATCATGGTGATCGGGGTGCTGAGTTCGGTGGCGGCCGCAGTCTGGCGGTGGCGGAGTTAATGAGCACTTACTTTTCCCCCTGCGCCAGCGAGTCGCAGCCAGAGAAGTGATCTGGAATCCGGGTTAACCCGGATGCACCGGTGAGCACCTGTCTCTATTATCTGTATACGGTATACAGAGTACAAAACCACGGTCTTCAGATCGAACGCCATTCCCTTCCTCCAACCAGGGCCCCCAGATGAACACGCGAGACACCAACAGCCTCACCGAAACCGCCACCGAAAAGAAGCTCATTCCCTACGGCGGCTACTTCACCAACAAGGTGCCGGGGCACGATCCCGAGTTGACCGAAGTGGGCCCAGGCACACCCACCGGCGAATACATGCGCCGTTTCTGGCACCCGGTGTGCATGGCCATGGAGCTGACCGACACGCCGCGCTTCCTGAAGATCCTGGGTGAAGAACTGGTGTGCTTTCGCGATGGCAGCGGCCGCATCGGCCTGCTGCACGCGCACTGTGTGCACCGCGGTGCCTCGCTGGAGTACGGAAAAATCGAGGAACACGGCATTTCCTGCTGCTACCACGGCATGCAGTTCGACGTGGACGGCACCTGCCTGCGAGTGCCCTTCCCTGAGGGCGAAGAAGAAGAGGGCGAGCGCTACCGCTGCTCGATCCGCCAGGGCGCCTACAAGGCTTTCGAGCGCAACGGCCTGATCTTTGCTTACATGGGCCCGCCCGAACAGGAGCCACCGTTCCCTGAGTGGGAAGGCAACTTCACCGTGGCCGAAACCGACGAGCTGGTGCCTTACAGCAACTTCCAGCACTGCAACTGGCTGCAGGTGCAGGACAACGCTGCCGACAACTTCCACACCATGGCTTTGCATGCCAAGCGCCAGGTCACTGGCGAAAAGTTCCAGGGCACCACGTTTGACGAAGTGGGCGCCGCTTCCATGGAAGTGCCGCCCGACATGCACTTCGTGCCCGTGCAGGGCGGCCGCAGCCTGGCCTGTTCCGGCGCGCGCCGCTCCGACGACGGCCACATGTACATCCGCGTGCAGCATCAGGTGCTGCCCAACCTCAGCCTGCACGCCTACACCTCGGAAGACGGGCACAAGAAGAAGCTCTTCGGCCGCTTCAACATCATCCGCTGGACCGTGCCGGTGGACGACCACCACAGCAAGATGCTGGGCTGGCGCGTGCTCGGCCCCGGCATCGACACCCGTGGCGTGGGCGACAAGAACCTGGTGGGATACGAGACCATGGACTTCCTGGAAGGCCAGGTGGCGCTGCGCCGGCCCCAGCGTTTCGGCCAGTACAAACTGGAAGACATGCCGCCGATCCCCAGCGACCACCGCGCCCGCGAACACTACAAGGACGCGCAGTACGCGCCCGGCGACTACGAAGCCATCATCAGCCAGCGGCCCATTGCGGTGCACGCGCTGGAAAACCCCACCAAGTTCGACGCCGGCGTTTTCATGTTCCGCAAGATGCTGCGCGACGCCGTGCGCGGCACCAACCCCAACGCCTCGCCGGAGAAGTTCGCCGAATGGCTGCGCGAAGAAGGCGCTGCGCCCAACAGCTACTGCTCGGGCAACGTGTTCGAGCTGCCGGTGGGCCGCACCAAGGAAGAAGAAGTGACGCTGCGCCGCCACTTGGCGCGCGAGGTGGTGAAGATCCTCAGTGCCGCCGAAACACTCAAAGGCGCCGAACGCGAAAGCTTTGTGCGCGAGCGCATGGAAGCCCTGCAAGCCGAGGTGCTTGAGCGGAGAGCCGCGTGACCGCCGCCTTGCCCCGAAGCGCGCTGACCCACGCGGGCGCCGATACCCTGAATCTGCGGGTGCAGTCCGTTCGCTACGAGGCAGAGTCCATCCACGCATTCGAACTGGTGGACCCGAATGGTGGGCGCCTGCCCGAGGTGACCGCGGGTTCGCACCTCGATGTGCACCTGGGCAGCGGGTTGATGCGCTCCTACTCGCTGGCGGGCGATCCGCTGGACCAGTCCCGCTGGACGCTGGGCGTGCTGCGCGAGGTCAAAGGCCAGGGCGGATCAAAGGCCATGCACGACCAGGTGAAGGTGGGCCAGATTCTCACCGTGGGCTTGCCGCGCAACGCTTTTCCTCTGGCGGCGAACGCCACCCACAGCGTGCTGCTGGCCGGCGGCATCGGCATCACGCCGCTCAAGGCCATGGCCCACACGCTCGCTGCGCAGGACGCATCGTTCGAACTGCACTACTGCGCCAAAACGCCCGAGCACGCTGCGTTCAAGGGAGCACTGAGGGCGCTGGTACCACCAGACCAACTGCATTTCCACCACGACCAGGGCGACCCGGCCAAAGGCCTGGACATCGCCGCGCTGCTCAAGCAGCCGGCCCCCGGCACGCACGTGTACTTCTGCGGCCCGCCCGGCTTCATGAAGGCCTGCACCGAGGCCACGGCGCACTGGTCCACCGGCACGGTGCACAGCGAACACTTCAAGGCGCCCGAGCCCAAGGTGTCGGACCTGCCCGCCGGATCGTTCCAGGTCAGCCTGGCGCGCACCGGCATCACCGTGCAGGTGGGGCCGGAACAGACCATCGTCCGGGCCATCGAGCTGGCGGGGCACCGGGTACCCACCTCGTGCCTGTCGGGCCTGTGTGGCGCATGCAAGACCGGCTACCTTGAAGGCGATGTGGAGCACAACGACTACATCCTCTCCGACGAAGAGAAAACCCACTGCATGACCGTGTGCGTCTCGCGCTCGCGCGGCCCTCTGCTGGTCCTGGACATCTGACACCACCCCATCCCCACGGAGCCCACCATGCTTGACCGAGTGAAAAACACCTCTCTTTACCAGCCCACCCAGCCGGGCCTGGTGTTCCCTGAAATCCCCGAATTTGACAACTTCGACGACCATCGCCTGCACCTCAAGCAGCGCCTTGTGGCCGCTTGCCGCGCGTTTGCGCTGGAAGGCTTTGACTACGGCTTCGCCGGCCACCTCACCATCCGCGACCCGGAGCACCCCGAGCTGTACTGGACCAACCCGATGTGCGTGCACTTCGCGCAGGTGAAGGTGTCCAACCTGATCCTGGCCGACCACAAGGGCCGTGTGGTGCAGGGCCGCCACGCCATCAACCGCGCCGGCTTCGTGCTGCACGCGGCGGTGCACGAGGCGCACCCCGACATCCTGGCCATGTGCCACGCCCACACGGTGTACGGCACCGCGTTTGCCGCGCTCGGGCGCCCGCTGGAACCCATTTCGCAGGACGCGGCCGCCTTCTTCGAGGACCACGTGGTCATCAAGGACGAAGCCGGCCAGGTGGCGGTGGAAGAAAAGGCCGGCATGGCGGTGTGCGACTGGTTCAAGGGCGTGAAGGCCGCCATCCACCAGAACCACGGCTTGCTCACCGCCAGCCGCCACAGCATCGAAGCCGCTGCTTTCTGGTTCATCGCGCTGGAGCGCTGCTGCCGCCAGCAGCTGCTGGTGGAAGCCAGCGGCCACAAGCCGGTGCTGGTCTCACCCGAACGCTCGCGCTACAGCCGCGAGCACGTGGGCTCCGAATACATCGGCTGGCTGCACTTCCAGCCCATCTACGACCATGTGGCGGCCACACAGCCCGACATGTTCGATTGAGTCGCCTGCCGGTGGTTCGATCTGGTAGCCTTCCTCCAGAAGGACGCACCCGGAGATCCCCATGAGCCTCACCCGAATCAACACCCGAACCGATTACGTCGACGAGGTCTACAAGACCTTGCTCGACGCCATCAGCGACGGCACCCTGACGCCAGGTTCCCGCATCAAGCAGGAAGACATCGCAGAACAGCTCAACGTGTCCCGCTCGCCGGTGCTGCAGGCACTGCGCCTGCTCAAGAAGGACGGGCTGCTGGTGGAAGCGCCGGGCCGGGGACTCATCGTGGTGCAACTCGACCCGGTGCGAATTGGGCACCTCTACCGCGTGCGCGGCGCGATGGACGCCCTGGCCGCTCGCCTGGCGGCCGAGCAGGGCGCGGTGCTGCACCGGTCACTGATCGATGACGGCCGGGCCGCTGCAGCCGGTACCGACGTGAAGGCCATGATCGACGCGGACATGGCGTTTCACCATGCCATCTACGAAGCCTCCGGCAACCCGCTCATCATCGAGAATTCGGCGCTGCACTGGATCCATTTTCGGCGCGTCATGGGGGCGGTGCTGCAGCAGCGGGGAGCGCGTGCGTCCATCTGGGATGAGCACGAAGCCATCATGAATGCCATACACCAGCGCGACGGCGCGCTGGCTGCGGCGCTGTCCGAGCGCCACGCCGAACTGGCGCGCCAGACGTTGATGCTGAGCATGGACGCAACCCAACAGCCGCCGCCGCGAATGGCGGCCTGAGCATCTGCTCCACGGCGTGACCGCGGACTCGTATCCGTCGCGGTGTCAGCGCCAGATGCGGCTGCGCAGGGTGCTGGCGGGGCTGCTTTTCCTGGGGAAGCTGGCACGCCGCTGGCCAGGCAGCCTTGAACGTGTCGGATTCAATACACCGAAAACCGACCTGTCCATTTGCGTTCGTAGTCCATCTTTTCGAAGTGCCCGGCCATGAAGTCGATGAAGGCGCGCACCTTGGCGCTCAGGTGCTTGCGGCTGGGGTAGGCCAGGTTGATGGTCAGGTGAGGCAGGTCCCAGTCGTCGAGCACCGGCACCAGTCTGCCAGCGACGACGTCGTCGTAGACGATGTAGCTGGGCTGTACCAGGATGCCCATGCCGTCCAGTGCGGCGGCGCGCACGATCTGGCCGTCGTTGGTTTCCAGCAGACCCTGCACGCTCACGCTGCGGTGTTCGTCGCCCCTGGTGAAGCGCAGTTCGTGTGGGTTGTTGGCGTGCACGTAGATCAGCAGCTTGTGGTTCTGGAGGTCGTCCAGCGTGCGGGGAAAGCCGTGGCGTGCCAGATAGCCGGGTGCAGCTGCCAGGATGCGTCGTGTTTCACCCAGACGGCGGATGGTGATGTTGCTGTCGGGTTCGTATTCACGGGTTCGGATCGCCACGTCGATGTTGTTGTCGATGATGTCCAGATAGCGATTGGCGGCCTCCACGTGCACCTTGACGTTGGGGTAGCGGTCGGTGAACGCGCGCAGCAGCGGCGCGATGTGGTGCATGGCAAAGCTCAGCGATGAGGTCACACGCAGCACACCGGTCGGATTGAATGCGGCGGCGTTCACAGTGGATTCGGCATCGCGCAGGTCACCCAGGATGGCCTTGGCGCGCTGGAAGAATTCCTGGCCGGTTTCGGTGAGGTACAGGCGGCGCGTATTGCGTTCCACCAGGCGCACCCCCAGGCGTTCCTCCAAAGCGGCCAGGTGCCGGCTGGCACTTGCATTGGAGAGGTTCAGCGCCTCGGCGGCGCGGCTCATGCTGCCGGTCTCGGCCACTTGCACGAACAGTTCGATTTCGGTCCAGCGGTCCATCGTTGTCTCTTTGTTTCACGTGCCGGAAAAGTCTTTTCAGCCCCCGGCATTCTCTTTCTGTGCCCTGCGACCTACATTGTGATCTCACCAGGCGGCCTGCGCCGCCTGCAGGAGACAAAGGTGCGCAACCTCGATCAGTACAACATCACGCAGGCGGTGATCGCCCGCCTGGCCCAGACACCGGACCCTCGCCTGAAGCAGGTGCTGACCAGCCTTGTGCAGCACTTGCACGCGTTCGCCCGCGAGGTCAAGCTCACCGAGGCCGAGTGGGCTTACGGCATCGACTTTCTCACCCGCGTGGGCCACACCTGCGACGATCAGCGCCAGGAATTCATTCTGCTGTCCGACACGCTGGGCCTGTCCATGCTCACCGTGGCCCTGAACAACGACAAGCCCAAAGGCTGCACCGAGGCCACGGTGTTCGGCCCGTTCCATGTGGAAGGTGCGCCGCATTTCGATCATGGGGCCGACGTGGCCAATGGCGCACCCGGCCAGCCCTGCACCGTGCGTGGCAGCGTGCGCGCGCTGGATGGCACGCCCGTGGTGGATGCGGTGATCGACGTGTGGCAGGCCGACGCCGAAGGCAAGTACGACGTACAGCGTGATGACCTGAAGCACGCGCAGGGCCGGGGTGTTCTGCGCAGCGGAGCAGATGGCCGCTTTCACTTCCAGAGTGTGGTGGCTGAGCCCTACCCGATTCCCGTCGACGGCCCGGTGGGTGAGATGCTGCGCGCCACCAGGCGCCATCCGTGGCGGCCGGCGCACCTGCATTTCCGCATCCAGGCCGAGGGCTTCCAGACGCTGGTAACCCATGTGTTTCGCAACGGCGATCCCTACCTCGATTCTGATGCTGTGTTCGGCGTGCGCCAGTCACTGGTGGCCGACTGGGTGCAGCAGCCGGACGGCGGTTTCAGCCTGGATTTCGATTTCGTCTTGAACCCTGTGCCCGCACAGACCCCACCCCTCACCCGATCGACCGAAGCCTCACCCGCGGCCTGACCTGGCCAACACAACAGGAGACAACACCATGATGAAGAAGCGCACTTTCGTGACCACCGCACTGGCCACGGCCCTGATGGCAGCAGGATTTCACTCTGCTGCCAACGCACAGCAAACGTTCAGGTTGACCGTTGCTTCCAGCCACCCGGCCACCTTGCCCTGGGTGGGACTGATGAGCACCCTGTTCATCCCTGAAGTCACCAAACGCGTGGAGGCGCTGAACAAGGGCTACAAAATCGAGTGGAGAGAGGCTTATGGCGGCCAGCTCTACAAGATGAACGCCACGCTCACCAGCGTGGGGTCGGGCATTGCCGACATCGGCTGGGTGTTCGCCAACCTGGAGTCCGCCAAGATGCCGCTCACCCAGTTCGCCACCGTGACGCCATTTGCCACCGGCGACCTGCGCACCATTCTTGAAGTGGCCAATGAAATGAACGAAAAGGTGCCCGCGCTCAAGGCCGAGTGGGACCGCAACAACGTGGTGTTCCTGGGTGCCAGTGGCGTGGACACCTACCATTTGTTCACCAAGACGCCGATCACCACCTACGCCGACCTGGCTGGCAAAAAGATTTCTGCCCCCGGTGCGGTGGGCACCTGGTTGCGCGGCTCGGGTGCGGTACCGGTGGACGGCTCGCTCACCAGCTATTACACCGACATCCAGACCGGTGTGAGTGAGGGCACGATCTCGATCGCCACCGGCATCCTGCCCAACAAGATCTACGAGGTGGCGCCCTATGTGACCACAGTGGACATCGGTGCGCTGTACAACGGTGGCATGGCCATGAACAAGGACAGCTTTGGCGCGCTGCCGCCCGACGTGCAGAAGATCGTCAAGGAGGTGGGGCTGATGTATTCCAAGACCCTGGGCGACACGCTCATGCAGCGCTACGAAGCCGCCCTGCAGTCGATCCAGACGCAGGGCGCGAACCAGAGCGTGCCGGTGAAGGTGGCCCCCATGGCACCTGGCGAGCGCGAAAAATGGGCCAGCACCATGCCCGACATTGCCGCCGACTGGGCACGCACCAATGCGGCACGGGGACCGGCCGCCCAGATCGTGAAGACCTACATGGAAGAACTGCGCAAGCGTGGTGCGAAGCCGCTGCGCGACTGGGACAAAGCGTTGTAACCCCCCGCGCCGCCTGCGGCGTCACCCCCCTAAAGGGGGGCGTCACCAGCGGCCCGGCAAAGCCGGTTCCGCGGTGACCCTGGAGTTTGCGGGCCTGTTCGCCTGCGCATCAAGTTTCCTGCAGACCCTCGCTGTTTGATTTTTGCTTTTCCTGGGCCTTGCCTTATGAGTTACGAAGCCAATACCAATCTCGATGAGGGGCCGCCGCCGACGACGCCGAGCAGCCCGTTCGGGCACCTGGTGGACGGTCTCAACGGGGCAGGGTCGCTGGTGATTGCGGCGGTGATGCTGCTGATGTGCGCCGACGTGTTCATGCGCAACGCCTTCAACCAGCCCATCGACGGCGTGGCCGAGATGGTCGCGGCTTCCATCATCATCATCGTGTTCCTGCAACTGCCCAGCACGCTGCGCCACGGGCGCATGAGCCGGGCGGACCTGTTCCTGGACCCGTTCCTGCTCAGCCACCCGCGCACCGCGTTGCGGCTGCGGGCACTGTTCTCGATGGTCGGCATCTTCGCCTGCGGTCTCATCGCCTACGCCACCTGGCCGATCGCCGTGCGGTCGTGGACGAACAGTGAATTTCTGGGCATTGAAGGCGTGTTCACCTTCCCCACCTGGCCGATGCGCTTCGTGGTCGTTCTGGGTGCCGGACTGGCAGCGCTCCAGTACGCGCTGCTGGCCTGGCACGACCTGCGCAGCAGCGCACAGGCGCCGGCGAGGGGAGCGTCCCGATGAGCGATCTCACGCTGGGCTTCATGGCCATCGGTGCCATGCTGGTTCTCATCATCCTGGGCATGCACATCGGCATCGCGCTGATCGTCACGTCCTTCGCGGCGGTCTGGGTCATCCGTTCCCCGGAAATCGCCGCCCGCTTCGTGGGTGCGGCGGCCAACGACGCGATCCGCGACTACCTGTTTGGCGTGGTACCGCTGTTCGTGCTGATGGGCATGTTCGTCAGTGTGTCGGGGGTCGGGCGAGACACGTTCGATGTGTTCCAGTGGCTGCTGCGCCGCTTGCGCGGCGGGCTGGGTCTGGCCACCGTGGGCGCGAACGCGGTGTTCGCCGCCATCACCGGCATCTCCATCGCGTCGGCTTCGGTATTCACCAAGGTGGCCGTTCCCGAGATGATCCGCCATGGCTACACGCCGCGCTTCTCGGTGGGTGTGGTGGCGGGATCATCGGTGCTGGGCATGCTGATTCCGCCCTCGCTGCTGATGATCATCTACGGCGTGATCGCGGAAGAGTCCATCGGCCGCATGTTCCTCGCCGGCATCATTCCCGGCATCATGCTTGCGGCCATGTTCGCCACGCTGATCCTGGTGTTCGCGTACGTGTTCCCGAGCAAGATCTTCCAGGGCGGGGTGCAGAAGGCCGATGCCGACGTGGAGACCGAAACCCTGGCCACCGCGGCGGTGAAGTTCGTGCCCATCCTGCTGCTGGTGGTGCTGGTGCTTGGGGGGTTGTACAGCGGCTTCTTCACGCCCACCGAGGCCGGGGCCGTGGGTGCAGCGGGTGCTTTCCTGATCGCCATCATTCGCCGGCGCCTCACCTGGCGCAAACTGTGGAGCGTGCTGACCGAGACCGGCTATGTGTCGGTGGCGGTGCTGTTCCTGATTGCGGCGGCTTCGCTTTACAGTCGCATGCTGGCCATGACCGGCATGCCTGCGGCCATCACCGAGAGCATCACCCAGATGGGCCTGGGTCCGTGGGCGTTCCTGTTCGCCTACATCGTGATCGTGGTGCTGCTGGGCTGCATCATCGATTCGGTGTCCATCATGCTGATCATGCTGCCGATCGTGCTGCCGATCGCCGCAGCCTTCAACATGGACCTGATCTGGTTCGGCGTGCTCACCGTGCTGGCGGTGGAGATCGGCCTGCTCACGCCGCCATTCGGGGTGTCGGTCTACACGGTGAAGAGCGCGCTCAACAACCCTTCCATCACCATCCGCGACATCTTCGCCGGCACCTTCCCCTTCGTGATGGTGATGGTGCTGGCCCTGTTCATCCTGGCGGTGTTTCCCGGCTTGTCCACCTGGCTGGCCCGCATGTGATGCACAGGAAATTCCTGCACAACCCTCACCGATGCTGAAACCATGATCTACGTTTTTCACCTGCTCGACAAACCCGATGGCCAGGCGTTGCGCCAGCGCATGCGCCCGGAGCACAAGGCCTATCTGGGCGCTGTGGCCGATCGCATCGCCTTCGCCGGACCGCTGCTGTCGGACGACGGCGCCACCATGGTGGGCAGCGTGCTCGCGATCGACTTCGATAGCCGCGAAGCCGCCCTGCAATGGCAGGCTGGCGAACCCTTCACCCGGGCCGGCCTGTACGCCAGCGTGCAGGTGCATGCCTTCCAGAACCTCTGGCCCCAGAAGGCCGGTTTCCCTCCCGCCGCCTGAGTGACCCCATGATCAAACACATCGTGATGTGGAACGTTCTGGGCATTGATGCGGCAGAGCGGCAACGCAATGCCTTGTGCATCAAGGCCGCCTTTGAAGGCATTCGCTACCGCATCCCCGGTCTGCTCAAGCTCGAGATCGGTATCGACCAGAGCCATGTCGACTACGCGTGCGACGTGGTGCTGTACTCCGAATTCGAATCGCTGCAGGCACTGGCCGAATACGCCATTCACCCCGAACACACCCGTGTGAGGCAGGCGCTGGAAGGCCTGCGCATCACCCGGCACCAAGTTGACTACATCCCCTGAAAGGCCCTTTCAATGAATCCCATCGACACCGCAGCTCTCGACACCCTGTTCCTGAAGGCGCGCACCGCTAATGGCTTCACCGACAAGCCAGTGGCGCCCGAGCTGCTGCAACGCGTGTACGAACTGGCCGCGCTGGCCCCCACCTCCATGAACACTCAGCCCACCCGCTATGTGTTCCTGAACTCTCAGCCCGCCCGCGAGCGCCTGCTGCCGGCGATGATGCCGGGCAATCTGGACAAGACGCGCACAGCGCCGGTCACCGTGATCGTGGCCACCGACACCAGGTTTTTTGAATTCATGCCCAAGGTGTGGCATCGCGAAGGCGCGAAGGAAAACTTCGAGGCCAACCCCGCGCTGGCCAGCGCCACCGCCACCCGCAACGGCACGCTGGGCGGTGCCTATTTCATTTTGGCGGTGCGCGCCGTGGGCCTGGACTGTGGCCCCATGAGCGGTTTCGACTTGGCCAAGGTGGACGCCGAATTTTTCCCCGATGGCCGCTGGAAAACCAACTTTCTGATCAACCTGGGTTACGGCGACGACAGCCTGCTGTTCGATCGCAATCCGCGCTTGTCATTTGAAGAGGCTTGTCAGGTGATCTGACCCGCTCAACCTGCGTGTCCGGCGGCGGCCCGGCGGATCAGGGAAGCCATGTGCTTCACCATCGGTGACCGGTTGCCCCCCTTTTTCCACAGCAGACCCGGCGTGCGGATGGGCGTGGGGTCTTCGATGGGAATCGCGCGCAGGTCTGCGGCTGGCGACACCGCTGTCTCCGCGATGATGCCGGCCAGGTCGGTCTGGCGGATGAGTTCGATCATCGGGGCGATGGAGTTGAGCTCGGCGATCACCAGCGGTTGCGCGCCAGCGGCCTCGAAGCAGTCGTCCAGCAGCAGCCGGGTGGAAAACTGACGCGGCAGCAACACCATGCGACAGTTGTGCAGCTCGATCATGCGCACCCGTCGCCGTTTGGCCAGCGGATGGCGGTCGGACACCACCAGCTTCAACTCTTCGTTGTAGAGCGGCTCGAACCACAGTTCCGAGCGGTCTTCTGGACGGTACGACACCCCCAGCTCCAGGTGCCCGCTGACCAGGCGCTTGGCGATCAGGCTGGCCGACAGCTCTTCCACGCTGACCCGAATGCCCGGGTGGTGGCTCAGGAACGACGAGACGCACAGGGGCACCAGCCGGGTATTGAAACTGTGCGTGGCGGCGATGCGGATTTCGCCCGACAACGTTTCTGCCGGGTGGCTCATCGCCTGCAGGCCGCGGTCGATCTGCTGCAACGCGGGCATGAGATGGCTGCGCAACATCTCACCCGCCTCGGTCAACGCCACCTTCTTGTGACTGCGGTCGAAAAGCACCAGACCCAGTTCTTCTTCCAGTTGCCGGATCTGGTGCGAAAGGGTCGATTGCGTGACGTGCAGACGCTCCGCCGCGCGGGTGAAATTCTGGGTTTCGGCGATGGCGTCGAAGTAGCGAAGATGCCGCAGTTCCAAGGGGAAACCCTTAATTCATGTATTGATGGCATCGATCATAGCTGTTGAAAATCATCACTTCCATCGCCGCTTGTCAGTGCCTAGACTGGCACCAGTTTCAAACAAGACGCCGGAGACAAAACCATGGCTCAACTCGAAGCCGAAGACATCACCCAGGCCGTGCTCGACCGCATGGCCGATTGCCAGGACCCGCGCTTCAAACGGGTCATGGGTGCGTTGGTGAAGCACGCCCACGCTTTCGTTCGTGAGGTGGAGCTGACCGAGGAAGAATGGATCAACGCGATCATGTTCCTCACCGCCACCGGCCAGAAGTGCGACGACAAGCGCCAGGAGTTCATCTTGCTCTCCGACACCCTGGGCATTTCGATGCTGGTGGTGGCACTGAACCAGCTCAAGGCCGCCAAGGCGTTTGAGCACAGCGGCAGCACCGGCAAGCCCACCGAAGCCACGGTGCAGGGGCCGTTCTATTGGGAAGGCGCACCGGCACTGCCCTTGGGTGCGGACATTGGCGAGAACATGCCAGGCGAGCCGGCCTATTACCACGGCCGCGTGACCGATACCGAAGGCAAGCCGATTGCCAACTGCTGCATGGACGTGTGGTCTGGCGATGGTGAAGGCGTCTACGACATGCAGATGGGTGACGATGCGGGCATGCGTCTGCGCGCACGCTTTCACACCGACGCCGAAGGCCGCTACCGCTTCTGGTCGATCAAGCCCAGCTTCTATCCGGTGCCCGATGACGGCCCGGTGGGGCAGATGCTCACCCGCATGGGCCGCCACCCGAACCGGCCGGGTCATATCCACATGAAGGTGTACGCGCCCGGTCATCAGACCGTGACCACCCACCTGTTCGTGGCCGACAGCCCGTACCTCGATTCCGACGCCGTCTTTGGCGTGCGCAACAGCCTGATCGTGCCGTTCACGGCCCATGCCCCGGGCACCGCGCCCGACGGTCGAGTCATGGACAAGCCGTACCACAGCGCCACCTACGACTTCCAGCTCGTGAAGAGCTGACCGGCCCAGTCGGTCCGACTGTCCCATTACCCACCGGAGATTCCTTTGAAGATCGGCAAGGCCACCGTGCCGCATTCCGCCATTTGTGCTTCCAACGCCGACGCCATCGTGGTGCGCGGCCAGGACCTGTGCCAGGACCTGATCGGCCAGGTCAACTTCGCCGACTACTTCTACCTGCTGCTCACCGGGAAGAAGCCCGATGCACCGGCCAGCGCGGTGCTCAACGCCACCCTGGTGGCGATTGCCGAGCACGGCCTGGTGCCCAGCGTGCAGGCCGCGCGCATGACGCTGGCCGCCGCGCCCGATGCGTTGCAGGGCGCCGTGGCCGCCGGCATCCTGGGCTGCGGCTCGGTCATTCTGGGTGCTTCGGAAACCGCGGGCCGCCTGTTTGATGAGATCGACCGCGCCGCACCGGCCCACGGTGACGACCTGCAGGCGGCTGCTCGTGCGGTGGTGGGGGAATGGCGGGCACGCAAGCAGGCGGTGCCCGGCTACGGCCACCCGCTGCACAAGGAGCGCGATCCGCGTGTCGACGCGCTGTTTGCGGTGTCGAAGAAGGCCGGCGGTGGTCAACGCTTCGTTCAGATCGCCGAAGCGGTGGAAGCGGTGCTGCCCGAAGTGATTGGCAAGCCGCTCAAGCTCAACGTGTCGGCCGCCATCCCTGCCGTGCTGCTGGGCGTTGGCTTTCCACTGAATGCGCTCAAGGGCGTGCCCATGCTGGCGCGTTGTGCGGGTCTCATCGCCCACATGAGCGAAGAACTGGAAGCGCCCATCGGCTTCGCGCTGTCGTACCAGGCCACGCTGGAGCAGCGCTACACCGGGCACGTGCCCGACGGCTTCGTGCCCGACCAGAAGATATGAAACAGCCCCCGCGCCGCTTCGCCTGCCTTGCAGGCCGCAGCCTTGCCAGAGGCGAAGCTTCTTCGGGCTGTCCAAGCCTGCGCAGGCAGGCTCGGAGCCGCGGCCCTCAGCCCCCCTCTCTCGCCTTCGGCGGGAGGTGGACAACACCTGCGGCCTGGCATAGCCAGTTCCGCGGTGTTCCTGGACAAAGCCCCCTGCAGCAACTTGATTCCCGCCTTTGCGCGGTGGAGCATTGATATGACCCAGGTACTCAAAGGCCTCCGCGTTGTCGAACACGGCACCTTCATCACCGGGCCCGCCGCGTCCATGATGCTGGCCGACATGGGTGCCGAGGTGGTGAAGGTGGAATTGCCCGGTAGTGGCGATCCTTTCCGCGCATTCAAAGGCGGCCTCTACAGCCCGCACTACCAGACCTACAACCGCAACAAGCACAGCGTGGCGCTGGACACACGCAAACCGGAAGACCGCGAAACCTTCGACAGGTTGATCGAAGGCGCCGACGTCTATATCCAGAACTTCCGCCCCGGCTTTGCCGACCAGATCCACGCGGGCGAAGATCGCTTGCGCGCCCTCAACCCGCGCCTGGTCTACTGTGCCATCAGCGGCTTCGGCCAGGACGGCCCCGCCGCTGCGCGCCCCAGTTACGACACCGTGGCCCAGGCCGCCAGCGGCTATCTGCGCTTGCTGGTGAACCCCGCCAACCCGCGCGTGGTGGGCCCGGCGATCGCCGATGCCATGACCGGCTATTACGCCGCCTTCGGCATTCTGGGTGCCTTGTTCGAACGGCAGGTCAGCGGACAGGGGCGCCGCGTTGACGTGTCCATGTTCGAGGCCATGGCGCACTTCAACCTGGACGCCTTCACCCACCTGTTTTCGGTGGGCGAGGTGATGGGCCCTTACAGCCGACCCAGTGTGTCGCAGAGCTACGTGCTCGAATGCGCCTGCGGAGGCTGGATTGCGCTGCACATGTCGTCACCGGAAAAATTCTGGCAGGGCCTGGCCGTGGCCATGGAACGACCCGACATCTTTGACGACGAACGCTTCCGCGACCGCAGCGCACGCATCGAAAACCAGGATGCGCTCATCGACGTGCTCGGTGGCATCTTCAAGCAACGCCCGCGCACCGAGTGGTGTGATCGGCTGGTGGCGCAGGACGTGCCCCACGCGCCCATGTACCGCACCGACGAAGTGCCCGATGACGCCCAGGCGCGGCACCTGCAGCTGTTCGTGGACACCCACCACCCGGTGATGGGCGCTTCGCGCACGGTGCGCTCACCCATCAGTTTTGACGGCCAGCGAACCCTCGACGTCGCACCGCCTCCCACGCTGGGCGAACACAACGCCCTCTACGCCAACGGCTGGCCACAGCGCCAGGCCGAACCCACTGAACACCACAAGGAGACTGTATGACCGACACCACCCCCCGCCACCCCAACCGCCGCGACGCCATGATGGTGCTGGCCGCCACCGCCAGCGCGCTGGGCCTGCCCACCGCACACGCCCAGACCTTTCCCGACAAGCCGGTGCGCCTGATCGTGCCCTTCGGTGCCGGCACCACCACCGACATCATCTCGCGCGTGGTCGGCGAAGCGATGGGCCGCGAACTCGGTCAGCCGCTGATCGTGGACAACCGCGCCGGCGCCGGTGGCACCACGGGTTCTGCGCTGGTGGCACGCGGCCAGGCCGATGGCTACCAGCTCATCATGGGCACGGTGGGCACGCACGCGATCAACGCCACGCTGTTCCGCAACCTGAGCTACGACCCGTTGAAGGACTTTGCACCGATCGCGCTGGTGGGCTACACCCCCACCTTCCTGGTGACCTCGTCCGATGGCCCCATCAAGACCCTGGCTGACCTGAAGGCGCGGGCCGCGCAGGGGCAGGGCGCTTCGTTCGCGTCGGCCGGCAACGGCACCTCGGGCCACCTCGCTGGTGAACTGCTCAAGGCGCGCCTGGGTGGCCAGATGCTGCATGTGCCCTACAAGGAAGGTGGCATGGCCATGAGCGACGTGATCGCCGGCCGCGCCGACTTCATGTTCTACCACCCGGCCGCCGTGCTGCCGCACATGCAGGCGGGCCGCCTGCGTGCGCTCGGCGTGTCCAGCGCACAGCGCAGCGCCGCTGCGCGCGAGGTGCCCAGTGTGGCCGAACAGGTGGGTGCCGAATTCGACCTCGTGGCCTGGTTCATGCTTTACGCACCGGCCGCCACGCCCGCTCCCGTGCTGGCGCGTCTGCGTGACTCGGCGGCCAAGACACTGGCCAGCAGCGAAGTCGCCGGCAAGTTGCTGGCCCAGGGTGTCGAGCAACGCCCGCTGGGCGCCGAGGCCATGACCGCCTTCGGTCGCGCTGAAGTCGACAAATGGGCCGTGCTGGTGCGCCAGTCCGGCGCACAGGTGGACTGAAGCCGAATTTCTGAACCATTCTTCAACCGTTTCCCCTAAGCCCGGTGGCGCAGACCACCAAAAAATCCATCTACAACAGGAGACAAGCATGAAACGTTCGACCTTCGTCCGGCTGGCGGCCACGGCCGCCTTCGCAGCCACCGTGCCCCTGGGCGCTGCGGCGCAGCAGGTGATCAACCTCACTGTGGCTTCGAGCCACCCCACCACCATCCCGTGGGTGGGCTTCATTCCGCAGGTGTTCATGCCCGAGGTGGACAAGCGCCTGGCCGCCGGCGGCAAGTACAAGATCCAGTGGCGAGAGGCCTTTGGCGGCCAGCTCTACAAGGCCAACGCCACGCTCACTTCGGTGGAGCAGGGCATCACAGACATCGGCTGGGTGTTCAGCTACCTGGAGCCGGCAAAGATGCCGATCAGCCAGCTCAGCGTGCACACCCCGTTCGTTACCAGCGACTCGCGCATCGTGCTGGGCGCTATGAACGAGCTGATCGACAAGAACCCGGCGTTCCGCAACGAGTGGGACAAATACAACCTGGTGTTCCTGGGTGCCACAGGGTCGGACACCTATGACCTCTACACCAAGTTTCCGGTGAAATCGATCGACGACCTCAAGGGCAAGAAGATCTCGGCACCGGGCATTCTGGGTCTGTGGCTGCGCGGCGTGGGCGCCACGCCGGTGGATGGCGCGCTCACCACCTTCTACACCGACATCCAGACCGGTGTGTCCGAGGGTGTGGTTTCGCTGGCCACCGGCATCCTGCCGACCAAGATCTACGAGGTGGCGCCCTACATCACCAAGGTGAACATGGGCGTGGTGTTCTCTGGCGGCCTGGCCATCAACAAGGACAGCTGGGCCAAGCTGCCACCCGAGGTGCAGACCGCCATGCGCGAAGCCGGCGCCGAATACTCGCGCCGCCACGGGGAAGACCTGGTGCAGCGTCACCAGACCGCCATGGATCGCATGGTCGAAGTGGGCAAGACCCAGAACCCGCCCGTGACCGTGACACCGATGTCGGAAGCCGACCGTCGCAAGTGGATCGACTCGCTGCCCCCGCTGTCGCAGGAATGGGTGAAGAACAATGAGGCCCGAGGTGTGCCGGCGAAGTCTTTGCTGAGCCAGTACATCACCGCCGTGAAAGCGCGCGGTGCACAGCCTGAGCGTGACTGGGAGCGCTGATCGTTTTCTCGCCTCTCACCGAGCCCGCAACCCCGCAGTGCCTCCCCGGCCCTGCGGGGTTTTTCATGGTGACAGGCCCATGCATTCAGGGATCCTCGGAAAAATTCGCAATTGTCCAGCGTGAACTTGCCCACACTGCCTGTGTCTGAAGCTGTGGAAAAGTCCTTGCACAACTCTCGCAGGCCCCGGTTTTTCAGGCGCGCCAGGGTCTGCTGAAAAAACAGGCGGCCAGACAGGATGAAACACCTTGTCACAAAATGGCCGTCTTGGCGTATGCTTGTCCGCTGTCTTCACTTGCGATGGAGTTCTGCATGTTCAAGTCTTCCTTGACGGTGTGTTCCATGCTGATGGTCTTGTCCACCCAGGTCTTTGCGCAGGGCGCGACGTGCACGGCCGCTGCGGCTGAAAAGAAGCTGGCGGGTGCTGCCAAAACCTCTTTTCTCACCAAGTGCGAGCGCGATGCCACCACAGCGTGCGAGACCACCGCGACCGAGCGCAAGCTGTACGGCGCTGCCAAGACCAGCTTCACCCGCAAGTGCGTGAAAGACGCCGTGGGCGAAGCTGCCGGAAGCTGAGCACCCGCTTCCTTCAGGGTCGTGAGGGGCTGGCAGGCACTGCCTGAAGAAAGGCGCTGAACTGCTGCAGCTTGCCGGTGTTGATCAGGCGGATCTTCATGGACACCTGAAACTCCGTGCCGTCGCGCTTGACCAGCGTGCGCTCCAGTGTCTGGTCGGCGAAGGGGGCATGTCCGGTGGTGAGGAAATGCGCCACCGCCTTGATGAACACGTCCTGGTGGCGCTCGGGCAGGATGATGTCGGGCAACAGTTCGCCCAGCACTTCGTTTCGACTCCAGCCAAAAAGCCTTTCGGCGGGGCCGTTCCACTCGGTGATGTGCCCTTCGAAATCCGTCGCTATGAAGGGGTCCTGTGTGGTTTCAATGACGGTCTGGAGTCGCTCACGGCTTTCAAGCAATTGATCGATGGTGGCCTCGTATTCGGCGGTGCGTTCCTGCACCCGCCGCTCCAGCGATACATTGAGCTGGCGCATCTCGGCCTCGTTCCGTTGCAGCTTGGCGATCAGAGAGTTGAACGCCCGACCCAGGGTCGCCACTTCGTCGTAGACGCCGGTGCTTCGGGCTTTCACCTCATAGCCGGCTTCGATGCCTTGGGCCACCTCGGCCAGGTCTTGCAGCGGCCGGGTGATGCGCCTGGCCACCAGCCACCCGATCAATGAGAACAGCGCGGCCAATGCAAAGCCGCCGATCAACAGCTGCTGATGCAACTGGTTGACCGGCGCAAATGCCTCGCCGGTATCCTGCCGCACCAGCACACGCCAGCCCAGGCCCGGATAGGCATCGAAGCCCTGGTCCCTGCTGTAGCCCACCAGGTACTCGCGACCGTCGGGCCAGGTCTCGCGCACGTGACCGGTGTCATTGCGCAGCGCAGCGCTCAGGCTGGGCAGGTCCAGTGTCTGCCCCAGCAGATCGGCCGGACCCAGCAGGACCGCCCCAGTGCTGGAGACGATCAATGGATCGACGGTGCGGCTGCGACCCACAGGCACGAAGATCTCGTGCTCGATGTCCTTGGCCCACTGCCACGACAGATGCGCACTCAGTACGCCGGCGATCTGGCCGTTGGCGTTGGTGATTGGAAAGGCAATGTCGACAAAACGCAGGGGCTCACTGTCGTTGGCGCCGAGCAGCCGGGACAGCAGCAGGGCATCGTGCACATCCCCCATGTGCACGTTGTTGATCGCGTTCGTGAACCAGGGGCGCCCTGACACATCCACGCCTTCCAGCATGCCGCGCGTGGCGGCCATCACGCGCCCCTGGGTGTCGGTCAAGCCGATCCAGGCGTATGCCGGATAACTCTCCTGCAGCGCCGCCAGTTCCCGCCGCACATTGTCGAGGTCCTGGGTGTCGTGCAGCCGGTCGGTGATGAGTCGCACCTCCCGGTAGCGCTCGAACATGGAGCGATCCAGCCGACTCGCGGTCTGATTGGCCAGTTCGGACAGGTTGTTGCCGATGCTGGCGCGGATACGGGTGCTGGCGGCCCGGTCGCTGTAGGCGGTGAGCAGCAGGGTGAGTGCCACCGAAATCAGGGTGAAGGCCAGTGCGAGGTAGGCAGCCAGGCTGTTGCGGGAGATGGTCATGCGCTTGGATTTGAAGAGGTCGCGGTGCGCCGCTTGATGCGATCCGTCTCGTGGAACACAGCCTATACGGTTTTGCTGTGTCCGTCAGCGTGATGAGTGGCTCAGGAAGGGTCCAGATCACCCTCCCAAGGGTTCAGCGGGACAGGCTGCTTTCGTACACGAGCACCGCGCCAGCGAGATCTTCCAGCGCTGTACCGACCGACTTGAACACGGTGCGGTCGCTGGGCGAGCGGCGTGCCGTGGCCACACCTTTGCACAGTGTGGTGAGGGTGCCGCGCACCTCGTCTTCGCGTACCACGCCACGCGACAGCGGGCCGAGCAGGTCGCCGCTCTTTTCCAGGGCTTCTTCGGTGTCCACGAACACGCGCGCATCCGCAAAGCAGGCGTCGTCTGCCTCTCGCATGCCCGGCGTGAAGCTGCCAATCAGATCCAGGTGCGAGCCGGGTGCGAGCCAGGCACCGTGTACCACCGGTTCGGTGGCCAGGGTGGCGCAACTGATGATGTCGGCTTCCCCGCAGGCAGTTGGCAGGTCGGTCACGGCCTGGGCATCGAACCCTGCGGTGCGCCACTGCGTGGCCAGCGCCTCGGCCTGCTCGGGCCGCCGTGCCCACACCGACACCCGCTGCAGGTTGCGCACCGCGCTGTAGGCCGCAGGCAGCAGGGCAGCGACGGCGCCCGCCCCCACCACCAGCAGGTGACTGGCGTCTTCGCGCGCCAGAAACGAAGCCGCCAGCGCGGAAGCGGCAGCGGTGCGGCGGGTGGTGAGTTCGGTCCCATCGACGACGGCCAGTGGCACGCCGGTGGTGGCATCGAACAGCAGATAGCTGCCGTGCAGACCAGGCAGGCCTTTGGCCGCGTTGCCCGGCGCAATGTTGATCACCTTCACACCGTAGTACCGGCCGGGCATCCACGAGGGCATGATGAGCGAGGTCATTCGGCTGCCGCCCGGCGTGGCAATGGTGTGCACATGGCGCTGCGGCGTCTCGCAGCTTCCAGCAAAGCGCTCGCGAAGCGCGGGCACAAGAAGGTCAAAAGGCAGGGCGGCGCGGGTGGCCGAAGCATCGTGATGGAGCATGCAGCGATGGTAGCAATCGCCAGCGCGCCCAAATGACACCCGAATGATCAATCCGCAACAGCGTGGGGGAAACGACAGAACTTGCTTTATCTGCAGCCTCATCCCGGCACGAGGCGAGCCATGCCTTCGTCCAGGGCACCCGTGGAACCGGCTCTGCCGGGCCACAGGGGTGCGTCCCCCTTCCAGGCCGAAGGCGCCAGTGAGGGGGGGAAGCCGGGTCAGCGGCGCAGGGGGGAGACCAGATCCCTCAGGGGGTGATCTCTATCTCTGCGGCATGTCTTTCGCAGAAAAACCCAGGCTCACCGTCGCGTCGGCCGGAATCGCCGGCATGGTGGCATTCCAGTCCAGCCACTGTTCACGCATGGCCTCCATCCGCTGCGGCTCGCGTCTGGCCTGGTTGGCGCGTTCGCGTTCGTCCGCCGGAAGGTTGAACAGGTACTCGTGGCCGTCGACCATCAGGTACTTCCAGTCGCCCACACGCAGGGCACGCTGGCCGCGGTGGTTCATGCGCCAGTAAAGCGGTCGGTCAAAGGTGTGCGCCGGCTCGCGCAGCACGGGCCGCAGGTCGACGCCGTCGAGCGGGTAGTCCGGGTGGGCCTGGCCGCCACCCAGGTGCAGCATGGTGGCCGACCAGTCCATGGTCATGCAGTGCTGCAGGCTGGTGGTGCCGGGCGCAATGGCACCCGGCCAGTGCGCGATCCACGGCACGCGGATGCCGCCCTCGGTCAGGTCCATCTTGCCACCCACCAGCGGCCAGTTGTCGCTGAAGCGTTCGCCGCCGTTGTCGCTGGTGAAGACCACCAGGGTGTCCTGTTCCAGCCCCTGTGCGCGCAGCGCCGCCATGATCTGGCCGATGCCCTCATCCATGTGATGGATCATCTTGCGGTAGCTGTGGATGTTCCCGCCGTCGAGATGGAACAGGTTCTTCGCCACCTCGGGCGCAACGTGGGCGTCGTCCCGCGTTTCCCATGGCCAGTGCGGCGCGGTGTAGTGCAGGCTCAGGAAGAAGGGCTTGCCTGCCCTGGCGCTTTCGGCGTGGCGGTTCACGTAGTCCACTGCGCGGTCCGAGAACACATCGGTGAGGTAGCCCACTTCCTTGTGCGGTACCAGTCGTCCGCCGGGCCGCCCCAAGGACGACGGCGCCCCCTCGGCGGGCCTGGCTTCGCCAGGGTCGGGGGTCAAGATTTCGCCGATGTAGAGGTCGTGGTCGCCGGTGGACGAGCAGTGGGTGAAGTAGTCGACCCCGCCGGCCATGATGCCGAAGAACTCGTCGTAGCCCGAGCGCTGAGGGCCGAAATGCGGCGGGTAGCCCAGATGCCACTTGCCCACCAGGCCGGTGCTGTAGCCTGCGTCGCGCAGCAGCGAAGGCAGGGTGGGCATGCTGGTGGGCAGGCCCAGGGTTTCGCTGCCTTTGCTGCGGCTGTTGATGGGCTCTTCCAGCGCGCCGCGCAGACGGTACTGATACCGCATGGTCATGAGCGCAAACCGCGTGGGCGAACACACCGGCGAATTGGCGTAGCCCTGGGTGAACTTCATCCCGCCGGCCGCCAGGCGGTCGATGTTCGGTGACACTGGGCCAAATTGCGCCTCACGGCCGCCGTAGCAGCCCAGGTCGGCAAAGCCGAGGTCGTCTGAGACGATGTAAATGATGTTGGGTCGTTGCATGGTGCTGATCATTCTCGCGCTCACTCCACCTTCATGCCGGTGGCCTTGACGATGGGTCCATAGCGGTTGGACAGGTCGCCGATGCGCTTGGCCGCGGCGTCACCGGTGAGGCCTTCGAAGAACAGGTCGAGATTGCCCATGCGGGCCTGCACTTCGGGACGTTGCAGTGCTTCCACAATGTGCTTTTGCAGCGTCTGCATCACCGCCTCAGGCGTGGCGGCCGGCGCCATCACCACGTACAGCACCTCCTGTTCCAGCCGGCCCAGGCCCAGCTCGCCGACCGTGGGCAGATCGGGTGCCAGGCGCGAACGCTGGCGGCTGGTGACCGCCAGCGCGGTGATCTTGCCCACCTGCACGTGCGGCAGCATGCCCGGCGTGGCCAGCGCGCCGCCGTCCACCTCACCCGCGAGCACGGCGGTGACGGCGGGTGTGTTGCCCCGGTAGGGAATGTGGTTCAGCTTGGTCTGCGTGGCTTCATTGAACAATTCCACCGCGAGGTGCCCGGGGGCGCCACTGCCGGCCGAGCTGAAGTTCAGGCTCTTGGACTTGGCTGCCTCGACCAGCGCTGGCAGGGTCTTGATACCGGTGGACGGATGCACACCCACCATCAGCCCTGACGAGGCCATGACCACCACCGGCTTGAAGTCGCTGGCCTTGAAGGGCATGGTTTTGTAGAGGTGGGGATTGATGGTGAAGGTGGTGTCGATACCGAACAGCACGGTGTAGCCATCGGACGGGCTGCGCGCCACCGCGTCGGCCCCGATGTTGCCTGACGCACCGGCTCGGTTCTCCACCACGAACGGCTGCTTCAGCGTCTCCTGCAACACCGCCGCCACCGAGCGCGCCAGCAGATCCGACGGACCACCGGCCGGAAAGTTGTTGATGAACTTCACCGGCTTGGACGGGTAGGTGTCTTGCGCTGCAGCCAGCGAAACAGACAGACCCAGACCAAGGACAGCAAGCGCGCACAGAAGGGGGCGGCGGGAAAAAGCGATGTTCATGGTGATTGCCTCGAAAAATAAAATGTCCAGAAGAAAAACCGTTCCAGCAGCGAGCGAATGGGCCCAAATCCAGAACGCTTAAATGACCAGTTTTGCCGGACCCTGGGATGTGCCCCCCTTGCGGGGAGGGGCGCCGAAAGCGGTGCGGAGGGGCTTCCCTTCCCCGGTGCAGGCCCCATGCTATGCAGTGACAATGAATTGCAGAAATCAATCAAGGCAGGTGTTTTCCCTGAGGTGATCCGGCCTCCCTGCGCAAAGGCAGCCCATGACCCCCGACGACCGACTGACCCACCCGCAGGTGCAGACCGACCTGCTGCTGTACCGGCTCTACCGCATCCACATCACCGCCAGTCGGCTGGTGGTGCACGTGTGCGAGCACGAATTTGGGCTCACCCGACGCGAATGGCGGGTGCTGTCGTTTCTGTCGGAGCACGAGGGCGTGCTCTCCAGTGAGCTGGCCGAACACGCCATGCTTGACCGTGCACGCACGTCGCGCACGCTCACCCGCCTGGCCGACAAGAAGCTGATCAGCCGCCAGCCCAAGCCGTCAGACCGGCGCGAAGTGCACGTGTTCCTGACCGAGGAAGGGCGGCGCGTGTACCAGTCGATCTTTCCGCGCGTGGCGGCCATCAACCGGGATCTGGCGAGCGCACTGTCACCTGATGAGCGCGCGCTGCTCGACCAGATGGTGAACGCGCTACAGGGGCGCGTTCACGAGATGGTGGCGCAATCTAAACACCTGCTGCCGCCGATCGACAGCGGCGAATGAACGTGCGGCAGTGCCCGTCGATGCTGGCAGGTCAGTCCGAGACTTCCTTCCAGCGCAGGCTCATCGCCGATCCCGCGAGGCCGGCCACGCCCAGCAGCAGCACCGTGCCGGGCACCGATACCAGCGCCGCAGCCGCCCCCAGCAGGCCTGTGAACAGCAACAGCGCACCGATCACGCTGTTGCTGACCGCCACGTACACCGTGCGCTGGTTGCCTTCGGCCATGTCGACCAGGTAGGTCTTGCGGCCCAGCCGGAT
Organism: Hydrogenophaga sp.; assembly: GCF_030651625.1. GTDB lineage: Bacteria > Pseudomonadota > Gammaproteobacteria > Burkholderiales > Burkholderiaceae_C > Hydrogenophaga. The sequence goes on along the minus strand of NZ_JAUSCF010000030.1, from coordinate 169,792 downwards.
GCCGGCGTGTGCCACGCCCAGACCGAAAAAGGCCACCGGGTAGAACACCAGCGCCACCGTGGGTGACAGGCCAGCCCAAGCCCCCAGCGCCACGCCAATGGACAGCAGGGCGGCCAGCGCACACGCGGCTGCGAACACCTGCCGGCTGGAGCGGTCGGCCCAGCGCCCCCACACCGGCGAGCTCAGCAGCGAGGCCAGACCCTCCACCGCGATGAACACGCCGAGCCAGCCCAAGGCCTGGCCCAGGTCGTCGCGCGCAAGCGCCAGGTAGAACGGGGCGGCCAGACCTGAACCCATGGCCAGTGCGCGCGCGATCACGAAGCGGCGGAACGGCGCATCGTCGCGCAGCACCGACAGCTGAGCCAACGCTTCGCGGAGCCCGTTGGCCCCGCCTTCGGTGGCACCGGGTTCTTCCACGATGCGCGAGAAGGTGAGCGAGGCCATGCCCCAGAGTGCGCCACCGGCCAGCAGCAGGCCCACCACCAGCGCCATCGAGGAATCGCCAGGCACGAAGCCCAGCCCGACGCCCACTGCCAGCGCTGCCAGGCCGGAGGCGGCGCTGATCCAGCCCGCCAGGCGCCCGCGCCGCGTCCTGGGCACGGTTTTTCCCTGCACGTCCTTGTAGGCCACGGAGCAGGCGCCGCGCGCCAGGCTGAACACCACCAGCAGCGCGATCACTGTCCAGCCGGCGGCCGTGCCGGTCAGGGTGATGCCCACCCACCCCAGCCCGGCCAGGCTCAGCGCCTGCACCAACCCGCCCCAGACCCACACCCATTTGCGCACCGGCTGCCGCCGCACCCAGGCGCCAATCGCCATCTGCGGCAGCATCGAACCCGATTCGCGGATCGGTACCAGCAGGCTCAGCATCCAGGCCGGCGCACCCAGCTGCATCAGCAGCCAGGGCAGCGTGGTCTTGGCGCTGGCCAGCCGGTCGGCGATGTTGCTCAGCGTGTTGGCCACCAGATTGCGCAGGAAATTGCCGGGGGCTTCGCGGCAGGCGCTTTCGCTGATCGCCTTGCACACGCGGCCCTCGTCGTCCTCGGCCAGGCGTTCGTAGAGGCTCTCCACCCACTCGGGGTGTCGGGTGGCGGGGTTGGCTGGCGCGGGCGTGGCGGTCATGGGCCCCGACCCTAACCACCTCGCCCCAACCTTGGGGCCTGCTCGGGTTTGTCCAGGGCCATCCACGCACCTCGGTGATCGCTGCGACAATCATGGCCCTTCCGACGGCATGGCTGGCGCGCACCCTGCGCTGGTGGTGCCGGTCCTTGCTGACGGTTTCCCTGCACCCGCTCACCGCCCTGTTCGAGCGCCTCGGTGCCGGTCCCAGCCGACACATCGGGCCACCGCCGCCGTCGATTCCCTCACCGCCGATCCGGTGCATCCGCCATCGTCCGCGCCCTGAAGGCCGGGCCGACTCGACCGTCACCACAAGACGGCGCCACACAGGCGGGCACCCCTTTCTGGAGGAGTTTTTCCATGCAGCTCATCGTCTCGGCCGGGCTCATCCTGGCCATTGTTTTCTGGGGCGTCATTGCCCCTGCCTCGCTCGGGTCCGTGTTCGATACCGCGCTGACTGTTGTCACCCGCGACTTCGGCTGGTTCTACCTGTGGTCGGTGCTGGGCCTGGTCGTCCTGGCGATCGTGCTGGCCTTCAGCCGCTATGGCGACCTCAAGCTGGGAGGTGAAGACGATGAGCCCGAGTTCTCCATGGGCTCCTGGTTCGCCATGCTGTTTGCCGCCGGCATGGGCATTGGCCTGGTGTTCTGGGGTGTGGCCGAGCCGATCTCGCACTACGGCGCACCGCCGCCCGGCATCGAGGCCAACACGCCCGAAGCCGCTTCGGCAGCCATGCGCTACAGCTTCTTCCACTGGGGGCTGCACCCCTGGGCGGTGTACAGCATCGTGGCCCTGGCCATTGCCTTCTTCCAGTTCCGCAAGGGCGGCTCCGCCCTGGTGAGCACGGCCGTGGAAACGCTGCCCTGGGCGCCGCTGAAGAAGCTGGGCCCCGTGGTCAATGTGCTGGCCGTGATCGCCACCGCCTTCGGCGTGGCGGCTTCGCTGGGCATGGGCGCGCTGCAGATCAACAGCGGACTCAACGCTGTTTTCGGTTTGCCGGTGGGCAATGCCTCGCAGGTCGGCATCATCGCCGTCGTCACGGTGCTGTTCCTGGCATCGGCCGTGACCGGGGTCACACGGGGCATCAAGTGGCTCTCCAGCATCAACCTCGTGCTGGCGGTGCTGCTCACCCTGGCCGTGTTCACGATGGGTCCCACCGTGGCCATCATCGACACCTTCACCAATACCCTGGGCAGCTATGTGAGCGAGTTCGTGCGCATGAGCCTGCGCATGACACCGTTCCGCGACAGCGGCTGGGTCAGCGGCTGGACGGTCTTTTACTGGGCCTGGTGGGTGAGCTGGTCGCCGTTCGTGGGCCTGTTCATTGCCCGTGTGTCGCGCGGCCGCACCATCCGTGAATTCATCCTGGGCACGGTCCTGGCGCCCACACTGGCCGCCTTCGTTTGGTTCTCGGTGTTTGGCGGCACCGCGTTGAACATGGAAATCATGCAAGGCTTGCCGATCGCCGAGGCCGTGGGTGCAGACGTGTCCACCGCGCTGTTCGCCATGTTCGAAGCCCTGCCCATGTCCGGTCTGCTCGCAGGCATCGCCACCGTGCTGGTGCTGGTGTTCTTCGTGACCTCGGGCGACTCGGCCACCCTGGTGCTGGGCATGATGAGCACCGGCGGAAAGGCCGACCCCAGCGCGCGCGTGAAGATCATCTGGGGTGTGCTGGTCTCGGGCATTGCGATCAGCCTGTTGCTGGCCGGCGGCCTCAAGGCGGTGCAGACCGCCACCATCGTGTTTGCGCTGCCCTTCACCGCGGTGATCGTGCTCATGGCCATCGCGCTGTGGCGCGGCGTGCGTGACGACTGGAACGAAGAGCAGCGGCGCGACAAGGCTTTGCGCCGGCGCATGCGCGACATGATCGATCCACCGGTGGCCACGGTTCCGGACAATCCCGCCATCACGGGTCGCTGACGGAAGCATTGCCTTGACGACAGAACTGTTGCTTGCCTTTGGCAAGAGCTTCCTTTTCGCCTTCGCTGCGCTTCTGCCGATCCTGAACCCGGCGGCCACGGCGCCGATTTTCCTGGGGCTCACCGATGGTGCGTCGCCGCGCACGCGGGCCATGCTGGCGCGCAGGATCGCCCGCAACATGTTCGCGCTCATGCTGGGTTCGATGCTGGTCGGTTCGTATGTGCTGGAATTTTTCGGCATCTCCCTGCCCATCGTGCGGGTGGGCGGCGGTTTGATCGTGGCGGCCACGGCGTGGCGGCTCATCACCGCCACCCAGTCCACGGTGGACAGCCGCACCGAGCTGGCCGAGTCGTTCACACCCGAGATGGCCAAACGACAGGCGTTCTACCCGCTGACGTTCCCGATCAGCTGCGGCCCGGGCTCCATCGCAGCCGCCATCACCGTGGGCGTGTCGCTCAACGACGAGCGAATCGCGAGATCGGTGGCCCATATGGCTGGAGGGACGCTGGCGCTGCTGGCCATCGGCATCCTGCTGTACCTCGCGTTCCGCTATGCCGAGCGCCTTCTCAAACCGCTGGGCGAGGCCGGCACCGTGATCTTCCTGCGCCTGTCGGCGTTCATTCTCTTGTGTCTGGGCGTGCAGATCGTCTGGGATGGTCTGAGCGAACTGCTGCGCAGTCTGCTTGTGTCCAGCGGTGTGGTCTGATGGTTTGAAGCTGCCATGTGCAGCCCGGCTGGTGGAGCCGCGTCCTGGCCGAAGTCTGCTGAGGAAATGCCGTCGGCACTGGACTGCATACTTCGCATGCCGGTTCAACAGGGCCGGTGATCGCAGCCCGCGCTGCCCTCCCGTTGGAACTTCATGACCCAGGACCAGTACGTCATTCTTGCGATCCTTGCCGCCACCGTGGGACTGTTCCTGTGGGGACGCTGGCGCCACGACATGGTGGCGGTAGGCTCACTGCTGGCCTGCGTGCTCACCGGCGTGGTCCCCGCCGCCGAGGCGTTCTCCGGTTTTGGTCACCCGGCCGTGATTACAGTGGCCTGCGTGCTGGTGCTCAGCCGCGGTCTGCAGACTTCGGGCGCCGTTGATGTGCTGGCGCGCCGGGTGCTGCCGCGCGAGGCCGGCCCCACCCTCAGCCTGGCGGCGCTGGTGGGTCTGGGTGCCTTGCTTTCGGGCTTCATGAACAACGTGGGTGCCATGGCATTGCTGATGCCAGTGGCCATGCAACTGGCCAGGCGCCTGGACATGCCACCTGGTCGCGTGCTCATGCCGCTGGCTTTCGGCACCATTCTGGGTGGCATGACCACGCTGATCGGCACCCCGCCCAACCTGATCGTGTCAGGCTTCCGGGCGCAGCAGGGAACGGGCAGCTTCGGCATGTTTGATTTCACGCCGGTGGGGCTGGTGGTTGCGCTTCTGGGGGTGGTTTTCGTGGCCCTCGTGGGGTGGCGGCTGGTGCCGGTGCGCCGGCAGGCGGGCCTGGAAGGCTTCGAGACCGGGGCCTATCTGACTGAGGTGCGCGTACCCAAGAGCAGCAAGTGTGTGGGGCAGACCTTGCACGATCTCGAAAAACAGCTCGACGACGCTGGTGCGCAGGTGGTGGGTCTGGTCCGGCATGACATGCGCGTGAACGCGCCCAGCGCCTACCGCCGCGTGCTGGCCGGGGACATCCTGATTGTGGAAGCCGAAGCGGATGCCCTGTCAGGCCTGCTCTCCAAGCTGGGGCTGCGGCTGGAGGAGGCCAAGCGACCAGTGGACGCACAGCCCGAAGATGCTGAGGCTGAAGCCTTGGGCAGTATCGAAGCTGGGACCTCAAAGCCAGATGGCCTGCCAGATCAAAGGACCGGGCCTCCAGAAATTCAAGTCGGTCACAGGGTCAGCAACGAAGATCCGGGCGATTTCGCTGGGACGAATGAAGAAGCGAGCGCAGGGGGAAGCGAAGAAGCAAGCGAAGTGGCAGACGAAACTGAGGACAAGCCGGACAAGGACCCCAAGGAACAACCCCGTCTATCGCGCGATATCGTGCTGATGGAACTGGCGGTGCTGCCGGGCTCCGGTCTGCAGGGACAGACCGCCAGCGACCTGTTGCTGCGCACGCGTTACGGAATCAACCTGCTGGCGGTGTCCCGCCAGGGTCACCGCTCCATGGACCGCCTGCGCGAGTGGCGGTTCCAGGTGGGCGACCTGCTGCTGATGCAGGGGCCACCAGACGCCATGGGCGCATTTGCAGCCGACAAGGGCTGTGTGCCGCTGGCCGAGCGCGAACTGCACATTCCCAGTCCGCGCAAGGCCTGGCTGGCCGGCGGCGTCATGGCGCTGGCGGTGGGGGGGGCCGCGTTTGGCCTGTTGCCGGCTGCGATCTCTTTTGCGCTGGGTGTGCTGGCCTCCATGGTGCTGCGCACCGTGCCGCCCCGCAGCGTCTACGAAAACATCGACTGGCCGGTGATCGCCCTGCTGGCCGCGCTCATTCCGGTGGCGGGCGCCATGGCCAGCACCGGCACGGCCGACCTGCTCGCACGCCTGCTGATGGACGGCGTGGCGCAGGGCCATGCGGTGGTCACGCTGGCCCTGGTGCTGGTCGTCACCATGTTCCTGTCCGACCTGATGAACAACGCCGCCACCGCCGCGGTGATGTGCCCGATCGCCATCGGAACCGCGAATGCGCTGAATGTGAGCTCCGACGCCTTTCTGATGGCCGTGGCCATCGGCGCCTCGTGCGCTTTCCTCACCCCCATCGGACACCAGAACAACACCCTCATCCTCGGCCCGGGAGGATTCCGTTTTGGTGATTACTGGCGCCTGGGTCTGCCCCTCGAACTGCTGGTGATTGCCGTCAGCCTGCCCTTGTTGCTCATCGTCTGGCCCTTGTGAACGCCATGCAGAAAACGCCCAGCCCCGAATCTGATGCCGGCGCCGAAACCGGCCCTGTCACCGACAGCGAACTCATCGTGCAGGCGCTGCGCGAGCGCCGTTACAAGCGCGTGCGCAAGCTGCTCGCGCGCATGCACCCAGCCAAAGCCGCTGCGCTGGTGGAGGCCTTGAACCGGGAGGAGCGCGACTCGCTCTGGCAGCAGGTGTCGGCCCCCATGGAGGGGCGCATCCTGCCGCACCTGAAGGCCGCGCTGGCGCGTCAGCTGGCCGCCGATGCGGCCGTCCGGGGCGATCCGGTCGATTCGGCAGATCCTGTCGATGCCGTGAGTTCCAGCGATTCGCAGCTCTCGGTCGTTGCAGTCAACCAGCTGGCCGCCGTGCGGGAGGCGCTGACCGAAGGCCGGCTCAAGAGGGTTGGCAAGCTGCTGCACCGCATGCACCCGGCCAAGGTCGCCGGCCTGCTCGAAGCCCTGCCCCCCGCAGAGCGGGTCGTTGTGTGGAGCATGGTCGAGACCGATCGCGCCGGCAAGGTGCTGACCTACCTGCACGACGAGATCCGCGCCAAGCTGGCGCGCGAACTGGACCCGGACGATCTGGTGGCCGCCGTTCAGCCGCTCGACCTCGACGACCTGGTCGACCTGATCCAGCAGTTGCCGCACGACCTGAGCGCCCTTCTGATGCAGGCCGTCAGTGGTGCCCGGCGCGAGCAGGTCGAGACCTTGCTGGCTCACCCGGACGACTCCGCCGGTGGCCTGATGGACACCAGCTACATCGAGGTGCGCGCCGATGTGCGCATCGGCACGGTGCTGCGCTACCTGCGCCTGCTCGACACCCTGCCGTCGCACACCGACCAGCTCATGGTGGTGGACCGGCAGGGAATTTACCAGGGCGTGTTGCGCCTGAGCGCGCTGGTGACGGCCGAGCCTGCACGGCGCGTGGCCGAAGTGATGCACACCGACGTGGCGGGCATTGCGCTGGAAACGCCCGACACCGAGGTGGCCCGGCTGTTCCAGGATCACGACCTGCTCTCTGCGCCGGTGGTGGACGCGCAGCAACGCCTGGTCGGTCGCATCACGGTGGACGACGTGGTCGACCTGATCCGCGAGGACGCTGACCGCGCCCTGATGCAGATGGCCGGTCTGGACGACGAAGCCGACATGTTTGCGCCAGTGATGGTGAGCGCGCAGCGGCGCGCGGTGTGGCTGGGCATCAATCTGGTCACCGCCTTTCTGGCCTCCTGGGTGATTGGCCGGTTCGAGGCCACACTGGCGCAACTTGTGGCGTTGGCGGTGCTGATGCCCATCGTGGCCAGCATGGGTGGCATCGCGGGCAGCCAGACGCTCACCCTGATGATCCGGGGCCTGGCGCTGGGACAGATCCAGAATGGCAACCTGCGTGCGCTGGTGTACCGCGAAATGGGTACGTCGGTGCTCAACGGGCTGCTGTGGGCCGGAGTGATCGCCTTGCTGGCGGTGGTCTGGTTCGGCAACTGGGGACTGGGTGGTGTGCTGGGGGCGGCCATTCTCATCAACCTGCTGTGTGCCGCGCTGGCCGGGCTGGCCATCCCGCTGGTGCTGCGGCGCATGGGCATCGACCCGGCGCTGGCGGGCGGCGTGGTGCTGACCACCGTGACCGACGTGATCGGCTTCTTTTCGTTTCTGGGGCTGGCCAGCCTGTTGCTGGTGTGATGCGATACGGGTCGGAGTGATCCGTTGGCAGGTCTGTCAATGCACTATTTCCATCAACGGCGCAAGGTGTAGGCACCCTCCAGGGCTGGCAGATTACAACGCAGTCCGGAAAAATTCCGGCAAGGTGCCAACCCTCTCACACCCACGCCGCCGTTTCCTTGCGAGAATACAAAAACGTTACACAATGTGTCGTTGATGCCTTCCATCCGTCCCAACAAGTATTCGATGCCTCGTTCCAGGCAGCAACTGCGTTCATGCCAACGGTGGTCGGGTCGAGGCATTGAAGGCAATGGGCTCCGGGGCGCAGTCAAGTCATGAAGAACCGTGCGCGCGCGCTGATTCTGGCGGTGATGCTGTTCACCGTGCTGGCGGCCTGCGTGCTGTGGTGGCAGGCGGAGCGCTCCCGGGAGCAGTTGCGCGAGCAGGTCATGCAGCAAGCCGAAAAGCGCAGCCTGCACCTGGCAGACGCCATGGCCGGGCAGGTGGGCATCCTGCTGAGCATGCTTGATCTGAAGCTGCTGGACCTGCGTCGGGAATGGTTGCGCGATCCGGTGCTTTTCGAGCCTGTCGTCCGCAGCGTGCTGGAAACCTTGCCGCCCGGCTTCATCAGCCATGCCAGCGTGGTCGATGCCGACGGCTATGTGATCTACAACAGCCTGGGGCAGGAAGACCAGACCTACGTGGGCGACCGTGCACATTTCCAGGCTCAGAAAACGGGCGGCGACAAGATGCACATCGGCAAGCCGGTTCCCTCGCGTCTGGTCGATCGCTGGATCTTCATCGTCAGTCGCCCCATCATGCGTGACGGGCAGTTCAACGGTGTGCTTCAGCTGATGGTGTCGAGCGAAGGGGTGGGGCAGAAGCTGGCTGCCTTGCAGCTCTCAGACCAGGATGTGGTGGCCCTCATCCACCCCGATGGCACGTTCATGGCGCGCAGCCGGGGCAACATCGGAGCAATGGGCACACGGGTCGCACCCGACCGGCCCTATGTGCAGGACCCGGGCCTGGAGCAAGGCATCTACCGTGTCAGGGGCCATGTGGATGAAGTGGCGCGCACCTATGGCTGGCATCGGATCGCCCCCTATGGCCTGGTGGTGGCCATCGGGCTGTCCGATGCGTCTGTGCTGGCCCCCCTGACACCCGGGTTCGAACGGGGCCGTGTGGTGACAGCAACGCTGGCCGCCCTGCTGTTCGTTTGCGGGGGCCTCATCAGCGTGCTGTTGATGCGCGTGGCGCGCAGTCAGGCAGCGGTGGCTGCCGGCGAAGCCTTCCGGGTGCGGATGTTTGAAAGCTCGCACGTGCCCACCGCCGTTCTGGACGCCAGCACCGGGAAGGTCATTGACTGCAACCCTGCGGCCTGCCACATCTACGGCTACCAGCACCGCTCGGAAGTGCTTGGCCAGACACCCGAAGCATTTTCCGCCCCCTTGCAGTACGACGGTACGCCTTCGCCCGCCAAGGCGCGCGAATACATTGGCAAAGCCACCGACACCGGCTCACTGGTGTTCGAGTGGTTACACCAACGTCCGGACGGAACGCGGTGGGACGCAGAGGTGAATCTGATGCGCTTCGAGTCAGAGGGGCAGACGCTGCTGCAGTTCACCTTGCAGGACATCACAGACCGCCGCCGCACCGAGGCCGCGCTGAAGGAGAGCGAAGCCCGGCTGAAGGAAGCACAGCGGCTGGCCCATGTCGGTAGCTGGGAACTCAACGCCACCACTGGAAAGATACTCTGGTCCGACGAGACCTACCGCATCTTCGAGGTCGATCCCGCCTCGTTTGTCGTCACCTATGAGAGCTTCCTCGGCGTTGTCCACCCCGATGATCGTGAACGCCTTCAAGAGGCCTACAGTCGATCGGTGAAGACCCGGCAGTCCTACGAACTGGTGCACCGCCTGCTCATGCCCGATGGACGCGTGAAGCACGTGCGGGAAACCGGCGTCAGTGAATACGCCAGCGAGCGGCTGCTGCGCAGCATTGGCACGGTCCAGGACATCACCGATATCCGTCGGGCGGAGGAGGCCCTCAAACGGCTGAACGAAGAACTGGAACAGCGTGTGGTGGAGCGCACACGTGAAATGACCATGCTCAACCGCGATCTGGAAGCCTTCGCTTACAGCGTGTCGCACGACCTGCGCACGCCGCTGCGCAGCATCGACGGATATGCCAGCCTGCTCGACGCAGACTTCGGAGAACAGATCAGCGAGCAAGGGCGGTCCTACCTGGAGCGGATCCAGAGGTCGGCGCGCCGCATGGGACAGCTGATCACCGACATGCTGACCATGGCGCACCTCAGCCGCGCCGACCTTCAATGGGAGCGTGTCGACCTCAGCGAACTGGCGCGATCTGTTGTGGCCGAACTTTCGGCAGACGAGTCAGGACGAGCGGTCGAATGGCACATTGATGATGACCTGGTCGTTCAGGCCGACCCCGGGTTGATGCGCGTGGTTCTGCAGAACCTGCTCGGCAACGCATGGAAGTACACCGGCCAGACCGCGCAGGCGCGCATCAGCTTCACGCGGCGACAGAACGCGGATGGCCATTCCGAATTTTGCGTTTGTGACAACGGCGCAGGTTTTGACATGACTTACGCCGACCAGCTGTTCCAGCCTTTCAAGCGCCTGCACGCCCACCACGAATTCGAAGGCACGGGTGTGGGGCTTGCCACGGTGCACCGCGTCATCGAGCGTCACGGGGGCAAATTGCGTGGAGTGGGTAAAGTGGGCGAGGGCGCGGCGTTCTATTTCACGTTGCCAGGGGCTGCTGGCAGGGGGTGAGAGCCTGAGCCTGCAATGGTCGACATACCGCGGGCCGGCTCGCCGCATGTGCATCGGCCCATGCAGACAATGTGTTTTGCACAGCCGAACACCACCGGAGAGGCGCGAGTCGCCCGGGTCTGCTACAGCCTGCGACCTTCACCTGCTTCTTCCACAGTCTGACCGTCGCGGATGTGGTAGATCCGCTTGAAGGTCGGAATGATCTTCTCGTCGTGCGTGACCACGATGATCGCGGTCTGCGCTTGTTGCGCCATCTGGTTCAGGATGCGCATCACGCCCAGCGCGCGTTCGCTGTCCAGTGGTGCGGTGGGCTCGTCGGCCAGGATCACCGGCGGTTTGTTGGCCAGTGCCCGTGCAATCGACACGCGTTGCTGCTCTCCACCCGAAAGCTGTGAGGGTTCGGCCTTCGCGCGGTGCTGCACGTCCAGCGCGGTGAGCAACTCCAGCGCGCGTTCACGCGCCCTGGCATTTGGCTGTCCGGCGAGCATGGGCATCAGGGCCACGTTGTCGGTCACATCCAGGAACGGAATCAGGTAGGGGGCCTGAAACACGAAGCCGATGCGGTCGCGCCGCAGCGCGCGCAAGTCGCGAACGATCCAGCCGTTGTCGTAGATCACCTCGTCACCCAGCGTCATCCTCCCGCTGGTGGGTTCGATGATTGCCCCCAGGCATTTCAGCAGCGTGCTCTTGCCCGAGCCCGAGGGCCCGACCAGGCCCACGACCTCGCCGGGGGCCACCTGCATGTTCACGTGTTTCAGCGCCTCCACAGCGGTGTCGCCGCTGCCGTAGACCTTGCGCAAGCCTTCGATCAGGATGCCGCCGCCAGATGTGTGGTTCATGGGGTTCATCCGATCGCCGCGCCGGGGTCGACCTTTAGCGCCACGCGAATCGCCAGTGTGCTGGCCAGCGCGCAGATCACCAGCGTGGCCACCAGTCCGGTGACGGCGTCGCCGGGCAGCAGCAACACAAACTTGGGAAACGCGGGCGCCCAGAAAGTGGCGGCCACCTTGCCCACGGCAAAGCCGATCAGGCCCAGGCCCAGCGCCTGCTGCAGGATCATGCCGGCGATGGTGCGGTCGCGGGTGCCGATGAGTTTGAGCACCGCGATTTCCCTCAGCTTGCCCATGGTCATGGTGTAGATGATGAAAGCCACAATGGCCGCGCTTACGATGGCGAGAATCACCAGGAACATGCCGATCTGCTTCGCCGAATTCGCGATCAGCTTCACCACCAGGATGTCTTCCATGCCGTCGCGCGTGTACACGCTCAGGTGTTTCCAGCGGCGGATTGGCTCGGCCACCTGTTCGGGCGTGAAGCCCGGTGCAATCTGCACCAGCACCGCGTTCACATTGCGGCTGCTGGTCTGCAGGTTTTGCACTGCGTCCAGCAGGCCGGGGTTGCCCGGGCGGTTGAAGACCGGGTTGGCGGCGGTGCGCGCACGGTCATTGACGATGGCGTCGTTGTCCTTCAGGAACTGCGTTTCCTGTGCGTCCTTCAGCGGCACGAACAGCATCGGGTCACCGCCCGACGACACCATGCGCCGCGTCAGCCCCACCACCGTGTAGTCGTGCCGGCGGATGCGGACCGTCTCGCCAAGCTGAAAGCCGGTCTTCACATCGGCCACTGCCTCGTAGTGGCTGCGCGTGAGGTGGCGCCCGGCCACCAGGTAACCTGGTGCGCCCGGCTGGCCGGTTTCGATGCCCACCACCATGACGCGGTTGTCTTTGCCCTGGCGCGCCACCTGCATGGTGAAGTAGGTCACGTTGGCTGCCGTGGCCACGCCCGGCATGCCGCGCACGCTGCGCACCACGTCGTCCTTGATGTTCGACGATTCGGCGTACGGACCCTGCGTGTCCTTCTGCACCACCCACAGGTCGGCGCGGCTGTTGGCCAGCAGCGCGTGCGCGTCGTCCACCATGCCGCGGTACACGCCGGCCATGGTCAGCGTCACGCCAATCAGCAGGCCCAGGCCCAGCCCGGTCAGCACGTACTTGCTCCATCCGTGCAGGATGTCGCGCCCCGCCAGGCTGATCACTTCGCGCCTCCTGTGGGCATCAGTTGATCGACCACAGCAATGCGCGCATCGGGCTTCAGTGCGCTCTGGCTGTACAGCACCACCGTATCGCCCTCGATCACACCATCCAGTGCCTGCACCATGCCGTCGAGCCCCTGCACACCCAGGGTCACTGGCACAAACACCAGTGCACCTGCCTCCAGCCGCCACACGCCAGTTTTTCCGTCGTGCTGCTGCACGGCCGCGTTGGGCAGCAGCAGGCTCTCGGCGGTGGCCGGCAAGGCCAGTGTCACCTCGGCCATCTCGCCCACCGACACCCCCGCTGGCAAATCGTCAAAAGCAACCATCGCCAACCGCTCCTCGGTCACACTGTCGGCCAGCGCTTCCACCCGGGCCAGGGTGCCGTTCAGCAGTTCGCCCGGGCGCGAGCGCAGCGCGATGCGGGCCACCAGCCCCGGCGTCAGGCCTGCCGACCGGCCCTGGTCCACCCGCAGCTTTACCCACAGGCTCGCCGGATCGATGAGCCTCAGCACGGCCTGGCCCGCCACCACCGTGGTGCCGGCTTCAGCGTCGCGCGCGGTCACCACCGCTGCGGCGGGTGCCACCAGTCTGAGGTTGTCGCGCTGCTGCGCCAGCGCGGCGCGTTCGGCGCGCAGGCGGGTGACGTCCTGTGCGCTGCCGCCCAGGTTCGCCTGGGCCGCCTGGAGCCCGGCGTTGGCCGAGGCCACCTCCTGTGATCGGGCTTCCAGCGCGCCAGCGCTGATGAAGTTTTGCCGCGCGAGGTCCTCGTTGCGCTTCAGGTTCGCCATTGCCAGCGCGCGCCGCGCCTGTGCATCGGCCACTTGCGCGCTCACCGCTTGTTGAGCGCTCTGTGCGCGGGCCAGGGAGGCGTCCAGCGCTGCCAGCCGCTGGTCCAGGTCCACTGGATCCATTGCGGCCAATGACTGACCGGGTTGCACTGTTTCGCCCACGTCAACCTGCACGTCCAGCACACGCCCGGCTGCGGTCGGTCCCAACATCCAGCTGCGTCGAGCCTCGACCTGACCAATGCCGAAGATCTCGGGCAGCACGCTGCCCTTTTTCACTGCGGTCACCTGGACCTTGATGGGGGCCAGCGGCCCGGTGCGCAACGCCACAAAGGCCAGCGCACCGACCAGCGCCAGTGCCAGAGCGCCCAGCAACAGCCGGCGCGAGTTTTGAGGGTTCATCTTCATGGGGAGGTCTCCGGGGTGCGTCGTGCTCTGGTGGGCGGTGCGGCAATGGCTTGCTGGAAAAGGTCGAAAACGGCGGGAGCCAGAACACGCATGGAACGCACCTGGCCATTCAGCAGCGACTGCATCACCAGTCCCTGCACCGAGCCGATGAACAGCACGGCTGCCGCTGGCAGGTCGGTGCCAGGCGTCAGCTGTTGTGCCGCCTGGGCCTGCTGAAGCAGACCATTGAGCAGCGTGCGATAGGTCTGCATCAACCTGCGCACGCACGCCTTGAGTGGCGTGTCTTCGGGACGCTGAAGTTCCTGAAAGATCACGCGTGGCACACCAGGCTGCTCCACCACGAATTCCACATGGGCCATGAACACCGCGCGCAGCGCCGCCAGTGGCTGCGCTTGCGCGGTGGCTGCGGCGTGCAGACGTGCCAGCAGGTCCTGATGCACGAAGTCCATCACGGCCAGCCAGATGGCTTCCTTGGTCTCGAAGTGTCGAAACACCGCGCCCTGCGTGATGCCCACCGCCTGCGCCAAAGCAGCCGTGGTCACGTCGGCCGGATTGCGGTCGGCGGCCAGAGCCAGCGCCGCAGCCACCAGTTCGGCCTGGCGGGTATGGGTGGCTTGTTTGGGTCGCATGGGGTATGAATGTAATTTAGTAATTACTTATATTCAAGTGCGAAATGCCACCGGATTACAGACGGCGCTCTTCGCCCCTTGCTGTTCAGGAGGCAGACCGCCCAGTCGGACACACGCTCAGAAGCTCCCGAACACCGTGCCCAGCGCTACCACAGCCACCAGAGCCAGCAAGGGAAAGGCCACCGCCACCACAAAGATGTCGAAATAGCTCTTGCGGTGTGACAGCCCGCAGATGCCCAGCAGCGTGATCACCGCGCCGTTGTGGGGCAGGGCGTCGAGACCGCCGGTGGCGATCGCGGTCACCCGGTGCAGCAGGTCGGGCGCGATGCCGGCGGCCTGGCCCATGGCCAGCCAGGTGTCGCCCAGTGTCTGCAGCGCGATGCTCATGCCGCCCGATGCCGAACCGGTGATGCCGGCCAGGATGTTCACCGCGATGGACACGCTCACCAGCGGGTTGCCCGGCGCGATGCCCAGCACCGCGTCGCGGATCAGCGTGAAGCCGGCGAGCGAGGCGATCACCGCACCAAAACCCACCTGTGAAGCGGTGTTGAGCAGCGGCAGCACCGAGCTGGTGGCACCGGCTTCCAAAGTGGGCACCAGTGTTGTCAGGCGCTGGCGTTGCAGCACCAGCAACAGCACGATGGCGGCGCTGAGTGCACCGATCACGGCCCAGATGCCCCGCAGGTTGTTGATGTGGGTGGCGCCAAAGCGCGGCTCGGCCAGGTAGGCGGTGTCCAGGGTGGGAAACACCCAGGTCGCCAGGACATAGTTGAGCGCGATCACCAGCACCACCGGCGCAATGGCGCGGGCGAACGCGGGGCGGCTGAATGTTGCGTTGGTCACTGGTGGGGCCGCCTCGGCCACACCCGCAGCGCTGGATTTGGAAGCGTTGGCCGGATCGTCCAGCGTGGGGGCATCGGCGTCTTCTCCGTAGCCCTCGCCTTGCGACTTCGCCCGCGCGGCGCGGCGCGTGAGCCACAGCGTGCCCAGTGCCAGCATCACGGCGCCGCCGATCAGCCCCAGCCCAGGCGCGGCAAACGGCGTGGTGCCGAAATAGGGCATGGGAATGGCGTTCTGGATGGCGGGCGTGCCGGGCAGCGCCGTCATGGTGAAAGTGAATGCGCCCAGCGCGATGGTGCCGGGGATCAGTCGCTTGGGCACGTCGGCCTGGCGGAACAGCGCCGCCGCAATGGGGTAGACCGCGAACGCCACCACGAAAAGCGAGACGCCGCCATAGGTGAGCACCGCGCAGGCCAGCACAATGGCCAAGATGGCACGTTGCTCGCCAAGGCCGGCGACGACTCCGTGGGCAATCACGCGCGCCGCACCCGAGGCTTCCATGAGCTTGCCAAACACGGCGCCCAGCAGGAACAGCGGAAAAAACGCGATCACGAAGCCGCCCAGTGCCGGCATGAAGATCTGCGTGTAGCTCGCCAGCAGCGGTGCTCCGGGCGTGAAGATTGCGGCCAGCAGGGCCATGAGCGGCGCCAGGATCAGCACGCTCACGCCACGGTAAGCCAGCGCCATGAGCAGGACCAGCGCCAGAACGATACCCGCGATGCTGGTCACGACACCAGCGCTCCGGACAGGTCAAGGCTGCTGCGCACGCCGATGTCGTCCCCGTGTTGCTCAAGCCAGCTGTCCGCAGCCTTGACGCCCAGGTCGTGCAACTGCAAAAGGAAGGCCCACTGGGTCGACGACTTGCTGTCCGCACCCAGGGGCGCGAGCGAGGCCCCACCGTCGATCAGGTGCACTCGAAGCGCATCGACGCGCTGGAACAAGGGGTTGCGGTAGGCATGGGCGGGTCGCCCTTCTTCGCCGATCAGTTGCTTGAGCAGGGCGATGGACCGCATCTCCTTGACCAGGCTGGCATTGAAGGTCACTTCATTGATACGGTCCAGGATGTCGCCGGCCCGGGTGGGCAGGGCTGCGCGCTCGATCGGGTTGATCTGCACCAGCAGCAGGTCGTCGGCAGCGCTCTGGGCGATCAGCGGCATCAGCGACGGGTTGCCAGCGTAGCCGCCGTCCCAGTAGCCCTCACCGTCGATCTCCACCGCCTGGAACATCAGCGGCAGGCAGGCCGAAGCCATCACCATGTCGGCGTTGAGTGTGCTCTGGTCGAACACCCGCAGCGCGCCTGTGCGAACCTGAGTGGCAGCGATGAAGAGTTGGGTCTTGTCACATTGGCGCACGCGTTCAAAGTCCACCGTGTCCACCAGAATGTCGTGCAGCGGGTTCAGGTTCAGCGGGTTGAGCTGGTACGGTGAAAACTGCTGCCCCCACAGGCTGGCGGCGCGCTTCCAGGGTTCGATCCAGGGCGCCAACAGGTCGGCCGCTGGGCCGGCCAGCGTGCCCAGCGGACCGCTCTGGAGGTGGTGGAAAGGCGAGGACTGCGATACCCGCTGCCAGAAATTGCGCAACACGCGTTGGGCACCTTCACGCCCGCCATCCATCAACCCGGCCGCCAGTGCCACCGCGTTCATCGCGCCCGCGCTGGTGCCGCTGATGGCCGCGATCTCCAGCCCGTCTTCCTCCAGCAGCCGGTCCAGCACACCCCAGGTGAAGGCGCCATGCGAGCCGCCGCCTTGCAGGGCCAGGTCGATCTGCATGCGCCGATGGGAAACGCCGGGGGTGCGCGGTCGGGGGTGTGGTGGTTTGCTCATGCGGTGTCCTTGTCAACACGCTATTGTGCATTGCAGCATATTTGGCGGTGAAGTTGCGCCACACAGCGCAGCAGAGGGCGGGAAGTGCAGAAGCAGGGTTTCATCATCTGCAAAAAACCCAGGCGCGCTCCTTCGGCTGACGACCGCTGGCCAGGCACCGGCAGCCTGGCCACCAGAACTCCCACCGTTCGGGGCTCTCCCGGCCAATAATCGCGGTTTATCCAGAGGCCGCTGCATGACATCACCCACCACACCCCCTTTGTCCAAAGCCCGTACCGGCGGCAACCTGGTTTTTCTCTCCGGCGAACTGCCTTTCAACACCGATGGCAGCGTGCCCGAAGGCATCGAGGCCCAGACGGCGCTCACCCTCGACCGCATCGAAGCCACCTTGAAAGCCCAGGGCCTGGAGCTGAGCGATGTCATTTCCGTCACGGCCTACCTGATCGATGCCGGCGACTTTACCGCGTTCAACCAGGTGTACGCACAGCGATTCCAGCCACCCTTCCCGGCGCGCACCACGGTGCGCGCCGACCTCATGCGGCCCGGTCCGCGGCTGGAACTCACAGCGGTGGCACTGGCACGAACATGACCAAGAGCATCGTGGTGCTCGGGGCCGGCATGGTCGGCACCTGCACCGCTCTTCACCTGGCCCTGCGCGGCCACGCCGTGACCCTGGTGGACCGGCGCGAGCCCGGGCGCGAAACTTCCTACGGCAATGCCGGCCTGATCCAGCGCGAGGCGGTCGAGCCGTACGCCTTCCCGCGCCAGCTGGGCACCCTTGCGCGCGTGGCGCTCAAGCGCGGTGCCGATGTGAACTACCACTTCGGCGCGTTGGCCGGCCTGGCCCGGCCGCTGGCGCGCTACTGGGCCCACTCGCAACCCCGGCGCCATGCGTTGCTCTCGCAGGCCTTCGCCCGCCTGATCGAGCACAGTACCCTGGAACACGCGCCGCTGATCGAGCAGGCCGGTGCTGGCGATCTGGTGAAGCGCGACGGCTACCATTTTGTGTTCCGCAGTTCTGTGTCCATGCAACAGGCTGCAGACAAGGCGCGCGCGCTGGAGCAATCGCACGGCCTGCGTCACACAACGCTGGACCCCGACGCACTTGCCGCCGCCGAACCCGCCCTGCGCACCCGGCTGGCTGGCGCCATCCACTGGCACGACACCTGGGCCGTGAGCGACCCTGGTGCGCTGGTGGCCCGCTACGCGGACCTCTTTGAAAAAGTGGGCGGCACCCTGGCCAAAGGCGATGCCGCCAGCCTGAACCCCACAGCCAGTGGCTGGCAGGTGCGCACCGAAAATGGCGCGATCAGCGCCGAGCACGCGGTGGTGGCGCTGGGCCCCTGGTCCGACACGCTGCTGCGCCAGCTCGGCTACCGTTTCCCGCTGTTCGTCAAGCGCGGTTACCACCGCCATTACCGGGGTGGCGAGCCGCCCCGGCTGGCGATGTACGACGTCGATCGTGGCCTGGTGCTGGCACCCATGCGGCAGGGCGTGCGCATCACCACCGGGGCCGAATTCGCCCAGCTGGATGCCCGGCCCACACCCGTGCAGCTCGACCGCGCCTGGGCCCTGGCCCGCGAACTGGTGGACCTGCCCGAACCGGTGGAGCCCGAGCCCTGGCTGGGCGCGCGGCCCTGCACCGCCGACATGCTGCCCGTCATCGGCCCGGCGCCACGCCATCGCGGTCTCTGGTTCAACCTGGGTCATGCGCACCAGGGTTTCACCCTGGGCCCAGTGAGCGGGCGGCTGATGGCGGAAATGATCGAAGGCCAGACACCCGTGGTCGATCCCAAGCCCTACGCACCCGCGCGCTTTGGTTGAAGGCGGGTGATCTGGCTTGACTCCTTCCCCCAGCGGGGGAGGAGCAAGTCACGGTGAATCGCAACCTTTCAGCCTCCTGCCATGCGTCTGGGACAATGCGTGTTTGCTCCGGGCCTGTCCAACTGCCGTTTCCAGGCCAACGCGCCCGCATGACCCAACCCAACCCCACCGCCGAAGCACCTTCCCCGACCGCCGATGCCGGGGTGGCCGGTCCCCTGGCCCGCGAGGCCCTGGCGCTGGCTGCTTTCGACCACATGGTGGCGCGCGCGCCCGGTTTTCGCTCGCGCCCGGGCCAGCGCGACATGGCAGCGCTGATCGCCCACACCCTCAGTGGCGTGCGCCTGGGCGATGGTGCCGTGACCGGCGACGCCGCCCTGCCGGATCGCGGTATTGCCGTGGTGCAGGCGGGTACCGGTGTGGGCAAGTCGGCGGCCTATGCGTCCACCGTCATTCCACTGGCGCTGGCGCAACAGAAGCGCGTGATCATCTCCACCGCCACCGTGGCCCTGCAGGAACAGCTCATCGCCAAGGACCTGCCCGCCCTGAGTGCCGCGCTGCCCGAATCCTTCACCTTTGCGCTCGCCAAAGGGCGTGGCCGCTACGTGTGCCGTCTCAAGCTTGACCAGCTCAGCGGTGGCGACGCCGCCAGCGCCGACCTGTTTGAAAGCGACGACGCGCTGCAGGCCAACGACGAAACGCCGGACCAGGCGGCCGCAGGCGCCGTGGCCCGCGCCGCCGGCAGTGCGCGCAGCGCCGAGCGCTGGCTTGAGCGCGCCCGCACCTACACCGAATGGGCGCAGTCGCTGGACGGCGGCACCTGGGACGGTGACCGCGACCGGCTGGACACGCCCCCGGAAGGCGACTTGTGGACACCCGTGGCGGCCGAGCGCCACAGCTGCACCGCCCGCCACTGCCCCAGCTACAACAGCTGCAGCTACTACCAGGCCCGCGCGCGGCTGGCGCAGTCGCAGGTGATCGTGGTCAACCACGATCTGCTGCTCTCCACCCTGGGCCTGCACGCGCTGCCCGACCCTTCAGATTGCTATGTGGTGTTCGACGAAGCCCACCACCTGGGGCCGGTGGCGCAGGGGCAGTTCACCGAAAGCATGGACCTCATGCGCAGCCAGTGGCTGGACCGCCTGCCGCGCGCGGTGGAAGAGGTGGCCGGCGCGATGAAGCACACACCAGGGGTGGACGTGGCACTGCTGGCGCGCGAACTCAAGGCCGCGCAGGCTGAGCTGGCACGCCTGGCCATGGCCCGCTTCGGCGAGTCGCCGGAATGGCTCGCGCTCACGGGTCGGGCCAGCAACCGCCCCGTGTCTCGACAAGCCGTCCCTGAACGCTGGAACGCCTCCAGCCCGGTGGTGGATCGCTTCGAAGGCGGCGCCCTGCCCACCGGCTGGGCCGAGACCGTGTCCCAGCTGCACACCCGCGCCAGCGCCCTGCTCAAGGTGATGGAAACCCTGGCCACCCAGCTCAAGGCCAACGCCCGCGACAACCCGGGTGACGCCGCGCGCTGCGCCAAGCTCTACAGCCGCCTGGGCGTGCTCGCGCCGCGCCTGCAGCACGCCCAGGCCACGGCGGAACTCTGGCTGCAGGAGGCCGACGAAGGCCATCCGCCACTGGCCAAGTGGCTGGAGGCCGGTATCCAGCACGGCCTGGTCACGCTCACCGCGCACGCCTGCCCGCTGCAGCCCGGCAGCCTGCTGCGCCACCAGCTCTGGAGCAAGGTGCGCGCAGCGGTGGTCACCTCCGCATCGCTGGTCACCTGTGGCGGGTTTGATCATTTCCTGCAGGAATCTGGCCTGGCCTTCGACGACGCTGTGGTGGCCCGCGAAGTGCAAAGCCCGTTCGACCACGCCACCCAGGGTCGCCTGGTGGTGGTGCAGACCCAGGCCGACCCGAAGGACGTGGAGGGCTACACGCGCGAAATGCTGGATGCGCTGATGGCGGACCTGGCCGAGGTGCAGCGAGGTGCGCTGGTGCTGTTCACATCGAGGGCACAGCTGCGGCGCGCTCAAGACCTGCTGGAGCGCGGCCTGCACAGCGACCTGCGCAACAAGGTGCTGGTGCAGGGCGAAGCCTCGCGCACCCAGTTGCTGCAGAGGCATGCCGAACGGGTGCGGGCGGGCCGTGCATCCATCCTGTTCGGCCTTCAATCGTTCGGCGAAGGTCTGGATCTGCCTGGCGAACTGTGCGAATGGGTGTTCATCACCAAATTGCCGTTCGCCTCGCCCAGCGATCCCGTGGGCCAGGCCCGCGCCGACTGGCTCAAGGCCCAGGGTCGCGACCCGTTCAGCGAGCTGGTGGTGCCCGCCACCGGCGCGCGCCTCTTGCAGTGGACAGGCAGGGCTTTGCGTTCAGAGACCGACGAGGCGGTGGTCGTTTGCTACGATGCCCGCTTGCTGAGGCAGTCCTATGGGCGACGCATGCTCAAGGGGTTGCCACCCTATAGGCTGCAACGCCGCGTGGGCACAGTGCTCACCGATGTGAGTACCTGAGTTCACCGTTCCAACCCCGTTCGGGCCGAGCTTGTCGAAGCCTATGCCCCCTCTTTTTCACGAGACCGCCCGCCCATGATCTACGCCACCCTCAAACTGCTGCACATCCTGTCCATCGTCGTGTGGGTCGGCGGCATGGTGTTTGCCCTGTTCTTCCTGCGTCCGGCCGCGCTGATGCTGGAGCCACCACAGCGTGTTCGCCTCATGCACGCGGCCTTGCAACGTTTCTTCTCTGCCGTGCTGGTGGCGGTGGTGCTGGTGCTGGTTTCAGGGGTGTGGATGATGGGCCGCGTGGCCAAGGAAACCGTGCAGGCCGGGCTCAGCTTCAACATGCCGCTGAACTGGACGCTCATGACCGTGCTCGGTCTCGTGATGATGGCCATCTTCGGTCACCTCCGCTTCGCCCTCTTCAAGCGCCTGAACAAGGCCTTGGAGGCCAGCGACTGGTCCGCCGGTGGCGTCGCCCTGGCATCGATCCGGACCTGGGTCGCGATCAACCTGACCATCGGCGTCGCCGTCATCGGGATCGCCGTGACGATGGCCTGAGGACCGGAACACCCCCGCAACGTTCCGCCTGTGCAAGCCGTGGCTTCGGGCGATACTCGCTGCTGAATCAGCGCGGTGCAGCGATGGCAGCGCCCATGGGCAGCAGGTCCTCGCCGCGCACGCGACGCCACAGCCAAGGTAGCGCCTGTCCGATGTCGGCTCGTGCCACGACCTGGGTGGCGGTTGCCTGACCGACGGTCTCAGGGGTGCCGACGTCGAAGTCGAACACGTACGCAGGCTCCTGCCCCATGCGCAGATCGGTCACCATCAGGCGCCCTTCGGGGGTGGTGCGCAGGCGGTAGAAGCCATGGGTGAATGCGGCCATGCGGGCCACCGGCTCGGCCTCGCCGTGCTGTTCGATCAGGGCAGCGCCCCGGTCGTGCGAGGTCCAGCGCACCATGGGTTTTCGGTCCAGCAGCGAGTAATAGCCCTCGTGGTAGTGCGTGGGGGTCACGGCCACCAGTCGCCACAGCACCGTGTTGAAGGGGGCTGGTGTCACCAGCAGCCGCTCGGCGTTGACGCCTTGCTCCTGCAGAGAGGCGCGTGCCACGCCGGTGGCCACCTGCTGCGCCACCACGCTCCAGCCGAGGTAGGCGGTGCTCACCATCAGCCCCACCAGGTTCCAGCGCAGGCCACGTTCCACCCGGCTCAACGCGAGCGCAGCCACCACGCCCGCCAGCAGCGGCAAGGTGTAGGCAGGGTCGATAATGAACATGCTGTCCACGCCAAAGGGCCGGTCGGTGAACGGCTGCAGCAACTGGGTGCCGTAGACCGTCATGGCGTCGAGCAACGGGTGGGTGAACAGGGCCAGCCACAGCGCCAGCCACCAGCGCCTGAACAGCGCGGTTTCGCCATGGATGCGCGACACCCCCCACGCCATCAGCGGTGCGAACAGCGTGGTGAAGAACAGCGAATGGGTCTCGGCCCGGTGCAGCACCATGTTCAGAATGGCGTCGCCGTGGTCGATGAAGGCGTCCAGGTCGGGCAAGGTCCCGGCCACCGCACCCCAGGCCGCCGCCTTCCACACGGCGGTGCGCCGGCCCATCACGGCCACGGTCACGGCCGAGCCCAGGGCAATCTGTGTCAATGAATCCATGCGCGGAGCTTAATTGCAGACCAGAGAAGCTGAGCATCAAGGGGACATTTCGCAGCATCCAGATGCAGCTGTTTTCGCCACCTCAACGGTGCGAAGTGCCTCATTCCAGAGATGCGGTGGAACCGGCTTTACCGGGCCACTCGCATCGCCCTCCTCGGGGGGTGACGCGCAACGGCGCGGGGGGGTCAAGCCGCCACCACGATAGGAAAATCCGCCTTGAGTCCATCGCTTCCCGGGGTGAACGGCACCGTGAGCGCGGCCCGCCCCCTTTCGTCCAGCCGTCGCCACAGGAAGTCGCGCTCGTTGCCCGGGTCGCCTGCCACATACATCTGGGTGGTGAGCAGGGTCTGCCGGTCGAGCTTGACCTTCACATGGATGTGCGGTGTGCGGCTCGAATATGGCACCGGCTTGAGGGTGCGAAAGCGGTAGCGGCCGTCGCGCCCCACGCTGACCTGGCCAAAGCCCTGGAACGCCGGGTCGGCCCGGTTGCCGTCGCCCGGGTGGTGGTAGCGCCCTGCGTGGTCGCACTGCCAGATCTCGACCGAGGCGCCTGACACAGGGGTGCCCCTGGTATCGGTCACCACGCCCTCCACCCAGGCGGGTTCCCCTTGGCGGTAGTCCACCTGCCCGTTGCGCAGCAGGTCGAAATCGCTGTCGGCGGGCAGCGCCACCGGGTAGAACGGGCCTTCCGTCTGGCTGGGCGTGGGGCGCAGGGTTGTCTGGGCGCGTGCGGGGGTAATCCAGGCCGGTGCGGCCAGCGTGGCGGCGGTGGCCAGCATCAGCCGGCGGCGAACGGGGGAGGGCAGTGTGTTCATGGGGGCTCCAGGGTGACCACAAAACCCGCCCCGGATCGCCTCAGGGCTCGGGTCGCGGGCGCGGCGGTGTTTGCAGGTCCAGCGAGACGAACCGCATGTCGTGGTCGTCCGGATCGCCGGGCATGTCCGTCTCTTGGAAGCCCAGCGAGCGGGCAAGTTCCAGCATCCCGCGGTTGATGCTCAGCACGGTGCCCACCAACTGATGGGTGCCGCGTGCGCGCAGGTGACCAATCATCTTGCTCATCAGCCGGTGACCCAGCCCGCTCCCCTTGAGGTCCGAGCGCACGATGACGCCGAACTCGGCGGTGTGGTTGTCCGGGTCCACCGTGGCGCGCACGGTGCCCAGGGTCTCTTCGCCACCCTCGGGCAAGGCGCGCGTGGCAATGAAGGCCATCTCGCGGGCGTAGTCGATCTGCGTCAGGCGGGCGAGCTCGCTGTGCTCGATGCTGCGCCGGCTGTAGAACACGCGCAGCCGGATGTCTTCCGGGTCCAGCTTTTCCAGAAAAGTGCGGTGCTGGGCTTCGTCTTCCGGGCGGATCGGGCGCAGCACCACGATCTGGTCCTGCCAGGTCCAGTCTTCGATGAGTTCGGTGGGGTAGGGCTGGATCGCGAAATGGTGTGCCCCGGCAGGGCACTGCGCCGACACCCGCACCCGGGCGTCCAGCGCGATGGCACCTTCGTGGTTGACCAGCAGCGGGTTGATGTCGAGTTCGGCCAGCTCGGGCACGTCCACCAGCAGCTGGGACACCGACACCAGCACCTCGGCAACCGCATCCAGGTCGGCGGCGGGCTCGTAGCGGTAGCCCTGCAGCAGGCGCGCGACCCGGGTGCGTGCAATCTGGGCCAGTGCCAGTGGTGTGTTCAGCGGCGGTAGCGCCAGCGCGCGGTCTGCCAGCACCTCCACAGCAGTGCCGCCATCGCCGAACAGCACCACCGGTCCGAACATCGGGTCCACACTGACCCCGACGATCAGTTCATGGGCATGCTTCTTTCGCACCATGGGTTGCACGGTGAAGCCCAGCACCGCTGCGTCGGGCCGGGCCGCGCGCACGCGCGCCAGCATGGCGGTGCAGGCCTCGGCCAGTTCGGCGGCGTTGCCGATGTTCAGGCGCACCCCGCCCACGTCCGATTTGTGCGTGATGTCATGCGAGAGGATTTTCAGCGCCACCGGATAGCCCATGGCATCGGCGGCAGCGCAGGCAGCGCTGGTATCGGCCTGGACGATCCGGGTGGGCACCACAGGCAGCCCGGCGGCGGCCAGAAAGTCCTTGGCTTCGGGTTCGGTCAGCAGTTCGCGCCCGCTGGTGAGCACCGTCTCCACGATGTCGCGCAGGCGTGACAGGTCCACCGCCTGAGTGGCACTGTGCGCGGGTGGCGTCTGAAGCAATTCCGCCTGGTGCTGTCGGTAGGCGCGCAGGAACGAAAACGCCCGGATCGCTTCTTCGGGCGTGTTGTAGTCGGGCACCCCCGCATCCCGGAAAGTCTGGCGTGCCTGGGCCACCGCCCGGTCACCCAGCCAGCAGCCCAGCACCCGCTGAGGGAGCGCCTTGATGGCCGGCAGCAGCGCCTGTGCAATGTCCGCGCTGGGCACGATGGCTGTGGGCGCATGAATGAACAGCACCGCACTTTGCGGATCGCTCGCCAGCGCCTCCAGCGCCGCCACATAGCGCTCACAGGGCGCATCGCCGATGATGTCGACCGGGTTGGCGTGCGACCAGTTGGCCGGCAGCACGGCATCCAGCCTGGCCTTGATCGCATCGTCCAGCTCGGCCAGCGGCACGTTGGCGGCCGCGGCCGCGTCCGCAGCCATCACGCCGGCGCCGCCGCCGTTGGTGAGCACAATGAGCCGTTCGGTCGGTCCATCCCGAAACCGGGAAAGCGTTTCTGCCGCCAGGAAGAGGTCTTGCAAGCTCTCCACGCGCAGCATGCCGGCCCGTGCGATGGCCGCGTCGAACACCGCGTCGGAACCCGCCAGCGCCCCGGTGTGGGAAGCGGCGGCGGCCTGACCGGCGGTCGACCGCCCGGCTTTCACCACAATCACCGGCTTGTTGCGCGCCGCTGCGCGGGCCGCAGACATGAACTTGCGCGGCTCCTCGATGCTTTCGATGTAGAGCAGGATGGAACGCGTCTTCGGGTCGCTGCCCA
Organism: Hydrogenophaga sp.; assembly: GCF_030651625.1. Taxonomy (GTDB): domain Bacteria; phylum Pseudomonadota; class Gammaproteobacteria; order Burkholderiales; family Burkholderiaceae_C; genus Hydrogenophaga. Next base: position 143,972 of record NZ_JAUSCF010000030.1, on the reverse strand, counting down.
GGAAGTCGAGCATGTCGCCGAAGTCCACGTCGGCCCGCTCGCCGAGCGAGACGAAGTGTGAAAAGCCGATGCCGCGCGAGCCCGCCCAGTCCAGCATCGCGGTCACCAGCGCACCCGATTGCGACACGAACGCGAGTTCACCCGGTTGGGCGCCGATGTGCGCGAAGCTGGCGTTGAGCCCCAGGTGCGGCACCAGCATGCCGATGCAGTTGGGTCCGAGAATGCGCAGCGTGTGCACACGGGCGGCGTCCAGCATGGCCCGTTTCTGCTGCGCGTCCAGGCCGGCGGTGACGACAATGGCCGCCCGCGTGCCGCGCGCGCCCAGCGCCTCAATCAACGGGACCACGGTGTCGGCAGGGGTGCAGATCACCGCCAGGTCAGGCGTCTCGGGCAGTGCAGCGACGTTCCGATAGGCTTTGACGCCTTCGAGCGAAGCGTGCTTGGGGTTGACGGGGTAGAGGGCGCCTGCAAAACCGCCATCGCGCATGTTGCGCCACACGGTGGAGCCCACGCTGCCCGGTCGCTGGGATGCACCGAAGACAGCCACCGAGGCCGGGTTGAAAAGGGCGTCGAGGTGGCGGATGCTCATGGATGGGCGTTGGTGTCGTTCCTCAGAACGGGCGGTGCGGCGGGGGTGGCGGTTGTGGGGCAGGCGGCTGCGCCAAAGGTGGCTCAGGTGCAGGACGCTGCGGCGCGAGCGCCCGGGCGGCCTGATCGACCTCGAAGTAGCTGGGGGCCGGGTTGTTGCGGTTCGCCGACATCCATGCAATCAGCGAAGAGCGCATGGCTTCCTCCACCGACATCTCGATCGGATGCACCCAGGTGCGTGGGACGAACACCGTGTAGCCGCCGATCATGTACCCCATGGGCAGGTAGACTGCAATGTTCTCGTTGCTGGCCAGACCCGACGGCAGATCGCTCATGTTCTGCCGGGTGACCAGGCCCACGATAGAGATTTCGCTGTCCGGAGCGCACAGCCGCACCACCTGCTGGGTGTCTTTCTCGTGCGGGGCGAAGTAGTCGGCAAAGTTCTTCAGGGACGAATAAATGCTCTTGATCACCGGCAGGTTGGTGAAAGGCAGCTCCACCAACGACACGAAACGGGTGGTGTAGCTCTGTGAGACCAGATAGCCCAGCGCCAGAATGGCCAGCACCGCCAAGGCGATGCCCAGACCCGGCAGGTAAAAGTCACCGACGATGGGCCGGATCACGAACATGGCCATCGATTCCAGAAAGCTCACAAACAGGAAAAGCAGGTACACCGTGAGGCCCAGTGGCAGCACGGTGAGCAGTCCGCGAAAAAAATACTGGTAAAGGCGTTTCGTCGGCATGGGAAGCATTTCATGGGCGCACACCGGCGCCGGCACCGGGCAGCATAGCAGCCGCCGGCGTCAGCTATGCATGGATCGCGCCAGTTGCAGGCCGGCAGTCCGAATTTTTTCGAGAATCACGCTCTGTTGCCGTGGTGTGCGTGTGGCCAAACCGCTTGCATCCAGGGAAAATGACCCCAGCTGTTGAGCTCACGTCCGTTCCTTCGTGCTGTTTCAGGAACGCCCCCTGGCCCGCTGGGCTCTTGATGGAATGAATTCAATGACTGATTTTCTGGGTCGCGTGCTCAGCGCGGTGCTCAAGCTGGCGCTGGGTGTGGCGGGCTTGGTGTTTCTGCTCAGCCTTCTCCTGGCCAGCCTGGTGGTGGTGCTGGGGCTGTCGCTCTGGGCTCTGTTGACTGGCCGCAAACCGGCCCCTGTGATGGTGTTCGAGCGGTTTCGCCAGACTTCGCAACGCTATGCCCAGGGTGCCTGGGTCCGGCGCCCAGGTTCAGGGGCGACAGGCGCAGCCCCCGGTGATGTGGTCGATGTGCAGGCGCACGAGGTGCCCGATGCGCCTGATCGGCGTCACGATCCTCTGAAACCCGGCCCACGCTCCGGTGGCGATCCGATGGCGCGCATGCAGTACTGAGCTTGCCGCCACCGGTATTCCCGGGCGAGTTCAGGCTTTGTCCGGGTCACCTTGTTTTCGAAGCGCCAGTGCAGCTTCGTACAAGGCGTTGCGGGGCTCGCCGGTGATCTCTGCGCATACGCGAACAGCCGTTTTGAGCGGCAACTCGTCCAGCAAGAGGGCCAGCGTCCGCAGAGCAGACGCATTGATGTCGCCTTCTTTCACTGTTTCGGCGACCTTCGGGTGTACCAGCAGCACGAATTCGCCACGGGTGCGGTGGCTTTCGCCCGCCAGCCACGCGGGAAATGAGGAAGCCTCGATCTGGGCCACTTCCTCGAACTGCTTGGTCAGTTCGCGTCCAATGGTGAGGCGGCGCGCACCGAGCACGGCCAGATCGCGGGCCAGTGCCTCAATCCGGTGCGGTGCTTCAAGCAGCACACATCCCTTGGCTTCCGTGCCGATCTGCAGCACTTGCCGCTGTCGCTCAGCAGCCTTGGGCGACAGAAAACCCGCAAACACAAAAATCCCGTCCCAGCCCGCCTCGCCCGCCACGCTGAGCAGGGCGGTGATGCTGCTGGCACCGGGAACAGGCACACAACGCAACGCAGCGGCAGTGACCACCGCCGCCAGGCGGGCGCCAGGATCGCTCACGCCGGGTGTGCCCGCGTCGCTCACATAGGCCACGCGCTGACCTTCCCGCAGCCGGGTCACCACGGTTTGGGCCGCCTCGGCTTCGTTGTGTTCGTGCAAGGCCAGCAGCGGTTTGTGCAGGCCGTATGTCTGCAGCAGGGAGGCGGTGTGGCGGGTGTCTTCGCAAGCGACGGTATCCGCCAGAGAGAGCACATGCAGCGCCCGCAGGCTGATGTCCGCCATGTTGCCGATGGGTGTGGCCACCATGTAGAGCGCGCCCTGCGGATAATGCTGGTGGGCTGCGGCGTCGCGCGCGGCGAGCAACAGGGATGGGGAGCTGGCAGACAATGTGGACGTTCCGGAAAAAGGGTGTGGTTCAGTCAACCGGTACCGATGCGGGTGCCAGCACCAAGGCCCGTGGGGACCTGGCCGAGCAGGCGGCACTCGAACACCTTCAGAAACAGGGGCTGCGTCTGGTCAAGCGCAATTTCAAGACGCCTGGCCGGGGCGGCGGCGAGGTCGATCTGATTATGCGCGAGCCCGATGGCACGCTGGTGTTCGTCGAGGTGCGCCAGCGCACCGGCAGCGGCAAGGGCGGCGCGGGCGCCAGCATCACGGTCGCCAAAAAGAAACGCATCGTGCTGGCAGCGAGGCACTTTTTGCACCAGATCGGGTCTGAGCCTCCATGCCGATTCGATGTTGTGCTGCTGCAGGGCCCCTCGATGGGGGGTTCGGTGGGTGCATCCATTGAATGGTTGCGAGCGGCTTTTGATACCTCTGCAAGCTTTTGACACCACCCTCAACGCTATGATCCTAGAAACCGCAGTTGACCGCGCTGCCTACCGCTGGAGATGCCCCTGAACACTGACAACCTTGGCCACGAAGCGGCGCACCTCATGGGTGAAGGCGCTACAGACCCGATTGAGCCGCCAGAGCGCGCGCTGGCTGCGTTGCTCCTCCTTGCGGGCATTGGCCCGCTGTGTCGTCGCGCCGTGCCAGTGCACTCGCTGACAGCCCAATCGGATCCGTCCAACTGCGGTTTCTAGGATCATCTCCCCATGCTTCTCCAGCGCATTCAGCAACAGTTCATCGACAGTGCAGATCTGAAGTACCAGTGTGCCCAGTCGCTGGCCCAGCTGGTTGAGGCCGCCACCAACGCCGTGCTGGCCAGCGTGACCGGCGGCGGCAAGGTGCTGGCCTGCGGAAACGGTGCATCGGCCGCAGGCGCGCAGCATTTTGCGGCCAGTTTTGTCGGACGCTACGACCGCGAGAGACCGGAACTGGCTGCGCTTTCACTTTCGGCCGATGCTGCCGTTCTGACGGGAATCGCCAACGATTTCGACGTGCGATCCGTTTATGCGAGGCAGGTGCGCGCGCTTGGCCATGGTGGGGATGTGCTGCTGGCGCTGTCCACCACGGGCAATTCGGCCAATCTGCTGGCGGCCGTGGAAGCGGCCCATGAGCGCGACATGACGGTGGTGGCGCTCACCGGAGCTCGCGGCGGTCGCATGACCCAGTTGCTGCGTGACACCGATGTGCATGTGTGCGTGCCGCACGAGCTGCCCGCACGGATCCTCGAAGTGCACCACCTGGTGCTGCACTGCATTTGCGACGGTGTGGACGCTCAGCTGCTGGGCCTGCCCGAAGCCGTCATCAACGAACTGGAGATCCCTTCATGAACAAGACCCTTCCCCAGACCAGGAGCCGTTTGCTCGCCGTGGCCCTGACTTCTCTGGTGGCCCTGACCGCGTTGTCCGCGTGCACGCCGTTGCTCCTGGGCGGTGCTGCCGTCACCAGCGCCATCGTGGTCAGTGACCGGCGCACGACAGGCGCGCAGCTGGAAGACCAGGCCATCGAACTCAAGGCAGGGAACCGCATCAAGGACGAAGTGGGTTCCCGCGCAAGGGCGCTGGTCACCAGTTACAACCGGCGGGTGCTGCTCACCGGCGAAGTGTCCAACGAACGCGACAAGGCACTGATCGGCGAGATCGTGTCCCGGGTTGAAAATGTGGCCGCGGTGCAGAACGAACTGGAAATCACCAACAGCCCGAGCCTGCGCGAACGCGCAGCCGATACGGTGGTGACCGGTCGGGTAAAGGCCGCCTTCATAGACGTCAATCAGATTCCCGCGTCCGCCTTCAAGGTCACGACAGAACGCGGCACGGTCTACCTCATGGGTCGCGTCACCCAGCGCGAAGCGGACTACGCCACCCAGGTCGCCCGCAACACCCAGGGCGTGCGGCGTGTCGTTCGGGTGCTTGAAATCATCAGTGAAGAAGAACTGGCCCGCATGGCGCCGGCAGCAACGCCAGCACCCGCACCGGCGCAGTAAGACGGCTGGGGTGGGGGCGTTCCTGCTTTCGCTTTTTCGGGGCCGGACTGCTCCTACGGCGAGCGTGGCTTTGCTCCCTCGCCCCTCTGGGGAGAGGGTTGGGGTGAGGGGCCTCTCCGCGCGTTTGCTTCTTTCTTCGGAAGCATGGTTTGGCCGGGTTCGCCCCGGCGGGCGAGTTACCTTTCTTTGCGTTCGCCAAAGAAAGTGACCAAAGAAAGGCGAGCCGGATGCGCTGTCCTTCCGCTGCGCTACGGGCACACTGCGTTGCCCGGTCCGGGCGGGGTGCACGCAAACTCGCCTTCGGCTCAAACTTGCGCGCGTCTTTTTCCGCCCGGCCCTGCGCTACTCGCCAGCGCATGACGGCGGGAGGCGGAATCGGGATCGGACTACCCCTCTCGGAGGGGAGGGTGGCTACCTCAACCGCTTGATCAGGCTCGAGGTGTCCAGCCGGTTTCCGCCTAGGGCTTGCACGTCGGCATAAAACTGGTCCACCAGTGCCGTCACCGGCAGTCGGGCGCCATTGCGCTTGGCTTCGTCCAGCACCAGTCCCAGGTCCTTGCGCATCCAGTCCACGGCAAAACCGAAGTCGAACTTGTCGGCCACCATGGTCTTGCCGCGGTTGTCCAGTTGCCAGCTTTGTGCGGCGCCCTTGCCGATCACGTCGAGCACCTGGTTCATGTCCAGACCGGCTTTTTGACCGAACGCAATGGCTTCCGACAGTCCCTGTACCAATCCGGCGATGCAGATCTGGTTGACCATCTTTGTGAGCTGGCCAGCACCGCTTTCGCCGAGCAGGGTGAAGGCCCGAGAGAAGGCCATGGCGACTGGTTTCACCGCGTCAAAAGCGGCCGCATCGCCGCCACACATCACGGTGAGCTGCCCATTGACCGCACCCGCCTGGCCGCCCGACACCGGCGCATCCACAAATGCCACGCCCAGCGCCTTGGCGGCCTGGTACAGCTCGCGCGCCACATCGGCCGACGCGGTGGTGTGGTCCACGAAGATGGCGCCAGCAGCCATGCCGGCGAAGGCTCCATCCGCACCCAGCGTGATGGCGCGCAGGTCGTCGTCGTTGCCCACACAGGCGAACACGATGTCGGCACCCTGAGCTGCTTCGCGAGGGGTTGGCTGGTGCGCCCCGCCGAATTCGGCCACCCAGGCTGCCGCCTTGGCACTGGACCGGTTGTACACCGTCACAGCGTGTCCGGCCCGCGCAAGATGCCCCGCCATCGGATACCCCATGACCCCAAGGCCAATGAAGGCAACTTTATGGGCTGGGGTGGATTCGTAAGTGCGTTCGGCGATGTTGCTCATGGTGCAGTGCTTTCTGGTCTGGGGTGGCGGCAGAGCCGTACATTGACAGGTTCTGTACAGGCTCCGAATGTCTCATAACCGACGCTCCAGAGGCTGTCTCCGGAGCAAAACCCCCATCAAACAACGCCCACGCGCTCGCTGCGCCAGTCTGTAAAAGTGCCAGGGCGACAAGTGTCGCAGGGCGAGGGAAGAGGACACACCTCCGGAGCGAGAACCCCAATCCAGCAACACCGAAGATCCGGCTCGGCCGGTCCGAAGGTGTGCACCCTGGGGGGGTGACGCGCCGATGGCGCGGCGCGTGGGGTCAAACAATCGTCATGTGCTCCGTACCCGCCGCCAGATCGGTGGTCTTGGCGCGCTGGCTGTTGAGCTTGATCTGAAGGCGCAGGTCGTTGAGCGAATCGGCGTTGCGCAGGGCGTCTTCCAGCGTGATCAGGTGGGCCTCGAACGCATTGAACAGCGACTGGTCGAAGGTCTGCATGCCCATCTGGGTGCTCTTCTTCATGATTTCCTTGATCTCGGCGACTTCACCCTTGAAGATCAGATCGGAAATCAGTGGCGAGTTCAGCATGATCTCGACCGCCGCATGCCGCCCCTTGCTGTCCTGCCTGGGCACCAGGCGCTGTGAAATCAGGGCGCGCAGGTTGAGTGACAAGTCCATCAGCAACTGGGGTCGTCGCTCTTCAGGGAAGAAGTTGATGATCCGGTCCAGTGCCTGGTTGGAGCTGTTGGCGTGCAGGGTGGCCATGCAGAGGTGACCGGTTTCCGAAAACTGGATCGCGTGCTCCATGGTTTCCCGATCGCGGATTTCGCCCATCAGGATCACGTCGGGGGCCTGGCGCAGCGTGTTCTTGAGCGCCGCTTCCCAGCTGTCGGTGTCCAGACCCACTTCGCGCTGGGTGATCACGCAGTTCTTGTGTGCGTGCACAAACTCCACCGGATCTTCGATGGTGATGATGTGCCCGAAGGTGTGCTCGTTGCGCCAGTCCACCATGGCCGCCAGCGAGGTGGATTTGCCCGAACCGGTGGCCCCGACCAGGATGCACAGGCCGCGTTTGGAAAGTGCCACGTCCTTGAGCACCTGCGGCAGGCCCAGCGTGTCGATGGTGGGCAGCACGGCGGGGATGGTCCGCAACACCATGCCGACTTTTCCCTGCTGCACAAAGGCGCTCACCCGGAAACGACCGATGGAAGGCGGCGAGATGGCGAAGTTGCACTCCTTGGTGCGCTCGAACTCGGCCGCCTGCTTGTCGTTCATGATCGCGCGGGCCAGTGCGAGCGTGTGGTTGGCGTTCAGCGGCTGTGGCGACACCTTGACCACCTTGCCGTCAATCTTGATCGCGGGCGGAAAGTCGGCGGTGATGAACAGGTCGCTTCCTGTGCGGCTGACCATCAGGCGCAGCAAGTCGTTGATGAATTTCGATGCCTGATCGCGTTCCATGGTGTCTACCTTCTTGTGTACCGACAGTTCAATCCGCCACATCCGTGCGGTGTATGCCCAACCAAGAGCGCGGCGGAACCGGCTGTGCCGGGCCGCTCGCGTTGCCCCCTGAGGGGTATGCGGCTACGCGCAGCGAGCAAGCAATGGGGGGTGCTCATCTACCCGGGGAAATTTTCAGGGATCTTGGCTTTGCTGCGCGCTTCTGCCGGACTGATCACATTGCGGCGAACCAGTTCGGTGAGGTTCTGGTCCAGCGTCTGCATGCCCACGCTGTTGCCGGTCTGGATGGCGGAATACATCTGTGCCACCTTGGCTTCGCGAATCAGGTTGCGGATGGCGCTGGTGCCCAGCATGATTTCGTGTGCCGCCACCCGGCCGGTGCCGTCCTTGGTCTTGCAAAGGGTTTGCGAGATCACGGCCACCAGCGATTCGGACAACATGGCGCGAACCATGTCTTTTTCTTCAGCCGGGAACACGTCGATGATCCGGTCGATGGTTTTGGCAGCGCTGGATGTGTGCAGGGTGCCGAACACCAGGTGACCGGTTTCGGCGGCCGTCATGGCCAGGCGAATGGTCTCCAGATCGCGCATTTCACCCACCAGAATGGCGTCGGGGTCTTCACGCAGCGCCGAGCGCAGGGCGTTGGCAAAGCTGAGCGTGTGCGGTCCCACTTCCCGCTGGTTGATCAGGCACTTCTTCGAGTCGTGCACAAATTCGACCGGGTCTTCCACAGTGAGAATGTGACCGTATTCGGTTTCATTCAGGTGGTTGACCATACCCGCCAGCGTGGTGGACTTGCCCGAACCGGTGGGGCCGGTGACCAACACCAGACCCCGCGGGCGCAGCGCGAGATCGCCAAAGATCTTCGGAGCGTTGAGTTGCTCCAGCGTCAGGATCTTGCTCGGAATGGTCCTGAACACCGCGCCCGCACCGCGGTTGTGGTTGAAGGCATTGACCCGGAAGCGTGCCAGGCCTTCGATTTCGAATGAGAAGTCGCATTCGAGGAATTCCTCGTACTGCTTGCGCTGGCTGTCGTTCATGATGTCGTACACCATGCTGTGGACCTGCTTGTGGTCCAGCGGTTCGACGTTGATGCGTCGCACGTCGCCGTTGACCCGTATCATGGGCGGCAGACCGGCCGAGAGGTGAAGATCGGATGCCTTGTTCTTGACGCTGAAGGCAAGCAGTTGGGTGATATCCATCCCGGTGTCCCGTGCTGTGTTGGTAGGTATGACGACAGATTATGACGACGATTGAAGCCAATCTCCAAGAGGTTCGGGAGCGGATTGCCCGGTCGTGCCAACGGGCAGGCCGGGATGCGAAGGACGTCACACTTCTGGCGGTGTCCAAGACTTTCGATGCGGACGCCGTTCGTCAGGCACAGGCCGCCGGTCAGCGCGTTTTTGGCGAAAACTACGTGCAGGAGGGGGTCGAAAAGATCCGAAATCTCCAGTTGGACGGGTTCCCCACATCTTTGGAATGGCATTGCATCGGACCGTTGCAAAGCAACAAATCCCGGCTGGTGGCCGAGCATTTCGACTGGGTGCAGTCGGTTGACCGGCTCAAGATTGCACAACGTTTGAGCGAGCAGCGTCCGGATCGCATGGCGCCATTGCAGGTCTGCCTCCAGGTCAATGTGGACCAGGGCGCCAACAAGTCGGGGGTGGCGCCAGGCGACCTGCTGGCGCTGGCGCAGGCGGTGGCCCAACTGCCGAGAATCCGCCTGCGGGGGCTCATGAGTGTGCCGGAGCCAGTCGCTGGGTTCGAAGCGCAGCGGGATGTCTTTCTGCAGGTGAAAGCCTTGTTCGACGACCTCAACGCCCGCGGCTTCGCGCTGGACACGCTCTCGCTGGGCATGAGCGACGATCTGGATGCCGCAGTGGCCGCGGGGTCCACCATGGTGCGCGTGGGCCGGGCCATTTTTGGCAGCCGGCCGGCCGCTGCCTGAGCGCTGGCCAGGATCACTTCGTGGTCATCGGCATCGGCTGTATGTTGCCGCAGTCCTTGGAGAGCCACTTGCCCTGTCCGTCGATGGTGACGGTCTGCGGCTTGCCGTCCTGAACGGACTTCATGACCATCTTCATCGTGTAGGCCGTGTCGCCCGAGAAGGTGTAGGTGCCTTCACCGCTTGAGGGCGGGTTCTTGCAGACGAAGTTCATCTTCATCGCGCTGGCGCTGCGCGAGGTGATGGTGGTGGTGCAGTCGCCCTCGGTCTGGGTGGGCATCTCCTGGCGGGCGGCCATTTCTGGCGTGATGCACACCTTCATCGAGACGCCGCCACCCGCGCCGGCGCCGATGTTCATGCCCTGTCGGGCCATCATGTCCTGCATCATCTTGCGCTGTTCGGGCGGCATGGCGGCCATCTGCTGCTGCATCTGGGCCATGGCGGCGTCCATCTCGGGGTTGCCTCCCATCTTGCTGTTGATTTCCCACAGACCGGGGCGGGTGCTCTGGGCGTTGGCACCCAGTGCCCCCAGGGTCAGGGTGGCGAGGCAGAGGACTTGCAGGGTCTTGAACATGTAGGGGCTCCGGTGGGGTTGAACTGCCTGGGGATGCTCTGCACAGCCCGCTTGGTGGAGGTTGTGCGGCGCATTCCCCAATTCTCCCTGTGAGGATGAAGATGTCAAACACACAACTGGGTGGTGTTTTTCACTTCTTCCATCACGGCGTATGTGCGCGTTTCGCGCACGCCGGGCAGCTGCCACAACACCTTGCCGGCGAAATCCCGGTAGGCCGACATGTCGGCCATGCGGGTCTTGAGCAGGTAGTCAAACCCGCCAGCCACCATGTGGCACTCCATGATTTCGTCTCACACCTGCACCGCGGCCTTGAACTGGTCGAACACATTGGGCGTGGTCCGGTCCAGCAGCACCTCCACAAAAACCATCATGCCCAGGCCGAGCTTGAGCGGATTGAGCCGGGCCTCGTAGCCCAGGATGTAGCCCTCACGCTGCAGACGCTGCGTGCGTGCCAGTACCGCCGTGGGCGACAGTGTCACAGCTTCGGCGAGCTTGAGGTTGGGGATGCGCCCATCGTTCTGCAGCACGCGCAAGATGCGCAGGTCGATCCGGTCAAGTACGTGGGTGGTTTCGGTCATGAGTAGTGAATTATTCTGCAAAAACAAGAAAATTGAACATTAATTCACTTCTTGGAGGCCGAAGATTCAGGAATTCAACAACGTGCCTTTGCCGGAGCCCCTGCCATGCGCCCCACCGACCGACTGCCATTTCCCTACCGCACTGAGAACAACCTGGTGGCGAACCGAATCTCGGCGCTTCAAGGCGCGCTCGACTGGGCGGCGGCCGCCCGAAGCGCCACGCCATGGGTACGCGCCGTGCGAGACAACCCGCCCCCGTTCTGGGCCATGGAAAGCCTGCTCAAGGAATACCCCATCTCCAGCGCCGAGGGCCTGGCCCTGATGCGATTGGCCGAAGCCCTGCTGCGGGTGCCCGACGCCGAGACCGCGATCGCCCTCACCGCCGACCAGCTGGGCCGGGCGGATTTTGATGGTGCGGCCCACGCCACCGCCGGGCCGCCCCAAGGGGGCGTGCACCCCCTCGGGGGGCCTGGCGAAGCCAGGGTTGGGGGCCAGGTTTCCACACTGGCGCGGCTGTCGTCCAGCGCCATCGCGATGTCCAAGCATTTCCTTCCCAGCGAAGACCGTCAGCCCGGCCTGATGACCAAGCTGGGAGCCAGGACCGTCGTGGGCGCCACGCTGCGGGCGGTGCAATTGCTCGGCCGCCAGTTCGTGCTTGGCCAGACCATCGAAGAAGGGATGAAGGAGGCCGCGAGTGCACGGAAAAAGCAAGGCAATCTCAGTTTCAGTTTCGACATGCTGGGCGAGGGTGCCCGCACCGACGCCGATGCGTTGCGCTACCTGGCGAGCTATCAGAGTGCCATCACGGCCATCGCGCGCACCGCCAACCCAGCCCGCAGCCCGGTGCAGAACGACGGCATCTCCATCAAGCTCAGCGCACTGCATCCGCGCTTTGAAGATGCGCAGCATGCCCGCGTGATGGACGAGCTTGTGCCCCGCGTGTGGCAGCTGTGCGAGACCGCCGCGGCGGCCAACCTCAATCTCACCATCGACGCCGAAGAAGTGGAGCGGCTTGAACTCTCCCTCGACGTGTTCGAGGCCCTGGCCCGGCTGGTGAGCGAGCGCTTTCCGCAGTGGCAGGGTTTTGGCCTGGCCTTGCAGGCCTACCAGACGCGCGCGGTCGAGCTGATCGAACACGTGGCTTCGCTGGCGCGGCGCTACCAGCTGCGCTTCATGTGCCGTCTGGTCAAGGGCGCCTACTGGGACGCCGAGATCAAGCGGGCGCAGGAGCAGGGACTGCCCGCCTACCCGGTTTTCACCCACAAGCACCACACCGACGTGAGCTACCTGGCCTGCGCCAAGGCCTTGCTGGCTGCACCCGATGCAATCTTTCCGCAGTTCGCCACACACAACGCAGGCACGATTGCGGCCATCCTTCAAATCGCGTCGAATCGCGAGACTTCTGGAGCTGCATCGGGTGCTGCGCCCCGGTTCGAACTGCAGCGCCTGCATGGCATGGGCGAAGGAATCTACCGCGAAGTGCTGAAGAACCCGAACATCGGCTGCAGGGTCTACGCCCCGGTGGGCGCGCACCGCGACTTGCTGGCCTACCTGGTGCGCCGCCTGCTGGAGAACGGCGCCAACTCGTCCTTCGTGCACCAACTGGCTGACGAATCGGTGGGCATGGAAGAGCTGCTGATTTCCCCACAGCGGCTTGAGCCGACGGCTTCACTGCCACTTCCGCTGGAGCTGTATGGCGCCGGACGCGCCAACAGCCAGGGGCGGGACCTCGCCGTGGTTACCCAGCGCGACGACCTTCTTGCTGCCCATGCGGTGTGTGTGGTGCCTACCGTGCCTGAAGCGCGATCTGAAAACGCAGTGGCCGCTGTGAACCGCGCCGTCAAAGCCTTTGATGCCTGGAACCACACACCGGTGTCCCGACGCGCGGCTGTCCTGCGTTCCGCTGGCGATGCCCTGGAGGCACAGTTGCCCCGTTTCTGCGCCTTGCTGGTGAAAGAAGCGCACAAGACCTGGAGCGACGCTGTGTCCGAGGTGCGCGAGGCGGTGGACTTTCTGTGCTTCTACGCCAATGAAGCCGAGCGTATCCAGTCTCCCCAGACCCTGCCTGGTCCCACGGGCGAAAGCAACACCCTGCGCCTGGAAGGGCGGGGCGCATGGGTCTGCATCAGCCCCTGGAATTTCCCGCTGGCCATCTTCGTGGGGCAGGTGGCCGCAGCGCTGGCCACGGGCAACACGGTGCTGGCCAAACCGGCTGAGCAGACCCCGGCTGTGGCCCTGGAAGCCGTGAAGCTGCTGCACGCAGCCGGCATTCCAGTCGATGCGCTGCAACTGCTGCACGGCTCAGGCGAGACCGTGGGCGCGTCGCTGGTGGCGCAGCCTGGGGTCGCTGGTGTGGTGTTCACCGGATCGACCCAGGTGGCCAAGATCATCCAGCGCGCGCTGGCCGAGAAGGACGGCCCCATCGTGCCGTTGATCGCTGAAACCGGGGGCATCAACGCCATGCTGGTGGACAGCACGGCGCTGCCCGAACAGGTGGTCGACGCGGTGGTGCAAAGCGCCTTCCGCAGCGCGGGCCAGCGCTGCTCGGCCCTTCGGTTGCTGTGTGTGCACGAGGGCATCGCTGACCAGGTGATTGAAATGATCCAGGGTGCGGCACAGGAACTGGTGGTGGGCGACACCGCCGATCCGGCCACCGATGTGGGTCCATTGATCGATACCGAGGCCTTCGAGGGCATCCAGCGCGAAGTCCAGCGATTGCATGCGCACGCCAAGCCGCTGTTGCCTGCGGTGACCCAGGCGACCGCCATACCCAATCTCATGCCGCCGCAGATGTTTGAGATTGGTGCCATTGCGGACGCGAAGCAGGAGATTTTTGGCCCGGTGCTGCAGGTGGTGCGCTGGAAGGGCGACCCCATGGCGACGCTACTGCAGATCAACGCCCTGGGCTACGGACTCACGCTCGGCATCCAGACCCGCATCGACAACCGCGCCCAGGTCCTGGCCCGCGCGGCCCGTGTGGGAAATGTGTACGTGAACCGCAACATGATCGGTGCGGTGGTGGGCGTGCAGCCGTTTGGTGGTGAGGGCCTCTCAGGCACTGGCCCGAAGGCGGGCGGACCGAACTACCTGCTGCGCTTTTGCGCCGAACAGACACTGACGATCAACACCACCGCTGCTGGCGGTAACGTGGAACTTTTTGCAAACTCCCCCCTGCGCCGCTGACGCGGCTTCCCCCCTCCGTAGCGCGCCTTCGGCGCTTCGAGGGGGGACGGCAGCTTGGGCCGGCGGAGCCGTCCCTTGCTGCCCCTGGACAGGGGCACTTCGCGCGAGCGGGGTTTTGGCTTCCTCGGTTTGCTCGCTCACCCATCCGTTCGCCCTGAGCCTGTCGAAGGGCTCACCTTGGCGGCGGAGCCGGACCCTTGGTGTCTCTGGATGGTGGCACCTCGTGCGGAGTGGAGGCGGTGCGATACTGATGCCCGCCCCACCACCGGGTGACCATCCACGGAACACACCATGACCGACGCCAGCCCGGCCAACGACGCCCAGCGCATCCAGCAATGGCTGGACGAACACCGCATCACCGAAGTGGAATGCATCATCCCCGACATGGCGGGCCAGGCCCGCGGCAAGATTGTGCCGCGCCACAAATACAACCCCGAGGTGGGCCTGCGCCTGCCGGAGGCGGTGCTGGCCATGACCGTGACCGGCGACTACCCGGAGAAGGATTTCACCTCGGTGGCCGACCCGGACATGCTGCTCATGCCGGACCCCGAGACCTTGCGGCCCGTGCCCTGGGCCAAGGAACCCACCGCTCAGATCATTCACGACTGCTTCAACTTTGACGGCAAAGCCGTGCAGCTCTCACCTCGCAACGTGTTGCGCCGGGTGCTCAAGCTCTATGCTGACGAAGGCTGGAAGCCGGTGGTGGCGCCCGAAATGGAGTTCTACCTGGTGCAGGTCGAGCCCGACGAAGACATTCCGCTCAAGCCCCCGGTGGGGCGCACCAAACGCACCGAGGCGGGCATGCAGAGCTTCTCGATGGATGCGATCAACGAGTACGACGACATTTTTGATGTGATGTACGACTGGTGCGAGGCCGAAGGCATTCAGCTGGACACGCTGATCCATGAGATGGGCACGGCCCAGATGGAAATCAACCTCGACCACGGGGACCCGCTGCCGTTGGCAGACCAGGTTTTCCTGTTCAAGCGCACCATCCGCGAAGTGGCCATACGCCACCAGATGTACGCCACCTTCATGGCCAAGCCCATGCAGGGCCAGCCCGGCAGTGCCATGCATATTCACCAGAGCGTGGTGGGTCTGGACAATGGGAAGAACATCTTCAGTCAGCCCGATGGCACACCATCCGACGCATTCCTCCACTACATCGGTGGCCTCCAGACCTACTTGCCCGCTGCTACCGCCTTCTTCGCACCCTACGTGAACTCGTACCGGCGGCTCTCCCGGTTCACTTCGGCGCCCATCAACCTGAGCTGGGGTCACGACAACCGCACCTGTGGACTGCGGGTGCCGCACTCCGGACCGGAAGCGCGTCGGGTGGAGAACCGGCTGGCTGGTGTGGATGTGAACCCCTATCTGGCCCTGGCGGCCAGCCTGGCCTGTGGCTACCTGGGAATGAAGCAGGGCCTCAAGCCCAGCGAACCGATCACCGGCAGCGCCTACGAGCAGCCTCATCAGCTGCCACGACACCTCGACGACGCCGTGGAAAAACTCATGGGCTGCGCGCCACTGGTCGAGCTGTTTGGTGAACACTTCATCCAGACATACAGTGCCATCAAGGAAACCGAGTACCGCGAATACTTCGACGTGATCAGTCCCTGGGAGCGTCGATTCCTGCTGCTGCACGTCTGAACTGGAAGCACCCCCGCCGCGCTTCGCGCAACCCCCTCAAGGGGGCGATACCAGTCGTCCGGCAAAGCCGGCCCGACGGTATCCCTGGAAGTGGGGCACTTCGCGCCGGAGGTCTTTTCACCGTTCCGGAGTGCGACCCATATCGAGTGCAGGTACGCCGTCCAGGGGCACAGCAGAACCGCCCTTCGACAAGCTCAGGACGGGCTGCTGGTGCCGCCCCCCTTCCAGGGGGGTGACGCCGAAGGCGGCGCGGGGGGTCTTGCCTACTGACTGACCACCATCATCCCCGAAGAAGGGTTGCGCAAAAAAGCGTCCAGTGTGGCGATCGGCAGTGGTGGCGAGAACAGGTGTCCCTGAAACTGGTCGCAGCCCTGGTAGGCCAGAAACTCCCGCTGCTCCTGGGTTTCCACGCCTTCTGCAACCACCTGCAAACTCAGGCTTTGTGCGAGCGTGATGATGGCCCTTGAGATGGCCGCATCGTTGGGGTCGGTGAGCACATCGGCCACGAAGCCTTTGTCGATCTTGAGCTGATCGAGCGGCAGACGCTTCAGCACCGAGAGTGAGGAATAGCCCACACCGAAGTCGTCCAGCGAGAGGGTCACTCCGAGGTCCTTGAGCATGCCCATCTTTTCAATGGTGATTTCCATGCGGTCGGCCAGCAGGCTTTCGGTCAGCTCGAGTTTGAGCCGTTGCGGCTTGATTCCGGTTCGGCCGATGGCCGCCATCACCATGTCGACAAAGTCGGGGTGGCGGAACTGGTGCACGCTGACATTCACGGCAATGGTGAGATTGGTGGTCTGTGGCCAGTCGGCCCAGGCAGCGAGCTGTTCGCAGGCGGTCTCCAGCACCCATTGCCCCAGCGGCAGGATCATGCCGTTGTCTTCGGCCACTGGAATGAAATGGATCGGGGTGATGAGTCCGCGTTGTGGGTGTTGCCAGCGCACGAGCGCCTCCACGCCCGTGATCACACCCTGGCGGTCCACCTGAGGCTGGTAGTAGACGACAAACTGCTGCTCCTTCAGCGCGACCCGCATGTCCACGCCGAGTGCTGCGTTGGCGTTGACCGTGGCCTGCATGGCGGGGTCGAAAAAGCACAGCGTGTTGCGACCCAGCGTCTTGGCCTGGTACATCGCCAGATCGGCCTGCTTGAGCAGTTCGCCCACATCGTCGTTGAGACCGGTGAACGCGGTGACGCCGATGCTGGGCGTGGCGAAATGCTGGTGCCCGCCCACATGGAAGGGTTCGCGCAGCATGGTGAGCACTTTGTTGGCCAGGGCATGCGATTTCAGCGCTGCGGCTTCGGGGTCGGTGCTGAGATCGTCGACCATGATCACGAACTCGTCACCGCCCAGGCGGGCCACGGTGTCGGTCTTGCGCACGCTTTGTGCGAGTCGGATGGCCACCTTCTTGAGCAACTGGTCTCCGACGTGGTGACCCAGCGTGTCGTTGAGGATCTTGAAGTTGTCGAGGTCGATGAACATCAGTGCGCCGTGCTGACCTGACCGTTCGCTTTGTGCCAGCGCCTGCTGAAGACGTTCGGTCAGCAACTGGCGGTTGGGCAGGTCGGTCAGCGGATCGTAGAGCGCCATGTGCCGGATCATGTCTTCGGCGGTCTTGCGCTGGGTGATGTCGCGTCCCACCGCCACCCAGTGGGTGACGTCCTCGGCCGTGGCTTGTACCGACACCACTTCCAGTTCGACCCAGAACATGGCCCCGTTCTTGCGATGCACCATGAGCTCCGTTCGGGCCTGGCGGTTCATCTGCAGGCCCATGGCCATTTCCCTCAGCTTGGGCAGTGCCGGTTCCAGTTCCAGCAGCATGTGCGGGGTCTGGCCCAGTACCTCGTCGCGGGAGTAGCCGGTGTGCCGCTCGAACGCGTCGTTGACGAAAACGATGCGAGGCTCCTGGTTGTTGTTGATGCCGGTCTCGGCGATGGCGACGATGTCGTTCAGTCGCGCCACGCTGGTTTCCAGCAGCATCAGCTGCTCCTGCGAACGCCGCCTTTCGGTGACGTCGCGGAAATAAACAGCCAGGCCCTCGGCGAACGGATAGGCGCGCACCTCCAGCCATTTGCCAAGGCTGGGAAAATGGTCCTCCATTTCAATGCGCCGGTTGTTTTTGAGCGCTTTGTGCATCTGGTCCCGAAGGCGTTCAGCGAGGCTGGGGCCGAAGCCGTCCCAGATTTCTTTGTCGAGCAAGTCGGCAGTCGACTTCTGGAGCAGACGCTCACTTTCCTGGTTCAGATAGGTGAAGCGACACTCCCGATCCAGTGTCACGAAGGCCTCGGTGATGCTGGCCAATGTGGTGGTCAGGCGCATGGCGAGGCGCAGCGTTTCCTGCTGGGCTTGCTTTTGAGCCGATATGTCCTGAACGGCGCCCTGGAGGCGGACGATGTGACCCTGTGCATCGCGCAGTGCTGCACCCACAGTGCGAACCCATTTGGGGCCCACACCCTCCACCATCACCTGTATTTCTTCGTCAAAGGGCACGCCGGACTGCTGACAACGCGACAAGCGTTTTTGCATGCCATCGCGCCATTCAGGCGTGTAGCAGTTCACCATCGCCTCCATGGAATCGAATTTCGAGGCATCGTCCACGCCAAGGATCGATGCGCATTCGTTGGAGATATGAACCTGGCCGGTGGACAGCACCACCGCCCAGCTGCCCACGCCCGCAGTGTGTTCGGTCAGGTTGAGTCGGCTTTCGCTTTCATGCAGGGCGTTTGGAGAAGACTCCAGCTTGTCCAGGTCCAGCAACGCTTGCGCCTGCTCAAGCACGAGCGCCAGTGTGTCGGCGGCGTGGTTCGAGTTCCTGTCCGCAGGGTGCGCGTCCAGCAACACCAGCCAGCCGTCTGGACGCGCCGACTTCGCCGGAAAGGCCATCCAGTCGGTTTGTTGAATCGGCTTTGCTCCCGCATTGATGGTGGACAGGGCGGGGGAGTCGGTTGGCGTGATGCAGGCCGATTCATCCGATCCAACAAGAAGGGGGCAGGCCGGCCCGGCCCATGCCACAAAGCCACCCTGCTCGGTGGGTGAGAGGCCCGTTGCGCCTTTGATCGTGACCGAGTCTCCTGCTGGCACCACCAGCACCGCTCCCCTGGCATCTGTGAGTCGCACGGCCATCGCGGTCAGGTGATCGAATGCGCGCCGCAATGGAGGGCGCCCGTCGGGCGATTCCGGGCGGTCATTCGGGGCAGAGGCGGCAGGCATTTCAGGCAGTGAGCGCATGGAAGTCTCGATTTGTCACAGGCAGTGCGCCCGGGGTAGCACATTGAAGGCAGGTCAAAGAGCAGGCTCCTAGTGTCTGCTGGGTGAAGGAGGCCTGGTCACCCATTTGAAAGCTGGCCGAAAAGGCTTCCTTGCCCGATTCGCCAGCCTATCAAGTGTCAGGCCGAATAGCTGGTAATTTGTCACATGCAAAGTTGTTGCAAAGATGTGTTTTTTTGTAGCGCATGTACTAATATCCGCTTAACGCTTCTCTTGCGGTTGAACACTTCAAGTCAGGCGGCTCCACACAGGATTCATCAGGGGTAGATTGACCATGACCGCGCTTGCAGAACTCCGGCGCCACAGCGATGTGGCCAGCTTGAAGTCTTCGTTGCACCAGCTGTGCAGCGAGTTCGGCCGCATCACCCGGCTGGACATTCTCACCGCCATGCACGAGGGAACCAAGCAGGCGATCTGCTTCCTGCGCATGGAACGTCCGGAGCAGGAGCAGCAGCTCATGAAGACCTTGGGCGTGGGGCGATTCGGGGGAGAAGTCGTGTTTGTGCTCAATCTGAATGTGGCTGTGACTTCCGACGATGACGGGCCTTCATCCCAGTGGGCCGACTCCAACATGTACGACTGAGAGATGAAACTCCCCCCCGCGCCGCTTCGCGTCACCCCAAGGGGGCGATACCAGTGGCCCGGCAAAGCCGGTTCCACGGCATCTCTGGAAGAGGCATTTCGCGCCGCAGCATGAGTAACCCTCGCTTCGCGCCACCTCCTAGGGGGCGGCACTGGCCGTCCGGCAAAGCCGACTCGGCGGTTCCCCTGGATGGGACCGTTGCATGCGTCGTGGGTCGTGGCTGCGAGGTGGAGCAACTAGTCTGACTGGACGTCGTATGCGCTCCCTGTCGCAAGATTGACCCCAGCCACTGCCGGACCGTCGCAGAATCTTGCGCATGATCGACATGCGCTCCCCCTTGTCTGCCCAAGTCATTGAATGGCTGGTGAAACCCGGCGATAGCGTGCAAGCCGGTGCCCTGCTCGTTGTGCTCGAATCCATGAAGATGGAACACGAGGTAAGGGCAGATCGCGCGATTCAAGTGACCGTTCTGCATGTGGATGTCGGTGACGCGGTTACTTCCGGTGAAGTGTTGGTGAGTGGGCAGCTTCTGCAGGCGGGTGCACCGTTGTCTGATCTGCACCTTGAGGCAGACGCTCCAGAGCTGCCTCAAGACCCCGAACTTCGGTTCGATCTTCAGCGCTTGCGCAACCGCCTCGCGTTGACGGAGGACGCCGCACGCCCTGAGGCGGTTGCACGTCGCCGAGCGCAGGGCTTGCGCACCGCGCGGGAAAACATCGGTGCGTTGTGCGACCAAGGGAGCTTCCTGGAGTACGGCGCCCTGGCGGTGGCGGCGCAGCGCGGTCGCCGCAGTGAAGAAGACCTGATTGCAAACACGCCAGCCGATGGCATGGTCACCGGCATCGGTTCGGTCAACGGATCGGTCTTTGGTGAGGCGCGCGCCCGCACCGTGGTCATGGCTTACGACGCCACCGTGCTGGCCGGCACGCAGGGCATGCGCAACCATCAGAAGACAGATCGCATGCTGGGCATTGCCCTGGCGCAACGCTTGCCCGTTGTCCTGTTTGCCGAGGGCGGTGGTGGCCGGCCCGGCGACACCGATATGCCCATCGTCGCCGGCCTGCACGTGGGCACGTTCGCGGCGATGGCCAGGCTTTCCGGGCAGGTCCCCGTGGTGGGCATTGCCGCAGGGCGCTGCTTCGCGGGCAACGCGGCGCTGCTGGGTTGCAGCGATGTCATCATCGCCACCCGCTCCAGCAACATCGGCATGGGGGGACCCGCCATGGTCGAAGGCGGGGGCCTCGGCCGCTTCCGCCCTGAAGACATCGGACCGAGTCCCGTGCAGCATGCCAATGGCGTGATCGATCTGTTGGTGGAAGATGAAGCGTGCGCTGTCGAGGTGGCACGTCACTACCTGTCATTTTTCCAGGGACACGCCGCCGAGTGGTCGGCACCTGACACCACGCGGTTGAGGGAGGTGGTACCGGAAAACCGGTTGCGGGTCTACGACAGCCTGTTGGCGGTGGAGGGCACGGTGGACGTCGGCAGCTTGCTGGTTTTGCGCACAGGGTTCGGCACAGGCATCCACACCGCGCTGGCGCGCATTGAAGGCCGATCCGTGGGTGTGCTGGCGAACAACCCCATGCACCTGGGCGGCGCCATTGATGCCGACGCGGCCGACAAGGCGGCGCGCTTCCTCCAGCTTTGCAACGCGCATGGCCTGCCGGTGGTGAGCTTTGTGGACACCCCGGGCTTCATGGTGGGTCCGGCGGCCGAAGCCAGGGCGCAGGTGCGGCACGTCAGCCGGTTGTTCGTCGTGGCGGCGCATCTGCGTGTGCCTGTGTTTGCCGTGGTCTTGCGCAAAGGGTATGGCCTGGGTGCCATGGGCATGACCGCTGGCGGTTTTCACGCCCCTGTTTTCAATGTGGCCTGGCCGACCGGGGAGTTCGGCGCAATGGGTCTTGAAGGTGCCGTGCGCCTGGGCTACCGAAAGGAGCTGGAAGCGCTGCCCGCCGGACCGGAGCGCGAGGGCCTGTTTCAGCGCCTGCTGGCCCAGCAGGTCGCCAATGGCGAAGCCATGCAGATGGCTGCAACGCTGGAGATCGATGCGGTCATTGACCCGGCGCAGACCCGGCAGTGGATTTCAAAGGGATTACAGAGCGCGCGAGTGGATGAGGCGCCGCGCGGCCGCTTCATCGACACCTGGTGAGGTGTCATGAGTCAAGGGCCTTCAGTGACTCTCAGTTCAATTCGCCGAAGCTGGAAGGGCGCATCCCTGCACCTGCCACCTGGGGTGCTGTCTGATTGATGTTGACCCAGAATTCGCAGACGTGCTTCATGGCTCCCAGGAACTGGGAGAACTCGGTGGGTTTCGCAATGTAGGCGTTGGTGCCCGCGTCATAGGCGCGCTGCAAGTCGCTGGGTTCGGTGGATGAGGTCAGCACCACCACAGGGATGTTGTGCAGCTGACTGGAACCCTTGATTTCCTTGAGCACCCCGATCCCGTCCAGCAATGGCATTTTCAGGTCCAGCAGGACCAGAATGGGATTGCCACCGGATCGATGCGCATAGGCATCGCGCCGGTAAAGGTAGTCGAGCGCCTGCATGCCATCAGAGACGTGCGTGACACGACCATCCAGGCCGTGTCTGGCCAGGGCCAGCCTCGTGAGTTCGGCATCGTCCGGATTGTCTTCGACCAGCAAGATGGCTTCTGCATTTTTGTTCATGGTCATAACGCCGCGAACCCCGAGTCACGGGGGGACTCGATGATTTGCGCACTTTCAAAAGGAAGTGAAAAATAAAACACGCTGCCCACCCCGAGCTGACTCTCGGCCCAGATGCTGCCCCCGTGTCGCTCCACGATGCGCCGCGCCAGGGCCAGGCCGATACCGGTTCCTTCAAAATCAGACGCTCGGTGGAGGCGCTGAAAGACGCCAAACAGCTTCTGGGCGTATTTTGGATCAAAACCGACGCCGTTGTCTCTCACAAAGAAGGTGTAGCCGACCGCAGGATCCACGCTCCAGCCCACTTCAATGATGGCGCGCTCCCGCGGCCTTGAATACTTGAATGCATTGCCCAGCAGGTTGGCCCAGACTTCGCGCAACAACAGGGCGTCGCCATGCACCACCGGCAGGTCTGGTGGAATCACCCAGTCCACGACCCGACCTTCGGTGTCGTGTGCGATCTGACTGACCACGGTGTCGACCAGCATGGCCAGGTCAACCGGCGTGACATTGACCGCGGCGCGACCCAGGCGCGAGAAAGCGAGCAGGCCATCGATCAGCTGGCTCATGTGACGCGCCGAGTTGCCGATGGTGTTCAGGTACCTGGAAGCCACCTCGTCGCGCTGATCGCCCATGTGCTCTTCCAGCAGGCTCACAAAACTGGAAATGTGACGCAGAGGCGACCGGAGGTCGTGCGATACCGAATACGAGAAAGACTCCAGGTCCCGGTTGGCGGCGAGCAATTGCTCGGTGCGCTCGGTAACGCGGTTTTCCAACTCGTCGTTGATGTTGCGCATCAGGTCGTCCAGCCGCTTGGCATCCGACATGTCGCGGTTGATCTTGGCGAAACCCCTCAACTCGCCATTGGCTTCCCGCAGCGCGATCAGCAGCGACTGCGCCCAGTAGCGCGAACCATCCTTGCGGACATGCCAGTTGCTGATGTCGTGTTGTCCTCGGGACGCTGCAAGCCTCAGCGTCTGGCTCGCCTGGCTCTGCGCAATTTCTGGCGAGGAGCTGTCGAAGAGCACCGAATAGTGGCGTCCCAGCATTTCAGAGGGCGAGTAGCCTTCCAGCCGCTGGGCACTGTCGGTCCAGTCGGTGATCAGGCCCTGCGCATCCATGAAGAAGATGCAGTAATCGCGCAGGTTGTCCACCATCATCCGGAACCGCTGCTCACTTTCGAGCAATTCGGCCGATCGTTCCTTGATACGGGTTTCCAGCTCTTCGTTGAGCCCCTTGACGCGTTCCTCGACCCTTTTTCGCTCGGTGATGTCGATGATCTGGATGAACACGCCCTGCACGTGCCCGGCATGCATGTCTGGCAGATAGGTGGCGCTGATGTACATCGGTGTGCCCGAGACTGTTGTGCGCCACGCTTCAAATCGCTGTGGAGAGCCATTTGCCGCAGCCTGAATGCGCGGTGCGATGTCTTGCCAGGCGTCGGGTGGCACGCACTCGCTCATGTGCATGCCAATGATCTGCTGGGGGTCCATGCCGTACACATGGAGGTGTTCGGCATTGGCGAAGCGGAACCGGAGCGATGCATCGACGTAGGCGATCAGGCCGGGCACATGGTCGGTGATTGCTTGCAGGAACCGCTGGTTGTGTTCCAGTGCCAGTTCGGCCTGCTTGCGTTGCGAGATATTGACCACGGTGGTGTTGCTGCGCAGGAAGCGCCCCGTCTCGTCGCGCACGGCAGAAGAGGAAATCAGTGCAGGAAAGACAGTGCCGTCGCGTCTCTGCACGTCGTATTCGGCAGCCTCGAGCACGCCATCGTCAACCAGCCGCTGCAGCCGAGACCCCAGCAGCGCATTGTTCTCCGGCCGGATCACGTCCTTGAACCCCAGCTTGCCAACCACTTCTTCACGGGAGTAGCCCAACCACTCCAGCTCGGTGTCGTTGATCGACACAAAAATGCCGTTGATGTCCAGCGAGTGGTAGCCACAAGGCGCCTGGTTGTAGAGCGACTGCGCCTGTGACAGTGCCTCCTGCAGCCGAGCATTGACGCCACGCACCTGATCTTCTGAGGCCTTGCGGTCGGAAATGTCGAGCATCTGGATGATGAGGCCCTGCACTTCGCCGTGGTTCAGGTACGGCGTGTATTCGATGCTGGCATAAAAACGGTTGCCGTCCGGGAACTCTCTTTCGCCTTCAAAGCGTTGCGAGTGTCCGGCCAGGGCTGCGGCGAGACGATCCCGGGTGCTCTCGTAGTTTTCCGGGCGGGCGATCTGACTCAGGTGCAGACCCACCGGTTGCTGCGAATCATTTCCCAACCACCGGGCGTAGCTGGCGTTGGCAAAGCGGCAGATCAGATCGCGATCGAAGAAAGCAATCTGGACAGGAACGCGGTCGGTGATGGTCTGCAGCAAGTTGCGTTGTTCGGCCAGCGCCCTGCTGGCGGCGTTGCGCTCGGAGACATCCACCAGTGTGTTGTTCGTGCGCACGAACACGCCGTGTTCATCGTACACAGCGGTGCTGCTGAGCAGAACTGTGAAGCGGCTGCCATCGCGGCGGAGCAGGTCGATCTCAACAGTTTCGAGTTTCTCCCTCAGCTTCAGGCGCCGCAAGCGGTCCTTCACCATGTCCAGGTGTTCGGGCGCGACATGGTCGCGAAAGCGGCGCTTGCCCACGACTTCGTGGCGCGCGTAGTCCAGCCAGTCCAGTTCGGTCTGGTTGATGAGCACATACAGTCCATCGGCATCAACCGAGTGGTAGCCGCAAGGTGCCTGGTCGTACAGAGCCTGCGTGTCTGCCAGCGTCTGGCGAATGCGCTGGTTGGCCTGATCGAGTTCTTCGGTGCGCTGGCGCACGCGCGTCTCGAGTCCTTCATTGAGCCGACGGATTTCTTCCTGCTGTTGATGTGATTCGGTGATGTCGCGTGAGACCGCCAGCAGCATCACCGGGGTGCCGTGCGCATCACGGATCGGCGAGATCACGGTGTCCCACCACTTGGGGGAACCCTTGAACGTGTAGCCAAACGCCACGAATTTGGCGCTTTCACCCTTGCGGGCACTCTCGACCGCTGCCCGCGCGAGCTGTCGGCCTTCGCCTGGCCACCAGTTGGTCCAGTCGCCCTGACGCACCTGGTCGGCGTTGTCCAGTTCCATCAACCGACAGCCCTGCGCCGTGATCTGCTGCAGACGGCCATCCAGAGCGAGCACCTTGGTGCAGTCGATGGTGCTGGCGATGATCTGATGGTTGAGCTCGTCCTTGATCTGCGCGTCGGCTTCAATGGCGCGGATGCGGCTGATGTCCAGCATGAAGCCCAGTTGGCCAGTCAAACGGTGCTGGTCGTCTTTTTGGGGGACGGTGTTCGCCAGTAAGTGCGCCAGGGAGCCGTCCGGCTTCACGATCCGGAACTCGATACTGCGCTCCTGCACCAGCCTGATGCCCTCATCCCATGTCTGCCGCACCCTGTCCAGGTCTTCCGGGTGCACGCGCTCCAGCCAGCCGAAGTGAGGAAAGTCGGTCTGCTCCAGCGAAAAAATGGCCTTGAGCTGATCGTCGACGTGTGTCAGCACGCCCATGTGATCGATCCGGAAGATCCCGATTGGAAACAGGGTGGACAAAGCGGAGAAAACTGCCCTGTACTCCAGGGGGGCAATGCCGGGCGCGTGGTCGTCCCCCAGCGACAACGTGGCCTCCAGCGGCAGTGGCAGTGGCGCGGAGGAGGACCCGGCTTGCAGGTCGACAGGGTCTTGCAGCGTGCCGGTCAGTTGCTGGGCATAGTGGCCTCGCAGGTAGGCATTCTCTGCGCGGAGGGCTTCCACCTCCATCAGCATGGCTCTTTCGCGCACCGACAGCTTCGTCTCAACGGCTGAAGACGAAGAACGGCTGTCCGGCGGAGGGTGAAGTGCGCTCATCTCACACCACTTTACCCCAGCGGGTGTGAAAGCAACGGTGAATATGACCCTCAGAAACGGGGCAGTTCCGGGTGCGCCAGCTGTCCTCCGCGCACCAGCATCTTTCCGTATTCAGCACAACGTTGCAAGGTGGGGATCACCTTGCCGGGATTCAGTAGGCCATTGGTATCAAAAGCGCGCTTCACTGCGAACATTTGAGCATTCTCTTCGGCGGAAAACTGCACGCACATGCTGTTGAGCTTTTCCACACCCACGCCGTGTTCTCCGGTCACTGTGCCCCCCATGGCCACACTGGTTTCCAGTATGTCGGCACCAAAGAGCTCGCAGCGATGCAATTGATCGGCATCGTTCGCGTCGAAAAGGATCAGCGGGTGCAGATTGCCGTCGCCGGCATGAAACACGTTGGCGCAACGCAGCCGGTATTTCTTTTCCATCTCGGCAATGGCGAGCAGGATGTCGGCCAGGCGTTTGCGCGGGATGGTCGAGTCCATGCACATGTAGTCGGGGCTGATGCGCCCGCTGGCGGGAAAGGCGTTCTTGCGGCCGCTCCAGAAACGCAGCCGCTCGGCCTCGTCGCGGCTGACCGCGATGGCGGTGGCGCCACATCGGCGCAGCACGGCGCTCATGCGGCCGATCTCTTCCTCCACCTCTTCGGGTGTGCCGTCGCTCTCGCACAGCAGGATCGCTTCGGCATTCAGGTCGTAGCCCGCGTGCACGAAGTCTTCCACTGCAGCGGTCATGGGCTTGTCCATCATCTCCAGCCCCGCCGGGATGATGCCTTCAGCAATGACCGAAGCCACCGCATCGCCGGCTTTGCGCACATTGTTGAAACTGGCCATGATGCAGCGCGCCAGCAGCGGCTTGGGTACCAGCTTGACGGTGACCTCGGTGATCACGGCCAGCATGCCCTCGCTGCCAATCACCAGCGAGAGCAGATCCAGACCCGGCGTGTCGAGCGCTTCAGCACCGAAGGTGATGGGTTCACCTTCCACCGTGAAACCCCGCACCTGCAGCACGTTGTGCAGCGTCAGGCCGTATTTAAGGCAATGCACGCCACCGGAGTTTTCGGCCACGTTGCCGCCAATGGTGCAGGCGATCTGACTGCTCGGGTCGGGCGCGTAGTACAGACCGTGAGGTGCAGCGGCCTCCGAAATGGCCAGGTTGCGAACGCCGGCCTGCACCACGGCGGTTCTGGCGCGCGGGTCGATCCGCGAGATGCGGTTGAACTTGGCCAGTGCCAAGGTCACGCCCATCGCATGGGGCATGGCGCCACCCGACAGGCCGGTTCCCGCGCCCCTGGCGATCACGGGCACGTCCAGCGCATGGCAGACCTTGAGCACGGCGGCCACCTGGTCTTCGGTCTCGGGCAGAGCCACCACCAGCGGCCGTTGCCGGTAGGCGGTCAGACCGTCGCATTCGTAAGGCGTCGTGTCCTCGTTGTGCCACAGGAGCGCATGCGCAGGCAGCACCGCCTGCAGCGCACTGACCACCGTGCTCTGGCGCACGGCGCGTTCGCTCTGGTTGACCTGCACAGGGGTTGAGGGGACATTCATGGTGGGGGCGATGGACAACGCGCGGGCGTTCAGTTTAGGCCAATCGGTCGCACAGCGATTGAAGAAACTTGCAGCCGTGTGTGAAGTTGGCGCAGCGCTCCACCGGTCGGATTTGGCGCATGGGGACTTGAAAAACCGCTGGGGCGACATCAACTTTTTGCTGGGTGGGGCACAGCCCGTGCCCCCTGATCCGCCAACGCTGACAAGGAGTTTTTCCATGAACCATGTGATCACCCGTTCCGGTTTGCTCGACGACTTCTTCAAGGATGTCGCTCCGGGGTTTTTTGTCCGTCCCTTGCACGGGGATTCCCTTCCGTCGCCGTCCCAGATAAAGATCGACGTGAAGGAAACCCCGTCGGTCTACACGGTGGTGGCTGAGGTGCCCGGCGTGCCCAGGGAGGACATTCATGTGACGGTCGAGGGCAGCGTGGTGACCCTGCGCGCCGAGATCAAGCAGGAGGACAGCCAGCGCCAGGACGAGAAGGTTTTGCGCACCGAGCGCTATTACGGCGCGGTGTCTCGCAGCTTTCAGCTGGCGACCGACATTGACAACCAGAATGCCCGCGCCAAGTATGAAAACGGGGTGTTGACGCTGACCCTTCCCAAAAAGGTGGCCCTGGCGGGGCAGCGCCTGAATATAGAGTGAGCACCCCCTGCGTCGCTGACGCGTCTTCCCCCTCTCTCGCCTGCGGCGGGAGGGGGACGCAGCCCTTTGGCCCGGCAAGCCGGTTCCAAGGCTGCCCTGGATCAGGGGCACGCGCTCCGGTTGCTCCTGGGTTCAGCTGAGGCTTTTCTTGAGCCACTCGGCGAACGCCGCGCATTCCCAGCGATCCATCGTGCCGGTGCGCCAGCACAGGTAGTGCGCGTGCGGGCTTGGCACGTGCCGTTCGTACAGCGGCACCAGTGTGCCGTGCTCCAGCCAGGGCGCGCCCAGTTTGAGCCGCACCAGTGCCACGCCCATTCCGGCGGCAGCGCCGTCGCACATGAGACCGATGTCGTTGAATTGCGAGCCGTCCAGGGGCTCGGGCCAGTCCAGTTCGTGCGCAGCGAACCAGGTGCGCCATGGCTCCAGCGGGCTTCGCAGCAAAGGCACTCCCTCGAGGTCTTCGGCGGTTTCGAACGGGCCGTGCTCGCGTGCAAAGGCGGGTGAGGCCAGTGGTGTGATTTCGTCCTTCATCAGGCAGACGTGCTCCACGTCGGCGTAGCGACCGGTGCCAAAGCGAATCATCAGGTCCGCATCTTCGGCCACCACATCCAGCAGCGGGATGCTGACCTGCAGCGTCAGGTCGATCTCCGGGTAGGCCTCGCTGAACTGTTTCAGGCGCGGCAACAGGATGGAGCGCGCGAAAGTGGGCGTCACCGCCAGCCGAAGCTTGCGTCGCCCGGGTGTGACAGCGCTGCTAGGGAATTTTTGCAGTGTGGCCAGGCCTTCGCGCACATGAGCCAGGTATTCGCTGCCCTCGGTTGTCAGGGAAAAGTCTGCCCGGCCAAACAGCTTGGTACCCAGGATCTGTTCCAGCTGCTTGATGCGATGGCTGACCGCGCTGGGTGTGACGTTGAGTTCCTCCCCCGTCTGGGTGACGCTGCGCAGCCGCGCAAGGGCCTCGAAGGTGAGCAGACACTGTATCGGGGGAATTCGGATGGTCATGTGCGTCAATGTCCCCATCGGAGGGAGTCACGAGCCGCCGGGCAGCGACCCGCGCAGCTGCGGAGCGTGGGGGCGGTCGACCGACCGCAGCGCCGGGCCGCCCCAAGCAAGGTCAGCCCCCTCGGGGGGCAGCGACCCGCGCGGCGGCGGAGCGTGGGGGCACAGTTCATTTGAAGACAACCGTCTTGTGGCCGTTGAGCAGCACCCGGTGCTCGCTGTGCCACTTCACGGCGCGCGCCAGCACCTGGCTTTCGGTGTCACGGCCCAGGGCAGTGAGGTCTTCCACCGTGTCGGTGTGGTCCACCCGGGCCACGTCCTGCTCGATGATCGGACCTTCGTCAAGATCGGCCGTCACGTAGTGGGCGGTGGCGCCAATGAGCTTCACGCCGCGGTCGTGCGCCTGGTAGTACGGCTTGGCCCCTTTGAAGCTGGGGAGAAAGCTGTGGTGGATGTTGATCGCCTTGCCTGCCAATTGTTTGCACAAGTCGTTGCTGAGCACCTGCATGTAGCGCGCCAGCACCACCAGTTCGGCACCTTCGCCCTGGATGATCTCCAGCTGCTTGGCCTCGGCCTGCGGTTTGGTGGCGGCGGTCACCGGAATGTGGTGGAAGGGCACGTTGTAGCCGGCCGCGAGCTGGTAGAAATCCCGGTGGTTGCTGATGATGGCGCGGATGTCGAGTGGCAGCAAACCGCTTTTCCACCGGAACATCAGGTCGTTGAGACAGTGCCCCTCCTTGCTCACGAAGATCACGGTGCGAACCGGTTCTGCCAGCGCGTGCAGGCTCCAGCGCATGGCGTAGGCCTCGGCGAACAGCTTCAGGCGCAGGCGAAGATCGTCCTGCGTGAGTTGCACACAGGCGAACTGCACCCGCATGAAGAAGAGCCCGGTGTCGGGGTCGTTGTACTGGGCGGCCTCTTCGATGTTGCCGCCGTGCTCCAGCAAGAAGCCCGAAACAGCGTGCACGATGCCGGGGCGGTCCGGGCAGGAGAGGGTGAGGACATAGGTGTGGTTCATGGCCGACCGATTGTCGCAGGATGCCTGGCGATGGGTCCGTCGCCGCCGTGGGCAGTGGTGCCCCCGAAGGCCTTTGGACCTGCCAGAATTGGCGATCTTCGTACCCCAGGAGCACCGACATGGCCTACAACGACCTCCGTATGGACAACCAGTGGTTGCCCTTCACGCCCAACCGCAGCTTCCAGAAGGACCCCCGGGTGTTCGTGGCCGCCGACGGCATGCACTTCACAACACACGACGGCCGCCAGGTCATCGACGGTATTTCCAGCCTCTGGTGCGTGGGCGCCGGCCACAACCGCAAGCCGATCAACGAAGCCATCAAGAAACAGCTCGATACGCTGGACTACGCCACTGCGTTCAGTGTGAGCAACGACAAGGCGTTTCGCGCCGCCGAAATGATCGCCGCCATGGCGCCGGGTGACCTGAACAAGGTGCTGTTCTGCAATTCCGGCTCCGAGGCAGCCGACACCTCCATGAAGGTGGCGCTGGCCTACCACCGCGCGCGCGGCGAGGGTCACCGCAACATCTTCATCGGCCGCGAACGCGGTTACCACGGCGTGGGCTTTGGCGGCATGTCGGTGGGAGGCATTCCGGCCAACCGAAAGGTCTATGGCACCAGCCTGCTGCCGCGCGTGGACCACCTGCGTTTCATCCATGATCCGCTGAAGCACGCCTACATCCACAACCAGGAACCGGTGTGGGAGGAGGACCTGCTGCTGGAGCTGGAAAACCGCATCCTGCCACTGCACGATCCGAGCAACATCGCGGCCGTGATCGTGGAGCCGGTGGCCGGCAGCGCCGGCTGGTACATCCCGCCACAGGGCTACCTGAAGCGGCTGCGCGAGATCTGCGACAAGCACGGCATCCTGCTGATCTTCGACGAGGTGATCACCGGCTTCGGTCGGCTGGGCACGGCCTTCGCATCAGACCACTACGGCGTGCAACCCGACATGCTGAACTTTGCGAAGGCGGTCACCAACGGCGTGTTCCCGCTCGGTGGCGTGGTCTGCACCGACCGCATCTATGACGCCATGATGGGCGCCCACGGCAACGCGCCGGAGCACGCCATCGAATTCTTTCACGGCTACACCTATTCAGGCCATCCGGTGGCCTGTGCCGCTGCCATCGCCACCCTCGACCTGTTCCGCGAAGAGAAGCTGTTCGAGCGCGCCGGCGAAATGGCACCGGTGCTGGGTGACGCCATGCACGCCGCGCTCAAGGGGCTGCCGAACGTGATCGGCATCCGCAGCCTGGGGCTGGCCGCTGCGGTCGAACTCGCGCCCATCGCCGGTCTGCCGGGCAAACGCGCTTTCGACGTGTTCATGGACTGCTACCACCGCGGCGTGCTGGTGCGCAATGCGGGCGAGAACCTGGTGTTTGCACCGCCCTACATCGTCGAGCGCGGTCACATCGAAACCATGGTGGGCGTGCTGGCCGATGCGATCCGGCGGAGTGCTTGACACACCCCCGCAGCGCTTGCGCGCCATCCCCTGAAGGGGGCGATACCAGTCGTCCGGTAGCGCCGGCCCGACGGAGCCTCTGGAATGGGTCACTTCACTCCGCAAAGGGATGGGGTCATCCTGCCGCGCCGCGCGCCATCACCTGAGCACCTTCGGCGCTTGCCTGAAGAACCGGGTGCTTCTCAGCGCGCCATTTGCCGCTTCATCTCGGCGCAGTGATCGCGTGGCGGCTGCGGTGGTGAGGTCCACAGAAGGTCGGCCTGCGAGGTGGTGGCCACCGGGTCTTCGAGGGTGTTCGGCTGTGCACGGGACTGCACCACCCTGAAGGCCTGTCGCGCTGGCAGGAAACGCGGCACGCCCAGATCACGCCGGACATGCTCGTTGCCTGCCACCAGCAAGACGGTCTGTCCCCTTTTGAGGGCCGATGTCGCGGTCAGCGCCATCGACTGGTCACGGGCGATCTGGATGCGGGTCATGGGCGCAATCTGGGCCTCGGGCAGCAGGTCACAGTGGCCCTTGCGAATGTTGGCCTGCTGTTCGAGGAGTGCATCCCGGTCCAGCAGTTGATCCAGCGCGGTGTGGTTCATCGCCGCGGCCATTTCAGCCCGGGGCAGATTGCCTCCGAACACGGGTACGCCGGCCCTTACCGCGGTCATCACAACCGGTCCGTACACCGGCCATGGCCAGCCGCCATTGGCCTGGTTCCAGTCGAGGGCCTCTTTGGCCTGATCTTCGGTGGCGTCGGGTGCAAGGCCGCTGGTGGAGCGTCCGCGCGGCGCCATTTCCAGTACCACGGCGCCAAGCTCCCCCCGCGACGCCAGTTGCCGCACGAGTTCGCGCTGCAGCCGCTGATGGTCCGGCGCGTCGTGCTGTTCACCCAGCAGCAACAGCGGCGTGGGCATGGTGCGTTCGAGCATGTCGCTGGCGGTGCGTGCCGGATTCGGTGCCGCCGGGGTCTGCAAAGGCTCGGCCAGCGTGCAGCCACCCAGTGGCAGCGCGCCCACAGCCATGCAGGCCCCAAACAAGCCATGTGTGACAGCGCTTCGACAGTTCATGTGTGGATACTACGTCGCCCGCCTGATGGCGTTTGCTGGCCTTTTTCAATCACTGTGACCATAACCCATTTTCTCCCTCCTGCCTCGCCCTGGCGTGTCGCGCTGACGTTGTTGCTGGCGCTGGTGGCTGCCCAG
The DNA here is from genome assembly GCF_030651625.1 of Hydrogenophaga sp. Classification (GTDB taxonomy): domain Bacteria; phylum Pseudomonadota; class Gammaproteobacteria; order Burkholderiales; family Burkholderiaceae_C; genus Hydrogenophaga. Next base: position 111,146 of record NZ_JAUSCF010000030.1, on the reverse strand, counting down.
GTCTGTGTGTGGCTGGCCACGCCCATTCCCTGGATGATAGGGCCCTTGCTGGCCACTTCGCTGTTGTCGGTACTCGGTGCCCCGACCGAGAGCTGGGCGCCGTTTCGCAACACCGGGCAATGGGTGATCGGTGCCGCACTGGGGCTGTATTTCACGCCAGAGGTGGGCAAGCTGGTGGCGGGTCTCTGGTGGGCGATCGCGCTGGGCATCGCCTGGGCTCTGGCGCTGGGGCTTGCTTTTGGCGGCTGGTTGCACCGCCTGCACGCACACCACCTGCCTGGGCTCAGCCAGGCGGAACTGCGGTGCACCACCTACTTTGCGGGTGCGATCGGCGGTGCTTCGGAGATGACGCTGATCGCCGAACGCCATGGCGCGCGCACGGACCTGGTGGCCGCGACGCACAGCCTGCGGGTCTTGCTGGTCACGCTTTCCATTCCTTTTGCCATGCAGATCTGGGGTGTCGACGCGCTGGATACCCTGCCCGCTGCGGTGCGCGACTGGCATTGGCAAGGTCTGGCGGTGCTGGCGCTCGCCACGTTTGCAGGGGCCTGGGTCATGACGCAACTGGGACGAGCCAATCCCTGGTTCATGGGCGCACTGGTGGTCACCATGGCCATCACGCTCTCAGGTGTGACGCTCTCGGCGATTCCGACCGGGCTGTCCAATGCGGCACAACTGGTGATTGGCGTGAGTCTGGGCGTGCGTTTCACCCCCGCCTTCCTGCACACAGCGCCCCGGTGGCTGGCCTCGGTGGCCGTGGCCAGTGTGGCCATGATGCTTTTGTGTGCGGGGTTCGCGTGGCTGCTCTCGGCGCTCACCGGTCTGCATCCAGCCACCCTGATTCTGGGCACCTCGCCCGGCGGCATCGCCGAAATGGCGATCACCGCCAAAGTGCTGCAACTGGGGGTGCCCGTGGTCACCGCGTTTCAGGTGTGCCGCCTCGTGGCCGTGCTGGTGCTGGCCGAACCGGTGTACCGCTGGTGGTATGCGGGCCGGCTGCCGGCTCCCTGAGCTCAGTGCCGGAACTTGCCTTCGCGTGTGTAGATGGCCAGGTCCACCAATGTCAGCCCGGTATGGCCGCCTTCGCGGTAGGCCAGTTTCATCCCTTCGATCTGCAGATCGGCGTTCTTCAAGCCGGCCACGAAGCTCGCCCGGGTAGGGTTGGTGCCCGCGCGCTGAAGCGCTTCCACCAACGCCCGGGCCGTCATGTATCCCTCGAGGCTGCCATATGAAAAGTCCTGACCAGGCTTGTACGCCTTGAATGCATCCTGGTAGGCGCGGGTCAGTGCAGACTTGCGCTCCCAGGGACTGGGCATCACCTGGGCAAAGATCATGCCATGCGCAAGTGCACCCAGACTGGCCGCGAGGTTGGTTGAACCGGAGTTCACGGCGTAGAACTGGACCTTGATTTGCCGGTCCCGGGTCTTTCGGATGAGTCTCTCGTAGACACCGATACCGCCGTGGTTGAACACCACCTGCGCGCCGCTTCGGCCGAGTTGGTCCACCATGGCGTTGATCCCTGCATCGTCCACATCGGACTTGAACGGCAAGTCGGCCACCAGATCGAGGCCCAGGGATTGGCTGAGCTTGCGCACATTGTCAAGGTGCTGTTGTCCGGTTTCAGAGTCAGACCGAAAGAACGCGATGCGACTCATTCCCAGGCTCTTTGCGTGCGCCATCAGCGCCTGGAACTCGTCCTTGTGCTCGGCCCTGACGGGGAACACCAGTGGCTGATGAGGGGTGCGCAGGGTGGGTGAGCCAGCCATCGGACCAAAGAAGGGCACATTGAGATCGTTGGTGGCTTTCATCACGGCCGTGGATGGCCCACCCTCAATGGAGCCGAAAACAATGAAAACTTTGTCCTGGGAGATCAACTGCCGCGCATTCGCCTCCGCCTGGGCTGAACTGTTGTTGTCATCCAGCACCTTCACCACGATTCTTCTGCCCGCAACGCCCCCCTGGCGGTTCACCTGTGCAAGGTGGGTCTGGATGCCGTCCAGCACGGCCATGCCGTAATCGTTCTTCCCGGCCTGAAGCGTGATGCTCTGGCCTATCAGGATTTCCCGGGCTGTGATGCCATCTTCGGCGTGTGCACTGGTGCAGGCCAGCAAACCGACCATGCCTGCGGACAGCAACCAGCGGCTAAAGGTGTTGGTTTTGTTCATGAAATCAATTCAAAGGGCTTCGATTTCATTCAGTCTAGAGCTGCTAAAGCATTGCCGGCCATGCCCGGCGCATTCAAGCAACGCAAGCGTGAAAAAGCCGACAGATCGTTGAGATCTGTCGGCTTTAGGAGACGCGGGTTCTTGCGTGGTTTGATCAGTGCATCACCACAGGCATCTGCGCCAGGGTGGCGTAGCCTTCCAGTGTGTCTTCGACTTCTTCCTGGGATGGCATGCTTTGTTGCCACACAGTGATCTGGCTCTGGAACATTTCTGCCCATGAACCGTCCAGGTAGACCTCTTTGCCCGAACGCTTGTCCACGATCTCGAAGCCGTGGCGCGGGATCTGGGGACCATCCGAAGGCGTGAGATCGCCTTCCAGTGGAGCATTGGCAAGGATGTGGACAACGGCGAAGGCGTCCGAGTCGTAGAGCATGTTCATGACTGAAAAATCCTTGAAATGGGAAACCAGTGTGCCTGTTGAACTTATATCGGCAATTGATGCGGGAACTGCAGGTGAGAGTGAGGTTTACATGGCAACGTTCACGCCAATTTCAAGATGCGTCTGTTTTTGGGCACATTTCTGCCCTTTATCCATGCATCAGGGAGGGTATGCATCGCCCGCGCCGCGTTGCGAGGGAGATAAAGGCCACCGTCAAGGGAAGTAGCGAAGCGATTGTTCGACGTGGTCGCCGTTGTGCTGTGTGATGCGCAGGCGAGCGGGCAAATGGTTCAACTGGGGTGCCAGCCACAGCTCGGTCTGGGTGTCGAAGGGTTTTCTGGGGGCGCGTTTGATGTGTCGAACCTTCAACTCCCCCGCAGGCAAGGTCAGCGTTTGCTCCGCGCCCATTTCAAAGCGCCAGATTTCGGCGTCGCCCGGCCCAGCGACCTGCAGGTTGACGAAAGTGCCAGGCGGGTAGGCCTCAGGCTGTGCTTGCAAGAGGGCTGCCAGTTGCATGAAAACGCTCAGTCGATCCTGGCCCCCAGCGAGCCAGGTGGCGTCGGGTGCGTTGTTGCTGAAGCGGATGCGCTGGTTCGGACCATCGAAATGGGCGGCCCGTTCACTGCGGCTCTTGTCCCCGAATCGCTCCGGAACCAGGCCGGTGGACGCCACCGAACCCACGCTGGTCTGTTCACGGCTGCCAGCCAGAAAGGCGCGCACCACCATGTGCGCTTCATAGCGGTCATCCTGGTTCTCCCAGTTCAGGGAGCCACTGGCGTTGTAGTTGATGCCTTTCACGCGCCCGGTGACCTCGTACAGCAGGCGCATGCTGGGAGGCACCTGCGCAGGAGGCAGTGCTGGTTCGGCGACCACCGGCTCGACGGGTACCGGGTCTTCCGGCCGGGGCGCGGGCAGTCCGCCAGGGCCGGCGGTGGCTGCGGGATCGGCCGCCAGGCCGGTACCAGGCCGCTCCTGGGTGGTCAGGTCTGGCGCACCGATCGGCTCCGCCATCCAAGCTTCGGCGGGGTCGGCCGGCTGCGCTTCCATCGGCAACTGGGCGGGCTCGTCGTTCAACGCCTGTGGTGTTTGCAGGATTGGAGGCGGGGGATCCACTTCGGGGGGGCGTTCGGCGGCGGGCGGCGGTGGCGCTTGCCGGGGTGTGGGTGGTGGCGCCTTGATCTCTGGCGGTGGTGCTGGCTCTGGCGGCTTGGGCAGGATCCAGCGCACCCGACTGGAGGTGATGGGTGCGGGCAGGGCGGGCGCCGTGTCCGCAGGGGTGATCTGGGCGGTGAGCGTGGCAGGTGACGCAGCGTTCGGCGAGCCGCCTGAGGACGCTGCCTGATCTGGGCCGATCCCGCTGGGCCAACCGCCGGTCAGAACATACAGGTGAGCGAGTAGCACGCCGACGGTCAGCGCAGACAGCGTGTGCCAGCGCGGCGCAGAGGAGGTGCGTTCCGAGGGGGATCTCACGTGTGTCAGGTTACCGGGTTGTGTCCCAGGTCGGCACTGAGCTGGCGCGCGCAGCGCAGCACAGACTGGGCGGGCAGGCTATCCCAGCGGGTGTCCAGTGTGGCCACCGAACCCAGCACAACCAGACCCAATGCGAGCCGGCCCTGTGCGTCAAATACCGGGGCACAGAAGCCGCCGACGCCAGGCAACAGGCTGTGCACCACGCGACCCAGGCCACGATGCCGGGTTTCTTCCAGCAAGGCCTGCACTTCCTGAATCGATTGGGGAACGTCCTCCAGCGGCAGGCCATTGCGAGGCAGCTTTTTCAGCCGCGCGAGCTCTTCCCGCATCATGGGTCCGATGCGCTGTGCATCGCGACCTTCATTGCCCATGAAGGCGGCAAAACACCGGCCCGTGGCCGAGGTGAGCAGAGGCATGACATCACCCAGCCGCAGCGTGACCGGCACAGTCTGGGGGGCTTCCATCCAGTGCACCATCGTGGGGCCCTGGTTTCCCCAAACCGCAATGGCCAGCGTATGGCCGGTTTCGGCCAGCAGGGTGGCGATGCGATCACGCGCGAGCTTCACCGCGTCGATCCGGCTCAGGCTGGCCAGTCCCAGTCGCAGCGCGGCAGGACCGAGGTCGTAGCGGGTGCTCACCGGGTCTTGCAGGACCAGGCCCATGCGCTGGAAGCTGACCAGGTACCGGTGCGCCTTGGCAGCGCTCATGCCGGCGGCGGCGGCCAGGTCGCGCAGCATGAGCGCACCTGTGGCCTGAGCCAGCGCGTCAAGCAGTGCAAAGCCCACTTCCACCGACTGGATACCCGCACGCAACTGCTCCGCGTCGTCTGGGCTTTCTGCGGGGGGCGTGCGGGAAGTGGTGCGCTTGGCGCGGGCATCGCTGAAGGTTGAAGCAGGCATGTAGAGGTGGGTTGGGCTTGACTTGGATACGGTGGGTGCAAGCGGGTTCCGTGCGCCTTCAGGCGGACCGGGCACACATTTTCAGGCTTTCAGCTAGAATTTCGGCCTTACGTATAGGTTAATTAATTTCACTATTCGTAATTTTGGCCGTTCATCGATCCCGGGCTGCAGCCTGTGGATGCCCAAGGTCAAAATCAGGACATCCCAACCCAACTGCAGCAGGAGACTTGCATGAAACTCGCCACATACAAAGACGGCTCACGCGACGGACAACTGGTGGTGGTCTCGCGCGATCTCTCGACCGCACATTATGCGACCGGCATCGCCGACCGCCTTCAGCAGGTGCTGGACGACTGGAACTTTCTGGCGCCTCAGCTGGAAGACCTTTACGCCACCCTCAACAGCGGCAAGGCCAGGCACGCTTTTCCCTTCGATCCTGCCATGTGCATGGCGCCGCTGCCACGCGCCTACCAGTGGGCGGACGGCTCAGCCTACATCAACCATGTCGAACTGGTGCGCGCAGCGCGCAACAGCGAAGTGCCCCAGAGTTTCTATGAAGATCCTCTGATGTACCAGGGCGGCAGCGACGATTTCATCGGACCCTGCGATCCCGTCGTGGTGCCGAGCGAAGATTACGGTATCGACTTCGAAGCCGAAATCGCGGTCGTTACCGGTGACGTACCCATGTGTGTCACCCCCGAGCAGGCCATTGACAGCGTGCGCCTGCTCATGCTGGTCAACGACGTGTCGCTGCGCAATCTGATACCCGCCGAACTGTCAAAGGGCTTTGGCTTTTTCCAGAGCAAGCCGGCCACCGCCTTCAGCCCGGTGGCGGTAACGCCCGACGAGCTGGGCGATGCCTGGCAGGGCGGCCGCGTGCACCTCACGCTGCAAAGCACCTGGAACGGCCGCAAGGTGGGCATGTGCGAAGCAGGCCCCGAAATGACCTTCCACTTTGGCCAGCTCATCGCGCACATCGGCAAGACGCGCAAGGTGCGCGCCGGCTCCATCGTGGGCAGCGGCACCGTGAGCAACAAGGCCGTGGAGGTGGACGGCCGAAAGGAATGGCCCAAGGGTTACAGCTGCATCGCCGAGAAGCGCGCGATCGAGACCATCCTCGACGGCAAACCGTCGACCGCGTTCATGAAGTATGGCGACACCATCCGCATCGAGATGAAGGGCAAGGACGGTCAGAGCATTTTTGGCGCGATCGATCAGAAGATTGCGCCGCTGGAGGGGTAGGGCCTTCCGGAAGCTTGGCTTGGCCGGGTCTCGCCCCGGCGGGCGAGGTACTTTTCTTTGCCAAAGAAAAGTACCCAAAAGAAAGGCGTGCCGAAGTCCGGGGCCCTGCGGGCTTCCTTGCGCTGCTCGCGTCGTGGGGGAAATTCGCAAACTTGTCCGCTGCGCGGCCTTCGGTCATGCGAATTTCTGGTCCCCACGCCGCTGCGCTGCTCAGCCCGGCCACTCGGCAATGCGGGATCGGGATCGGACTACCCCTCGAGCGACGTGCCTTCACTTCCTCCACAGAGCGGCGCTGCGTGGTAGGGGTTGGTCGATGCCTAGCTTGCGTAAACTTGATCCAGTGACGCGAACCCCTTGACCTCGATCGGGTTACCAAAAGGGTCGCAGAAGAACATCGTCCACTGCTCCCCCGGCTGGCCCTCAAAACGCACCTGCGGAGGCAGCACGAACTCGGTGCCGGCGGTTTTCAGCCGTTCGGCCAGCGCCTTCCATTCCGGCAGCAAGAGCACCAGACCGAAGTGCGGCATGGGCACCAGGTGTTCGCCCACATGGCCGGTGCGGGTGGTTTTCAGTGGTTCACCGAGGTGCAACGAGATCTGGTGACTGAAAAAATTGAAATCGACCCAGGTGTCGGTGCTTCTGCCTTCCTGGCAGCCCAGCACGCCGCCGTAAAAGCGTCGCGCCGTGTCCAGGTCGGTGACGTTGAAAGCGAAGTGGAAAAGGCTGCGGGTGCTAATGGGGGTCTCAGAATTCATGCAAAGGAGCATACCCTCCAACAGACCGCAGCGCAGGGCCGCCCCAAGCAAGGTCAGCCCCCTCGGGGGGCAGCGACCCGCGCAGCGGCGGAGCGTGGGGGGTCGAACAGACCGCAGCGCAGGGCCGCCCCAAGCAAGGTCAGCCTCCTCGGGGGGCAGCGACCCGCGCAGCGGCGGAGCGTGGGGGTAACGAACAGACCGCAGCGCAGGGCCGCCCCAAGCAAGGTCAGCCCCCTCGGGGGGCAGCGACCCGCGTCAGCGGCGGAGCGTGGGGGTATGACGTGTTATTCGGTTTTGGCCTGGCATTCCACACAGCGCTCGGCGGTGGGCTGCGCATGCAGGCGTGCCGTGGGAATGGACACCCCGCATTGCAGGCACAAACCGTAGGTTCCATCGGCCACGCGTTTGAGTGCGTTGTCGATGGCCAGTAGTTCGGCCGCCTCGCGCTCTTCCAGTGCCACACTCAGGTCGAACTCCTCGTCGGCCTTGGCCCAGTCGTCGCTGGCCATCTCGCGTGCATCGGCGGCGGCCTCGGCGCGACCGCGCGCACCACCACGCTGGGCGCGGAGCCGGTCAATCAGGTCGCGCCGCATCTGGTTCAGCTGAGTTGTGAAGGTGTCGGAAATGGGTGTGCTCATGGTGTCTCCTTTGAGGCTGGATACTGACGGTGCACGTTGCCTGTGCCCTTGATTCAGGTCAAGCACAATCCAATCGAGCCCCTAAATGCAAAGGAGACCTTCATGACACCGATCGATTACAGCCGCTACCAGACGCTCGCCATCACCCGACGAGGCCCCAGCGTGGACGGTATCCCCAGTGTGCTCGACATCCAGATGCGGGCCGACGGCCCCGGCGGCAACGGCAAGCTGCCCACCGCTGGCCACGAAGGGCATTGGGAGCTGAGCGAAATCTGGCGCGACGTTGGGCGCGATGACAGCGTGCGCTGCGCGGTGCTGCGTGGCAGCGGCATCGGATTTTCAGGCGGCGGTGATCTGGCGCTGGTGCAGGACATGGCGACCGACTTCGAGGTGCGTACCCGGGTGTGGAAGGAGGCGCGCGATCTGGTCTACAACGTGATCAACTGCGACAAACCCATCGTGAGCGCCATGCACGGCCCGGCCGTGGGTGCCGGGCTGGTGGCAGGGTTGCTGGCCGACATATCCATCGCAGCCAAGAGCGCGAAGATCGTGGACGGTCATACCCGCCTGGGCGTGGCGGCAGGCGATCACGCTGCCATCGTTTGGCCATTGCTGTGCGGCATGGCCAAGGCCAAGTACTACCTCATGCTGTGCGACCCCATCAGTGGTGAAGAGGCCGAGCGCATTGGCCTGGTGTCGCTGGCCGTGGAGGACGACGCGCTGATCGACAAGGCCTATGAGGTGGCCGACCGCCTTGCCAGCGGCAGCCAGACCGCCATTCGCTGGACCAAGTACTCGCTCAACAACTGGCTGCGACAGGCCGGACCGGCTTTCGACACGTCGCTGGCACTGGAATTCATGGGTTTTGCCGGTCCCGATGTGCGCGAAGGTGTGGCATCCTTGCGGGAACGCCGTGCACCCCGTTATGGCGTGGACGGCTGAGCAACACCAGGAGACACCCATGAGCGACGCCAGCGGTTTCGGCAAATTCGTGCCCGGTTTCGAATTCCTTCAGAACCTGGCCGGCCAGGCGGCGGGCGGTGTGGCCCAGGGGTTGGGAAATAGCATTCCGCAACTGCCCAACCTGGGCAACTGGGTGGCGCCCACCTTTAACGTGGAAGATCTGGAAAAGCGCATCGAAGAACTCAGGGCTGTGCATTTCTGGCTGGACCAGAACGCCAAGGCGCTGGGCGCCACCATCCAGGCGCTCGAAGTCCAGAAGATGACGCTGGCCACCTTGAAGACCATGAACTTCAGCCTGGGTGACGTGGCCAACGCGCTCAAGATCAAGGCCGCCGACAGCATGGCCAGCTTCACAGGCGCGCCGCCGGCATCCGCATCCGGTGCGACCCAGTTTGCAGGTCTTGAAATCCCTGAACGAACCTACGGCATGCCCGCGCCGCCTCCCGAGCCTGTAGACGAAGAAGAGTCCGAAGAAGACATCGAAGAAGACATGGAAGAAGACATGGAAGAAGAGGAAGAGGCTGAAGAGCCGCCGCCTCCCGTCGTGCGCAGGGCAGCCAGGCGCTCTGCGGCGCCCAAGGCGCCCGCAGACGGCGCCCCTGCAGGCGGCACCATCGACCCTTTGCAATGGTGGGGCGCGTTGTCCCAGCAATTCCAGAACATCGCCACCAACGCCATGAAGGACGTGGCCAAGCAAACCACGCTCGACACCACCCGCAAGGTCGCCAGCGGACTCACCGAGCAGGCGGTCAAGACCACCACCGGCATGGCGGGCAAGGCGACCCGGGCGGTCACCTCGCACGTGGCACGCAATGTGGGTGCTGCGGCCGGGATGGGCAAGGCGGCGGTGCGCGCGGTCTCCAGCGGACGCAAGGCGACATCGCGGAAGGCGCCCACCAGCAAGGCACCCGCACCGGCCCAGGCACGAGGGCCAGTGGTCACCCAGCCCATGGCGGCGGGCGACTGGCAACTGCCCACGGCCTTCTTCCCGGGTTTTCAAACAGCCCCTGCGCCTGCCACCAGCGCCAAGTCACCTGCCAGAAAACCAGCCACCAAGACTGCGACCAAAAAAGCGCCAGCCAAACCTGCTGTGAAAAAAACCGCAGCCAGGAAGGCACCAGGCAAGAAGGCCGCTGCTCCTTCCCGCCGCCGTTGAATCCATTGCCCGTGTTCTTGCCATTGCCCTGCGCCGCAGGGCTTGATTCCATAGATGAAACTCTTTCCCTACGCCCACGCCACCCACCCGCAATGGCGCATGGCCGCTGCGCTGGTGCTGGCCCAGTTGCGGGCGCAGATGGCCTTGCCCCACCATGCCGACGCGCCCTCGCTGGCGCTGCTCTACATCACCGATCACTACGCAGCAGACGCGCAGGACATCCTGGGCCACCTCAGCGCCGAACTGCCTGAAGTCACCGACTGGGCGGGCACCGTGGGCATTGGTGTGGCGGCCAACAACGTGGAGTATTTTGACGAACCGGCCATGGCCGTGATGCTGTGCGACCTCAGCCCCGACCAGTACCGTGTGTTCAGCGGCGTGGCGCCGCTGGTGGCCAGCGGGGCCGATGCTTCGGGGTTTGTCCCGCACACCGCACTGGTGCACGCCGAGGGTCGCACGCCCGATCTGGCCGAGCTGATCGCCGAAGTGGCGGACCGCACCGCATCCGGCTATGTGTTCGGCGGGCTCACCGCCAGCCGGGGTGCCAGCGCCCAGTTTGCACTGAGCAGTGCGGGAACGATGGGTGGACAAGGCGCGGCCAGTGGCGTCTTTCAAGGGGGCTTGAGCGGCGTGGCGTTCGGTACCGACGTGGGCCTGGTGTCCCGGGTAACGCAGGGTGCGCAGCCGGTGGATCAGGAGCGAACCATCACGGCCGCCGACGGCAACCTGGTGTTGCGGCTGGACGACCAACCCGCACTCGACTTGCTGCTGGAGCGGTTTCAACTTTCACTCGACGATCTGTCTGGCACGGTGGCCCGTTTGCGCACCACCCTGGTGGGCCTGAGCGACCCACTGGATGTGCCGCCGCATCGGTCGCCTGAACCCGTCGCATTGCGTGTATCCGGTCAGTTCGGTGCTGACGTGCGGGTGCGCCACATCATCGGGCTCGACACCGCGCGCCGGGGCATTGCGATCGCGGAGAATGCTCCCGCTGGCACGCGCATGGCGTTTTGTGAACGCCATGTGCAGGCCGCGCGCGCGGATCTCACCCGGGTGTGTGCTGAAGTGCGGGAAGAACTGGAGCCCGAAGAGCGCAGCCTTTCCCTGGCCACGGCGCTGGCCGCGAGCGACACCGAAGCCACGCCACACCCGGCCCGGCGCATTGCCGGCGCGGTCTACGTCAGTTGCTCGGGTCGCGGAGGGCCGCACTTTGGCAGCCCGAGCGCCGAACTGCAGATTGTTCGTCGCGCGCTGGGCGATGTGCCGCTGGTGGGCTTCTTTGCAGGAGGTGAAATCGCGCACCACCGCGTGTACGGCTACACCGCCGTGCTCACCGTGTTCACCATGCCAGCTTGAATTTCGGTCAAGCTGGCTGAGCAACGCGGCCCAGTCCGATGCCACTGCGCCGCGCCCGCCGCAGCAGGAAGATCACGATGGCCACGTTGAGCAGGTTGAAGCCGATGCCGTTGATGAAGGCCGCCTGGTAGCTGCCGGTCAGATCAAAAATGGCACCCGACATCCATCCGCCCAGCGCCATGCCGAACAGCGTGGCCATGAGCACGGTGCCCACCCGCGTGCCAGCCTGCAGCGGTGAAAAATGTTCGCGCACGATCAGGGCGTAGCTGGGCACGATGCCACCCTGGAACAGCCCGAACATGCCCGAGATCAGGTACAGCGGCACCAGGCCGTCAAAGGGCAGGAACATGAGCAGCGCCACCGTCTGCAGCACCGAGCCCAGCAGCAGCGTGCGCAGCCCGCCAATGTGGTCAGAAATCCAGCCCGAGAGGAGTCGGCTGGCAATGCCCATGCCCAGCATGATCGACAACATCTCCGCGCCCCGCGCGGCGCCAAAACCCAGATCGGTGCAGTAGGCCACGATGTGCACCTGTGGCATCGACATGGCCACACAGCACGATACACCCGCCACGCAAAGCAGCGTCTGGAGTGCGCCAGGCGAAAGGCCGAGCGGACGTTCGGTCGTCGGTGCGGTTGATGTCTTCAGGGTGGCATTGCTGACGGGTTCAGCGGCGGGCAACGCGGGCGGGCGCCGGCGCAGCACCAGAGCCAGCGGCAACATCAATGCAAGACAGAACACACCAATGCCGATGTAGGTCTGACGCCAGCCCACGCTGTCGATGAAGTGCTGCATCACCGGTGGCCAGAGCGCGCCAGCCAGGTAATTGCCGCTCATGCAGATGGCCAGCGCAATGCCCCGGCGGCGGGTGAACCAGCGCGAGGTGTCGGCCACCAGTGGTGCGAAGGTGGCCGAGGTGCCCAGCAGGCCGATCATCAGGCCCTGGGCGATACTGAACTGCCACAGGCTGGTGGACATGCCCGCTGCCATGAACCCCAGACCCAGACCGATCGCGCCACCCAGCACCGGCACCATCACGCCGAACCGGTCGGACAGGCGCCCCATGAGGATGCCGCCGAAACCGAACCCGATCATGGTCAGCGTGTAGGGCAGCGAGGCATCGCCCCGCGCCACGCCAAATTCGGCCTGGATGGGTGGCAGCACCACCGTCACGCCGTACATGCCCACACCACCCAGCGTCATCAGCGCCAGCGACACCACCAGCCGCCACCAGGCGTAGGCAGACTCAGCGGTGGGCGCTTCGCGGGTCATGTGCGTGGTTGCTGGCGGGCCTGCGCCCGCTCCAGGGTGCGGCGCGCCTCGTGCACGGGCATGCCGTACATGTCGGCAAAGGCCTCGACCGTCTGACCGCTGGCCTCGAATGCGCGCAGCAACGCCACCTCACGTGCCGCGCGCAGCGATGCCTCGGCCAGCGCGTCCTGCGTGAGCTGGTTCACTTCCTCGTCACGCCCCTGTACACGCGCGGCGTAGTCTTCGCGGCTGAGACCGGAAGCCTCGAAAGCCTGCAGGATGCGCTGGCGCAGCTTGGGACGCAGGTCTTCGCGGCTGCGCGCGCCGCGACGCCGGAACACCTCGATCAGCGCGTGGTGCACCTGCTCGGGCGTGAGGTCTTCGACCGGCTGGCCGTTCAGGTCGTGGCGCGGCAGGCCAGAGGCCACCGCCGTCAGGTAGCGCGTGGAGCGCGTGTGCAGCGCCAGCGCGGCCTTCAGCCCGTTTTTCTCGATGACATCAGGGTGCGCTTCCAGCAGGTCCTGAAAAATGCCGCGCTTGAGCGGCAGCAACACCTCGCCGAACAGCGCCGGATGCAGGCTGGCCAGCTGGTCCAGCACCGGGTGCTGGCGCGAAGGCGCCGGGACGGCAGGCCGATCGGCAGCGGGTCGCGGAGGCCGGCGACCGCGATTCGGCCGCTGGCCGCGTGTGCTACCGGCTGGCGGTGCCGTACTGACTTCATCTGATGCCGGAGCGGTGTTGTCGGGCGTGTCGTTGTCGGTGGCGTTCATGTGGACGTGTGAAGCAAGAAGGAGATGTGCCCGGTTTCTGGCAAGCCCGACATCATGCCAGCCCCGGCGATAGAGCGGACGCATGTCGCCATGCAGCCGGAGGAAACAGGCGCCGACGACGCAGGGGAAGCCCTCCCAGGGGTACCGCGGAGCCGGCTTCGCCGGACCACCTGTGCCGCCCCCTCGGGGGGGGCGCCGAAGGCGGCACGAACGGGTGGCGAGCTTGCTCGAACGCTCCTGAGCTGCCTCTTGTGCTTCCATGGTGGCGAGGGCCTGCCTGCCATCCAGCGCGACTGCGGTACGAAAGAAGGTGTTCCAGCCGGCAGGCCTGAAAGGCTGGTTTATATTGGTTCCAGCCGGACCATTTCCAGCCAGTCGACTCCGGTTTGGCTCGTATGCATCGCTACGGGCGAGCCCTGAGATACCCAAAGCCATTTGACGAAGCCGGGAAGAAACCAGACATGCACGAAATCATCTGCCCGCACTGCGGTAAGGCATTCAAGATCGACGAGGCCGGGTACGCAGACATCCTCAAGCAGGTGCGCGACAGCGAATTTGATCAGCAACTGCACGACCGACTTGAACTGGCCGAGCAAGACAAACGCAACGCTGTCGAGCTGGCCACAGCAAAGGTCGCTGGTGAACTGCAGAAGGCTGCCGCAGCGAAAGACTCAGAAATCCAGGAACTGAAGGCCAGGCTCGATGCCGGCGAGATCGCGCGAAGACTCGCCGTGGCCGAGGCACTGAGCGCGGTGGAGAAACAGCGCGACGCGCTCGCCAACGAACTGGAGCAGGCCAGGCGCGACAAACAAGCCGCATCCGAACTGGCCGAGGCCAGGCTCGTCAATGGCCTGCAGCAGGCAGCGGCAACGAAGGACGCGGAGATACAAGCGTTGAAGGCGAAGCTGGACGCCATTGAGGTGGCGCAGAAGCTGTCGATCAACGAGGCCGTGGGCACGGTCGAGAAAGAGCGCGACGACTTGAAGAGCAGCCTCGCACGCGCGGAACTTGAGAAACAACTTGCCGAGAAGTCGCTCAAGGACAAATACGAAACACAGATCAAGGACCGGGATGACGCCATCGAGCGCCTGCGCGACATGAAGGCCCGTCTTTCAACCAAGATGGTGGGCGAAACCCTTGAGCAGCACTGCGAGACCGAGTTCAACCGCATCCGGGCAACGGCATTTCCCCGGGCCTACTTCGAAAAAGACAACGACGCCCGCACGGGCAGCAAGGGCGACTACATCTTTCGCGACGCGGACGAAGCCGGTACCGAAATCGTCTCCATCATGTTCGAGATGAAGAACGAGAACGACCGAACCGCGACCAAGAACCGGAACGAAGATTTCCTGAGGGAACTCGACAAAGACCGCACAGAGAAGGGGTGCGAATATGCGGTGCTGGTCTCTCTGCTGGAGCCCGATAGTGAGCTCTACAACACGGGGATCGTTGACGTGTTTCACCGCTTCCCGAAGATGTACGTCGTGCGGCCGCAATTCTTCATTCCGATCATCACGCTGCTGCGCAATGCGGCGATGAACTCGCTGAAGTACAAGTCAGAGTTGGCGCTCGTGAAGTCGCAAAACATCGACATCACCAACTTCGAGAATGGCCTGGAAGAGTTCAAGAGCGCCTTCGCGAAGAACTACGACCTCGCCTCCAGAAGGTTTCAAACCGCCATTGACGAGATCGACAAATCGATCGATCACCTGCAGAAGACAAAAGATGCCCTGCTCGGCACCGACCGGAACCTGCGGCTGGCCAACGACAAGGCGCAGGACGTGACGATCAAGAAGCTGACGCGCGGGAACCCGACGATGGCGGCGAAGTTCGCCGAACTCAAGGACCAGAAGCCCACGGATGGTGGATAGCCGGGTATCGGTCGTGAATGGCCTGGGGAACCTTGATTTCAGCGGCGGGTCAGGGCTGGCCTCGGATATTCCAAGGTTGAGCCAGCAGAAGACGGTGAGGGCATTCCCCAGTTCGCTGGTCAGGCAGCCTGTGGAACGGCCGCAATGCCTCTCGCTCCGCCCTGTCGACGGCTGCCAGGCTGAAAGTGACGTCCGAGGGTCTGCTACCGTGCGGTATCCCAAGGCAACGGACTGCAGTCGGTCCTGTCACTGTGAAAACGCTTGCCCGTCTGTGTCGCTCGATGGGCCCGTCAGCGAGCGGCAGAGGCAGATGAGGGCCAAGCCTGCATCTTGAAAGCATCGACAAGGAACTCGATCAGCAGGCGCACTTTGGCCGAGACGAACTTGCGCGAAGGGTAGACTGCATACACACCGAGCTCCAGCGAGTGGAAGTCGGGTAGCACCTCCACCAATGTGCCAGCCTGCAAGTCGGGCCCGACCAGAAAAGAGGGCTGCAGCACGATGCCCAGATGGCGCAGCGCGGCCATGCGGCAGGTGTCGCCGTTGTTGCTGCGCAGGCGCGGTGACACCTTCACCGGCACCGGGCCATCGGGTCCGGTGAACACCCAGTTGTCGCCCATCGAAAACAGGCTGTAAGCCGCCACCGCGTGGTTCACCAGTTCCGAGGGGTGCTTCGGCGTTCCGTGCTGGCGCAGGTAGGTGGGCGAAGCACAAAGCACCAGGCGCGTGCTGGTGAGCTGGCGGCTGATGAGGGTGGAGTCAGGCAGGCGGGCGATCCGCACCGCGAGGTCAAAACCTTCGTCCACCAGATCGACCAGGCGGTCGGCCAGGGTCACGTCCAGCGTGACTTTGGGGTGCATCGCCATGAACTCCACCCACAGCGGCGCCAGGTGCAGCAGGCCAAAGGTGAAGGGTGCGTTGATGCGCAGCAGACCACTGGCCTCGCCGCTGCGCGAGGTGATCTCGGCCTCGGCCTCGTCCACGGTAGACAGCACCTCCTTGCAGCGGGCGTGAAACACCTCGCCCTCTGCCGTGAGCGAGAGCTTGCGGGTGGTGCGGTGCAGCAGCCGCACACCCAGGCGCGCTTCAAGTTCTGCCACGTGGCGCGACACCGCGGCCTTGGACATGGGCAGGGCGTCGGACGCGCCCACGAAGCTGCCCGCGTCAACCACTGCCGCGAACACCCGCATTTCTTCAAATCGGTCCATCGTGGATTGTATTAAATGAAGGAATAGTCAGTCTCATTGGAGCATGTTTATCTTTCTTTGTGGGACTTTTAAAGTTCATCCATCGCTTCACTTTCAATCCTTTTTTTCTGAGGAACCCACCATGAACACCACGACCACTTCCCCCCTGCAACGCCTGCTGAGCACCAGCGCCGGCTGGGCGCCACTGGCCCTGCGCATTTCCATCGGCATCATCTTTGTGGCCCACGGTGCGCAAAAGCTCTTTGGCGCCTTCGGCGGCCATGGCCTGGAAGGCACCGGTCAGTTCATGGACTCGCTGGGACTGAGCCCGGGTTACCTCATGGCGCTGCTGGCCGGCGCCGCCGAGTTCTTCGGTGGTCTGGCCCTGTTGATCGGTCTGCTGGTGCGCCCGGCCGCGGCCTTGCTGGCCGTGACCATGCTGGTGGCGATTGCCACCGTGCACCTGGACAAGGGGCTCTTCATGGCCAACAACGGCTACGAGTACGCGCTGGCTTTGCTGGCGGCCTCGGTCTCGCTGCTCATCAGCGGCGCGGGCAACGCCTCGGTGGATGCCACGCTGGCCCGCCGCGCCGACTGAGATTCATGGACCACACGGCGCCCCGGCGCCGCAGGAGAAACGCATGACCCGCTTGCCCACCGTTTTTGTGTCCCACGGCGCGCCCACCTTTGCGCTGGATCCCGGTCTGGCCGGGCCGCAGCTCAGCACCCTGGGCCGCGACTTGCCTCGACCCCAAGCCGTGCTGATCGTCTCCCCGCACTGGATGACGCAGGGCGCGCGCGTGGGCCTGTCTGCGCAGCCCGCCACCATCCACGACTTCGGCGGTTTCCCGCAGCCGCTGTACGAGATCGGCTACCCGGCCAAAGGCCACCCCGACCTGGCCCACCGCACGCTGGCCGTGTTGCAACAGGCCGGCTGGAGTGCCCACGGAGACGAGCGCCGCGGTCTGGACCACGGCGCCTGGGTGCCGCTGCTCTACCTTTACCCTGAGGCGGATGTGCCGGTGTTCCAGGTGTCGCTGCCTGCCACGCTGGACGAGGCCGGTGCCTGGGCGTTCGGCCAGGCGCTCTCGCCGCTGGCCGATGAAGGTGTGCTCATCGTCGGCTCGGGCAGCCTCACGCACAACCTCTACGAGTTCCGCGCCGGGCACGGGCATGAAGAGGCCTACGCCACCGGGTTCGTGGCCTGGGTACGTGAGGCCGTGCAGCAGGGTGATGGCGCGCGACTGCAGCGCACGCTGGAGATCGCCCCGCACGCGCAGCGAGCCCACCCCACGACCGAACACTTCCTGCCGCTGCTGGTGGCCGCCGGAGCTGCGGGCGACGGCGTGCCCGGACGCGTGATCGACGGCGGCATCACCCACGGTGTGCTGTCAATGGATGCTTTCGTGTTCGGCGCTGCTGCGCCGGTCCCTGCCTCGACCGCCAATGAAGCGCCACACGCATGCGCTCTTCGAGGTTAGACATGCCGAACATCGACCTTAGCGGCAAGACCGCCGTTCTCTGTCACCACCGGGGTTGCCTTGCGGGTGGAAGGGGGCATCGTCGACATTGTCTGAGCTTTTGTCCTGTGCCGTTCGGGGTCTCGCCCCGCGTTGGGCATCAGAAAAACGATTGTTCCTGGCTTCGGATCTGAGGTTGTCAACGTGGTCGTCAACGACCTGAAATCAAGGATTGCCCAGGGGGTGTGCGGCCCAAGCACAACCAGTGCGGCACCTTCACCGGCCCCTACCGGTAGGGTCTGGGCGAGTTTTCTCGGCGATCTGTGACGCCACGAAGCGGTGTGGTCGGTTTTGGCACCCGCTTTGCGAGCGCCGCTACCTGCCTTGTTGATAGAACCCGCGTGCAGCATCCCCCCCGCACGTGGAGCGCAGCGGCCTGGGCAGCGCGCCTGAACGGCTGGCACCGTGAGCACCGGTTCGCGCAGATACTTCCCTGTCGTCAAGAAGCGAAGGAGTTGGAGATGAGCCAGAGCATGCGTTGGTCAGAGAAATGGTTTCGCCGTGGCCTGTGGCTGGTGGCCTTTGTGTTTGCCTGGTTCCTGGTCGGGCTGGGCGGCACCATCGTGGGTGACCTGCCCCAGGTGGAGCAGAGCCAGTCGCTGGACGATTTCCTGGACACGCAACGGGCGCCAGCGTTGAAGCAATCCATTGAAGCTGCGCAACGGGCAGGGCGGGATGCGCAGGACGCGCTGGATCAGGCGCGCTTGCGGCTGCAGACGGCACAGGCCAACAACCGCGCGGCGCGCGAAACCTTCAGCAACTGGCTGGCCACGCGGCGCGCCACCGAGCGGCCCGAGCAGGACGAAGAACTGATTCGGCGCACCCGCGACCTCGACGCTTACCGACTGGCCGAGCGGGAAGCCCTGGCGGGGGTGGAGGCGCAAGAGCAGGCAGCCCTTGACGCTCGACAGACCGAGCAGCGTGCGCAAGACCAGTTGCGCGATCTGCAGGATGCCGCCCGCGACAGCTACCTGAGTGCCCAGCGGGCGCAGGAACTGCGCGTGTTCCTGTACCGCCTGGCGCTCACCTTGCCTCTGCTCGTGGCTGCGGGCTGGTTGTTTGCCAAGAAGCGGCACGGCACCTACTGGCCGTTCGTATGGGGCTTCATCTTCTTCGCGGTCTTTGCCTTTTTCGTGAAACTGGTGCCTTATTTGCCCAGTTATGGTGGCTATGTTCGTTATCTGGTCGGCATCGTGCTGACGGTGGTGGGTGGGCGCTACGCCATTCGTGCGCTGCAACGCTATCTGGAAAAACAAAAGCAGGTGGAGGCCCTGCCGGACAGCCAGCGCCGTCACGATCTGGACTACGACCTGGCGCTGAAGCGGTTGGGCAAAGGTGTGTGCCCAGGCTGCGAGCGTGCGGTGGACATGAAGGACCCACAAAACGACTTCTGCCCCCACTGCGGCATGGGCCTGAACAACCGATGTGGTGGCTGTCATGTCCGCAAGAATGCCTTTGCGCGGTACTGCCATGGTTGCGGAGCTCCGGCGTTGCCGGTGAAAAACTGACCTGTTTGACGTGTCTTAGGATGGTTTTGCCGTGTGTTGCGGCGTGGATCCTTGGGATCGCCAGCGGGCGGTGGCACAGGAAGAGGACTTCCTCCCCCGCGGGTGCGTGAGCGAGTGTTGCCTTCCGGTTGAAACCCCCGAAAGCCTCGAGCACAATGAGCGATGCAAAAGCCAGAGGGCCACATTCCGCAACACCCAGGCGATTTCCCAGCGCCCCAGGACAGCGAACAGCAGTACCGCCTGCTGTTCAACGCCCACCCACAGCCCATGTGGGTGTTCGACCATGCCAGCAAGCGCTTGCTGGCCGTCAACACCGCAGCCATCGCGCGCTACGGTTATTCCCGCGCAGAATTCCTGCGGCTCACCATCCTGGACATTCGCCGTACGCTGCAAGGCCAGCGCCTGACAGAGGCGCAAATAGACAAGGACCCGATCGGCTCCTATGGGCTGCGGGTGACCACCCGCTGGAAGCATGCCTTGAAGGACGGCGACCTGATCGAAGTCGAAGTGACATCCAGTGACTTGCTATGGGACGGGTGTCCGGCGCGGCTGGTGGTGGTGAACGAGGTGACAGAACGCATTGCCATGGAGCAAAAGGCTGAGCTGGCCATGCGCGAGACGAGCGCGGCGCGCGAACTGCTCGACCATGTGATCAATCGGGTGAGTGACTCCATTTTTGCCTTTGACAAGGACTTGCGGTTCTCCTACCTCAATGCACCCGCCTTGCGGCTCTTTCAGCGAGACAAACCCGAGCAACTGCTCGGTCGATACGTCTGGGACGAATACGAGCTGAAGCACGCACGTGTGTTTCACAACGCTTATGTGAATGCGATACGGACCCAGAAGGCCGAGGTATTTGAAGCGTACTACGCGCCGTGGGACAAGTGGCTGGAGGTTCGTGTTTTCCCCTCGCCGGAGGGCCTCTCGATCTTCTGCAACGACATCACCGAGCGCAAGCTGTTCGAGCGACTGCTGCTCGACCGCGAGCGCGATTTCCGCCTGCTGGCCGAACAGATGCCGGCGCTGATCTACCGCACGGCCCTGGAACCGTCTTATCCGACGATGTACATCAGTCCCTATGTCCGCCAGCTGGGGTACAGCGTGAGTGAGTGGATCGCCGATCCCCAGGTCTGGACCAATGCGTTGCACCCGGAGGACCGAGACCGCGTGATGGACGCGCTGTCGGGTGACCGCCTGGACGGTATCGACCACCAGATTCAGTACCGCATGCGAGAGGCGAACGGCAACTGGCGCCATTTTCGGGACCGGTCCCGGCGGATTGCGCCTTCCGATGGACTCCCCGCCTATGTGCAGGGCATTGCGCTGGACGTGACCGACCTGGTGGAAAGCGAACAGGCACTGCGCGAAAGTGAGGCCAGCCTGCGGCGCAGCGAACAGCGCTACCGGCTGGCTGCTGCGGGCGGGCAGGTGTGGGACTGGGACCCGAGGAGTGACCGGCTCAACTTCAGCGACGATTTCTGGCTGCAGCTCGGTTTCGATCCGGTCCCGGCCACGGTTTACCGCAGCCGTCTGGGCGCGCTGACCCATCCCGAGGACCTGCGCAGGCACCGCGATGCCTTGCGCCGCCACCTGAAGGCGCGCACACCCTTCGATTTGGAAGTGCGCGTCCGCGATGCGCTTGGCGAATGGCGCTGGATGCACATGCAGGGACAGGCCGAGTGGAACGAGGAAGGGCAGGCCATCTTCATGGCCGGCACCACCGTTGACATCAGCGCCCGCAAGAAGGCCGAGGCCGCGCTGCGCGAATCCGAGGCCTACCGGCGCAACTTGTTCGACCAGCTGGCCGACGGTGTGCTGCTGGTCGACCACGGCAACCGCATCCTCGACGCCAACCCGCAAGCGGTGGACATGCTGGGCTACGCGGGCGAGGGGCTGCTCAACATGTCGCTGGAGGCCTTGCTGGCGAACCAGAAGCCGACCTGTCCGGCCGACTTCCTTCAGCCGCGGTCGCCCAGTCCGGAGCCCCTGACAGAGTGGAACGTGGTGCGCCGCGATGGCACGGTCTTGCCGGTGGAAGTGAGCATCCGCGCCCTGGACGCCACGCGCTACATCGCGGTGCTGCGTGACATGACCGATCGCCGAGCTGCGCAGCATGCGCTGCTGACCTACCAGGTCGAACTCTCCGAACTCAATCAGCGGCTCATGAAGCAGGAACGGCACACCACACGGCGCCTGGCCCAGGCGCTGCACGACAACCTCGGCCAGTCGCTGGCGGTGGCGCGTCTGAACCTGGAGGCTGTGCTGGTCACGGCGGGCACCACCTTGCCACCGGTGCTTGCCGAGCAGTGCCAGCGTCTCGAAAAGGTGCTGGCGCAAGCGGTGCTGGATGTGCGTGAGGTGCTGGCGGACCTGCGTCCACCCTTGCTGGAAGAACAGGGCCTGGCGGCCGCGCTGGACAACGAAATCCGGACCGCGCCTTTGCCCCTGGGCACCGATGTGCTGCTGGAGGTCGCGGATGGCCTGAGCCGTCAGCGATGGCCGAGTGACGTGGAGTACAGCGCCTTCATGGTGGTGCGTGAAGCCATTGCCAATGCCCGCCTGCATGCGCAGGCATCGCTGATCCGGGTTCTGCTGGACGGCGATGCGCGCCGGCTTGATGTGGAAGTGATCGACGACGGCACCGGTATCCCGCCCGACATGTGGCAGGGACGGCCGGGCCACCTGGGCATTGTGGGCATGCGGGAACGGGCCATCTCCGTTGGTGCGCGCTTCGTCATCACCGCCGAACCCGGCGGGGGCACACGCGTGTGCCTGAACTGGGTGGCGCCATGAACCTGTATCTTGTCGACGACCACACCCTGCTGCGCGATGGATTGCGGGCGGTGCTGGAAGCCGCCGGACATCGGGTGGTGGGGGAATCGGCCGACCCGACGCAGGCGCTGGCCGACCTGCGTGATCTTGGTGCGGTGGTGGTGCTGCTCGATCTGCACCTGGGCCAGCGCTCGGGTTTCGAACTGCTGACCGAACTCCAGCGCCGCGCACCGCAGGCGCAAGCGATCGTGCTGACCATGTCGGCCCAGCCACGCCATGTGGCAGAGGCGCTGCGCCTGGGTGCGATGGGGTATGTGCTCAAGGGCTCGCCGGCCTCCGAGTTGCTGGGTGCGCTCGATGCGGTGGGCAAGGGACAGCGCTACATGGGTTCCGAGGTGGCCGAGCTGGCCGTGCAGGGCCTCACGGCGCCCGGAGACGATGCCCTGGACATGCTGTCGGTGCGCGAGCGCCAGATCGTGCTGATGGTGGTTCAGGGGCAATCCAGCGCCGAGATCGGACGCGCGCTGCACCTGTCCCCGAAGACGGTGGACTCCTACCGCAGCCGCATCATGAGCAAACTGGCCACGCCCGATGTGCCCGCCCTGGTGCGATTCGCCATCCGCAAAGGCTTGATCGACGCGGAAAACGCCTGAATCCAGGTGTGGCACACGATCCACCCACACACCGCATCGAGAACTCCCTACAGACGCAGCGCCGGCGGCTTTCTACAGTCGAAGAAGGCTGTTGATCTGGTGGCTCGCTGAGCCCGGACAGCCGACAGCGAGTTTCTCAATGCCCCACACGCGTTCGGCCGATCGCCGCGCTGAAGCCGGGTCGGGCGCACCGCCTCCCCGGGTCATGCTGGTGGTGGACGACCCGAGACGCCACGCCTTGCTGCAGCGGTGTGTGCGAAATCACCTGCCCGGCTGCAGCATCGTCGTGGTCGATTCGTACCTCGACGCCATGGATCGCGCCACCCGCCTGGAAACCCATCTGCTCGTGCTCGATCTGTCGATGGACAGCGTGCTCGTGCCCGCCATCAGGCGCTTCCTGGCGCGCGCCGCCCCGCAGGCCCTGGTGCACGTGTTTGATGACTCCCTCGACGGCACGACCGGTGCCGGAACCGATTGCAACCGGCCGTCCATTGTTCGGCTGAAACAGTCCTTCCATGCCCTGGCCAGCGGCCATTCCTCACCCCATTGAGACGCCACCATGCCCTCTGCCCTCCTGCCCCCTGATGAATCCCGTCGCCTCGCCATCCTCGATGCCCTGGGAGTGCTCGACACGCCGCCCGATCCGGTGCTCGATGGCATCGTTCGGGCCGCTGCCCAGCTGACCGGCTGCCCGTTCTCCGTCGTGAGCCTGGTCGATGCGGACCGGCAGTGGTTCAAGGCGCGACACGGCATCGAAGCGCAAGAGGGCCCGCGCGAGCTGGCGTTCTGTGCCCACACCATCCTCCAGCCCGAGCTGCTGGAGGTGCCCGACGCCAGGCTGGACGCTCGCTTTGCCGACAACCCGCTGGTCACCGGGGAGCCGCATGTGACCTTTTATGCGGGTGTCCCGCTGCTGGTGGATGGTCACGCCATGGGCACGCTGTGTGCCTTCGACCATCAGCCGCGCCAGCTCACCGACTCCCAGCGTGACATCCTGCGTGACCTCGCGCGGGCAGTGGAGCACTGCCTGCGCAGCCAGCACCTGCATGAGCAGGTCAGCCGAGCCAATGCCGAGCGCCGCGACCTGCTCGACCACATGCCGGATGGTGTGCTCATGCTGGACCAGGACCACCATGTCATTGACGCCAATCCGGCCGTCTTGCAGATGCTGGGATGCAGCAGGGGCGAACTCTTGTCGAAGCATGTGATGGATCTGATTCCCGAGGCAGAACGCGCTCGCCTCACCCGGGTCATTGCCGAAGGATCGGGTTCGGAACGTCGCCTGAACGAATGGCCACTCCTCCGCCGCGACGGCACCGCGTTCTGGGCCGAGGTGGGCACCCGCCGGGTGGATGCCCACCGCTACGTGTCGGTGCTGAGGGACATCACGGAGCGCCGGGCCCAGGATCAGAAACTGCGCTTGCTCTCGATGGCCATGGAGCAGTGCGCCGAGAGTGTTCACATCACCGACCTCGATGCCAACCTCGAGTATGTCAACGCCGCCGCTTTGGCCAGCTCGGGGTACGAGCTGTACGAGATGCTGGGGCAGAACCCCCGCATATTGCAATCGGGCCGAACCCCGCCGGAGACGTTCCGTGAAATGTGGGAACACCTGCTGGAAGGGAAGTCCTGGCGCGGCCGGTTTTTCAACCGACGCAAGAACGGTGTGGAATACCAGGAAGACGCAATCATCACCCCCATCCGCGACGCCAACGGTCGCATCACGCAATACCTGGCGCTGATGCTGGACGTGACCGAGAAGGAGCGCCTGAGCCATGAACTGGCCTGTTACCAGCAGCACCTGGAAGAGCTGGTGGAGCTGCGCACCGGAGCCCTGGTGAAGGCGCGACGAGCGGCCGAGGCCGCCAACGAAGCCAAGAGCGCGTTCCTGGCCACCATGAGTCACGAGATCCGCACGCCCATGAACGGAGTGGTGGGTTGCATCGACCTGCTTCAACGCTCGGCGCTTTCGTCTTACCAGCGCGAACTGACCGACACCGTCAGCGAATCGGCCCTGGCCTTGCTGACTATCATTGATGACCTGCTGGACTTCTCCAGGATCGAAGCGGGTCAGCTCAAGCTGGAAAGCGGCCCCGTCTCTCTGGTGCGACTGGCCGACAGCGTGTGCGACGCCCTGCGCACCACATCCGCCTCACGGTTGGTCGAACTTCGTGTGAACGTGGCACCTGAGGTGCCAGACTGGATCCTCAGCGACGTCGGACGGTTGCGCCAGATTCTCAACAACCTGCTGGGCAACGCCATCAAGTTCTCCGTGGGTACCGGGCGCGCGGGCCGGGTGGAGCTTCGGGTGCAGCCGTGTGGGCCGGAGCTTCCCGGGCACCTTGAAATCACCGTGATCGACAACGGAATCGGTATGGCTCCCGAGGCGCTGCAACGCATTTTCGAGCCCTTCGTGCAGGCTGAGAGCGCCATCACCCGCAGCTATGGAGGTACCGGTCTGGGCTTGTCGATCTGCAAGCGCCTGGCCAGCATGATGGGCGGCTGGATCGTGGTCGACAGCACCGCCGGACAGGGCTCCACTTTCACGGTGACCTTTCCCTATGAGCTGGCACAGGCCCCTCCCCGGACGGACACCGACTGGCCCACCCCCACTCTGCAGACAGGGCCTCGGTTCGCCATGGCCGGCAGCCCCCTGGTGCTGCTGGCGGAAGACAACGAGATCAACCAGAAGGTGATTGGCCACCAGCTCGCCCTGCTGGGCCTCTCGGTGGAGGTGGCCAGCGACGGGCTGGACGCATTGGCGCGCTGGCGTACCGGACGAGCCCAGCAGCGACATGCCTTGCTGCTCACCGACCTGCACATGCCGGGGATTGACGGCTACACGCTGGCCGCCACCATCCGGACCGAGGAGGGGGATGGCGCAAGAATCCCGATTGTGGCGCTGTCGGCGAACGCCTTGCGTGGCGAGATCGACCGCTGCCGGTCCGCCGGCATGGACGACTACCTGAGCAAACCGGTCCAGACCGACGATCTTGATGAAATGCTCAGGCGCTGGATGCCGCCGCACGAATCACAGAACGCTGGCCTGTTCGACGTGGACGTCTGTGAAGAGCTGGACGTGGTCGACGTGGAGCTGGGCCCCAGCGCTTACGACGACCAGGCGCTGGCAGGCTTGGTGGGCGACGACCCTGTCGTGCTGGCCGAGTTTCGCCAGCGCTTTGTGCTCACCGCATTCAGCACCATGGACGAGATGAGGCGTGCCGCCAGCGGCGGTGATGTTGCCACGCTGGGCAATCTGGCGCACCGACTCAAGTCTTCGTGCCGGGTGATCGGCGCCGTGTCGCTGGCTGCGTGCTGCGACCGCATCGAACACGCCGAACCCGGCTGCAGCGCCACACAGATGCACCGCCTGATGGCACAGATGGAAGACGAGTTGGCCCACGTCATGACCCGGTTGTCTGAGCACCAGGGCGTCGGGATTTCGGACACCACCAGCTGAGCCGGACCACCGCATGAACAGACAGACATGAAACACAGAGAGGCCAGGGTCCTTGTTGTCGGCGACAACGCGATGGACGGCGAGCAGGTCTGCGTCATGTTGCGCGAGCGCTACCCGCAAGTGGAAGCCACGACCGATGCCCTGAAATCGGATGCCGTGTTCGAGCGGGTCAAGCCGCAGGTGCTGGTGCTGGCCTTCAAGTCGCTGGAAGCCTGTGAACGCTTCTACCTGGGGCTGTACCGGCGCAGCGAGGTGATCCAGTCGCTCCCGCACCGCACGCTGCTGCTGTGCGACAAGGAAACCGTGCGACGCGCCTTCGATCTGTGCGTGCAGGACGTGTTCGACGATTACGTGCTGTTCTGGCCCCTGGTGCACGATGCCAGGCGGCTGGCCATGTCGGTGCACCTGGCGCTGTGCGCGCTGGACCAGGAGCTGGCGCTGGCGCCGCTGTCGGAACTGGCCAACCTCGCGCGCCGTGCCGAAGCGCTGGAGGAACAACTCGCACAACAGGTCAAACTGGGTCGGCTGCACGCCCGCCATGCGCAGACCACCGCGCGGCTGGCGCAGGAATCGGTCAGCCGGGCCATGGGAGGCTTGTCCGAACGCATCCTGGCCACGGGGCTGGACAACGCCCTCACGGTGCGCGACGCCTCAAGGGTCGAGCAAGCGTTTGGCAAGTTGCGCAGCGAGGCCGTCATGCCCACGCTGGAAGACGTGGTGCAGTCGGTGCAACCCGTGCGGGACTGGGTCGACACCATCACCAGCGAATTGTCCGAACCCATGCAGGCCACGCGCGACATGGTGCAACGTGCCAGGTCAAGCCGGCCACAGCTGCTGGTGGTGGACGACGACGAGTACATGCGACGCCTCCTCAAGCAGGTGCTCATCGGTGCGCAATACGAAGTCGAGGTCGTGGGCACGGCCGTGGATGCGCAACGCTTCCTTGCGAAGAACAGGCCCGACCTGATCCTGATGGACTTTCTTCTGCCTGACTCCAATGGCATCCTGCTCACACGCGAGCTCAAGGGCAGCCAGTTGAATGTGGACGTTCCCGTGATCATGCTCACTGGCCGGACCGAAAAGCATGTGATTGTGGAAAGTCGCAAGGCGGGCGCCGTGGACTTCGTGGCCAAGCCCTTCAATCGGGACATCCTGCTGAAGAAGGTGGCGCAGCACCTGGGTCATTGAGCCCGTTTCAACGCTGCTGCGATTCTTCGCGCCAGAGCAGCCGCAGTCCCCACAGCCCCAGCGCAGGACCCAGCGCCAGCCAGGGCAGCAGCGCGTCCAGGGCCACGGTTTCAGCGAGTGAAACGAACAGCAGGATGCTGACGATGGAGATCGCAAAACCGATGCTGTTGACCAGCGTGAGCACGCTGCCCACCGCCTGTGGGGGCGCGTTGCGCGCGGTCAGGGTGCTGAGCTGGGGTGAGTCGCCCGAGACGGTGATGCCCCACACCACCAGCCAGGCATAGAACCACGCATCGGGTGCGGCCATGAACAGGGGCGCAGCGAGGCAGCAGGCCCCGCTGACCGCCAGATGGCTGCCCGCCACACGCGCACTGCCCCAGCGTTGCGCCACCCAGCCACCACCGACACAGCCAAGCGCGCCGGCGCCCAGCACCCAGAAAGCCGCCCACGAGAGGCTCACCCCCTGCAGTCGCGTGGCCAGGACCAGCGGCACCATCACCCACATGGTGTAGAGCTCCCACATGTGGCCGAAGTATCCGAGCACCGAGCTGCGCACGCGCGCATCGGTCCAGACCGATCCCAGTGCGCGCCACTGCAGGGTGGTCACACGTGCCACGGCGCCGGGCGGGTCGCCGGTGGCAAAGAACAGCAGCAGACCACCCAATGCCGCGAGCGCGGCCACGCCCAGCATCAGCGTGGGCCAGGGCAGGGCGTTGCCCAGCGCGCGCAACGCGTGCGCGCTGGCAGAACCCAGCACCAGCGCACCGATCAGGTAGCCCAGCGCCGCGCCCAGGCCCTTGCTGTACCACTGCGCTGCGATCTTCATCCCCACCGGGTAGATGCCGGCGAGAAAAAAGCCGGTGGCAAACCGCCAGACCATCAGCGCGTTGAAGTCGCGCACCGTCCACCAGGCGCCCACGGTGCAGGCAGCGCCGGCCAGCGCGCACACCAGGAACACACGGCGCGGTGCAAAGCGGTCGGCAATGGCCAGCAGCGCAAACACCAGCGTGCCCAGGATGAAGCCGAACTGGAGCGCCGATGTGAGTGTGCCCACCGCACTGGTGGACCAGCCCAGTTCGCGTTGCAGGTCCGGCATCACGGCGTTGACCGCGAACCACAAAGACGTGCCCAGCAACTGCGCGAGCACCAGCACTGGCAAGATGTGGCGGGGCACCGGGGGCTGTGTCATGGCGTGCAGCTTAAACGCGCATTGCGGCCAGCACTCGCCGCAAAGGTGTCAGACGCCCCGCGCCCGATCGGCCTTGAACTGCGCACGGAACGCGCCGAAGCTCCCCGCGTCCAGCGACTCGCGCACCTCGCGCATGAGGTTCAGGTAGTGGTGCAGGTTGTGCACAGTGGCCAGCATGGGGCCGAGCATCTCGCCACAGCGGTCCAGGTGGTGCAGGTAGGCGCGGCTGAAGCCGTCGCGCCCGCCGTCGGCCCAGCTCACGCCGCTTTGGCCTGCGCAGGCGTAGCAGGTGCAGGTGGGGTCCAGCGGCTGGTGGTCTGTCTTGTGGCGGGCATTGCGGATCTTGAGGTCGCCGAAGCGGGTGAACAGCGTGCCGTTGCGCGCGTTGCGAGTGGGCATCACACAGTCGAACATGTCCACCCCATCGGCCACCCCCTGCACCAGGTCTTCCGGCGTGCCCACGCCCATGAGGTAGCGCGGCTTGTGCGCAGGGAGGCGGTGCGGCGTGTGCGCCATGATCTGCAGCATCTGCTCCTTGGGCTCGCCCACGCTCACGCCGCCGATGGCATAGCCGGGGAAGTCCATCTCGACGAGGGCTTCGAGAGACTCCTGGCGCAGGTGCTCGAACATGCCGCCCTGCACGATGCCGAACAGCGCGTTGGGGTTTTCCAGCCGGGCGAACTCGTCTTTGGAACGCACCGCCCAGCGCCGGCTCATCTCCATGCTCTTGCGCGCCTCGGCCTCTGTGGTGAGGTGACCATTGGTCTCGTACGGTGTGCATTCGTCGAGCTGCATCACGATGTCGCTGTTCAGCCCGGTCTGGATCTGCATGCTCACCTCAGGCGACATGAAGAGCTTGTCGCCGTTGACGGGACTTGCGAAGTGCACACCTTCTTCGGTGATTTTGCGCATCGCGCCCAGGCTCCAGACCTGAAAGCCGCCCGAATCGGTGAGGATGGGTTTGTGCCATTGCTCGAAAGCATGCAGGCCGCCGAAGCTTTTCATCACGTCCTGGCCGGGGCGCATCCACAGGTGGAAGGTGTTGCCCAGGATGATCTGTGCGCCCATGTCGTGCAGCGACCGGGGCATGACGCCCTTGACCGTGCCGTAGGTGCCCACGGGCATGAAGATGGGCGTTTCAACCACGCCATGGTTGAGGGTGAGCCGGCCGCGGCGGGCGTGGCTGCCGGGGTAGGCGTCTTTGGGCGGGTCGGAAAGCAGCTGGTCGAATTTCAACATCGACCGATTTTAGAGGGGCGTCCTCTGGCGACGCGCCGCCCGGGGATCACTGCGCCGGTGCTTGCGATCCGGAGGCTTCGACCATGCGGTCGCTTTCGATGGGCAACGGATCGGAACTGTCCCACCCCCAGGCAAGCAGCACGGCGAGGGTCAATGAAAGGACGAGGGCGAGGCCGAGGCGGGTGCAGATTTCAATCACGGTGCTGTCAGGGGAATGCGTCAAAAAAAGGGCTGCCCGCGATTCTCGCTGCAACCGGTCGCGATAACTGCACGAGTGGACAGGAAGTTGTTACAAACTGACGCGTGGCGCTCAGGGGGCCGTGACCGCCCGTTCGAGCGGTAGATCGGCTTCGCTGCCGAAATGGCGCGCCACCAGTGCCCTCAACCACTGGTGCCCGGGGTCCCGGTGCAGGTGGGCGTGCCAGAGCTGGGCAATGGTGCTGCTGGGCAAGGGCAGCGCCAGCGGCCGGGTGACCAGCCGGAAAGGTCCGGTGACGCGCTGCGCAAAACGCTCGGGCACGGTGGCCAGCAGGTCGGTACTGCCCAGTACATGGCCGAGCGCGGCGTAGTGCGACACGGTCAACTGCACCCGGCGTGCCACGCCGAGCTGGTCCAGCGCACGGTCCACCCGGCCATGACCGGTGCCGGCGGCGATCACCCGCACATGGCCCACCTGCCGGTATTGTGTGCGGGATACCTGCTTGCGCCCGGCCAGCGGGTGGCCCTGGCGCATCAGGGCCAGATAGGGCTGCCGAAACAGCGCCTGCTGGAAGAAACCGGCCTGAAGTTGCGGCAACGAACCCAGCGCCAGGTCCACCCGGCCCTGGGCCATGTCATCACGCAACGCGGCATCGGCCACCGAGATGCAGCGCAAGGTGACGCCAGGTGCATGTTGCGCCAGCGCGTCCATCAGCACCGGCAGAAAGTAGGTTTCGCCGACGTCACTCATGGCCACCGTGAAGCAGCGGGAGCTGGTGGCAGGGTCGAACGAGGCGCGCACGTTGAGTGCATCGCGCAAGGTGTCCAGCGCCTGCGAAAGGGGGACGGCCAGCTGTTGTGCGTACGGCGTGGGCTCCATGCCGCCCGGGGTGCGCAGAAACAGCTCGTCATCCAGTTGGGTGCGCAAGCGGCGCAGCGCATTGCTCACCGCCGGCTGGCTCAGGCCCAGGGTCTGAGCCACGCGCGAAACGCGCCGTTCGCGCAGCAAGTGGTGAAACACCACCAGCAGGTTGAGATCCATGTCGGCGAGGTCCATGCAGGGTCCGTGCGGGAATAGGGTGTGCGACTTGGCGGCCATCGCCGGATGCGAGGCAAGGCGTGCGACGCGCCGCAGTGTGAACACTGCAAGCGGTGCGCAACGCAGCAGCGCGCCGGCCAGGGCCCGAAAAATTGTGCAGCCCATTTCTGTACGGGCCCTCATCATTATTTCATTGATGAATAGTGGGTATTCCCGGAATTCGATTGCTGGATGACGCAGAGCTTGCCATCATGACCCTTGACCTCACAAAAACAGGAGACAGCCGTGAGCACGCCAATTCCGAAGCCCGGCCCGGATGCCTTGCCCTGGGAACTGGGCGGCACCAGCCGCATCCCGTTTGCCGTCTATACCGACGAGCAGCGGCACCTGCGCGAGCTGGAGCGGTTTTTCTACAAGGGCCACTGGAGCTACGTGGGCCTGGAAGCCGAAATCCCGAACGCGGGCGACTTCAAGCGCACCGTGGTCGGCGAGCGCTCGGTCATCATGACCCGGGCCGAAGACGGTGCGGTGCACGTGGTGGAAAACGTCTGTGCCCACCGAGGCATGCGCTTCTGCCGCGAGCGTCACGGCAACAAAAAGGAATTTGTCTGCCCCTACCACCAGTGGAGCTACGCCACCAATGGCGACCTGCAAGGCGTGCCATTCCGACGCGGCGTGCGGCAGGATGGCAAGGTCAACGGCGGCATGCCGGCCGACTTCAACCCCAAGGAACATTCGCTGACCAAGCTGAAGGTGGCGGTGCGTGGCGGCGTGGTGTTCGCCAGTTTCGACCATGATGTGGAGTCGCTCGAAGACTACATGGGCCCGGCGATCCTTACCTACTTCGACCGCCTGTTCAATGGCCGAAAACTCACCATCCTGGGCTACAACCGCCAGCGCATTCCGGGCAACTGGAAGCTCATGCAGGAAAACATCAAGGACCCGTACCACCCGGGCCTGCTGCACACCTGGTTCGTCACTTTCGGGCTCTGGCGTGCCGACAACAAGAGCCAGTTGCTGATGGACGAGCACCACCGCCACGCGGCCATGGTGTCGACGCGTGGCAGCGCTGGCCAGGCCAGCGGTCAGGCTTCCCAGGTCACCCAGGTGTCCAGCTTCAAGGAGAGCATGCAGCTGGAAGACCCACGGTTTCTGGACATCGTCCCTGAGGCCTGGTGGCAACTGGACGAAGCAATGCCTTCAGCGGTGATGATGACGCTGTTCCCCAGCGTGATCTTTCAGCAGCAGGTCAACAGCGTGTCTACGCGCCACATCCAGCCCGATGGAACCGGGGCGTTCGACTTTGTCTGGACCCATTTCGGTTTTGCCGACGACAGCGAAGAGATGACCCAGCGTCGTCTTCGCCAGGCCAATCTGTTTGGCCCGGCCGGCTTCGTGAGTGCCGATGACGGCGAAGTGATCGAGTTCTCGCAGCAGGCCTTCAAGAGCAAACCGCTGCACCGCACCCTGGCCGAACTCGGCGGCCGTGAGGTGGGCGATACCGACCACATGGTGACCGAGACGCTGATCCGTGGCATGTACGAATACTGGCGCAAGGTGATGGAAGCCGATGCTGTGGCCTCCCCGGCGGAGACATCGGCATGAACCCGACGCCGCCGCCCCTGGACTTCGCCACCTACCAGGCTTTGCAAACCCTTTACGCCGATTACGCACTCGCAGTGGACAGCGGCCAGTGGGACCTGTGGCCCACCTTTTTCACCACCGACTGTGTCTACAAGCTGCAACCCCGCGAGAACTTCGAGCGCGGTTTTCCGCTGGCTACGCTGGCGTTCGACAGCCAGGCCATGCTGCGCGATCGCGTCTACGGCATCAAGGAAACCCTGTTCCACGACCCCTATTACCAGCGTCATGTGGTGGGTGCGCCGGTGGTGCGGAAGGTCGAGGACGAAGGGCGGCTGCATTGCGAAGCGAACTATGCGGTGTTCCGCACCAAGCTGGACGGGCCGAGCACCGTGTTCAACGTGGGGCGCTATTTCGACATCGTCGCTCCCACGTCCGGCGGATGGAAGTTCGCTCAGCGGCTGTGCATCTACGACAGCGAGATGATCCCCAATTCCATCATCTATCCCATCTAGGCCCACCCCCGCGCCGCTTCGCGTCACCCCCTGCAGGGGGCGATGCGAGTGGCCCGGCAAGCCGGTTCCACCGCATCCTGGACTTTGGCATTTCGCGCCGGAGACATCACCCCCATCAATTGGAGCAACGTTCATGAGCAACTGGACCGACGTGGCCGCCGAGGCCGATCTGTTTGAGGGTGCGGGTATTCCGGTGGCGCCGGGTGGGCGCGATATCGCGTTGTTTTCGGTGAACGGCGAGGTGTTCGCCACCAGCAACCTCTGCACCCACGGCAACGCCAGTCTGTGCGACGGGTTTATAGAGGGGCACGAAATCGAATGCCCGTTCCACCAGGGGCGGTTTGATCTGCGCACGGGCGCCGCCACCTTCGCACCCTGCACCGAGCCGATCAAGGTGTGGCCGGTGAAGATCGAGAGCGGGCGCGTGCTGTTGGATCTAGGCTGACCGCCCCAGCAGCATCGCATCCCCGTAGCTGAAGAACCGGTACCTCTGCGCAATAGCGTGACGGTACAGCGCCATCACCGTTTCGTACCCGGCAAAGGCGCTCACCAGCATCATCAAAGTGCTCTTGGGCAGGTGGAAGTTGGTCACCAGCAGGTCCACCACACGAAAATCGAAACCCGGCGTGATGAAGATGTTGGTGTCGCCGGTGGTTTCTCCGGTGCGCGCCCAAGTCTCCAGCGTGCGAACGGTGGTGGTGCCCACGGCCACCACGCGGCCGCCGCGCGCCCGGCAGTCGGCGATGGCTTGCACGGTTTCTGGGGGGATCGCGTAGCGCTCGTGGTGCATCACGTGTTCCTCAATGCGCTCGGTTTTCATGGGGGCAAACGTGCCCGCGCCCACATGCAGCGTCACGTTAGCGCGCTGCACATCGTGCACCTCCAGTGCGGCCAGCACGCCTTCGTCGAAGTGCAGCGCAGCGGTGGGTGCGGCCACCGCGCCGGGCACACGGGCAAACACGGTCTGGTAGCGCCGCTCGTCATCGGCGTCGTCGGTGTGGGTGATGTAGGGGGGCAGTGGCACATGGCCATGGCGCGCCATCAGCTCGTACGGCGTTTCGCCCGCAGGACCCTGCAGGCGCAGCCGGAACAACTGGCCGCGTTCGTCGGGCCAGCGCCCCAGAAACACCGCGTCGAAGCCGCTGCCCTGCGAGCCGCCAGCCAT
Source organism: Hydrogenophaga sp. (assembly GCF_030651625.1). GTDB lineage: Bacteria > Pseudomonadota > Gammaproteobacteria > Burkholderiales > Burkholderiaceae_C > Hydrogenophaga. The sequence goes on along the minus strand of NZ_JAUSCF010000030.1, from coordinate 76,959 downwards.
GTGCAGCAGGCCGCCCGGCAAGGGCTTCTTGCTCACCCGCAGATGACCCACGACCTCCTGAGGCGATCCATCCAGGGCTTCGTGCGGCAGCAGCACGCGCTCGATCAACAGTTCCAGCTTGCCACCAGAATATTTCTCCCCAAACAGGCGCGCCTTCACCACTTGCGTGTCGTTGAACACCAGCAGGTCGCCAGCGGTGAGCAGGTCGGGCAGGTCGCGAAAGATGCGGTCTGCGGGAGGGAGCGTACGGCCGTCAAGTAGCCGGGATGCGCTGCGCTCGGCGGCCGGGTGCTGTGCAATCAGTTCGTCGGGCAGGGAAAAATCGAAGTCGGCGACCCTGAAGGTTCGCGCATCGGAAGCAGAAGAAGGCATGCAGCTTGAGGGTCGGACAGGCCCGTTCCAAGTGAAGAAAACGAAGACGCAGATTGTCGCAGTTCCGACTCCCGTGGCTCACCGGGGTCGGTACATGTGGAACAGCTGTTCGGGGCCAATGGTGAAATAGTCGGCCGGGCCACCGGCACGCAGGATGTGCCCGGCGTTCGCTGTGTCGTAGATGCCGTCTTTCAACAGATGCCGCGCGATGTGCACACCCACCACCTCACCCAGCACCAGCCAGCTGTCGATGGGCGCACCCGCGGCCGAAGTCAGACGCACGAGTTGCGACAGCCTGCACTCAAAACTCACCGGGCTTTCCTGCACGCGCGGTGCGGCCACCACGCGCGAAGCCACCGGCGTGAGCCCGGAAAGGGCGAACTCGTCCACCTCGGGTGGAACGTGTGCGCAGGTCTGGTTCATCTGCTCGGCCAGCGGCCGCGTCACCAGGTTCCACACAAACTCGCCAGTCGCCTCCACGTTGCGCACCGAATCCTTGTACCCGATGCTGCAGAACCCGACGATGGGCGGCACGTAGTTGAAGGCGTTGAAGAAGCTGTACGGCGCCAGGTTGTGCACGCCGTCGGCGCCGAGCGTGGAGATCCATCCGATGGGCCGTGGCCCGACGATGGCATTGAACGGGTCGTGCGGCAGGCCGTGGCCCTGGGCGGGTTCGTAGAAGTGGGTGGCATCCATTGGGGGTGTCGGGCTCGAATAGGCACTCAATCCTAGGGGAAGGCGTCGATGCCTGCACGCGCTGTGGAAATGGCGCTCAGGCTTTGCCGGGCACAATGCGCGCATGCCCGCCCAAGCCGAAGGCAAACCCGCCACGACTGCGCTGTCCGCACCCCAGAAGGCCTTGCGCAAGCTGGGCCTGGAGCGTGCCATCGACCTGGCGCTTCACTTGCCGCTTCGTTACGAAGACGAAACCCGGGTGGTGCGGCTGGCCGACGCGCGCGAGGGGGAGTTGGTGCAGGTGGAGGGCACGGTCACCCACAGCGAAATCACACTGCGCCCGCGCCGGCAACTGCTGGTGACGCTGGACGACGGCTCCGACACCTGCACCCTGCGTTTCTTCACCTTTTACCCATCGCACCAAAAAGCGTTGGCGGTGGGCGCGCGGGTGCGGGTGCGTGGCGAGATCCGAGGTGGGTTCATGGGCCGGACCATGATGCACCCGGCGTTTCATGCAGCAGGTGGGGCCTTGCCTGACGCGCTCACCCCGGTTTACCCCACCAGCGCCCAGCTTCCACAGGCCTACCTGCGCAAGGCGGTGGCAGGAGGGCTGCAGCGTGCCGATTTGAGCGAAACCCTGTCACCCGAACTGTTGCAGAGCCTGCAAAACAGTTTGAGTGGGCTGCGCGCACCCTTGAGCTCGTTGCGGGAGGCGCTGTTCTGTCTGCACCACCCCACGCCCGATGTCTCGATGGCTGCGCTGGAAGACCGCAGCCACCCGGCCTGGCAGCGCCTCAAGGCCGAAGAGTTGCTGGCGCAACAACTGTCGCAGCTCATGGCCAAGCGCGAACGCGATGCCTTTCGCGCACCGGCGTTGACCACACGTCCCGGCGGCCTGCATGAACAGTTGCTGGGTGCGCTGCCGTTCGCCCTGACCCCTGCACAGCGCCGGGTGTGCGAAGAGATTGCCACCGACCTGGCCCGCCCGGTGCCCATGCACCGCCTGCTACAAGGCGATGTGGGATCGGGCAAGACCGTGGTGGCGGCCCTGGCCGCGGCGGTGGCCATTGACGCCGGCTGGCAGTGCGCGCTGATGGCCCCCACCGAAATTCTGGCTGAACAGCACTTCGCCAAACTGATCGGCTGGCTGGAGCCGCTGCTGGCACCTCTAGGCAAACGCGTGGCCTGGCTCACAGGCAGCCAGAAAAAGAAGCAGCGCAACGAAATGCTGGCATTGATTGCCAGTGGCGAAGCCGCGCTGGTGGTGGGCACACACGCGGTCATTCAGGAACAGGTTCAGTTCCGCAACCTGGCGCTGGCCATCATCGACGAACAGCACCGGTTTGGCGTGGCGCAGCGGCTGGCGCTGCGAGCAAAGACGACACCGGATGTCTTTGACAGCCGCGGCGATGGCGCGCCTCGACCGGCTCAGAACGGGCCGCAAGGTGGTTCCCCCTTGAGGGGGAATGCGGCCACGCGCGGCGAGCCATCGACCGTGGTGGAGCCCCATCTGCTCATGATGACGGCCACTCCCATTCCCAGAACGCTCGCCATGAGCTACTACGCCGACCTTGATGTCTCCACCATCGACGAACTGCCACCGGGACGCACCCCGATCGTCACCAAGGTCGTGTCCGACAACCGCCGCGCCGAGGTGATCGAGCGCATCCGCGCCCAGGTGGCGCAGGGCCGGCAGGTGTACTGGGTGTGCCCACTGATCGAAGAGAGCGAGTCAATCGATCTTTCCAACGCCACCGCCACGCACGCCGAACTCAATGCGGCGCTCAACAGCCCGGCAGTGCCTTTCCGGGGAGGGGCGTTTGTGTCCAAGGCTCCCGAGGGCGCGCCAGAGAGAGGGGAACCCGCGTCAACAGCGCAGGGCGGAGCGCCGAACCTTTCCGGAGCGAAGGGCATTGTTCCAGGGCACCCGTGGAACCGGCTTGGCCGGGCCACAGGGTGCGTCCCCCCTCCCAGCGCCGAAGGCGCGCCAGAGAGGGGGGAAGCCGCGTCAGCGGCGCAGGGGGGAGCTACTGTTACCGTGGGCCTGCTGCACTCGCGCATGCCGGTGGCAGAAAAAAAGGCGGTGATGTCGCTCTTCACCAGCGGTCACATGGGCGTGCTGGTGTCCACCACCGTGATCGAGGTCGGCGTGGACGTGCCCAATGCCTCGCTGATGGTGATCGAACACGCCGAGCGGTTTGGGCTGAGCCAGTTGCACCAGTTGCGTGGCCGGGTCGGGCGCGGCGCCGCTGCTTCGGCCTGCGTGCTGATGTACACGCCGCCAGACGGTGGGCGTCTGGGTGAAACCGCACGCGAGCGCCTGCGCGCCATGGCAGAGACCCACGACGGTTTCGAGATCGCCCGGCGCGACCTGGAAATCCGTGGGCCGGGTGAATTTCTGGGCGCCCGTCAGTCAGGGGCTGCGCTGCTGCGTTTTGCGGACCTCGCCACCGACACCCATCTGCTGGCCTGGGCACGCGCGGCCGCTCCCGTGATGCTGGCAGAGCACCCCGATGCAGCGCAAAAGCATGTGGCCCGCTGGCTCGGCGCACGCAGCGAGTACCTGAAGGCCTGATCGAATGCGACCCGTTGCCAAAGTGGCCAGGGCGAAAAAAAGCCCGCCTGACGTGGCGGGCTGATTGTCAGGCCCGGGAACCCAGCCTTCTCAGATGGGCGACCAGGGCTCGTTCGTTTCCATCTGGTTGGGGTAACCCTGGGCATCTCGGGGCGCTTGTGTGCCCTTGTAGAGCAGGCCAGTGTTGACCCAGAGCAGGACCTTGCCAATCACCACCGGGCCTGATGTGGTGGTGAAGGTGGCCCTGTCGGTCTGCACATTGCCGATCCGCTTGCCGCCATCAAGTGTGACCGTGCCGCGGCTGGTGAACAGCGCGGTGCGCGGACCACTGCAATCCGGGGTTTCGTATTCGGCCGTATTCTGGGCAAAGTTCATGGCGGTCGCGCCCGTTTTTGCCAGCACCAACCCCGTGAACTGGGACCGGCCGCCAGGGAATGCCGGATTTTCACCCACCGCGTAGTCTTCCCGGCATTCGGTGCGCCAACTGCCCGCGTATTTGTCCGCCGTTTCGCCAGGTGCGGTCCCCGATCCATTGTCGTCATTGGAGCTGCTGCTGGAGCCGCCGCCACAGGCGACCAGAAGGAAGGCAGCGCTGACGCAGGCCAGCAGGGACGTCCGGGTGTTCATGAGTGGGGGGTCCTTGAGGGGTTGGTGTGCTGGCTTTTCAACCAGCGCGACCGGCAAAGTATAGAAGAGTCCATCGCGCGGACCAGCAACGAACGGCTTTTGTCAGCGATTCGCTCATGGCGCAAAATGTGTCCATGACGCTGACCGAACTCAAGTACATCGTGGCCGTGGCTCGTGAACGGCATTTTGGCAAGGCGGCCGAGGCCTGCTTCGTATCGCAGCCCACACTGTCGGTGGCCATCAAGAAGCTGGAAGAGGAGCTTGAACTCAAGGTGTTCGAGCGCAATGCCAATGAAATCGCGGTCACGCCGCTGGGGGAGGAGATCGTGCGCCAGGCGCAGACGGTCCTGGAGCAGGCCGCCGCCATCAAGGAGATCGCCAAACGAGGCAAGGACCCGCTGACCGGGCCGCTCAAGCTGGGTGTGATTTACACGATCGGCCCCTACCTGTTGCCGGACCTGGTGCGTCAGGTGATCGACCGCACGCCGCAGATGCCCCTCATGCTGCAAGAGAACTTCACCGTCAAGTTGCTCGAGCAACTTAGGCTGGGCGAGATTGATTGCGCCATTCTGGCCGAGCCCTTTCCCGACACCAACCTGGCCATTGCGCCCCTGTACGACGAACCGTTTCTGGCTGCCGTGCCGCACACCCATCCCCTGGCCCAGCAAAGTCACATCACAGCCGAACAGATCAAGAAAGAGACCATGTTGCTGCTGGGCACCGGCCATTGTTTTCGCGACCACGTGCTGGAGGTCTGTCCCGAATTCGCCCGCTTCAGCAACGACGCAGAAGGCATACGCAAGAGCTTTGAAGGATCTTCGCTGGAAACCATCAAGCACATGGTGGCTGCCGGCATGGGCATCACCCTCGTGCCGCGTCTTTCCGTGCCGAGCTCGGCGCTGGAAGGGGCTGTCAATGCGGGGCAGGACTTCGGCGATTCGTCGTATGTGCGCTACCTTCCGTTCTCTGGCGAAGCGCCCACCCGCCGCGTCGTGCTCGCATGGCGCCGCAGCTTCACCCGCTACGAGGCCATCGCCGAACTTCGAAATGCGATTTACGCCTGCCGGCTGCCGGGCGTCAAACGCCTCTCCTGACTGCTTTTTTCAACGTTACCCTGGAGCTTTTCATGGCCAAAACCACCGGCAAGATCGCCGCGCCCCCCATCAACATCGGCATCGGCGAAAAGGATCGCGCCGCCATTGCCAAAGGCCTGTCCAAGCTGCTGGCCGACACCTACACCCTGTACCTGACCACGCACAACTTCCACTGGAACGTGACTGGCCCGATGTTCAATTCGCTGCACGCCATGTTCATGGCGCAGTACACCGAACTGTGGACCGCGGTGGACCCCATCGCCGAGCGCGTCCGTTCGCTGGGCCATTCGGCTCCGGGCAGCTATGCGCAGTTTGGCAAGCTCAGTTCGGTGCCCGACGCGCCGGCCGCGCCTCCCAAGGCGATGGAGATGGTGCGCATCCTGGTGCAGGGCCATGAAGCGGTCGCCCGCACGGCGCGCGAGTTGTTCCCCGTGGTGGACAGGGCCGGTGATGAGCCCACGGCCGACTTGCTCACTCAGCGACTGACGGTGCACGAGCAGACCGCGTGGATGTTGCGTTCGATTTTGGAAGAATAGAAAACACCCCCGCGCCGCGCCGAAGGCGCGTCACCCCCTCAAGGGGGCGATGCCCGCGGCCTGGCGGAGCCAGTTCCGCGGCATCTCTGGACACAGCCATTTCGCACCGGATACGCTGTTTTAAGAAGTCACGTTTTCCTGTTTCTTTTCATGGTTGCATCCACGGCCCCCACGCCTTCGCGGCTCGCCCTCTATCTCGACCTGATCCGCTGGAATCGACCGGCCGGCTGGCTGCTGTTGCTGTGGCCTTCGCTTTCGGCGTTGTGGGTGGCGGCCGATGGTTTTCCTGGCGTGCATCTGCTGCTGGTGTTCGTGCTGGGCACCATCCTCATGCGCAGTGCCGGCTGCTGTGTCAACGATGTGGCCGATCGGGAGTTTGACAAGCACGTGAAGCGCACCGCCCAGCGGCCCGTGACCAGTGGGCGCATTGGTGTGAAAGAAGCGCTGACGTTGGGCGCGGTACTGGCTTTTACGGCGTTTCTGCTGGTGCTCACCACCAACCTGGCCACCATCGTCTGGTCTGCCCTGGGGCTGGTGCTGGCCATCGTCTACCCGTACGCGAAGCGAGTGGTTTCCATGCCGCAGGCGGTGCTGGGCGTGGCGTTCAGTTTCGGCATTCCCATGGCTTTTGCTGCGGTCTATGGCGGGCCAATGTGGGAGCTGATGGCGCCAGCAGTCTGGCAGGCGCCCGGCTTCTGGCCAGGTGTATGGCACAGCGTGCCGCCCCTGGCCTGGGCGCTGATGCTCGGCAACCTGTTCTGGGTGATCGCCTACGACACCGAATACGCCATGGTGGACCGCGACGACGATCTCAAGATCGGCATGAAAACCTCGGCGATCACCCTGGGTGATCTGGACGTGCCCGTCGTGATTGGCTGCTATCTGGTGTTTCTGGGTATCTGGAGCGCAGTGCTCTGGGGCACGGTGAACCTCTGGGTGTGGGGTGCCATGTTGCTGGTGGCCCTGGCCCAGGTGGCCTGGCATTTCACATTGATCAGAGACCGCACCCGTGAAGGCTGCTTCAAGGCCTTCCGCCTGAATCACTGGCTGGGGTTTACGGTATTCCTCGGCGTGATGGTCGGCCTGGTTTGAGCCAACGGCGATGACTCAGATCGGCCAACGCAGCGCCGTTCACCTCGTCCTGTCTATCGTCAAGTCAAGACTGGCTGCAGCTGGCCAGATTTCGCAGCCCAATGACCGCCGCCGCCGGAACCTGTCGTTCGTCGTCCTGCCAGGCGACCGACCGCTACACCAACAGCAGCGGCCACTCAACAGGGTTGGGCGCACGAGGTGCCGAACGTCTCCTGCACGCCCAGGCGACCAGCTCTTCGCGACCCATTTGCGACATAGGCCGCCCCGAACTCATCGCCTCGAGAGCCGCCGGTGGCAGATGAACCGAGGCCACCTGTGAGTCCCCGCATCCGCAGGCACTCACAGGTGGGCAGCAGTTTGAGCGATTGAGGCGCGGCACGCGACTTGAGACCCTGCGGGAGCACCACCTCGGGAGCTCATCGTGAAAGCCATCGGCCTGCAGCCCCAGCGGTCACCGTGGTGCCCCGGTCCACGCCCGGCACTGCCTCGTGCGCCGGCCCGTAGCCTGGCGCTTCAAGCGGCCTGAAACCGGTGCCGCTCGGCCTGATGATGTCGATAAGCGCTTCGTCAGCGTCAGGCAGCTGAAGGCGATCCGGCGCTATCGGACATCGATCACCAAGGTGCCGGCGGCCTGGGATTTCGCGGTATTGCAGGTGCCCTGGAGGAAGCACCGGGTCGGTGCTGCCGTCGGCAACAACACACGTCCATGCGGCGTTTCAGCCATGGCTTGCTGGAATCGACGCCAGCAGTCTGAGCTGCTCGCCCTTGACCACGGCATAGCATTCGCAAGCTCGATGTTCGAGCCCGGCACGGTCCAGTACCGAGATGTGGCCGCGACGGTAGCGGATCACGCCAGCCTGCTGCAAGCGCCCCGCCACTTCGGTGATGCTTTCTCTACGCACACCCAATGTGTTGGCGACGAGTTCGTGGGTCATCACCATTTCGCCCGATTGCAGGCGGTCCAGGGCACACAGCAACCAGCGGCAGAACTGCTGTTCGATGGGGTGATGCCGGTTGCAGGCAGCGAACAGTGTGATCTGGGCGATGAGCGAGAGGGCGTCTCGCAAGAGCAACCCTCGCAGCGAGCCGACGCCATCGAAGGCCCGCCGCAACTCGCCCGCCGGCAGCCGAACGGCGCCACCGGCCACGAGCACGCGGGCTGAACTGGCGGTGGTGTGGCCGCCCATGAAAAGCGCCAAGCCCACCATTCCTTCTCTACCAACGGCAGCTGTCTCTGCCGATGCGCCGGTTGCGGTCACGTAGTGCAGCGACACGATGGAAGTGGTCGGGAAGATGGCGTGATGCAGGGGTCTGTCGGGTTCATAGATGGATTCACCCAAGCGCAAGTTGATCGGCTCCAAGTGCCTCGCTATGAGGTCGAAGTCCACGTCCGGCAAGGCGGCCAACAGGTGGTTGAGCCGCGCGCCGTGCAGTTCGGGCTGCGGCAACGGATTCGGCAGGTGCTGCCGACGTATCAAGGCATCCATCAATGGCTGTCCTTCAAAACTTCAACACCCACACCTCGGTAACCGATGAAGCGGCAGGTTCGGTCAAACATCGGTTGCCCGCTCACGCGGAACTGCCTATGTTCTCCGTCCACCTCCTGGCGGCTAAGGTGAAAATCCAGAAAGGGTTCGCGCGCGGCGATGCGTTTGAGCAAGGCCGCGCGCTCGGATTCGTTCCAGCCGATCTGCTGGGTGTCTTGCGGCGCATCGATCAATGCATCCACCTGGATGCCCAACATTTCAAGCACCGGCCCCGACACTTTCGTGAAGGCCCCGGATTCGTCCTGCTCCCAGTACCAGTCGGCCGCCAGTTCGGTCAAACTGCGAAAGCGCGCTTCGCTGATCCGCAGTTCTTGCGTGCGCTCCAGGATGGTGGCTTCGAGCTGGCTGTTGTGCAGCGCCAGCTGGCGGTACAGCAAACGCACTTCCAGCATGTTGCGGATGCGGGTGTGGACTTCGGTCAGGTCCAGCGGCTTGCTGATGAAATCTTTGGCCCCGGCATTCAGCGCACGCAGTTTGTGACCGGGCTGCGCCGTCAGCACGATCACCGGAAGGTAAGGGTCGCGCTCGATGGTCTTCAGGCCTTCCATGACCTGAAAGCCGTCCATGCCGGGCATTTGCAGATCCAGCAGGATCAGGTCGTAGTCATGCTGCCGGTGTAGTGCGCACACTTCATCCGGCTGAAGGGTCGCCGTGACCTGGCTGTAGCCTGCGTCTGACAGCAGGCGCTGAAGCATGCGCACGTTGGTTTCCTGGTCGTCGACGATGAGGACGCGGGCGCCCAGGATGTCGCTGGAAGTGATCATGGCGTATGTACTTTCTTTGGGTTCTTTCCCACGGGTCTCGGGGTTACCGAGCTTGCCGTGCGTGTCGGCTGTACAACAACCGCTCTGGCTGGCGCCTCCTCCGGCCGATCGGCAAGGTCCAGGGCCGCGTCCAGCGCTTCGGTGAAGGCATCGATCTTGATCGGTTTGCTCAAGTAACGGAAGAAGCCAGCCTGAAGGCCTTTTTCGATGTCGTGCTGCATCGCCAGCGCGCTGAGCGCAATGACCGGGATGTGCGCAGTGGCTGCGTCTGCAGCCAGGTGCTCCATCGCTTCCAGCCCACTCATGCCCGGCAGGTTGATGTCCATCAGCACCACGTCGGGCTTCATCGTGCGTGCCAGCTGCAAGCCGTGCTCTGCGTCCCCAGCCTGCAGCAGGCGCACATCGGTGCGCTGCGCCAGCAGGCGCTGCACCAGCAGCTGGTTGGCACGGTTGTCTTCCACGCACAGCACGGTGAATGGGCGTCGGCCGGCCGCAGCGGGTTCGGGTATCGCCGCGACTTGCAGCCTGGCAAGGGTGGTCTCGGCGGAGCTCGCTGGCGCCGATATCTGGGCGCCAGACGTATCCAGCTCCACCCAGAACACGCTGCCCTGGCCGACTGCGCTTTGCACGCCAATGCGGCCGTTCATCAATTCCACCAGGCGTTTGCTCAGTGCCAGGCCGATACCAGTGCCTTCGATCGCTCCAGTCTCCCGACCCAGGCGCTCAAAGGGCTGGAAAATATGGGTGAGCTGCTCGGGGCTCAGGCCGCTGCCGCTGTCTTCAATGCGGATGCAGATGCGGCCCCGCCCCGCGGCTTCACAGTGCACCTGCACCGTGCCTCCTTCGCGGTTGTACTTGATGGCATTGCTGAGAAGGTTGACGAAGACCTGCTTGAGGCGGGTGCGGTCCACGATGACGATGCACGCGTCGCCCGGCTGGGTAACACTCAGGCGTATGCCATGTCCTGCGGCCTGCCCTTCCACCAGCGCCTGGCAGTCGGACAGCACCTCGGCCAACGGCACCGGCTCCAGCACGCAGGACAGGCGGCCTGATTCGATCAGCGACAGGTCCAGGACCTCTTCGATCAGGCCCAGCAGGTACCAACCTGCTTTTAGGATCTCTTCCACGCTTTCTTCCTGTCGCGGCGTGGGTGGCGGCGTGCCGGACTGCAGCAACTGGGCAAAGCCCAGCACGGCATTCAATGGCGAACGCAGTTCGTGGCTCATGTGCGACAGGAAGTCCGACTTCGCCTGGTTGGCGTCTTCGGCGGCAGCCAGCGCATCGATGAGGTCGACCTCCCTGGCCAGCAGCGCTTTTTCAGTGCGCCGCCGTTCGGTGATGTTGGTGAACAGCACCGCGACCTTGCGGCTGTCCGGCCCGCCCACTTTCATCGCATAGACGTCGAACCAGCGGTCGTCCATCGACTTTGCGTCGTTGACAAAGCGCACCGCGTTGCCGGTCAGCGCCACCTTGCCGTAGGTGGTGAACCAGTGCTCTTCAAGGTCGGGCGTGATGTCGCGGATGCGCCGGCCCACCGCGTTCTCCAACCCCGTCAGCTCGGAGAACGCCGGGTTCACTTCGAGGAAGCGGTAGTCCACGGCCTTGCCGGTGTTGTCGAAGATCATCTCGAGGATGCAATAGCCCTCGTCGATCGCATTGAAGAGGCTGCGGTAGCGCTCTTCCGATTCAACCAGCGTCTGCTTCGCACGACGCATTTCGGTGACGTCGCTGGCGGTGCCGAACCATTCCACGATGGCACCGTCTTCGTCCAGCATAGGCACCGCGTGCGAATGTGTCCAGCCCAGTTCGCCATCCACGCGCAGCACGCGGTGTTCCAGCTCGAAGACGCCCTTGGCCTCAATGGCTGTTTCGATCGCGGCCAGCACGCGCGCTTGGTCTTGCGGGTGGATGTAGTCCTGCAGCCAGCTGGTCGTTGGTTCGGGGGCATCGGCCAAGAAACTGCGGCCGTCGAGTGCGCGCATCTCGCGCCAGTCGGGGCTCATGCGGTAAACCACATCGGAGCTGGCCGTGACCAAGGCGCGATAGCGCATTTCGCTGGCCTGGATCGCCACAATGCTCTCCCGCCGAATGCGGGCCATTTGAAGTTGAGCCGCCACACGGGCCAACAACTCCCTGGCACTGAACGGTTTCACCAGATAGTCGTTGGCCCCTTCTTGCAAGCCCTCAATCCGGCTTTCCTCCCCGGCACGGGCAGAAAGCATGATGACCGGCACGCCGCGCATCCGAGGGTCGGCGCGCAACGCCTGCAACAGCCCGAAGCCGTCGAGCCCAGGCATCATCACGTCGGTCAGGATCAGATCCGGCATCCGCTTGCGTGCCGCCGCAAGCGCCGCCGCCCCGTCCTGCACGGCCTCAGTGCGGTAATGCGAGCCGAGCAGACGGACGACGTACTGCCGCATGTCCGCGTTGTCGTCGGCGACCAGCACCAGGGGACGTTTGTCATCGTGCCCATCTGGCGAGGTGGCGGTGTCTGCTGGATCGTCCTGAATCGATGGCAACTCCGATTCGAGGGCAGAGCGCTGTTCGGAGTCGGGAAGCCAGCGGAGAGCTTCCTCGACGAACGGATTCGCCCCCGTAGTGGGCTGCGGGGCAGCAGGCCTGTTACCGAGCTGATCCTGGGGCAGATGCTGCGATCCCATCGGAATCGAGATGGTGAACGTCGTACCGCGTCCGACCTCGCTGTCGGCGCTGATCGAGCCACCGTGCAAATTGACCAGCTCTTGCACCAGGGCCAACCCGATGCCACTCCCCTCGTGCGTGCGGCCGCGCGCGTTTTCGACCCGGTGGAAGCGTTCAAACAGCCGAGGGATTTCCTCGGCGGGGACGCCCGTGCCCGTGTCGCGGACGCGCAGTTCGACGGCGCGGTCGACCTGTCGCATAGACACAGCGATTTCCCCTTCAAAGGTGAACTTGAAGGCGTTCGACAACAGGTTGAGAACGATCTTCTCCCACATGTGGTGATCCACGAACACCAGCTCGCTGAGCGGTGGGCAATCGATGCGAAGTTCCAATCCAGCCTTCTCGCAGGCCGAGCGAAAGTTGCTGGCGAGGTCGGTGGTGAAGTCGGCCAGCGCTGTCGGCTCATAGGCCGCGCTAACCCGACCAGCCTCGATTCTTGAGAAATCCAGCAAGCTGTTCACGAGGCGTTGAAGTCGCAGCCCGTTGCGGTAAACGACTTCCAGCCGCTCCCGTTGCAACGGCGGCAAATGCTCATCTGTTGCGGCCAGTGCGTCTTCGACTGGCCCCAGCATCAAGGTCAGTGGCGTGCGGAACTCGTGGCTGACGTTGGAAAAGAAGGCGATCTTGGCCCGGTCGAGTTCGGCCAGCGCCCTGGCACGTCGCCGCTCGTCGTCATAGGCCCGGGCATGCGCGACGGCGGTGGTTGCGGCGGCTGCGAGCAAGTCGTAGAAGCTCCGGTAGGCCTCGTTCATCCTCAGTCGAGAGCTGACCCCCGCAATGAGGATGGCGGCGGGGCGGTCTGCACCTGGCAGGATGATCGGCAGGGCCAGTGCCGCATTCGGTGGTTCGGGATAGGGGCCAGGCAAAGCCTGGCTGGTCCTTTGGCGCATGTCGTTCACCTGCACTGCCGACCCAGAGCGTACAACTTCCTCCAGCGGCCAAGGAGTCTGTTCCTTCATTCCGGAACCTGCGGTGTTCGTGTTGGCGACAGTATCAGCCTGAAGGTCGGTCGCGCAGACCAGCCGGGCTTCATCACCGTCGGGGTCCAATTCGTAGAACAGGACAAACGGCACGTCAAGGACGTATTCTGCGAGGGACTGAGCGGACAAGCAGAGCGCTTCGCTGACAGACTTGGCTTTGTTTGTTTGAGCTGTAAGGTCGCGCAGCGCCCGTGTCCGTCGCTCGCTGAGCATCTGGGTCGTCATCTCGATGACGGGGTGGAACAGGCCGCCGACCCGACCGGCCTCGTCCCGAATGGGGCTGAATGAGAAAGTGAAGAAGCACTCCTCTACGTACCCGTGCCGTTCAAGGAAAATCTGCTGGCTTTCGAGGAAGGCCGTGTCGCCGGCCAGGGCCGAGTCGTGCGCCTCGCCAATCACCGGCCACGCCTCTCTCCAGCACTCAGAGAAGTTTTGCCCCATTGAGCGAGGATGCTTGTTGCCACAAATGACCCGGTAGGCATCGTTGTAGATCTGGACCAGGCCCGGCCCCCAGATGACGCAAATGGGCAGGTCCGAGGCCAGGCAGATGCTGACGGTCGTACGCAGGCTCTGCGGCCACCCCTCAACCGGTCCCAGCGCGCTCGCTGACCAGTCCATCGACCGAATCAAGTTGCCCATCTCGCCACCGCCCAATAGAAAGGCAAGAGGATTTGGTTCAGCGGCTAGTTGGTCATTGTGTTTCAAAGGAACCTTGTAGGTGCGGGATTACGTCACTGCAATACGACGATTCAATTCAATGACAAGGAATTTGGCTCTGGGCATTTTGGGTGCCCAATGTGATCGATCAGTGGAGTAGCGAGAATACGACTCTAGAGTGCAACTTAGCAGCTTTAACGGACCAACCGGGCGATGCGAGGGAGTTCCTCAGAAAGAGGCCAGATCAACAGCTGGAAAGCCGCCCAACTCAATTTTGAGAGTGACCGCGGATGGGAGAGACGTCAGCCGAAAGCGGTGCTTGCGGCGCTGCATCGCGAGACAGCCGTTCATACGCACCACGAATCACCGCGTGACATTCACAGCTGTGGAGCTTCAGACCGTCCTTGTCCAGCACAGATATCTGTCCACGGCCGTAACGAATCACGCCCGCTCTTTGCAGGCGCATTGCTCCGGCGGTCACACCCTCACGACGCACACCGAGCATGCTGGCAATGCGCTCTTGTGTAATGTTCAGTTCATCGTCACCTTGACGCTCAAGGTGCACCAACAACCAGCGAGCGAGTTGTTGGTCGAGCGAGTGATGGCGGTTGCATGCCGAGGTCTGCGATATTTGTGAGAACAAGGTGCGGGTGTAGTTGAGCAGGTGGTGCATTACTTGCGCTGATCGCTTGGCATGATCTGCGATTGATTGAGCGCTCATGCGGTAGCCGTGCCCGCTGCGCATCACAAGTGACGTGTTCTGAACAGAAAAGGTGCCGCTGGCAGACGTGCCGTCGTTGGAGTTGCTGCTGCCCATGAAAGCATCCACGCCCACCATGCCTTCTGGACCTACCGCTGCCACCTCAACGGTTGAGCCATCCAACATGGTCGAAATCAGCGATACAACGGCCGTCGTCGGAAAATAGACGTGTCTCAGGGCGCCGCCTGATACATGTAGCGTGCTGCCCGCCAGGAGTTCAACCCACTCCAAGTGGGACTCAATGAGACGCCAATCCTCGAAAGGTATGGCAGCGAGCAGTTGGTTTTGCTCATGGTGGGACGAACTGGCCGATGACAAATGCAGGTGATTTTCTTCGATCAATTCATTTTCCCCATATCGCGACGTTGTGATGGTTTTCACCTTCCGTCGCGGCGTCAACCCGGCCCCGGTCCTATCGAAGTTCGGCACCTCGCGTTCGGCCAGCTCAAGTGGTGTCTTATAGCGCACTCGTTCCTCCGACAAACGGCGGTATCGTGGTCGCTGGCTCGGTCGATGTCTGTTGTATACGCTACATAGCGCGCAGTTTCCGGCGAGAGAGGGATCTGCAACGCCGGTTAACGCGGCACCAGAGAAACCCTGTGGGGGGAACTTCTAGGGGGTCGTATTCCGGCCTTTGCCCAGCGTGTTGGCCGCGTGAGCAGGGGGACTCAGAAAGGAATCGAAGCGCCGTCTGACGATGGCATAGCACTCGCAGGACGCCTTTTCCATCCCTGCGCGATCCTTCACCTGCATGTTTCCACGGCGGTAGGCGATCAGTCCCTTGTCCTGCATCGCCTGGGCGGCCAGTGAAACCGTCGTGCGGTTGGCCCCCATGATCTCGGCGAGGAACTGATGGGTATAGGCCATCGCCTCCCCTTCGGCCCGGTCGTCCATCATGAGTAGCCAGCGACACATCCTTTCCTCCACGGTATGCAGCGCGTTGCAGCCGACCGTCTGCTGGATCTGGGACAACAGCGTCTCGGAATAACTAACGAAGAGGTTCTGCACCTTGTTGCTTTTCGAGAACTCCTGCTCAAGCGCTGAGATCGAACATCGAATCATCGGCCCCGCCAGTTGCACCAAGGATCGATTGAAGGAGACACGGCTGTACATGGCCGCGAAGATGCCAAACGCACCCTCACGTCCGATATTGGCGGTCTCGATCGCCGAACCATCTTCCATGACCGTGAGCAATGACAACACGGCCCCTTGCGGGAAGTACGCGTGCTCCAGCCTGCCGCCGGCCTCGCAGACGACGTGCCCGAGTTTCAGGTCGACGGGACTCATCGCACTTGCGAGCCGTTGCCTTACGTCGTCGTCTAGTGCCCCAAGCAGTTGATTTTCTTTGTGTTTCATGGATGGCGGGCCTCACAGGGTGGGTCGGTATGGATGACGGAGCTTCCTTTGTCCAGTGGCCGTCAGTGACGTTGCCGCCCTTCCGTCTGCTGCATGTTGCGATCGCACCGACACGCGCCAATCTCGCATTTGAGGAGGAGCCGCGTCGATCGAAAGCCCGCCGTCGATCATCGTGATCACGATGGTCGACCCTGCATGCGACGCCGTCTGTACGATAGCGTGCGGTGCGAGTCGGGCCGGCGTCGCGCACCTGCCAGCCGTTTCGCGCTGATCAGATCGACAGCAACCGGAATTGCAGTCATCCATTTCCGTAGTTCGTGTGTCAAGCACGTTCCAGCCCTGAAACGGTTCGCTGTAGGTCTTGCCGACGACCACCTCGCCTGGCGGGAAGCTTATGGCCGATGTCCGACATGCCAAAGGAGTGCGCTTGCTGAAGGAAGAACATCTGGGGTAGGCGGATCGAAGCTCAGTGTGTGTGCCACACCTGGTCCTGCGAAGTCTGCAGCACCCCCGATGGCTGACTCTCAAGCCCTCTCACTGCAGGAGCTTGAATGACTGCAGTGTGGCAACGACCAAGTGCTCATCGCTGCATCTCCATCGTCTGCAATCGCTGCTCGACCGTCGTTCACTTTCGCAGGTGACAGCAATGTGCCCATTCCAGTCCTCGCTCGCCATTCCTTTTCGAGGATGCAGTGTGCTCTGCGCAGCGGCATAAAGGAGGAGCAAAGGGCAAGGCCCATGGCGGGGGACAGCCGCGGAGCAGAGCACACTGCGTCCGCGAGCCGCGCGAAGCTTATTCGCCGAATTCGCGGCCGAGTTCTTCGGCTCGCTTCTGCGCGGCGAACAGCGCTTCCTCAAACTTGACCTTCACGCCCGCCGCTTCCATCGAGGTAAGCGCCGCATAGGTGGTGCCGCCCTTGGAAGTGACACGCTCCCGCAGTGTCTGTGGCGGATCGTCCGAACGCTGCGCCAGTGTGGAGGCCCCAATGAACGTTCCCACCGCGAGCTGATAGGCCACCTCGGGTGGCAGGCCCATGCGGGCACCTGCGTCGCGCATGGCTTCCAGAAAATAGAACACGTAGGCCGGGCCTGAACCTGAGATCGCGGTCACTGCGTCCAGCTGTTCCTCCGACGCTACCCACACCAGCTCACCCGTGGTCTTCACCACGGTCTCGACCAGCACGCGGTCGGCATCGCTGGCACCCGCACGGGCAAACAGCCCGGTCATGCCCAGCCCCACCAAGGCAGGGGTGTTGGGCATCGCCCGCACGATGCGCTGCGTCTGCAACCAACCAGCCATGCTCTCGCTGGTGATGCCGGCCGCCACGCTCAAATGCAGCGCGCCGGCCAGGTGCGGCTGGCTGCTGGTGGCCGCTTCCTTGAAAGTCTGCGGCTTGACCGCCCAGACCACCAGGTCGGAGGGCCGAAGCGCCGGGCCAGCAGCGGGCAGAACGGCGACGCCAGGAAACTGCTGACCCAGCTTGACGCGCTGTTCGTCCCAGGGCTCGACAATCTGAATGGCGCTGGCCGGATGACCCTGACGCAGCAAGCCGCCCACAATGGCGCTGGCCATGTTGCCGCCGCCGATGAAAGTGATGGTGGGATGGGTAGGAGTGTTCATTCCGCCATTGTCGCCCGAGGCAAGTCAAATCCAAGCAGCGAACCAAGCGCGGCTCCGGAGCGAAGTTCACCAGTCCAGGGGCACCGAAGATCCGGCTTCGCCGGTCCAAGGTGCCGCCCCCCTTCCAGGGGGGTGACGCGAAGCGGCGCGGGGGGTGTGGCGGCTACGCCGCCACAGTTTGTCTGACCGCATGTTCCCACTGCGCCATCTTCTCGGTTGCGCGTTCGCGCGACAGCGTGGGGTGAAAGGTTCGTTCAGCCTTCCACTGGCTCGACAACTCTTCCAGCCCCGTGTACAGCCCGGTGTGCAGGCCGGCCAGGTAGGCCGCGCCGAGGGCCGTGGTCTCGATCACGGCCGGGCGCACCACGGGGATACCCAGCAGATCGGCCTGGAACTGCATCAGCAGGTCGTTCACGCAGGCACCACCGTCCACGCGCAGCTCGCTCACCGGCACGCCCCCTGCGGCAACCGCATCCCGGCTCATTGCGTCCAGCAGCGCTGCACTCTGAAATGCGATGCTTTCCAGCGCTGCGCGGGCAATGTGGGCCATGGTGGTGCCGCGGGTGAGGCCGGTGATGCTGCCACGCGCCTCGGGCTGCCAGTAGGGCGCACCCAGGCCGGTGAAGGCGGGCACCAGCACCACGCCACCGGCGTCCGGTACGCTCTCGGCCAGGGCCTGGACCTCGCTGCTGGACTCGATTGCGCGCAGGCCGTCGCGCAGCCACTGCACCACCGCACCGCCAATGAACACACTGCCCTCCAGCGCGTACTGTGGCGTGCCAGGCGGCTGCGCGGTGGCGGTGGTGATCAGGCCGTTCTGGCTGGTCTGGAAGCGCTCGCCGGTGTGCATGAGCATGAAGCAGCCCGTGCCGTAGGTGTTCTTGGCCATGCCCGCGTAGAAGCAGGCCTGGCCAAACAATGCGCTCTGCTGGTCACCACCGACGCCGGCAATCTCCAGCGGTGCGCCCAGCCACTCGGCGTCCATCTGCCCGAAGTGCGCGCTCGATGGCAGAGCCTCTGGCATCAGGCTGACCGGCACGTCCAGCGCCGCCATCAACTCGGCGTCCCACTGACGCGTGTGCACGTTGAACAGCATGGTGCGCGAGGCGTTGCTCACATCGGTCACGTGGCGCGCGCCGCCAGTCAATTGCCAGATCAGCCAGCTGTCCACGGTGCCGAAGGCCAGCTCACCGCGCTTGGCCTGTGCGCGGGCGCTGGGCACGTGGTCGAGGATCCACTTCAGCTTGGTGCCTGAGAAATAAGCGTCGATGCGCAGGCCGGTCTTCTGCAGTACGGTGTCCGACAAGCCTTGCTCGCGCAGCGCCGCGCAAGTGGCTTCCGCCCGCCTGTCCTGCCAGACGATGGCGTTGTACACCGGCTCGCCCGTCTTGCGGTTCCACACCAGCGTGGTCTCGCGCTGGTTGGTGATGCCCACGGCGTGGATCTGATCGGCACGCAGCCCGGCCTGTTTCAAGGCTTCGCGGGCCGTGGCCAGCTGCGTTTGCCAGAGATCCAGCGGGTTGTGTTCCACCCAGCCGGGCTGGGGGTAGATCTGCGGGAACTCGCGCTGCGCCATGGTCACGACGCGCCCCTCACGATCGAACACGATGCTGCGGGAGCTGGAGGTGCCCTGGTCCAGGGCCAACAGGTAGGTCATCTCGGCTTTCGGAAAAAAAATAGGCAGGATCAGTGGATGTCAGGGTCGGCGACGCACAGCACACATTCCACATTGCCCAGCGCCATGAGTTCATCGAACGGGGGCGGGGGCGGCTGGTCGGTGAACAGCACATCGATGTCGTCCAGCCGTGCCAGTTCCACCATGGCTGGCCGGTTGAATTTGCTGTGATCGGCCGCCAGCCACACCTCACGCGACTGTTCGACGATGGTGCGTGCCACCTTCACCTCACGGTAGTCGAAATCGCGCAGCGTTCCGTCACCTTCGATGCCGCTGATGCCGATCAGGCCGATGTCGACCTTGAACTGGCGCATGAAATCCACCGTGGCCTCACCCACGATGCCCTGGTCGGCGCTGCGCACCTGGCCGCCGGCGACGATCACTTCGCAATCCGGGTGGGTGCTCATCAGCGATGCAATGTGCAGGTTGTTGGTGATCACGCGCAGGCCCCGATGGTGGCGCAGTTCGTGGGCCACCGCCTCGATGGTGGTGCCGATGTTCATGATCAGCGAGCAGCCGTTGGGTACCCGTCGTGCCACCGCGCGCGCAATGCAGGTTTTGGCCTCTGAGGACATGGCCTGACGCTGCCGGTAAGCAATGTTTTCGGTGGTTGATCCTGGCAGGCGCACGCCGCCGTGGAAGCGCGAGAGCAGACCGGCTTCGGCCAGGCGTTGCACGTCCCGGCGAACCGTTTGCAGGGTCACGCCAAAGCGCTCGGCCAGTGCCTCAATGGTTTGCGGTCCGCTGGTGCGCACCTCGTCGAGCAGTTGCGTGTGGCGCGGATTCAGGTTCATTCGATGGGCAGACAAAGATGGGACAGCTCGAACATAACGGAAAACAAAATCACCCGACTCAGGGTAAATACCGAATAAAAAGGAACATAAACGAACAATAAAATTGGCGAAACGAAACAACACGCCGCTTCCGGATGTGCGTTTTTTCACACTGGGATTCGAATGCAGCTTTCTCTGGAGCAAGTGGGCAAGACCGTGGGGCCTTCTGTCCACCTCTACCCCCAAAGCCTCAAGCTGGTGTCAGGTGCCGTCACGGTGCTGCTGGGTGCCACCCAGGCCGGCAAGACCAGCCTGATGCGCATCATGGCTGGCCTGGACGTGGCCAGCACCGGCCGCGTGGTGGCCGACGGCGTTGACGTGACCAGGGTGCCTGTGCGCCAGCGCAATGTGGCCATGGTCTACCAGCAGTTCGTCAACTACCCCTCCATGACAGTGGCGCAGAACATCGCCTCGCCCATGCGGCTGCGCGGCGACCGCGACGCCGATCGCAAGGTGCGCGAACTGGCCGCGCGTCTGCACATCGAGATGTTCCTCGACCGTCTGCCGGCCGAACTCTCCGGCGGGCAGCAGCAGCGCGTGGCACTGGCGCGTGCGTTGGCCAAGCAGGCACCGCTGATGCTGTTCGACGAACCGCTGGTGAATCTGGACTACAAGCTGCGCGAGGAGCTGCGCGAGGAACTCACACAGTTGTTTTCCACGGGCGACTCCACGGTGGTGTACGCCACCACCGAACCCGGCGAGGCCTTGCTGCTGGGCGGCTACACCGCCGTCATGGACGCCGGCGAACTGCTGCAGTACGGCCCCACCGCCGAGGTGTTTCATGCGCCGCAAAGCATCCGCGTGGCGCGCGCCTTCAGCGATCCGCCCATGAACCTGATGGAAGCCGAAGCGGTGGCAGGTGGCGTTCGGGTGGGCGGCGATGCGGTTTGGCAGATGGCCTTGCCCGCGCACGCGCCGAGCCAGCTCATTCTGGGCGCGCGCGCTGGCACGCTGCGGGTGAACCCGCGCCCCGGCGACGTGCCGTTGCCCGGGCGCGTCGAACTGGCCGAAATCGCCGGGTCCGACACCTTCGTACACGTGCACACCGCGGTCGGCGAACTCGTGGCACAGCTCACCGGCGTGCACGACTGCCCGCTGGGCGACCCGATCACGCTCTACCTGAACCCCGAGAGCCTGTTTGTCTTTGACGCCAAGGGCCCGCTGGTGCGGGCGCCGGCAAGACCTGGAAAGGCCGTCTGATGGCCCGTATCGAACTCGACCTCGCGCACGCCTACAAGGCGAACCCCCAGCAGGACGAAGACTACGCCCTGCTGCCCCTGAAGATGACCTTCGAGGACGGCGGCGCCTACGCCTTGCTAGGTCCTTCAGGCTGCGGCAAGACCACCATGCTCAACATCATGTCGGGCCTGCTGCAACCGTCCCAGGGCACGGTAACGTTCGATGGCCGCGACGCCACCCGACTCAGTCCCCAGCAAAGGAACATTGCGCAGGTGTTCCAGTTCCCGGTGATCTACGACACCATGACCGTGGCGCAGAACCTGGCATTCCCGCTGAAGAACCGCAAGGTGCCAGCGGAAGAAATCAAACAGCGCGTGGGCCGCATCGCAGAAATGCTGGAAATGAGCCATCAGCTCGACATGCGCGCCGCCGGCCTGAGTGCCGACCAGAAACAGAAGATCTCGCTCGGCCGCGGCCTGGTGCGCTCTGACGTGTCGGCGGTGTTGTTCGACGAACCGTTGACCGTGATCGACCCGCACCTGAAGTGGCAACTGCGCCGCAAGCTCAAGCAGATCCACCACGAACTCAAGCTCACGCTCATATACGTGACACACGATCAGGTCGAGGCCCTCACATTTGCTGATGAAGTGGTGGTCATGACACGCGGCCGCGCAGTGCAGGTGGGCCCCGCCGAAGCGCTGTTCGAACGCCCGGCCCACACCTTCGTCGGCCACTTCATCGGATCCCCCGGCATGAACTTCCTGCCCGCCCAACACGAGGCCGGCCAGCTGCAGGTGTTGAACCAGACGCTGGAGGTGTCCCAGCAGCGCAACCTCCCATCGGGCCCGCTCACCCTGGGCATCCGCCCGGAATACCTGGCGCTGTCCGCCGCCGGAGAAGCGGGCACTTTGCCTGCACAGGTGCAGCGAGTGCAAGACATCGGTACCTACCTGATGGTCACCTGCCAGGTCGGCGAACACAGCTTGAAGTCCCGGCTCTCGCCCGAAGCCGCCGCGCCATCGCCCGGCGACACCGTCCACCTGCAGGTGCTGGGCGACCACACCTGCTTCTATCAAAACGAGGCATTGGTTTCATGAGCGCCGCACGGCCGCTCCGAAGGCGCGTAGCCCCGCAGTGTGTAGCACGGAGGGTAGTCCAGTGAGCGCAGTGCAGCACCGCTCCAAACAAGCTCGCGCCGCAGTGCGCGGCACGGAGGCAACCGAATGAGCACAACCACCAAACCCGTCAATCAGAAAGCCTGGTTTCTGGTGCTGCCCGTCATCGTCTGTGTGGCGTTCTCCGCCATCCTGCCGCTGATGACGGTCGTCAACTACTCGGTGCAAGACATCCTCTCGCCCGACCGCCGCATCTTCGTGGGCACCGAGTGGTTCACCGCCGTGATGCGCGACCAGGACCTGCACCAGGCCCTGTGGCGCCAGATCCAGTTCTCGCTCGCGGTGCTGCTGGTGGAAATTCCGCTGGGCATTGCGCTCGCACTGTCCATGCCCGCCCAGGGCTGGAAATCGTCGGCGGTGCTGGTGCTGGTGGCGCTGTCGCTGCTGATCCCGTGGAACGTGGTGGGCACCATCTGGCAGATCTTTGGCCGCACCGACATTGGTCTGCTCGGCTACTACCTCAAGCAGGCCGGCTTCAACTACAGCTACACCGGCAACGCCTCACATGCGTGGTGGACGGTGCTGGCCATGGATGTGTGGCACTGGACCCCTCTGGTGGCCCTGCTGGCATTCGCCGGCCTGCGCAGCATTCCTGATGCTTATTACCAGGCCGCCAGCATCGACGGCGCCAGCAAGTGGGCGGTGTTCCGTTACATCCAGTTGCCCAAGATGCGCGGCGTGCTCATGATCGCGGTGCTGCTGCGCTTCATGGACAGCTTCATGATCTACACCGAGCCCTTCGTGCTCACCGGCGGCGGCCCCGGCAACGCCACCACCTTCCTCTCGCAGTACCTCACCACCAAGGCCGTCGGCCAGTTCGACGTGGGCCCGGCTGCTGCGTTCTCCCTCATCTATTTCTTCATCATCCTGCTGTTCTGCTTCGTGCTCTACAACTGGATGCAAAGCCTGGGAACGACCCAGAAGGAGCACGCGCATGACTGATCTGCACGCCATCCGGAGGGGGGTCGACCATGGTTGAGCGCCGGTTCAAGAAACGCACCCTGTTTCTCTTCGCCTACCTGATCTTCGCCCTGTTGCCCATCTACTGGATGGTCAACATGAGCTTCAAGACCAACCAGGAGATCCTGTCTTCGTTCACGCTCTGGCCGGCCGAGTTCACCTGGGCCAACTACCAGACCATCTTCACCGACCCCTCTTGGTACTCGGGCTACATCAACAGCCTGATCTATGTGGGGATCAACACCGTGATCTCACTCACCGTGGCCCTGCCAGCCGCCTACGCATTTTCTCGCTACCGCTTCCTGGGTGACAAGCACGTCTTTTTCTGGTTGCTCACCAACCGCATGACACCGCCTGCGGTGTTTCTGCTGCCGTTCTTCCAGCTCTACACAACGCTGGGTCTGATGGACACGCACATCGCCGTGGCCATGGCCCACCTGCTGTTCAACGTGCCATTGGCGGTGTGGATTCTGGAGGGCTTCATGAGCGGCATACCGCGCGAGATCGACGAGACCGCGTATGTCGACGGCTACAGCTTTCCCCGCTTCTTCTTCACCATCTTCTTGCCCCTGATCAAGGCCGGCGTGGGCGTGGCCGCGTTTTTCTGCTTCATGTTCAGTTGGGTCGAGCTGCTGCTGGCGCGCACCCTGACCAGCGTCAACGCCAAACCCATCGTGGCCACCATGACACGAACGGTGAGCGCGAGTGGCATGGACTGGGCCACCCTCGCCGCCGCCGGCGTGCTCACCATCGTCCCGGGCGCCATCGTGATCTGGTTCGTGCGGCACTACATCGCCAAGGGCTTTGCCATGGGCAGGGTATGACCCACCCCCGATGCGCCTTCGGCGCTTCCCCTTCAAGGGGGCGCCACCAGTGGCCCGGCAGAGCCGGTTCCACGGTGGCCCTGGATGGGAGGCACGTCGCTCGTCTGCCTCTGCTTTGGCTGGATTTTTTGGAGAGCTCTGATGTTTGACTGGATGGTGTGGACCACCCCTGTTGCTGTTTTTTTCACCTGCATCGTGCTCATGCTGATCGGCATGACGGTGTGGGAAATCAAGTCGCCCACGATCGAGCGCAAGGGGTTTCTGCCCATGGTCACCACGCGTGGCGACCGGCTCTTCATCGGTCTGCTTGGCTCTGCCTACATCCACCTGGCGTTCGTCGGCATGACCGGCTGGATCGCGCAATGGTTCTCACTGGAGCAGGAACCCAGCATCTGGATCGCTCTGGGTATTGCGGCGGTGTGGATGGTCGTGGTCATGCGCAAGGGCTGAAGCGACCCAAATCCACCCTCTTTCTTTTGCGAATTCGGCCCATTGCTTCCCCGGGGCCGAGCCATTCCGTGTCAACCACCGGGGAAGTGCATTGAATGAGGAGACAACATGAAATTGCGACACACCACCCTGGCGCTGGCAGCAATGCTCGCCCTGGGTTCCCAGGTGGCCTGGGCCGACGAGGCCGCCGCCAAGCGCTGGATCGACAGCGAGTTCCAGCCATCGACTCTCAGCAAGGACCAGCAGGCGGCCGAGATGAAGTGGTTCATCGATACCGCTGCCAAACTCAAGGCCAAGGGCGTGCGGGAGATCTCCGTGGTCTCGGAGACCATCACCACGCACGAATACGAAAGCAAGACGCTGGCCAAAGCGTTTGAAGAAATCACCGGCATCAAGGTCAAGCACGACCTCATCCAGGAAGGCGACGTGGTCGAGAAGCTGCAAACCTCGATGCAGTCGGGCAAATCCATTTACGACGGCTGGATCAGCGACTCCGACCTGATCGGTACGCACTACCGCTACGGCAAGATCATGAACCTGACCGACTACATGGCGGGTAAGGGCAAGGAGTGGACCAACCCGGGCCTGGACATCAAGGACTTCATCGGCACCAGCTTCACCACCGGGCCTGACGGCAAGCTCTACCAGCTGCCCACCCAGCAGTTCGCCAACCTGTACTGGTTCCGAGCCGACCTGTTCGCGCGTCAGGACCTCAAGGACAAGTTCAAGGCCAAGTATGGCTACGACCTTGGTGTGCCGCTGAACTGGAGCGCCTACGAAGACATCGCCGCTTTCTTCAGCGAAGACGTCAAGACCATCGACGGCAAGCCGATCTATGGCCACATGGACTATGGCAAGAAAGACCCCTCGCTGGGCTGGCGCTTCACCGACGCCTGGTTGTCGATGGCCGGCACCGCCGATGTGGGTATTCCCAACGGCAAGCCAGTGGACGAATGGGGCATCCGTGCTTCGGCTGATGGCTGCCACCCCCAGGGCGCCTCGGTGTCGCGAGGTGGTGCCACCAACTCGCCGGCTGCCGTGTACGCACTGACCAAGTACATCGACTGGATGAAGAAGTACGCGCCCAAGGAAGCCACCGGCATGACCTTCGGTGAGGCAGGTCCGGTGCCCGCACAGGGCCAGATCGCCCAGCAGATCTTCTGGTACACCGCCTTCACCGCCGACATGACCAAGCCCGGCCTTCCGGTGGTCAACGCCGACGGCACGCCCAAGTGGCGCATGGCACCGGGTCCGAACGGCCCGTACTGGAAACAGGGCATGCAGAACGGCTACCAGGACGTGGGTTCGTGGACCTTCTTCGAGAAGCACGACGAAAACAGGACCGCTGCTGCCTGGCTCTACGCCCAATTTGTCACCGCCAAGACCACCTCGCTGAAAAAGACCATCGTCGGTCTGACCCCCATCCGCGAGTCCGACATCCAGTCCAAGGCCATGACGGACATGGCGCCCAAGCTGGGTGGCCTGGTCGAGTTCTACCGCAGCCCGGCGCGAGTGGCCTGGACCCCGACCGGCACCAACGTGCCCGACTACCCGCGTCTGGCGCAGCTCTGGTGGCAGAACGTGGCCGAGGCGGTCACGGGGGAGAAGACGCCGCAGCAGGCCATGGACAACCTGGCCGAGCAGATGGACCAGGTGATGGCCCGCCTCGAGCGCGCCGGCATGGAGCGCTGCGCGCCCAAACTCAATCCCAAGGGCGATCCCAACAAGTACCTCAGCGACAAGGCCGCGCCCTGGAAGAAACTGGCCAACGAGAAGCCCAAAGGAGAGACCATCGCCTACGACCAGTTGCTCAACGCATGGAAGAATGGCAAGGTGCGCTGATCAAGCGCTCATGATCCTGTAGCAACCCGCCCCTCGTGCCCACCAGGCGCGAGGGGTCATATTTCGATTTCATGAAACGCGCAGAACTGTTCGCTTCGCTGTCCCGACAGCCCGTTTATGACCTGGCGGTCGTCGGTGGTGGCGCCACCGGGCTCGGGGTGGCTTTGGACGCAACGCTGCGCGGTTTTTCCGTGATATTGCTGGAGTCGCACGACTTTGCCGGTGGCACCTCTTCCCGCTCAACCAAGCTGTTGCACGGTGGTGTGCGGTACCTGGCTCAGGGCAATCTTTCGCTGGTTCGCGAGGCACTGGCCGAGCGAGCCACTGTTCTGCGCATGGCGCCGCACCTGGCGCAACCACTTCCCTTCGTCATGCCTTCCTACCAATGGTGGCAGACCCCTTTCTACGGCATCGGCCTCAAGCTTTACGACCTCCTCTCTGGCGCTGCCGGACTGGGCCGGACCGAATTTCTGAACGCTGCGCGCACGGTGATCGCTCTGCCAGGCGTCAACGCCCACCGTCTGCGCGGCGGCGTGAAGTATTGGGACGGCCAGTTTGACGACGCCCGCTTCGCCCTTGCCCTCGCACGAACGGCCGAAGCCGCAGGGGCGGTGGTGCTGAACTACGCCAAAGTCACCGCCGTTCGCCAGCAGGCTGAGTCGACCAGCGCCCGTTTCGAGGTCGATGTGTGCGATCACTTTGGCGGCGAAAACCGAACGGTTCTGGCGCAGTGTGTGGTGAACGCCACCGGGGTCTGGGTCGACGAATTGCGCGCAGTCACCCATGGACGGGTGCCGCAAGCCCCGCCCCAGCGCATGGTCAGCCCCAGCCAGGGCGTGCACGTGGTGGTCGACCGCGAGTTTCTGGGTGGTGAAACGGCTCTGCTGGTGCCCAAGACGCCCGATGGCCGTGTGCTGTTTGCCGTGCCCTGGCTGGGCAAGGTGGTGCTGGGTACGACAGATACGCCGCGCCAGGACCTCCCCCGTGAGCCCCGGGCCTTCGAAGAAGAGCTCGACTTCATCCTGTCCGAAGCCAGCCGCGCGCTCAGCCGCCCGGTGCGAAGGCAAGACGTGCGCAGCGTCTGGGTGGGGCTGCGGCCTCTGGTGGCGCCGCCTCAGAATGCCGAGGGTTCCACCAAGACCCTGTCCAGGGAGCACACCATCATCACCGACCCCAATGGGCTCATCACCGTCACGGGTGGCAAATGGACCACCTACCGGGCAATGGCTGAGGATGTGCTGGAGCGTTGTTTCGACGAAGGCTTCCTCACGGCAAGGCCGGGTGGCTTGACGGAGCGTCACGCCATGCTGGGTGCGCCTGGACCAGGTGCTGCGGCGGCTCCCATCTATGCGGTACCAGGTCTGCATCTGTACGGGACAGAGGCCGTCCATGTCAACGAATGTCCGGGTGCCGATACCCAGCTGGGCATGGGGCTCACCGAAGCCATGGTGCGATTCGCTGTGCGCCATGAACATGCCCAGACCGTGGAAGATGTGCTGGCCCGCCGTTGGCGGGTGCTTTACCTGGATGCCGCCGCCGCCGCCGCCATGGCGCCCGGGGTGGCGACCATCCTCCGGGAAGAAGGCTGTCCATCGAGCCAGCTGGAGGAATTCCTGGGGCTTTGCCAGCATCACACAATGTCTACCGAAGCAATTTAACGGCAGCTTGTTGACGCGAACGAAATCCCATGCCATAATTTGCGGCTTCGCTTGAAAAGGCGAGGCTTTCTGCCCACCGAAGCAGGCCGCAGCAGATCTTGTGCAATGCAAGAGGTTGTGGTTGGCAACGACGGGCCCAAGACTGATCACTCCCGGCCGTGGTGGCGGGGAGGATTCAAGTTGGGACTTAAATCAAATGATTCAAACGCAATCTCGACTCGATGTTGCCGACAACACGGGTGCCAAGTCCGTGATGTGCATCAAGGTGCTCGGCGGCTCCAAGCGTCGCTACGCCAGTGTGGGCGACGTCATCAAGGTCACCATCAAAGAAGCCGCTCCACGTGGCCGCGTCAAAAAAGGCGAGGTTTACAGCGCTGTTGTGGTTCGCACCGCCAAGGGCATTCGTCGCCCTGACGGCGCCCTGATCAAATTCGATGGCAACGCTGCGGTGTTGCTGAATGCCAAGCTGGAGCCGATCGGCACCCGCATCTTCGGACCGGTCACGCGCGAGCTGCGCACCGAAAAGTTCATGAAGATCGTTTCGCTGGCTCCCGAGGTTCTCTGAGGAATCATCATGAACAAGATTCGTAGTGGCGATGAAGTCATCGTGATTGCCGGTCGCGACAAAGGCAAGCGCGGCAAGGTGGTGCTCCGTGCCGACGACAGCAAGCTGGTCGTCGAAGGTGTGAACACCGTGAAAAAGCATGCCAAGCCGAACCCCATGAAGGGCATCACCGGCGGCATCATCGAAAAGACCATGCCCATCCACCAGTCCAACGTGGCCATCTTCAATGGCGCCACGGGCAAGGCAGATCGCGTGGGCATCAAGCTCCTGGCCGACGGCAAAAAAGTGCGCGTCTTCAAGTCCAGCGGCGAAGAAATCAAGGTGGCATGAGCATGACACGTTTGCAAGACATCTATCGCGACACCGTTGCGCCGAGCCTGGTCGAAAAGTTCGGCTACAAGTCGATCATGGAAGTGCCTCGCATCACCAAGATCACGCTCAACATGGGTGTGAGCGAGGCGGTTGCCGACAAGAAGGTCATGGACAGCGCTGTTGGCGACCTGTCCAAGATCGCTGGCCAGAAGCCGGTGGTGACCAAGGCGCGCAAGGCCATTGCGGGTTTCAAGATCCGCGAGCAGCAGCCCATTGGTTGCATGGTTACCCTGCGTGGCGCCCGCATGTATGAATTCCTGGACCGTTTCGTTACTGTGGCTCTGCCCCGGGTGCGTGACTTCCGTGGTATTTCGGGCAAGGCATTTGACGGCCGTGGCAACTACAACATCGGCGTCAAAGAGCAGATCATTTTCCCTGAGATCGAGTACGACAAGGTAGATGCCTTGCGCGGCCTCAACATCAGCATCACGACAACCGCCAAGAACGACGCAGAGTGCAAAGCGCTGTTGGCCGGTTTCCGTTTCCCGTTCAAGAACTGAGGTGGCGCGTGGCTAAACAAGCACTTCTCCAACGTGAACTCAAGCGCGAAAAGCTCGCCGCCAAGTTTGCCAAGAAATACACCGAGTTGAAGGCAACCGCCAACGACGCCAAGAAGAGCGATGAAGAGCGCGATGCGGCCCGCCTGGGTCTGCAAAAGCTGCCCCGCAACGCCAACCCGACCCGTCAGCGCAACCGCTGCGAGATCACGGGTCGCCCGCGTGGCACCTTCGCCCAATTCGGCCTGGCCCGTGCCAAGGTTCGTGAAATGGCCTTTGCCGGTGAAATCCCCGGTATCACCAAAGCCAGCTGGTAAGCCCTAGGAGAACCACAAATGAGCATGAGTGATCCTATCGCCGACATGTTGACCCGCATCCGCAACGCGCAAATGGTCGAAAAGACCGTTGTGACGATGCCGGCTTCCAAGGTCAAGGCCGCTATCGCCCAGGTCCTGAAGGACGAAGGCTATATCGATGGCTTCCAGGTCAAGAGCGCCGACGGCAAGAACGAACTTGAGATCGCTCTCAAGTACTACGCCGGTCGTCCCGTCATCGAGCGCATCGAGCGCGTCAGCCGTCCCGGCCTGCGCGTTTACCGCGGTCGCAACGCCATCCCCCAGGTCCAGAACGGTCTGGGTGTGGCCATCGTCACCACGCCCCAGGGTGTGATGACCGATCGCAAGGCGCGCGCTACCGGTGTCGGTGGCGAAGTCCTGTGTTACGTCGCCTGATGCGGGCATTGAGGAGCAACTGAATGTCACGTATTGGAAAACTGCCCGTCACCGTCCCTGCTGGGGTGGAAGTGGCAATCAAGGACGGCCTGGTCAATGTCAAGGGCGCTCTCGGTGCCTTGGCTTTGGCTGAAAACGCCCTGGTCAAGATTGAAAACAACGCCGGCTCGCTGTCGTTCACCCCGGTGAACGACTCTCGCGAAGCCAATGCCATGTCGGGCACCCTGCGTCAGCTGGTGAACAACATGGTCAATGGTGTGAGCAAGGGCTTCGAGAAGAAGCTGTCGCTGCTGGGTGTGGGCTACAAGGCCCAGGCTCAAGGCACCAAGCTCAACCTGACGGTTGGATACTCCCACCCTGTGGTGATGGACATGCCCGCCGGTATCAAGGTGGAAACCCCGACGCCGACCGAAATCCTGATCAAGGGTGCGGATCGCCAGCGCGTGGGCCAGATCGCTTCCGAGGTGCGCGCAGTGCGCCCCCCTGAGCCCTACAAGGGCAAGGGCATTCGCTATGCGGATGAAAAGGTCGTGATCAAGGAAACCAAGAAAAAATAAGGATCAGGATCATGTTGACCAAAAAAGAGCAACGTCTCCGCCGCGCCCGTCAAACGCGCATCCGCATTGCGCAGCAGAGCGCCGTTCGCCTGACCGTGAACCGCACCAATCTGCACATCTATGCGAGCGTCATTTCCGACGATGGCAGCAAAGTTCTGGCCACCGCCTCCACGGCAGAAGCCGAAGTGCGTGCGCAAATCGGTGGTGCAGGCAAGGGCGGCAACGCCACGGCAGCGGCCCTGATCGGCAAGCGCATCGCAGAAAAGGCGAAGGCGGCAGGTATCGAGAAGGTGGCGTTCGACCGTTCCGGTTTTGCCTACCATGGCCGGGTGAAAGCCCTTGCAGACGCGGCTCGTGAAGCTGGCCTGCAGTTCTGATCAAACGGAATACACACAATGGCTAAATTTACGGCAAACATCAAGAACGAAGCGAACGACGACGGTTTGCGCGAAAAGATGATCGCGATCAACCGCGTGACCAAGGTGGTCAAGGGCGGTCGCATCCTCGGTTTCGCAGCACTGACCGTGGTCGGTGACGGCGATGGCCGCGTGGGCATGGGCAAGGGCAAGGCGCGCGAAGTGCCGGTGGCCGTGCAAAAAGCCATGGAACAGGCCCGCCGCAACATGATCAAGGTGTCGCTCAAGAACGGTTCGCTGCACCACAGCGTGCACGGCGAGCACGGCGCTTCCAATGTGATGATGCTGCCAGCTTCCAAGGGTACCGGCATCATCGCTGGCGGCCCGATGCGCGCGGTGTTCGAAGTGCTGGGCATCACCGATGTCGTGGCCAAGAGCCACGGCTCAAGCAACCCCTACAACCTGGTGCGCGCCACGCTGGACGCACTGAAGAACTCGACCACGCCCTCCGACGTGGCTGCCAAGCGCGGCAAGTCGGTCGAAGACATTCTGGGCTGATTGGAACGATCATGACCACACAAACCACCGTCAAGGTCCAACTGGTGCGCAGCCCCATTGGTACCAAGCAATCCCACCGCGACACCGTGCGAGGCCTGGGCCTGCGCAAAGTCAACAGCATCAGCGAGCTGCAGGACACGCCCGCCGTGCGCGGCATGATCAACAAGATCGCTTACCTGGTCAAGGTACTCTGAACCGGAGTCGCAAGACATGGAACTCAACACTATCAAGCCTTCTGAAGGCGCCAAGCATGCCAAGCGCCGTGTCGGTCGCGGCATCGGCTCGGGTCTGGGCAAAACCGCGGGTCGCGGTCACAAGGGTCAAAAATCCCGCGCGGGTGGCTACCACAAGGTCGGCTTTGAAGGCGGCCAGATGCCCCTTCAGCGTCGTTTGCCCAAGCGTGGCTTCAAGTCCGCGCAACTGCAGTTCAACGCCGAAGTGACGCTGACCGACCTCAACGGTCTGGAAGCTGCCGAGGTCGACATGCTCGTGCTCAAGCAAGCAGGCCTGGTGCCTCACATGGCCAAGCGCGTGAAAGTCATCAAGACCGGCGAAATCGCGCGCGCGGTCACGCTGAAGAACATTGCAGCCACCGCAGGGGCCAAAGTGGCCATTGAAGCGGCTGGTGGCTCGCTGGCTTAAACAGAAACGCTGAAGGCATTCTGTGGCAACTGGACCCACCTCTCTGGCCAAAACAGGCAAGTTCGGCGATCTTCGTCGCCGACTTGTGTTCCTGTTGCTGGCTTTGGTCGTCTATCGCATCGGTTCGCACATTCCCGTTCCGGGGATCGACCCTGACCAGCTCCAGCAGCTGTTCCAGGGGCAGCAAGGCGGCATCCTGAACCTGTTCAACATGTTCTCGGGTGGAGCCTTGTCGCGCTTTGCGGTCTTTGCACTGGGGATCATGCCGTACATCTCGGCGTCGATCATCATGCAGCTGATGACCTACGTGGTGCCCACGTTTGAGCAGCTGAAAAAAGAGGGTGAGGCGGGTCGTCGCAAGATCACCCAGTACACACGCTATGGCACGCTGGCGCTGGCCATCTTCCAGTCCATGGGCATTGCCCTGGCGCTTGAAGGTCAGCAGGGTCTGGTGATTGACCCAGGCATGGGCTTTCGCCTGACGGCCGTGGTCAGCTTGGTGGCCGGCACGATGTTCCTGATGTGGTTGGGTGAACAGATCACCGAGCGTGGTCTGGGCAATGGCATTTCACTGCTGATCTTCGCCAGCATCGTGTCCGGTCTGCCGAGCGCAATCGGTGGTTTGCTGGAGCTGGTTCGTACCGGCGCCATGAACATTCTGATAGCGCTGTTCATCATCGCTTTGGTGATCCTGGTGACCTACTTTGTGGTGTTCGTTGAACGCGGACAGCGCAAGATCCTGGTGAACTATGCGCGGCGCCAGGTGGGTAACAAGGTTTACGGTGGCCAGTCTTCGCACCTGCCCTTGAAGCTGAACATGGCTGGCGTCATTCCACCCATCTTCGCCTCGAGCATCATCCTGCTGCCCACGACGTTGGTGAGCTGGATCAGTACAGGTGATTCGACCCGCTGGCTGCGAGACATCGCTTCTGCGTTGTCGCCGGGTCAGCCGATCTATGTCGCACTCTATGCTGGCGCCATCATCTTCTTCTGTTTCTTTTACACAGCGCTCCAGTTCAACAGCCGCGAAACGGCCGACAACCTGAAGAAAAGCGGCGCGTTCATCCCGGGTATTCGCCCAGGTGATCAAACGGCGCGGTACATCGACAAGATTTTGCTAAGGTTGACGTTGGCAGGTGCCATCTACATCACCGCCGTCTGCTTGCTCCCCGAATTCCTGATTCTGAAATACAACGTGCCGTTCTACTTCGGTGGAACCTCACTTCTGATCATTGTGGTGGTCACGATGGATTTCATGGCCCAGGTTCAGAATTACATGATGTCGCAGCAATACGAATCGCTGCTCAAGAAGGCCAATTTCAAGACTTCTGGCTGAAGTCCTTGTCCAAGCGACGACGTGAGCGAGGTGCAGACTGAGGTGGTTGAAGACGTTCCCGCTGCAACGTTCAGAGTCAAACCGGAAGCACGGTCAAAGTGGCGCACGCGCCCTGCGACCAGACCCCGGGCAAGCACCGTTTCAGGACAGGTTAGCCAGATGGTTGATGGGTGTATTTGGAATATTTAGGAGAAAACTATGAGAGTTTCAGCTTCGGTCAAGAAAATGTGCCGCAACTGTAAGATCATCAAGCGTCACGGTATCGTGCGGGTCATCTGTACCGATCCGCGTCACAAGCAGCGTCAAGGCTGACTGGTAAGTTCAGAGGTAAATCATGGCTCGTATTGCAGGCATCAACATTCCGCCGCACAAGCACGCCGAAATCGGCTTGACGGCAATTTTTGGCATTGGTCGCACCCGCGCTCGGAAGATTTGCGAGGCCTGTGGTATCGACTACACCAAGAAGATCAAAGATCTGAGCGACGCAGAACTGGAAAAAGTTCGCGATCAGGTCGGTGTATTCACGATCGAGGGTGACCTGCGCCGTGAAACCACGATGAACATCAAGCGTTTGATGGACATCGGTTGCTATCGTGGCTTCCGTCATCGCCGTGGTCTGCCCATGCGTGGCCAGCGCACGAAGACCAATGCCCGCACGCGCAAGGGGCCTCGCAAGGCTGCCCAGTCGCTGAAGAAATAATTGGTTTGAAGGATTCCTATGGCTAAGTCACCCTCCAGCAACGCATCCGCCCGCGTTCGCAAGAAAGTCCGCAAGAACATTGCCGACGGCATCGCGCACGTGCACGCTTCGTTCAACAACACCATCATCACCATCACCGACCGTCAAGGCAATGCGCTTTCATGGGCTTCGTCTGGTGGTCAGGGCTTCAAAGGCTCGCGCAAGTCCACGCCCTTTGCAGCCCAGGTGGCTTCAGAGGTGGCTGGTCGCGCCGCAATCGAGCAAGGCATCAAGAACCTGGATGTCGAGATCAAGGGCCCCGGGCCAGGTCGCGAGTCCTCGGTTCGTGCACTCGGTGCACTGGGCATTCGCATCAACTCCATCTCTGATGTGACCCCTGTGCCGCACAACGGCTGCCGCCCACAGAAGCGTCGCCGCATCTGAGATTCTCCCGTTCAGGGTAGAATCAAAGGCTTTTCTCTTAGCGAGCCACCGCAGTTTCCTGCGGTGGCGTTTTTACTAAGCCCACTGCCAGATACCCACTGGGACTGGCTCCCGCAATGACATCGCTTTGATGTGGGTTGCGGCAGACACACAAGGAACACAACGTGGCACGTTACCTCGGCCCAAAGGCCAAACTCTCCCGCCGTGAAGGCGCCGACCTTTTGCTCAAGAGCGCCCGTCGCTCGATCAGCGACAAGGCCAAATTTGATTCCAAGCCCGGTCAGCACGGCCGCACTTCTGGCCAGCGCACCTCCGATTTCGGTGTGCAGCTGCGCGAGAAGCAGAAGGTCAAGCGCACCTACGGTGTCCTGGAGCGTCAGTTCCGCCGCTACTTCGCTGAAGCCGATCGCCGCCGTGGCAACACAGGCGCGAACCTGCTGTTCCTGCTGGAAGCCCGCCTCGACAACGTGGTGTTCCGCATGGGCTTTGCCTCCACCCGCGCCGAAGCCCGCCAGATCGTCTCTCACAAGGCGATCACCGTGAACGGCAAGTCCGTGAACATCCCTTCTTACTCGGTGAAGGCAGGCGACGTGATCGCTGTGCGTGAAAAATCCAAGAAGCAGGCTCGTGTGATCGAAGCCCTCGAACTCGCCAAACAAATCGGTTTCCCTGCGTGGGTCGATGTGGCCGTCGACAAAGCCGAAGGCGTGTTCAAGAAGGCGCCTGATCGCGACGAGTTCGCGTCCGACATCAACGAATCGTTGATCGTCGAACTCTATTCCCGTTAATTTCGTTCCCGGCCTGCATGCAAGTGCGGTCGGGCCATGCTCCGTCTGCCTTATCGGTGTAACGAGCCGAGGGTACTGAAGGAAGTTTGAATGCTGAACAATCTGCTGAAGCCCAAAACCATCAACGTCGAGCAACTGTCGACCAATCGCGCCAAAGTCACACTCGAGCCCTTCGAGCGTGGCTATGGTCATACGCTGGGCAACGCTCTGCGCCGGGTGTTGCTCTCTTCCATGGTGGGCCATGCGCCCACCGAGGTGACCATCGCGGGCGTGGTGCACGAGTATTCCTCCATCGATGGCGTTCAGGAAGACGTCGTCAACATGCTGCTCAACCTCAAGGGCGTGGTGTTCAAGCTCCACAACCGCGACGAAGTCACGCTGAGCCTGCGCAAGGACGGCGAAGGCCTGGTCACTGCGGCCGACATCCAGACCCCACACGATGTCGAGATCGTGAATCCCGGTCACGTGATTGCCACGCTGTCTGCCGGCGCCAAGCTCGACATGCAGATCAAGGTGGAAAAGGGCCGTGGCTATGTGCCTGGCAGCCTGCGCCGCAACGACGAGCAGTCGCGTTCCATTGGTCGCATCGTGCTCGACGCCTCGTTCTCCCCAGTGAAGCGCGTCAGCTACACCGTGGAAAGCGCTCGTGTGGAGCAGCGCACCGATCTGGACAAGCTGGTGCTCGAAATCGAGACCAACGGCTCCATCGGCCCTGAAGAAGCCGTGCGTGCCTCCGCCAAGATCCTGGTGGAGCAGCTGGCCGTGTTCGCGCAGCTCGAAGGTGTCGAACTCTCAGCGTTCGACCAGCCCGCACAGCGCAGCTCGCAGCAGTTCGACCCGATTCTGCTCCGTCCTGTCGACGAGCTCGAACTTACGGTGCGTTCGGCCAACTGCCTCAAGGCAGAGAACATCTACTACATCGGTGACCTGATCCAGCGCACTGAAAACGAGTTGCTCAAGACCCCCAACCTGGGTCGCAAGTCACTCAACGAAATCAAGGAAGTGCTTGCCTCGCGCGGGCTCACCTTGGGCATGAAGCTCGAAAACTGGCCGCCGGCTGGTCTCGACAAACACTGAAGACATTCAACTGTCTGACGAACCTCCAGTACCTGATACGGCTGGGGGCAAAACATCGAAAGGAAATCTCAAATGCGTCACGGACACGGACTACGTAAACTCAACCGCACCAGTGAGCACCGCCTCGCCATGCTCCGCAACATGATGAATTCGCTGCTCACGCACGAAGCCATCAAGACCACGGTGCCGAAAGCCAAAGAGCTTCGCCGCGTGGTGGAACCCATGATCACCCTGGCCAAGGTCCCCACCGTCGCCAATCGCCGTCTGGCCTTTGACCGCCTGCGCGATCGCGACGTGGTCGTGAAACTGTTCAACGAGCTGGGCCCACGCTTCAAAGCGCGTCCAGGTGGCTACACGCGCATCCTGAAAATGGGTTTTCGCGTGGGCGACAACGCCCCTATGGCGTTGGTTGAACTGGTCGATCGTGGAGAAGACACCACCGCTGCTGAAGACGCCGACAAAGCGTGATAGAATACAAGGCTTGACGCGGAGTGGAGCAGCCTGGTAGCTCGTTGGGCTCATAACCCAAAGGTCGCAAGTTCAAATCTTGCCTCCGCAACCAACAAAATCAAGCACTTGCTTGTCATTGAAGCCCTCGGAGACGAGGGCTTTTTTGTTGTAGCCCATCCGTAGCCCATTTCTAGCCCATCTGTAGACAGCCATGGTTGACCCATTCGGATTTGCGACCTTTGGGTCGGTTCATCTGAATACGACCGTTGGGTAGATAGCCACCCAGACAATTGCAGACGACTATCCGTTCGGAATCGCCTGCGCGAGCGCCGAAAGGTAAAGTGGTAAATCTGCGGCGATTGCCCTGCTGCGAATCGCAGTCCGCTCGGCATCACGCAACCGCAGGCGATTCGTAGCTAGGGCAAGAAGCATCTCCGGAAGCGCATCGCCGGTACCGGCAGGCCACCCTGAGAGTTCTGCAAGCACGATCTCCGACATACGTGTGCTGTAACCAGCATCGACGTCGTACATCAGGTCGCTCTTTCGAGCTGCCCGCAGAAGACTCGCTTTCAGCACCCCGTCGTTGAAAGTCATGAATGCTTCGGGCGTCAACAGTACGTGGCCGTATACGGACTGCGTTAAAGCGATGGCATCGTTCCCTGACGGCTTCTTAGTCAACTCGTTACTCCCTGAACGGGCGGAGGCAAACAGGTTTGATACGACAGCGAAGACGTCGGCCTGTGAAATTGATTCAGTGCCCGAACCAGTGTCAAGGTAAACGAAGTCGCGCTGGATCGCGAGTGGGCCGTTGAGGCCAGGCCAAAAGATCGCGTCTCTTCCAGTCAACGCTGTGGATAGCACTGAACGTCGAGCTTCGAATTCAGCGATGCTATGACCTGCAAGATCATTTAGAAGATCAAGTTCTTCCGCCCAGGGGCTCCTGTCGGCACTGCGGCCAGGCAACGCTAGTCTGCGCGAGTCTCGGTATGTGAAGGTGTCAGAACCTCGTTCGCCATACCCGAGGAACATCTTGAGATCCAGGTACTGCTCAGGCGTTTCAGCGAGAGTTAGTGCCGACACATACGCGACGTTTCCGTTATTGACTTTTGACCGGAGCGATGCGTTGATTTGCCGGGCCACCGTATGGCTGGACAGGCAACCGAAAATCACCAAGGCGCCCTTGCCATCGCCCAAAACAGCGTGAGAGGCGACGTCTGCCCACTCCACGACGCTAGCGCCCGCAACCGCAGCACCGATGCCGGCTTCGGTGATCAAGCTATGGAGTTGACTCTCGGTAATACTGACCCGCACGATCAGGGCAAGCGGTTGAGGAGCGTACCGACGAAGATGACGAATGAGGTCCTTACGGATGTCTGGACATTCAAGAAGGTGCGCTTCGTTAACCTCGATTGTTGAAGGCCTTGTCGCGTCGGGACGCAGGACAACTTCGATTGCTTTGAAGCCATAAAGCTCGGTAAGCGTTGTACGAGCATCGTTGGACTGAGTGGTCTGCACAAACTTCAATAGACGATGCTGTCGCTGCTGCAGAAGGAACTGATCGCCCTCAAGCTCCGCAAGAATGAACTCGGACTTGCACAGTGAGCAGTCAGATGCAGCGTAGTTTTCTACCGGCGGGTATCCAAAGCTACGCTCTGCAGTCACGGTCAAGTCGCACAGCACGTTTGGAGGAGGCACCGCTTCTTTTGAGCAGAGGGAGAAGAGGGTGACGATCGAATCCTCATGCGCCTGCTGGGCTTTGAGGCTGGCGGCTAGAGAGCCAGAGGTCGTCGCGGAGATGAGGATCACGTCGTTGATAGACAACCGGCGCAATCTCGACTGGCCACCGTACGAGCTGAAGGAACGTGCCGGAACGTCTGCTTCCCAAATGTCGTGAACTCTCGCCACACGCATCATGGCGTAGGCCAGCGATAGCAGGGGTGCCGTATCGACCAAGATGCGCTTGGGCGTCCGCGGAGCGAGCGTCGCCAACGCGAACATTGCCAGCAAGCCGCATGCGCTGGACGATGTAAGGGTGTTGGCAGCCCGCAGGAACTTGTCCGTGTGCTTGCT
Organism: Hydrogenophaga sp.; assembly: GCF_030651625.1. Classification (GTDB taxonomy): domain Bacteria; phylum Pseudomonadota; class Gammaproteobacteria; order Burkholderiales; family Burkholderiaceae_C; genus Hydrogenophaga. The sequence goes on along the minus strand of NZ_JAUSCF010000030.1, from coordinate 37,885 downwards.
AGAACTCTTGCGGAAATGGACGCCAGGTGGAGCGATTACAAGGCCTTCGTTGGAGTCGAACAGATCGAAAAGCCATCCCTCGCGGAGGATCGGTTCGAGGAGCTTGGGCTCCTCGAACTGAACTTTCATCAAGGTGCTGTCCCAACTCAGCAAACTAGTCACGATTGAAACCTCCGTCGTGTTGGTGTCGACCTGCATCTCAAGCAGATAGACGCGTCCGCTCTTGGCTGACATGTATGCGCTTGCGCGTTGTAGCGCCACGCCAGTCCCAAGTGCCTCCCTGCACGTCTCACTCCTAAGGAAGGGAGCTGCGATGAAGATGTTGGCAGTTCCAGCGCGCCTCTCGAAGACCTGCTTAACGTCCGCGCCCACCAAGGCGTCATCGAAGGAATCGACGTCGTACACCAATAGGCAGGCCTCGCCTTCATACTGAGCCTCCCGATACCTCGTATGAAGCCAGAGGCCCTGCATCTCGGTTTGGTAGCTCATGCGAGAGGTACGACAACACGAACAACAGAGCCGCGTACCAAGTCGCGGGGCGCAGGGGACTTAAGCATCCTTCTATCAACATCGAGCAGCGATGCCTTCGGCATACCGGGCCGAGTCTCGGATGTTTCTGGCTCAAGTTGAATACGAAGTTCACCTTCTAGAAAGCTACGGTAGCCGTGGATACGCCCCGTGCGGACTTCGAGCATGCCTTGCATCATCTTCAGAGCTCGAAGCACCTCGTAGAGTCCCATCCCACGATGACCAGCCCTTGGGTCGGGTATTGCATTCTCGGAATGCCGTTCAAGGCATTTCAAAACGATGGCATATTCGGTCTCGACGGACAGGTCAGGGCCTAGTTCAAACCTACGAACAAGGTCGGCCTGTTTGTCGCCCACGGCGACCGGATCACCTCTGGCTTGACCGCGCAGCAGCTGTCGCCGATAGGAGTTGTAGTAGCCAATGCCCGAGTCGAAGATGGTGAATTCCAAGCAGGGAACTGGTGGCAAATCTGTGGCAGCGCGGTTAGGCAGTCGCCGGGTCTCGAGAATGCGCTTGACCAACAGTCCCCGGATGGAGTTGGGCTTAAGCACGCTACCGTCGAAGCCTGTCTTTGCGTGATCATCCGTATTCTCGAGGAGCTCACGGAGAATGATTGCCAGAGCCATTCTCAATTTGGAAAGTCTTTCCGCCTTGAAGCCCGCGCCATGTTGGGCGTACACGAGATCGTCGATTAGGGACTCGAAATCAGCTTCCGGCCTAAGCCTGCGAGTGGAAGGCTCATAAAGGTCGGAGGGTAGACTCGGTCGTTCGAAGTCCAAGCAGATGAGCGCCTGCCGATCCGAGAACATATCGGTGGCGAGCTTGTGGCCCAGCAGTTTTGTTCGGGCGCGCTCAAAGGCGTCTAGGGGAAGTTGTGCATTCTCGGCCAGCGAGTGCTCAGCGTTGTTCAAGCACAGAGCAACTGCAGCTAAGGGATGTACCGAGGGCGAATCCAGCAAGCGTCGGGCGGCGGCAGTATCCCAAATGACCTTCAAAGAAGTGGCATTGTGTGCCAGCGTAATGAGCCGTTGTATGGCCAGCCCCTCGACACCTGCAAGCTCGAATCGCTCATCAGTGAGGTAACTGTCTGGAACTGCGATGACGACGCTCTGCCCAGCCTGCGGCAACGGCGCGGTTGTCGCAAGGTCCGAAAGCAGGAGGTTGATTGTCGATCTGGGCTCAGCCATGAGTAAATCCTATGATATGCCGACAGAATCGAGACCGGGAGTGTGATCTCAAATTCGGGTGGCGCCCAGATACTTCTATGAACGACGAACGACACCACCTCTCTCCTGCCGTAGCGCCGCTCAGAAGTTGCCGGTTCCGGGGTATTTCAACCCCCACCATTTCGATCTTCTTGCACTTAAAGTAAGTCGGAGCAGCCAAGTCATTTTCCATGGCGCCAGACGCATGAGTGATCACCTTACACTGGATCAAAGTCGGCTGGGCACGAAACCACTTGGCTCTGCGGCACAGCCTTCAATGCCGGCCTACGAGGGACCGGCGAGGTCGCGACGTCGACGTCGACATTGACATCGACGAAGCACTCACCTATTGGGCGACTGACATCCGTCGTCGCTTTATGCAATATGCAGACTGCATAAACACATCAGGTGCGGGGTGGGATCTACGCTGTATGCAAAGTGCTTTGCGCGCATTTGTTGCTAGAGCGTGAGCTCACGACCCCCGATTGACCCGAATCAGAGATCGAGTCGCTGACGCGAAGACGTACTCCCGCTGTTTGCCGTGACCGGCTTTGGGAGTCGACCTTACCGGCAGCGCAAGGCTGATGGCCATCTTTCGCCGTTCTTTTGCAACGACTGTTTGTTCCAAGACTGCTCATTCGGGTGGGTAATGCTACGCCAATGCGTTTAGCATCTTGTTGCAAGTATCGAAATACATTTGATCGCGGACCTGCGAGGGAATTCGAAGCTCGCGTTCCATCGATGTTCAGAAATCGGGCTTTTGGCCGCGCGCCTATTCCACTCAAACAGCTATAACATGGCTCAAACGGCACGTATTCACAAACTGACCATCCTACGTTTTAGGGGCATCCAGTCCCTGACATGGCTGCCTGCGGAGGGGATGAACATTCTCCTGGGTGGGGGTGACGTAGGAAAAACGACAGTCCTCGAAGCGATTGCGCTCTTGCTCTCGCCGTCCAACACTGCGGTCCTCTCCGAGGCCGACTACTGGGCGCGGGACAGTGGGCAGGAGTTCATCATCGAGGCCGTCATGGCACTTCCCGAGGCAACCGGTATAGGTTCGCAAAACACCTTCGCTTGGCCATGGGCGTGGAATGGGAAAGATGCTGTTGCCCCCTCCGCCGACGGTGAGGGCGACTTTCCAGTGCCCGGCCAGCCGGTGTATCGCGTGCGCTTGCGGGGGACCACGGAGTTAGAACTCGCGTGGGAGGTTATGCAGCCTAACGAAGAATTTGACCATTTCTCGACAACCGTACGCCGGCGGATCGGTCTAGTCCGTATGAGCGCTGATGAGCGCAATGATCGCGATATGCGACTTGTCTATGGCTCCGCTCTGGATCGGTTGCTTGCCGACAATGCACTGCGGGCGCGTATCGGCAAGGAGGTGGCGGGGCTCAATTTGCACGACTCGCTCAATGAGAAGGGTAAGGAGGCGATCGAATCACTGGATGCGCGCATGGCCGGTGCTGCGCTTCCCAGTAAATTGAAACTCGGCCTTACTACCAGTCAGGGGTTGTCCATCGGCGCGCTCATTGGTTTGATGGCAACTAAACACGGGGTGGCGTTGCCTCTGAGCAGTTGGGGTGCGGGTACCAGACGGATGGCTGCACTCGAGATAGCATCGTCAACGGACAAAGAAGCAAGTGTTACGCTCATCGATGAGATCGAGCGCGGGCTTGAGCCGTACCGTCTGCGCAAGCTCATCAATATCCTGGCTGGCCAACACGGGCAGATCTTCCTCACGACACACAGCCCTGTCGCCATTTCGTGTGCAGAGGACGCACACCTCTGGTATCTGGACAGCCTGGGCTCCATCGGTGCGCTACCTCGGGCCAAGATCGGGCCACAGCAGAAGCGCGACCCTGAAACGTTCCTGGCGCGCGTGGCCGTCATTGCAGAAGGACCCACCGAAGTTGGTTTCTTGCAGTACCTACTAGAGAAGGCTTTCGAGGGCAACCCGCTCGATCACGGGGTGCGAGTCTGCGATGGTCAGGGCAATGGAGCGACCTTGGATCTGTTGGAGACGCTCGCGTCTTCCGGTTTGCTATTTGCCGGCTTGGCGGACGACGAGGGCACCGCTCCGGAGCGTTGGAAGAAGCTGAAGGACAAGCTCAACGGGCGGCTGCACCAATGGCAGAAGGGCTGCACTGAAGATCATGTGATCGGGGCCGTTCCCGAAGCAAATCTTCTCGAACTGCTGAAGGATGCAGAAGGCGAACTGGACGGCTATCGACTTCGGACTTTGGCGGAACGCCTTGGACTTCAAGACAAGAGCACCGAGGCGATAGACGCGGCGCTGAAAGCCTCTGGAAAAACGTGGCGCGCGCTGATCACTGCCGCCGCCAGCGGCAGCAAGGACGGGGCGCCCGCAGGTCAAGAAAAGGCTTGGAAGAAGCATTCCCAGCAGTGGTTCAAGTCCACTGTCGGTGGGCAGGAGTTGGCCCAGAAAATGGTCGCGCTAGGCGCTTGGGCGGACATCCAGCCGCAGTTGCTTCCGTTGATCAATGTGGTACTAACAGCCGTGGGTCGCAAAGCCTTGCAAAAGCTCGATCTATGAGAGACCAGGCCGTCGCCAAGCTTCTCCGCTCCCCCGAGCCACTGGTGATCATCGAAGCTGCAGCGGGCTGCGGCAAGACATACCAAGGGGCTGCGTACGCGCAGGAGGTGGTTGGAGGGCTCGGTGATGGCCGCTTGCTCATCCTGACGCACACTCACGCTGCTTGCGGTGTCTTCGCAGAACGCACGAAGAAGGCTGGGTCACGCGTTGAAATCAAGACCATCGATGCCTTGATTGCGCAGATAGCCCTGGCGTACCACAAGCCACTGGATTTGCCGCGAGATCTGACATCCTGGGCGTGGCAGGGTGGTGGACAAGGCTTTGAGATCATGGCGACCAAGGTTGCGGGATTCCTGCGCCATCAGCCAATGGTGGCTCGTGCACTGGCCCGACGATATCCAGTCATCGTGTGCGATGAACATCAGGACTCCAGTGTCGATCAGCACAGTGTTGTCATGTCCTTGCTGTCCGCTGGATCAACCGTCCGGATTTTTGGCGATCCCATGCAGCGGATTTACGGGGCCAAGACCGACAAAGCCGCGCGCGAGGATCTTGTTCGCTGGGACGCTTTGAAGGCGCAGGGAGCCGGCGAGAAGCTGATCACGCCTCATCGCTGGCAAACCGGTTGTCCCCTGTTGGGAGCTTGGGTCATCGAGGCGCGCGCGAGTCTGGAGCGCGGAACTCCGATCGACCTGACAGGAGGACTGCCTCTTTCCGTGAGGGTGCTTATCGGAAACAACACAGCTCAGATGCGAACGGGCTACCAACTGTCCAAGGACCACAGGGCGCCCATCGACAAGGTGCTGAAAGACAACACACAGTTGATGGTTCTCGCGTCGCAAAACGACTTGGTGTCGGCACTCCGAGCCTTTTGGTTTCGGACAGTACCGATCTGGGAAGGGCATACGCGTGATGCGCTGGCGGCGCTTGTGCAGACACTGCGCACCGGTCATGGCGATCCGGAAGCGCTGGCACAGGGTGTCATCACCTTCATGGGCAGCGTTGCGGCGGGATTCAGCCCATCCAGCCACGGTGACCGACTTTTGCAGGAAGTCCGCACCGGGGCAGCTCGCCCCACCACAGGAAAGCCGGCCAACATCCAAGCAGTCGCACGATGCCTGCTGAACAATCCCTCGCACACGGGTGTGTCGGACGCGCTCTCAAAAATTTGTACGCTGGCTAAGGACGCTGCTGCGGGCTTCGACACCGTGAAGATCGATCACAGATCCGAGCTGCGGGATGCTGTGCGCATCGGCCAGTTTGCAGGTCCCGACGAAGGATTTGCGGAGGTGTCGCGCATGCGCTCTTATTCCCATCCTTCATTACCTAAAAAGGTGCTCAGCAGTATTCACAAGGCGAAGGGCCTCGAGTGCGACCACGTGATGCTGATGGCCTGCGACAAGGCGCAGTTCACATCGACCCTGTACGCCAAGTCCAAGATGTACGTAGCCCTTAGCAGGGCGAAAAAGTCGCTCACCTTGGTGGTTCCGACATCCAATCCAAGTCCCCTGTTCAAGCTCCGTTGAAGGACCGATCCCATGGGCAACTATTTCAGTGATCGGGAGCTCGGGCCGAGGGCCCGTACCGAGCAGACGATGAGTCCAGTGGCATGGGCCGGCATTGCGGTCCTGGTTGAGGCCCTGGCGAAGTCCGGAGCGTTCGGGGCGTCGTTTCCGCAAGAATGTCCTGATGGTCATGCAATCTGTGGCAACGACACGGACATGCTGAAAAGCGCAATCGAAGCGGAGATCGAGGGCCTGTCATGGCCACTGCAACGTGACAAGATCGATGAAGATGATTTCATGCGGTCGGGAAAGCCGTGGGCTCCCCCGACCCTTGTGGCGCTCGATTTCATCGAGTTCGTATGGAGAAGCGTTTCACGGCCGATTCTGGGACGAGTTCACGATCACTACCGCCATCACCATCTGACTTTCGATAGTGCGGACGGGCGTTCTGCGTTCGTGACCGATGTGAACCGCATCCTCGCGCGTAACGGGCTGGCTTATGAGATTACCGAAAGCGGCGATGTCCGACGGATCTTGCCAGCAATCATCGGGGACTTGCTCGCGAGGACCTACTTTCGGACCGGGGACCAATTGCTCGACGTTATGCTGGAAGAAGCGCGCAGGAAATTTTCCGATCCCGATCCACTGATCCGCCGTGAAGCACTGGAGCGACTGTTCGATTCATGGGAGCGCATCAAGACATTGGCAGACGAAAACAAGGCCAAGTCGGCGAAGTTGGTTCTGGACAGAGCAAGCCCCGAACCGGCATTTCGGCAGCTTCTTGAGAAGGAGGCCTTGGAGCTTCGAGAGATTGGGAACAGCTATCTGTTGCGCCATCACGAGCGAAGCCAAACACCTGTGATTGACACAGAACATGTCGACTACCTGTTTCACAGGCTCTTTTCGTTGGTGGATCTGGTGATTCGCAAGAACGCACCTCGCTAGGAGTCAAGGCTCATGTGCTCGGGTTCAGATCTCATTGAAGCAGGGCTGCAAGTCTCGATCGGGGCATGCTTGGCCCTGGGAGCGGCTCAATGAGCGAACCATTGCAGCACTACGTGCCCAAGTTCATGCTGCGGCGGTTCTCCTCTGGTGGGCGTGAATTGGTGCATGCGTTCGACAAGCACCAGGACAAGATTTTTGCGTTCTCCACGTCGAAGAAATCTAAAGTAGGTGTCGCGGCGGAGCGGGCCATTTACGATTTTGATTTTCAGGGGGTTCCCCTGACACTGGAACCCGCACTGAGCAGCCTTGAAACCAAGGCCGCCGATGTCACTGCGCGGGTCATCGCGGCTCATGCGCTTCCCCCTGCCTGGCATGAAGAGAAGGCAATTCTCGCCAGCTTCATGGCGGTACAGCTCGTGCGCACCAAGGCGACGATGGCAAACTTCGACGATCTTTCTAGTCGCATGGAAGGGTTTTTTCGTGCGGAGGGCGCCCCGGAGGAGTTCTTCCAGCCCGACCCTTTGGTCGGCAGCAAGGAGAACGCGCGAAAGGCCCACTACGCGGCATTGATAGCCAATGCGTCGAGGGACTGGGCGCCCCTGCTGCTGCAGAAGGTGTGGCATCTGATCAAGACCACCGACGACACGCCTTTTTTCATGGGGGATCATCCGGTCGTTCGGTTCAATGACCCCAATGCGGAAGGCCGCTGGAAGCTCGGCTTGGCGTCCATCGGGGTTCAGCTGTACTTTCCGCTGTCTCCAACACTAGCGCTTTCCTTGATGTGCCCTACATTTCTAGAAATGATGATCGATGGGACCGAGCGCATTGATCGGCTGCTTGTGGGCAGGCTCGGGGAGCCTAGCTCGCTCAGAGCGCAGCGGAAGGAGATTTCCGGCATCGTAGAGGCGCTTCTGGCAGGCTCCATGACGGAAGTCCGCCCCGAGAACGTTGAACACTTCAATTCGCTGCAGGTGCTGGAAGCGGAGCGTTACGTGTTCTCCGTCAAGAATGATTTTTCCATGGTCAGTGAGATGATCCAGGAAGACGAATCCGTTCGTTGGGGAACGAGATTTGTGGAAGGCTCAGGCCACTTCTAACCATCAACGCGGGTGCTGGGCATGCACCTCGCGGTTGCTTTACACTGGTACCAAATTTCCGTCTTCGGTGCTGTGTCTACCACGGCGTTGTTCGGAGACTTCCTCAGCGGGTGTCTGGTGTTGTTTGCTTCCTTGTTCATGGTGTTCGAGATCTCTTTGGAGTTCGAGATGCAGCGAAAGGGGAAAAAATCAAGCTAAAACTCAAGCTGAAAAGCAATCGAAAGGGCGCGGGGTTACTGGGGGTATGCGCACTGGACACTGCAGGGAAGTCACGGATTCGCTTTGGAAGACTTAGGCCCTAAGAGTGCCCCATCCCCCGCCAATTTGAAAAAGCGTCCTTAGGACGCTTTTTCTTTTTTGCGGCACTTGCGAAGTATTCCGCGACTGTCTTCGATTGGTGACTAGCATTTGTCAGCGGACGCATGGCGTGCAGTACGAGCGACTGCACCCGCTGCATCGCGACCGGTCGCCCATTGCATCGGCCCTCCACACCAGCGTGAGTCGCAAGCCTGCAGACGAACTGGAGGCACAAGCTTCACCGGGTTCCAAGCTGGGAGCTGGACCGTGACTGTTTACGTGCTCAGAATGCTGGGCACTTCAGGATGGAAGCTACAGGTATTCCGCAGAATTTCATTCAAAACGCCTGTTTCAGCAGATGCTGAAACAGTGCATGCGATTGAACGACCCCCTGCGGTCCAAGGGCAACCTGTCTGTCAATGTGTGCTTTCCGCCCGCTGGCCTCCAGTGGGTGCCTAGGACCGCCAGCGGTGGGCGGTTGATCAGGGCGGCGCAAGCTTCCTTAAGGACGGAAACGGCAAGCTATGCCTCGCCGGTCCGCCGCCGGTCTTGTTCCGTTTGACTCAGATCCACGTTGAGGTACTGCGACAACGCGAAGCGCAGGATGTCTGAGCGACTCGGGATCACGCCCATGGTTTGAGAAAGCTCAATGCGCTTGGCATCGATGAGCTTCCCCAGTTGTTCAGACATGCGCAAATTCAGTTGGCTTCGTTCCATGGGTCAGTCCTGGTTGCCGATATTTTAGCCAATCGCCATATCTCTAGAAAAAATCATCGGTAGACCTCTTGCTTTTCTGTTGATGTCGCTTAGTATTTGTTTGTCTACCAATACGTACGGTAGACATAACAAGGAGTAAGCGATGACATCTGAGTTGTTGACCACTGACGAACTGTCCACACGGATCAAGTACGACGTGCGCACCATCCGCGAACGCCTCAAGGACAGCGTGTTGATTGAGGGCGTTCACTACTTTCGGCCCTTTGGGGGCCGAAAGATCCTTTACGTGTGGGAGACGATCGAGCGGGACATGAAGTCCGTCTCCCAGACGAGACCGGTGGGCATGACGGGGATCCCTATGGCGAATGGAGGAATGCTCCATGCCTAACATTCGTGTGCACAAGCCGAATGGCATGCTCTTTTTCGACTTCCGCTACCAGGGTCAACGCTGCCGCGAATACACCGCGCTGCCTGACAGCCCTGTGAACCGCCGGAAAATGGAAAAAGTACTGGCACGCATCGAGGCAGAGATCGAGGCAGGCTCGTTTGACTACAAAGCCTATTTCCCCTCAAGCAAGGCGCTGGCGCGTTTCACGAAACCTCAGGTGGAGGAGACCCCATCGGTCCTGTCAGTTGCACCTGCCCCGCCGGAGGTGTTGGCCGAGTCAGCTGCAGGCCCCACCTTCAGCGACTTCGCGGACCAGTGGGTACAAGAACGCAGCATCGAATGGCGCCGCAGCCACATCCGCTCGCTGCTCTCTACACTCGATGGCCGCATCAAGCCGCACTTCGGTCAGAAGCCCATCGCCAGCATCACCAAGACGGACGTCTTGGCATTTCGTGCCGCTTTGGCCAAAGAACCCGGTCGTGGAGAAAGCACGGGCCTGTCTGCCAAGCGCATCAACGAGATCATGGGCACGCTCAGACAGATCATGGCCGAAGCCGCAGAACGCTTCGAGTTCACCTCACCCGCTGTGAACGTGAAACGCCTTCGGGTGCGCAAGGCCGATATCCAGCCGTTCTCGCTGGATCAGGTGCAAACCATCCTGGCCACCATCCGTTCTGACTTCAAGGACTACCTGATGGTGCGCTTCTTTACCGGCATGCGCACCGGCGAGATCAATGGACTGAAATGGAAATACCTTGACTTCGATCATCGGCTGATCCTGGTGCGTGAGACCCACGTGCTGGGTGAAGACGACTACACCAAGACCGACGGCAGCCAGCGCGACATCCAGATGAGCCAGCCGGTGTTCGATGCCTTGCTGCGCCAGCATCAAGTCACCGGGAAAGTGTCGGAATACGTCTTCTGCAACCTGCTGGGCCAACCCCTGGACAACACCAACTTCACCAAGCGGGTCTGGTATCCCTTGCTGCGCCACCTGGGCTACGAGCAGCGCCGCCCGTACCAGATGCGGCACACCGCCGCCACCCTGTGGCTGGCCTCGGGCGAAGCACCCGAATGGATCGCACGGCAACTGGGCCACACCAGCACCGAAATGCTGTTTCGCACCTACAGCCGGTACGTGCCCAACATGACCCGCCAGGACGGCTCGGCCATGGAACGCCTGCTGGCCAACCGGATGAACCACGGCCCCCTGGTGCGCCACCAGCCGGATGCCTCTTCAAGCCAGACTGGTGCGCCCGGCCTTCCGCTGTACGTGACGGCCGACCAGCAGAGCCCACAACCCACACCCAAGCCCAGGGGCATCTCAGGCCAACGCGCCAAAGCACAGCGACAGGCCCCCGGTGATGCCCAGCCACCGCCGGGTGTCCGGTGGTTTCCTGCGAATTCGTTCTCTGTGCCGCACCCGCAATACAGCAGAGCGAACGCAGTAACCGCCATGGGCTGCTAAGCCCTCCAACCTCCCAGCCAAAACCTTCAACCCTCTCAGCTACCGAGTTTCAGAAACGGTGAGCCAGAGGGCAGGGCGGAGCTTTGCCTGTCGAACGTCAGATCAGACCTCAGCCAGCGCTCAGCCAATGCAGAAGCCACCGCCGCAAGGCAGACCAGACACCTCGAACCGTTTCCCTTCAACGCCACCCATGAAAAGGATTCCCATGAACCGCAAGACCACCAGCACCAAACCAGCTGCCGCACCAAACAAGCCGGGTGCAGCTGCAACGAAGAAAAGCCGATCCAGGGCGAAGGCCAGCACAAACAAGCCGGATGCCGAAACCACTCAAGCCACCCAAGCAGCAGGTAGCGCCACGGCCAGTGGGCCAAGGCCACCTCAAGCTGAAAACACCGTGAAAGTGCACAAGTTGTTCGCCATCGGGCTCGTCGGCCTCTCCGACAGGTGCCACAACGCACTGGGCAAAGAGGCGGCCATGCGACTGAGAGAGGCGCTGGATAAAGCCGTCCTGCCACTGGCTGTCTTCACCGACACCGATGCTTTCGAAATCACGCTTGCCTTGATGGCCCCTGAAACGGTGTTTCCGGTGATGCCGGGTGGTCGAGCGAAACAGCCAGCGCCTGCAGACCGTGCGGAGAAGGGTGAGAGGGCGAATAGGGCGAATAGGGCGGATAGGACGGATATGGCGCCCAAGTCTCCCAACAAGAACTCACCGCTGCGCAAGGCGACCTGACCGGTTTGGAGGGGTGAAACCGCAAGCCACTTCTGTCTGTGCGCGCTTCACTCCGTCCACGACTGCTTTGCCCCCTGAGACCAATCTCTGAAACCTTCATTGCACCAAAGGACACATCATGAACAATCCCATCCGACGCAATGTTCACGCTTCTTCTGCAAACAGCACCAGCCGCCCGGTGCGCGCGCAGAAGGTGAGTGTTTTTCCACCAGTGCCCAGCGCTGGCCTCGCTCAGCATGCACCACTGGTGCCCGCGGATTCACTCATCCTGCAGGGCCTGACCGGCCCGGTGGCGCTTCCTCCCACGCGAGAAGTGCCCGAGGTCTACCTCCCCGGTGATCCGATGCGCATGCATCCCAAGTGGGTCAGCCTGCTGCGCAACCGCATGCACGCTGAACGCCCGCAGGTGAATGACACTTTCCTGGAACGCTTCCTGAACAAGGTGTTCCAGGACAACCTGATGGTGGAGGTGTTCCACCACATGCGCCTGCCCAAGGGTGGTGACCCAGCTGTACCCATGCCGGCGCTTCTTCCCCTGCGTGAAGCCATTCGGGCTGGACAGAGAGCTGCGGGCATGAAGGTGATCGATACCCGGGAACGTGGCTTTGTTTTCACGGCCGCCTTTGTGCAGTCCTGCGCCTTGTTCCACTGCGCACACCCTTATGTGAAAACCCACTACGGGCCGGACGGGATCACGCCCGCAGAGGTGCAGAAGATCAAGCTACTGCTGCTGGAAGACGCATTGCGCGATCTGCGTAGCCAGGACCCAGCCAGGGGAGAGACTATGACCGCCGTGCTGGACCAAGCGCCGCGCGATGTGCGTAACGCTGAGCAGGTGGCCCGCATTGCCGCAGCGGTGCATTTGAGCAACCTGCCGATTCAGGCGGAGTGGGGAGCAGGGCAGGTGCTCAAAGGCGTTTGATCGATTGACTCAATCCAAACAACCCGCAGCGATGTTTATCGGTCTGCGGAGTACACGAGTCACCCTTGACAGCGAGCACTTGCATGAGAGCCTTTTTGAGAGGGTGTGTCTGAGTTTGCCGTGAACGCTTTGTCAAGCGCTTCCCTCGGCACAGCCAGCCCAAAACATCTTCATTCATCACAACATTGAAAGCCACTTCATGACCCCCGATCCATCCCGGCCACCATCGACACCGAGCGAATCAGAACCAACCAACAGAAACGGCAGTTCGTGGCCAGAGAAACATCCGACGACATCGCCGAATAGCGACAGTGAGGGATACGAAAGCCGATGGTGGTGGTACATCCTGCTGACCGCCGCCATCGCTGCGCTGCTCATACATGTGTGGGGCCTCCTGATGTACTTTCGGGTGGCGAAGGTCGTTTCCATTGGTCCTGCAATCTCCGTTACCCCAGCGGATGCAGGTCGTGCTCTTCGGCCACACGGCATGGTGGTGGAGACCGCCGATGCCTTCTACCCGCTCTTCGACGTGATCGTGCTGAAGAAGGGCGAGGAGCTGAAGATGGAGATACGGGAAACGGGAACGCGGTTCATCTGCAACAGCGACCGGAGTCAGTGTGCGAGGACGCCTTCTCAATGATGGTTCATGGTCGAGGCCGTGAGATTGCGGTGATCGACTTTTGGTGGAGTGCCACTGGCTCTGTGCCGTCCTTTAGCTACAGTCATGTCGTTCGCCACCGGGATCGACGGCCTTGCCTCCACCCGGAGACATTTGATACTTGCAAAGTGAGTAGGCCCGTTGCGGGGACTCCCCAATTCTTGGATGGTACGTCTCGAGGAGGCAGGTCGGTACGGACACTAACAGTGCACGTATGGCGACAGCGCATTCGCCAGCCAGAAGGTGCTGATGGTGTCCAAGGCGCTCAAGGCCCGAAGTTTCACAGCGCACGAGGCTCTGTGGCGCGGCAGTGTCGTACGCATCTATGCCATTGAGGCTGCCAGAGGCTCAGAGGTCGTCGCAGTCGGTGCCCTTGCTTAGTGCTTCCCAGGCCTCCATCTCGCTGGCCTGAGCCGCCGACTTCTCGCGTGCACGCCGCAGGGCGTCGGAGCCCAGCAGCAGATGCAGCGGTGGTTTGTCCGAGCGCACGGCCTCAATGATGGCGCGCGCCGCCCTGGCGGGATCCCCCAGTTGATGATGGTTGATCTTGTCCAGTGCTACCAGACTGGTCCCCACGGAGGTGTCGTAGGCCGAGTCGGCTGGGCGGCTCATGCGCACCGAACGCTGGTCCAGGAAATCCGTGCGGAATTGGCCGGGGGCCACAGCGGTGACTCGAATTCCCAGCGGCGCGAGTTCTTGGGCCAGCGACGCCGAAAACCCTTCGAGTGCATGCTTTGCCGCCGCGTAGAGCGCAATGCCCGGTCCCGGCGCGCGACCGGCGATGGATGTGATGTTGACAATGTGTCCGCTACCTTGTGTCCGCAGGTATGGCAAGGCGGTTCGCACGACACGGATCGGGGCGAAGACGTCCACTTCGAAGAGGTGCCGCAATTCCTCGTCGGTGGAAGTTTCGACCGTACCCAGCAGCCCGTAGCCGGCGTTGTTGACGACGACGTCGATCGGCCCATGTGCCTGGAAGGCCTCATGAACCGTTGACACGGCGGCGGCTTCGTCGGCCATGTCCGCGTGAAGCAGCCGAAGTCGTCCTGCATCGGCTGTCAGCGGTGCGGCCGTCCCCCGCACGGTACCGACGACGGTGTCGCCGTCCGCCAGCACCGCCCGGGCCAAGGCCAGACCCAAGCCGCGGGAAATACCAGTAATGAACCAGCTTTTCACTTACGCCATCCCCTCGAAAGCCAACGTCCGCTGCACCGCTGGGTGACTGCCGACACGGGCCAATAGCACTTGCGGGTGAGTGAAGTCCGATAGGTTCAAGCCCACCAGCTTGCTCCAACCACGGATCACAAAAAGGTAGGTATTGCCCATCGAATAGTGCTCTCCTAGCAGATAGGCCTTTCTAATCAAGGTCTGGCTCAACCATTGAAGCCGGCCAAACAAGCGTTGGCGGTGGCCATCCTGGACGACACAGGGGGGTGTGGAGTCAAACCGGGCTTTCCAAAGTTTCTCGGAGATACCCAATGAGGTGATGTGTTCAGTACAAAAAAGGTGGGCCAAGGAACAGCCTCCATAAAACCACTCCAACTTCAACCTCACATCGGCCTGAAAGGGGTCCGTGCGGCAGAGGTCTTGGCGTGAATCCCGATCAATGCTAAATATTACACACAGATCCGCACCCAGATGAAAGAGATGCGACTCCGCTAAGAGCAGAGTAGCTCCGAATGACCTGACTGTCGTCGGCACGCCCATCACCCCGGCCAGCCGTGGCCAGGAACATCTGGTGTGCAACGGCTGCGATTGGCAAGGCGGTCTGTGTTTCTCGTCCGGTTTCGAGAACGATCCCGAGATCTTTGACGAAGATGTCAACTGCGCTGGTGACTTGGGGGTCTGGCTGAATCATTCGTGGCCCCCGGTCCTTGAGCATCCAGCTGGATGCCGACGACCCCCCCATGATGTCCAGCAGCACTTTCAGATCAACTCCGACTTTGGCTGCTAGAGAGAACGCTTCTGCCGCCACCGCGATGTGCACACCGCACAGCAACTGGTTCACCGTTTTAACCATGGCACCTTGTCCTGGTTGTGTGCCGACATGAAAGATGCGTTTCCCCAGGACTTCGAAAACTGGCCTGACGGCGGTGAAGGTGGAGGCTTCACACGCCGCCATGACGGTGAGCGTACCGGCAATGGCACCGGCGGTTCCCCCCGATACGGGGGCATCGACAAAGCGGCGGCCGCTGCTGGTCACTCTTGCGGCGATTCGTTCGACCGATCCGGGCGGGCAGGTGGCCATCAGGCATACGATGCCGCCGGGTGCCATTGCATCCAGGGCCTCACCCTCGAACAGAATGTCTTCGGCCTGTGCCGCGTTGACCACCATGAGGATCAACAGCTCAGCGTCGCAAGCTGCTTCCCGAGTCGATTGGGTTGCCACGCCCCCTTCTGCCACGAGGAGCTGCATTGCCTGAGGGTTGATGTCGAAGCCCCGCACAGCAAAACGATTTCGCAGCAGATTTCTGGCCATGGGTAATCCCATCGCACCCAGGCCGATGAATGCAAGTTGGAACATGGTGTGCCTTTCAGAATGACGTGACCGCAGGAGCAAGCAACAGTCAGTAGAACGTGGCCGCTGGCACGAAGGACACAATGCCCAGCACTGCCAGCGCCACCAGATAGAACGGCCAGAGCTCTTTCACAATCGCCCCAACCGGCTCTTTGGAGATCGCCGCCCCGATGAAAAGCGTGGTGCCAACAGGTGGGGTGAAGAGACCAATGCTCAGGTTCACCGCCATCATGATCCCAAGCTGTATCAGGTCCAGGCCGATCACGCTTCCAATGGCCACGAAAGTGGGCCCTAGCAGCAGGATGGCAGCCGGCAGGTCAAGAAACATGCCCACCACGAGCATGATGAGATTCATCATGAGGATGATCAGGATCGGGTTCTTCAGAACGTCGACCGACCATTCGGCCACCAATGTGGGCACAGCCTCAACGGTCAGAACATAGCCGACCAGATTGGATGCGGCGATCACCAGCATCACCACACCGGTGGTGACCGCTGTGTGCACCAACGCGTCGTAAAGGCGTCGCATGCTGAGATCGCGGTAGAGCATCGAGCTGACGAGCAGGCCGTAGAACACGGCCATCACGCTCACTTCGGTAGGCGTAGCGATGCCGGCTCGAAGCAGAATCACGATGAAGGCTGGCATGGCCAACGCAGGGGCGGCGGCAAGTGCGGCTTTCAGAACGCCACGGGCGGTCACTTCCTGCGTGAGGCGAGGGAAGCCTCGTAGGCGACCCGTCAGGTAACACACCAGCATGAACCCCAGGCAGAGAAGCCCTCCTGGGATCAGACCCGCCAGAAACAAAGAAGCAATCGACGCATTGGACACAGCTGCGTAGACGATCAGCGGAATCGACGGCGGAATCAGGCCAGCGATCACCGAGGAGGACGCGGTCACCGCAGCGCAGAATGCGCCTGGGTAGCCTTCTCGCTTCTGCCAGGGAATCAGCATCGAGCCGAGCGCCGACGCCTCTGCGACGGCTGAGCCAGAGACACCGCCGAAAACGGTAGAGCCCACCACGGTGACCTGGCCCAGGCCCCCATGAAATCGGCCAACCAGCGAGGTGGCGAAATGGATCAGCTTGGAGCCCAGTATGCCGCCCATCATCAGATGTCCAGAAAGGACAAAGAACGGAATCGCCAGCAGCGGGAAACTCTGGGTAGGCTGGAAAATTTTGACCACAGCTGCCACACTGGGTATGCCACCCACGGTGATCGCCGCCAGGCCAGAGCTGATGATGAGCGCGTAGCCAACCGGCAATGCCAATACCAGCAGCAAACCAAACACCAATAGCATCATGAGCGTCATATGTCGTCCTCAATGTGGTGCATGCGCACGCTCAGTGGATTGCTTGCCTGGCACAGTTGAACGAGCGTCGTCAACGCCGTCACGCCAAGACCGATAAAGCCAGCGATCAGGGCCAGATAGGCCCAGAAGGCCGTGATACCCGTGACGGGAAATTCCTCGGAGCCGGTGATCTCCAGCACATCGAGACCGACATAAGCAAGGTAGAAGAACGTGACGGCGATCAATACCTGCAGCGCCAGCAGCAGGATGCGGTTGCCCGTACGTCCGAGGAACCTGAGCAGCGCGGTCACGGCGATGTGCTGGCCACGTTGTGCACCGAGCACCACGCCACTCATTACCAGCCATGGGAACAGGATATTTGGCATTTCGCTTGGCCAGCCCATGCCCTGGCTGGTGACGTAGCGCACCACCACCTCGGCCATCAGTGACAAGAACATCACCACCAGGCTGGAGATCGCCAGCACGATGCAAGCGATCACCAAGGTGCCGTCGATATAGCGAACCAGCGTGGCCGCCAGACCGGCCCCGCCCGCGCCGCTTGGCTGGGCGGCGTTCTTCATGGCTTTGCCGCTTCGCTGATCACCAGTTGAACCAACTCTGGAAACTGACTGGACCACTTGTCGTAGACGGACTTTGTCTTGGCTGCAAAGGGCGCCTGATCAACCTCATTGATCTGAACCCCTGCAGCAGCCAGCTTTTTTCGCAGGTCTGCATCTGCAGCCAGCGAAGCCTGGCGATTGAGCTCGCCCGCTTCGGCGGCAGCTTCGCGAACAGCCTTCTGATCGGCAGGTGAAAGCGTGTCGAACAACATCCGGCTGGCGAGCAGAGGCGTGGTCTCATATTTGTGGCCGGTCAGCGAGATGAATTTTTGCACCTCATGCAGCTTCGATGAGTGAATGTTCATCAATGGGTTTTCCTGGCCGTCAAACACGCCTTGCTGCAATGCGATGTAGAGCTCGGAGAAGGCCAGTGGCGCCGGATTGGCGCCCAGGGCCTTGAAGATGTCCATGGTGATCGGGTCTGGAGGCGTGCGCAGCTTGATCCCTGCCAGGTCTTCAGGTTTGGTGATGGGTCGTTTGTTGTTGCTGGTGTGGCGAATGCCGTTGTCCCAGAAGGCCAGCAGCACCAAGCCTTTGGCCTTCGCCATCTCTCCGAGTTTTTCGCCAACCGGACCGTCTACCACCTTGTAGGCGTGGGGCAGATCGCGGAACAGAAAGGGCAAACCAATGACAGAAAACTGCGGGATCACACCCGACGTTGTGCCCTGTGAAT
This sequence comes from Hydrogenophaga sp., assembly GCF_030651625.1. GTDB lineage: Bacteria > Pseudomonadota > Gammaproteobacteria > Burkholderiales > Burkholderiaceae_C > Hydrogenophaga. Next base: position 19,766 of record NZ_JAUSCF010000030.1, on the reverse strand, counting down.
TGGCGCTGAAGGCCAGTGTGCCCAGGCGCATGTTGGTGAGGGATTCGACATCATCGCCGTACTGTGCGCTGCCACCGACTTCAACCTTTAGCCGGCCCTGGGTCTTCTGTTCGACCAGCTGGGCGAATTTCAGAGAGGCTTCGGCCTTGGGGTTGCCGGGGGCCGCGTTGTGCGAGAGGCGCAGTACTTTCTGCGCCTGGGCCCAGGCGGGGGCAGAGCCGAGTGTCAGGCCCGCGGCGATGGCGATGAGTAGCTTTTTCATGTTTGTCTCCTGTGGATGATGGGGTGCCCGGCGTTTCGGGCGTTGTCGGAAAGAGTGTGGTTTGCGTTGTACTCACCGGCGCTGATCGGCGCCGCGCTCGGTGTGCATGTTCCCAATGAAAGGATGGAATCAAAGCCAGGACTTGATGCTCTGCACCATGGCCTCGGTTGAAATGCCGTAGCGGTCGTGAAGGGTGGGCAATGCGCCGGCATCAAGGAAGGCGTCGGGTAGGGCGATCTGACGGAACGCTGGTGTGACCCTCGAGCGCAGCAGCAAACTGGCAACCGCCTCACCCAATCCGCCCACCACCGAATGGTTTTCTGCCACGATCACCAGGCGCCCTGGCTTTGCAGCCTCGCGCAGGATGGTGGCTTCGTCCAGCGGCTTGATGGTGGGCACATGCAGCACCGCTACATCGATGCTGTCGGTCTGCAGTCTGGCTGCGGTCTCCAGTGCACGCATGGTCATCAGCCCGGAGGAAATGATCAGCACGCCACGCCCATCGCGCAGCATCTTGGCCTTGCCCAGTTCGAACTTGTAGTCGTATTCGTCGAGCACCAGCGGCACATTGCCGCGCAGCAGGCGCATATAGACGGGGCCTTTGTGCAGAGCAATTGCTGGCACAGCCTGTTCGGTGTCCAGCGCATCGCAGGGATCAACAATCGTCAGTCCCGGGATGCCACGCATCATGGCAATGTCCTCTGTGGCCTGGTGGCTGGGTCCGTAGCCTGTTGTCAGCCCGGGCAGGGCGGCGCAGATTTTCACGTTCAGGTCTTCCTCTGCGATGACCTGATGGATGAAGTCATAGGCTCGGCGGGTCGCAAACACGGCGTAGGTGGTCGCGAAAGGGATCAGGCCGGTCTTGGCCATGCCCCCTGCAGCGGCCATCAGCAACTGCTCTGCCATGCCCATCTGGAAGTAGCGCTCGGGGTAGGCCTGGCCGAACAGGTGCAGGTCGGTGTACTTGCCAAGGTCCGCCGTCATGCCCACGATGTCGGGGTGTGTCTGGGCGAGTTCCACGAGCGCCTTGCCGAACGGAGCAGCCTTCACTTTCTGTCCCTCATTGGCGATGGATGCGATCATGGCCGAGGTGGTGAGACGAGGTTTCTTCTCGGTGGTGGCGTTCATGCTGCAGCTCCCTGATGGAAGGATTCGTCCAGTATTGCGAGGGCTTGCTGCCACTCGGGCGGGTCTACGCGAATGAAATGGTTCTTGTCTCGCTGTTCGAGGAAGGGCACGCCCTTGCCCATCAGCGTGTCACACAGAATGATCCGTGGCAGGGGGTCCGTGAGGTTGCGTGCGGTATCAAATGCAGCCACCACAGCGGCCAGGTCGTTGCCGTTGACGCGCTGTACGTGCCAGCCAAAGGCTTCCCACTTGTCAGCCAGTGGCTCGAAGCCGAGGACCTTGCCGGAGGGACCGTCTGCTTGCTGGTTGTTGATGTCCACCATGCAGATCAGATTGGAAAGCTGATGGTGAGCAGCCGACATGGCCGCTTCCCAGGTCGATCCTTCGTCGAGTTCACCATCGGACATCGAGTTGTAGACGAACGCAGGGATGCCCTGGTGGCGCAGGCCCAGCGCGATGCCCACGCCGATCGGCAGCCCTTGGCCCAGCGATCCGCCCGAAATCTCCATGCCGGGCGTGTAGGTTGCCATCCCGGACATGGGCAGGCGGCTGTCATCACAACCATAGCTTTCCAACTCGGCTTCTTCGATGATGCCGGCCTCGATCAGGGCGGCATAGTGGGCAATGGCGTAGTGCCCGTGGGAAAGCAGGAAGCGGTCCCGCTGATCCCACTCGGGCTCCTTCGGGCGGAACTGCATGGAGTGGCAATAGGCGGCGGCCAGCACATCGGCATAGCCTAGGGCCTGCCCGATGTAGCCCTGGCCCTGGATCTCGCCCATCTGCAGGGCGTACCGGCGAATGCGGTACGCGCGCTCGGCCAAGCTGCGGGTGTTCGTGGGAGTGTTCATGGCAGGGGCTTTCTCAATGAATCAGCATGCCGCCGTTCACGTCAAGCGTGACACCGGTGCAATAGGTGGAAAGGTCGCTGGCCAGAAAAACGCAGGCGCCGGCGATGTCGTCGGCGCGGCCAAGGCGGGCCAGCGGGATGGTTTCTGCAATCTCGGCCTTCTTCTCTTCGGTGAGCTTGCCCTTGATGATGTCGGTGCCAATCAGGCCGGGCGTGATGCAGTTGATCCGGATGCTCTCGGGACCGAATTCGCGTGCCATGGCGCGGGCCAGACCAAGCACCCCGGCCTTGGCGGCCGAATAGTGTGGGCCACCGAGGATGCCGCCGCCGCGCTGCGCAGACACGGAAGAGATGCAGATGATGGACCCGCTCTTTTGCATGCGCATGGAAGGCAACACAGCCTGCGACATGTACAACGTGCCGCGTAGGCTCACGTCGAGGATGCGGTCGTAGTCGGCGCCAGTGATCTCCAGCGTCTTCACCGGTTGGGTGATGCCTGCGTTGTTCACCAGCGTGTCAATGCGGCCGAAGGCCTTGAGTACCGCCGCAGCGGCGGCTTCACAAGAGGCCTTGTCGGTCACGTCTGCTATCAGGCCGATGTGGCCTGCGCCCAATTGGGCGGCAGCTGCAACGGGGTCGGCACGTTCCAAATCGAGGATGGCCACCTTGGCGCCTTGGGCAGCCATCAGGCGGGCGGTGGCGAACCCCAGGCCATTGACGCCGGCGCCTCCGGTGATGATGGCAACCTGGTCTATGAGCAACATGAGTCTTGTCTCCTGTGGTTTGAACAAAGGCAGGAGACGCGCCGACCCGGGCGGGCTTTGTGTGGCGTGGCACTTGTGCGCCTTGTCTCCTGTTCTGGAAACGGATTCTCAAACCCGCCTAAGTTGATGGCAAGCGATTAAATGTCAGCGTAAGATGACGAAACGTCATCTGAAGTCAGGGTTGTCCCCATGTCTGCCTTGCCCCCCATTGCCAATCTCCAGGCCTTCGAAGCCGTAGCGCGCCGTCGAAGCTTTGCACTCGCTGCAGCGGAACTGCACCTCACGGCGTCTGCAGTCAGTCATCAGATTTCTCGACTGGAAGCTCAACTGGGCATTCGCCTGTTCGAGCGCAGCGCGCACGGGGTGCGCCTGAGCCCGGCAGGCGATCACTACCTCTTGCATGTGGGGTCCGCGCTCAATGCCATTGCGGTGGCCACCGATGATTTGCGCCAGGGCATTCGCAACAGTCTGTACGTGCATTCGGCTCCCAGCCTGGCCAGCCTCTGGCTCATGCCACGCCTTCACCGCTTTGCGCAGGCCTACCCCGACATTTCCTTGAACCTTTCTGCCGCGCACACGCCGAGCGATTTCGCGCTCGGTCAGGCGGACATTGACATCCGCTACGGCGCACCGCAGTGGGGCGACCTGGTCGTGGAGCCATTGTTCGAGGAGTCCATCGTACCCATGGCCAGTCCGGCGTTCATCAAGCAGCACAAGCTCAAGCGAATGGAGCAGTTGCTGGAGCTCCCCCTGATACAGAGCAATGTGAATGTGGTGCAGTGGTCGGACTGGTTTGCACGTTTCACCAACATGCGCGCGCCTGACCGCTTTCCCTTGCGATTTGACCGAACGCAGATGTCGCTCGATGCTGCCATGCAAGGTTTGGGCGTAGCACTGGACAGTGCGGTGAATGCCGGTGGCCACCTGTCTGACGGCAGGCTGAAGGCGGTTTTTGGTATGGAGAAGGCGATCCGGGTGAAGGCGCACTTCGCCGTATACCCTGAGCGCCATGCCAAACGTCCCGCCGTCGAAGCGTTCTTGTCCTGGTTGCACAGCGAAGCAGCGAAGACTTGAGCTTTAGGGCGATAAACGACGCTTTGGCGGTGAATCTATCGATGCAGCCACTACGCTTGCCGCAACTCTTCGCTTGCGGCTTTGACCACAGTTTTTGTCAAGGAGTCGAGCAACGTGGAGGCGGCCCTGGTGTGCTGCCAGTACAAGGGTACATCCAGAGGGGTATTCGGCACCAGTTCGACCATTTGTCCGCTGCGCAGCTGATCCGCAATCAAAGCCAATGGATGCATCGCCCAGCCCATTCCAGCCATGGCAGCTGCCACAAACCCTTGTGGTGATGGCAGTGCGTGGCGAGGCGGCTCCACCTGGTGGCCGCACAGGCGGATGATCCACCGTTGCTGAAGCTCATCCTTAGCGTTGAACCGAAGACTTGGGGCTGTGCGCAGGCCTTCTAGGTCAACACCATTCGGAAAATGGCGCGCCACAAAGCTCGGACTGGCTGCCGCCACGTACCTCATTGCACCCAGGGGCTGACTGCTGCAGCCGACCGCTGGCTGTTCAGTGGCTGTGACGGCGGCCAGTACCGAGCCGCTGCGCAACCATTCTGTTGTGTGGCCCTCATCGTCCACGGACAGTTGCAACAGGACCGGCCCGTGTACCACCATCTGAGGCATGGCCTTTGCAAACCAGGTGGCCAGACTGTCCGCATTCACTGCGATAGGCACATTTATCCAGAGCTGTTCATCACGCAAAAGTGAGGGAACGTTGCTTTGAAGCTCGTGTTCAAGCAAAAGAACTCGATCGACGTGCTGGCACAGTTGGCGTCCCGTTTCAGTTGCTTCACAGGGTTGACCACGGATCACCAGCGCGCAGCCTGCACGCTCTTCCAGCAACCGAATGCGCTGAGAGATGGCCGAAGGTGTGACATGAAGTGTGCGAGCCGCGCGCTCGAAGCTCCCTTCGCGCAACACGGCGGCGAGGGCGTACAGCGAAGGGTAGTCCAGCATGAAGTAAGTATTGCTAATGTTGGCTAATGAAATGTAGTTTGCATTCATGAGGCCACTTCGGCAAGCTATGCGAATGAACTCGCTTCCCTCCACCATGGCCGTCGCATGGCCGGTCTTCCTGCAAGGCCTCGCACTGAGCTTCGGGCTCATCGTGGCCATTGGCTCTCAAAACGCATTTGTCTTGCGGCAAGGTTTGCGTCGTGAACACGTGGGCAGTGTCGTGCTGTTTTGCGGTGTGGCCGACGCAGTGCTGATTGCTGCGGGTGTCTTCGGAATGGCCCAAGCCTTGGGCGATCGGCCCCAACTGGCACGTGCATTGGCATTGGCGGGCGCCTTGTTTCTTGCATGGTACGGATGGAAAGCGCTGCTGAGAGTCCGACACGCAGGTCGCTTGCAGGCTGCGCCCGGCGGCGATGGCCTGCATCGAGGTGCGGCGCTGGCTCAGGCTGCCGCGTTTACCTTGCTCAATCCGCACGTCTATCTGGATACTGTGTTGCTCGTGGGTAGCATCGGCGCGCAACAGCCCGCCATGCTGCAAGGCTGGTTCGTGGCAGGGGCCAGCGCGGCAAGCATGGCGTGGTTCACATTGCTGGGTTTTGGCGCTCGGTGGCTCGCCCCGTGGTTTGCCCGACCACGGGCCTGGCAAGTGCTGGACGGACTCATCGGCGTCACCATGTGGGTGCTCTCAGCTCTGCTGGTGCGCCACGCGCTGATTGTGGCCTGAGGAGATTCAGATGTACCTTCCAAAATACCATGCCTTGACCGACTTGGAGGCGATGCAAACGCACATTGAACATCACGCTCTGGGTGCCTGGGTCTGCCAGGAAGATGGAGCCTTGGTCGCCAATCACATCCCGTTCATCCTGGACAGAACACTTGGACCGTATGGGCGGTTGATCGGTCATGTATCACGCGCCAATCCGGTTTGGAGACAGCTGGGTGTGGGTATGCCTTCCGTCGTGATGTTCATGGGTGCGCAGACCTACATCACCCCGAGTTGGTACCCGGGCAAGCGCACGCACGGCAAGGTCGTTCCCACTTGGAACTACGTCACAGTTCATGCGCATGGTGCGGCACGCGCGGTGGAAGATCCCGACTGGATACTGGACATGCTTCAGCGCCTGACGGAGTCACAGGAAAGGTCTCGGTCCAATCCTTGGAGCGTTGCCGATGCGCCTGACGATTACGTTCGAAAGATGCTGGGGGCGATTGTCGGCATCGAAATAGTGATCGGGCGTATGGAAGGCAGGCTCAAGGTCAGCCAGGATGAGAATCATGAAGACCGTTTGGGCACGGTCGAGGGTTTGATGCAGGAGCCCGACACCCAGGCGCATGTCATGGCAGGACTCGTGCGTAAGGAAATAGAAGCAGGCTGACCAAGAGTCCAGGGATCCCCCCGGAGCTAGGTGAATCTAGGAATCGATTGAACTTGGCTGCAAGCCCCTCGGACGGACTCTCCAAGCTGCTATGCGCTCAACGGATCCAGGGCCTGTTTCAAGTCGGCCAGCAGGTCTTCCGGATCTTCGAGTCCAACAGACAGACGGATCAAATCCATGTTCACGCCCACCATTCACTTGCAAGTCGCTACTCGACTCGAATCTTGCGAGTATTAATCAGGTTCTCCCACCGGCTTTGTTCCGCCTGCCAAAGAGCGGCGAAGGACTCGGGTGTGGTGAATGCCGCCTCGGTTGCCGTCTTCGCGAAGAACTGTTTCATCTCGGGGTGTTCAACGGCCTTTGCCAAGGCTTGGTTTAGTTGTTGCACCCTGTCAGCGGGCATGCGTGGTGGGCCTGCCAAACCCATCCAAAAGTCCGCTGGAGCATCGATCACTTGTTCTTCGACAAGTGACGGCACGTCTGGCAGCAGGGCAGAGCGCTTGCGGGAAACGATACCCAACGGTTTCAGTTGGCCTGCCTGGATCCAAGGCATCGCGGTGGACAGTTCACCGAAAAGCACCTGCACCTCGTTGGCTATTGCGGCCTGCAGCATGGGGGCTCCGCCCTTGTAGGGAATGTGGACGATGTGCATGCCGGTGGTTTGTTTGACCAGCTCCATCATCAAGTGTGGATTGCTGCCGATACCTGTCGAGCTGTAGTTCAATTGCCCAGGTCGAGCCTTGACATGGTTCACCAGACCCTGGAAGTTACTAACGGGCACGGATTTGTTCACCAAGAGAACGGCCGTTGTGCGTAGAAACTGGCCTATGGCGGTGAAGTCCTTTGCGCCATCAAAGGGCGGCTTCGCGAACAGAAGCGGCGCGGTGATCTGTGCCGAAGGCAAGGACAGCAATAGCGTGTAACCGTCAGAAGGAGCCTGAAGGGCAAGAGAAGAGCCCAGCGTACCCGCCGCTCCAGCCCGGTTGTCCACAACCACTGGTTGGCCCAGTTCTTCGCGTAGACGTTCGGCAATCGCTCGAGCAGCCAGATCAGCCGGGCCGCCTGGTGGCACCGGTACGACTAGCCGCAGCGGCCGAGATGGGTACGTTTCGCGCACTTGGCCGAGCGACAGGCCGGGAAATGCGGCCATGGCGCCAAGTGCAAGCAGTTGGCGGCGCGACGTGCTCATAGCGGATTCCGTCCGACGAAGAAGGCCTCGTCGGGTTCGGACGTGGGCGTCAGGCCGGAGGCCTCGAGACCGCGACGCAACGCCGCCATATCGCGAGCATGCAGGCGTGGTGTCGGGTGCGGGATGGGACCGCCGTTGTAGCCTTGAAGCCAGGCCTGGTACTTCCAGATGGTCCGATTGAGGAGGCCGCTCATTGCCATCGGCAGGCTACCGAATGCCTTGCGTGCAGGATCGATCTTGTACCAAGCCTGAGTAGCTTCATCGTACTTGCCCGCTTGAATGAGCTTGTGCACGCTCGGAAGCCAGGGGCCGAAGTAGGCTGAGTAGTTTGTGCCACAGAATGGTATGGGGATCACCTGCGCGAGTGGAACGTACTCGTATTCCAAGGGGCAGGAGATCACCACTTCCTTGTGGAACTCACGGTGCACCTCGATGGCCGACATGATGTATGGCATGCCGCCTTCGGCTTTGATTGACACTACGTTCGGGCAATCGTCTACCAGCCTCCGCAAAAGGGGCAGGGGAATGTCCGCAGGGTGGAGGCTGCTGAATCCCCAGGCCGGTACCGGAAAGAGGATCACACCCAGGTTGGTCGCGTCGCAGAACGCTTTTGTGTAGGTGTATATATCCTCCAGCGAAGTGGGGTGGAAGAAAGGCGGGTAGCCAAGCAGGACCAGATCCGCGCCGGCTTCCTCGGCAAGCTTGGCCGCCTCGATGTTTTCTTCAAGCGAATTGAACACCGCATGGTGAATTACCATAATGCGCCCGTCAGCCTGCTCCACCATAGCCCGCGTGAATTCAGCGTACTGAGCGAGGGTAATCGCGTGCTCGGAACAAGCCAACGTGCCGACAAAGCCATGGCCGATTGCCGTTTCAACGTCGTGTCTTGCCGCCTTGGCGTTGATGCGCTGGAAGTCGGACGTCATTGTTGGGATCGTGACGTTTGCGACTCCGTTCATGTGCTCACGCGCCCATTCGCGCGCTTGCATACGGTTGTATTTAGCCATTTTGTACTCCTCTGTTGGGTGGATGGTTGCGCATCAGCGCTTGGATTCGAACTGGATAGGAAGCGACGTGGCAAGGCCCGCCTCCAACGCCTTGCGCACAAGGAGCTCCGCGACAACGATGTCTTGAAGTCCGCCTCCAACTGACTTGAACATGCGAATGTCGGCTGCGCGCACGCGGTCCTCACAGGAACCGCTCACCAGATCGTTGAGGCTGAAAGACTTTGCGTGAAACTTGATACCGGCGGCCTCGGCAGCGATCATGTCGCCGGTCTCGGTCAGCACTTCTTCAAGGCTGTCGCAGATGATTAGGTCACTGCGCTCGACCACACTGGCGTCAATCTCGCGCTGCTGCGGAATGGTGGACCCGATTGAGACCACTGTGGCATGCCGCTGAAGCCAGTTGCCGAAGAGAATCGGCTTTTCGCCCTGGGAGCGTGCTGCTGCAAGTACGATGTCGGCACCGTCCACGGCAGCCTCCCCGCTCGCCACGGCGCGCGCGGGCACACCTAGGTCGCGTGTTAATGCCTCGGCAAAAGCCGTACGGCGCTCTGGAGTGGGGCTGTGTACTACAACTTCCGTCAGCTTGCGTACCGCTGCAAAGGCCCTTACATGATTGGAGGCCTCCAGACCGCTGCCCAGCACCGCGAGGCGTGCTGGGGTTGCCCTTGCAAGACCATCCAGTGCAAGAGCTGAAGTGGCCGCTGTGCGGAAGGCTGTGATGGCATTCGCGTCGAGAAAGGCCGCGATCCGGCTCGTTTCTCGATCAAACAAAACGATCACGTACTCGACTCCAGCGGAAACCCCTTGTACGCCTGCGCCCATCAGTTTGGCCCCGAAGTAGCGGCCAGTCGGCGGAAACGCGGGTAGGGTGCGCAGCCAGGCTTTGCCAACGGTGGCAACGGTGCGAGGCGGCGAGGTACCCGCTTGCGGGGGCAGTCGGTAGGTGGCGCGCAGTGACTCGATTGCTTCGCTCCAAGTAAATACTTGGCGGACGACTTCACCGGATACGAAGACTGGGCTGTTAGAAAGTGTGGTCATGGATTTGGTATCAATGGGGACTGTGGCTATGCAGGGGATACGTTTCATGCCCTCAAGGGTGTATGAGGTCCAGGTCAGCCGAATGCGGGTTGTAGACCGTCCCAGCACAGGTACTTCAGCTCAAGGTACTCATCGATGCCATAGTGAGAACCTTCCCGACCCAGTCCGCTTTGCTTGATGCCACCAAACGGAGCGAGCTCGTTAGAGATCATGCCGGTGTTGATGCCCACCATGCCGGATTCAATTGCCTCGGCCGTTCGCCAGATGCGCGCTGCATCCTTGCTGAATAGATAAGAAGCTAGACCGAACTCGGTGTCATTGGCCATGATGATGGCTTCGTCGTCGGTGCTGAAGCGCACCAGTGGCATCACCGGTCCGAAGGTCTCTTCGACCGCCACGGCCATGCCCACTGTCACGTCTGCCAGCACGGTAGGTTCATAGAAGCCGCCGCCAAGCGCGTGGCGCTTGCCACCTGTCAACACGCGCGCACCGCCAGCCACAGCATTTTGGACATGCTCCTCGACCTTGCTCACCGCACCTGCGTCAATCATCGGGCCAATCTGCACACCATCTTCCAGCCCGTTACCGACCTTGAACTGCTTCACTCGCGCAGTCAGACGCGCTGCCAGTGCATCGTAGATTCCCTCCTGCACCATCACACGGTTTGCTGCAATGCACGACTGACCAGTGTTGCGAAATTTCGCGACCAGAATGCCCTCAACGGCGATGTCAATGTCGGCGTCGTCGAACACGATGCAGGGCGCATTGCCTCCCAACTCCATTGAACATTTCTTGATGGACGAGGCAGACTGCTCCAACAGCACCTTGCCGACTTCGGTCGAACCAGTGAATGTCACCTTGCGCACCAAGCGGTGGGAGGTCAACACACCGCCAATTGCACGCGTATCGTTGCCTGTGAGCACATTGAACACACCGGGCGGGAATCCCGCTTGCATCGCCAGTTCTCCCAGAGCCAATGCGGTCAGCGGCGTCTGACTGGCAGGCTTGACGACCATCGTGCAACCTGCGGCCAACGCGGGTCCGGCTTTGCGGGTGATCATGGCCGCAGGAAAGTTCCAGGGGGTGATGGCCGCGCACACGCCGATGGGCTGTTTGAGCGTGACGATGCGCTGTGTTTCCCTGGGTGAGGGGATCACGTCGCCGCGCACCCGCTTTGCTTCTTCGGCAAACCATTGCACAAACCCGGCAGCGTAGTCGATCTCTCCACGCGCCTCCGACAATGGCTTGCCTTCCTCCAGCGTGATTAGAGTAGCCAGGTCCTCCTTGTTTTCGACGATGAGTTCCCACCAACGGTGCACAACTTGAGAGCGATGCTTGGCCGTGGTCTTGCGCCACATCCGAAATGCTTTGTCCGCTGCGACGACAGCTCGCGTGGTCTCGGCTTCTTTGCAACGCGGCAGCTTGGCCAGAACTTCGCCAGTGGCAGGGTTGTGCAGTTCCGTGTGCCCGTGTGGCGTCTCGGTGATCCATTGCCCGTCGATCAGTGCAGCCTGGCGGAACAGAGTGGGGTTCTTGAAAAGATGTTGAATCACGACAATCCTTGAGGAGGTTTCTGTTCCGAAGCCCAGGGTCTGGATGCGCGCCAGATCCGCAGGTGTGCACAGATTAAATGCGATACGGAACGTATTGTATAAATGACCTAAGGTTTTGAACCCTGGGAAAACCCTAACCACTAGAGACCCGCTTCTTGCTTGAGTCTGTATGTGTCTTCTCAGAGGTATTCGGGTTTTTCCCGATACCGGTCATCGTCACCCTGCATGACATTATCAGATAACGAGACTGAGCGTATCGTATTTAAGAGTTGATAGTGTCCCAAAGCCAGTCATGCCATTAGCGCCTAAGCTGACCTTAAGCACATTTCCCAAGGAGAGTGATTCCATGAACATCATCGGACCAGACGAGCTTGTATTCGGCGTAAAAGACGTCACGGCCTGCGAGCAGTTCCTTGTCGACTACGGCCTGCTGTCGCAAGGGAAAGGACGTTTCGAAGCGCTTGATGGCACTGCCGTTGTTGTAAAGGAGGAAAGCGATCCCACGCTCCCCCTCAAGACGTTGGATACGGCGAACTTGCTTCGCAAGACGGTGTATGGGGTCGCTGATGCTGCGACCCTGCGCGCGATCGCCGATGAGGTCGGGCGTGACAGGGAAGTCAAGCACTTGCCAGACGGTTCGCTCGAGTGCGTGGATGATGTTGGCTTCGTGCTGGGCTTCAAGGTCACCCAGCGGCGTCCAGTCGGTCTCCCAGCAGAACGGATTAATGCTCCAGGAGATCTGAATCGACAAGTCAACACTCCCGTATCACCCGCCGCGGGACCAAGCGCGCAACCTCGGCCGCGCACCTTGTCCCACGTGGTGTATTTCGTTCCGGATATCGAGCGCACTGAAGCCTTCTACACCCAAAGACTGGGCTTCCGTGTGAGTGATCGATTTATTGGCATGGGGCCGTTCCTGAGACCAGCTGGCACGATCGAACACCATACGCTGTTCCTCATCCAGACCCCACCTCACATGCAGGGCTGCGAGCACTTTACGTTTCATATGGGTGGACCTGGTGAGGTGATGACCGCCGGATGGGAGCTGGCGAAAAAGGGGTACCAGTCTTACTGGGGGCCGGGCCGGCACCGCTTTGGCTCCAACTGGTTCTGGTACTTCAACACCCCGTTCGGTTGTCACATCGAATATGACGCGGATATGGACCTTCACGATGACAGTTGGGTGCCGCGCGAAGTGATGGCAGAAACCGACCTTTCGCAGATCTTCCTCTTTGACTGGCGTGAAAAATGGGCCCCAGGCGGTCCACCGCCCAACGCTGGCTAGACTGATCTGGACATGATCCGAATACCTCTGTGTCACGTCGACGAACTCGAGGATGGCTCTGCCATGGGCTTCACATACAAAAGCCCTGGTCGTGACAAGCTGTTCGTGGTGAAGCACCAAGGGCGCTTGCACGCCTGGTTGAACGACTGCCCACATTGGCCAGGGAGTCCAATGGCCTGGCGACGTGATGCTTACTTGAATCGGGATGCCACCCGCATCGTGTGCAGCGGTCACGGCGCGGAGTTCGAGATTCATACGGGTCGTTGTACCCACGGCCCCTGCCTGGGTGATTCGCTTCAACCAGTGAAACTGGATATCGACGCCGAGTGGCGCATTCATGCGGTCATTCCCGCGGAAGCGTCCAAACTGGAGGACAAGGGTTGAAAGCCGTGCGCACACTCCGATTGCTTTGGTTCGTTCCTTCGCCATTGGCCATCCTTGCCGAAAATTGGAAGCTGTCAGAGGGGCTGACACTTCAGGCCGAGCGCAACGCTTCGTCCGACATGCAGTTCGATGCGCTCGCCTCAGGCGCGGCGGATGCTGTAGTCACCGCGATGGACAACGTGATGGACTGGAACCTGCGTATGGGTCCCCAGGACCTTCGCGTCGTTGCACAATTGGAGAGCACTACGCCGTTGTCAATAATTTCCCGGCCCGGTTTGAACCATCTGGATGATCTGCGCGGCGCAACCGTCCTGGTTGACGGGCCGAGCAATGGTTTCATCGTTGCCCTGCGCGCGATGCTGGCTGAAGCCGGATTGGGACAACATGCCTATTCGCTTGCACCGGTGGGTGGCGTGAAGGAGCGCTTCGATGCTATGGTGAGCGGCCGAGGTGACGCCACTTTGCTGGGCCCGCCATTCGATGCTATGGCGATCGAGGCAGGCATGAGCCGCCTTGCCAGCATTCAGGATCGCTATCCCTCATTTCCCGGGCAAGGTCTGGTGGTGAGCGGACGCACTATAGAGCAGTTGCGTCCAGTGCTCACGGCCTGGATAGGTGCATTGGACGAGGCACGCATTCGGATGGTCAGGGATCCAGGCACGGCGCGCCAGGTATTGACCCACTTTGGCTTTCCTGCGCCTGCAGTCGAGGTCATGATCCGCACTACGGCGGCTTCGCTGCAGCCTGATCCGGCTGGCGTGGCCTTGTTGATCGAACAACGTCGCAGCGCAGGGCTGCCTGGTGCAGAAACCACCTATGAACGACTTGTCGATATTTCTTTGCTGCCTCAAGCCTAAAGCAGGAGTGCATTGAGCTTCAAAATCAGGCTGCCTTGCGCCTGGGCGTAGGCTTTGCCCCAAGGTTTGAATCGGGTGGGGCAAGCATCTGCATCATTGTGGTGCAGTGTGTTTCCGCGAACTTCTTGTCGAGGGGAAGGTGACCCACCAGCAGTCGGAAGTAGATGGGCGCGTAGAGAACGTCCATTTGCAGCTCCGCATCCATGTCAATGCGGAATTCACCGCAGCGACGGGCATCCTCCACTACCTCGCGGACCACCGCACGACGCCCGTACCAGAAGCGCTCCCGAAACTCGCGCAGCACGTCCCTGTCACCTTGTCCCTCTGCGAGGATCTGTGCGACGATGCGTCCCGACCATCCACTGTACTCGTCGACCAGCAGATGGATGTGACGGGTCAGTGCCGCACGCGGACTCCCACCTTTTTGCATCGGCGTGTGGCTAACGTGAGCGCGCACAAATGCCTCGATGACCACTGCGGCCTTCGATTCCCACCAGCGATAGATAGTCGCTTTGCCAACGCCAGCCTCGCGTGCGATGGATTCGATGGATATCTGCTGCAGCGGAGTCGTTTCCAGGAGCTTGAGCGTGGCATCGAGAATGGCCACCCTGGAGGTGTCGCTACGCGCTCTTCCGGGTGGGCGAGCCCGAAGGGAACCGGTGCCGGCGTTGCCTGAGCGCACAGGTTTACGGATGGATGCTGAGATGCCGGCTTTGGCCGCAGCGCCTTTAGAGGTCGATTTGGTAGGCAAGGTGGTCCGCGATCGAATATGACAAGACCATTATCCGGGACATGCATACCCAGCACCAACCCAGACCCAGCGCTTGGCTTCGGACGTTGTAGATGCGCTGCAACTGCAAGCCTGGGCCGATCTCAGTCCTTAGCGCCATGCTCAAGGTCTAGCAGAACGAAGGCCATCCGACAGGGTTTGCCGGAACGATTCGACCAGCTGTGGTTGGTGGCCCGCTGGATCAGGATGTCGCCCGGTCTCATCAGAGTTTCGCCTTCGTCCATCAGGGCGAATATTTCTCCTTCTAGGACGATGGCATAGTCTAGAGATTGGGTCTTGTGAAACCAGAAGTGACGGGCATTGTCGTTGTCACGAACACCATGCTCGTCTAGGAAGCGTGCAAGCTCTTCGGTGTCGTAGCTCTCGTCGGGCGGAAAATCGACGATGCGCAGCAAAGAGCCACCTTTTGAATGAAAACCAAAGGCTTGACCGGCAGGCGCCGGGTCAGAGCCGGGCGCTGCGGCATCGCCCGTCACCCAGACCACATGGGCCAGTGGAGAACCAACGCCACTTGTATGGTTCGGGGCTGGCCCGTCCGAAAGAAATATGGATTTGCCCGCCGCGTTTTCGCCGGTCACGATTCGGCGAACAGGTCGCCGTGGCCCCGATGTCTTCGTCGGTTGACTCTCATTGATGGTTGCAGTGGTCACGCCTGGTCTTTCTGTTGGATCTGTTGGTTTTGTTGGTTTTTGTTGGGAGTCGGTTGGGTAATCACATGGGCTGACCGAGGTACTGATAGGTCTGCAGCAACAAAGCCGCCGACCGCTGTGGATTTGGTACGGGCTCTTGCTCGTACCGGCAAAGCTGTAGTGACGCATCCCATACGGTCTTCACCCGTTCGAACCGGCGATTCGAATAGCTCTGCAATGCCTCAGGGACACTTGCAGTCTGTGAGAGGCATTCGGTGAGCACCACCGCATCCTCGATGGCCATGCCGCCACCGGACGTCATCTGAGGGGTAGGTGAATGCGCTGCGTCACCCAGTAGGACTACCCTTCCTCTGTGCCATGGAGGCGGCACCAGATTGATATCAAAGGGTCGAAAAATCACCTGATTCGCGGAGGTCACGTGTGCGAGGGAGTCGCGTAGGGCGGGTGCACTGAAAGCTGCAAGCCTCTCGAACAGCAGTGTGTGCAACTGGTCTTTGTCAAGATGGAGGTGTTTATCGCTGCTCTCAAGGAAGAAAAAGTAGCAAGTCTCCTTCGAGGTGGGAAAAGCTCCCACGGTGCGTCTGCCGTCGGCTGAGCGCCACAGGCAGAAGGCATCTACGTCGTTGGGTCGGGGCGCGTTGAAGCGCCAGCAGCTCTGGCCTGCGAACCAGACCTTGTGTTCCGGGCCAAAGATCCGGTCGCGAAGTTTCGAATAGGCGCCATCCGCCGCCACCACGAGGTCGTAGGACTGCTGGCGACCGTCCGACAGTGTGACTTCAACCTGGTCGGCGCGGTCCGTCAGATCGGTAACGGTCAGATCCTTTTCGAGCACGGCACCAACCCCCTCGGCTGCTGACTCGAGAATCCGGGCAAGTTCGGGCCTTCGGATACCGCAGCAAGCAGGTGCGGGGTTGGTCATTAGCAACTGACCGGAGGCTGCATGCTGCTTGAATGCTTGAAAGGGAAATCCGCTGTCCATGCATTGCTCTGCAAGTCCGATGCTGCCCAAAGCGCGCAGTGTGTTGTGCATCAAATTGATGCCCGATCCGGTCATCGGTATGCACGACTTGATGTCAATGCAGTGAGCGTCGATACCTGCTCGTTGCAATGTGTATGCCAGGGTGGAGCCACCTATGCCGCTGCCCACTACCAGTACCTTTTTCTTTTGTGTCATGTCATGTCTCCTTGTTCGCCAGAGGGTGATGGATTTAATTGTTCTGCTCGTGCCGCACGCAAGCGTTGCGTTGCCTGCCCAAGCCTTCGATTTCCGCTTCCATCACGTCGCCATGCCGGAGGAAGCGGTTGTAATGGGTGCCGTTACCTGCAGGTGAGCCGGTAGCGATGAGATCACCCGGCCACAACGCGACGTGCGAGCTGATGTATTCAATCTGTCGCGCCACGTCGAACAGCATGTCGGCCGTGGACTCGTCCTGCATGGTCTGACCGTTCAGCTTCAGGTTCATGCGAAGGTTCTGTGGGTCCGACACAAAGCATGCCGGCACCAGGGTTGGGCCAAAGGGCATGAAAGTGGGGGGTGACTTGGACCGCAGCCAGTCGGTGCCCAGCATCTTGTAGTCAGTGCGGGCAATTAGGTCGCGTGCAGAGACGTCATTTACGATCGAGTATCCGGCGACATAGCTGAGCGCATCAGCACGGCAAACGTTGCGAGCCGGGCGACCAATGATCACCGCGAGCTCCAGCTCCCAATCCGGCTTTTGTGTGGTGTCGGGAAGGACGACTGGGTCGAAGGCACCGGTGATGGCTGAAGGCAGCTTCGGGAAAACATAGGGCTCCCCGTTGTTCGCCCGCTCGTCCATCATCTCCTCCGCCCACTTTCGCAGTGCGTCACCTTTAAGACCCGCCGGGCCGACGCCCATGTCCAGAGTGAGGTCCACCACATGCTTACGGTAGTTCGCTCCAGTGCACAATACTTGACGCGGCAGGTCAACAGGCGCATGGACCTGAAGGCTGGACATCAGCAACGAGCCAGGGTGTTTGGGGGACAACTGATCCGCCAGCGTGCGCATCACCGCCAGGTTGGTAGGCCAGTCCTGCAGGAGCTCGAGAACCGAAACCCTGCTGGACCACCGGGCTCCGCACCGCACGGCATTGGCGTGTACGTCACCTAAGGGAAGTACGTGTTCGCCAAAACAGAGGCCGGCGAAGCGCGGCTCACCCTGCCGAGAGAAAGTACCCAGGGCAAATTTCATCGCTCGTCCGCTTACATGAAGGGCTTGCGCGGAGTAGGCCACCAGGTGCCCTCTTGGCGCGGCCCCATCCGGTTGCGCAGGACGCCGACGCCCGACACCTCCAGCTCCACGATGTCGCCAGGTGTGAGGCTGCGACCCAATTCCAGTGCAGAGCCGTTGCCCATGGTGCCGGAGCCGATAACGTCGCCCGGCTGCACATGGTCGCCTAGCGAGACGTAAGCGATCAATTCTTCAACGCTCCAGAGCAACTCCGAGCTGTCGCCCTCGCCCCAGGTTTCCCCGTTGACTCGCACCGACATGCGTATGTTGTCCAGTCGGGGGAATTCGTCGATCGTGGTAATCCAGGGGCCGATGCCATAGGCAAAGTCCTTGCTTTTGGTGGGCCCCATGCCGATTGCGAACTCGTTGGCCTGCAGGTCGCGAGCAGAGAAGTCGTTGAATATGGTGACGCCAAACAGGTGGGATCGCGCGGTATCCGGAGTGATGTTGTGAGCGGTACGCCCCATGACCCAGCCGATCTCCAGTTCGTAATCCATCTTCTCCGCGCGGGCTGGCCAGGGCACCTCGGCATCATGGCCTATCACCGTCCACGGTGTGCCCTTGAAGTAGCCGGGCACTTGCAGCAGCGCAGGTGCGGGGGTGAGATTCATGCGTTCATGGAACTGCCGGATGTGCTTCACGAAGGTAAGGCCGTCACGCACGACAGACGGATCACAAGCCGAGCCCCAATGCAGCCCTTCAAACGAAAGGGATGCGTCATCCCCGTGCTTGAGCGCGGCTTCTGCCGCCGTTTCCAGAAACTGCTCCCCCAGAGCGATGGCGGCCGACATACTTTCAGGGAACAAGATCGAGGCGTAGCGCAGGGCTGCATCACGGCTGGCGCCGCGCGACTGCTGTCGCAAGGCTTCGGCCGCGCGCAGGTCGATCACACGAGATTGCTCTGGCAGCACCATGCAGATGCGCTGGACTGGGCCGTCGAGGCCCTGGATAACAAACCTTCCAAGTTTCACAATAGCTCCAATAAAACGGCTGTTTTGATTACGATACTATGCGTCTCGAAATAAACAAAACATACTGGTGTTTTCCCTAGTATTGCAAAGTAATATTTCTATAATCTCATAGCAAGACTTGTTCGAAGATCGCACGTTGTGACAGCGATACGGATCGTATCTAAAACATGTCATCTGTCGCCGCCAGGCGTCTTAGTGGGTGACGCCCACCACAATACTTCCGGTTAGAAGAAGTCAAGCAAGACGGCCCGCTTAGCCCGGGTGTTCGCGTTCCGCAGGATCCTGCATACCGAGGTAGGCGGCTTGCACCTCTGGGCGTGCGATCAGGTCATGCCCCGCACCTGTCAGTGTGATGCGACCGGTTTCGATCACGTACCCGCGATCCGCTACAGAAAGCGCGAAGTGCGCGTTCTGTTCGACGAGGAGAATCGTTGTTCCCTGAGATCGCAGTCGCCCGATGATTTCGAATATCTCTCGCACTATGAGCGGGGCCAGCCCCATTGAAGGCTCGTCGAGCAGCAGCAGCTGAGGGCGCCCCATAAGCGCGCGACCCATAGCGAGCATCTGCTGTTGTCCACCCGACAGGGTGCCTGCCGCGAGATTTCGCTTCTGGTACAACACTGGGAACATTGTGTACACGGCGTCCAGATCCACCGCGACCGACTTGTCCCGTGGCCGGCAGAAGGCTCCGAGTGTCAGGTTGTCTTCAACCGACATTGGTCCGAATACCTGCCGTCCTTCCGGTACTTGGCAAATGCCCGCTTGCACGCGCCCCTTGGGCTGCATGCGGGAGATGTCACGGCCTCCGAAATGGATGCATCCAGCCGACACCGGTTGAACACCAGAGATGCAACGCAAGAGCGTGCTTTTGCCCGCCCCGTTTGCACCAATTAGCGCTACCAGCTCACCGGCTCCGACTTCCAGCTTTACGCAGTCCAGAGCCTGGATACGTCCGTAGTAGCTTGAAAGTCCCTCAATGCGAAGCAGTTCGGTCATGCTGCACCCAAATAGGCTTCTATAACGGCCGGATCCTGGCGCACTAAGTTCGTGGCACCGAAGGCAAGGCGGCGACCGTGGTTGAGGACCAGCAACCTTTGCGACACACCCATTACCAACTTCATGTCGTGCTCGACCAGCACGATTGAAACCCCCTGGGCTGCAATGCCCTTGATCAGATCTGCGATCTCGGCCTTCTCGGACATGTTCAGACCCGCTGCAGGTTCGTCCATGAGCACTAGGCGGGGTTCCCCTATGGTAAGCGGTCATCCAACTACGTCTTCCCACAGAGCGCTTGAGAGGGGAAGCTACGTGTCCATGTAGAACAAGGTGGACACGTATGTCAGAGATCGACGCAGAGGTGGTACGGCGCCTGGTCACGGGTCGCAAGAACGATGG
>NZ_JAUSCF010000028.1 GCF_030651625.1 Hydrogenophaga sp. | reverse complement strand
CAAAGGCTCAGGCCCAGGGCGCGACGCCACTGGGTGTCGTGCCACAGGGAATGCCAGGCTTCAGGGTCGAGCAAAGCACCCATGGCCATCGCTGCAGTGGCCAGTACCGGCAGGGCGACCAGGGCCAGCAGTGCCAGAACGGCCACCCTGTGCAGAGCGGTCATGAGCGGATCATGTCAGTATTTCATTGTGCCGGAGCAGCACCCGACGCACGAAGCGGTGCAGTCCAGGGCGCCGCCGGGCCGGCTTTGCCGGACGGCCAGCGCCGCCTCCTTGAGGGGGTGACGCGAAGCGGCGCGGGGGTGTTTCTAGGTTCACGCAGCACGCTGCTGGATCCAGGCCGGCAGCAGGCTGCGGGTGTCGAAGGGCGCCACGTCCGCGATACCGACGCCTGCCTGTTCCAGCAGGGTCTGCAGCGTGCCGTTGTCCCACGCCGCCAGCGTGTCCATGCAACCGCCCAGCCACTGGCCGCACACGAACACCTGCGGGATGGTCGTCTGCCCCGTGTGCTCGTGGAGGGCCGCGCGCAGTTGCGTGCCCATGGCCTCGGCCTGCCACTTCGGATCGTCGAGTTCGACCACATGCAGGTCCACCCCGATGCGGCGGAAGAAGTGGCGCAGCGACCAGCAGAACTCGCACCACTTCAAGGCGTACATCACCACCGGTGTGGCCGGATCGCCCAGGGTCTGCTGCAATTGCTGCCGTGCCACTTCGGTGGCCGGGGCAGGGGCGGGCGCGGGCGCGGTGGTCGTCGGGGGCGGGTTCACCGTGTCGAAACGCGCACTCGCTGTGCTGCGCGAGATCCGCCACTCGTCTTCGTCCATGTGCGCCTCGATGTCGGCGAACAGCACCGTGCTGAGGTAGCGTTCGCCGGTGTCGGGCAGCATGGCCAGCACGCGGCTGCCGGCGGGCAGACCCTGTGCCAGTTCGAGCGCGCCAGCCAGGGTGGCGCCGCCGGTGATGCCGGCCAGAATGCCTTCGCGCCGCGCCAGCTCGCGCGCCACCGCCAGTGCCCGGGCGCCGTCCACCGGACACACCTGGTCGATGAGTCCGTCGCTCAGTGCGCGCCCGGTGTGGGTGGGAATGAAGTCGGGCGTCCAGCCCTGCATCAGGTGCGGGCGGAACTCCGGGTGGCTGGTGCTGCCGTCGCTGACGTGTGGCTGCGTGCCGCTGGCCAGCACCGGTGCGTTGTCGGGTTCGCACACCACGATGCGGGTCTGGGGCGAATGCTTCCGCAGCACCCTCGCCACGCCGCGCAGGGTGCCGCCCGTGCCGCTGCCGGTGACCCAGTGCGTGAGGGGTGCGTCGGCAAAGTCGGCCAGGATTTCCTGCGCCGTGGTCTGTTCGTGGGCGCGGGCGTTGGCCTCGTTGTCGAACTGGCAGGGCATGAACCAGCCATGAGCCTGGGCCAGCTCGCGCGCCTTGGCGATCATGCCGCTTCCCTTGAGGGCGGCGGGCGTGAGCACCACACGCGCGCCCATGAAGCGCATCAGGCGCCGACGTTCAATGCTGAAGTTCTCGGCCATCACGATGACCAGCGGGTAGCCCTTCTGGGCGCACACCATGGCCAGGCCGATGCCGGTGTTGCCGCTGGTGGCTTCCACCACGGTCTGCCCCGGGCGCAGCTCGCCGCGGGCTTCGGCGTCCTCGATCACCGCCAGGGCCATGCGGTCTTTCACCGAGCCCATGGGGTTGAAGGCTTCGAGCTTCACGTAGACGGCCACGTGTGCGGGGGCCATGTGGGTCAGGCGCACGGCGGGGGTGCGGCCAATGGTTTGAAGAATGTGGTCGTGGCGCATGGTGGCGCTCCTTGAAAAGAAAACGCCGCGGCGCGGAAGCGGTCCGGTCGCGGCGCAAGGGTTGTGGAATGTCCAGCTTCAGGCGGGCGCCAGGCTGGGGTCGATGATGGTTTTCACCGCCTCGATTCGGTCGGCCGGGAAGCCGCTTTTCTGGGCGTGGTCGCGAATGATGTCTTCGCTCTCGGCGAGGTAGACGCAGTAGGTCTTGTCCTGCACGACGAAGGACTCCAGCCACTGGATGCCCGGGCCCTGCTTGACCAGCACGTCCTTGGACTGCTGGGCAATGCCGCAGTAGGCGTCGGCCGGGTGGGTGCCGATGCCGGGCACGTTGCGTTCGATGATGTATTTGGTGAGCATGTTGAAACTCCTTGGGTGAATGCCCTGTGGGGCGGGAAACAAAGGCAAAGGAAAAATGGTCTGGCGCCGCAGGGGGGTTCAGAGGCTGAGAGTTGCTCGGGCATGAGCGAAAGACTCTCAGCCTCTCAGACCGGCTTGTGGGCCGACAGGGTGACCGAAGCCACCTGGATGTCGCTCCCGAACTTCAGCGGCAGGCGGGTGCCGGCAAAAGGGTCGTGGCGCGCAGCGATGCGCGGCGCGTGAAAGCCCACGTGAAGCATCGCGTCTAGCAGGGCAGCCTCCGTCATGGCGCCGCCCACACAGGCCGCCCAGAGTGCGGCGTTGGACCGGCTGGGTGCGGCCAGCGGGCGGCCCAGCACCACGTCGGCCAGGTACAGCGCACCACCCGGGCGCAGCACGCGCCAGGTCTCGCGCAGCACCTGCAGCTTGTCGGACGCCAGGTTGAGTACGCCGTTGGAGAGCACCAGATCCACGCTGCGGGCGGGCAACGGCAACTGGTCAAAACTGCCGGGCAGTATCTCGATGGGCGTGTCGAATGCAATGGCGCGTGCGGCATCCATTGCGGCGGCGCGCATGCCCGGCGTGATGTCCACCCCGATGGCGTGACCGGCCGGGCCCAGGCGGCGCGCGGCCAGCAGCAGGTCGGTGCCGCTGCCGCAGGCATGGTCGAGCACCACCGCGCCTTCGGGCACGGGGCCAGCCAGCAAGGGGTTGCCCACACCCGCAAAGCGCCGGGTGCATGCAGCTGGCAGCTCGGCCAGATCTGCCGCCGGGTAGCCCAGTCGCTGCACGGCGTAGTCGGCACCCACGTGGAAGTGGAAGGCGCCCGGCCGGGGCGAGCGGGCCACGGTTTCGTACATGGCCACCACCGCTTCATGCAGGCGCGCGCTGTCAAAACCGGTCGGGCAGACCCAGGTGTCGTGGGTGCTGGGTGCGCCCTCGGGCCCTGAGGTGGTGTCCTGATGCATGGCGTTGCTCCGTGACCACCGCCCTGGTTTCAGGAACGGACTGGCTGGGTCGCCACTGTGCGGGTCCGCGGTATCCGCGATGCTTCAGAGATTGGCCGTTGCGTATGACTGCTGTATCCGGTGTATCGGGGCGGTATCGGTTGGCCCGTTCAGTTGGCATTTGGCGCCAGCGCGTCCCGCACCTGTGCCAGCAAGCTTTCCGCCACCAGCGGCTTGGCCAGTGCGGCGCACACGCCGAGCCGGGCGAGCTCGTCGGCGTCAAAGCCTCCAGCATTGCCGCTGACCAGCAGCACCGGCAGGCCCGGGCGCTGGCGGTGCGCCACTTCGGCCAGTTGCAGTCCGGTCAGGCCCGGCATGGTCTGGTCGGTGATGAGCAGGTCCATTTGTTTTGCCGGGTCTTCCAGCCAGGCACGGGCCTTGGCTGGGTCGCACTGCAGCTCCACGTGCAGCCCCCAGCTTTGCAGCTGTTCGACCAGGTAGTCGCCGACCATGGCATCGTCTTCCACCAGCAGCACCCGTCCGCTCAGCAGCGGACGCTGGGCCGGCGCGGCAAGCTGTCCCGGTACGGCGGGCAGCACCGCCAGGCTGGGGGAGGTCAGCGGCAGCATCACGCTGAATACGGAACCACCGCCCTCCCTGCGGCGCACCATCACATGCCCGCCGTGGTCGTGCACGATGCCGTGCACCATGGCCAGTCCCATGCCGGAACCCTGGCCGGGTGGCTTGGTGGAGAAAAAGGGGTCAAAGATGCGTTCGAGCAACTCGGGCTCCACACCCGGACCGCTGTCGCTCACATGCAGATCCACCCAGGGGCCACCACCTGGCACGCGCGCCTGGCAACTGGCGCAGTGCCACGCTTGTGATGGTGCGGCGCGCAGGCCCACCTGCATGTGTCCGTTGCCCTCCATGGCGTCGCGCGCATTGATGCACAGGTTGAACAGCACCTGCTCCAGTTGCACCGGGTCGGCCATCACCCAGGGGGCGCTGGCGTCGTGACTCGCATGCACCGAATCACTCACCAGCGACACCGAACTGGGCAGCGTGGAGCGCAGCAGTTCCAGGGTCTGGCGCACCAGGGGCGCCAGCGCCAGTGCGCGGCGCTCGCCCTTCTGGCGCCGGGCGAAGGTCAGCATCTGGGCGATCAGGTCGCGTGCGCGCTGCGCCGCCAGATGTGCCTGACCCAACTGGCGCACCAGGGTGGCGTCCTGCAGCGTTTCCGCGCGTTCCTGGCCAAGCACCAGGTAGCCGATGACGCTGGTGAGGATGTTGTTGAAGTCGTGTGCGATGCCACCGGTGAGCTGGCCGATGGCTTCCATCTTCTGCGCCTGGCGCAGCTGCGCCTCCAGCGCCAGCCGCTCGGTTTCGGCGGCGCGGCGCGCGCTGATGTCGCGCAGGTGGCCAACGAAGATGCTGCCCTCGGGCACGGCGGCCACGCTGATGGCCAGTTCCACCGGCATCTCCTCGCCATCGGCCCGCAGGGCGGTGGTCTCGACCAGGCGCCCGACCATGGGGCCGCGCCCGCTGACATGAAAATGCTTGAGGCCCCGGGCGTGGGCGTCGCGGTGGCGCTCGGGAATGATCACGTCGGCCAGCAACCGGCCCAGCACGTCCTCGCGGCGGCGTCCGAAGCAGCGCTCGGCCGCCGCATTGAATTCCACGATGCGGCCCTCGCCGTCCATGCCGATCACACAATCGAACGCTGCCTCCACCGTGGCGCGCAGTCGCGCTTCACTGCGTACCAGGGCACGTTCACGCTCGCGGCTGGCGGTCACATCGCGCGCCACCGACAAGGCGTAGCGCTCCCCGCCGAAGGTCACGGGCACGTAGCGGATCTCCAGGTCCATGGTGCCGCCATGCAGGTAGGGCAGCTGCACCTCGATGCGTCCGTTGTGGCCCGCCAGGGCGCCTTCGATCAGCGCCTGCCGCTGGGGTGCCGAGGGCTCGTTTCTGCGATCGGTGAGGGTGCGGCCCAGCACCTCTTCGCGGGTATAGCCCCGGATGCGGGTGAACGCCTGGTTCACGTCCACCAGCCGTCCGTTCCTGTCCCACAGGCCCAGGCAGTCGGTGCTCTCGTCGAAGATGGCCCGGTACTGTTCCTCACGCGCCTGCAGCGCGGCCAGGGCCAGCTTGTGTTCGGTGATGTCGCGTGTGAAGGCCAGGATGTGTGGCTGACCATCGATCATGGCGGACTTCAGGCGCACCTCGTCCCAGTGCAGGCTGCCGTCCTTGTTGCGGCGCCGCCATTCGAACGGCGGGCAGCGCCCGAGCTTGGCCAGGTGGATCCAGTGCAGTGCATGGTCACGGGTATAGGGGGGCTGGCCAGCGCTGATGTCGGCCACGGTGAGCCGGCGCAACTCCTCGCGGCTGTAGCCGTAGGTCTCGCAGGCCTTGGGATTGACGTCAAGAATTTCTCCGGTGTCCCAGTCGTGGATGAAGATCGAGTCTTCTGCGGTCTCGAAGATGGCGCGGTAACTGGCCTCGGAGCGTCGCAGCGCCTCGCTGGCGTGCAGGCGTTCCAGCTCGGCGGTGGCGCGCACCGCAAACACCTTCAGCACGGACTCGATGCGTTCAACGTCGGTCAGCGCGCGGCGCGACGCCACCGACAGCACACCCAGAGGCGTGCCGTCCGACGCCGTGAGCGGGAAGCCGGCATAGCTTTCGAAACACTGCGCCCGAAGCTCGACATCGTTGGGAAAACGCGAAGGCAGGTCATGGGTGTGGATCTGGAACGCCTTGCCCAGCACGGCCTCGCAGGCTGTGCCCGGGACGTGGCGCAGCGCGTCGTGCAGCAACTGCCCATCGCGTTCCATGGCCAGCACCTGCAGGCTGTGCGGCGCCTCGGGTGTCAGCCGCGCCAGGCAGGCCATCTCCACCTGCAGCAGGCTGGTGAGCAGCCGCACCATCTGTTCGAACACCGAGTCGCTGCGTGCGCTGGCCACCTCCAGTGCGGCCGAACGCAGGGCCTCGTCGGCGTGGGAACGCTCGATTTCATGTGAGAGCCGCCCGGCAACGATGTCCAGCACCTCCTGCGCATGATCCAGATCACCGTGGGCCACGGGTCGCCGGTCCATGGCCACCAGCCAGCCGCGTGGCGTGCCTTGTGCATCCTTCAGCGCGGCGGCGACATGAAAGACCAGGTGGTCGATCGGTGCGGGATCGGCAGCGCCGACCATCTCGATGTGCAGTGGCCCGTGTGACGACCCTGCATCGCCAGGACCCAGAACCAGATCAAAAGGCAGGCCGACTTCGCCATGCCTGTGTACCGCCATGGCGCGCATGGCGTCGGGCGAAGCGCCTGTGGACACAGCCATGAACACCATGGGCGTCTCCAGGCTGCGTGCGACCTCATCAACCAGACGCTGGCAGAGCACAGGGTCCGCAGGCTGGGCCACGGCTCTGGCAATCCGTGCCAGAGCCTGCAGCTGGTGCTTGTCCGATGGCGGTGAGCCACCGATGTGTTCACGGGAAGATGCCTCGTACATGGCCGCAGTGTAGGTGGGCAACAGCGTGAAAGGTTCACTGATTGCCTGGCGGATACACGCGCGATACAAACCCACCGGCTTTGTCCGCCGGTCCGGCCTGGTGGTTACCAAAAAGGTTCACAGCCTGGTGATCCGACATGCGCCGAATACCGTTGCGCGGGAGCATGGCACCACCGTTCACCCGTCTTCATTGACCTACCCATCAGGAGCCTCCATGCCATCCGTCACCCACATCCGTCGCGTCCCCCATGCGTCGACCCTCGCGTCGAAGAGCCCGGTGCTGTGCCTGCATTGCAGCGGCAGCAGCGGGCGCCAATGGCAGGCTTACCCCAACCTGCTGCCACAGGCGCAGGTGATCGCGCCAGACCTGCTGGGCAGCGGCGCACAGGGCCACTGGCTGGGGGAGCACGAAGTGAGCCTGGCAGACGAAGTGGCGGCGCTGGAACTGGTGCTGGACCGGGCGGGCGCGCCGGTTCACCTGGTGGGTCATTCCTATGGTGGCGCGGTGGCGCTGGCCGTGGCCATGCGCTGGCCCGAGCGCGTCGCAGGCCTCTACCTGTTTGAGCCGGTGCGCTTCGCTCTGCTCAACAACCCTGCCGACCGCAGCGCCTGGGAGGAAATCACCGGGGTTGGCCAGACCATTGCTGCGTTTGCGCGATCTGGTCACCTTCACGCATCGGCAGAAATCTTTGTGGACTACTGGTCGGGCATCGGCACCTGGGCCAGCCTGCCGCTGTCGCGGCGCGACGCCGTGGCCGCGCGCATGCCCAAGGTGCGGGCAGAGTTCGGCGCGCTGTTCTCTGACGACACCGAACCGGCACACTACGCACGTTTGCCGATGCCGGTGCACCTGTTTCAGGGTTCCACCTCGCCCTGGCCCGCGCGCCGGGTGGTCGACCTGCTGGCTGCGGTGTGTGGCGCCACCAGTGTGACCAGCCTCCAGGGCGCCAGCCACATGGGGCCGATCGAAGAGCCCGCACGCTTTGCTGCACAGCTTGCGCCTTTGCTCGGCGCCATGGATGCGGAAGCCTGGTCGGCCAAGGCCGCCTGACAGGCGATCGCAGCGCCCGGCGCGAGGGCATGCGCCTGGCGCTGCGCTCATGGTGAGGGCGCTGTTACAGTGAGGCGAACCCGTGCGAACCATCGGGCCCGGTGTCCAGACACAGCCCGGCATGCACCCACAGGCGGATGCGCAACTTTTGTTGCGTCCTGTCGTCAGACACCTCACATGAAAAAAGCACTTCTTGGCCTTGTTCTTGCCATCACGGTTTCCACCGTTTCTGCGCAGGCGTTGTGGGGCGGCGCACCCATCGGCGCGAGCCCGGCCGAGGTGAGCCGGCTGTTGCCCGAAGTGAAGGACACCTCGGCAGAACAGCGAGCGCAGGAACAAGGCCTGTTGCTGGAAATCCCACGCCATGAACTCGCCGGGCAGGATTTTCTGGTGAGTTTTTTCTTTGAAGACAATCAATTGCAACGCGTGGTGCTGTTGGCCAACCCTGGATCCACCGAGCGCGCCCGCGCCGTCACTCAGGAGCTCGGAGCCTCGCTGCGTGCCCGCTACGGACTCGACGTGGGTACCCGCAGCCGCCGCAGCGAAGTGCGAGAAGGCAGCGTCGACCGCATGTGGCTGTTCCGCCGCATGAGCATCCGACTGCAACTGCTCAACGACATGAGCGTGCGCCTGACCTACAGCGCCGAGTCGCCGACCCCCACTCCCTCGCGCGGTCTTTGAGTCCCGTGTGCTGAGGGCATGGGTTTCCAGCACACAGCCGCCTCCAGACAACCGAGCCCCGGCGCTGTGCAGGTGAGTCTGGTGCGATGCACCGTC
The DNA here is from genome assembly GCF_030651625.1 of Hydrogenophaga sp. GTDB lineage: Bacteria > Pseudomonadota > Gammaproteobacteria > Burkholderiales > Burkholderiaceae_C > Hydrogenophaga. The sequence continues at coordinate 10,757 of NZ_JAUSCF010000028.1, read as the reverse complement.
GGGCGCGACCCGCTGTGCAATCTTTGACGAAGCCTGTTTCAGAGAGTGCAGTCAGGTGGCCGTGGCAGGGTGTCTGCCGTCGCAATAGATGTTTCGGTAATAAGCAAGCAACAATCCATTCGTTCCTTTTCCGGGTGATTACCGAAATCATCGGCACCACTTCAACAGTCGCCGAAAGGAACGAACCCCATGACCACCCGCCGCCATCTCATTCAGACTCTCAGCGTGCTTTCGCTGGGTTTTGCCAGCCTCTTTGCCCAGGCACAGCCCGCCCCGGTCACCCTGCTCAACGTTTCTTATGACCCCACGCGCGAGTTTTACGTGGAGTTCAACGCCGCCTTCGCCAAGCACTGGAAAAACAAGACCGGGCAGGACGTCACCATCAAACAAAGCCACGGTGGCTCTGGCAAACAGGCCCGCTCCATCATTGACGGTCTGGACGCCGACGTGGCCACCCTGGCCCTGGCCGGTGACACCGACGCCCTGCACGCCAACGGCGGCTGGATCCCCGCGGACTGGCAAAAACGCCTGCCACTCAACAGCTCGCCCTACACCTCCACCATCGTGCTGGTCACCCGGGCAGGCAACCCCAAGAACATCAAGGATTGGGACGACCTGATTCGCCCGGACGTGAAGGTCATCACCCCCAATCCCAAGACATCTGGTGGCGCGCGCTGGAACTACCTCGCCGCGTGGGAATTCGCCAAGCGCAAGTACGGCAGCGACGCCAAGGCCCAGGAATTCGTGGCCAAGCTGTATGCCAACGTGCCCGTGCTCGACACCGGCGCGCGCGGTTCATCGGTGACCTTCGCGCAGCGCAACCAGGGCGACGTGTTCATCAGCTGGGAAAACGAGGCCTACCTGCTGGAGAAAGAGTTCGGCAACAAGGTCGACTTCATCTACCCCTCGTTGTCCATCCTGGCCGAACCGGCCGTGACCGTGGTCGATAAGAATGTGGACAAGAAAGGCACGCGTGCCGTGGCGCAGGCCTACCTGGAGTACCTGTACAGCGATGAAGGCCAGGATCTGGCGGGCAAGCACTTCTACCGGCCCACCTCGACCAAGGCGCAAGAAAAGTACGTCAGGCAACTGCCGAAGCTGAACCTGTTCAAGATCCAAGACGCCTTCGGTGGCTGGGCCAACGCGGCCAAGGTGCACTTTGCCGATGGCGGCACCTTCGACCAGATCTACACCAGGAAGTGAGCGCAAGGGGGCGCACTGAGGCAATCACCTGCTGACCTGTCCTGAGGGTGAAGCCAAAGGCTCAGGCCATGAACACCGCAATGAAGGCCAGCATGAAAATCAGGATCGCACCCATGACCGGCAAGACGACGGGCATGTAGTGCACCACGGTGTCGAGAATGTCTTCCGCCTGTTCTTCGCTGTACGCCCTCAGCTCCGGATCCGAGTATTCCAGGGGGTGTTCGGCCAGCGCCTGATCGGGTGGTGGTTGTTGGTTTGTCATGGTGACCTCCTTGTGTGATCGCATTTGCCCAGGAGGACAAACAGCATGCCGCCCGTGCGGGGGCTCGTAGGCACAGTGTGCGCCCATCGACGCATTCACCTGCTGGTCCATTGTGACGCCACGCGGCGCTCACAACTGTCTTTATTCCCTGGGTGCATAAACAAACCACTTCACAGTCGTTGGGTATTGCAACAGCGCTCTCCACAATGGGATGGCCCTTTCAAGGAGAAAACACATGTCGACACTTCGCCTGGGCGACACCGCCCCCGACTTCACACAGGAATCCACCGCCGGACCCATCCGTTTTCACGAATGGGCGGGTGATCACTGGGTGGTTCTGTTTTCCCACCCGGCCGATTTCACGCCGGTCTGCACCACCGAACTGGGCAGGACCGCTGCCCTGGCCACCGAATTTGCCAAGCGCAACGTCAAGCCCATCGCGGTCAGCGTCGATCCGCTCGAATCGCACGGCCAGTGGGTGCTCGACATCAACGAAACCCAGAACACCACGGTCAACTTTCCCATCCTGGCCGACGCAGACCGTTCGGTGGCCACGCTCTACGACATGATCCACCCCAACGCGTCGGCCACAGCCACGGTGCGCAGCGTGTTCATCATCGACCCGAAGAAGGTGATCCGCACCACGTTCACCTACCCGGCCAGCACCGGGCGCAATTTCGACGAGATCCTGCGCGTGATCGATTCGCTGCAGCTCACCGACAGCCACAAGGTGGCCACACCAGCCAACTGGAAAGACGGCGACGATGTGGTCATTGTGCCCAGCCTGCAAGACCCGGCCGAGATTGCCGAGCGCTTTCCCAAAGGGTTCAAAGCGGTGCGCCCCTACCTGCGCATCACGCCACAGCCCAATCGCTGAAGACGGGGGATCGGGCATGGCTGCCGCACCCACTGTTGTCATCGTTCCGGGCTGGCGCAATTCCGGCCCAGGCCACTGGCAGTCCCTCTGGGCAGAGCGCCTGCCAGACTGCCTGCGTGTGGAGCAGGACGACTGGGTTTCTCCGCTAAGACGGGCGTGGGTCGAGCGCCTGAGCGAAACCATTGAGCAGGCACCGGGGCCGGTGGTTGTTGTGGCGCACAGTTTGGGATGCATTGCGACCACACACCTTTCCGCCGACGTGGCCACCCGCATTCAGGGTGCGCTGCTGGTGGCGCCTGCCGATCCTGAGCGCAGGGGCATTCTGTGTGACTTCGCTCCCGTGCCCTACCAGCGCTTGCCTTACCGAAGCGTGCTGGTGGCCAGCAGCAACGACGCCTATTGCCCGGTGCGGCTGGCTGGTGCGTATGCACGTGCCTGGGGTTCGGAGTTCGTGCGTCTGAACGACGCCGGCCACATCAATGTCGATTCCGGCCACGGCGAGTGGCCGCTGGGTCTGGCGCTGTTGCAGTCATTGGGTGCCGATGTGTCCGGGCGCGTACCGGCCACTGAGCCGCATTGACTCCCACGGGGCTGGCGCGCCGGTCAAGGACTCGGCACCCATTTCCGGCTCTTTATTTCTAAAAGAAATAAAGAAAGAAGAACAAAGTCGTTTGTTTATGTGAGGGCGACTCCCAGAATCCGCACATTCCCTGAACACGGAGCTTTCATGAAAAACACCTTCAAACGCACCCTGGGCGCTTTGGCGCTTTCCCTGGCTTCCATCGCCTCGGCGCAATCCGGTCTGCTCAACGTGTCTTACGACGTTTCACGCGAGTTCTACAAGGACTTCAACGCGGCGTTCGTGGCGCACTACAAGAAGACCACCGGCAAAGACATCAAGGTGGACCAGTCGCACGCAGGGTCGAGTGCCCAGGCGCGGGCCGTGGCCGATGGTCTTGAAGCCGACGTGGTGACCTTCAACACCACCACCGACGTGCAGTTCCTTGCCGACAAGGGCGTGGTCGCTGCCGACTGGGCGCAGCGTTTCCCCAACGGCGCTGCACCCACCACTTCGACCATGCTGTTCCTGGTGCGCAACGGCAACCCCAAAGGCATCAAGGACTGGGACGACCTGATCAAGCCGGGCGTGCAGGTGGTGGTGGTGAACCCCAAGACCGGTGGCAATGGACGCCTGGCTTATCTGGCCGCCTGGGGCCATGTGCGCGCGAAAGGCGGCACCGACGAACAGGCCGCCGAGTTCGTGAGCAAGCTCTACAAGAACGTGCCGGTGCTGGCACGCGGCGGCCGCGACGCCACAGGTGTCTTCCTGCAGCGCAACATTGGCGACGTGCTCATCACCTTTGAGTCGGAAGTGGTGTCGGTGAACAACGAATTCGGTGCGGGCAAGGTCGACGTGGTGCACCCCAGCGCTTCCATCGTGGCCGAGAACCCGGTGGCCATTGTGGAGCGCACCGTGAACAAGAAAGGCACCGCCGAGCAGGCCAAAGCCTATCTGGACTTCCTCTACAGCCCGGAAGGTCAGGAGATCGCGGCCAAGCACAACATCCGTCCGCGCAACGAAGAAGTGTTGAAGAAATACGCCCAGGCATTCAAGCCGATCAAGCTGTTCACCGTGGCCGAGTATTTTGGTTCGCTGAGCGACGCACAGAAGGTGCACTTCAACGACGGCGGCAAGTTTGATCAGCTGTACACCGTTCGGTGACACCCCCCTGCGCAGGGTTCGGTACACCCCCCTGCGCCGCTGACGCGGCTTCCCCCCTCTCTGGCGCGCCTTGGGCGCTTGGAGGGGGGACGGCACCTGCGGCCCGGCAAAGCCGGTTCCGCGGTGCCTCTGGGTGGTGTTGCCTTTGACCTGAAGCGTTCTGGATATACGACATGACAACCGCTACGCTGCCATCTGCTGCAGCTCCTCTCACTGGTGCGCGTCGCCCCGCGCGCCGCGTGCTGCCGGGCTTCAACATCACGTTGGGCTTCACGCTTTTCTATCTCTGCCTGATCGTCCTGATCCCGCTGTCTGCGTTGGTGCTCAAGACCTTCACGCTCACCTGGCCGGAGTTCTGGGAGGCGGTGTCTTCGCCGCGTGTGGTGGCGTCATACCGGCTCACGTTCGGCGCGTCGCTGATCGCTGCATCGGTCAACGCCGTGTTCGGACTGCTCGTGGCCTGGGTGCTGGTGCGCTACACGTTCCCGGGCAAGAAGATCGTTGACGCGCTGGTGGACCTGCCGTTTGCGCTGCCCACTGCCGTGGCCGGCATTTCGCTCACCGCGCTGCTGGCCGGCAACGGCTGGATCGGCCAGTACCTGGAACCCATGGGCATCCAGCTCGCGTTCAACCGCAATGGCGTGGTCATCGCGCTGATCTTCATCGGTTTGCCGTTTGTGGTGCGTACGGTGCAACCCGTGCTGGAAGACACCGAGAAAGAACTGGAAGAAGCCGCCACCTGCCTGGGCGCCACGCGCTGGCAGACCTTCAGCCGCGTCATCTTCCCGGCCATTGCGCCCGCGCTGCTCACTGGCTTTGCCATGGCCTTTGCCCGCGCCGTGGGCGAATACGGATCGGTCATCTTCATCGCAGGCAACATGCCCATGATCTCGGAAATCACGCCGCTGATCATCATCAGCAAGCTGGAACAGTACGACTACGCCGGCGCCACCGCGGTGGCCACCGTGATGCTGGTGGTGTCCTTCATTCTTCTGCTGATCATCAACGGCCTGCAGGCCTGGCAGCGCAAGCGCTCGGGAGGAGCATCATGAGCGCCCCCCCGCGCCCCGCTCGCGAAGCGAGCGTGTCACCCCCCCAGGGGGGCAACGCCAGTGGCCCGGCAAAGCCGGTTCCACGGCGTTCACTGGGCAAGACATCCATCACCGAGTCGGTCTGGGTCAGGCGCACGCTCATCGGCGTGGCGCTGAGCTTCATGTTCCTGTTCCTGGTGCTGCCCCTGGCCGCCGTGTTCACCGAGGCGCTGCGCAAGGGCTTTGAAGCCTACTGGGAAGCCCTGCAGGAGCCCGACGCCTGGTCTGCGATCCGGCTCACGATGATCACCGCCGCCGTGGCGGTGCCGCTCAACCTGCTGTTCGGAGTGGCAGCAGCCTGGTGCATTGCCAAGTACGAGTTCCGGGGCAAGTCTTTCCTCACCACCCTGATCGACCTGCCGTTCTCTGTGTCGCCCGTGGTGGCCGGTCTGATCTATGTGCTGGTGTTCGGCGCGCAGGGCTGGTTCGGGCCCTGGCTGATGGAACACGACATCAAGATCATCTTTGCCGTGCCGGGCATCATCCTGGCCACCATCTTTGTCACTTTCCCCTTCATCGCGCGCGAACTGATTCCGCTGATGCAGGCACAGGGCAACGACGAAGAGCAGGCCGCCATCGTGCTGGGTGCCAGCGGCTGGCAGACCTTCTGGTATGTGACGCTGCCCAACATCAAGTGGGGCCTGATCTACGGCGTCATCCTGTGCAATGCGCGGGCCATGGGCGAATTCGGCGCGGTGTCGGTGGTGTCCGGCCACATTCGCGGCCAGACCAACACCATGCCGCTGCACGTAGAGGTGCTCTACAACGAATACCAGTCGGTGGCGGCGTTTGCTGTGGCCTCGCTGCTGGCCCTGCTGGCGCTGGTCACGCTGGTGATCAAGTCGGTCGCCGAGTGGCGCATGGAGAGCGAGATGAAGGCGCTGGCCGAGTTGCCACCGGAACGACCCGACACTTCTGCCCCCGCCCCCGGACTTTCCCCCTCTCTCTCTGGGAGAGGGCTGGGGTGAGGGCTCTTCGCCAGGCCATATTTCTTCAGGCGCGCCCCTCACCCCCACCCTCCCCCAAGAGGGGCGAGGGAGCAAATACCTTGCCTTCTGCGCAATGAAGCAGAACGAGAAAGAAGCGAAACACCATGAGCATCGAAATCCGCAACGTCAACAAACACTTTGGTAACTTCCGCGCCCTGAACGACGTCAACCTCGACATCGCATCCGGCGAACTGCTGGCCTTGCTGGGCCCTTCCGGCTGCGGCAAGACCACGCTGCTGCGCATCATCGCCGGGCTGGAATCGCCCGACAGCGGCAGCATCCACTTCAGCGGTGAAGACACCACCGACGTGCATGTGCGCGAACGCAACGTGGGCTTCGTGTTCCAGCACTACGCGCTGTTCCGCCACATGACCGTGTTCGAAAACGTGGCCTTTGGTCTGCGCGTGAAGCCTCGCGGCGAACGCCCCAGCGAAGCGCAGATCAAGAAAAAAGTGCACGACCTGCTGAGTCTGGTGCAGCTCGACTGGCTGGCCGATCGCTATCCTTCGCAGCTTTCAGGCGGTCAGCGCCAGCGCATTGCCCTGGCGCGCGCCCTGGCGGTGGAGCCCAAGGTGCTGCTGCTCGACGAACCCTTTGGTGCGCTCGATGCCAAGGTGCGCAAGGAACTGCGCCGCTGGCTGCGCCGCCTGCACGACGAACTGCATGTCACCAGCATCTTTGTCACGCACGATCAGGAAGAAGCACTGGAAGTCTCTGATCGCGTGGTACTGATGAACCAGGGCCAGGTGGAGCAGGTGGGTACCCCGCAAGACGTGTGGGACCACCCTGCCAGCCCGTTCGTGTACGGCTTCCTGGGCGATGTCAACCTGTTCCACGGCCGAGCGCACGAGGGCCTGCTGCACCTGGATGGCGTGTCGGTGGACGCACCTGAGCACGCGCAGGCGCAAGACGCCAAGGCCTTTGCCTACGTGCGCCCGCACGATCTGGATGTGCAGCGCTACCAGCCGGGCCTGAGCGGCATCGTGGCCGAACTGCAGCGCGCCATCGTGGTGGGCCCTATCGCGCGACTGGAACTGCTACCGGTGGATGCCGAGGCACCGGCCGGGCACGACCCGCTGATCGAGGCCCAGATTTCTGCCGAGCGCTTTCGCGAACTCGGCTTCAAGGACGGCGACAAGCTGGTGGTGTCGCCGAAAAAGGCACGGGTGTTCCTTCAGCCGGCCTGACTTGGGCACTGCATGGTGAAGTGAGGCTCGGGAGCATTCAAGGAGACAGGGGGTGCGATAATCGCGCCCCTTTTCGCTCATTCCTGTGGATACCCGCGTGACCAGCCTGACCATTGACCCGATCGAAGAGACCATGTGGAGCGGCATTGAGCGTGTTCAGTCCGAGGTGTATCTGGATGTCGAACCCGAAAGCACCAACATTCTGCGAAACAAGTGGCTGCACTCGCCTGCCTGCTGCTTCGCCATGCGCAAGGATGGCGAGGTACTCGCCTACCTGCTCGCGCACGCCTGGGACAGCATCTATCCACCCAAGCTCCACCAAGCGCTGCCGGCCGACATCCAGGGCCAGGGCCTGTTCCTCCACGACATCGCTGTGTCCCGGAAGCTGACGGGTGTGGGCGCAGGCACCCAATTGGTCAAGCAGTTGCTGGCCACGGCGGGCAACCTGGGTTTCAAGCACATCCGGCTGGTGGCCGTGCAGGGCTCCGGCGCGTTCTGGCAGAAGCTGGGCTTTGAGGCGGTGCCCGGCCTGAAAGCCTCTGCCTGTTACGGCAGCGATGCCACCGTGATGCAGCAGACGCTGGCCTGATCACTATCGGTCAGACCAGCTGAGCGCTCAAGGCCTGCACCTGCTGGCGCAGTTCGGCGTTTTCTGCTTGCAGTTGCGCCACGCGCGCGCGCAGCGCTTGCACTTCATCGCTGGCAGCACCAGACTCGCCAGCCAGAGCATCTGAAGCACCGCCCTCATTCGCAGCACGGCCGCCAGCTGCGGCTGCCCCGGGTTTGCGGCGCGCTTCGCGTACCTGCCTGACCACCTGCTTCAGGCCATCCCTGCCCGTCTGTACTGCCGCCTGCTGTTCTGCCATAGGCAGGCTGGCCACCACCGCCGCCGCGTTCAGCGAGAGTTCGCCCGCCTTCACAGCCGCTACCACTTCGGGTGCCGCCTGCTTCTGGATCTTTTCGATCAGTCCCACCTGGCTGCTGGTCAGGCGCGCGGCACGGGCAATGTCTTCGCGGCTTTGCAAAGGCTTGGGCTCCAGCACCGCCGCCTGCGCGGCCGCATGCAGGGCTGCGTCGTCTTCGTCAGCTTCAATCGCTCCATGGGAAGGCCGCGTTTCATTGGCCAGCGCTTGCGCACGCGCGCGCCGTTCGGCCACGATCTCGCGCTTGCGCAGCGCCAGCACACCGCGCTGGTAGTCCGACACACTGCGCCGCCCCAGGTGCTGGTCGATCATCCACAGGTGCACGTCTTCCAGCGTTTGCAGTTTCGGGTTCTGCACCGTCTTGAAGGGCAAGCCGTGTTTCTGGCAAATGCCATGGCGGTTGTGACCGTCCACCAGCACATCGCCCCACAGCACCAGCGCATCGCGGCACCCTTCGGCCAGCAGGCTGCGTTCCAGCGCCTCGTGTTCGTCCGGGGTCAGGGGTTCGATGTAAGCCTTGAGGTCTTCGTTGACGGTGATGTTCATGTGGGCGTTTGAAGGGCGAAAGGGCGCGATTGTAGAGGGCTTCCGGCAGGGTCATGGCGGGTGAATTCATGACCGCCGGTCAGCAGAGGCTCTGGACCTCCGGGTAACGCTGCCGCATGCAAATCTTCTAACATCGAGCTTGTTCAGCAACGGTCAGATCTGGCATCACGCCACAGCAACGGAGACAAGTCATGTTCAATCACATCATGGTCGGCACCAACGACATCGAGCGATCCAAGCGCTTCTACGACGCAGTGCTCGGGACTCTCGGAGCGGGTGAGCCGCACCGCAACCAGGCGGGCACCGGCCATACCCGGCTTTTCTATCGCCATGACGGCAGCACCTTCTGCGTCAGCGAGCCCATCGACGGCGAACCGGCCACCTGTGCCAATGGCGGCACCATCGGCTTCAAATGCAGTTCACCCGAACAGGTGAAGACCTTCCACGACACGGCCGTCGCGCATGGCGGCACCTCGATCCAGGACCCTCCGGGGCTGCGTGCGGGTGCGCTGGGGGATATGTACCTCGCTTATGTTCGTGATCCGGACGGCAACAAGCTCTGCGCCATCCACCGTTCCAAATAGGGTTGCTGGCCTTGTTGCGCAGGCAGGGAGATACCCATGACGCTGGAGATCCGCCAGCTGACGCGCCATGATGTGGCGCTCATGGAAGCCCTTCTTGGCACCTTCGCCGACGCCTTTGATGACGCAGACACCTACAACGGGAACCGACCCAGTGCCGAGTATTTGCGGGAGCTGCTGGGCGGAGACGCGTTCATTGCGTTGGTGGCCCTGAAGAACGGCCATGTGGTGGGAGGCATTGCCGCCTATGTGCTGAAGAAATTCGAGCAGCAACGCAGCGAGATCTGCATCTACGACCTGGCCGTGGCGTTGATCCACCGACGAGAAGGTGTGGCGACGGCCCTGATCGAAAAGCTGAAGCAGGTGGCGGCAGCGCGCGGCGCCTACGTGATCTTTGTTCAGGCGGACACCGGCGTGGAGGATGAACCGGCGATCGCGCTGTACACCAAGCTCGGCAAACGGGAAGATGTGCTCCACTTTGACCTCGAAGTCAAACCACTCGATGGCGCCGATTGAGCCGCTGGATCGAACCGACATCAGCCATCCCACTCCATGACCCGATACGTCGCTTTCCTCCGCGGTGTCAGTCCCCTGAACTGCAAGATGGCAGAACTCAAGCGCTGTTTCGAGGCCGCCGGGTTCACGGACGTGAAGACGCTGCTGTCCAGCGGCAATGTCGCGTTCTCTGCCCCGCCTGCGATCGTGCCCATCCTGGAGAAGAAGACAGAGGCTGCGATGACACAACACCTGGATCGTGTCTTCTCCACCATCGTGCGCCCATCCACCTTCCTGCGCGCGCTCGTCGACAGCGAACCATTTGCTGCATTCGACCTCCCGCCCAACGCGAAACCCGTCATCACCTTTCTGCTGCGACCCCACGAAAAACACGTCGAACTGCCGATCGAACGCGACGGAGCGCGCATCCTGAAACTGGAGGGTACCGAGGTGTACTCAGCCTATGTACCCAACGACAAAGGGCCGGCATTCATGGCCCTGCTGGAGCGCACCTTTGGCAAGCAGGTAACCACGCGGACGTTGGACACGGTCAGAAGGTGTTCGCTGTCGTAGCAGGGCTTTCTTGAACCGATTGATAGTCGAGAGTCGTGGGCGCGCGTCTACCGAGTCCGAAAGAACGAACTTCTGCGTAGACGCAGCGTACAGATTCGTCAACATTTGATTGTTGATTACTTCATTGCTGAGGAACCAGATGTTCGGAACCCGTAAAACCCCCAAGCTGAACCGCCCCGGGAATCGTGGAGGCCGGTTGGTTTAAGTCAGGCCTCCACCGTGGTGACCTGACTGGCGAGTTGCCGGTAGTAGTTTGCCTCTGCTTCTGCGGGCGGTATGTATCCGATGGAGCCGAGCAGCCTGTGAT